>JAHHHC010000003.1 GCA_019359515.1 Desmonostoc vinosum HA7617-LM4 | reverse complement strand
AGCTTATAAAACTGGTCAAACAATCTATCAAATTAAGTATGGATTGTTATCAAATTATTTAGGGGAGCAACTAAAACGTCCCGCTATTCCCATGTTTATCGCCTAGTTCTTTGGTGCGCGGCGCGGTGTAACCGCGCCATTGCTTGTGACACTTGCGTAAGTCCTGTAAATAAAACTCTTGTGGGGTGGGCATCTTGCCCGCCCTAATTATGCAAGTTATATATGGAACAGCTTATCTGCCTTGTCATTCTTGTTTCTGACTTGATTTTTCTATTAGATCTGTGCGTTTTTTATGCCACCACTCATCATTAATTTCAATTGCTTCTCCACTTTCAATTCCTTCTATCAAAAGCTCTTCTATATGTTCTTGAGCTTTACGTTTTTGGTCTTGAGAGATTAATTCTTGAAGGTACTCACTGACTGAGCCATAGCCACCTTTGATAACTTGCTCATCAACAAAGGCTTTCATCGACTCAGGCAACGCAATATCGATGCTGGTCATAATTTTGATAGTTCAAGTGAACTGTTTTTTCTATATTATCAAGCTAATTATCTCTGTTTTCTTTCTATATTTTTGTTTGAGATGAGAGAAGAGCGATCGCACTAAAGCAAAAAAGCCGCACAACATCAAATCATCGTCTCAACTCTGAAAGATGTGTGCGTTTTTTATTTGTCAGTTTCCTAGAAAGTAAAAGTAGTACGGAGTACACCTACAGTTGTTGTGTCATTATTGCTGTTACTTTCAGGATTAAACAGCACAAATGCCCCAGGGGTAATGCTGATGTTATCACTGATCCGAAAACGGTAGTAAGCCTCCAGATGGTAAGGAACAGCTCGATTTTCACCTTCAGGAGCCAGTCTAGCTGTACCGCCAACCTCAGTACGATATAATGGTTGCCCAAAAATCAAGCCAGCGTTATTGCCTGTTTGGAATAAATCTTTAAAATGAATACCCACCATCCAACTCGTGAAAGTGGTTGAAGCGTCAACATCGCCAGACGAATCTTCCACAAAGAAAGCTGCACCATAGCCAGACAGTGCTACTTTAGGAGAAAATCGCCAAGTCACAGTTCCACCAACAGAGTTGAGTTTTACAGGTGTTCCCAGATCAACCCCCGCCAATGAACCAATATCATTACGAGCTAATCCTGTGCCCAGGATGTTGATCTCATGATAGCTGTTGGCGTAGTTTAAGCCGATATCTATCGAATTGCTTGGTCTAAAAGTTAATTGGGCTGCCACAATACTACTGCCCCCGAAAAAACCTGCTCCCAGAGGTGTATTTGAAACACCTGGTAGTACTTCGCCAGCTTCTTGGGCAATGTTGGAGTTGACATTACCATATAAAGCTCTCAAATCTAGCTGCTCGGAAATCTGAAAAATAAAACCAGCAGCAGATGCTAAACCAGAACCAGAAGTTCCCCCAGAAACACGTATTACAGGGTTTAAGCCGGCAAAGCGAGAAATTGCCTCTTGTCCTTCACCGTAAAAAGGAGTTATGGGAGGGAAAGCATCTGACACTTCCGCAGCAGTTCCCGCAAACAGCGTTAATTGCTCAGCAACGGGAAAAATATAAACCAGTTTATAAACCCCAACAGAGTTGGGACTAACACCAGATAAAGTCTTAACATCAACTCCCGGAAATTGAGGCTCAAAGCTGGTGCGGGCACTGCTAGCACTTAATAATGGTGATGCTAATCCCAAACTTTCTTGCAGACTACCACTGCCATCTACACCACCCAAGAAATTATGAGCTTGCAACCCAGTAATCAGTAAGTCTTTGCCAGTAAAACTAGTATTGAGATTTAACCGCACCCGGTTTGTCAGTATGATACCAGGGTCATCACGATCAGGAGCGCCGCCCGTAGCACCAATAGCTGAGATAATTACTTCTCCATTGAGCTTGGTAGTTGTGGAAAACTGATTTGCTTCTAACTCACTTGTGCGTGCTTCTAGAGTATCTACTCGACCTCGTAAAGTACTTAATTCCGCAGCAAATTCTTCTTGCAGTTTTTGCAATGTGGCTAAGTCTTGTTTTGTTACCAAGTCGGCAGTTGCTGTAGCAATTAACTCGTTAACTCTATCCAAACAGGCATTTAAACCAGCAGCAAACTCATAACGAGTCATTGCACGGTTGCCTCGGTAAGTACTGTTTGGATATCCAGCAATACAACCATAACGCTCAACTAGAGACTGCAACGCACTAAAAGCCCAATCTGTAGGCTGCACATCTGATAGTTGTGATACAGACGTTACCTGTTCTATTGCTTGCGAGGCTAAGACTTGGGGAAATTCAGGGTTTCCGCTTACAGTTACTCTTGATTTTGCCCTTTGTTGCTTAACTTTTACTGGAAGTGTTGGAATTGTGCTTTGAGTTGTTGAGGGAACTAATTCCTCATGACTCAAAACTATTTTGTTGTCATCTATATTTTTAGCTCTAACTTTTTCTGCCAAAAAATTATGAGACTGGGTGTGATGTTGAGCTTCTTCTATGGTAGGTATT
The DNA here is from genome assembly GCA_019359515.1 of Desmonostoc vinosum HA7617-LM4. Taxonomy (GTDB): domain Bacteria; phylum Cyanobacteriota; class Cyanobacteriia; order Cyanobacteriales; family Nostocaceae; genus Desmonostoc; species Desmonostoc vinosum. The sequence continues at coordinate 345,261 of JAHHHC010000003.1, read as the reverse complement.
GCTTGTACAGGTGAAACTTTAATCAATAAGCACAAGAAACTGACTCCACTAACAGAAGCTAGTAGAACTGCCTTCACGGTCACTCCTCAAACGCAATTTTGAATGTAGATGTCCAAGCTAGAATCAATTGCTCAAGTCACTGGACAATTTTTTTGAAACTATAAAAGCTTCTTTGATTATTTAAATATATTTGTGTACAACTTTTTAATTTTTTAGTTAAGAATTTTTGATGGCAATAATTATGATCAAAAATTCTTTTTTGGGAGAAAAACTACTTAAAATTTTTGGAGCAGCTTTGTAGTAATTTGTAGTTATGTAGTAGCGATCGCACCACATCAAAATCGCTCCAAGCTTCTAAACTGTGGGCTATCTTTACAATTTTTTATCAAAAATCCTGATTTTTACTGATATATCTGAGGATAGTTCCGAAAATTAGCAAATTGATGATGTAGCTTGCTCTATGTTAAAGAGCTAGTAGATGGTAAAGAGTGTGGTTGATTTTCAACGCAGAGGACGCAGAGTTAACGCAAAGGTACGCAGAGTTTGGTAAGGATAAACCATGAGGCTTGATAGTAAACTTGCGGCTGTGTTGTTTGGTGCAGCAATTGCTATTGTACAGCCGTTAGTGGTTGCGGCGTTAACAGCCTCACAAGTGAGTGCGATCGCTCAACAAATTACAGTCCGTATTGATGGTGCTAATACTGGTTCTGGGGTAATTATTGAACGTGAAGATAATAATTATACTTCTGATGGGGTTACTTCAGTCGCCTTTAGCCCAGATGATAGAACTTTAGCTAGTGGTAGTCGTGATAAGACTATCAAAATCTGGAATCTCGCCACAGGGCAAGAAATTACCACCCTCAATGGTCATTCTAATTGGGTTACTTCAGTCGCGTTTAGTCCAGATGGCAGAACTTTAGCTAGTGGTAGTGATGACGCGACTATCAAAATTTGGCGGCTATCTGAGTAACTATTTTCTGACCAATGACAAATGACAACCACCAGTAAATGTGCAATTTAGAAGCGTAACAGCTTATTCTGAGTGTAATTCATCTCACATACACTTAGCAAAACAAGCGATCGCACCACATCAAATCATCGCTCCAAGCTTCTAAACTGTAGCTATCTTTACAATTTTTTATTAAAAATCCTGATTTTTACTGGTATACCTGAATAAAATCCCAAAAATTGGCGAATTCGTATCGTAGCTTGCTCTATTCATGTCAGGTTGAAGGGAAAATATTTTTTTGTCAGTACTTAAGTAGTATGCAATTAAAGTTATTTTATCGCATCTCACCAAGAGTGGTAACGGCTTCTGTAATGTCAGCTTTAGCTTTGGTGGTTGCCACTACTATCGATAATCAGCCGAGTTATGCTGTGAAGACCTTGTTTTTCTGCACACAAGAACGCGGTGTGCCAGTTACTAAGATACGTACTTCACGGGGAAATGAGACTTTCATCCGTTGGGCAGTTCAAGATTTTAAAAAGTATCCACCTGCAAAGCGCTGTCAGATTATTTCTGCTAGGCTTCAACGCTATTACGAGCAAGGTTGGTTTTTTATTACGAGTAGAGATAACTTTAACAATTATCCAGTTTTATGCATTGCCTATCGCAAAGGCGTGCCTTGTGAATCAGCTAATCTACTATTAACTTTCAAACCCGGAACTGATACAAGAAAAGTTTTGCAGCAGATGCTTAATTATCGCCGTTTTCCTGTAGGTGAGCCGATTGATTTAAGTGAATGTCAAGTGTTTAGCTATGATCAAGAAGGTAATTTGTATCTTGATGTTAAGCAGTTTGTAGATAGTAATGAGTGTAGGTAATTTTTAACCAACTGTCACAATTTCTAAAAACCTGTATTAATGGTTTCCATATCCTGAGCTAAATCTGCTTTATTATAATGACGTTCTATTTTATTTTGTCCCAATAGTTGTTGAAATTTCCATGCAGATAAGTTAGCTAAGTGACGCGTTTGGGCAAAAGTAAAAATATTCTGTGCATATAACTGTATTATCAAAGGATGAGCGATCGCATTTTTGCAGAGATAGTTAATAGATAACAACAATGCGATCGCTTTCACATAAGCAATTTCGCCATGAAGTAAAATCAAGAAATAACAGCAAAAACAGGAGCAAGAGTATGCAAGCCATACTTTTAAGCCGCGAAGAAGTTGCACGACGCGCTAGAGAAATATATGAAAACAGTATTCGTCAACAAGTGGAAACGGCAGAAAACACCAGTAAGATGGTGATTATCGATACAGAAACAGGCGAATACGCAGTTGATAAAATAGGTATAGAATCGGCGCGATATTTACGTAATAAACGCCCATTTGCTCGATTATATGGTATCCGCATTGGTTACAAAGTTGCTGTTTCCTTCTGTGGTTTTCTGGAGCGTGATTCATAAAAAAACCGACTGGTTGTATCGCTCTACCAGTCGGTGACTAGCTTGTTTAGGAGGAGTAAGCAAAACTGGGAATTTTACAAAACTTTGCCTTATAATTGCAGAGATGAAGACTAGGTTTAATAATTGCCTATTTAACAGCCTTAATCTTAAGCTTGTATCGCTTTAGACAAGTTATGTTTAATTTACACTTGTTTTGCTTAACTTTGGTAGATGCGATAAACGTATTATTTGTAATTGTATGGGTTGGTGCAGAACCCAGATTGCTTATAAGTATACCTTTAGAGTCAAAATAATCAAGGTATTTGTCCCACTTCTTAAACTGGCTGAAAACTTCTATGACTTCTCACGAAAGTGATGCAAAGGAAACGCCTACGACGTCAAAAACATGGCGCAATTGGCAAGAAAATTTAACTTTGGTGGCGATCGCTTTATGTTTGGCACTCCTAATTAGGACTGTGATTGCAGAACCTCGCTACATTCCTTCAGATTCGATGGTACCTACGTTATATACAGGCGATCGCTTGGTGGTTGAAAAAATCTCCTATCGTTTTCACCCACCGACAACCGGGGATATTATTGTCTTTCAGCCACCCGCAGAATTACAACGAAAGGGATACCCTAAAGACCAAGCTTTCATTAAACGGGTAATTGGTGTACCAGGGGAGGTAATTAACGTTGCTCATGGCACAGTTTACCTCAACGGTCAACCCTTAAAGGAAGAATATATCGCTGAACCACCAAAGCAGCCATTTCTACCCGTGAAAGTTCCAGAAGATGAATTTTTTGTGATGGGAGATAACCGCAACAATAGTAATGACTCTCGTTACTGGGGTTTTTTACCTAGAAAAAATATTATTGGTCGAGCCACATTTCGCTTTTGGCCTCTCGACCGGATTGGCTTGATTTAGCTTAAACAGCCATGTTGCCCTACAGTGTGCTGACTGTTTTGCATAATTCCCATACCAATCCTTTAGGTCGTGATTGTATGAGGTGCATTCCAATTTTTTCTAGCACCCGCTTTGAAGCTATATTATTTGGATTGCATCCAGCAGTTATTCTTTGCATACCTGGTTGACAAAGTACCCAATCTATCATTGCTTTTGTAGCTTCAGATGCATACCCTTGCCGTCTATATGATGGAACTATGTAATAGCCAATTTCTACTGCATCTGTAGGTTCTCCTGTGGCATCTGGAATAATTTTGACCATCACGTGACCAATAAGCGTTTTTTCTGTTTTATGAATAATTAAACTTCCCCATCCCCATTCGCTTTGTAATGGGTAATTACACAGAATATCTGCAATTTCTGGCAAATTTTGAAGAAACTCTTCTTCATGCCAGTTAGGCAAAACTGTAACTCCCAGAAATTTTGCTAATTCAGCATTTCCAATGATTGCTGTTTTGACAATTTCCAATGTCAAGGGTACTAAATATAATCGTGCAGTAACAAGATTTTTCATATTATTCTTTTACCCATTTCAATACATTTGGATCTTTATCATAGTGGTAGGTCACACCATCTTTAGTAGTGATGGATTTTCCTTGACTTCCCCTGCTTCTAATAGTGGCAATAGAATAATCTGTTAATGTGTTAATTTGTTTATGAGACAATCCTTGAGTTGTGTCTATCTCTATTAATATTTCTGGTTTGATTGGCAGTCCATTGTGAGAAGAGATATCTATTGTGGTTTTAACTTTTTCAGGTGAAGCGATGATAATTGCTTTTTGCTGGCGATAATCTTCTACAGAAACAAGTTGCCAATTAGAATCTTCTGAAAGTTCTAAAACCCATTGATGATAATTAAATAGACTCTCCCTATGTCCAACACTGATAAAAGTTGTTTTCGTTTCTTGTAATTGTTGATATAAATTCTTTTCATTAGTTAAATCTAAAGCACTAGTTGCTTCATCTAAAATCGCGAAGCTAGGGTGAGTAATTAATATTCGTGCGAAAGCCAAACGTTGTTGTTCTCCCAAAGATAATATATTTTCCCAAGGAACTTCTGCGTCAAAGCCATTCACACGGGTAAGCAAGTTTTGCAGATTAACTTGTTGTAAAACTTCTTCGAGTTCGCGATCGCTTATTTCCCGATCTGTATGAGGATAGAGTAACTGTTCGCGCAAAGTCCCCAAAATTATATAAGGACGTTGGGGTAAAAATAAGAGTTCATCTAGCGGGGGCCTCACTAGTTTACCAGTTCCAGCGTTCCACAAACCGGCGATCGCTCTCAACAAAGAACTTTTACCCCGACCACTTGGCCCTACAATTAACAACCCTTCTCCTAGTTGAACAGACAGTGACAAGTCTTCAACAATCACCTGCTCATAGTTTGGTGTTTGTAGGGTGACATCCTCAAAAGCTAAATGCTTTTCTTCTATGACTTTAATAGTATTTACATTTTCTGGTTGTTTACTAACAGCTTGTAGCGCATCGGAAAACTCAGCTAAACGCTGTACATAACTAGAAAATCGTCCTGAAAAGCCAAATTCAGATATTAAGGTTCCCAGAGCATTAGAAAACACAAAGCAAATAAAACTAATTTGGCTAATTTCTCCATAATCAATTTTATCTTGAATAAATAAAGGTGTAAGGATAAACATCGAAAATACACCGATCGCAGACTGATATGCTCTCCCAAAAGCATCTTGTCCTCTTTCCCAATTCAGCTTGCGTTCAGCAATTTTGAGAACATTATCAAATCGGCGTTGAATTATATTTAATTCTTCTGCTTCTCCCTGAAAAAAAGCAATCGATTCTGCATGATTGCGAACATGAGTCAGGCAATAAGCGAAATCTGCTTTAAACTCAAGTTCTTCTTGATTAATTTTATTTAATTCTTGATTTAAGTAAACAGCTACTAAATTACCTATAATTGTATAAATAACCAAATAAATTGCAATTTGTGAAGAAATTGACCAGATAATTATTATAGAACTTGCCATTTCCAGAATTTTTTCTAGAAAAGTAGCTGAAAACATCAAAGCATTGCTAGCAATAGGCTCTAACTCTTGAGCTATGCGTTGATCTGGATTATTTATATCAGATTTAAAATTGATTTTATAATAAGCTTGATTGCTAAAATATTTTTTTAAAATATGGTTATTTAGCCATTTGTACCAATCAATAACTATCTTTTTTCTGACATATCTTAAAGAAGTTACCAAGAGGACTACCGCTACAACAATGAGAGAGGATAGCCATAAAGTACTATTATATTTATCAAGGTCTCTTTCTTCAATAATAATATCGAGTACATAACGATTCCAGTAGCTATTTGCAGCATTTACACTTATAAGTCCGACTATTAATAATACTAAGAGAATGAGCATTCCCCATGAGCGAATCACGTCTAAAAATGCTCTCCCCCCTGCCTCTGTTGGATACCAATAAGGGCCTGCAACTACTTTAACATCCCCCCAAAATCGAGTAATGGCTGAAAAAGGATTCGTTGTGGTTTGATCACGAGCAACTTGAGTTTGCATACTCTAAAAATAAAAGCTTGAACTATGACCTTTGAGGATTTAAACTTTTGAAATCATACTCAGAAGCCATTTTTTACCCTACTGCAATTTGTGCGTTCTTGCAATTATTCCTCCTCAACAATTTCAATTATTGAAGAGTCTAAGCGCATTCCATATGATGTTTTATCGCTATTTTTGGGTAAGTAGAATTTCTGCGATCGCCTGCGAAATAGGATAGTGTGGTGAATATACTTCCATCCAGAAAAACTCACCAACCGGGTTAACCTCAAGGAATACGTGTTTGCCATCGGGGGTGACGAGAATATCAATCGCCCCATAATTTAAGCCAAAATAAGCCATTAGTTTAAGGAGTTTTTTCTCGATATCTTCTGGCAAATCGTAGGGTTGCCAACTCTCAACTAAGGCTTTGCCCTCTTTGCGCCAGTCGTAAGTAGATCCTTCTAAGCTTTGGGAGTCTACAGCAGCAGTAAATACACGATGTCCGACAATAGTTGTGCGTAACTCTAGCGCCTTTGGTACGTTTTCTTGAAACGTCATCGGACAAAAACGCAGTCCATCCATATTTTCCAGATCATCATCTGTAACTGGAGTCGTAAACACAACGTTTTCTCGTCCCTGCTGATCATAGATAGCAAAGGAAGAAAGCATCTTGGTAATGATACCTTGCTGACATTCTTGGGCAAATTGCTTAACTGCTTCAGGATTGTTGGAGGTTAGGGTACGCGGAGTCAAAAGCCCAATTTCTCGTGCAACTTGCAGTTGTAGTTGCTTATTATTAGCCCGATCCACATTAGACATTTTATCAAAGTGGAATCCTTGAAGGCTGGCAATCATACCCCTAACAGTGGCACGACATTCATTAATTGACGCATCTCTAAATTGCTTGTCCATTGAGTCGGGGATTTTTTGCCCGTAGCGCATCCGCCGATACCAAACTGAGGACACCTCACTCAAATCAAGCTTTTGTTCGCCATCAGTAATAATTACCCGCTCAGAATCACCATAGTAAATATCTAACTTCACTTCGGTGGGATATCTGTCTGTATCAAACCGAAATGCTTTTTCTCCCCTAGCTGCAATTTCTTTGATTACTAGAGGAATGCTTTCGTTGTCTTGGCTAAAAGTAACTATTAATACTGTCATAGAAAATTTTTCACTGAAGTACTTAATTTTTATGAAAAGTTCGTAGCAATAAATTTTGTAGGTTGGGTTGTAGCCAGATTTCGCAGGGTACGGAGTGAAACCCAACATGGTTCTCGGTGTTGGGTTTCGTTCCTCAACAACTACAACTGCTTTTTAGGAAATCAGAGCATCGGCGATCGCGTTTGCAATGGGCAAGTCTAAATCTTTCTCCAACATTCCCCACTCTCCTACTGGGTTATTTTCCAAAAAGACATATTCACCTGATGGAGTAAGGATAAAATCTAACGAGCCAAACGTCAGCCCAAATTTTCCCATAAAAGTTTGAAGGCGACGCACAATTTCATTAGGAAGCTCATGATGTTGCCATGCACCAACCTCAACACCAGGTTTACGCCAATCAGCTTTAGCTGCTGCATACGCATCAGCATTTAGCGCCCCCACAAATACATTGCCATTCACATACACCACCCGTAATTCCTGCTGCTTAGAAATTTGCTCTTGAAAAACCATTGGGCAATAGCGCAGTGACTCAGCATCTTGTAAGTCTTCCTCTTTAACGCTGCTGGTGTACAGAAAGAACGAAGAATTAGCTTGCATACTGCGGGAAAGAGTAGTTAATAGCTTGCTCACCATTTTGCCGTTTACTTGGTGAAAAAACTCTCGTGCTGCTTCTGCTTTATTGGTGACAAGAGTCTGGGGAATGGTAAAACCTACCTCAGAAGCAATTCGCAATTGACGCAGCTTGTTACTTGCATAGTTTATCCGCTCTAAATCATCTATCCAAGTAGCTCCCTTGAGGCTGTCCCAAAAACCATCTAAAGTTGCTTTTGATTCTCTAATACAAGCTTCTCGGTACTGTGGAGCTAATTCCTTACCTAATTGTGGTTCCCAAATGCGCCGCGACCACACAGCTTGTACCTGCTCTGTGCTGACAGAGTGGTTGCCATATTCTATAGTGTGATAGCTTTTGGATTTGTCAAAGTGTGCTGTTAATTGTACTTCTAAAGGAAACTTATCAGTATCGAGACGGAATGGTTGCACCCCTTTTTTTGACAAAGCTTCTGCCACTCTATCTATTGTGAAGAAATCACCACTGTGGGTAATTAATAAAATAACGTCACGCGATAGGCTCATAAAATATTTTCTTGTTTTAATTTTTCGGAGGTAGATGTTGGGAACTACCTGAAAAAGTTGCTCTCCAGATAGATCCCCGACTTCTTGAAGAAGTCGGGGATCTAAAGTCGCCACAACATCATGAATAATTAAGCTCGACTGCTATTCTTTTAGTTCAGACGAAGCTCACTATATTTAGCGGTCTTCCCAATCTGAAGGCCATTTTAAAGTCCAGATTGGGGGAGGGGGAGGAGTATCGGTTGGCGGCTGTGGAGGTTGTTCTGCCGCCAGGAAGCGGGCAAAGAATGGTAATGCTTGGATATCCAATGCTTTTAATACGTTAGTAGACATGGGCTTTTCTCTATCGGTTGTTAGCATTAAGTAGTTTTCAATTATCAAGTAACTGAAAACTACTTCTTGAATTCAGATAACGCTAACTGGGTTTAGTAGTCTTCCCAATCGGAAGGGTACTTTCTTGTCTGAGATGGGAGATTATCTGACTGTGCAGCTTGTTCTTCCAAGAAACGAGCAAAGAATGGTACTGCTTGGATATCTGATTCTTTAACTACGTTGGTAGACATGGTACTATTCCTTGATATTGGTTGTTACTCACGAGTAGCTTGAAGTTATTTGATAACTGCTACTTCTTAAATTCAGATGACGCTAACTGGGTTTAATACTCTTCCCAATCGGAAGGGTACTTTAGTGTATTAACACCCCAATCGGAAGGTAAATCTGACTGTGCAGCTTGTTCTCCCAAGAAACGAGCGAAGAATGGTACTGCTTGGATATCTGATTCTTTAACTACGTTGGTAGACATTGCTCTTTCTCCTCATGAGAAATTGTTTTAGCAATTCAACATATATCAGCAATTTAATATACGTACAAGGACAGTTAAGACACTTAAGAAATTAATTAAAAGACAGTTAAGACAGTTAAGACAATTAAGACAATTAAGATGCTGTTTCTCAAGAAATGTAAAGATTAGTAATGTAGTGGTTATATTTTTGAAAACATAATTTGTATGATGTTAATATACCTAACGTTTATACATAAATATTCATAAAAATTTATAAATAATATTTCATCTTGTGAACTATAACTTTCCATTTTTTTAATACTCTGAATAGAGAATAATCAAAATTAAATATAGAGAGTTGAGAGCAGAGAATTTGGTTGAAATGCTTGATTATTTGTTACTTATTATGGTATTATCTGCAAAAAAATTAGTAAATTCTGAGGTGTGAATAACACTAGTTATTAGTTATAGTTCCCCAACAAGACGTAAGGTAGGAAACCCTCGGATTTCGCACTCTTGTTTTCAAACCGAAGCTTTCTGTTTATCCAACAAATTTGATATTTGTGAGAAATGCGGCGATCGCTTGTTAGCGAAATCATACCAAAATAATAGATTGCACGAATACAAGAACTACCCTCACCCAATACTTACAAAACTTAATTACGAATTACGTTAGCGTTAGCGAAGCGGTAGCGAGTCCTCGAGCGTCAGCGGTAGCGATAGCGTAGCGTTAGCGAGTCATCGAGCGTCGGTACGAGCGTCATTACGAATTACGAATTACGAATTATTTAACTGGTGATAATTCAGCAGACTGAACACCTTGTAATTGGTAGCTCTCGAAAGTAACTTTTTGCTCGCAATTCTCCATTTGGGGTGAACTTGTTGGCCTATAGGTAGCTAGTTCATAATAGAGCCGATTACTTTGTCGCCGACATTTTGTACTGAGTAACTTATCTCCCACTCTAAACTGACTGTAGAGTGTGTCTCCAACACGCCACTCATCAATTAAAGTTCCATCCTTTTCATCAATTACAAAGTGACCAGCACCCTGATCCTTAGCAACTAATTCATAATTACGTACTATTTTGTTCTCTCCTTCTCCGTAAGTTATTTGCCAAGTATAGCGCACGGGATTATTAGAAATTGGCTGAATTCGCAGTGTCATTGGTACAGTTCTCGACTGCCCTTTCACAGAGCGATCAAGCATTCTACCGCTCCATGTACCTTGCCAATTTTGCGGAAAAGAATTACTCGATAATGTCACACCTTGCACAATTTTTATCATTACCAATATCAAAAGAGATACCAGTATCCCAACTAGGAGGCTTCGCTTCAGTATTGGAAAAAACTGTTCTATATTACTAAACATAATGTTATTAGACTCAGGATAAGAAGAAAAAATGATTTCTCAACCTTTGTAGAAATGTAGTAATGCTACGTTTCGACACTAAAATTCATCCCATCAATCAGCAACGCCTCTTTTTTCGATTAATCCCTCACCATTTACTCTAGTACAACTTAATTTTGAACCCTGATAAATATGCTGCAAATCATCACCAAAAACCGAAATAAAACCTTATTAAGTGATTGACTATACGTAAAAAATTGTAGGATGACTCATTTTGATGACAACACTTAAGCATTGTCATCATACTGATATCTTGCACCAGTCCCAAAAACCGCCATAGGTTAGAAACCTATGGCTAATAGCAAAAGTCCTCTCAAGAGGATTAAATCTCACAAAAAGCATAGATTTTAGTCCACTTAAGTGGACTTGACCTAATAAGAGCGAGAATTTATTCTCTGGCGGGAGATTGGGCAGGTGCAAGATCTAAGCATAGGCACTTTGTATTAAGGTATATAGAAATTTTCTACAAAACATCTAGATTTAGACTGAATTGTCCTCAAAAAACCTGATTACTGTGATGCAGATATTACAGCTCATTGAGATCAATCAAGTCAAATCAAAGAAATTCGGCGTTGCTGATGATGGGGTAAATTTTGGTGTGATTGACTGGTCATCCTTAAATTTGTAACAGGTTAGCGATCGCTTGCGGTAAGGGCAATACAATTACAACCAACAAGACCATTGCCAGCAACCCTAAAATGTCACGCCTATTATCCAATTCAGTGACATCATTAAGTGCAGGTTCATCAATTAACGGTATGAATAACAAAATAATTGCCCACACCAAAAACTCATCTTGAACTAAAGCAAGCAGTAGCAACAACAACCGAGAAATCTGACCAATTGCCATTGCAGTTCGTTGTCCAAACATCGCATGGATGATGTGACCTCCATCTAATTGTCCTACTGGCATTAAATTTAATGCTGTCACAATTAGTCCTAAAAAACCGGCTACAGCGATTGGATGCAAGTCAATCGCAGATTTTGCAGTTAATTGACTACCCAAAGCTAATTTAGCTAACAAAGCTAGTAAAATAGAATACTTGGGATTGAGAGCATCAGGATTCAACAAACCTGTTTTTTCCGTCAAAGGCACAATTTCGGAATGAGCCAAACCCCAAATGAGTAACGGCAAAGTTGCGATAAATCCTGCAATTGGCCCAGCAATACTCACGTCAAACAAAGCCTTTCGGTTAGGAATCGGACTACGCATTTGAATAAATGCACCGAAAGTTCCCAAGAAAAAAGGCATGGGAATAAAGTAAGGCAACGTCGAACGAATTTTGTAGAATCTCGCTGTCAAATAGTGACCAAGTTCATGAATACCCAAAATAGTCATTAATCCCAGAGCGTAGGGCAAACCCTTGAGCAACACACCAGGATTTGATTCTAATGTTGTTGGGTCAACGCCAGCAATTTTTGCTCCCACCAAAGTAGTTGTTACCAACGTAGCGGCTAAAAGCAGAAGTGCCAATCCTGGACGAGTTAAGCCTTCGCTATTGCGTCGTCCACTCACCCCTTTGGCAGCTTGAGTATTAGGAACCAGTACAAAGAAGGGTTTACCATTAAAACCTTCTTGAAAGATAATCAAGAAGCGATCGCCAAATTGGGCTTCGATATTTTCCTTAACTTGTTGGTAGGCGTTGCTGGGTGAAGTTCGCAACTGACCCCGACAGACAACAGCTTGCGGTCGATACTCGATATTTTGCACATAGTACACAGACCAAGGAAAGCAATTTCGTAACTGAGTCTCTTCTGTTGGTTCGATAGGGCGCACTGACACTGGTTCTGCGGTAGGATGAATGGCCTGGAGTTCCGAAGTTTGGGGTTCTGTCTGTGTATTTGTTGGCGTATTTGTTGGTGTTCGACGCCCCCACTGAAACAACAGCCAGTATAGCAAAAGACAGATAACTGATGACCAAATAATCAGCGATGGCGGCGGAGGTTGTTTAACCCCATACTTCAGCGTCCATCCACTCAATAGAAATGCTGGTGTCATCAACACCAACCATAACAACCACACCGGCGTTCGGGTGATCTGAGCGACGCTGCGCTGCACCATTAGATAAGTTGCTAGCCCAAGTAAGAGGAGAAACCAAAATGCCATGTTACTTTCACTAAATTTTGACACAATGCCCTCCCTGTAGAACTAGTGCCACAGCACTATCTACAAGGCAGACTTTAAACCCCAATTTTTGCAACAACGGTTAACAGTGCCGAAAACTCTCAAGTTTCTATAATTGAGTATTTCTACACTCACCTATTGTTTACAACTCCTCAGTTTCGGTTTTTTTCATGTGCCCCTTACCTCAACAGCCGAGTTATACAACCAAGCCACCACGCGCTGTGCTAGACAGCATTTTTTCTTTTCCACCTAATCGGGACATCTTAGGGGGAACCTCTTATTTTATTGTAAGAAATGAAGGGAATATCCTCATAGATTGCCCGGCTTTAGACCAAACAAATCAAGATTTTTTGCGATCGCAAGGAGGCGTCCGTTGGTTATTCCTCACCCATCGAGGCGCTATTGGCAAAACTGTAGAAATTCAAAAAATTTTTGAGAGCGAAGTTTTAATTCAAGAACAAGAAGCTTACTTGTTACCAAACCTCACCGTAACCAGCTTTACTCAAGAATTCAGCCTTAATTCCACAGCACAAGCGATTTGGACACCAGGACATTCCCCCGGCTCATCTTGCCTTTACTATAGCGACCTGGGAGGCGTTTTATTTTCTGGCCGCCATCTCATCCCCAACCAACAAGGCGAACCCGTGCCACTAAGAACAGCAAAAACCTTTCATTGGCCAAGACAAATTCACAGTCTCCAGTCCTTGCGAGAACGTTTTACACCAGAAACTCTCCAATATATTTGCCCAGGTGCTAACACAGGTTTTCTCAGAGGTAAACGTGTCATAGACCAAGCTTATCAACGTTTAACCAACCTGGATTTACAAGCTTTGCTACAGATGCAGCCCCTACTTTAAGGGAACACCAAAAAACATAATTAATTACAAAAACAGGGAGTAGGGAGTAGGGAGTAGGGAGTAGGGAGTAGGGAGTAGGGAGTAGGGAGTAGGGAGTAGGGAGTAGGGATACAAAAACATTAAAAACTGTCTTTTGTGAGTCATTGTCATTGCCCACTGTTAGGAAAAGATTTGTGCCGAGATTGCTTGCAACGAGGCACAATGCGTCCTTACTTCAATCCCACGCCTCAAGGCGTGGGTTCCCTACTCCCTACTCCCACATCGCCACTCCCTCTGAATAGAGAGTTTTGGCGCTAAATTAGATACAAATAATTGGCTCGCAGGTGTTTACTTTTTACCAGACTCATTCAGAACAGCAATAGTGGCAATTAATAAATTACCACTTACTCTGGAAACCCTCTGGCTGAGGATTTTAGGCAAGGGAGAAACGCAACGTCAAGCCATCAGGGAATTACTGTCACTTCCTCAAAACAACCGATTACGGCAAAATATCCAAGAACTAATTACTAGTTGGCGGATAACTGTCATCAACCAGACAAATCTTACAGCAGATGACCAAGAGGTGATTATGAACTTATCCCAAGCTTACTTAGAATGGCGGGAAGCCACTTTACAAGTAGGGCAAAAAGAAGGACGACGCCAAGTAGTAGAAAATTTGTTACGCGTCCGGTTTGGTTCGCTAAATGAAGAATTAGAACAAATAATTGAGCCTTTATTACAGTTATCACCCCAAGAATACAGCCGCTTACTACTCGAATTATCTCGTGATGAGTTGTTGGCAAGATTTGGCGGTGGTTGAGTTAAATACAAACAGCAGTGAGGATTTTTTCAGAAGTTAGTTTATTGGGGAATCCATACTCAATCACCTCTGCTAAAATTACGCCATAGTTGGCAACAGGTCTATAACATACTATTAGCAATAGATGTTAGCTAATAGTATGTCAAAATGCAGATCACAAATCTGTTGAACGCGAGATAGTTTGTGAATTTTTCGCCAATAATGCCAGTGCTGCTTGGTATTGTAGATCTGCTTCTGTACCAATGTTTTCGCGATTAAGTGCTGCTTGAGCAATCACTTGATCTGGCTTAATACCGAGTTTATTAATATCGTGGTGTTGAGGTGTTTCGTACTTAGCAATTGTGACTGCTAAACCGGAACCATCGGATAATTCAAATAAAGATTGAATTAAGCCTTTACCAAAGGTAGTTTCGCCTACTAACTGGGCACGACCATTATCTTGCAATGCGCCAGCCAGAATCTCACTAGCACTGGCAGTTCCTTGATTTACTAAAAGCACCAAAGGATCTGCCGTGAGTGCAGGCCCAAATGCTTCAAAACTTCCCTGAATGCCTTGACGATTCACGGTGTAAACTATGGTGCCAGAGTCTAACCACAAGCGAGCAATTTCAATTCCTGCTTGTAAAAGACCTCCAGGATTATTTCGCAAATCTAGAACATAAGCAGCAGCGCCTTTTTTTTCTAAACCAGAGATGGCATGTGCCAATTCCATAGAAGCGTTGGCATTAAATTGAGTTAGGCGCAAGTAACCGATGGCTGTACCTTGAGGAGTCACACGTAATTCTGATACTACGGGGTTAAGAGCAATGCGATCGCGCATCACTCTAATTTCCGTCTCTGCTTCTCCCTCTCGTTCGATTACAAGAGTCACAAGGCTGCCAATTGGCCCGCGCATCCTAGTTGCTGCTTCATCAAGGGTTAAATTATCTGTAGAAATCCCCTCGATTTTGAGAATGCGATCGCGTGGTCTAATGCCTGCTTTCTCCGCTGGTGAACCCGCTATGGGAGCTACAACTTCCAACTTACCAGTTTCCGCATTCAGAGCTATTTGCAATCCCACCCCTGTCAATTCTCCAGAAGTATTGACCTGCAAGCTGCGGTATTGCTCTGGGTCTAAAAAGCGGGTAAAAGGATCATCAAGGCTCTTGAGCATCTTTTGGATTGCTCCATAAGCCGCTTTTTGATCTTGTATCGGCTTCTCTAAAGTTTGCTGTCGCACCGCCGCCCAGTTTTGATGATTAAACGTCTCATCTAGATAAGTGCGATTGACAATTCGCCACACTTCTGATACCAATTTTTGCTCGTCTGTCAAAGCTGCTGCCGGTTGGGCGAACGTACCCAACACCAAGCAAAACGCCATTAGCAGTGAAAATCCGACTCGAAAAACTTGTTTGTGCATGAACCCCATTGTGAATTCCGACTCAAACGAAATTGCCTAGAACAGCCCAGTTGCCTCGTTGTTGATGAAATCTATCTCTCGACTATGTTACTTTTTTTATAGAAGTGGTGCATTGCTCTCATCAAATTATTTAGTCAACCGATGCCAGCTGATCCCACTCACCAAACGATAAGATCTACTTTGGGCCCATAATTTTGCGTTAGGGCACTCAGAGAACGCAATATATTCCATCTTTACAGAGTGTCAAGTTTCTTAAAACTCCGATCGCTCTGAAAGTTAACAAGCAAAAGCATAAAATCCTTTTTGCTAAAATCCCAAAATTGCTAATTGGGAGATTTATCAACCGCAACCGATCTTTAGGGACTTGAGATTGTATGGCCAACGTTTACGACTGGTTTGAGGAACGCTTGGAGATCCAAGCGATCGCCGAAGACGTCACTAGCAAGTACGTTCCTCCCCACGTCAATATCTTCTACTGCCTGGGTGGTATTACCCTAACTTGCTTCTTGATCCAGTTCGCCACTGGATTTGCGATGACCTTCTATTACAAGCCAACAGTTACCGAAGCTTTCTCCTCGGTGCAGTACATCATGACCGAAGTCAACTTTGGTTGGCTGATTCGCTCTATCCATCGCTGGTCTGCCAGCATGATGGTATTGATGATGATTTTGCACGTCTTCCGGGTTTATCTGACTGGTGGTTTCAAAAAGCCCCGCGAATTGACCTGGGTAAGCGGCGTCATCCTGGCTGTGATCACCGTTTCCTTTGGTGTGACTGGTTACTCTCTACCTTGGGATCAAGTTGGTTACTGGGCTGTGAAAATCGTTAGCGGCGTACCAGAAGCCATTCCTGTAGTTGGAGTGCTGATCTCCGACCTGTTACGCGGTGGTTCTAGCGTCGGTCAAGCAACACTGACTCGCTACTACAGCGCTCACACATTTGTTCTACCTTGGTTGATTGCGGTCTTCATGCTATTCCACTTCTTGATGATCCGCAAGCAAGGCATTTCCGGCCCCTTGTAATTCAAGTTATTAGCGTTGGGTGACAGCCCTCAGTTCCCAGATGCAGTTGTTTGCTTTAAACTTATGGAAAATAAAAACTTATTGTACATAAGCTACAAAAGAAACAAACACTTGCATGGGAAGCTAAATGCTAAATCAGCCCCGACGGCGGCTAATAGCTTTCACAAATGCTTTAACTCAACTTAAGCAGGAGAGCAGATTTAAAAATGGCAACACAGAAAAAACCGGATCTAAGTGATCCTCAGCTAAGAGCCAAACTCGCCAAAGGCATGGGTCACAACTACTACGGCGAACCCGCTTGGCCTAACGACCTACTTTACGTATTTCCCATCGTAATTATGGGTTCATTCGCTTGTATTGTGGCTTTAGCTGTGCTAGACCCTGCAATGAATGGTGAACCAGCTAATCCTTTTGCTACCCCATTGGAAATTTTGCCAGAGTGGTACTTGTATCCTGTATTCCAAATTTTGCGATCGCTTCCTAACAAACTGTTGGGAGTGTTGGCAATGGCTTCAGTACCTCTGGGACTAATTCTCGTTCCCTTTATTGAGAACGTTAACAAGTTCCAAAATCCTTTCCGCCGTCCAGTAGCCACCACAGTATTTCTGTTTGGTACCCTGGTAACACTGTGGCTAGGTATCGGTGCTGCTTTACCTTTGGATAAATCTCTAACCTTGGGACTGTTCTAAATTAGTCACAACAAGCGCTTTGACGCCTGTAAATCTCAAGAGTATATGCAGATGTGCCCTTGAGAACAACAAACAGGCGTCAATTTTAATAGTCCAGATTACATCTTGGATTTTAAGTTTTGGATGATCATCAGTTAATAGTTTACTGTTAACTGCTAACTGTTAAAGCTTCGGCTTCGCTCAGCTTTAACGTCGAGCGAAGCCGAGACGTTAAAAACTATTCCAGAATCTAAAATCAGTACAAAGACAACAAATACAAACATTTTTCCTTTACTTATATTCAAGTCACGGTCAATGCTTAGCATAGTGCAGCAAGACCATCTGACGGTGAAGAGCGAACTCAAGCTCCTAAACCAGGTGCAACAATGGTTTGAGCAATTTTGTCTGCAACATTTGTCACAACTTGGTTGGTCAGAAACCCAACTTTATCGCCTCAATCTAGCATTGGCAGAAGGCTTTACTAACGCTGTTCGTCACGCTCATCATGCTTTACCGCCGGAAACAACCATTGATATTGACGTTTACTTATGGGTTGATCGACTAGAGATTAAAATTTGGGATCATGGACAACCTTTCAATCCTGATGCGATCGCAGAGCCAGAACCAGGTACTCTGCAAGTAGGGGGATATGGATGGTTTCTCCTGCGGCGCTTAGCTGATCGTGTCGTCTACGAACGTGGTGCAGATGGTAGAAATTGTCTGCTGATCGTCAAACACTACACAGAAGCACAAAAATGAAAGGGAACAGGGAAAACTAAGCTACACAGGAGGAACTATTAAAAGTGATGTTCCAGAGTCCAAGGTCAGCTTGAACTCTGGAGTTTTGACAACCTTGATGTAGGGTGCGTCAGCAAAAAGAAACCCTTAGGAACCCAAGAAATTATTCGTACTGACGCACTTTATTAAGCTAATAATCATTCAAATTGCATCCCCGCGTCTCCCCTTAAGCGCGTCCTCCGAAGTTTGCTCAACGGGGGGAACCCCCGCACGCAACTTCTCTTTGCGTCTTTCTGAGGCAAAGGATTATGCAAGTTAAAGGCAGATTAGCTTAAGTAGGTGGACACAATTATTTATAAAACGCCTGTGCGACTTCTCCTATCAAAGACGCTACGTGTAGCAAGATCTCCATAGGTTATGCTCAATGCTCGATCTTTGAGAAGACGAGGGTTGAGCGGAGTGGTCACTGAGCTTTGTCGAAGTGTCGAAACCCGGCAATCGAGGTGAGGTTTAATTTAGTCCTTCTACTTAATTA
The DNA here is from genome assembly GCA_019359515.1 of Desmonostoc vinosum HA7617-LM4. Lineage (GTDB taxonomy): Bacteria > Cyanobacteriota > Cyanobacteriia > Cyanobacteriales > Nostocaceae > Desmonostoc > Desmonostoc vinosum. The sequence goes on along the minus strand of JAHHHC010000003.1, from coordinate 326,761 downwards.
AGTTTATTAACTGCAAAATTCAATTAAGTAATCACACGCAAGTTATCTAAATATCTAGTTATAAAAATTTAATGTAAATAAAATCTGAAATAGTACTTTTGCGCATAACTTAGTATTAATAAATGCTAATTGTCTCTTATTATCCGTTGAATCTCAATAAAAATACGTAATATTACTGTCTGATTTAGTAAAAAATAAATTAGTTTTTTGTATAAAAAAACTTAGTGAATATAGTAAAGACAGCATTCGAGTTGCAGTAACTCCTTTGTTAGGATTTGTCAGCAGTGTTGGGAGTCTAGTATTTTCTCTACAACATGTGCCTTCTAAATGCTAAAAAATAGGGGAGATAGAGAAAATGATTAAAACAGCCCTAATTACAGGAATTACTGGTCAAGATGGCTACTATCTCAGCCATTTGTTACTCAATCAGGGTTATCGAGTTGTCGGATTAGTGCCTCCGCATCGACAGCCCAATTTGACAAAATTAGGAACTTTAGTTGATCAAGTAGCAATTTATACAGTTGACTTGAGAGATAGTATGGCGCTGTTAACAGCAGTTGAACAACTACGTCCTCAAGAAATTTACAATTTGGCAGCTCCCAGTTTTGTCCCAGATTCCTGGAATGACCCCTTAGCAACCTTAGATTTAATTACAGGGACAGCAACTAGGCTCTTGGAAGCTGTACGACGGGTAGGTTTATCTACTCGGTTTTACCAAGCTAGTAGTTCGGAGATGTTCGGGGATGTCTTGCTTTCGCCTCAAGATGAGGAAACCTCCTTTCGCCCGAAAAATCCCTATGCTGCTGCCAAGCTACACGCTCACTGGACAATGGTACATCATCGACAGCGATATGGTTTGTTTGCTTGTAGTGGGATTTTGTACAATCACGAGTCTCCTCTGCGTCCACCTCAATTTGTGACACGCAAAGTTTCTTTGGCAGCTGCATCAATTAAATTGGGGTTAACTCAAACATTAGAAATAGGTAACTTAGACGCCAAACGCGATTGGGGTTTTGCCGGAGATTATGTCGAAGCAATGTGGCGCATGTTGCAAGTAGATGAGCCAGAAGAATATGTGATTGGCACAGGCAAACTGCATAGTGTCAGAGACTTAGTTACCACAGCCTTTGAGGCTGTAGGGTTGGATTGGACAAAGCATGTAATAATTAATACTAATTTATTAAGACCCGATGAACATTTTCAACTGGTTGCCGACCCCAGTAAGGCCAAAAGAAACCTGAGTTGGGAACCACAAGTTAGCTTTGAGGAACTTTTAGACAAAATGGTAAAAACAGATTTAGAGCGGCTACAAAGCGGTGCAATTACACCAATCTCTGCACCGTTACCGCGAGTGTAAACAAATCAATATGCTAAGCAGTAAAGTGGCAGAAAACCGAAATTTAGGCGATAAATCTCATAAAAAAACCACCCATGTCTTCGTGTTCTTAGAAATTTTTGCTCGCGAAGGTGGTATTCAATCTTATGTACAAGATATTTTTCGCGCCTATGGGGGCTTGAGTCAAGTTTACCAAGCCGAAGTCTTCTTACTGCGAGACAGTCCTAACTGCTCAAATCCATTTGAGTCGCAAAATTTAAAATTTCATTACTTTCAAAATCAGTCTTCCCAAATCGGCAGAATAAAAATGGCAGCAGCGTTACTCAAATGTCTGCTGCAAAATCGTCCTCAGCAGGTTTTTTGTGGTCATATTAACTTAGCCTTACTGATACAAACTCTTTGCCAGCCGCTGGGGATTCCTTATACCGTGCTGACTTATGGTAAGGAAGTTTGGGAACCGTTAAAAAATCCAGAACGTCGCGCTTTGGTATCAGCAGCCGGAATTTGGACAATTAGCCGTTACAGCCGCGATCGCGCTTGTGCCGCTAATGGTCTAGACCCCAATAAAATACAGATGTTACCTTGTGCAATTGATGGAGATAAATTTACTCCTGGTGCCAAACAGCCAGAATTAGTAGAGAAGTATGGCTTAGCTAATGCCAAGGTTTTAATGACGGTAGCGCGGCTGTGGTCAGGGGATATTTACAAAGGTGTAGATGTCACAATTCGGGCGTTACCACAAATTGCTCAAGTTTTCCCCCAAGTAAAATATTTGGTAATTGGTCGCGGCGATGACCAACCACGATTAGCTCAGTTAGCAAAAGATTTAGGAGTTAGCAATCGCGTCGTTTTTGCTGGTTTTGTGCCTACAGAAGAATTAATGGAACACTATCGCCTCGCTGATGCCTACATTATGCCCTCTCAAGAAGGCTTTGGCATTGTTTATCTCGAAGCAATGGCTTGTGGTGTACCTGTATTATCTGGTGATGACGATGGCTCGGCTGACCCCTTGCAGGATGGTAAGCTGGGATGGCGAGTACCACACCGAAATCCAGATGCTGTAGCAACAGCTTGCAGAGAAATTCTCCAAGGTAATGATCAACGTTGCCATGGGCAATGGTTGCGGGAGGAAGCGATCGCTATTTTTGGCATAGATGCCCTCCAAAAGCAGCTTTTATCAATACTCAACAGCAGTGGTTCCCGGTTGTAGCAACTGCCGATAAATTATCCAATTTTGAGAGCGAAGATGATTATTAGATTCTTCCTCCCCTGCTCCCCTTGCTTACCAAAGCAATGGGATCTTTTTTGAGTTGGAAGTCCCTCCTGGGGTAATAATTACGAATTACGTATTATCAATTACGAATTATTTTGGTCAATGACTAAACTCGCTATCCTAGAAAGAGAGCAGGACGACATGGTAAAAAATGAGCCCTAAGACCTTTCAATTAAATCTTCTGAATCTCCGCCCTTGGCTCACCCTGTTAGCAGTTATATGGTTGCTGGCGTCATTGGGCTTGGGTTGGCTAGTTAAGTCTTTGCTAATTATTTTTGGCTTGCTATTGTTAGCACCCGCTATTGCTTTTGTTGGTTTCCGCTGGTGGCTACAACGTAACTTGGTTGCAGACCAATGTCCCGTCTGTAGATACGAATTTACTGGTTTGAATAACAGTCAGTTGCAGTGTCCTAACTGTGGAGAACAACTGTTAGTGCAAAATCGTCATTTTCAGCGCTTCACACCAGAAGGCACAATCGATGTGACGGCAGTTGAAGTGCCCAAGCAATCATTGGAAGATTATTGACACTCCCCGCCCCGCAAGGGCGAGGATTCTTCTCTCACAGAACCTTGTCTAGGCTGTTTCCAGCCCCCGACAGAACTTCTCCAGAAGCAATTTGAGTTACTTGCTGATTCACACGGGGACGGCCAAAGCGCTCCCAAGCATTTCCTCCTCGCAGAAATAGCTCTAGAAAGCGTAATGGTTCTGTTGAGTCGCCAACTGACCAACCCGAACTACCAGGGGCAAAGGCCAAAGTTCCTTCGGGCACCTTGAAACTACCATCAGAATATATTGCATCACTGACTACATCACCAATCCGAATTACGATCTTGCTCTCTGGCTCCAAGTTAACTGTGTGCGCTCTAATAGTTGTTTTGATATTGCCGTAGCCATCAATCCAGGCAATTCTATCTGGCGGCACATCCGGGATTTGCTCACTCTTGAGACTATCTCCTAGAAGGCTAAAATCTCCATTCATAATAGCTGCTGCTGCTACAGGAAACACATCCCGTGAGCGAAACTGCGAGCCACCACGAGAAACGTTAACCACTTGTAACTCTTTGGTATGGTCTTTGATAAAGGAGAGAGTATAGCCTGCATTTACACCCACTACTTTTACGCCATTAGATAAAACGGCATAGGTTAATCCTTCACCTTCATTATCCCGGCGGGCTTGTGGATCATCCTGACGAGGCGCACAATTGTGATATATCAGCCGCTCACTGGGGCCTGGGTTAAGTCCTAGTTGGGCAACCCAGAAACCCGTTGCCAAGGTACTGAATGGTGGAACCGAAAGCAAATGAATTTGGGCATGGGGAAAAGCTAGAAGCAAGCGTTGCGTGACTTCAGTAAATGCCGGGTCTCCTGTACCGTAGTCGGCAATGACGCAGATAAACATTCTGCTCTTCCTCCCTTTGGATAGTAATTAGCGATCAACAGTCAGGTAATGAATGGTGTTTTAACGCTCCAGTCAACCCGCCTCATCAGCAGTCTAAGTGTAATCTCAACTCCATGCAAGATTTCTAGATCACAATCAGCGCCAAATTTCTTGCGAATTGGTATTACCTCCCGTCAATCGCTAAAATCAATGTACTTACTCACATATTTACACCGAAGCTTTGGCTACTGTATCTTGTCCGCGCTGTCATCAGCTTGTTGATAATCAAGCTATTAGTTGTCCTTATTGCCGCACAACTCTTAAAGCTTATGGACATCCTGGTATTCCATTGCACCGCGCCAGTGGAGATGAGTATCTATGCGACAGTTGTACATATCATGCCGATGATACCTGTAACTTTCCTCAACGCCCTCACGCCAAAGACTGTACCCTCTACCAAAATATTGAAGAGATGAAGATAGAGTTGGAACAGCAACGTTACACTAAAAGCTTTGCAGTTTCTATCAAAAATTGGATAAAACGCAATCAGGCTTTGCTACTACTATTAGGTCTATTATTTATCTGTTTGTTAGTTGTTTTATCCACATCTTAGAAAGTTCTCAGTACCCCAATTCAGTTATTTGGCTTGGTTTTTCCTTCATCAAATACGGTTAAGTCGAACCAAAAAGTTGTACCTACTCCAACTTCACTTACTAAATGAACTCTACTCCGATGTCTTTCAATAATGTTTCTCACGATTGATAGACCTAAACCAGTACCTTCTAGGGTGTGAACTCGATTTTCTACACGAAAGAAGCGGTCAAAAATTGCTTGTTGGTCTTCGGGAGCGATGCCAATTCCTGTGTCGGAAATTTCAATTCGCACTAGACCAGGCTGATTGTGAGAACTAGATTTTAGTTCTAGTTGGTAAGTACGGATTGCCACTTTACCGCCTGATTGAGTGAATTTCAGAGCATTACCGATGAGATTGCCAAATACTTGTAACAATAAATCATAATTGCCCAAAACTAGGGGTAAATTGGGGGCAACTTCTTGAACTAATTCAATACCTTTGTCTTTAGCGTTGAGTTGATAAGTTCGCAGTGTTTGCTCGATCGCCTGGGCTAAATCTACACCATCAAAGTTGTAATTACGACCAGATTCGAGTTTTGATAAATCTAAGACATCGTTGACTAAGCGAGTTAAGCGATCGGTTTCATGGTTGACAGTCTGCAAAAATTCTTGTCGTTCCTTGACACCTAAGTCTTCGCCGTAGTCATGCAGAGTTTCGATATACGTTTTGATGTTAAATAAAGGCGTTCGCAATTCGTGAGAAACGTTGCTGATAAATTGGCTTTTTGCTTCGTTCAGTTCTACCTCGCGGGTGATATCTTGCACAGTAATGGCTATGCCTTTGATACTCTCCCGTTGGAGGTTGAGTACTGTAGTCAAGAGAATGCGGATGGTACGCTTGATTGGTTCGTTGAGAAACAGTCGGAATTCGGCGCTTTCACATTCGCCTGCTGCCATCTCATATAAGGTACGAGTAATTTCCATTTGAACGGCTGGAGGCAAGTGAGACAAAACATTGCTACCAACTACTTCCATGCCTTCCCAGCCAAAAATTCGCCGCGCTGTAGGGTTGACTAAAATCACCTGCATGTTGTTATCAATTAATACAGCACCATCGGCGATCGTGGAAACTAGGGTTTCTAGTTTGGCTTTTTCTGCTGTCAATTCCTCAATATTTTGCTCTTCATAGCGCTCCAAACGCTCTGCCATCTCATTAAAATTGAAAATTAACTCTCCTAGTTCGCCCCCTAAAGGTAAGTCGATACGTTGCTTGAAATTGCCGGCGGCTATTTGCTTCACCCCTACCAACAATTCTTTAATCGGCTTAGTGATGGTTAAAGCGTTGATTACTCCGGCCAATATCACCATGACCCAAATTGTGATAAAAACGGCGATGGTGACATCACGGGTAAAGTTAGTAGAAATGACCGCAGTTTGATTGGGGTTGATGCCGATCGCTAATACACCTAAGTATTTTTTATCGACAATCAGGGGAATAAACACATCGGTAACTGACCCGTCAGGAGTCATGTGTTGCCGCACCATGGGTTTTTCCCCATCCCCAGGGTAATCTTCTGGCAGTTGTATCCGCCGTTTAATTGTCAGGGAGTTTTCTACCTCTGGTTCCCAAAAAGGAATACCAAAAAAGATTTCCCCGTTTTCATCAGCGTAGAGCATGTAGCGCACACTGGATGTGCTGCTATAGAAGCGTTGGGAAAATTGAGCAACCTCAGTGAGATTGTGGTCAGCAATCAGGGGGGCAACGTTGGCGGCTAGTAGCAGTCCCAAGTCACTGCCAAAACGAGTGTCATTCATCCGGGCATCTTGCTGAATTGTATTCACAGCCCAGAAGGTCAGACCACTCATAATCAACGAAACCACCAAAGTGGCAACGGCCAAAAGTTTGGTCTGGAGAGTGAATTCCGACCACCAATTGGCGATCGCTTCTCGGATTGTTTGTAAAGGAGCCAGCATCTTAAGTAATGTTGTTAGTAGTTTTTGTTATAAACCCCAACAACTAAAAAATTAACAGTTAATTTGACAAACATGTTAGGGAGACTGGGGATTGGGGAACTCGGGGCCCCCGCTCCCGGAGGGAGTGGGGATTAGGGGTAATGGGGATTAGAGACTGGGGAATAGAAGAATTTTTACTAGGGACTGTTTTTAAACTCCAAATTAAACTTAATTGTAGGTTGGGTTGAGGAACGAAACCCAACATTCTCTTTGTTTTGCTGGGTTTCACTACGTACCCTACGGGATCTTGCTACAACCCAACCTACTTTTATAATTTGAAAACATACCCCAGTTTCCAATCCCCAATACCCAGTCTCAACGAATTTACCTCATTTCCGCCATCACAGTTGATATTTAATAGAAGATTAAAGCTTTTAGCTCAATTTTTTGACTGGTGAGTTAGCCACATGGCAAGCAGGGGGGACGCGGGGATGCGGGGATGCGGGGACGCGGGGATGCGAGGACGCGAGGACGCGGAGAAAGATTTTGGAACGGAAAAATAGGCTTTTTTAGACTGAGTATTAAAAATCTATCCTTGAAAGTTCCAACTCTCATCATCCCCACATCTTTGTGTCCCCCATCAGCTTCAATCATTCCATTAATCAGCAACGCCCAATTTCTCAATCCTGAAAAATAGTGTGAGGTTGCTATTCACATTCTTTTGTTCTACTTCTCTCATGCCAATTCTTTGTGCTAATTTCTGTGACTCTAGATTGGGCTGATCACAACTAGCTAAAAGATATTTGTAACCAAGTTCGTTGAAACAATACTCTATAATTTTGGTTGCGGCTTCGGTAGCATAACCTTTTTTGGTTGCTTGAGGCAGCAAAGCATAAGCTAATTGAGGCTGGTCTTCATCAAAGAAATACCACAAACCAACGAATCCAATAATTTCTTGCTGATTTTTAGTTTTAATAAACCAAAGACCAAATTTTTTTTCGTTAAAGAGCTTTTGACTCTTTATCAACATTTGTTCAACTTGTTGCAATGACCAAACATTGTCATCACATAAATACTTTCTCACATAGGGGTCAATAAAAATACTGTGTAGTACGTTAAGTTGGCTTTCTAAGATCGGTTGCAATAATAATCTTTGAGTTTCAAGTTCTAAGCTCATCATCTCACCATTGCCTATTTTTAAATTAAACGCACATACAACAAATTACATAAATTCTTATAAAAAATCATATAACAATGCAATAAAAACCTTTCTTCCTAGACCATAAAGAGGCCTATGGCGTGTTCTCAAATTATAGAAGTAGGTTAGGTTGTAGCAAGATCCCACTGGGTACGTAGTGAAACCCAACAAAGCAAAGTAAATTGTTGGGTACCCTGTGGCAAAATTTATTAGAGTCCTTCCAAACTTATTTTTCCCAGCATGACCGCAACCATTCCCAATCTCCCCAGTCTCTACGATCCTTTCTCCACTGAAGCCAAGTGGCAAAAATTCTGGGAAGAAAACCAAGTTTACAAGGCTGACCCTAACCACAAGGGCGAACCCTACTGCATTGTGATTCCGCCACCGAATGTTACTGGCAGTTTGCACATGGGACATGCCTTCGAGAGTGCGTTGATTGATACCCTTGTGCGCTATCAACGGATGCAGGGGCGCAATACTTTGTGGCTACCCGGAACTGACCATGCGAGCATTGCTGTACATACAATGTTGGAGAAGCAACTCAAAAAAGAGGGTAAAACTCGCTATGAGTTAGGGCGTGAACAATTCTTAGAACGCGCTTGGCAATGGAAGGCGGAGTCTGAGGGAACAATTGTAAATCAGCTACAACGTTTGGGTGTATCGGCGGACTGGTCACGGGAAAGATTTACTCTAGATGAGGGTTTATCTAAAGCTGTTGTCGAAGCTTTTGTCAGCCTGTATGAGGAAGATTTAATTTATCGTGGTGAATACTTAGTTAACTGGTGTCCAGCTTCTCAATCGGCGGTGTCTGATGTGGAGGTGGAACCAAGGGAGGTGGATGGTAATCTTTGGCACTTCCGTTATCCTTTTACTGATGGTTCTGGTTTTGTAGATGTGGCGACGACGCGACCGGAGACGATGCTGGGCGATACGGCTGTGGCGGTGAATCCTAATGACGATCGCTATAAACATTTAATCGGTAAAACGATTACTCTGCCAATTTTACACCGCCAAATCCCTGTGATTGGTGATGAATTTGTAGATCCCTCTTTCGGTACGGGTTGTGTAAAGGTGACTCCTGCCCATGATCCCAATGATTTTGAGATGGGGCGGCGTCACAATCTCCCGTTAATCAATATTATGAATAAGGATGGCACTCTCAATGCTAATGCTGGGGAGTTTCAAGGACAAGACCGCTTTGTTGCAAGAAAAAATGTGGTCTCTCGTCTAGAGGCGGATGGCTTTCTGATAAAAATTGAGGACTATAAGCATTCTGTTCCTTATAGCGATCGCGGTAAAGTTCCTATTGAACCACTTTTGTCTACTCAGTGGTTTGTCAAAATTCGCCCCCTGGCAGATCAGGCGTTGGAATTCCTTGATCAGAAAAATTCACCAGAGTTCGTCCCCCAACGTTGGACTAAGGTTTACCGTGATTGGTTGGTAAGTTTGAGAGATTGGTGCATTTCCCGTCAGTTGTGGTGGGGGCATCAAATCCCTGCATGGTACGCTGTCAGTGAAACGGATGGGCAAATTACTGACAATACGCCGTTTGTGGTGGCGAAATCCGCAGATGCAGCTTGGGAAAAAGCGAACGCACAATTTGGTGATCATGTCCAGTTGGAACAAGACCCAGATGTACTCGATACTTGGTTTTCTTCTGGGCTTTGGCCGTTCTCGACTTTGGGCTGGCCAGAACAAACACAGGATTTAGCGACTTATTACCCTACTACTACTTTAGTTACCGGCTTTGACATTATCTTTTTCTGGGTTGCCAGAATGACGATGATGGCGGGGCATTTTACAGGGCAAATGCCTTTTCAAACGGTTTACATCCACGGTTTGGTACGGGATGAAAATAATAAGAAGATGTCCAAGACGGCTAACAATGGGATTGACCCATTGTTGCTAATTACCAAGTATGGAACTGATGCTTTGCGCTACACCCTAATTAAGGAAGTAGCAGGCGCTGGTCAAGATATCCGCCTGGAGTACGATCGCAAAAAGGATGAATCTGCATCGGTGGAAGCTTCTCGCAACTTTGCGAATAAGTTGTGGAATGCGGCGCGGTTTGTGATGATGAATTTAGATGGGTTGGGGACTGGAGGAGACACGGAGACACGGAGACACGGTGAGACAGCGCTGCGGGAGGGTTTCCCTCCGCAGGCGACTGCGAACCCGAAGGGAGACACGGAGAGTTCTTTCACCGCGTCACCGCGTCTCCCCATCACCGCGTCTTCTTGTTCAATCCCTAATTCTCAATCTCTAGAATTAAGCGATCGCTGGATTATTTCTCGGTATCATCAAGTCATTAAACAAACTACTAATTACATCGATAATTACGGTTTAGGAGAAGCGGCAAAGGGTTTGTATGAATTTATTTGGGGTGATTTTTGCGACTGGTATATTGAACTGGTGAAATCCAGATTGCAAACAAGCGCAGATCCTGCATCGCGGCGAGTGGCACAGCAAACTCTCGCCTATGTGCTGGATGGAATTTTGAAATTACTCCATCCCTTCATGCCACACATTACCGAAGAAATTTGGCAGACTCTCACCCAACAGCCAGCAGAATCTCAACAATCTCTGTCTTTACAAATCTATCCCCAGGCAGATGCAAATCTAATTGATACTTCTCTAGAAGAACAATTTGCATTGTTAATTGGTACAATTCGCACGATTCGTAACTTACGTGCGGAAGCGGATGTGAAGCCTGGGGTAAAAGTAACGGTAAATTTGCAAACTGGAAGCGCTAAGGAACAGCAAATCCTGACTGCTGGACAGTCTTACATTCGAGATTTGGCGAAGGTAGAGACTTTAAATATTACTGATGAACAAAACAAACGAACAATTGCTAGTGAAAAACCTCAAAAGGGTTGGAAGACAATTGGCTTAATTCTTTTAGCACTTTTCTCAATTCGAGTGGGGTTAGCTATTGGAAATGCAATGATTGATGTTCCCATAGTAGGTAAGTTCTTTGAAATCGTTGGTTTTGTTTACACATTTTGGTTTGTTAGCCAAAATTTACTCACTACTCAGGCAAGACAAAAGTTATGGGCAAAATTCTTTCAACCCTCTAATAACGAAGATTCGCCACAACCACAACTAGAAGAACCAGAAAATGTCATCGCTGGTGTAATTGGTACAATACAAGTGCTAATTCCCCTTAGTGGAGTCGTAGATATTGAAACCTTGCGTGCCAAGCTAGATAAAAGTTTCAGCAAAGCACAAGCAGAAGTTCAGTCCCTCAAAGCTAGACTCGGCAATCCCAGCTTTGTAGATAAAGCTAGAGCTGATGTGGTACAAGGAGCGCGTGATGCTTTAGCAGAAGCTGAGAAACAAGCACAGATTCTGCGCGATCGCCTAGATGGCTTAGCATAGATGAAATGGGTAATGGTAAAGTTCAAAAATATAAGTTATGAAGTGTTCATAAATTTGGATGCAAAACTTATAAAATTTACCAATTACCCATTAAAAATTAAATAAATCTCAAGCAAAATACCTAAAAGCAATTTTTTTGTTTATATAAATTTTGTAAATTTTTGTTAAATAAATAAAACATTTTTTGAATTTAGAATTTTTAATTGGAGCAAAGCGACGATGCTATATTTAGCCCAGGTGCGAAAAAACGAGTTTTTAGACCAGCACCAGTTACGCTTATTGGCGCGTCAAGAAAGCGAGCATTTCTGGGCGATTATCCCGGAAGAAGCTCTTATCCTGTTAGGGAAAAGCAATACTATCACTGAAAAATTGCTTGTTTTAGTGGAACTATCCCCCACAGGCGACATCGAAAGCATTGAAGAGGCAACAAATTGGGTACTCCATTTGGTGGAAAGCTACCTCACAAGTGGAATTACCCCAGAATTTCTGCAACAGGAAGCCGAACGAGCAGAACATTGGCGTCAATCATTGACATTGCAGAACCAAGATTTAGCACGTCGTTCTCTAGAATTAGAAGCTCGTCGCGAACAAATTCAAGCCTTAGAAGAAAATCTCAAACGTGATAAAAATGGTCATCATCAAGAAGAAAGTTGAGTAATAAACCTGCCTTGAAAGTAGGGAGTAGGGAGTGGTTATTAGCAACTCCTATCAGCTTAGTTGTGAGTCGTTTGGTGGCTGCATTCTTTATCTGGGCTTTCGGTTAACCTCATTGCTGTGATTATATCTATCAGTACTGTGTTCGGCTTTGCTATTTTTGGAGCCTTGACAAGAATAGTTCTGGTTGGGTTATTGCGAAATCCTATTGCCAAATTTTAAACAGTATTTTAGGTAAAATTTGATGGCGATGTTTACGAAAAACTCGCCCACGCAATTTTTCATACCCCATGATGAGTAGCATTCTCCAAGTTGGACAAAAAGCCCTCGATTTTTCCATTGCTGACCAAAACGATCATCCTGTAAAGCTGGATGATTTCAGCGGTCAATGGGTTATTCTCTATTTTTATCCCAAAGATGACACCCCTGGTTGCACCACTGAAGCCAAAGATTTTACTGAATTGCATCAAGACTTCAACGCACTGAAAGCGAAAATATTAGGTGTGAGTCCAGATTTGAGCAAATCCCATTGTAAATTTATAGATAAATATAACTTAACAATTACACTCTTAAGCGATCCTGAACATCATTTAATAGAAGCTTATGGTGCTTGGCGCTTGAAAAAGTTTATGGGTAAAGAATACATGGGTGTTGCTCGGTCAACTTTTCTGATTTCACCCGATAGAATTATTGCTTATGCTTGGCCCAATGTAAAAACAAAAGGTCATGCTCAAGCAGTTTTAACTAAATTGCGAGAAATAATTACTAATTCGTAATTCGTAATTCGTAATTCGTAATTCGTAATCATTTATTCTCCCCCTGCTTCCCCAACCTCCTCATCCCCCTCATCTCCCTCCCTCCCTCATCCCCCCACATTTCTTCAAAACCTATCCGGATGAGGCAAAATTCAACTGAATAACTACTATACACCGATTATCTCTGTTAAAACTTATGGACATGCCCCAACGCGTATCAATTCGCTACAAAGACGCGTCCTTCAACCTTAATGAGATACGCTTAAGAACCTTCAAGCTTGGTTTACAAATATGGGAAGAACAAACCAAACCCAGAAAAACAGAGCTTTATGAATTTATATTTTCTTGCTTGAAACAGGTTGAGCGCCAAGATCGTTTTATGTTTTCTCTACTGTTTATAGAATTAACAGATATGATTCGTAATTCTCGACTGGAGAGAGGAACCAAAGAGGTGATTATTAAAACGGCTTTTAGAGAATTTGCTTGTGCTTTAACAGACTTTGAAGACGCTGTTAAGTAAAAGCGATCGCCCTCTCATTATAAACAAGAAAATGCGATCGCTGTGATTGCAGAGGAAGAATATTGGCTTTGTTAAAGTCTCTGAGATAGTTGAAGATGGGACTCAGGTCTTACGGATTCTTCAAGATTTTATCTTAATTGAGATATACTTTCAATAAGCTAGTTGATTATATCAAAAATTAGATGAGAAATTTAACAAGGCTTGAGAACATGGTTAAGCAGTTTTGAGGTACAGTGTAGTGAGCTATAAAAGCTCAATATTTGTTCTGCTACAAGCTCTGGATAGAAAAAGTGAAAGAAATGTCGTCCTTCCATGCATGACCACAAGCGATCGCACTTTTTTAAATAGGGTTTCCATGCTTGTAAGGTATCAGTCTCAACAATAATATCATCATTACTACCACAAACCATTACAGGTATTTGTAGTGAAGCCGCTGGAAATGACTACTAGCTGATTAATCTGAAATCCTTATTAGTAAAATTTTGCATCACTACTGAGTTAATAGTGTAGAGTATTAGCCAAACTATTGCAAATATTTTTTATTAAAATCCCATATATTCCCAATTTCCTATTCCCCAACTTGAGCAAAATAGTGTGATTTGCGGATACTGGCGTTAAAATCTGAGTCAAACAATTGGTAAATATTGCTAGTCGTGTCCACTTCTGCAAAAACCTTTCCTGTTTGGGCATTTTTTTCGCTGTTAACCAACGGCATACTAATGCTGGCCGTCATCCTGCTAATTTGGCAACAACAAAGTTCAACTGCTTTTACCGAACCCACAACCGTACCAAACCAAATTAGCCTCAACGGCGAACCCCAAGCAGCAACACCTGATTTAGGCCCCCGTCACAAACTCAGTTATCGGCAATGGTTAGATATTCTCAAGCAAGAAGCTAAGGTTGCCGCTGACAAACGTCCTCCCCAACTAAATATACTGGCGGGAGATTCTCTGACTCTGTGGTTTCCTACGGAGTTATTACCAGAAAATAAAAATTGGTTAAATCAAGCAATTTCTGGCGAAACTAGCGATGGTTTGTTACAAAGATTAACTATATTTGACCGGACTCAGCCAGACGCAATTTTTGTCATGATTGGCATTAATGACCTGATTCGCGGGTTCAGCGATAAAGAAATTTTAAATAAGCAGCGGCGAATTATGAGTCATCTACGAAAGGCGCATCCAACAGCGCAAATCGTTATCCAGTCGATTTTGCCGCATGGGGGAGAGGAAGCAACTTGGCAAGGACGAGATAAATTGCTGGCTATTCCTAATAGCCGCATTCGTCAGTTAAATCAGCAACTGCAAAGTATCGCTGCTAAAGAAGGTGTTAAATATCTTGACTTACATTCCTTGTTTATCAATAAGCAAGGTAATATTCGTTCTGAGTTTACAACTGATGGCTTACATCTGAGTTCTGTGGGCTATGTAGTTTGGCGTTCTGCATTGCAGGTGTATAGTAACGTCTTAACGCGAGAAAATAAACAATAGTAATTTAAGTTGACAAGTCTAATGGATACAAAAGCTTTTAAACGGACACTCCAACATTCAGAAAATTACAATCGCAAAGGGTTTGGTCATCAAGCAGAGGTTGCTAACCAGTTAGAATCTGAGTATCAAAGTAGCTTGATTCAGGAAATTCGCGATCGCAACTACACACTGCAACGAGGTGATGTTACAATCCGTCTGGCGCAAGCGTTTGGCTTTTGCTGGGGTGTAGAACGTGCAGTAGCTATGGCCTATGAAACTCGTCAGCACTTCCCCGCAGAAAAAATTTGGATTACTAATGAAATTATTCACAATCCTGCTGTCAATCAACGAATGCAGGAAATGGAAGTAGAATTTGTTCCTGTGGAAGCAGGTAAAAAAGATTTTACTGTTGTGGCTACTGGTGATGTTGTGATCTTACCTGCTTTTGGGGCTAGCGTTCAAGAAATGCAGATTCTCCATGATAAAGGCTGCAAAATTGTCGATACAACTTGTCCTTGGGTATCCAAAGTTTGGAATACAGTTGAAAAGCATAAAAAGGTTGATTACACTTCAATTATTCACGGTAAATACAAGCATGAAGAAACTGTTGCTACCAGTTCTTTTGCTGGCAAATATTTAATTGTGCTAAATTTGCAAGAAGCCGAATATGTTGCTAACTATATTCTTAATGGTGGCAACCGTGACGAATTTTTGACTAAATTTGCTAAAGCTTGTTCAGTTGGATTTGACCCCGACCAAGATTTAGCAAGAGTTGGCATTGCTAACCAAACCACAATGCTCAAAGGCGAAACTGAAAAGATTGGTAAGCTGTTTGAGCATACCATGATGCAGAAGTATGGCCCTACTGAACTGAATCAACATTTCCAAAGTTTTAATACTATCTGCGATGCTACTCAAGAACGGCAAGATGCAATGTTGGAGTTAGTGCAAGATGATTTAGATTTGATGGTAGTCATCGGTGGTTTTAATTCCTCAAATACTACTCAACTTCAACAGATTGCCGCTGAGAAGGGAATTCATTCTTATCACATTGATAGTGTAGGACGAATCAAATCGGGAAATTCTATTGAACATCGGCAATTAAATGGAGAATTAGTAATTACAGAAAATTGGTTGCCAGATGGAGAAATTATTGTTGGCATTACTTCTGGTGCTTCTACACCAGACAAAGTGGTAGAAGATGTAATTGAGAAAATTTTTGTAGAAAAAGCAAAAGTGATCTTAGTTTAATCAAGAAGAGAAATTATCAGCTCCTCTTGAACATTATAGAGGGTCTTGATGAGAGCGATCATTAAATAGTTACCAATTGCACGTATAATTCATTTAGCAACACATGGCTTATTTGATGATGTGTTAGGGGGAGGAGGTGCGATCGCTCTTGCACCTTCAAAAATCGATAACGGCTTTCTCACCGCCGATAATTAAGTCCAATATAAAATCTCAGCATTTGGAAAGCGCCGTTGAATCTCATTTGTAAAAAAGCGCTTCATCGTCTTCATCGTGTCAGCGTCGTAAACATACTTAATTCCACCAAATTTATTACGTTTGACACTGCGTTTCGCCTCATCCATGTCTAATTTCGATTGCGGATACCAAGTTTGTAATACTTCTTTTGACCCTGGTGTAAAACGGTGCGAGATTAACTCAAACGTGAGGTCACAGTCCATATCTAGCGCTTCACTAATCGCATCAAACAAGCGTCCATAGTGCATCTGCCAATCATCTATAGGCATAATTGGCGCAACCACTAACCCCACTGGATAGCCACCACCGTCAGACTCTCGTGGTAGTGCCAACTTACGCAATGCTCCCAGACGTGATGCAACTGACGCTGTACCACCTTCAAACCTACCAGAAATAGGTGCAGCATTAACACTCATGCGGAAGCGAGTATGGCCATTGTGAGGTAAGTTGAGTAAGCCATCCACCGCATCGAATTTTGATACACAACGTAAATGTGCATCAGTACGCATACCAAAATAACGGATACACTCGGCCAGGCTACCTGTAAGATGCTCAATACCCAATGGATCAGTGTAGCAGCTAACTTCATAGGTTGTTAGCTGTTCCAGTCGTTCGTAAGCTGCTAAGTTCTCTAATATTTGCGGTAAGTTAGCATAAGTGCGAATAACGGGTGGCCCTGATAAACTACCTGCCAGGTAACAGTATTGACAATGTGCAGGACAACCCTCAGCGATATGAAATTGCCAATCAGCAGACGGCGGAATTGGACTAAGTTTGAATTTGCTGGGTGGTGCAGTCACAACCGCAAGAGTACGCTTAGCAATATTGTAAGTATCGCGCTCATCTTCACCACGTAAACCTGTCAGGCGATTACGTGGTAGTTCTTCTATCGGTAGGTTAAGTGACTGTACACGCGTTAATATGTTTTGTCCCCAAGGTTTATCCAAAGCCGCAGGTGTGAATATTACCCGTTCAGGCATCCATAACTTTGTTGGTTGTGTATCTGATATCGAAACATGGTCTTTAGTTGTACTCAGCAATATCATTCTCCGTTATTTATCTTGCTGATATCTGCAATTGTGCAAAGTGTTTTTGGTGACTTAGTTCTATTTTAAAATCTGGGCTTGCAGCTTACTATCGAACAAGCAAGCGGATTTCACTCATTTAAGGGTAGTAATTTCCTATGACAAAGCTATGGGAAGCTTTGGAACAACATGATTCCCAACTTTTTAGAGAAGCCAGGAATCTGAGCCTTGATGCCCTTACCATAACATCATTGGTGTGGCC
This sequence comes from Desmonostoc vinosum HA7617-LM4, assembly GCA_019359515.1. Taxonomy (GTDB): domain Bacteria; phylum Cyanobacteriota; class Cyanobacteriia; order Cyanobacteriales; family Nostocaceae; genus Desmonostoc; species Desmonostoc vinosum. The sequence continues at coordinate 309,501 of JAHHHC010000003.1, read as the reverse complement.
GCGATCGCACAAGCAATACTCGTCCAAATATAAAAGCGCTCAAGATCCAGTTTATCCAAAGCAATAGTCATCTTAGTAATTGCTAACGCCAACGCTGTTAACAATAAAAAGAAAATAGGATAATCCAAATTAGTCATCGCTTATCCTCACTTTTTCTTTCAAGATAGGAATAAATTTTTATCCCTAATTTACTTACAGTTTAATTTTAAAACTTTGATATTTTCTCATATTCAAAAGACGTAACTATCAGAGTTTTTTCCCAAAAAATACGGAGAATTAACATCATTATCTGATTAGTTTTAAAACAACTGGTAATCAAACATACAAATGCAAGGTCTATTAAATAAATATGTATCTTGCTGTTTACACATGGCTTAGTGTTGTTGTAAGCTTGTTTTCATATCCGTATTTAAATAAATTAAAAACATTGATTTTTCCATACATTCTCAACTTTATACAACTAAACTAATAAATATAATTCCTCTAATTATGTCTATTAAATAATTGGGAAAGACTTGCTTGCTCAACATTAATTATCGAGAATAAAAAGTATACGGAACACATGATTTTAGCCTTATTCAAGTCCGCTTTTGCGGACTTGATTTCTTTTGTTCACTATGGTGTCGCCAGCAACACCGCTATCTATTGAATAAGAACTGCTATCGAAAATTATCGGAAAAGCATAACATTCTTGTGGTATCTAGCGAATCACGATAGAAACAATCGCAGCGACTAAAACCATGTTTTTGAAAGATTTCTTGAAGAGTTTGCTGAGTTTCAGGGAAATCACTCGTAGATATGTGATTTGCAACCAGGAAATACTCTGCACTAGTAAGTAAAGACCAAGACTTTTGAACGTTATCTAGATAGCGTTGCACATAAGTTTCTCGGTCTTCTCCCTCTTGACGAACAACATCGATGAGAATCAAAACACCGTCAGATGTGAGCAAATTTCTTAACTGACCAATAATGCTATCCTTTTGTTGAAGATTTAAATGGTGAAGCGCAAAAGAGATCAAAATAGCATCAAATTTATCTTGCGGATTGAGTACCAGTTCATCAACTACTTGGGAAAAATCACCTACAATCAAGGTCGTTTTGCATGGAATCTTAGCCATGTTACTATTGGCGATTTCCAGCGCTGGTACTGAGAGGTCTATACCTTTATAGGAAGTAATAGCGGTATTCAGCAAAGCTTGAGCAGTAAAGCTAGCATCACCACATCCCAAATCAAGCATTTTAAATGGTTTTTGCAAGTAGTCAAGCAGAAATTTGTGTAGTACACAGGAAATTTCATGGTGTTCCATGTAATTATTGTTGAGTACTTTTTGATAAACTTGCCATTGCTCGTTAAAGAACTCTTTGGGCTGGAAAGCTACCTTGTCATCACTGTGAGGATGTGTTTTATCTAACATAGCGCGTTGAAGAAATATAGGTGTAGGGATAGAATTTACCTAACTCTAGTAAATGCGATCGCTAGCTTATTTTAACCAGCACGTACAAAATTTAGAAAAACAGATTGCAAGTTGGAGTGCATAATACTCATGGTAAAGGCAACTTTTGGCGCTGGCTGTTTTTGGAGTGTGGAGGCAGCATTTCGCAAAATAGAAGGAGTAGTCTCAACCTCAGTCGGTTATATGGGAGGGCATTTTCCCAACCCATGCTATCTAGATGTGTTATCTAGAATCACAGGTCACGCTGAGGTGGTGCAAGTGGAGTATGACCCACAATATGTAAGTTATGATGACTTACTGGCAGTATTTTGGGATATCCATGACCCAACAACACCTAACCGCCAAGGCCCAGACAAAGGCGAACAGTATAGAACTGTAATCTTTTTCCACGACATCCAGCAAGAAGCAGCAGCCAAGCAGTCAAAAGCAAAGCTGCAAATGTCTGGTAAGTTTGCTCAAGATATTGTCACGGAGATTAAGCCTGTTGGTGAATACTATCTAGCAGCTGAGGAACATCAGCAGTATTTTGAGAAGAAAAAAACTAACTAGGGAGTGGGGGAAGAAACCTTGACAGTCGATTTATTATATAGTACAAATATACTATTAAAATTTGATTTTTGTATACTTAGATCTTGCACCTGCCCAATCTCCCGCCAGAGAATAAATTCTCGCTCTTATTAGGTTAAGTCCACTTAAGTGGACTAAAATCTATGCTTTTTGTGAGATTTAGTCCTCTTGAGAGGACTTTTGCTATTAGCCATAGGTTTCTAACCTATGGCGGTTTTTGGGACTGGTGCAAGATATCAGTATAAATAGTTATCATTCTCAACTAGGCTGACAGGAGAGCAAAATTAATGAAGCTATCAAAGATAGACTTAAGTGATGTAGTAGCGATCGCTCACTCTGAAGGATATTTGCAGTTATTACTCGACAGAGGTAGCGAACTAGAGTTTTTGGAAATCCCCGCACCAATCCAAGCTTATGAGGGACTGCAACAACTCAATGAGATAGTGGCTGAGACTGCAACACTTGCTGTTGTGGAAGAACCAATCGCTATGTTGCCAGTTAGCTCATCAATGGCGATCGCAGTCGGTTACGATCATGATGCACACACCTTGCAAGTCGAGTTTCAGAGTGGTGCTATTTATCAATACTCAGGAGTAGACGCAGATACTTGGGAAGATTTACATGCTTGTGACTCAATTGGTGAGTTTTTTAATCATGAGATTAAAGGTAGATACGAGTCAGAACGAGTAGATAATATCGATGAGTATCGCTGTTGATTTCTAGCCACACTCTCAGTCGTTAATATTTAAAGTTGAGAGTTGATTTTTATGTCTTACAGTGAGTTTAAGCTTAGCGATTTAATTAAAGATTTTGGCATCACAATTAATGAATCTTCCGGATTATTTGCAGATATCCCAGAGGTTGAATACAGTAGTTTATTAGCAACAATTCTTCAGGAGAATGTTGATTTAGCAGTTTCTATTAATACAGAGAAAGCTCGCTCAGAAATGATAATTGCTCCTATTTTATTGGAGATAAGACGCAGATTTAATTATGAAATTAGTTTATTTTCAGGCGTGGATTTTAATGTAGATATTACTAGGGGATTAAATGGGTTTTGTGATTTTATTATTAGTCTCTCTAAAGAACAGCTTTTAGTACGCGCCCCTGTGATCACTCTTGTAGAAACAAAAAACGAAAATCTAAAATCTGGCTTGGGTCAGTGTATAGCAGAAATGCTAGCTGCACAGTTATTTAACCAGCAAGAAGGAAATACAGTAAAAACTGTTTATGGTGCTGTGACAATTGGCACGATTTGGCAATTTCTTAAGCTCAAAGATAATACTGTTTTTATAGATTTAAGTGAATATTATATTAGAGATCTTAAGAAGATTTTAGGCATTTTATCAAGCGCAATTCATCAAGGATAATAATCTGATTTGAATCGACATTAAATAGAAGGACTAAATTAAACCTAAAAAGAGGTTGCCGGGTTTCGACTCCGCTCAACCCTCGTCTTATCGGGGATCGAGCATTGAGCGTAAAGCCCTGCGGGCATGGCTGCGCTTAGCGCGTAGCGTCTCCCCTTGGGAGAAGTCGAAATGCGTCTTCTAAATACAGCACATTTCATCTGAATGAAGTACACAAGGGCGGGCAGGATGCCCACCCCACAAGATTTATCATATTAAGATGTGTACTTCATTTACTTGCAAAGTGCTGTAATTGTGTTCACCTACTTACCTAATCCCTAGCGATGCACTGAAGCTCAACGAAATGTTCCCAATCCCCCAGTCCCTACTTGATAAATTCTGCACGCAACTGATTGACAACCCGATCTAGTCCCACTGAATGGGCTGCTTTGAAAAGTAAACGATCGCCTGCTTGGATAAATGTCTTTAACCTAGCTACTAATTCTGCATGGGTTGCAAAGCATTCTGATGGTATACCCTCGGCACCAAGAGCGATCGCTTCGGCATCTTTGCTATCTACCAAAACTAACAAACTATCTAAATTTAACCTACCCACTGTCTCACCAACTTTTTGGTGTAGTTGCGGCGATCGCTCTCCCAATTCTTTCATCGCGCCTAGTACGGCAATTTTACGTTTACCGGGGGTATCTACTAACAATTGCAATGCTGCTAGCATAGCTTCTGGTGCAGCATTATAAGTCTCATCTAAGATTAACACGTCATTGGGTAAAGTAAACCGTTGCGATCGCCCTGTAGGCATATCAACTGTTATACCCATTTGTAAAGATGACCAATCAATTCCCAAGACTTTCGCCACTGCTAAAGCGGCTAAAAAATTAGTGGCATTGTGACGCCCAGGTAGAGGTAAAGGTAATTGGATTCCTGCGATTGCCAAAGTCTGGTGATCAATTAGCTGTCCTTGGATATCACCGCCAGAGAAACCATAAGTTATCACTTGTCCTTGCCATACCTTTGCGGCTGTGGCGATTAATAAAGGATTGTCATAATTGAGAATCGCCACGCTATCGGTGGGCATTTCGGCTAACAATTCGCATTTTGCCTGAGCGATCGCTTCTTCAGAACCGAGTAACTCAATATGTGCTGTACCTACATTGGTAATTACACCAATCGTTGGACGCGCTATTTGTGTGAGTTCAGCAATTTGCCCTCTACCCCGCATCGCCATTTCAATCACAGCGTAGTTGTGTTGTGTACCAAGTTCTAGTAGGGTTTTGGGGACACCGATTTCGTTGTTGAAATTGCCATAAGTCTTGTGGACTCGTCCTTTTGTTGCCAAAACTGCGGCGATTAGCTCTTTGGTAGTAGTTTTACCTACAGAACCTGTAACACCGATGACAGGAATATTGAAGCGATCGCGCCACCATCGACCAATTTGCTGATATGCCTTGAGGGTATCTGGTACTTGTAATATGGGAAACCCTTGATTTTCGTATGCAAAATCAACAATAGCAGCTATTGCACCCTTGGCGATCGCAGTTGGCACAAACTCATGTCCATCAAACTTTTCACCTCGTAAAGCTACGAACACTTCACCCGGCTGCAAAATCCGGCTATCGGTTTGTATACCATTACCTACTTGTGCTAAAGCAGTTTCAGATAAATTTTCCGTGTGAGCTAAAAGAACTTCAACAAGTTGATTTAGAGTCGCAAAACCAGGCATAAGTTGATTCAAATTATTAAAACCGCATTGTAACAGGTAGTAGTAATTCGTAATTCGTAATTCGTAATTCGTAATTAAGAAAACTAGATGTACCTGGGTTTTGAGAAAAGAAGCCAGTAGGGGCGGGTTCACAGATATGAGCAATAGCTCAACGAGAATCTAATTAAACCCGCCATTACACGTTTATACGCAATTGATAGAGTTTTAAATTTAACCGAAGATTTGGAAGTCGCGGGGAATAGAAACATCAGTGTTATCTTGCACCACTGCAATTAACTCATTACCTCGGAAGATTTGCGTATCAACCGCCCCAGAACCAATTCCGCCGAAGCTTTGTTTGACAAGGCTATATTCCGACAAAGCGTTACCACCAACTCGAAACTTATCGCCTTGAGCAGCACTAAAATCAGTAATAGTGGCAAAATCCAAGGAACCAAAATCGCTGTAACCGATAGCACCAAAACCAAAGTTGAAACCGAGTACGAAAAAGTCAACACCGTTTCCACCACTTAAACTATCCCGTTCAATAGTCAACGGATCGTCTGCAAAGCCATTGAGTGAGTCAACTCCATTGCCTCCAAAAAGGCTATCACTGCCACTGCCACCTGTAAGCACATCGTTCCCGTCGTCACCGAAGAGGAAGGCTTTACCACTAAATCCGCTAGCACTCATAATGTCACCGCTAGCACTACCGAATAGTGTTGCTTGTTCGATTGATTTCAGACTATCCTTTTCTGTCAGGCTGGAGTTACTCTTCTCTAGGCTGGTATCGGTCAAAATAAATCTGAAGAAATTGCCCGAATCTAGAATTGAATCGAAGCCGCTTCCCCCATCGATAACGTCGTTACCGTTTTCCCCGCGCAGATCGTCATCGCCGGCATCTCCTTTAAGAGTGTCGTTGCCGTCCCCACCTTTGAGTTGATCATTGCCACCTGCGCCTTGAATGAAATCATCTCCATTATCACCAAACAGAGAATCACCTTCAGCCCCACCGATGAGAGTATCATTGCCAGATCCACCAAAGAGGATACTACTCTTAGCGCCACCTTTGAGTTGATCGTTGCCAAAACCACCACTGAGTCGAACGCCTCCACTAAAGCCGGAAGCATCAAGGATATTGTCGCTCGAACCACCAGTCAGATTTGCGTTCTCAATTGAGTTAAGAGTATCAACACCATTCCCTGTCAATTTGGTGTCAGTGAGAGTAAAGTTGACATCGCCTGACTCAACAACTCGGTCAAAGCCAAGTCCACCTGCGAGAACGTCGTTGCCAACGCCACCTGTGAGGGTGTCATTTCCCTCAAGACCATTAATTGAATCATCCCCTCCTAAGCCACTTAAAATGTTATTGCCACTATTGCCAAGAATTATGTTATTGACATTATTGCCAGTGCCATTGATATTAGCCGTTCCCACCAGGGTCAATCTTTCTAAGTTAGCTCCTAATGTATAGGTAATAAAAGAATTAACGATATCATTCCCCTCGTTAGCTTGCTCGATAATGGTGGCATCAGCTGAGTTAATGGCGTAAGTATCGTTACCTGCACCACCAACAAGCGTGTCTTGACCTAAGCCACCGTTGAGTTTATCGTCACCTGCACCACCGTTGAGGCTATCATTGCCAGTACCGCCAAATACATCGCCAGAAAGACTGTCATTGCCTTCCCCGCCAATCAGGACGTCATCGCCAACCGCACCCAAAAGACTGTCATTACCTAATCCACCAATGAGGGTGTCATTACCGCCGTTACCATTGACAGTATCATCACCTGCTAAGGCATCAATAAAATTATTCGCAGCATCACCATTAATAATGTCGTTGCCAGGAGTTGGGGTTCCGTTAATAGCCATAATGTTATGTTTCGTTTTGCTGTAGGTTTGTATGTAATACGTCATTGAAATTTTGGAGAATTGTGCCAACAGCATTAATTTAAAATGGACTTTATTGTTACTGTTTATGTACTTATTTAGGGAAAATATTAGTCATTTCAAACGCTTGAAAGAGACAAATATATTGCAGAATCTGTTATTTTAAAAAGTAAAAATATAGCTGTTGCCTGGTAGTTGAGGATATCAGCTGAGGATAAAAACCGAACACCAAGGAACTTTCAACAAGAGACAAGAGAGCAGGGTGACATTCAGTTTTGTAGGTTGTGTTATGCCTTATTGCAACGCACCGCAAATTTATGGTGGTGCGTTAGGACTAGATAATTTATTTTGCTGCAATCATTCCAAAAAGAATGCCAAAGAAGGTTAACTCCTTTGGCACGCTTGATTTATGAGGTATTTATATAGTTTAATTAAGTCCAGGCAATAAAAAAATTTTTATTTCCTCTTGCTGATCATTTTATCCCCGGTTTTTAATTAACATTATTTGGACAATTTGTATAGCTAGATCGCGAGAAACATCTAAAGCTAAGTATAAATCATTTAAAAAGTGGTTTTCTTCTTCAGTTAGTATGCCTTCAGTCAATACCAAATCAGTAGCCACTACAAAGGCTGCTTCCCGTAAGTCTTGAGATAGAGATTCTTTAGCTGCATCAAACAAAGTATTGAGACCATCTTGTCGGAGAATGCTCAATATTATGTCAAACAGCTTATTCAGCATCTCATGCGTATAAGTTTTAAAAAGCTTCATCCGAGATAGTAAAAAAGAAATACAATTTGCCTGATCATCAGAGAGATAACCGTCTGCGGCTGTCGTACCTAAAATAATCACAGCAAATGCTTCTGCTGAACTGAGTGTTTCTTGGGCTTTTTTTTCTGTGCCCAACACAGTATCGAGTAGACCCATTGAAGTAGCTCCTTGGTAGGGTCTCAGTAGCCGTACAGTTACCTGCGCGTTTCATAATTTTGAGGTAATACTGCAACGCTGCGAGACTTTCATAGCTTTAGTGTTCCCAGGATTTCTTGATCGCGAACACTTGCATTCAATGGTTTTCAGCAACAAGCACACTGCTAGTTGTGAACTTAGCGTTCTCCAGTCTTTTCGATTGTTTCGATTACTGCCAAACCTATGCCAGAGGCCGCTATTAGCAGTATTGCTGATATCCAATAGGCGTTAACAAGCATCCGTAAAGCATCATCGAAGAAAATGGAGGTGGTCATCATCTTACCTTTTGAACTCTGTGTTGCTAGTAATCTTTATTTTTCTACACCTTGAGAGGTGAATTTTGCTGAAAAATTGCTAGCAATTGCATCTTAACAAAACTTTAGCTCTTTCAGCAGAGTGCTTTAACTTTTTCTTGCTAAAGATTCCATGAATTTCATTAATCCTTTGTAAAGGAGGTTACTTATACTGAGATTATTGCCAGAATTGTATCATCTAAATTTACGCAAAAATGTTGTTAAACTGGTAATTTACATAACATATAGCAAGATAATACTTATTTAGTATTTGGCGAAGATTTTTCAGTAAAGAGAAATTTGATTTAATTAAAATTATTCTCAACTATCTTGCTTAAATGAACGTAATATCTAGATTGGCATTAAATAGTTAATGAAACTCTTATAAAGAGAAAAGCTATAAATTACTCATATTTCATACCTATGTTTAGGAAATACCAAAAGGTATTTTTCAATAATTTAACGGATAGATTCTTAATTATTTGTTTCTCTATTGAGTTTGGGCAATTTTGGATACCGAAATATTTATTAATAATTGTCCCAAATATTTGTTTGGGAAATTCCAGAAAATAAATTATCCAATTTTGAGAGTAAAGATAATTATTAGATTCTTCGTCCTCTGCTTTGCCTGCTTCCCTTGTTGGTAAGTACCTACGCATAAATATTTAGACATTTTTTAACACGACTGAAATCGCTGTATTCCTTTACTGTTCACTGTTCCCTTGCCTAAATAGATAATTTATTTTGCACAACTACTTATGAGGTTTTTATGCGATCGCTAATCATGCCAAGCAGTCAATTAACTCAAAAAGGAGTATTCTTGTATTAAGCAATTAGCCATACAGTGAGCAAACTTATGAAGATGAGTAAATCACGACAGTTAACTGTAAAAGACTTAGTTGTAGAAGATGTAGTTGTAGAATTGGACAACACAGCACTCAAAGTCCGGGGTGGTTATTTCTCTGAGATGGAAGCATTGATGAATCAAATGCAAATATTAGCTCAGTATCAAGCAGCAATGAATAACGCACAAGCTGCAACGACAAGTGCAGCAAAATCATCACCTGGGGCTTAATCATCCTACTTATAAGCGTTATAAGCGTCTGCTACTGATTTGGTAGTGATAAAGTAAGAAAAATAAGAATTCCTGCCCTTCGTTGATATCCCCCGCTTTTTGAGGCGGGGGCTTTGTAATTCATTTCCTCTTCTTACCTCCTGAGTTGTTGACATCAATACATAATCTCTCTCAAAGTGGGTGCATCATCTCTACTTAACAGGTCAGTACTTAAATTAAGGAACTGATCAAAGTCCAGATTTTGTTGCATATACATTACTTATGTATTACAAAGCAGGGGTAAGACTTGATGGTTAAGCCAACGATTTCGACAAATCAACTCAGCAACAAGTTCGTCCAGTGGTTGCTTGAAGAAGACAGACAAGAGAAGGAAGGCCCTTACCGTAAAGAAGAATTGCATCACAGCCATCCCTGGTGGCAAGTTATGTGCCTCACAGGCGTAGATTATTTCTCAACCCTTGGCTATCAACCTGGTATCGCTGCACTGGCGGCAGGTGCCCTTTCACCTCTAGCAACACTAATTTTAGTACTGCTAACACTCTTTGGGGCATTGCCGATTTATCGGCGCGTTGCTGCGAAAAGTCCTCATGGTGAAGGGTCTATAGCAATGCTAGAAAACTTACTTACTTGGTGGCAGGGTAAGTTATTTGTGCTGTGTCTACTTGGCTTTGTGGCAACAGACTTCATCATTACCATTACCCTCTCAGCTGCTGATGCTACAGCCCATATCATTGAAAATCCACTGGTTCCAGCTTTATTTGACCATCAACAGATTGGGATTACGCTGGTACTAATAGCATTGCTCAGCGCAGTTTTTCTCAGAGGCTTTCGAGAAGCTATTGGAATCGCAGTATTTTTGGTGGGAGTTTACCTACTGTTAAATTTCGTTGTGATTAGCGTCGGTCTGTATAAAATCTTAAATCATCCATCGGCGATCGCTGATTGGCAAACTGCACTTTTCACGCGTCATTCTAATATTTTTGTCATGCTGGGCGTGGCTATCTTACTATTTCCCAAGCTAGCGCTGGGATTGTCCGGCTTTGAAACTGGTGTAACTGTGATGCCGCTTGTCCAAGGTAATAGCGATGACGATCCCCAAAACCCAAGGGGACGGATTCGCAACACACGCAAGCTATTGACTGCGGCGGCTGTGCTGATGAGCTTCTTTTTGCTCACCAGTAGTTTTGTAACCACCCTACTGATTCCAGCACCAGAATTTCAAACAGGAGGCAAAGCTAGTGGACGTGCCTTAGCTTATTTAGCACATTTGTATTTTGGTAATAGTTTTGGCACAATTTACGATCTCAGTACTATTACTATTCTGTGGTTTGCGGGTGCATCTGCGATGGCAGGACTGTTAAATATTGTGCCGCGCTATCTACCACGCTATGGCATGGCACCAAACTGGGCATTAGTGACTCGACCATTAGTATTGGTTTATACAATTGTTGCTTTTATTGTCACAATTATCTTTCAAGCGAACGTAGAAGCTCAAGGAGGGGCTTATGCAACTGGTGTATTAGTTTTAATGACTTCCGCTGCACTAGCTGTAACTTTATCAGTCCATCGTCAGAGAGCCAAACAGAAAACACTGGTGTTTACCACAATCACGCTATTATTTTTGTATACCACTATTGTTAATATCATCGAAAGACCAGAAGGTATTAGAATTGCCGCATTCTTTATCGGTGCGATTATTATTACCTCATTAATATCTCGCGTTTGGCGATCGACAGAACTGCGAGTAGAAAGGATTGAAGTTGATGAAACAGCTCGCCAATTCATTGCTGAGGAAAGCCAAAGAGCAATTAGGCTGATTGCTAACCGACTAAACGAGGGTGATGAGCAAGAGTATTTTTTAAAAGAGAAAGAGGTACGCGAGGATAATCATATTCCAGTTACTGATCCTATCCTGTTTCTAGAGATTATAGTAGCTGATGCTTCCGAATTTGCAGATGTGATCAGAGTTAAAGGAGTGCAAGTTGGTAATTATCGTATTTTGCGGGCTGAGAGTGCAGCAGTTCCCAATGCGATCGCAGCTTTACTTCTTTATATCCGCGATCAAACAGGTAAAATACCTCATGCTTACTTTGGTTGGGTAGAGGGAAACCCCGTACAATACCTATTACGCTTCATCTTGTTTGGTGAAGGTGATATTGCTGTTGTAACTCGTGAAGTGCTTCGTAAAGCCGAGAAAGATCCTAAATGTCGTCCCGGCATCCATGTAGGAGGTTGACATCCCATTGATGAAAGGGACGCGGAGAAATTTTAATAATAAGTAATTTTATATCTCAAGGATAAACGATCCTGAGCAATAGCAGCGATCGCTACTAAGTTTCTTAATTGCGAACTGGTATTACTTGTTAGATTTCCGTAAACTTCTAACTTTCTCATGAATCACTCATAAGCTAATCTGCCTTTAACTTGCATAATCCTTTGCCTCAGAAAGACGCAAAGAGAAGTTGCGTGCGGGGGTTCCCCCCGTTGAGCAAACTTCGGAGGACGCGCTTAAGGGGAGACGCGGGGATGTAATTTAAATGATTATTAGCTTATGAAGCTGAACTATAGCTTCAGTTAATTTCTTATGGTAATTAAGTGCAGAGATCAAAAACTTGCTCAACTATTGCATAAAAACTGAATTAACTGCTGATATTTCGACAAAACCTAAAATTGAGGAAATGCAGGCTCTGATTTCTGGTAAAACTACGTAACTAATTTCAACTTAGTATGTGCCATAAATATTATGTGAATATCAAAATCATCTGATTTTAAGTCAAATTTGTCGCTTAAATACCGGAATTAAGGAGTTTCAAATCATGAAAGACTATATCTGTGAGATTTTCGCTCAAAATGTTGGTTTATCTGTTGCAGAAATCTTTGAGGATGACTTGACGCTATCGGCAATTATTGCTCGTTCTAATCAGCTACATAACAGCATTGATTTAATGGAGGTTTTTGCCAAAACTGCTAACACACTCAAAAAGCAGTATGGCATCCAAATTAAATTGCCAGCTTTTTCACTTGATACCCCAATTTCAAATGTATTAGAAGTATTTCTCAATGAAGCTGAGAAAGTTAGTTTGGATCTGGCTTGAAAATAGAGAATTTATTATGTGATTTATTGCATGGATATTTGGTTAGAAAGTAGCAAGTAATAGTAAAGCTTTTACTTCATAAAACGACACTTAAATCAATTATATATCTGTTATGGTAAATACAATTTCGAGATCCGACATTGTCAGTAACTTGTATGCAATTATTGCTGAGCAACGCAGCTCCTTGATTGATTTGATATGGGAACAACACTATTTCCATGAAAAGCGCCGCTGGAGTGCGGTAGAAATGATTGGTGGGATTAATCTGGAAAATGTGAGTGAATTTGACAAAGCTAACTTGTGGAATGCTGGACGTGCAGAATTAACTACTAAACCAGGAGCCGATCGCCTAGCTAGATTAGCTGATACTGAGTGTCGTCGTTGGCAAGATCGCAATCCAGTTTTGGCGAGTGTGATGCAAGCTTGTAGTACTTGGAGTCGTTACTGGAATGAGGAAGAAAGCTTCCATGAAACGACGCTAAATCGCTTATCAACTCTATTCGGTTTAGAAGCTGTCAATGACGAAACATTGATTGAGTTTCGGAAGATTTTTCCTGACGATGACATGCTCAGAACACTGGTTTTACTGGCGATTTCGGAGATTACAGCCACTGTTAACTACTCTTGGTGTGCTAGTGTTGCTCAAGATCCTGGATTGAAGAAGTTGTTTAAGCAAATTGCTGCTGATGAATCTCAGCATATGACATACTTCATCAGTTTTGCTAAAGCTCTAGTTGATAGTCAAGAATACTCACCCAAAGGTGCATTCGCTGTTGCACACTTATTTGTGCGAGAAGGAGGCGAACTTTATGGTAGTCAGCGCCAACATGTTGAACGACGCGATTCTCACGTCAATTGGTGGGACTCTATCAAGTATGAGATGGTCATTCCCGATAACATTGAGCGTAAGCAAAATCTGATATTTTCAGCACTCAAACAAATTACAGGAATTCAAGTCAACTCTGCGGTTGAAGTTGAGGAAAAATGGTTGGAATTGGTGGGATGTTAATCGGACTGGGGCATGATATTCAGCTAATTGCAGAATTGAAAACGGTTGAAGCCCTCAAGGTTCCAGGTATCTTCTTCACAGAAACTGAATGCCTTTACTTTAACCAAAGTAAAAATCCTCTCCAAAGTATGGCAGCTACCTTCTCAGCCAAAGAAGCCTTATTTAAAGCCTTGGCGATCGCTCCTAATTTCTACTGGACAGATGCAGAAGTCCGACATAATTCCCGTCATGCTCCTTATTTTGAGTTCGACGGCTCACTAGCAGAGCATTTTCAGCTTCAAGGTTGGACTGCTCACCTTTCCATATCCCATAGCGGGGATTATGTATCTACTGTTGTCACCATTTCTTAAGAGGGAACAGAGAAACAAAATTTCGTCAAAACTAAGATCCCCGACTTCTTTGAAAAGTCGGGAATCTGGACACCGCGAATTTTCACAAATCAGATAAGACTGCTATAGAAATCATATTTGATTTCTGTTCTACGCCGTTTTTCCTGTTCTCTACCTATGCAAATAAGCTCAGAAATCAAAGCGAACTACTATATGAACTTTGAAACTGTTAACTTAAAACTTCAGGTGCGCCCCAATGACCTTGATAGTTTGGGTCACGTCAATAATGCTATTGTTTTGGAATATTTAGAAGCAGGGCGATGGTCATGGCTGGAACGTCACAACCTAGCTAGAGGAAAGCGGATTATTCCTGTAGTTGCTCGCATTGAAATCAACTATAGCCGTGAGATATTACCAGGAGAGGTCAACATCATCACGAAACTCATGGATGTGGAAGAAAATTACCACTATCAGGTAATCTTTCATCAATTTGTAGAGACTTGCCAAGACGGAATTGTTAAAGTTGCCGCTGATGCGCGTGTGAAAGTAGCATTCATTGATTCAGTCGAACGAACCCTTAGAACTCTTCAGGATTTTCTCGATGAAAACACACAACAACATGGTTGAGGTCGAAATAATTCCAGACTTGCAACCTAGAATTAATCTGTCAATGACGATGATCGATATGATTCAAGCTCTCAAGAATACTGACTCGCGCTTGGGGTTATATTTGAGGGAAGATCGGGCTGCGGAATCTCAGTTTTTGGCTTATTGTGAGATTTATCAGAAGATTGGAGCCTATATGGAGTATTTTCGGGCTGCGAATGTCACAGCTGGTTCACGGGTTCTGTTTCCTTTTGAAACAACCGAAGGCGTTATTATTGCATTTTTTGCTTTGGTGGGATTGGGGGCGATTCCATTGTCGGTTAAACCTTACAGCATGGGTGTTCTCAAGGATAGCTATCTGGCTTTTTTGACGCAAGTTGCAACTCAATATCATGCGGAATTTATCTTAGAAGCGCCAAGTATTAGAACTCTAGAGTTGAGTATCCAGCGATTACCGTTACCAAACGCAGATATCCGGCCGCAAGAACCACCAAATTTTGCCACGATCGCAGATACTGATATTGCTTTTGTGCAGTTTTCTTCTGGCTCAACTTCTTTTCCCAAAGGAATTCCAGTGACTCATGGGAAGATTGTAGTCCAGATGGCTGCGATCGCTAATCAAGCCCAAAACAGACTAGGTGATGTCACAGCCAGCTGGCTACCGCTATATCACGATATGGGACTAGTCGGTGGCTTGCTGACAACGTTATATGTCAGACATGATTTGCATTTGAGTACCCCAATGCAGTTTTTAATGAATCCTGTGGGGTGGTTGAGCGAACTGTCAGAAAAAAAGATTGCGATCGCAGTGATTCCTGATTTTGCTATTAGCTACTGTCTGCGTCGGTTGGCGATGACTGATATTGCAGACATCGCTGATTTAAACTTAACCCAGCTACGCATAGTCTTTAATGGCAGTGAACCAATCAATATCGATAGGCTACATCAATTCTGGGAGATACTTGCACCATATGGATTGCAACGTAGCGCCATTAAGCCTTGCTATGGAATGGCAGAGGCAGTTCTGATGATTTCCTGCTGTAAGTTAGCAGATATTCCCCGCATTTTGACATTAACAAATGGTTGCAAAGCCATTTCTGTCGGTCAACCGTTGAGTACATTTGATGTCCGCATCAAAAGTGAGGATGGTCATCTCTGCGATGAAGGCGAAATTGGTGAAATTGAACTTAGAGGTGGTACTTTAGTTGATCATTACTTTGAAAGCGATCGCCCATTTTACAATGCTGACGGCTTTTTCCCCACTGGTGATTTGGGTGTAATCAGCGAGGGCGAATTATTCATTACTGGTAGGCTGAATGATCGCTTCAAAATTAATGGTCAAAGCTATTTTGCGAGTGATTTTGAACATGCGATCGAGTCGTTGCCGTTTGTACAACCAAGTAAAGTTGCAACAATCCAAGCTGACGATCAAATCATCGTTTTCATAGAAGCTAAACAGGCTAGTGTTCTCAAGCTTGCTATTGAACACCAGCGCCAAGTCAGTGAGATTGTTCTCAACCAACTGGGAATTAAAATCCCTGTGGAAAATATACTTTTAATTCGTCCAGGACAACTAGAAAAAACTAGCAGTGGTAAATTACGACGAACAGTGATCGCTCAAGCCTATAGGATGGGAAAAATTGTACTTGCTGTGCAATGATATCATGTCCGTTGAAAGACTTATGATTTGGCTGACGCGGAGATAGGGAGACGCGGTGAGACAGCGAGTAAAGGAGGGTTTCCCTCCGCAGGCGACTGCGTTAGCGCAGCGTTAGCGAGCTTGCGAGCGTCACCCGAAGGGGGACAAGGGAGAAATTTTTATGATAAGTGATTAGCCGGACATGATATGAAAGGGGATAGGGGACAGGGAAAGTTGATCAGCTAATCTGCTTTAATATTTGAATTACCAATTATCGATGACAGAAAATTTATTTATGTTGAATAGGAATTTGGATAACAAATTTTGTTCCTTGACCGACTGTCGAGAAACAGTTGAGACTCCCACCATGTTTTTCACAAATAATTTGATAGCTAATTGATAATCCCATTCCTGTGCCTTTGCCAATCGGTTTAGTGGTAAAGAAGGGATTAAAAATTTGCTGTTGAATGTGTTCTGGTATCCCAACTCCGTTGTCGGCGATCGCAATTTCTACCAAATGTTCAACCACTGATGTACAAATTGTAATTTGGGGATTATTAGTCATTTTGCTATTCACCACAGAATCTTCTAAAGCATCAATAGCATTTACCAAGAGATTCATAAAAACTTGGTTCAATTGTCCTGCAAAACATTCAACATTGGGTAGTGCCCCATACTCTCGCACAACTAAAATTTCTGGCTGAACTAATGTAGTTTGCAAACGATACTGCAAAATTAAAAGTGTGCTGTCAATTCCTTCGTGGATATTGACTGGTTTAAACTCAGCTTCATCTAAGCGAGAAAAATTGCGTAATGACAAGACAATTTCTTGAATTCGCTGAGTCCCAACATTCATTGAGTAGAGTATCTTACTCAAGTCTTCTTGGAGAAATTCTATATCGATCGCATCTTGTAGAGTCTTAATTTCTAGTGGCGGATTCGGGAAGTGCTGATGATAAAGCCGAATTAAATGCCAGATATCTTGGTTATATTGTGCCAAGTGACTGAGGTTTCCGTGAATGAAGTTCACAGGATTATTAATCTCATGAGCAACTCCAGCTACCATCTGCCCCAAAGCAGACATCTTTTCGCTTTGAATCATCTGTACCTGCATAGTTTGCAAATTTTGCAAAGTAATTTCTAACTCTTGGCTTCTCTGTTCTAACGCTTCTCGTGAACTCTCTAGTTCACTAATGACTTGCTTCAGTAAAAATTCTTTACCTGCAATATCGGTTTCTAACTGTCTGCGTTCTGTCTCACAACGTTCTAGCTTTTTTTGGAGAATGCGATTGGTTTTTTCTAGCTCTTTGTTGATTTTGGAGTTATTTGCATTATCCATAATGCCTTAATTGGTTCCCATCAGTAGTGTGACAAATGTTTTGTTATGAAATTGGGTTTGTCCTTTGTCTATTAAAGGAGCAATTTCACCATAGGCATAGAAACCACAGCAGGGCAATGTCTTTGGCAAATGCTTTTTGAAAAGCTGATACTCTTCACTGGCAAATGTTCCGAGAATTCGCCGCCGGGCTGCACAAGAAATTAATAAAGCTGCTATGGGGTTCGCGTCAGAGAAATTGGCTAAGGCATCTCGCAAAGATGCCTCAGAGGCTAGTAAAATATTTTCGCGGGATGCATCTGTAATCTGAACGATCGCCTGCTCAGGAATGTCTGAGAAAAAAGTCACGCTACCAGAATGCGGATCATAACTATTCGGAGCCCGCATATAAAAATGCTCATCATCTTCAAACACCGCCAATGCATGAATGGCATAGTTAACAGTAAACTTTTCAACTCCCAAATAGTGCTGATAAAAATCTAGGGCGCGTTGTCCATCGATTTCATAAACGACATTACCACTGACTTTAGTCACGCGGCTGCGTTTGCCGATGGGAATCCAACCACTCGCAACTCCATAAGAAAATCGTATCTTTCCACAAAACAGTAGTACTGGAACAGAATCGCTTAAAACTTCATTCTGGAAAAATTGATAAGTCTGAGTAAAAGTGGCATCATCCGCTGTCATGCCACCAATGATGGGGATTTGCTCTCCAAGACTCTGCTTTAAGCCTGCTAGAATCACAACCCCATTGCTGGTTAGGCTATCTGGAAAAGTTAAACACAATTGTGGCTGAATTGAACTTTTTGTTTTTGCCATTTCCACCGCTTGTTGAGCAACCAACATCGGATTTTTGGATACACCCCGCCCTAGTCCAGCTCTAATCTCTACCTCGTCTGAGGCGAACACCATCAAGGTGAGGGAGTCTTGCTGAAAACCCATGCATGATGAGATTTCTCCGTTAGTTGTGCCACCAATCAACTCAATCCCAGCAAAAGCATCTTGAATATACTGTAAAATTAGCCCATGGTCAAAATCGATCGCTGCAAATAAAACTCCAGCTTGAGGCGTTTGGTTGCCAAGAGACAGTCTGCATTGTTCGATAACTTCTACGATCGCGCTTAGTGAATCAGGATCGATACTATGACCAACAGCGGCTTTAAACATTGGTGTCTCCATGAAGTGAGAATATCTAGTGTGCTGACTCTAGTAGAATCAGCACATTGTAAATCTACTTCTTAGGATTCCCGTTGAGTTACATCAAACTTCAGAAAAGTTGGCTAGGCTAACATGATCTGGAGTCAGATTAAACTTTAGAAACTGCGATCGCACTGATATCTCCTTTTCTCTTAAACAAAACTCGTGGCTTGAGTAAGATTTTAAATAGTAACAAAAATGAACCAAATTCACCTGGTATCTCTTGACGTTTCCATTGCCCAGGACGACAAAACAACATTTCTATCAATCGGCGATGTTGATTCAGGCTTACTGATTCAAATCTAACTCGCACTGTGGGGGATTCATCATTAAATCCAGTCCGAACAATCTCTCCGGATAATTGAAGGTTTTCATCTACAAGTTCTATATTGACTAACTGATCGATTAATAAATTGCTGGTGGGGATTTGTGTTAAAGCAATTTCTGCACCTACTTCAGACATCATTGTGGTGACACCCCATAAATTTTGCTTGCCCACTTTTAAACGCACAACTCGCTGCAAATCAAACCACTCGTAAATATCTTTTCTAGGCGCATCTATTAAGCTTAATAAAGCAATGCAAATCATCATTAAATTGTAGGCACTCCATACCCAACCCAAACTTATTCCTTTGATTTGCTCAGCAATTTCTGGGTTTCTTGTAGTCATCCAAAAACTTAAATTTAGCCACAAACTCACAGTTGTAGAAATAAACAAGATAATTAGAGGTAATGCCAATTTCCAGTTGAAATGATAGCGATTAGTAGCTATACCTTTGGGTGTGACTTTAAATCCTTTGGAGAAGGGATTAAGCATGACTTGGATAACAGTAAACGCTAAAGGAAAGCAGATGACAAGAAAGTAAATATCTGATAAAAAAGCTGAGCGAGAGCGTTTATTTAACCAAGCATATGTGGTCAAGCTAACTAAAGAAAAAGGCAACCAAAAATATACTATTTCTCTGAGTGTTGCTTTAATGGGAATCACACCCAAGAATGAAAAAGCTAGTGGCATTAACAGAAAATAAACACGAGAAATGCAAGTAAACCAACCCAAAAATCCCTCAAAATGAGCTAGTCTCTGAAAGATACTCAAGCCTGGAATTGTTAAAGGATTAGATTTGATAAAAAATCCTTGTAGTGTACCGCGCGCCCATCGTAAACGTTGAGTGACATAACCAGCAATATTTTCTGCTGCTAAGCCGGCGCTTAATTTTTCATTTAAATAAATTACATTGTGACCTTGAGCAGTCAAGTGAATTCCTGTAAAGTAGTCTTCACTTAATGAATCGATCACAAAACCCCCACTAGCTTCTAGTGCGCTACGCCGCACAACAAAGGAAGTGCCAGAACAAATTACACTACCTGCTGCGTCTTTCATCGGCTGGATTAGTCGATAAAATATCTCCTCATCAGAGGTAATAAGATTTTCTAAACCTAGATTATGGGCTATGGGGTCAGTGTTGTAAAAGTTTTGCGGCGTCTGTACCAGACCAATTTTTTCGTTTTGAAAGAAGCCAACAGTACGAGTAAGAAAGTTTTTTGTCGGGATAAAATCAGCATCAAAAACCACAATTAACTCACTATTGGTGTTAGCAAGTGCATGATTTAAATTTCCGGCTTTGGCATAACTATTATCGAGTCTAGTTATATATTTACAACCCAATTCTGCTGCTAAATCTCTAATTTCTGGTCGCTGAGTGTCATCAAGCAGATAAATTTTTTTATTGGCATAATCAAGAGCTTGACAACCAATAATCGTCCGTCTGAGAATAAACTCTGGTTCGTTGTAAGTAGGTATGAGAATATCAACGGATGGGTTAAAACTGCCATGAATCACAGCTAGTGATTTTTCGTCTGCTTCTCGTTGACGGTCTTTGATATTCAACATGAAAAACAGTTGTAGGGTATTCACCACTAGCATGACGATTTCTAAAAACAGCAACCCTAGACTAAATAATCCATTGAGAGGATCTGCAACATTCAGGGTAGAAAGCGATCGCCAAATAAAATATCGCAAGGTGAGAAAAATTAAAATTCCCACTACCAACCGATGCGACCAAACACGAGGTTGGGGTGAAATCTTCATGACTATATATACAACCAATAACAGTATCACAGTTGGTGCCAGCAAATATTGAGCTGTGACTTTTGGAGGTTCTAACCACATTGGTGGCTGTTGCTGCCAGGCATGGATTTGAGCGAAAATTTCACTAATGCTGCCTTGTTTGGCAAACCACCCCGCCAGGATAATGCTGAATAAAGAAATGATCCCCAACAGAATCAGCGTTGGTATTCGCAAGTGGATAACTCGCTGAGGAACAAAAGCTTTAAAGGTTTGGTAGCTGAACTTTGATACTGATATTTCGCGCTTCTGCACCTGAAATCCTCCTGAAAAACAAAAAATTTGATCTGATTATTGTGACGTATTTTTTGAAAAAATGTAACAAAAAATTAATGATTAATATTTTCCTTAAATAAAAATTGAATTAATGTAATTTATGGCACATAATACTACTGTTTACTTGGGTGATAAGTTTTTATAAACTATTAGACTATTTAATTAAGGAGTAGGGAGTAGGGAGTGGGGAGTAGGGAGTAGGGAAAAGAGCATTTATTCTATTTATTGCTCGCACCTAAAAGCACTACAAACGTAGCAGTCTTTACCATTAATTTTGATAGTAAATACGTTTGTAGTCAGGACTTTAATCCTCTGATATGAAGTACCAAGGTGCTGACTTATATTTATGAAACAGACCATTCTAGGAATCCTATTTGATTTTTTAAAAAAATCAGTACATCCCCAAAAGGTTTCTTCCCTACGCCCCACTCCTCTTTGACTTATCTGTTAGTCGTATAAAATTTATGCTGAATTCTGATTGCTGAAGGTTAATCTGCATTAGTTACTTAACTTATCTACGTAACCAGTTCTTCGTAAATTCGTTCTTGACAAATATTAAACAAATTCTCAGCCTAAATTAATTCTGGCGATCGCACAAAGTTTTAAATTGTTATTAGAGATAAATTTGAGGACTTTCAAAGTATGAAGTTACAGCATTTAGCCATGATTGCGATCATCAGCATTGCAACTATAGGATGTACAACAGAGGTAAAATCAAATTCTGTAGAGACTCCAGGAGAGTCTACAACACCCGTAGAGACACCCGTAGCGACTCCAGCGGCCAAACCTGGAAACTTTAAGAATGGAGAACACCCCACCACAGGAACTGTCAGTATTGTTACCGAACAAGGAAAACGCTATCTAGAGTTTTCTGAGAGTTTTAAAACTGATAATGGCCCAGATTTATTTGTAATTCTGCATCGTTCTGATACACCACCAATATATGGCATTAAGGAAAAAGACTATGTGAGTGTTGCACCTCTACAAAAAATAAGTGGTACTCAACGTTATGCCATACCTGATAATGTGAAAGTAACAGATTTTCGTTCAGTAGCTGTCTGGTGTCGTAAATTTAATGCTACCTTTGGCTATGCTCCTTTGAGTGGGAAGTAGTGAATTGGGAAGTCGAATACTGAGCAAAGTCGAAATATGAGGAATTTTTAAGATAAAAAACTTTAATTCTAGGTTTAAAGTTCAATAAAAAAACAGGTGTGGTATGGAATTAGCAGATTTTTTGGGGCTTTTACATCCGGCGATCGCAGTTATTTTTGTATTTCCACTTATTGGTAATGTCGTCAACTTTGCTTGGCAAACACGCCAACGACGCTTGCAAACTTCAGACGGCAATAAAAGTAAAATTCCTCCAATCGTGGGTACAGAACATAGAAATTTAGGTCAATGGTTAACAGGTGCAGTTGTGGGATTAGTTTTGCTAGGTTTGGCCTATCCAATTGGTAAAAATATTCTCAAAAATCAATTATGGAATAAAGTACCTTTTCAAGTGGTTTTTATTTTGTTGATGTTTGCTGCAACTATCGCCTCTTTGGTTTTACTTTATCGGGCAAAGCAACGTTTATGGCGAGCAGTTTTTGCTACTTTAACCGGGGCAGGTGTAGTAATCCTAGGTTGTCAAGATGGAGTTTTTCGTCGTACCAATGAATGGTATTGGTCTCATTACTATATTGGGATTGCCGCAGCATTGCTGATGATTTTTTCATTGGCGATCGTTCAAGATATTTACCAGGATAGAACTCATCGCTGGCGAACTATTCATACAATTTTAAACTGTATTGCTTTGTTATTATTTATTGGTCAAGGTATGACAGGAACACGGGATTTATTAGAAATTCCTTTGAGTTGGCAAGAATCTTATGTTTATCAATGCGATTTTGTGAATAAAACTTGTCTAGCACCAAATCCCCAAGCACCAAAGTGAATCAAATTAGCAATGTTTTACCCAAAATAGACTTTTTTTCATTAAGGTTACGCCTGACAATTGGTATTGCTGCGTTCTCAACTTTAGGATTAGGTAGTCTCGCTATTTGGACGAGTTGGAGAATGCAGCAAATTTTAATTAATAGTCATAAATATTATATTCAACAAATTGCCGATCGCTTACCGCGTGATGTGCAACTCTATAGTGAAATTATACCACCAGAAATTGTCTTACAAAAAGCGATTAATAACTTAACAACTCCAAATACGTTTTTATGGGTAAAAGGTCAAGATCAGAAAATCTTGGCAAAATCTCCTAACTGGAATCTGCTATCTCGTGCAACAGCTACGGAGTTAATTTCTTTAACTGAAATGTCAAGTAAACCCCAAATCAATCAAATCAATCAACGTTACTTTATTTGGTGTGGTGGTACGATATCAGTCAAAGGTCAAACCCTGGGAAAGCTTTTCGTGGTACAGGATGTTACCCGCGAACAGAAAATGTTTACGGTGCTGGTACAAAATATCGGTATTGCTAGTATTTTGGTAATCACTGCACTTTCAGCTGCGATCGCATTTTATATTAAACGTTCTTTACAGCCTCTGCGTCAGCTAAGTCAAATGACAGAAGTTATTTCTGCCAGCGATTTACCAGAAGCAAAATTATATCTTGATCATGCACCAACCGAAGTCAAACAACTAGCTCAAACCTTTAATATGATGTTATCTCGCCTCTCTCAAGCTTGGGAGCAAGAGCGACAATTTGTGAGCAATGTTTCTCACGAGTTACGTACACCTTTGACAATAGTACATGGTTACTTGCAAAGTGTATTACGACGACAAAATAACTTAACAGAAATGCAAAAAGAGGCTTTAGAAACAGCTGCCTCAGAAGCAGAACGTACTATCCGTCTTTTACAGGATTTGCTAGATTTAGCTAGAGCCGACAGTGGTTATTTACATTTTCGCATGGAATCATGCTTGCTGAATGACTTAGTTACAGAAGTTGTAAGTATGGCTGATCGATATTGCGATCGCACAATGACAATTGAGTCAACAAATCAATCAATTGAAGTGATAGCAGACTACAATCGCCTCAGACAAGTATTGCTCAATTTGATTGATAATGCTGTTAAATATTCTGATGCCGAAACACCGATAGTTTTAAAGTTAAACCAACAAGGTGAAGAAGCTATTATTCAAGTTTGTGATCAAGGGTATGGCATTCCCTTACAACATCAAGCTCGCATTTTTGAAAGATTTTATCGTGTAGATGAAGCCCGCACCAGTTCTCAAGGGGGTTGTGGTTTGGGGTTATCGATTGTCAAAACCCTTGTTGAGGGTATGGGTGGTAGCGTCACAGTGCGATCGCGTCTAGGAGAAGGTAGTATATTTACAATTACTTTAAAAATTAAAAATTAATGTTCTTCTCGCTTTTAACTTTTAATTTGTTTAGTCGTCCTACAGTGTAATGGCAGTGTAACTGTAACAGTCGTGCCAACATTTTGCTCAGTTTCGATTTGAATCTCACCACCATGCAGACTCAAACACTTTTGCACAATCGATAGCCCTAATCCTGTTCCTTGAATTCCACCGACATTGCTAGCACGGTAAAAAGTTTGAAACAGACGAGATTGATCTTTGAGAGGAATACCAATTCCTTGGTCTTTGATCTGAAAAATTGCCATGCTATTGTGGCAAGTTAAATTAAACCAAATAGTGCTATTTAGAGAAGAATATTTAATAGCATTAGAAAGCAAATTCGTCAGGATGCAATTTAGCAAATCTTCATCCATTTGAGCATAGCTACATTCTCCTTGAGAGGTAAAAATAATATTGTGCTGGCTGCTGAAACTCATTTGCATAATATCTGTGAGTTCGCTACAGAAATATTCTAAATTTATGGGTTGAGGTTTATATTCTAATTTATCTACTTCAGTTTGACTCAAAAACAATATCTCATCTAAAAGCTGAACCATTTGATTGATAGCATTTTGAATTCGATCAAAGCATTTAGTCCGCCTTTCATCAGTTAGTTTATCGTTGTTATATTCGAGGATATCTATAGATGTCTGAATTGTAGTCATGGGACTGCGGAATTCGTGGGAAACCATGGCGACAAAGTTCGACTTTAACTCGTTGAGTTCTTGTTCTTTTGCTAGTGCCCGACGACTGCGTTCTTCACTTTCTCTTAGTTGGTTGAGAATTTCACCCCGTTCAATAGCATAGCGAATTGCACGTACTAGCCGTTGTATTGTTATTTGATCTTTGACGAGGTAGTCTTGTGCGCCTTGTGCTAATGCTTGCAATGCGACATCTTCATCATCAAGACCTGTCAATACCACAACTGGGATATCGGGCACAGCTGACCGATATTCTTTTAAGGTATCTAATCCTATGGAGTCTGGGAGACTCAAATCTAACAAGATGAGATCGAATCTGCATTTTTCTTGAGTTTTGATGTCGTTATCAAATGTGAGTGTAGAGTTTTCCTTACTGGCATCTATTGCCTCAGATAACTGTTCTACATGTGACATTCGCCACTCTTGTTGATCTGCACGTAAAAAAATATGCAGTAGCAGATGAGCATCAGAAGGACTATCTTCTACCAATAGAATATGAATATTTGCTTTCTCCATAAGCTGATGTATTTTTAAGTTGCATAATTCGGGTTCCTAGAAAGAAGCAAAGATACAATTTAAATGTTTGTAGTTGCGCTTTAGCACTAAATAAACCTTTCTCAATTGAGGCAAGGATTCAGGTCATACCAAAATCTCTACGAGATATTGTTGATAAAGGTTTCCGGGGATTAGTCACAAATTTATATTCTCAATAAGAATTGGGTAACGACCATATTTTTGGCCTTATTGCGACTAAAGGTATGTTAATAAGCGAAACTCAATTTTGAAACTGGCTTTGTGAATGGGTTTTAAACACCTGAATCCTTACCAATTGAGTTGTTCTGGCGGTAGTTTTGCTGCTACCAACCAAAAGTCTTTAATTAATTGCACAACCTGGATAAATTGGTAGACATCGATAGGTTTTGTAACGTAGCAATTAGCATTGAGATTATAAGAGCGTAATATGTCTTGCTCATCGGTTGAAGTGGTTAATATGACAACAGGAATTAGCTTGAGATTTGGGTCTGATTTGATTTCTGTTAATACTTCACGCCCATCCATACCAGGGAGGTTTAAGTCAAGTAATACTAAGTCTGTACGAGGGGCACTCGTAAACTCTCCCTGCTGTCGCAGATATTCTATAGCAGTTTCGCCATCTTCTGCCCAATGCAAGTTATTGGCAATTTTGGCATTCGAGAAACCTTTAATTGTGAGGTTAGCATCGCTAGGAGAGTCCTCAACTAGCAAAATTTCAATGTGTCGAAGTGCCTGATTGTTAACCATACAGTTATTAAGCGTATATAAGGAACACTCTAATAAGGTAGCTTAATTGTGATTTAAGGTTAAATAAAATATTGTTCCGACAGTTGGCTGTGACTCAGCCCAAATTCGACCACCGTGACGTTCCACAATTTTTTTGCAGATAGCAAGACCAATACCAGTGCCAGAAAACTCTCGACGAGTATGCAGGCGACGAAAAACATCAAAAATCCGCTCAAGATACTGGGGTTTAATGCCAATGCCATTGTCCTGTACCCAAAACAACCATTCGTTTTCACAAGGGGTGTAGGAGTGTTCGTATTGATGGAGAATTGAGCTTTTTAAGCGAGTACTTACCAACAAATCACAGCTATTCTTGCCATCACCTTTAACGACACCAATATGTATTTGGGGTGTTTCTCGGCAAAACTTGATGGCGTTGCCAATGAGATTTTGGAATAACTGCACTAATTGGGTTTTGTCTGCAAATAGCTTTGGTAAAGGTTCATGAGTGATGATGGCTTGACTTTCTGCGATCGCCACATGTAAATTACTAAGAGCCGAGTTAAGGGCGCTATTGCAGTCAACACTAGTAAATTGTTGACCGCGAGTTCCCACGCGGGAATAAGCTAACAAATCTTGAATCAACCGCTGCATTCGCTTCGCCCCATCAACAATGTAAGCAAAGTATTCTTGAGCAGAATCGTCCAATTTATGTCGATATTCTTGCTCTAATAGTTGGGTGTAGCCCGTCACAGCTCTTAATGGTTCTTGTAAATCGTGAGAAGCTACATAAGCAAACTGCTCTAACTCTTGGTTAGAACGTTTCAGTTCCTCATTCAGCTTTTGTAATTCTGCTGTTCGTTCATGAACTTTAATTTCTAATTCTACCTTGGTCTGTTTGAGCGCTTGCTCTGCCAGTTTGCGGTCTGTAATATCGGTATAAGTGCCCACCCATTCTTGAATCTCATGATTGGCATCAAACACAGGAACTGCACGCGCCGCAAAAAATCGATAACTACCATCAGCAACCCGCACGCGATGCTCGGCTTGATAGAGATTTTTGGTTGCTAGCGCTTCCGTCCATAACAACTTTGTCAAGTTTTGCTCTTGGGGATGAATTGCATCTAACCATCCTCGCCCCTGGATTTCTCCATCACTTTGTCCAGTCAAAGTTTTCCAAGAATCAAAATCTCTTGGCATTCCGCTAGCATCAGCTATCCAAACAGCTTGAGAGGTAGCAACTACCAAAGAACGGTAGCGTCTTTCATTCTCTTCTAAAGCAATTTCTGCAAGTTTGCTTGAGGTGATGTCTTGAAAGAAAATTGACAGTCCTTCACTTGAAGGATAAAAGCAATTTTCAAACCAGCGCTCCCAAGTAGAATAATACGCTTCTATCCGAATAACTTGTTGTTTTGCTACAGCTTGACAATAGGATTGATAAAACTGCTCTCCTACAGCTTCAGGAAATAATTCCCAAATATTTTTACCAATCATGTCTTCGGGACGACGATTTAAGAGCTGTCCTGCCTTTTGATTGACATAGGTGTAGCATGAGTCACAATCAAGAGCCACAAAGGCGTCTGTGATAGTCTCTAGAATATCTGCCAGTTTTGCTTTTGCAGCTTGCTGTTCCAAACGAATAGCTTCTTGAGATAAAGCTTTGTTAATGCGAATTTGCTTTTGCAGCAATAAGTAAACCATCATCAGCAAGACGAAACTCAACACATACACCAGACTGATCACAATGATGATTTGATAAAAACGAGTATCTGTTGATGCTGTCCGCTCTTGTAATAGAGCTTGTTCTTCATCATCCATTGTTTGCCTAATTGCCTGGATTTGTTGCCGTATTGTTATACCTTGCTCGCTGATAGTTATTTGACTTAGCTTGGCTAAACCTGTTTGCTCAAACAATTTGATTGACTGCTCTAGCAAGGCAAATTGCTGAACAATTAGAGGCTGAAGTGTATTTAGTCGATTTTGTTGATGATAATTATCAATAGTTAATGTGCGTAGAGCTTGAATCTCTTGGTATACTTTTTGCTTTCCTTCAAAATATATTCTTTGGTGATTTAATTTTCCTGTGAGAATATAACTACTTTGTGCGCTTTCTGCATTACTGAGACCAATGTACATATGATCTAGGCTTTCCAAAACTTGATGAGTATGAATCACCCATTGCTTTTCTTGTGCCAATCTTTGAATACTCAAATAGGAAACTGCTCCAGCACTGCACAGCAACACTAATGCTAAGCTAAAACCGCCTACAACAAACTTTTCTGACAATTTTTTCATAGAATAATCGCAGAAGTATAGCTAATAACTAAGTAAGTTTTGTTGTCAGTAGTAAGTTTTTACCCAACTCTGAATAAAATAATACAGTTTTGATGTTTAAATAACATCAAAAAGTTATAAAGTTATGTTAATATTAATTTTTGTTAAAATTTGTGGCAGTGGGTTTTCGGATTGCGATCGCACCAAAGTAAATTAAAACCAAACGTGAAACTTACCCTAGTGCTGAAGCAAGAACAAGGCTTTAGACCCTATTTTTAGGTGACAATTTTCAAGTTTGCAAGACATAAGTATTTGAATTATATCCAAAGAATAACTAGAGCAGGGAACAGGGTTAAAAGTCCTTTTTTATATGACTTTGTTCTGAAAAATTGTACATTATTTAACTACGGTCTGCTGTATAAAATCTATTAAATTGAGATAATTTAAAATTATTTAATCGTTTAAAATCACTTTCCTGATGCAATTTTTATTTTTTCAGCTTTCAGTTATTTAAATTAAAAGATATAACTCCCGGATTTTGGTCAAGTAAATTAGTTTTAAATGCTTGTTTTTTCTCAAAAAATTATTAACAATAAATATGTTGTATCAATACATTTGATGTATTGATATGATTGTCGCCAATCAAGGTGATAAACGGTCATACCTTAGTTTAGTCCGCTTTTGCGGACTTTACTTATCAAGCGGAGTAAGCTGTTTCACATATAATTTGCATAATTAGGGCAGGCAAGATGCCCACCCCACAAGAGTTTTATTTAATTTGATTATGTAATTTAGATGTTTTTTAGCTTATCGCTTATCTGAACTAAAACTACAAAAAACTTGTTGCTCATAATATACAAAGATTATGGTTTTTATTCAGTTGTAGCTGCTCCTAAAAACTCATGGCATTGAATTTGTTATATATTCTATTTTACCTAAATTATCCAGATGATTAGAGTGTTGTTTTACTTAATATTGTTTTACGTAATTTTGTTTTACATCATTTCTCCAAGTGATGAATACTAATTCGTAATTCAAGGATAAAAACTCAACTAAATTTAAAATTTGATTCTCTACGATCAGTAGAGAATTTAAATCTCCACTGATTGCAACGTCCGATTTTAAATGTGGGTTACCTATTCCCTTTAAACGCTTGATATCGACCTAGCGCAATTAAAGGAAAGTATTGTTGATAGAGATGATACTTAATATAAAAATGGCCAGGAAAGCCAGTACCTGTAAATTCTGCTTCGTACCAAGTGCCATTTGGTTGTTGTGTTGCGACAAGGTAGTTAATTCCCCGTTCGATCGCATCGAGGGCTAATTTGCCAGTTGCCTCACCTGCCGCGATTAATCCAATTACAGCCCAAGCTGTTTGAGATGCTGTACTATGTCCTTTACCTTTGAGGCTGGGGTCATTGTAGCTAGCGCAAGTCTCACCCCAACCCCCATCAGCATTTTGACATTCAACTAACCAAGTTGCTCCCCTTTCTATGTTGAGTCGGTGTTTTTGCGGTGTAATCAAAGCCAAGGCTGATAAAACTCCGCTCGTACCGTAAATATAATTTACACCCCAACGTCCATACCAGCAGCCCTGATTTTCTTGCTCGTTTAGCAGATAAGTAAGCGCCCGTTGGAGGTTTTGACCATCAATAGACATGTTGCAAGCACCTAGCATTTCCAGCACTCTAGCTGTCACATCTGCGGTGTTGGGGTCGATCATGGCTTTCAAATCTCCATAGGGAATGGAGTTAAGCCAATCTTGATTATTATCTAGATCAAAAGCTGCCCAACCGCCTGGTTGGCACTGCATCGAAGCAACCCAATTGAGGGCGCGATCGCACGCAGCCTGTTTTAATTGTTCATTAGGGAGTTTTGCTGCATGTAAAGCCATCACCACCACAGCAGTATCATCGACATCTGGGTAGAAGCGGTTATCAAACTCAAACGCCCAAGCCCCCGGTTTTCCCTGGCGATTTTTGACAGCCCAATCTCCGTAATCAAGGATTTGCTTTTGCAGCAACCATTCTCCAGCCTGCACTACTACCGGATGATCTGGTGCTAACCCAGAATCAATTAAGGCACGTATTACCCAAGCTGTATCCCAAATTGGTGAAACACAAGCTTGGACTCGGTAGGTATCTGCTGTTTCTATGGCAAAATTATCAATTGCCTGCAAACCCCGCACCACAATCGGGTCATTTGAGTCATAACCTAGACATCGCAAAGCCAGCATGGAATTTAACATGGCCGGAATAATGCCACCCCAGTCGCCTGTAGCTTCTTGCCGTTCTAAAATCCATTTTTCTGCTGCTTTGATGCCTTCTTGACGCCAAGGTACTAAATTGAGGCTTTCTGCCAACTTGAACCCTTGATCGAGGGTAAGAAATAAATCTGTCCAATCGCCACTGCGGGGTAACTCAAACTGGACTTGATCTATACCTTCTCTGTATAGTTCATCTAAATTGATAGCTGGATTAATGGGAAAAACAGGTTTGCGATCGCAGACAATCAGCAATGGTACAGTACTAGATCTAGCCCAACTCGACATTTCATAAATATTGATTGGGAAAGCTGGAGGCAAAAACATCAACCAAGGCGGTAACGAAGGCACACCACGCCAACTGTAGCAGCCAATTAAGGCTAGGTGCAGCTTAGTAAAAATCCGAGTTTTGCTGATACCGCCTCGTTGGAGAATAAAAGACCGTGCCTGGATCATTGCTGGATCTGTTGCTGGTACACCCAGTAACTTTAAAGCCGTGTAAGCTTCCACTGAGGTACTCAGTTCTCCGCCATCCCCATAAAAAAGCTCCCAGCCTCCATGCTGCCGTTGCTGTTGACGCAGATATGCTTCAACCTTATGCAGTGGTCTTACTTGGTCTGTTCCCCAAATTTTATGCAGCAAAACAGCTTCAGCAGTAATAGTGACATTAGATTCTAACTCTGCCCACCAATACCCAGTTGGATATTGAATCGAAAGCAAATACTTTTGGCTAGCTGCGATCGCGGCTGCGATTTGATTGACTTCTACCCTATTTTGTCTTTGCATCAAATATTGTCCAACCTCAACACCTAGTTATTAAGTACACTATTACCGTGAATAAGGGAACAGGGAACAGGAGATGAGGGAGATGAGGGAGAAAGATAACCACATATCTCCCATTCACTACTCCCCACTCCCCACTCCCCATTTTGAATTAAAACAACACTATGGCTGCGATTATATTAGGACTGACGCTTTTATCTTTAATAATTTGGTTGGGATTATTGAGTTTTTGGGGGCAGTTTTGGCGAACAGACCAGCAATTAGAATCGAGAAATACTACATTCAATATCTCTACGCAATCATTTCCTACTGTTTGTGCAATCATTCCGGCTCGAGATGAGGCTGATTTATTACCAATTACCTTGCGATCGCTCCTACTCCAAGACTATCCTGGTACTCTCAACGTACTCTTAGTAGATGATCGCAGTACAGATGGTACAGCGGCTTGTGCAGAGGGTGTTGCTTACGCTATAGATAAATCCCAGCAATTGCATATTATCTCTGGCGAAACTCTACCTAGCGGTTGGAGTGGTAAACTCTGGGCAGTTGAACAAGGTATTAAAACGGCTACAGAATCTCTACCAGCACCTGAATATTTCTTTCTCACGGATGCAGATATTGAACATGATATTAGTAATCTCCGCCGTTTAGTTGCTAAGGCCATACAAGAAGATTTGGATTTGGTGTCTGTAATGGTACGTTTACGCTGCGAAAGCTTTTGGGAAAAACTGTTAATTCCAGCTTTCGTCTTTTTCTTCCAAAAACTCTATCCTTTTCGTTGGGTCAATAACCCAAATAATCCCATCGCCGCTGCTGCTGGTGGTTGTATCCTCATTCGCAAAGACGCTTTAGAGCAAATTGGCGGTATCCAAACCATTCGCCAAACCCTAATTGACGATTGCGCCTTAGCTAAAGCCGTTAAAGAGAAGGGGAGAGGGGAGAACACGGGGACGCGGGGAGAGGGGACGCGGGGACGCGGGGACGCGGGGACGCGGG
Organism: Desmonostoc vinosum HA7617-LM4; assembly: GCA_019359515.1. Taxonomy (GTDB): domain Bacteria; phylum Cyanobacteriota; class Cyanobacteriia; order Cyanobacteriales; family Nostocaceae; genus Desmonostoc; species Desmonostoc vinosum. The sequence goes on along the minus strand of JAHHHC010000003.1, from coordinate 276,943 downwards.
GACGCGGGGACGCGGGGACGCGGGGACGCGGGGACGCGGGGAGAGGGGAGGACGCGGGGACGCGGGGACGCGGGGACGCGGAGAAAATTTCTCCCACATCCCCGGTTGGTGAGCGAAGTCGAACCACATCCCCCAAAAAGGGTCGCATCTGGCTAGGGTTAAGTACTATGACTCGGAGTTTACGTGCGTATGACTCGCTGATGACTATTTGGGATATGGTTGCCCGTACTGCCTATACGCAACTGAATTATTCTCCTTTACTGTTGCTGGGAACTTTGATAGGAATGACGCTGATTTATCTAGTTCCACCTATGAGTATCATTTTCGGTCTATTGACGGGGAATTGGGCGATCGCTCTTACAGGTTTATCAGCATGGTTACTGATGACTTTGGCTTATTTCCCAACTACCCGTTTTTATCAACTTTCTTTCGGGTGGGCATTTTGCTTAAGCGCGATCGCTTTTCTCTATACCTTGATGACTTTAGATTCCGCGCTGCGACACTGGCAAGGACGCGGCGGTGCTTGGAAAGGAAGAGTTTACAATACTCAGTGCTGAGTGAGGAGTGCTGAGTGCTGAAGCGCGGTAGCGGGGTGTTTAGCCCGTGCTGAGTGAGGAGTGAAGAATCATATCCCCTGCCCCCTGCCCCTACTCCCCACTCCCTACTCCCCACTCCCTACCTACGCAAATAATTTCATCAACTAAGCTCAGGATAATAGTTAAGAAAAGATAAAATCGTCTGAGGGTAGTATAAATACTTGTAGTTTTATAAAGTATGATTAAGAAAAAGATAAATAACTTTAAGCGGTAAGACGAGCTAAAACGCTGTGAATAGTAGCCAAAAACAGGTAAAGTTCTAGTTGTTTTAGATAAAAAATTACCATCATTCTGAACTAGTAACAAAACTTATGGTTCAGGAATAAGGCTATTAAAGTGTAAAATTCCCAGTTGAAGAGGCAAGAAAGAGCGTGGGTCAGTATCAACCTGCTCAGCTAAAGCGCTATAATCCAGACGCGATCGCGCGTTTCTATCGTTACCGCCCTTGGCAAGCTTGGGCGCGACTGCTGAGAATTGTTTGGTCTTTTGCTGGATTCATCTTGAGTTTGAAGTTGGATGAATGGCAGAATCAAGTTGAGCAAAACAAGGGAAAACGGGCTACTCAGTTGCGAGAACTACTGACCCGTCTGGGGCCTACTTTTATAAAAGTTGGTCAAGCCTTATCAACTCGCCCTGACTTGATACGCAAAGACTTTCTTGAGGAACTGGTGAAATTACAAGACCAGTTACCAGCTTTTGATAATGCGATCGCCTACCAAATGATCGAAACTGAACTAGGTCGCTCCATTGAAGAATGCTTTAGCGAACTATCACCCCAACCAGTAGCTGCTGCTAGCTTGGGTCAAGTATACCGTGGACGTTTACTAAGCGGTGAAGAAGTAGCAGTGAAGGTACAGCGCCCCAACTTACGCCCAGTTCTCACACGCGACCTGTATCTGATGCGTTGGGCAGCGAGTTGGCTCGCTCCTTGGTTGCCTCTCAATCTCGGTCACGATTTGACTTTGATTGTAGATGAGTTTGGCATTAAGTTATTTGAAGAAATTGACTATATAAATGAAGGTCGCAACGCGGAAAAATTTGCTAGTAACTTTCGCAACGACCCAAAAGTCAAAGTTCCAGCTATTTATTGGCGTTACACCAGTAATCATGTTTTAACCCTGGAATGGATTAACGGCTTCAAGTTAACGGATACAAAACGCATCCGAGAAGCGGGTTTAGATCCAGAGATAGTTATCCAAATTGGCGTGACTTCCGGTTTACAGCAACTGCTAGAACATGGTTTCTTCCATGCAGATCCCCATCCAGGTAACTTGTTTGCCATGCCAGATGGTCGTATGGCTTACATTGACTTCGGGATGATGGATCAATTAGAGGAAAACACCAAAGAAACACTTGTTGATGCTTTGGTGCATCTGGTTAACAAAGATTACACTGACTTAGCAGAGAACTTTGTGAAGTTGGGGTTTTTAACTCCAGACACAGATATTTGTCCGATAGTGCCAGCATTGGAAGCCGTATTAGGCAATGCCATTGGCAAAAACGTTGCAGATTTTAACTTCAAAACCATTACTGATGAGTTCTCGGAATTGATGTATGAATATCCCTTCCGAGTTCCAGCCAAGTTTGCTTTAATTATTCGTTCGTTGGTGACACAGGAAGGTATTGCCCTGAGTCTCAACCCGAATTTCAAAATTGTTGAGGTGGGTTATCCCTACATCGCCAAGCGCTTACTAACAGGGGAATCGCCCGAATTAAGGCGGCGATTGCTCAATGTGTTATTTAAAGATAGTAAATTCCAATGGCAGCGCTTAGAGAATTTAATTGTGATCGCGCGTACAGATGGTAACTTTGATGTTCTACCTACAGCAAAGATAGGATTGCAATATTTGCTGTCAGATGAAGGTAAGTTTCTGCGGCGGCAGTTAGTGCTAGCACTCACCGAAGATGACCGCCTGCATACCGAAGAAGTCCAACGCCTGTGGAACCTGGTTAAAGATGACTTACAACCAAATCGTTTGTTAAATGCAGCAATCAGCGTCTTAACAGATTTATCTAGAGAAGGTGCAGTTGCTATATTACCCAAGGCCGCATTCTTAACTTCTTTCACTGGCAATCAGTCAATGGATAAATAAGCTGTTGCACATTCTCTGGCTAAATAATTCGTAATGACGCGACGCTCCTGCGTCGCTAACGCTTCGCTATCGAGGACTCGCTAACGCTACGCTAACGTAATTCGTAATTAAGACCGTCATGAGTAATTAGTCCTTTGTAAATACTTTTGACTAATGAGCAAGCACAACTACATATGGATTTTCAAACCTGTTTCCCTTCGGGTGACGCTCCTACGTCGCTAATGCTGCCAAGATCGCCACTCGCTCATGGGGGAAACCCCCATGACCACGCTCACCTGTTCCCTGTTCCTCGTTCCCTAACTTAACATCAACCAGGAGATTTCATGTATTATTACCCTTTACAACCACCATATTTCTTGTTGCTTGTAGGTTTACTGATAGCGTTAACATCTGGTTTTGCCTTATCTGGTACTTTAAAAGTAATTGTCGAGAAATGGCCTAGCGATCGCAGCGAAAATATTCAACCGCGTTCCTCATTGAAACAATTATTTGTACCATTTATCGGCATCACTGCTGGTGCTTGTTTATTTCTCTCTTCAGGCTTAGCAATATTTGGCTTTCCCTCTTCACTGGCTTTAGGGATAGGTCTACCGATTAGTCTTCTGACTTGCTTGCTTGTTTGGCTACAGTTGAATAGTATGCTGTTGTTTGTAGAACGTCAAGGCATGCAATCTTTAGATTTAGATTCTTTGCCCTAGTATTAAAATTTACCAAATTGCTGTGTAGTTAAGCTTCCAGAAGCGCTACTAAATACCTAAAGACCCCCGACTTTTTCAAAAAGTCGGGGGTCTCACTACAAGGGGGTATTAGTTCGTTCTCGTGCTTTATCTTCTTATTGATAAAATCTAACTTTAGCCTATCAATATTTTTAGGTTTTTTCTAGATGAGTTCTGATTCTGAGAGTTGTGAGTAAGAAAAACTGTGCAGTGATATTAGTGAGCTTAGATTTAATTTATTTTCTAACCAATATTCCATTCTATTTGTGTAAGCATTATACATTTCCTAAAACTTCTTGTGCAAGTTTAAATCTAGTAATTACTTTAGCTTTACTACTCGTAGCATATCTTATAGCATCAATATATTCTGGATTTTGTAGTAACTTATCAAAGTTGTACTGAATATTTTTTTTATGGTTTTGTAAAAAATCATCACTGTTAATTGAGAAGAAACAAGAAACAGATTCAAAAATAGCAATATTTATTCTTCCTCTCCTTTCTGCTGCTGGTAGACGGAAGTTTCTTCGTCCAAAAAATTCAAAACTTAAATTCATAACTCTCATAAAATCATTTTTTAAAAGTTCTATTTTATCATCCTTCATCAGATTAATTTCTTTCATTGCCTTTTCCACGAAATCGCTTAATTCACCCGGATATTCTGTTTTATAATCAAAAATTTTAAATGCTAAGTAGCGCAAAATAACTTCCCTATCTTTCATCCTTCTAGGGGATATTCCATAATCAATAGCTCTTTTAAAATAGTCTTTTTCTGATAACTCTTTGAGGAGTCTAGTCGATTTTCCGCGAAAAAATGCAATTTCGGACTTCTTGACGCTCAAGATTTGTTCCACCCGTATTAATTCTATTAAAAATATCGTAAACAACTTTGGCTGGTACAGAAGGTCTAATAATGTATATATAAAGTTTTTTATCTTCTATTCTTGTTTGATAGTCACCTGGCAACTCTTTAAGTTCTGAAAAATTATATCCATTTAAATCTGTTAAAGCTTCTAAGCCTGTTAAGTTAAATCCATCATTAACAAATTCGTGTAAGGTGGATGTTCTTTGTAACCCGTCTACAATAATATACTTACCTTCTACAGTTTGATTAACATACAAAGGAGGTAATGGAAAGTTAAGAATTACTGATTCAATAAATTTACTTTTCTTTTGTGGTGTCCAAACTAGATTACGTTGAAAATCAGGATCAATTATCAGCTTATTATTATTATATTTTCTCATTAACTCGAAAACTGTTTGGGGGTCTTCTCTAATGTCAATATCTGCTGTGGTTGGGTCATAAGGATACAATCCACCATTATCACTTCTATCTTCTTCAGCAGTATCCTCATCTTTTTCAATTACATCACTATCTTGTACTTCAATATCCATTTACCTTTACTTCAATAAAATTAAATGCCCTTCTGCTATATTCACTTATTTATTTAGTCTTGACACGCCAATAGTAGTGGCAAGACTAAAACGTTGCAATATCAATTTTCTTGTGGGGCAGGCGTCTTGCTTGCCAAAGAGAACCAACGAGATACGAGACACCCATCCTACAAGAGTTTGCTAGTGAATTACGATTTGTGTTTTATCCAGTCGTAAATCTCCAAATACTTATCTCCTGGGTCATTCCACGAATAATCGTATTGCATACCCCCAATAGCTAGTTTTTGGAACTCTTGGGGATATTGTATCCATAAAGCGATCGCTCGATCCATTGCTGACTCCAGAGCATAATTGTCTGTGTCATAAAACACATAGCCATTGCGGTTTTCCGGTGGTACATTCTGGTCGTAATCTCGGTCAAAGACTGTATTTACAAGTCCACCTACACCGCGCACAATAGGCACAGTACCGTACTTTAAGCCAATCATTTGAGTTAAACCACAAGGTTCGTAGTTGCTCGGGACAATAATCATGTCTGCCCCTGCATAAATTAGGTGGGATAATTCTTCATTAAAACCTAGTTCTAAATGGACATCGGGATTGCTATTTAAAAATTGTTTTTCATGCTGAAATTGAGCATTGATTCCTGCTTCTGTCGCCGAACCTAGTAATACAAATTGCGCTTCTTTTTTGAGTGCGTGATAAATAGCATGATGCACAAGATGCACGCCTTTTTGATGATCTAATCGACCGATGTAAGCAATGAGTGGTTTATCGGAATGGCGGAGCATCAGCCGCTCTTGCAAAGCTTTTTTGTTATATAGTTTTTGAGCAAAACCATCATAGCTATAGTTATAGGGTATGTAGCGATCGATTTCAGGATTCCAAAAATCGTAATCAATACCGTTGAGTACCCCACTAAATTTATCTCTGTGCAAGTACAGAGTATGACCTAAACCACAACCGATATCTGTTGTGCGGGCTTCCTCAGCGTGGTTTGGCGAAACTGTGGTGACAGCATTGGAGTAAACAATACCCCCTTTCATAAAGTTCAAAGCAAAGGGGTTAAAGTTGTCACGCAGCTTATCGTATTGGAAGTAATAGTCTTCTCTGTTTAAACCTGTTGCCCAGAGAGTTTGTACACCACCTATTCCCTGATGTTTAAAATTGTGGATGGTGTAGCAAACCCGTTGATACTCCATGCCGTGATATTTATACATCTCATGGAGCATGACAGGAACTAAGCCTGTTTGCCAATCATGACAATGGATGATGTTAGGTTTTTTATTGCTTTGCTGGAGGAATTCTAAAGCAGCTTTACTGAAGAATGCAAAGCGCATGTTATCATCATCACAACCGTAATAGCAGCCCCGATTGAAGAAATTATCACCTGAATGGGGTTCGATAAAGAAACACACCCGTCCATGCACCCAACCGCAGTACACAGAACAGTGAATTGCAGCATTATACCAGGGTACCTGCAAGTCTCTGTAGGCCTCATGAAATCCCCAAATATGGTCATAGCGCATACAATCATACTTGGGCAGAATAATTTCGACGCAATTGCCCCGAATCTCTAATTCTCGACTCAGCCCGTAAACGACATCGCCTAAACCGCCTGCTTTGATTACAGGCGCACACTCCGAGGCAATTTGTACGATGTACATTGGCAGCCCTCGCTTTACAAAACTTTATTTGTACTATACTTATATCAGTACATGATACATGTACTTATTGACAAGCGAGTGATGGAATGATAACAAGGAAATTTGAATACATACCTAGCGAGATAGGTCTGGGGATGAGGGGGATGTGGTTCGACTTCGCTCACCAACCGGGGGATGAGGAGGATGAGGAGGATGAGGGAGAAAGATAATTACCCAGTCCCCAGTCCCCAGTCCCCACTCCCCACTCCCCACTCCCCTAAAATCTTGTTTCATACTCCACTTGCAACTTGCTATCGTCGCCTAAGTTGGTTGAACCACGCATGAGAATTTCGTCGTTGAGTCGATATAGTACGTTGTAACGGAAAGGCTCATCGTTAGCCAAAGCCCGTGAAAGGGAGAGGGATAAATTGCGATTTAGGTCAAACACACCCTCTGCTGACAAATCTAAAACTGAAGTTCTCTTTGAGGCTTGACTAGTTACAGGGGTGGGAAATACGCGAAATTCGCTAAAACCTACAGCTTGGCCAATTTGAGTAATAGTGCCTTGCAGACTACCCAAAATAGTTGAACTAGCAAAATTAGTTAGCCCTTGGCCAGCATCTGTTTGACCAAAATTACTGAGAATTGAACCACCCAGCAAAGCAATAATTTCTCCTCTACTACGGCTAGGTTCGCTGGTCAATTCTAAGCTATCTGTCAATTTACTAACTGGGCCGTTAACCCTTGCTTGTACACGAACGGTACGTAAAGTTCCAAAGTTGCTAGCAGAAACATCGCTGATTTCCGCAGAAAGGGGTGATTCGAGTGTGCGATTACTCGTTGCTGATGCCTCTGGTACAATTGCAACCAACCGGACATCAAGAATTGGGTCGAGTCCTTGACTACGAGTAAAGCGGGCAGTTTGTTCGTAGCCCCGCGCTAAGGTAAATTGAGTGGAAAAGATGTCGAGTCGTCCTCCTGTGAGACGAATGACTCCTTCGGGAAGAGGTTTTGCTAATGTACCATTGATGGTTAGGTCGCCTTTTGCCTGGAAGCTAGCTATGGGCTGGCTAAACTGGGCTGCTCCTGGTACAAAGCTTAGTAAGGACTGGGTAACAATCCGAACATCGTCGCCTAAAACTAGCCGTAAATCTGTAAATTCCACGGGTAATTTGGGTGGGGTTGTTGCACTATCTGTAGTGCTAGTCTCTGCTGTGGTTGCGGGGTTAGTGCTGTTCTGTTGTGTTGCTGCTGGATTAGTATTATTCTCTGCTGTATTGGTGTTACTCTCGGCTAGGGTAATAACGTTATCATTCTCTGGTGTATTCGTTGGTTTTGAGCTAGCAGTGGCAGACTGTGCGATGATGACTTGACCATCACTCAACTGAATCTCTCCACCAATGTTAGGTTTGAGGGCTGTGCCTCGAATGATGATATCGCCGCTGACACCACCCTCATACAAATTCGGCACTTTAAAATCTAGTTGTTTTTCTATTGATACTGTTAAAGGGTTGGATATACCTTGCTGGGGTGCAAAAATGGGGAGAGTGCCTAGTGCATTTACTTGCCCTTGATTGTATGTACCTTGAATACCTTCAACATTCAGTGTATCGCCATTGAATTGCAGTGTTCCTATAACATTCGTTAAGGGTTCTGATAAAGCCTGGGCGCGAAAAGTAGCGTTGTTGACTGTGGCATTACCGTTGATAATTGGCTGGTTTAATGTTCCTTGGACGTTGACATTCACTTGTCCTTGACCGTCTACCCACGCTACTTGGTTGTTAGTAAATACATTTAACAGCGCTAGTCCTTCGTTTTTGACGTTGGCATCCACATTAATTTGATTGCTATCTGGTTGCACAGTTACAAAAGGCAATGGTGCAGGTACGCTACCTGTAATTGCTACTGGCTGTGTTCCCGTCACTAGCAAGTTACTGTCAAAATTTAGACGCGCATTGTCATAGTCAAATTTCAACTGTCCTGTTTGTACAGGTTGCTTGTTTAATGTGGCATTTGCTAGCGCTACTTCCCCTGTGACTTTGGGGTCTTTGACGCTGCCTGCTAAATTGGCTACTGCATTTACTTGCCCAGTAATATCTACAGGATATTTCTGTATAAAAGGGTCTAAAAGCGATAGAGGTAAACTAGCGACTTGCAACTGTCCAGATAGTTGTTCGGTTCCCAACTGTCCTGAAAAAGCTACCTGTCCCTGGTTAATACCTACACTCAAGGGTGAGAGTGAGACGACTCCATCGGCAAAAGTGCCTTTAGCAACGACTTGGTTGATGGAGTATTTACCCCATTGCCAATTATCACCTAGAAAATTAAAGCCGACATTTAACCCAGACCTTAAGGAACCATTGGCAGCGATCGCTCCACTCAAAGCACCCTTTAATTCTGCTAGGCTAGGTAAAGGCGGTGCGGCTTTTTTCTCCGCCTTTTGTTGCTGTGCTACATTGTTAGCAATTTTCGAGAAGTATGCTAACTGCGTTTGTAAATCTGCGTTGGGTAAACTCACCGACGAAGTATTAAGTATCTCTGCCCCTGCTAATGAGGGAGGCTGTAACTCACCACTAAAGTCTTGAAAGTCGGAAATCCCGAAGGCTTGTAGGAGTTTCTCAACTGGGAGTTGATCAAAATTAGCTTGGGCTTGAAATCGAGGGTCGTTTCCTGTTTGCAAATTGCCACTCAGGGCGATGTTGCCGCCTGCTATCCGCAATAGACCATTAGCTAAGCTAGCACCGCCATCAGCATAGTTGATGGTACCACGAAACTCATCAGCTGAGACTCTGCCAACACGAGGTTTAGCGATCGCAATCTCTCCCGCAGTCGCATAATTATTTAAGTTAACAGCTAAATTGCCGGTTAATTGCCCTGCTACAGGTTTCAATGCATTGTTGGGTAAGAAACTGCCAATTAAAGCCAGAGGAAACTGTTGGGCGTTGACGAGTAAATTTTCTCCCTCTGTTCTTCCCGTGGCAACTGCCCCACCACGCCGGAATAAAAATGAAGTGGGACGATAATTTGCACCCAGATTCAGCGCTATCCTATCTTGTACACCTGCAAGTTGCAGTCTTGCCCCTTGTCCGCCTTGAAAATTCACGTTTCCTGTTAAAAGTGGGTCAAACGCTAAGCCGCTGACCTTGAAATTACGCAGCCGGATGTTACCTCTAGCAGTCGGAGTCTCTGGAGTGCCGACAACTTGCCCATTAAAATCGAGTAACCCTGCTAGGGCTTGGTTTCCAGGAACGCTAAAACCAGTATTGTTGAGGTTGAAATCGTTAGCTGAGACGTTGAAATTAAATCCCGTGATTTTAGGTGTACCATTTTCTGGTGATTGGACAGCGATCGCCCCATTCGCATTTATGCCTTGGGTAGTGGCGCGTTGGACAATTAGCTGCTGTCCATTCCATTGCAGTTGGGTAGTGAGAGGTTGTTTCAACAACGCTAACCCTTGAGAAACACGAATTTGTCCAGCGGCACGAATATCTGGAAGCTTGAATGATGTCGCTGTACCTGCCAATTGGATATTACTATTCAGTCGCCCTTGTAATTGTGGTGAGAAACGGCTGACTTGAACTTGAGAGATATTTGCAACAGTTTGCCAACGACCACCATTAAAATTTAGCTTTTTGAGATTAACCGTACCGCCTGCTACATTCAAATTCGCAACTCCTGTGGCTTGAATAGTCGAAGGTTGGAAAGAAGCGGTGTTACCTGATAAATCAAACGCCGCATTCCTTAAAACTCCTCCCTGTAACTGCGGTGGTGTCTGCTGAAAACTGCTCAACTTGATGTTTTCTGCATTGACAAAAGCTTGCCATCTTTGTTGGACAACTTGACCCCTCGCCCTAATAGTACCGCCTGCGACTTTTAAGATCGCAATTGGCATGAGGATATTATTTCTTTGTTGAGTTGCCACAACTTGTCCGGTAATGGGATAGGTGGCAGCAGGCGCTTGTACTTGTGTGACTGTCCGCAGGTTGCCAAGATTACCAGAAATTCTCGAATTTGCCGATACCGTACCAATGGTGATGGGGGTTGAGGTGTTGTATGCTTGAGCGATCGCATCCCCTGGTAAGTTTTGTGCTTGAATGTTTAATGAGACTCTACCTTGGGGTGCTAGTTGAATTTGACCATTAGCCGTGACTTTTCCCCCCACTTCCGGGTTTGCTTGAACGCTAGCAATGTTGACATTTAAAGGTCTGCCTAAAGAGCCGACAACTTTAGCATTGGCAGATATGCCACCAACATTAATGGGAGTAGAAATATTGTAAGCTTGGGCGATCGCATTTCCTGGTATCCCCTGAGCTTTAATATCTACCGCTACCTGACCTTGGGGTGCGAGTTGAACTTGACCACTCGCTACAATTTGCCCTCCGGCTGGCGGTGTCACTTGCACACTAGATATATCCAATTTTAAGGGCTGTTTACCAAGCGAGCCTGAAACTTCTGCTTTAGCTGAAACATTCCCCACACTAATAGGCGTAGTCAAGCCATAGCTGCGTGCCAAGATATCTGCTGACACATCCTCAACTTGCACGTTAAATTTTACATCGCTTTTAGCTCCCAACAGCGCTTGACCGCCTCCTGTGATTTGACCACCTGCGGCCGGAACTAATTTCAAATTAGAAACAGCAATTTGGGATGTTTTGCCAGCTACACTCAAACGAAAGTCAGTGTTAATAGCTTTAAATTGTACGCGGTCAACTTGCACAGGTTTAATATTACTAGCGCTACCACTCAGAACTGGTTGCTGGATTGGCCCTTGCACCTTAATATCTGCGCGTACTTCCCCACTTGCGATGACTGGTGACTTCACCTTGAGAGTGTCTATGAGATTTTTAGCCGTGACCGATTTAATCTGTGCTGAGAGGTTGAAACCGGTTTGCGTATTCACTGTACCATTCGCCAAAACCGGAACCTTACCATAGTTCGTAGTTAAATTTTCCAAAGCAATTGTTTGCCCTTGGAAATTTAATCTGCCATTAGAATTGGCAAACGGTTGAGGAATATTTTGAACTTGGGCTGTAACTTGATTAGCGGTAGCTGTTCCCGTAATCGCTATTTCTTTGGGATCAGATGGAATTTGCACATCTAAGTTACTGTCTATGCTACCTGATTGCAAAGCAATAGGTGACTGAATTAATCTACTGATATCAGAGGCTTGTAAATTCTGTGCTAAAACCTTGAGATTGGTTTGTGATGTTGAGGTTTGTGTTTCACCAGCAATTTTGACAGCGCCTCCCCTGGTGAGTTGACCATTTATTTCATAACCAACACCTTTGTTATCCGGTAAAAATTTTGCAACGCCACCAAATTGATCTATAACTACAGAACCTTTTGGTTTAGTTGGTGTCGATGCTGGCAATAATTCCACGTCCCCGTCTTCGATTGTTAGCGTCTGTAACTCAGTTTTAATAAAACCTTTACCTTCCCCAGCTTTAACTTGTGCCGTCACCCAACGACCATCTTGATCTTGTTGGATGTAGACATTAGGCTGGACTAATGTGACATTTAATGCTAACTTTCGGCTGAATAGGAGTTCCAAGGGTGAGAATTGCACATCTACAGCTTTTGCTGTTACTTGGTCTGCATCGGTGGCAGTTGCTGGTATGGATAGAGAGCCAAATCTTAAACTAGAGAGGGAAAAACGTTCAACTTTGCCAATTTTGATTGGACGCCCAAGCAAGTCCTCAAGATTTTTCTCTACTAAAGGTGCTAAATTTTTGTACACATAATTTCTTGCCCACCAAGCACCAATTCCAACTCCTACAAGTAAAACAATACCTATAATTAGACTGCCACGTCCTAGAAGTAGGAGCCACAGACGACGCTTAGATACCTGGTCATTTTCTGGATTTGGAGGACGTGTCATGGTTGTTACTGGTGCTATTATCTGGAGTTAGCTGAGACACAAGCTAGTTGCAGTTGCATCAACAAACCACAAGCTATGATTTCTATCGGATAGCAGATTAATTATGATCCGACATCAATCAACATACTTGCTTTGACTAAGTTCTTGAAACTTTTCCAAGATAGATTATAAGGTCATACTTGCAAGGGATGACTAAATAATCTACTAATGCCCATCGTGGCAAGTAAAAAAAATATTTAGGGTTTGCTGAATAAAAACCTTGTAAATACGCTTCAAAAAAGCGTATTTACAAGGTTTTTGATAAAATTTATCGCATTGATTTTGAGGGGCTGCTAGATACCAGACTTTTTCAAATCTTTTCTCAGCTTTCTCTCATATCATGTCCGGCTAATCACTTATCATAAAAATTTCTCCCTTGTCCCCCTTCGGGTGACGCTCGCAAGCTCGCTAACGCTGCGCTAACGCAGTCGCCTGCGGAGGGAAACCCTCCTTTACTCGCTGTCTCACCGCGTCTCCCTATCTCCGCGTCAGCCCAATCATAAGTCTTTAAACGGGCATGATAAGCTAATAGTCATTCAAATTGCATCCCCGCGTCTCCCCTTAAGCGCGTCCTCCGAAGTTTGCTCAACGGGGGGAACCCCCGCACGCAACTTCTCTCCGCGTCTTTCTGAGGCAAAGGATTATGCAAGTTAAAGGCAGATTAGCTTATCACCCGGCAATGGGTTGAGTCAGCACCAATAACCCCTCTTTATATGCCTGTCGTAAAGCAACAGCCTCGGCTACGATATGCTGAGCGCTCAATCCTTCTTCATCCATCATTCGTTGTAAGGTAGTCCCCGTCTGTTCGGAAGCTTCATGAATTGGCGGAATTTGACAGTATCTACCACCATTTTTGAGTCGTCGCCAAATACTGGGTTTTTCGGGTTTTGATTGTCTAGCAGTACGGTATTTTTTAGTTAGGGAACGTACAGCTTCTTGAGTGATTACACTTAAATCAAGCAGTGTATCTATTACTTGCTGATACTTCTTGTCATTTTCGGCTAGTTGATAGATAGTTCTAGGCTCAAGCTGTGCCAAGTCTTGGGGTGAAAACTTCCCAAATGCTGCTGCAATTTTGAGATATTTCTTTTCCTCGCCTTTCCAACCTTGATTATACAGTAATTTTTTATACTCTTTCGTTGAAAGCTGCTGTTTTTGCTCAGCCAACCAAAAAGCATGATGCAAAATCGTTTTAGTTGCATCTGCAAGTGTTTGGAAAGAAAAATTTCCTGCACTAATGCTCTTAGTTGCATCAGCTTTTTCTTCAACATATTGCTCAAACTGGGCTACAATTGCACCTTGCATTGATGTCATCATAAAGTATTGACCCTTTGTAAAAGGCGATGTCTAGCGACAAGAAGCAGAACTTCTACGCACTCTCAAGCAGCAGAGTTTTACTATCTCAAGAGTGATAACCAAGGCTAAAAGTTTTTTCACTAGAACAATTGTACTACTATCTTGAAAAGAAGAAACCTTAAACATACCCAAATTTGGAGCATACAAAGTAAATTTTTATACATACATTTCTTAAATTCTTGTAGAACAAGCTCTTTATACCAGTTCTCTAAAATCTGGCAACACATTCAAACCCCTCCCCACTCTTTATGAATCGTCCTCGGATTATCCAGCCTAATCAAAGCTATACTTTCAGCAAATATTTTGAACTCCCGTTTTCTCCAGAGGATATTCTTGCTGAACTTGGCTATGACTACGAGCGTGAACGGTTACAGTTACCAACAACAGAATACCCCGCTCAAATACAAGAATTACAACGAGTGATTGAACGCAACCTCAGAAGAGTTAAGCTGCTGAGTGAAGATGCACGCAAACAGGCAATTATTGCGCCCATACTACTAGAAGTGTGTGAAGTTACACAAACTCAATTAAATATTGAGTACGCTATCAATATTAGCGACCAGCTAAAAGGCAGCTTGGATTACTATATTAATAAAGGTGAAGGACTATTAGTCATTGAAGCTAAACAAGCGGATTTAAGTAGAGGATTTACACAGTTAGCAGTTGAATTGATTGCACTTGCTCAATGGGTAAATTTGGATAAACCGATTCTTTACGGAGTAGTAACAACTGGTGAAGATTGGCGATTTGCTAGATATAATCGTCAAGCCAAAAAAATTACTGAAGACCTAAAACTATATAGAGTACCAGAAGAACTACTAGAACTATTTAATATTTTAATTAGTATCTTAAATCAATGAAGAATGCTGAGTACTCTTTTTCTTACTCAGCACTCAGCAGTTGTACAGACGCGATTAACCGCGTCTCTACTCAGCACTCTAGGTAATGATCGTAACCTTACCTGTATCTAAATCGTAACGACCCCCAACAATTTTCAATTTACCAGACTGTATTTGCTTAGTTAAGAGTTGCGATCGCTTTAATTGCTCAATTTGATATTGCACATTGGCAACTACAGCATTCTCAACTGCATCACCAGACTGATTTTTAACCCTTTTCACAGCTGGTTTAATTGCCTTGACAAAACTACCAAGATCACCAAACAGTGATTCTTTGAGTACAGTTGCAGTTACAGCTCCGCATCGCTCATGTCCCAGCACCATCAATAATGGCGTATTTAACAAAATGACTGCATACTCAACACTACCAACCGCTCCTGGGATAGCCACGTTCCCAGCAACCCGTACATCAAAGATATCACCGATGCCTTGATCAAAAACAATTTCTGCGGGCACTCTAGAATCTGCACAACTTAAAATCGTTGCGAATGGATGTTGAGCTTGAGCAACTTCTTGCAACCGAACCGCAGATTGATCTGGGTATTGGGGTTTATGCTCAACAAAGCGTTGATTTCCCTGTATCAGCTTTTGCAATGCGGCATCGGGACTGAGAGATTGTGGAGTTTTTGATTGTATTTCCTCAGCTTGAGCTTGTTCAACCCGCCAAACTAAATCGCTAGCAGACACCACCATCCCGAATGCTCCCGTGATTCCTAATTTCAAGAAATCACGACGTTCCATGAAATGCTTGTTTAAATTCATGATCCTCTTACAACGACGCTATGCATTTTACAGAACGTATCTCCATCACATCGGAGATATAACAAGTACCGCCAAACTTGTTGAGCAATGGTCTGAGGTTTTCGACAGCAGGCTTGAGTTGTTCTGGCATACAGAACGCGATGACGTAGGCATTATCAAGCCATGTCATGTCTAAATCTTCTGCCATGCCTTGTAATCCTCTGCCAGCCACATTGCGAATGACAATGTGACCATGTACACCTGACTTGTCTAAACTATCTAAAATTTTGCCTAGCTCAAACGAGTTGGCGATAATTTCTATCTTTTTGACTAAGTGCATAAAATTACCTCCAAAACAGGTTAATTCCGTACAGATACAACGGAATTCCCACAATAATATTGAATGGAAACGTCACTGCAAGAGCTGTAGAAACGTACAGACTAGGATTTGCTTCTGGAACAGTTAACCGCATAGCAGCTGGGACAGCTATGTAGGAAGCGCTGGCAGACAACACAGCAAACAACAGTGAATCTCCTTGAGGCATACCAATCAACTTGGCAATCAACAATCCAAGGCCCGCATTGAGTATTGGAATTAGTATGGCAAATGAAATGAGGAAAAATCCGGTTTTTTGCAAGTCTTTAATTCTTCTGGCGGCAACTAGTCCCATATCCAGCAGAAAGAACGTCAGAACACCATAAAACAAACCTTGAGTGAAGGGTTCTAAGACCTGCCAACCGTGTTCTCCTGTTAATACACCTATTAAAAGACTACCAACCAAGAGAAAGACTGAACTGTTAAGAAATGCTTCTTGCAAAACCTCCGGCCAAGAAAAGTCCCGTTTGCCATCGTCGGTAAATAGATTTACCAAGATCAGGCCAACAATGATGGCAGGAGATTCCATCAGGGCTAGGGCTGCCACCATATAACCATCAAAACTAATGCCAAGCTGACTAAGAAAAGCACTAGCGGTGATGAAAGTAACCGCACTGATAGAGCCGTAGGTTGCTGCGATCGCCGCAGCATCATAAGTATCCAGTTTCAGTCTTAAAATGAAAAAGGTGTAAATTGGTACGAAACAAGCCATGAGCATCGCTGCTAGGAGCGTCAGCACAACTTCCTGAGTCACTCCACTTTTGACCAGTTCTACTCCCCCTTTAAAACCAATCGCAAACAACAGATACAGCGAAAAGAGTTTGGGCACTGGTGCAGGAATTTCTAGATCTGACTTGACCAAAACAGCAATCATACCCAGAAAGAAAAACAGGATGGGTGGATTCAGGATGTTGGATATAATCAAGCTGACATCCATCTCCACTCCTCCTGATACTTTTGAGATTGACGATTACGGAAATTTTTCATCTTAAAAAATTTAGCGGTTGAATCATGATGTATCGTGTATCGCTACCCCATGTCAATTGGGTGACATAGATTGAGACTAATTTTTTGCATAAGTTTTTATGAGGTTATCTAAGTGTGTAGTTTTGAGAACAAGTTACAGTTAAACAGCAATTTGAACTATAATCTCAGACCTCTCGTGCAAGCAGACGAGCCTTTTCTTTGGCAAATGCTTTATGAAGCAGCTCACATGGCAGAAGAAGGCCAATTGACAGTGCAGGATGCGATGTATCATCCTGATTTGGCAAAATACGTTCAAAATTGGGGACATCAACCAGATGATCTGGGCTTTATTGCTAGCTTAATCAGCAGCAATCAACCAGTGGGGGCCGCATGGCTGCGTTTACTAACAAGCGAAAATCGAGGATATGGTTATATTAATGATCTAACTCCTGAACTAGCGATCGCAGTTCTGCCAAAATATAGAAATCAAGGTATAGGAACACAATTACTACATCATTTATTGACAACCGCTAAGGCAACTTATCCATCGGTTTCACTGAGTATTAGAAGCTCAAATCCAGCCTTGCATTTATATAAAAAATTAGGCTGGAAAGTCGTTGACGGTAGCGAGACGATTAACAGAGTTGGTGGCGTATCTTTTAAAATGAAACTAGATTTTGATTAGTTAAATATTTAATCTGCAAATCGCTATACTTGTGATCTAAATTTACCGACTTAAGCCAAGTGTCTTTTGAGTTTTGGGGAAACCAACCATGTTAGAGTACAACTTGCCGAGGTACTTACCTTCTGCCGAAGAATTACCAGATTCTGATGAGACACCTGTGGATAACGAGCTACAAGAATTGATACCAGGCTTACTAAAAGCAATATTACTAATATTGTGGGCAGAACGCATGGATTGGTTCTTCGGGGTAGATATGGGTATTTATTATCACCCCGATCATCCGGCGATTGTTCCAGATGGGTTTTTGAGCTTAGGAGTAGAGCGGTTTTATGATGAAGAACTTCGCCCCAGCTATGTACTATGGGATGAAAATGTTGTACCTATTTTGACACTAGAAGTAGTTTCCCAAAATTATCGTAAAGAATACAGCACCAAACTGGATGATTATGCAGCAATGGGTGTACTCTATTATGTAATTTATTCTTCTCGTCGTCGCCGCAAACCTCGTTTAGAAGTGCATAAATTAATTAATGGTAAGTATCAATTACAAGACGGAAATCCTGTTTGGCTACCAGAAATTGGCTTAGGAATTGGTTGTGAAAGAGGCAACTATTGCGGAGTAACACGAGAATGGATGTATTGGTATAACCAACAAGGACAACGGTATCCCACACCAGCAGAACAAATTAAGGAAGTAGAACAACGCGCTCAACTTGCAGAACAACGCGCTCAACAGCTAGCAGAACAATTAAAAGCGCTAGGGGTAAATCCAGATAATTTGAGTTAATACTAATTCTTGATAGAGATACACTTTTGATGCATCTCTACATGTTGATTTTGTTTCCTAATTTTGAGTCGTACCTGAAATCGCTGTATTTCTTCCCTGTTCCCTGTTCCTTTACCTAAATAGATAATTTATTTTGCACGACTACTTATGACATTCCTAATTCCACCTCTATTGCCCACAGTATCATTTTTGTAACGAGGGATGATATGAACACTAGTATGCATAATATTTTGACCAGCTTCTCTATTAATATTCATTCCTACATTAAAGCCATCAGGTGCAAATTCAGTTTTGAGAATTTGTTGGATTTTATTCGCCATCAACCAACACGCAGATTGTTCTTTAAATGGTAAATCGAAATAATTACTAACATGGCGTTTGGGAATCACTAAAACATGTCCTTTACTTAAAGGATAACCATCGAATATAGCATAGGCAGTTGCTGATTCAGTTAATAATTTTAAATGTCTATGAGGATTACAGAATATACATTTATTAGGTGAATTGCGCTGGTGATTATAATGGGTATATTCATAAAATTCTCGATGTTCATCTAGGTGAATTGAAGAAAAAGGCAGTTTAACAACACATTGATATGTAGGCTTTTTGTGTATATAATGTTCTCTAAATCCTTCTCTTTTAATATCTCTTCTAACAGCAAAATAAGCTTTGCCTCCTGGTTTTAATAAGTGTGATACTTCCATAATTACATGAGCTTGTTCTTCAGGAAATAAAACATTTAAAACATAAGAGCAAATGATTGTATCAAATTTTTCATGAGGATATTGAGGAAAATAATAGGGGTCATAGCCTGTAATATCACAACCTTTGTGGTGTAATACTTTCACATCATGACCAAAACCACAACCAAAATCTAATATTTTGCCTTGCAGTCGATTTTGATTTAATAAAAACTGTGCAGGAAATGACAGGTGAGTTCTTTCAATTGCTGTGAGATGACTGAATTGATTTTTTTGCTGTTTCATGAAACTTTAGTGCTGATATCTCCCCAATAGAAATTAGGGAGATGGGGGACTAATTATTATTCCCCTTTATGCGATCGCATCAGGGTCAACACCTAATTCACGTAACTTAGCTGCCAGTGTATCAGCACGTTGGCGTTCTTGTTCGGCACGTTGGCGTTCTTGTTCGGCACGTTGACGTTCTTGTTCGGCACGTTGACGTTCTTGTTCTGCTTGTTCATTGCTCCACAACAGCAAATTCCCCTCTTGATCCCACCACCGCAGCCAATTCATGGTTTGACATAGTCTTTCACCTGGCCAAATTCCCAAAAATAACTCTAATTCAGGAATCCAGAAACGCCCATTTGCATCTGCTGGTTGTAAAACATATTTTCCATTTTGCCAGCACCGGACTTCTATACTTGGTTCGTAGGGGTCGTAGGTGACGTAAGTTGGAATTTGGAGAATCCGTTCGTAAAAATAGAGCTTACCATAAGGTGGAGTTGAACGAATTGATAGCTCTCCACCCTCAGTATCTGACAGAAATTCCATCACAGTAGCAACAGGAGTGCCTTCTAAATTTGGCGTGTAACTACGCCGAATGACATTAACTCCTACAGCCTGCACTTGAGGCACGTAAAACCAATCAGGTGCTTTGACAACTATTTTTTTGTTAACTGTCGCTACTAATCCAAAATTAGAGCCAATGAGCATTTGGGGTTGGATGCGTTCTGCGGCTCCCAAAGCATCGGTAAGTGCCGCAGCCAGAGGTGGTTGCTGAATATTTTCCACTGGGTCGTCAGGTAAAATGAAATCGGCGGGAAGTGCTTCCCAACTAACAGTTGGTTCTTTTTGGATGGGATCTACTTTTAGAACCATAAAACTACTCTATGTGGATTTTTGATCTAAACGAGTGGCTTGTTCTAGCGCTGCTTTTTCTTTGGCTCTTTTAGCATAAGGCTGTAATTGGGCGCGATCGCAACCAGTTAAAATACTTAAATTTTCTAAAGTCATCCCTCGCATTAACATTTCTACTCGCCAAGTATGTTGTGCTTGAGCGATTATCGGTTTTTGTCCTTGCGGGGTTAACATTCCTTGTGTCCATGCTTGCCAATGTTCTGCAAGTTGCAATTCGGATATGGGTTTGCCTGTTTCATCCAAAAACATCGCTGGGTAACTATCTTTACGATTTTTTAGCCATTTGATTAAAGGATTGTTGGTATAGGAGCCATAGCGCTTACCCATAATCCATTGATTGACAGATACTTGGCGAACATATCCTGGAGTAGTGATTTGCAAAAAGTGCCCTTGATGATCGTAGACTTGGTGCGATCGCTGCAAGTTGACCATTTCTGTAGGAGATAGTCCTGCACCAAATAATACGTATGCTAAAGCAAAATCTTGTACTCCCAAGTTCTTAGCTTGTCGGAAAATTTCGTGAACTAAACTAGCTGGCAAGTCAGCTACAACCACAACACCATTGATTAAGCTGTCTGTTGTTGATTCTGCCACAGGTGACATCGCCCCGTGTAAAAACAACTCTACCAAATTCTCTAGAAAATCATCCCGATCTTCCCAAAGTTCATGAAATTCACTCGTAAACTCAATTACGGCATAACCCAAAAGCATTCCATTGAGCAAGCTGGCTAATTTTTCTGCCGGTAGATAGGTATTTAACTGTCCCTGCTGGATGATACTGCCTAAATATTGTGCTACGTAACGATTTGCCTCTGTTAATCCTCTTCCTAACGCACGGCGATTTTCTGCCGGAAATTGGTCGGCTTCACCTACCACAGACCTGACAAACTCTGGCACTCGTTCCAATGCAAGCAAGCTGTCGCTTGCATAATCTTTCAGAGCTTGATAAATATCCCCAGAAGGAGTTGCCCGCAGTACAAGAGATTCACCCAGATTTTTGAATGCTGCTGATTCTTCCAACACAGCCAGAAGCAGTCCATGCTTATTGCCAAAATTCCGAAACAGCGTCACCTCATTAACTTCTGCTTTTTCGGCTATTTGACGGGTTGTAGTGGCACTGACTCCCTGAGCAGTAAATAACTCTAATGCTGCTTGAATCAGGCGTTGACGAGTCGAAAGCGATGAAGATGTCATACAAAAATGCAAGTGCTACTTGCATAAAAATTCAAGAATTGCTAACATATCGAATGTAAGTGATACTTGCTCTACTGTAGCGAATTACAGCACAGAGGTGGTCAATTCTTAGTGGAGTTGCACCCTACAAACAGCAAATCGCTTCATTATCCATCAACAAAAATTTTTTATGACCGCAAAGTATTTGGCGATCGCTTCTGAGCGAGGAAATTCACCACGACTCAGATGGATAAATGTGGTATTTTTTGCTACATTTCATGCTCTAGCCCTACTGGCTCCTTGGTTTTTCTCCTGGTCAGCATTAGGTTTAGCGGTGTTTCTCCACTGGTTGTGTGGGAGTATCGGTATTTGTTTGGGATACCACCGACTGCTGAGCCATCGGAGTTTTCAAGTACCTAAATGGTTGGAATATGCGATCGCGGTTATTGGAGCGTTAGCTCTCCAAGGAGGGCCAATTTTTTGGGTTGGTGGGCATCGCCAGCATCACGCCCACACCGAGGACATTGAACTAGATCCTTACTCAGCTGAGCGGGGATTTTGGTGGAGTCATATGATGTGGATTTTCTACCCACGTCCTGAGTTTTTTGATTATGAAATCTATCAAAAATATGCGCCTGATCTGGCACGACAACCTTTCTATCGCTGGTTAGATCGTTACTTCTTGTTGTTACAAATTCCTCTGGGACTGCTGCTATATGTCTTAGGGGGGTGGTCTTTTGTCATCTATGGCATATTTGTGAAGTCAGTCTTACTGTGGCATTCGACTTGGTTTGTGAATTCTGCATCACACCTTTGGGGCTACCGCACCTATGAAGCTAATGATGGGGCACGTAATTTGTGGTGGGTATCTTTAGTGACTTATGGGGAAGGGTGGCACAACAACCATCATACCTATCCCCATGTAGCCAAGTCTGGTTTTCATTGGTGGGAAATTGACGCTACTTGGTGGAGTATTAAAGTATTAAAAACGCTGGGTTTAGCAAAAAAAGTAGTGTTACCTCCGCAAAATGCAACTCAACGATAGATTGAAAGAGGAAGTTGTCTTCAAGTAGACAACTTCCTCTTTTTCAGGGTATGAATACAGTTGTTTGACCAGGATTGATAATCGTAATTACACCTGCCCACGTACACATTAATTTAGATGTATTATTCAGCGCTGGGCTTCTGGCAATCAGAACGGTAATCGAGCCAGGTGTCCATGGGGCGGGGATTACAGGTACACAAGGCATAGGAGTCAATACGCCAGATGCTGCTGCGGTAGCAGACGCAACTGATGGATTTGCTAGAGACGAACACATGCCAAAAGGCTTGATATTAACCATTGGTTTGTTATCTAAAATATTAGCATCTGGCGTGCGAGTGTTTACTCGGTTGATTGGCAGAACTGTTAGCAAACTTGGTGCCACACCAAAACTACACTTGAGCGTTGCGCCAGAACATACTTGCAGAGCCATAGTTTATTACCTCCACAAATTAATATACGATTTTCTAAACACTGTAGCGTAGCATTTATCAGGTTGTGTTGCAAAAATCTACAGAGCTTAGGCAGTATCACAGATTTTTAGCTTGCGTCTATTAAATAATTCGTAATTCGTAATGACGCGACGCTCCTGTGTCGCTAACGCTGACGCTCGTACCTCGCTACCGCTTCGCTAACGCTATCGCGGACTCGCTACCGCTGCGCTAACGTAATTAAGTTTTGTAACGGGGATTTAGTGCAAAGTCAGATCGGAGGAAACCTCCGATCTGACGGCAGTTGTTCATGGGGGAAACCACGCCACTTGCGCGGCTGCCGGGAAACCCGAAGGGCGCAGTGGCTCCCCAAGATCACACTGCCTCAACTTTGTAAGACCCCAATACAAAACTTGCCGATTATAGAACCGGGGGACTTAAACCCACGGAACTAGTTAAGTTAGATTATGCTTTTATGCTACACCATTAACTATAATTAGTATCTGCAACAAATCAGAGCGATCGCCCACATCAACGCCATCATCTTCAAAGCGTAATAGCTTAATACTTACCCAGCAATTTTAACAAAATTATCAAAAACGTGCTTTGGTGTTATTTTGCTTATCTATTGTTCCGCAGCAGGTTTGTGAATAAATCATTAGCGATCGCTGTACCCAGTAAAATTAATCCACAACCCAATACCATTGACAAAGTTATTGGTTCTCCCAAAACTATTGCACCCCAAAGCATAGCAAACATCGGCACTAAATAAGCAACTGTTAAAGCTCTGGTTGAGCCAACTTTGGCGATCAAGCGAAAGTAGATAATATAGGCTAATGCGGTTGAAAGCAGAGCCAGCGCGATTATAGCTAAAATAATTTTTGGTGTTGGCGTAGTACTTGGTACTGTAAAAGGTATCGCTGGTAAAAGAAAAATCGCTGCACTAAACAAAGAGCCTGTGGTTACAACCAAAGAAGGAACTCCCGCTAGTTGTTGCTTAGTATAAGGGGCGGCGATCGCATACATCAATGCTGCCAGCAATCCAGCACCCACTGCCATGATAAAAGCTGGTGTTGCTGCAAAGGTTTTCCATCCCACTAAAACCAAAACTCCAGCAAATCCCAATGCAAACCCGATTATTCGGCTAATGGTGAGATTTTCTTGCAACCAAACAAAAGCAACAACACCACCAAATAAAGGTGTAGTTGCGTTCAAAATTGAGGTAAACCCAGCAGGTAAAGACAAAGATGCAACCGCCAGCAAAAAAAATGGAATTGCTGAGTTAATGCAACCAAGAACGCACAAAGATAGCCAATGACGACGCATCTCACCCAAAAGATCCAATCGAACTAGCAAAGGCAGAAGTACCAAACTTGCAAGGAGAACACGGATTTCAGCTAGCCAAACCGGGCCTAGCACAGGTGATGCCATCCTCAGAAATAAAAAAGAACCGCCCCACAGCGCAGCTAGTAATAACAGTTCTGCAACATTTAAAATCTTCATCAAACAGCTGTCTCCACATCACGCATCAGGTTACTAGCTTCCCAGTCGAGAATCACCGTTTTGCGCTCTCTTCCCCAACGATAGCCACCCAACTCTCCAGATTCTCGAATTACACGATGACATGGAATGAAATATGCAACTGGATTTTTACCCACAGCGTTACCGACTGCTCTCACAGCTGTGGGACGACCAATAATGTTGGCTACATTTTGATATGTAGTCATACTTCCAAATGGTACTTTAAGAAGCGCACGCCAAACTTGAACTTGAAAATTAGTACCCTTAACCAACAGCGTTATAGATTGATTATTACTAAGGGCGTTGGGATGAGAAATTTGGTGACTAATGTTTTGAGTTGCTTGTTGATCACGAATAATTTTTGCCTTCTGCCATTGGAGATGAAGAACTTTTTCAGCATTTTGTTCATCTATCACATCCAGAAAATACAGGTTACAGATCCCACGAGGGGTTGTGGCGATGAGAGATTTACCAAAAGGAGTGTCATGAATTCCATAGCGAATTTCTAAACCCACTCCTTGTGTTTTAAATTCACCAGGAGACATCGCCTCTACCTTCACAAACAGATCATGTAAACGTCCCGGACTAGATAGACCAACATCTATACTTAAATCTAAAAGGCTTTTGGTTTGGGTAATCTTTGATTTTGCGTATTCAACAGTCAGGTATTGTAGAAAACGCTTTGGGCTAATACCTGCCCACTTTGTAAACAATCGTTGAAAGTGATATTCACTCAGATGTACATGTTCAGCTATGGTTGCTAGGTCAGGCTGACTCAAGTAATTTTGTCGCATAAACAAAATTGCTTGGGCAATTCGCTCATAATCTTCACTGTTATGGGAAGTTGGGTTTGTCGGAGAGTTCATACTGATAATGGTAAATCTGGTTTGTATGCATTTACTGTAACGATCGCCCAGACTCAAAACCACCCGTTTCTTGCGGTCAAAAACAGCAAAGGGGCAGCACTTCGACTTCGCTCAGTCACCGATTTTCGACTTCGCTCAGTCACCGAGGGAGAACTCGCATACATAATACAGGTTACTAAAATTACTTTTAAAACATCATCTTAAAATAGCGATCGCTAATTTTTGGTTAAATACTCTGATTTAAAATATAAAAGTTTGAATCACAATTTTTCTGCTATACTCTACTTTCACCACACAATATCAACGCTACAAAAAAGACCTCTTCGTTTAACTATAACTTTTTAAAACTAGCGTCATGAAAAGATTGATACTTGCTCCCATTATGGTTTCTTTGCTCATCAGCATAGCAGGCTTGATAGCTATTGCTCAGAGTCCCAGAAACTATTTGCAGATGGGTATAAAATCGTCACAACTGTCTGCTAGATTAGACAAACCTCATGCTGTGAAAGTTGCTCAAACTCCCAGAGAAATTGGTGATAAAAAAGCTCTCAATTTAGTCTGGAAACTGCCACAAGTGCAACGCAAAGCCAGAGAAATTCAACGACTTTCTAGGGGAACTATCAAGGTGGCTGCAATTGTTGATAGTTCTCCCACCCCTAGCGAACCTTACTACAAAGTACGAGTTTATGAAGATGAACCAGACCACAATACAACGATTTATTGGTTTCGCGTATTGAATCCCAGTGGTGTGATTGAAGTCCTAGATATTTTGGAGAACAAATACATCTCCTTGGAAGAGTGGAAGGAGCAATTAAATAATTCGTAATTCGTAATGACGCGACGCTCCTGTGTCGCTCTAAGCGAAGCTATGCCGTAGGCTTTACGCTGACGCTCGTACCTCGCTACCGCTGACGCTCGAGGACTCGCTACCGCTTCGCTAACGCTAACGCTATCGAGGACTCGCTCTAAGCGAAGCTATGCCGTAGGCTTTACGCTGCGCTAACGTAATTCGTAATTCATAATTCATAATGACGCGACGCTCCTGTGTCGCTCTAAGCGAAGCTATGCCGCAGGCTTTATGCTGACGCTCGTACCGACGCTCGATGACTCGCTAACGCTACGCTACCGCTAACGCTATCGCTGCGAAGCGCGTAATTAAGTTTTGTAATGGGGATTTAGGGCAAAGTCACTCTTTGGGTTTCCTCCGAGCTGACGGCAGTTGTTCATGGGGGAAACCACGCCACTTGCTTCAATCCGGGAAACCCGTCTAACGCAGTGGCTCCCCAAGATCACACTGCCTTAACTTTGTAAGACCCCAACACAAAACTTGTCGGTTATAGAACCGGGGGACTTAAACCCACGCAACTTGTTAAAAAATCAGGCAACACTCGCTAATATTCTCGCACAATTGACAATTTAACGATTTATGGCGCTAAAATGCCTTTTAGTTACAAATCCGCCGCTAAAATTGCTTTGGATTTACAAATTGACTTGCAAAACTAACCTGTATGAGCAATAAACCTCATCACCCCTGCATACCCATACCTCGTGAGCATAGTTTTTCAAACTTCGCATTTTTACCCATCCATATGGGGCAAATTTTATTACGAAAAAATAATATTACTTTGTTCCATGAATGT
Source organism: Desmonostoc vinosum HA7617-LM4 (assembly GCA_019359515.1). Taxonomy (GTDB): domain Bacteria; phylum Cyanobacteriota; class Cyanobacteriia; order Cyanobacteriales; family Nostocaceae; genus Desmonostoc; species Desmonostoc vinosum. The sequence goes on along the minus strand of JAHHHC010000003.1, from coordinate 250,220 downwards.
TATTGATAGATTTCTGTAAATACTGCTACCAAAGCCTTATTAATCTAAAGTAGTATAGCCCCTCAGACTAGATTTATAAAATCTGTACTTGTAAGCATACTCACACAACCTTTAACCAAATCATTGGTTGTTCATTTTCATGCTTAAGTCCTGACTTCTTGCAGAAGTTCAGAAAAGGGGAAATGAGGCATAATTTCTTTCACTCTCCTCAACCTTTGTCTTTTCGATTCTCTATTTATTACCAAATAATAATTATTATACATTCGGTAGGAACTGCTTATGTCAAAAACGCTGCTAATAAATAATTACTTACGAGCGACTCTATTAGCTTTAACAATTGGTTTTGTCGGCTGCGGAAGTCAGGCGGCAAACACTAAATTTACTCCAACCATTAGCAGAAATAATGAAAATTTACCTAGAGTTGTAGCAACTACAACTGTACTATGTGACTTAATCAAACAGGTGGCAGAAAATACAATTAACCTCACATGCTTGATTTCTCCTGATGCAGATCCCCACATTTATCAACCAAACCCAGAAGATCGCAAAGCCATTGAACAAGCTAACCTGATTTTATATAACGGCTATAATTTGGAACCAAGCTTGATCAAAACTATTAAAGCAACTAAAAACTCAGCACCAAAAATAGCAGTGAGTCAACTTGCAGTGTCTAAACCACAAAAATATCAAGAAAGTGGCAAAAGAATTACCGACCCTCATGTTTGGCATAATACTAAGAACACTATCAAGATGGTAGAAGTAATTAATAATAATTTGAGCAAGCTAGTACCTAGTAACGCTAAAACTTATAGCAATAATACTAAAAATCTTACCAATGAGTTGCTGCAATTAGATAGTTGGATCAAATCAAGAATTGCTAGTATTCCAGTCAAGCAACGTAAATTGGTGACAACTCATAACGCACTGAATTATTATGTCAAAGCCTATGGTCTTTCTTCTATAGGATCTTTAGAAGGAATCAGCACTGAAAAAAAACCAACACCTGCACGAGTGAAAAACTTAGTTGCAAATATTAAACGGTCTAAGGTGCGGATAATTTTTATAGAAAAGACAATTAATTCTAAGTTGATAGAGTCTGTTGCTAGTCAAACAAAAGTGAAAATATCAGAGAATGAATTGTACACCGATGGACTTGGTGAACCAGGAAGCAGTGGCGCAACCTATCAAAAAATGATGGCTGCTAATACACGCACAATTGTTGAAGCACTAGGAGGGACATACTTAATATTTGAAGTGAAGTCCCCTCAATAGACTCATATTTATAGAATTGTCAGTGAACACTACTCACAATATCAAAATTAAAGTTTGAGCGATCGCAACAAAGCATCTAACCCAAAAAAATCGCTTATTTTTAGCAATTAATGCTAAAATCAGTGTTTCTTCATATTTTCTTCATAAAATCTAAATAATATTAACATACTTTACTTTAACGTCAGCACTGTATATTTTCTCTAGGCACAAATTTCCAAATCTAATTTCTCGTAAAAGCGCTTATGGGGATAGTTTAGTTATTGGAAATTAGAAGTATAGAAAGCTAGTTTTTACTTCCAGTCATCCTAAACAAGCTAACCTTTTCCTCAAGGTTAAATCTAAGTAAAAGCTTGGTTAAAACAATCTCAAACTTAGTAATTAAATCTGAAATAGCAAGCATCTGGAAGTTATCTAAATACTGTAGTGAGGTGTGTTTTGTATTTTATTAGCTACACACTCTCAAGTTTAATTACGAATTACGTTAGCGCAGCGGTAGCGAGTCCGCGATAGCGTTAGCGACACAGGAGCGTCGCGTCATTACGAATTACGAATTACGAATTATTTAATGCTGCTTATACCAAGGCTAAACATAGCAGATTTCAGAAGTTTTTCTCTCTTGAGAATCAATTGTAAATCCACAAGGAGCTAACAACAAATGCCATCAGAAATCGACTCATATAAAGCCTATATTCCTGCGACATTATCCGCAGAAGAATTATCTCTTATCAATAATGTCATCGTTGGAACACCTCTAGATGATGTTCTTCATGGCACTTCCTTAAACGATATCATTATTGCTCTCGAAGGAGACGATCGCATCAAAGGCAGCTTTGGCAACGACATCCTTTTAGGAGGCACTGGAACCGATACAGCCGACTACAGCGCCTTGGGTCGTCCAATTACTTTAGAAGCTCGTGGCTTTGTTAATAAAGGCAAAGCCGGCACAGATCGAATCTTCGAGATTGAGACAATTATCGGAGCCACAGACCAACCCAACGTTATTGATGGTTCTACTGGTACGAGTACCACCACATCATTCGATGTCAACTTAGCAGCCAACAGCTTAGTTGTTAACGGCATTCCAGGGCTGGGCACATTGAAATTTACAGTTCAAAACTTTGTCAATGTGACTGGAACCTCACAAGACGACAGCATTACTGGCGACAGCAAAGACAACCTCCTCATTGGTGGCGGTGGCAACGACAAAATCTTCGGACTCAATGGAAATGACACCGTGCGCGGTGGTACTGGTGATGATGTAATTAGTGGAGGTCACGACGGCACACTATTTATCTCTCGCCTCCCGGATGGGAATGACATTTTAGAAGGTGGTAGTGGCTACGACATTCTTATCGGTGGTTCTGGCAATGATCTTTTGGATGGAGGCACCGAGGTAGACACAGCCGATTACAGTAGGTTGAGTAACGCCATCACTCTAGAAGCCGTAGGCGTCGTCAACAAAGGCAAAGCCGGTACAGATAAAATCCTCAACATTGAACAAATTATTGGGGCCAAAGCACAAGCCAATGCTATTGATGGTTCTACCGGCACGAGTACAACAACATCATTCGATGTCAACTTGGCAGCAAATAGTCTGATTGTTAACGGTATTCCAGGTCTTGGTTCAGTTAAATTTGCGGTTCAAAACTTTCTCAACGTCACTGGAACCTCACAAGCTGACAGTATTACTGGCAACAGCAGTGGTAATCTGCTCAAAGGTGGCAAAGGAAACGACCAACTCTCAGGTCTTGGCGGTACAGACACCATCATCGGAGTTGATCCTACAAGCGTGCAACCAGGCATCAAAGAGATAGATACCCTGTCTGGTGGTACTGAAGCAGACAAATTTGTACTTGGAGATGAGAAAAATCCTTACTATGTGGGAGGCGGAGGATTCTTTGGTTTAAACGACTTCGCCTTTGTCAAAGATTTCCAGACAGGTCAAGATAAAATTCAACTCAAAAAGCTAGAAAACTACATCTTTGGGAAAAACTATATTGCGATCGGCCCTCAATTTACAGCAACCACCGATACCATCAGCAAAGACTTCAATGATTCTCAGGTACAGGCAACCGTTGATGAGATTATCAAAAACAATGGTGTTGTGACAAAAACAACAGATAGTCTCGACTCCACTGCAATTTTTCCGCGTTTTGACATAGTCGGGATTTTTGCCAATAGCTATAGCTTTAGCGATATTCACTTTGTTTGATCATCTAGTGCTTGGGGAATGGGGAATTGGGAATTGGGAATGGGGAATTGTCATCTCCAGCAATGAATGTAGAGACGCGCCATGTCCAATGAATGTAGAGACGCGCCATGGCGCGTTTCTACAAGGGTTTCGGGTAACGCAGAATTAATTTCATTAGATATCTATATGGTTATTCCCCGCGTCCTTGCGTCCCCGCGTCTCCGCGTCCCCAGTCCCCAACCCCCAACCCCCTATCTCCCCGAACACTCAAACAAGTGTAGACACAACCTCTGAGATAATTCTTCGCACACTTTCACCCCTCGCACGCTATTACCACGGGCATCTAATGGTGGTGAAAACACACCAATGCCCATCTGATGGGGTACAACGGCGATAATTCCACCGCAAACGCCGCTTTTGGCAGGAACACCAATCTTATAAGCCCATTCACCTGCAAAGTTATACATCCCACAGGTGTACATGACGCTGAGTATATCTTTAATATAGTGACTGTCTACTGCCTGTTCTTTGGTGATGGGATTAGTACCTTTATTAGCTAAGGTGGCTGCCATCACTGCCAAGTCTCGACAATTCACCATCACAGCACACTGCTGAAAATAAAGATCTAAGGCTTCTTCAATATTTTTGTCAATCATCCCAAAGTTGAGCATCAGGTGCGCCATCGCGCGGTTGCGGTGTCCTGTGCTGCGTTCTGAGGTAAATACTGAAATATCCACAAATACGTCATGCCCAACGTATCGCCGAAACATATCTAACATCCGGTTGAGGCGTTCGGTTGCACCAGAACCTTTAATTAAACTAGTGGTAGCGATCGCCCCTGCATTTACCATGGGGTTATAAGGTCGTTTGGATTGCTCATCAAGGATAATGGCGTTGAATGCCTCTCCTGTTGGTTCCACCCCAACTTTGGTTAAAACGTAATCTCGCCCGTGATCCTCTAAGGCTAACCCATAAGCAAATACCTTAGATATTGATTGAATTGTAAAAAGTTGCTTATATTCCCCAACTTCGTAAACTTGACCATCTACAGTCACTATGCAGATGCTAAACAAATCAGGGTTTACCTTCGCCAGTTCTGGAATATAGTTCGCTACTACACCTGCTTGCAGCGATTTGTACTTGGAGTGCAATTCGTCAATCACAATTGCAAGTGGTGATGAAACTATTTCTAAATCTTCCGGATTTGCCATGAGGCTGACAGCTTAATATAAAAAATCATACTTGATCAACTACTGATATATACGAGGTTTGTTGTGTTTTTTAAGACATTGCAAAACTCGTTAATATATGCATGTGTAACTTTTTTAATTTTTTCATCATTTAATTTTTCAAAATTCTAGTCTGAGTAATGCTTGCTTTTTATACTCAGTATTACACCTTTAGTTAGTTACATATATAACTTATTTCCGTCTAGTGAAGGATGACGCGACTCATAGTTAATTTAGACAAAAAAATATAGTGAAAAAATTCATGAGTGGGAGTTGATTTTTACGATTATCTCATATGCAGATCCAGTAATCACTAAGGTTATCATCAAATATAAAGATTTTATGAATTATTGGATATTGAGCATTTATACTGTTGTATTTCACTCCAAATCCGATTAAGCATCTCTGATTATTTGCAATTGTTAAATGTTATTTAAGATACATATAAAATAACTGGTTCTTTAGCAGCAGCACATCAAGCTACATTGTTTGATCAAGCAACTAACATTAAGTTTTAATACAAAATTTTCTACTTCCCAAAAAAAACGTTACACAGCCAAAATCCTGATTTGAGAAAGGTTTTACCCTTGCGATCGCAACTTAAATTTGTGAGGGTTTCTCAAATTTACGCTAAAACCCTGATCCCCAAGCCAAAAAGTTCATGTTAGTCTGTTGCAGTTATAAATAACAAAGTGAAAGCGGAACGAGTTCGAGTTATTAGGGAGGAAGTCAGTCTCACTGGTGAAGTATCCCACGAATCATAAAAACTTACTGTTCTACAGTCGCTTTAAAATCGGACGCATGAATCAAAGACATTTGTGGACTATTGTCGCCCTGTCTCTAACTGTTTTGGGGACACCCTCAGTTGGTCGCACTCAAACCACCAACACAGAAGCATTAGCTTCTGGTAAGTCACCCACCACTGATGTGGTCAAGGTAGGAGAGTACCAATCTTCAACAGGGAAAACTGCCTCGGATGCTGTGATTACAGAAATCAAACCTCACAACATCAAAGGTCGTCAGGCGGCAATCCTTTTTATCAAAAGTATTCCAGTTCTCACTTTTTTGGGTTCTGTGCCAGAAGCAAGTACGGAAACTAATAAAGTTGGTGCTATTGGAGAAGCTCAGGGTGTACAATCGTACACCCTTAATTCTAGCAACTCAGCCAAGATAGCGAGTGTTGGAAACCTCAAGGGTGTTAGTAACCAGATTAGCTCGGTTGACAATGACCCGGTTCAAAGAGCTGGCAAAGTAGCAGCTAAAATCAACCAGATCAACCGGGAAAATGTAGACGCCAGTAAAATCACAGTCAGTTGGAAAGCAAGAGGCGGCTCAACTGCTAATCAAGCCCAAAACAAGGGTGCCTCTGATCAACAGCAGACAGGCGATCGCTATACAATCAAGATCAATGGCGATGAACTGGTGGAAATCAATGAAAATACACGACTAGCAGATTCCACCAAGGATCTCGCCCAAGATGCATTGCAAGCAACCAACCGGATGCGGAGACTCTTGGGTAATGCATCACCCTTAAGCGAGATTGCCAACTTGCCAGCACGCCCACGAATCTCGTTACCAAAACTGCCACAAGAAATTTCCATTGGCGGAGTCAAAATCTCTTTCAAAGGCATAGCTTCCTTCTACGGCTATGATGGCTCTGGCAATCGTACCGCCACCGGTGAGAGATTTAATCCAGAAGGTATGACCGCAGCTCACCGTAGCTTACCTTTTGGTACAAAAGTCCGTGTTACCAACACCCGCAACGGTCGTTCCGTAGTCGTGCGGATTAATGATCGAGGCCCATATATCCGGGGTCGCATCATTGATCTTTCTGCTGGTGCAGCTCGGCTTTTAGGAATGATGAGCAGTGGTGTAGCACCAGTGCGAATTGATGTCTTAGGAAGATAAAAAGACCAGAGACGAATAGCACGCTTGAAAACTCGAAAGTCAGAACTGGAAAACCCTTTTCTGACTCGTAATTCCCTATCACTGATAACTGTTTTAATTCCCCCTAGTTGAAGCATCTCTTCCCTCGATTTCAGATATAAACTAACGGGGGAGGGATCGAGAAAAACTAGGGGTATTTTGTGCGCCTGCTGACAACAGTCGCAGCTTTACGCTGCTATTTAAATAAACGCCGCTCACAACACAAGTCGATTACAGTTCCACAAGATTTGGTGCTGGATGAGATGAGTAGCTGGTACCAGACACCCATCGGTCTCGTACCAACAATGGGAGGGTTGCATCAAGGTCATTTAAGCTTGATTCAACGAGCAAGGCAAGAAAATTCCATTGTGATTGTAAGTATTTTTGTTAATCCCCTGCAATTTTCTCCCAACGAGGATTATCAACACTACCCCCGCACTTTAGAATTAGACCAACAACTTTGCGAACAAGCAGGGGTGGATGCAATTTTTGCGCCTACTCCGGAAGAAATGGGAGTACCGCAGAAGAATATACAAGAATCTCAGGTTACACAAGTTATCCCCCCATCTGCTATGATAACAGGCTTGTGTGGTCGTTCTCGGTTGGGTCACTTTCAAGGTGTGGCGACGATCGTCACCAAGCTTTTCAACTTGGTACAGCCTGATAGGGCCTACTTTGGTCAAAAGGACGCTCAGCAACTGGCAATTATTAAACAGTTAGTAGCTGATTTAAACTCGTCAGTAGAGATTGTTGCTTGTCCAACGATACGGGAAGCATCGGGTCTAGCCCTAAGTTCCCGCAATCAATATTTGACTGCAACCGAAAAAGAGCAAGCATCTGTTTTGTATCGCGGCTTGCAACTAGCCGAGGTAGCGTTTCGTGCTGGGGAACGCAACAGCAACAAGCTAATAGCATTGGTGCAGCAACAACTGACTATGGTCAGCAGCGTTTTAGTGGAATATATTGAATTGGTTGAACCGACTACGTTGATGTTATTAGAAAGAATTGAGGAGGAAGGAATGCTGGCGATCGCAGCTCGGCTTGGTACTACACGTTTGATTGATAATACCATCTTGCGCGATCGCCAACCCATCATCGCCATTGATGGGCCTGCCGGGGCGGGAAAATCCACGGTGGCGCGTCAAGTGGCGTCAGACCTGGGATTAGTATATTTAGATACGGGAGCTATGTATCGTGCTGTGACTTGGCTAGTGCTGCAAAAGAACATTGCAATTGACGATGAGTGTGCGATCGCTGAATTAGCCCATCAGTGTATGATCGAACTCACTCCCAGTCAAGATATACAATCTCCTGTGCAGGTTTGGATTAACGGTATTAATGTTACTATGCAAATTCGCACGATTGAGGTAACATCGAAAGTATCCGCAATCGCCGCACAAAGCGCTGTCCGCAAAGCCCTTGTCAAACAACAGCAAAGCATTGGTAAACGTGGTGGTTTAGTCGCTGAAGGACGAGACGTTGGTACTCATGTGTTTCCCGACGCCGAAGTAAAAATCTTTTTAACCGCCTCTGTAAGCGAACGCGCCCGCCGACGTCAACAAGACTTCAACAAACAAGGTCAACCCCAAATTAGTTTAGAACAGCTCGAACGCGACATTGCCGAACGCGATCGCAAAGATAGCACTCGTCAAGTTTCTCCTTTGCAAAAAGCAGTAGATGCGATCGAAATTCAAACAGATGGTTTAAATGCATCTGAAGTCACAGCACAGATCGTCAAATATTATCAGCAACGCTTATCTGATTGGTAATCACTGCCATTCTCTATTAATTTTCTATATCAATATCATGGTGAGTAATTAATTACTCACCATTTTTAATATTTGTTGTAAATATTAAATTAAATTTACTCAGTAAGTCTGAGCATTGCTTAAAATTTAACTCTTCTAGCTTGGGATTGAAATTTAATGACTTTTAATACTTCTCAAGATAGAAGTTTTAAATGTACAAAATAAGCTACATAAAATACTAAAAATCAAAAGCAAGATATTAACGAATTCTCATATCCTATTTTTATAAACCAACTTTAGTTGCATGTCACCTTTAAAGCCCCATTAATGATCAGGGATTAAGGGAGGTATATAAGCAATTAAAAATAGACAAATCCAGTATTAGTAAGCATTCTGCCTATTGACTGGATATAAACCCAATCAAGGGGAATTAACTAAAGCTTGATAAATCGAGGGCTTGAGAGTTCGAGAGCGCCATCTTGCCAAATACCGAAATTGCAATCTGCCATGAATTATGAGCCATTTTTATTTATAGAGCGAAAACTTCAGAATTTGACTTATTGAAAAAGTACTTTGTCTTCATCTTCACTTTGGTAGTAGAATGACGATGTTAAGTTTTATGTCCCAAAATTAAGGACACAAAACTGCAAAACACAAAAGCTGTAATTTCCTAAGTTGCTGTCATAGCTTTAATCTGGAAAACGGTAAAGAGAGGATTTCACAAAATGGCATTTGTACAGCCCCCCCTACCCTTCGACTTTAATGCTCTAGAGCCGTATGGCATGAAAGGCGAGACCTTCGAGTATCACTACGGCAAGCATCACAAAGCTTATGTAGACAACCTGAACAAGCTGACTGAAGGTACAGAACTTGCTGATAAGTCGCTCGAAGAAGTGATCAAAACCTCCTTCAAAGACTCCTCTAAAGTTGGCATCTTCAACAACGCTGCTCAAGTTTGGAACCACACCTTCTTCTGGAATTCCTTAAAACCAGCTGGCGGTGGTACACCCACAGGTGAACTCGCAGCCAAGATTGACAAAAATTTTGGTGGCTTCGACAAATTCAAAGAAGAGTTCTCCAACGCTGCGGCTACCCAGTTTGGTAGCGGTTGGGCTTGGCTGATTGATGATGGTGGCACTTTAAAAGTGATTAAAACACCAAATGCAGAAAACCCTCTAGCTTATGGTCAAAAAGCACTCCTAACTCTAGATGTTTGGGAACACGCTTATTACATTGACTACAAAAATGCTCGTCCTGCCTTCATCAAGAATTTTCTAGAGCAGTTAGTTAACTGGGACTTCGCTGCTGAAAATTTAGCTCAAGCTTAATCTAAAAATGGCTTTTGCTATTCGCACTAAGCAAGCCCTAATTAATTAACAATTAAACCTCTAGAATCCTAATATCTAGAGGTATTTTTTATTTAATCAGCAAATATAGCGATTCCCTGTTAAGTGAGGTATTGACCAACTTTTTTAAACGCAGAGGAAAGCGCAGCGAAAAGTTCTGTTCGCGTAGCAAGATCCCCATAGGGGTACGCTCAATGCTCGATACTCTGAGAAGACGAGGGTTGAGCGGAGTCGAAACCCGGCAATCGAGGTGAGGTTTAATTTAGTCCTTCTATTTAAGTACCTCACTAAACTAGGAAATACTATATATTTAGGTGTTTTTCTGCTTATCTAGCTTCTCTTGAATCGCTTCTCTACAAAATTCGGGAGGATTGTCTTGTGCTTTGACCTCTTCTTCCATTTCTTTAGTAACACGGATAGTCAGTCTTCCTTCTAAGGGTTTTTCTCTGTCAGACTTGATAGGTTCAAAATTTTGAGGATTCCCTTTAGGGTTTGGCATTGTTGAGAAAAGTAAATATAAGTTGATTCTTTGGTTGACAAAAGAATAGATTTTTAAAATCGGTAGGTATGTAAGCCTGACAAACTTGTTACCTACCGATACCACTTTTACAAGAGGTAACTATATTGTATGTTCACTCGTTCTGAACTTGAAGTGTTGACCACTGCTCAGCTGAAAATCTTGTGTGCTAGGTACGGTATTAAACCAACTGGCAATCCAGGGTATAAAACAAGCCATATCGTCTCGTTAATGGCATTCCCTCAGCTGGCATTGCAACAGATGAGACAAGATAACGGATTAAAGATACTTGGGTTTACTGTTATCCAAACGTTGACAGGCATTGTGGATGAAATAAATTCACCCACTGATGAGCAAGCAGCGTTGATTAGGATATCCCTTGAAGGCAGGAGGATGAATTATCCAGATAGATATGACCAAGAAAAACTGTTAGCACTATACGCGGCTAAAGTGAAACTTGAGCAAGTGATAGAGCTATTGGGAACGTAAACCTAACCTTAAATCTCTGCTAACTCTCTTCATGTACATGAAGAGAGTTTTTCAACGTCTGTATTTTGCTCAGTTATTGCCGAAACGCTGCAAAAGCGTGTCTGTTGTCTGTCATATTAAAAAAGAGATATTAAAACCAAGATATCAAAATACTGTGGATAGCAAAGAACTAGCGCAATACCTCGAAGCAACCAATAGCATCTCTAAACCATGGCTATTGGTACAACTGCGCCTCAAAAAACTACAAGAACGTCGAGATTCACTTTCAGACGACGCCTACAACAGTGAATTAGACGATATTTTCCAAGACTTGATGAAGTTGGGCGAATGGTGGCACGGTATTGAAGATGAGGTATTCTAATACAGCAGGGAACACTTCGACTACGCTCAGTGCATCGCAGGGAACAGGGATGAAAGCCTCTTGTGTAGGGCTTTAGTCTAGAGTAATCAATCTTGACAAATGACCAATGACCAATAACCAATGACTAACGCCCATGGATTATCGAGATGCAGGAGTTGATGTTGAGGCTGGTCGAGCCTTTGTAGACCAAATTCGGAATTTGGTTCACAGTACCTTTAGACCAGAGGTAATTGGTGGCTTGGGTGGCTTTGGTGGGTGCTTTCAACTACCGGGAGGTTTCAAGGAACCAGTATTGGTTTCCGGCACGGATGGTGTGGGTACGAAGTTGAAAATTGCTCATATCATTAACCGCCATGACACTGTTGGCATTGATTTAGTAGCAATGTGTGTTAACGATGTGTTGACATCGGGTGCAGAACCACTATTTTTTTTAGATTATGTAGCCACAGGTAAGCTAGACAAAAAGCAGTTAACTCAGGTAGTAGCGGGTATCGCCTCTGGATGTAAACAGGCAGGTTGCGCTCTATTAGGAGGAGAAACGGCAGAAATGCCCGGTTTTTACCAGGTGGGTGAGTATGACTTGGCTGGGTTTTGTGTCGGAATTGTAGAAAAAAGCCGGATGTTAAATGGTTCCCAGGTACAGATGGGAGATGTGGCGATCGCTCTGGCTAGTTCTGGTGTACACAGCAATGGTCTAAGCTTAGTAAGGAAGATTATTAGCGATCGCTCTTTTGCTTGGAGCGATTCTCCACAATTGTTAGGCGGTGAAACTCTCCAAGAAGCTTTCCTCAAACCGACACGGATTTACGTCAAACCCGTTTTAGCCGCGCTACAAGCAGGATTGGAAATTCACGGTATGGCTCACATCACCGGTGGTGGATTACCAGAAAATTTACCTAGATGCTTAGGCAAAGGTCAAGCAATTAAAATTAACCCCAATAGCTGGACTATTCCCCCTGTATTCCAGTGGTTAACCCAAGCAGGAGCAGTCAGTCCACAAGCCATGTACAATACATTCAATATGGGGATTGGGTTTGTAGTTTTAGTACCACCCCAACAAGTAAACCAGACGATTAGCCACTTTCAATCACAGAATATCCCTGCTGATACAATTGGCGAAGTTATTGCAGGTGATGGTACACTAGTAGGACTGCTTAGATAAAACAAATTTTTTATACAGCATTTATCAATCAGTAAAAGCTTAGTCAAGTGTTTGATTGCAGCAAAACCTACTATTGCTAAGCTACTTACCATAAATGCTCAACAGTACTGGCGTCAACAACCATGTAATATTTCGTGCTTGATCTGATATCAGCAATCGAAAATCCTCATTACCATCTGCGTTGAGATTTGCTAACGTAGTCTTAACATATCGAAAAATTTGACTAGTCAAGTTGAGAAAGTAGCTATTAATACTAATTTATAGTACTGGCAGTTTCTCATCTGTGAGGTGTGACGTGTTGGAGTGTTAAGAATAACGTATTTTTGTTCAGAGGGGTTATGGCTGTAAATTTTGCCAGGGCTACTGCTTCCACAAAACTTTTGAAGCAAGTATTTGAGAATATTGATGCACAGAGTTGTCCGAAGTTATTTAACTTTCATATGCATACTGTCTACTCGGATGGCAGGTTGCAACCGAGTGGTTTAATGGAACAAGCGATCGCCATTGGACTCAAAGGACTAGCCATTACCGATCACCATAGTATTGATGGGTATCAAATAGCACAAGCTTGGTTAGAAGACTGGAAGTGGAACAATCCTGGGCAAAGCACTCCCTATCTATGGAGTGGTGCAGAAATTAATGCCAACCTTTTAGACATAGAAGTTCACATTTTGGCATACGCTTTTAATATAGAACACCCCAGTATGAAACCTTATCTCCAAAGAAGGGCTACTACAGGCAAAGAATATGAAGCGCATAACGTGATTGCTGCAATTCATCAAGCTGAGGGATTGGCAGTACTGGCTCATCCAGCAAGATACAGGCGATCGCATTTTGACTTAATTCCCGCAGCAGCTCAAAAAGGTATCGATGGCGTTGAGACTTTCTACGCTTACAATAATCCTAACCCTTGGCAACCCAGCGCCACAGAATCACAACAAGTACAAAAATTAGCTAGTGAATATTTCCTTTTCAATACCTGTGGTACTGATACTCACGGTTTAAGTTTGCTACAACGGTTATAAAGGTGAGCTAACGTGCGTCTAGGTTACACATGCTTTGGTTAAGACTGTCATTAGATGAACAACCAAAAAGCGAGGTCACATGTACCTCGCTTTTTGATTAGACTTCTTGCAAAAATACTTGAACCGTCAGAGACTCAAGTCTCTGCCTAATAGCAAAAGTCCGTTGAAACGGGCTAAAAATACTGTTATTAGTCGGTTGAAACCGACTTGAGTTATCAGCCAGAAAATTTATTTTCTGGCGAGTATCCGACTTTTGCAAGAGGTCTATTGATGAAAAATTAGATGCCTAGCCGTTGATTAACGAGACCTACCAGCACTAGAACCTTCAGCCGACTTCGCCTCTTGAAGTAACTGAGGCATATGCTGCTCAAGTTTTTGCGCTGTCTGTTCTTCCTGCTGCAAATTTTGCTGTAGCAATTGTACAATCTGGTTTTGTCCCATCTGCTCAGCAACTTTAATCAAACCACGATAGCAAGCAATCTCCAATTGTTCTACCTTGGCTTGACCTCCTGCTAATCCCAGGTCACAAATTTTGGGATTATCAGCACTCAGCAGCATGAATTTTTGAGCATCACTAACTAGTCCAGCGGCAGCATCACAAGTAATTCGCTGTGGTTGCTTTCCTAGTATGCTGAAAACCTGCTCTAGATTTTTGATTTGTTGCTCGGTTTCCCGAATATGGTTTTCGGTTAAAGACTTCAACTGGTTATATTGACAACACTGGTACATCAATTGCTGTGCTTCTAAAAAGCGATGTTCTGCATCGTACATCGCACCAATTCCATAAACGAACTTCTCTTGTAAATTTGTGATTTTTTTAGTACCTGGACGTTCGCTGAGTTGAACCATGATTATTTATTCTCCTGAACGTTTGAAGCTGTACATGAAGTCGTACCTCTAACTTACGTTTGCCATCTCGAAGGACTCTTCATACCCCAGACACAGCTAAGTGTTAATTCTCACTGTTCAATTCACTACACAACACCGTAATCAAGTAACATTTGTTAGTTTTTTACTCATAATTGAGGTATTATATAAAGCCGGTGACGTACCCGACGATTCGTGCAACGCAAGTCAGCGCGGGCTTCTCAAAGACTCTTCTATGAAGACATTAATTGAGCTTTAAGGGCGTGCGTCCCACGCGCCTTTATATTGATAGCCGCGTTCAAATCTCTACAAAGATTTACATGACATATTGTGCAGTTATGTATTCTTTGAGATAGTGGCTTTTTAACTTTATGACCACAATTAGAACATTTACCTTTGAATCTAGGTTTACCAGATTTTTTCCCATTAACATCACCTTTCAACCATCTATCAAAGGCTAATTCAACTTTCTTAGGGACTTCTTGTAATACTTGAGAGTGAACATCTTTGTACCAAGGTCTATCTATTTTCAGTTGAACCAAAGATGCTTTTTGATTGTAATAGTTCGGTTGCTCTTTTAATTCGGGAAGATGACAAATTAATGGACATCTATCAACAGAACAACGATTTTGTTCATACCAATCAAATCTTTCAGCAAGCAGATAATTATATTGACATCTCAACATATCTAATGTTTTTTCAATTTTTTTTGCTTGCTCTTTATTAGGTTTGATTTTGTATTGATATGAAATTTTCATTTGTGTATTTTTTGTTTTCGACCTATAAATAGGATAACATAATGAGGAGATATTGAGGGTATTTCATGAAAGAAGATTATTTACGAATACGAATGAGTAAACGCCGAATGGATAAGTTACGTTTATATTCTCAAATGAAAGATACGACTATGACTCATGTTGTAGAAAACTGGATAGACTCGTTAAAAATTCCAGAAAATGGCAATTCCGACGCTGGATGACTCGCTACCGCTTCGCTATCATCGACCCACAAACAATTCAATCCTACAGATTGAATTGTTTGTGGGTCAATTCGTCATTGCCCAAAAATTCATCCCGACGCTCAACGAAGCGTTAGAGCGCGGGGCTTCTTTTTGAATAAGCTAAACTACTACTTCGCAATGATGACAGCCTGATGAGCGAATCAGGTAAATTAAAGATAAGTAAACAAAGCGCTGTAAACTAAATGGCTGCTCCAAGTTTAGAGGAAATCTCTGTTCAGTTAGAAAGCTCCAATTTGCGCGATCGCATGGTAGCCCTCGCCAGTTTGCGTCATGTTCCCTCTGAGGATGCTGTACCTTTGATTAAAAAGGTCTTAAATGACGAATCTCTGCAACTGCGCTCAATGGCAATATTTGCCCTGGGAATCAAGCAGACGCCAGAATGTTATCCAATTTTGGTCAGAATTCTGGAAACAGACTCAGACTACGGTATTCGTGCTGATGCCGCTGGTGCTTTAGGATATTTAGGTGATACCAGAGCCTTTGAGGCGCTGTCACGGGCATTTTATGAGGATACTGATTGGCTAGTACGGTTTAGTGCTGCCGTATCTCTCGGTAATATTAAAGACCCCCGCGCTCGTGAAATCCTTATTCAAGCATTGGACAGTGAGGAAGTAGTATTACAACAGGCTGCGATCGCAGCTCTGGGAGAAATTAAAGATATTGAGTCTGTAGATCAAATCCTCCGCTTTGCCCAATCAGATGACTGGTTAATTAGGCAACGTCTTGCAGAGGCTTTGGGCGATCTTCCTACCCCCAAAAGTGTCTCAGCTTTGAAATACTTAGAAAAAGACGGTCATCCCCATGTTGCTGAAGCAGCGAGGATTTCCCTTAAAAAGCTTGAAGAAGCGGACAATCAAGCTTGAGATCAAACCTCCCACTATTTTTTAATAACTAGTAGGATTTTTAGCATTTTGATGCAGGATAGTTTCATTCATGAATATTGAAGAGTTTTTTGAATTAAGTGCGGGTAAATGGTTTTCCCATCGCACTAACCACAATTTCGCACTCAAGCAATCAGAAGATGGTAAATCAGAAATTATCATTGAAACACTGCCAGTAACTCATCTAGAAGTCGTGAAACTTTGTCAACGATATAAAATTGCCCCTAGTTCTGCTTCTTGTGCGATGAAAGTTACCTGGAATAGCACAACAGAAGGACAAAAAGACAAAATTAGCGGTTCTAGTGTATTAGTCTCCGTACCTGATGCAGATAACCCCGCAAAAGGTAAATTACTGCGTCAAACAGTTCATAGCGAAACCCCAGTAGCTGGACACTACAAAATAGATAATGATGACGCATTGACTATCACTACAGAATATGAAAATATGCGCTCCCAAGAGCGTCTGTGGTTTGCAAGTTCTAATTTGCGAATGGGAGTTGTTCACAAGCAATTTGGTAACTCCGGCATGGCTTCCTTCACCTCCGAAATTCGCATGGGTGGTTCTCCAGCGGTGAAAGCTTCTCAGGCTGCTAATTCTGCATCAAGTTAAAAATAAGGAATAACCTGTAGGTGGGCATGGCCATGCCCACCTTGCTAAGTAGTCGTGCAAAATAAATTATTTTTTCTTCTGGTGTGATCAATTAAATATCGTATGACTTGAAGAGAGCGATCGCATCACCAGGTAATCATAGCTGATGCTGAAAATCAAAGGTCAGTAAACGAGGGATTTCCAAATTTTAGGCGATCGCCAAAAAAAATGATTGTTGTTAAAGATTCGCTATGTTCAACAACAGATTTAAGATCATAACAAGCTAAAAAAATAGTGAGGTGTTAATGACATATCCAGAACTACTCCAAAAAATTGAACAACAACTAGCTCAACTACCACCCGATCAGCTTTCCCTAGTCAGTGAATTTCTAGATTCTCTCCAAAATCAAGATACTACTGAGCATCGTCCACTCCGTCAGCTAGCTCCGATTAAGCGAGGAAGCAAAGCAGGTGATTTGTTGAAGTTTGCTGGAACTTGGCAAGGCAATGATTTAGAATCTTGGCTGTAATTTTGGCACTTCAAAATCGCAAATAATACATTAACTGAGCGATCGCATCACCAGGTAACTGCAATCGGCGCTGGAAATCAACTAAGTTACGATAAGGCCCAGCTGTCAACCGATTTTGCACTACTGCTTGCGCCAAAGACATATCGATAAATGGTATTTGTATTAACTTCTCAACCGTTGCAGTGTTTGCGTTGACTAAATGTGTAGGATGATCTAGAGACTCGTCATCATAATAGCTAAAATTTAGCAGTGGCTTTAATGGTTCTAGGCGCTGTGCTGGTATGCTTAAAGCCGCAGCAATATCTTCAATACAGTAAAATTTTACACTAGAGCCAGAAAGTTCTACAAGCGATCGCGCTTGGTGAATTGATAAACCAGGCAAGCGCAACCAATCGTCAACAGTTGCTTGGTTGGCGTCAATGCGGATACCCAACTCTACCGCTAGTTGAATTTCTTCGCCAGATTGGAGTCGATAATACGGGTCTTGGAGGAGCTTAGCACGGAGTTTTTGCAACTTGGGGTTTAAAGGCAGCCAGTTATCCATAAATTATTGCTTTTGTCAAGAAATCTGATCTAATAACTGACGGCGTTTTTGCTCAAATTCATACTCAGAGATAAGTCCATCCTGGCGCAGCGCGTCTAACTCGCGTAAAGCACTGGCAATTGTATTTACCTGATTCCCGGCTTGTTGGGAGTTTTTGAGCGCCGACTTACCGAGATTAAAATTTCGATCAAAAGCTTCTTCATCTTGGGCTAAGTACCACACTCCCTCAATTGCACTGGCTACCTTGGGAATTGGTGTCCAAGAAAGTAAGACATATAGAATACCCCAAAGTGGCTGTCCTAAATAAAATTTATGTAATCCAGAAATGGTTAGTGTGCCAGAAAAAGCTAAAACGGCGGCAACACTGCGACTTTTTCGCTTCGTCAACATATTCTCTATAAATTTATCAATACCACAGTTCCTACGATAAGACAGCTGTAGTCGCAAAGCACTAGGAAGTTATCGCTTTTTTATCAAAAACAAGGTGTGGGAAGACGCGGAGAAACTTTCATTTACACTCACCGCGTCCCCGTGTCCTCTTGATTCCCAATTACCCTCAGCGGTAGCGAGGTACGAGCGTCATTACGAATTACGAATTACGAATTATTTAAACAATACCTTTTGCTTGGAGAAATGCATCAAGGGTAAATCTATCTGGTAGCGAAGTTTGTGCGCCTAGTTTTGTAGTTGCCAAAGCACCCGCCGCCGCACCCCAAACAACCGCCTGATGTAGAGAAAGCCCTTCTGCCAACGCAACTGCCAAACCGCCATTAAAAGCATCACCAGCGGCAACTGTGTCAACTGCATTAACTGAGAATGCGGGTACAAAGAATTTTTCTGTGGCGGTTGCACAGAAAACCCCTTTAGCGCCTAGTTTAACGATCGCACATTTCACACCTCGTTGCAATAAAACCGCTGCGGCTTTGGCTGCTGTTTCTTCTGTGTCCACAGGAAAACCCACTAATTGACCTGCTTCAACCTCATTGGGCGTGATAATGTCTACTAATGGGTAAAGTGCTGCTGGTAAATCAGTTGGTGCGGGTGCAGGATCGAGAATTACTTTGATGTTTGCATCTTTTGCTGCTTGGGCAGCTGCTACCACGGATGCAATGGGAATTTCTAGTTGTAAAAGCAGTGCCAAACTTCTTGATAACAAAGGGCGTAATCGTTCTACATCTTGTTGATTAACACGTCCATTGGCGCCAGGAATCACAACAATTTGATTCTCGCCAGCATGATCTACAATGATCATGGCAACCCCGGAACTAACCGTGTCATCTAGAAAAATGTTATCAGTTTTGACACCAGATGCTTGTAAATTGTTGACAAGTTCCACACTGAAACTTTGTGAACCTACACGTCCTACCATTTGTGTAGGAATTCCCAAGCGGGCTGAGGCTACTGCTTGATTTGCACCTTTACCGCCTGGTACTTGCAAAAAACTTTCCCCTAGTAGTGTTTCTTTCGCGATGGGCAACCTGGATACTGTCGCTACTAGGTCTATATTAATGCTGCCGAAAACGATAATGCTCATGAAATTTAGTTCTTGGGCCAATGATTTTATCGGTTCTCTGTTTCTTTCTTTGATGAGTGAATTTTGACATACTTCCCTGGCGATGCTTGAGGATATTGGGTGCATTTAATTATATGTGCAGTTGCTGAGCGAAGCCGAAGCAGCGTCTTTGACAGGAGAAGTTTTCCCTATTCCCTCATTATTTTGGTTGAGAAAACACAGAGAAAATTGACACGAAATTGCCAAAACGGTATACCATATCAAGGTGCATAATACACAAACCTCTTTTGTATGCCTAGTGTTGAACGCGATGAAAGCCGAGAGCATCGTATCGAAACAGAAATTATTGTCGATACCGATGATGACAAAGAAGAACGAGCGATGGGTTGGTATTACTACCTAGACGATACTTTGAATGTTCCCTTTATGGCAAAGTGGAAGAAAAAGTCACGTAAATCATCTACCGTCGAGGAGAAACAGGTGGAAGTGCTGGGAATGGCACCAGAAGACGAATGCCTGAAAGACATGTATGTAGAAGTAGTTTATCCTCAAGGCAAGGATGAAGATGTATTTTCTGCAAAGCTATCTGACATAGAAGCAATTGACGCTGATGCTGAAACTCAAGAAGCGCTTGCAGATTGGCAATACTGGCTTGCTAGAGGATATAAGTTTTAAAACTAAATACTTTGTCAAGTTTAAATTGAGGAATGAGTAAGTTTGTAGTTAGGACTAAAGTCCTGACTACGAACCTTCAATTTCCATTTGACAAACTACTAAGATAAATACCGAATAAAGGTTTGAAACCCTGAATAGTTAAGCTTAGATATATCGTAGGCAGTATTTTGCAGCAAATTACATTGTATAGCGATCGCATTTTAGCAATTAGCGATCAATAAAAATTGAAGCTATCAGCACAGAGCCTTCTACTGAGTAGTAAGGTTCTCTAAAACTCCTTCAGAGATAATTTCCTGTAACACTCGATACATTTGAAGACACTGGCAAACCAGCGCAATTTTCAAGTATAGATTTACACTATTTTTACAAATCTCACTCAAAATTAAAGATTTAGTCAAAAATACTTGCTTGTTCTATGTGTATAAACGTTAAAAGATTACAGTTCTAGAGAAATCCCCTACGAGTTTACACAGTAATTATCAAATCCTAATTTAGGAGACTTTTCTCATGAAGTTAGCTACAAATCTGGGTATTGCCACTGCTGGTGTTGCCCTTTGTTTCGCTGCGGTTAGCAAACCTGCACAAGCTGCTAGTGTCGTGTTCCAAGGTCAGTCTGGCAACAGATATGATTACGCGATTGAGTTCGATTCTGCTAACTTGCCTGGTGATTTTGAAAGACTAAGAACAGGCTCACTATGGTATCTTGAAGGATTATTTGGTGTAACTGGTGCTACAGTTGCTAATCCCAGCAGAGCCTCTGTTTTAGGTACAACAACTGAATCTGCTGTTTTTCAAAATATCAATTTCGCTGCGAACGGTAAAGTAGACACATTAGCCCCGACTCTTTACTTTTCCATATTCAGTTCTGCTACCAAAACCGCTTTAGTAGATTGGTCTCTCATCCGTAGAAACCCTGGCACCTTTAGCGAACGTCTGACAGAATTTTCCGGTCAAGTCTTAGGGCCAGCAGTTCCCGAACCATTTACAATTGGTGGATCTGCGATCGCTTTAGGCTTTGGTTTCTGGATGAAGCGTAAGCAAGCAGCTTCCCAAAAAGCATAGTAGCGAATTAATACAAGATTAAATGCCCCTAGAGTTTAAGCGCAATGCTGTTTAAGGGGCATTTTTTATTTAAAAGTAGTAGAGACGCGCTTTTGAAGCGTCTCTACAAAGATTTCGGGTAACGCAGAATTAATTTCACCAGATGATCAAAATAATTGACTGATTATAGTTAATCTTGTGTGCATTAAACTACCAAAATGCCAATGATGCTGTATATGAATATTTAAGTATTATTTATAACAATAAAATTCTACATCAATTTCTTGCTGTAACGGAGTGCTAATTGATTGTGACTACTTGCTGACAAGAAGTTAATTGTTTTTTTCTAAAGTATTGTTACCGGATCGTGATATGATTCAGCTGACTGAATGTGCAGTCATCTTATTTAACTGTACTGGTTTCAAGTCCCGTGAGCTTGTCAGAAGAATCAATCGCACCCACGCCGACAACAAAAGAAGATGCTGAATCTGGTTCTGTTGACAAAGAATCAGCGAACTCGATGGGAGAGTTTCACCAACTCTACCAGAAGTTATTGCTCATCACACTTGTCTTAACGGGGATTATTTTTATCTCTGTATGGATTTTTTATTCCTTAAACATTGCTCTGAATTATTTGATTGGAGCGTGTACAGGTGTGGTTTACTTAAGAATGCTGGCTAAAGATGTCGAGCAACTTGGTAGTGAAAAACAGCGTTTGAGTAAAACTCGTTTTGCTCTGTTTATTGGGTTGATTGTATTAGCAACTCAATGGCGCGAACTACATATCGTGCCCATATTCTTGGGATTTCTCACTTACAAAGCCACGCTCCTCGTCTACATGGTGCAAACTGCGTTAGTTCCTGATTCTTAAACAAGTCAGGCTCACTAAAGACAATAATCCCATCCTCGCTCGTTGGGGAAATGCTTGAAGAATGCAAATGCTTAGTGTCTTAAACGCCTTTAATTCTTTTCCCCTAGCCGAATTAGAAGTAGGTCATCATTTCTACTGGCAATTGGGCAATCTTAAAATTCATGGGCAAGTTTTTCTTACCTCGTGGTTTGTGATTAGCATTCTAGTATTAGCTTCACTAGCAGCGACTCGCAACATCCAGAGAGTTCCCACCGGCATCCAAAACTTGATGGAATATGCCCTAGAATTTATCAGGGATTTGGCAAAAAACCAACTTGGTGAGAAAGAATACCGCCCCTGGGTGCCTTTTATTGGCACATTATTTTTGTTTATCTTCGTGTCAAACTGGTCGGGGGCACTGATTCCTTGGAAGCTAATCAAACTGCCATCGGGTGAATTGGCAGCTCCCACTAACGACATCAATACGACTGTGGCATTGGCATTGCTAACCTCTTTGGCGTATTTTTACGCAGGTTTTAGCAAGCGGGGTCTGGGCTACTTTAAAAAATATATAGAGCCGACACCTGTTTTACTGCCGATCGCAATTCTAGAAGATTTTACCAAGCCTCTCTCCCTTAGCTTCCGTCTTTTCGGAAATATATTGGCGGATGAATTGGTTGTAGCGGTATTGGTTCTACTAGTTCCTCTATTTGTGCCTTTGCCTGTAATGGCTTTGGGTTTATTTACCAGCGCCATTCAAGCTTTGGTGTTTGCTACCCTAGCTGGAGCATACATTCATGAGGCCATGGAGGGACATGGTGGAGAAGAGCATGAGGAGCATTAAATAAGCTTCTCAGTTGATAGCACAGTTCCATCGCAACAGCGATTTAGAGAACTTGGTGCAGCGTAAAAAACACGTCTGTAGTTAACGTACTTCTGTTAGTTTTGTACTTAAAGTAAGGAAAATCAACATGGATCCATTAGTTTCTGCTGCTTCAGTTCTAGCTGCTGCTCTAGCAATTGGTTTAGCTGCAATTGGCCCTGGTATTGGTCAAGGAAACGCCGCAGGTCAAGCAGTAGAAGGTATTGCCCGTCAACCCGAAGCAGAAGGAAAAATTCGGGGTACTCTGCTGTTAACCTTGGCTTTCATGGAATCCCTAACCATTTATGGTCTAGTAATCGCCCTAGTGTTACTGTTTGCTAACCCCTTCTCATAAGGCCTAAAAGTTTTTGTGAGTGTGGAGACGTGAACCATCACGCCTCTACAAATTAATCTCAAAATTCTGAGTATTAAAATCAGTGAAAAATCAACAGTGAACAGTTATCAAAGACTTGAGCTTTAGGATTAAAACCCTAGCTTAAACATCCACTTCTATGAAGTGGAAAACTCAGTAAAACTCTGATAACTGATAACTGACACTTCGATTTCTCCTAGCGGAGACACTGCGCGTAGCTTGCTTAAGCGTAGGAGTACGCTCAGTACAAGTAACTGACAACTGATTTCTAGTCGTTCTGATGTAGTTGACCCTTATTGGCTATGGGTCTCTAAAATTATGAAAGGTTGGATGATGTTGCTAGCCATGAAAACTGCTACTCCAGCCAAAGAGGAGAGAAATGTTTGATTTCGATGCGACCTTGCCCTTCATGGCATTGCAGTTCCTGCTATTAGCAGCTTTGCTGAACGTAATTTTCTATAAGCCACTGACCAAAGTCCTAGACGATCGCGATACCTACATCCGAACGAACAACTTGGAAGCACAAGAACGCCTAGCAAAAGCTGAGCGTTTAACCGCTGAATATGAGCAGCAACTAGCAGAAGCTCGCAGACAATCGCAAGCGACTGTAGAAGCAGCTCAAGTTGAAGCGAAGAAAATTACTGCCGAAAAAATCGCTGAAGCCCAAAAAGAAGCTCAAGCTCAGCGAGAACAAGCTGCGATTGAAATAGAGCAACAAAAGCAGGAAGCTATGCGTACCTTAGAGCAACGAGTTGATGCTCTCAGTACGCAGATTCTACAAAAACTATTGGGTTCAGCTTTAGTTAGATAAGCTCGCAAAGCTGGTTCTTTCAGGAGTACTGAGTGCTGAACTTAGCACTCATTGCTCAGCACTGTATCAGTAACAGTATATGCGTAGCTGGGCAATAGTACCAGAGCGCTAGATTTAAGTGTCAAAAAAGGCACTTTTTTCCTTCGGGAGAAGACAACCGTAATTAGCAAGCAGCGCACTTGTAAATGAGTAACATGGGGACTTTATTATTACTTGCCGCAGAAGCTCATTCTGAGATGGCAGAAGGCGCAGCAGAAGGTGGTTTCGGTCTAAACATAGACTTATTTGAGACCAACCTAATTAACCTAGCGATTCTGATTGGCATATTATTCTACTTCGGACGCAAAGTTTTAAGCAATATCCTCAATGAGCGACGGTCAAATATTGAAACCGTAATTCACGAAGCAGAAGGACGCTTAAAAGAGGCACAAATTGCTCTTTCCCAGGCACAAGAGCAGTTGACTCAAGCTCAAGCAGAGGCGCAACGCATCCGCAAAACAGCCGAAGAAAACGCCCAAACAGCGAAAACAGCCCTCCTAGAGCGAGCAGCGCAAGACGTAGAGCGCTTGAAGCAAACAGCCGCAGCAGATTTAAATACCGAAACCGAGCGAGCGATCGCTCAATTGCGCCAGCGGGTAGTAGCTTTAGCATTACAAAAAGTCGAGTCGCAACTAAAAGGCGGAATTGCCGACGATGCTCAGCAAATTTTAATTGACCGTAGCATCGCACAATTAGGAGGCGGAGTATGACAAGTAACATAGCGACAGCCGAAGTGGCCCAGCCCTATGCACAGGCACTATTATCAATCGCCCAATCGCAAAACTCAACAGAACAGTTCGGAGAAGATGCCCGGACTTTACTGAGCCTCCTTTCTGAAAACCAACAGCTACGTAACTTGATCAGCAATCCCTTTATTCAAGCTGAAAACAAAAAAGCAGTAATTAGACGGATAGTTGGCGAAGGCGCTAGCCCCTACTTACGTAACTTTTTGTTGCTGCTGGTAGACAGACGGCGGATTGCGTTCTTGGATGCAATCTTAAAGCAATATTTGGCTTTGTTGCGGCAGCTGAATCAAACAGTATTAGCAGAAGTTACTTCAGCTGTTCCTCTGACAGAAGCTCAACAGCAAACAGTACAACAAAAGATTCTCGCCATCACCAGCGCTCGTCAAGTAGAACTGGAAACTAAGATAGATAGCGAATTAATTGGTGGTGTAATCATCAAAGTCGGTTCTCAGGTAATTGACGCTAGTTTAAAGGGTCAGCTACGTCGCCTTTCCTTGCGTTTAACCAGTAGCTAGTCACGCTGCACACAATGCCAAATTCTCATCAATTCTTCTGTCCCGAAAGAAAAAAGATAGACACATGAGCATATCAATTAGACCAGACGAAATCAGCAGCATTATCCAACAACAAATCGAGCAATACGACCAAGATGTCAAAGTTGCTAACGTCGGTACTGTTCTCCAAGTTGGCGACGGTATTGCCCGGATCTATGGTCTGGACAAGGCTATGGCGGGAGAACTGCTAGAATTTGAAGACGGTACAGTTGGCATCGCCCAAAACTTAGAAGAAGACAACGTCGGCGCGGTGCTAATGGGTGAAGGTCATGAAATTCAAGAAGGTAGCTCAGTTAAAGCTACTGGCAGAATTGCTCAAGTCCCCGTAGGAGAAGCCTTGATTGGACGCGTTGTGGACGCTTTGGGTCGTCCCATCGATGGTAAGGGAGATATCAAAACCTCAGAAAGCCGTTTGATTGAATCTCCAGCACCCGGTATCGTAGCGCGTCGATCTGTACACGAACCCATGCAAACAGGGATCACAGCTATCGACTCGATGATTCCCATCGGTCGTGGACAGCGAGAATTGATTATTGGAGACCGCCAAACCGGCAAAACCGCGATCGCGATCGACACAATCATCAACCAAAAATCAGAAGATGTAGTTTGTGTCTACGTTGCTGTCGGTCAAAAAGCTTCCACCGTTGCCAACGTAGTGCAAACACTACAAGAAAAAGGCGCAATGGACTACACCGTTGTCGTCGCCGCTAACGCCAGTGAACCAGCAACCCTACAATTCTTGGCTCCCTACACAGGCGCAACGATTGCTGAGTACTTCATGTACAAGGGCAAAGCTACCCTCGTAATTTACGATGACCTCTCCAAGCAAGCCCAAGCATATCGCCAAATGTCCCTGCTATTACGTCGCCCACCCGGACGCGAAGCTTACCCCGGAGATGTATTCTACATTCACTCTCGCTTGTTAGAAAGAGCAGCTAAGCTGAGTGACGAACTGGGTAAAGGTAGCATGACCGCCCTACCAATTATTGAAACCCAAGCAGGTGACGTATCCGCATACATCCCCACCAATGTTATTTCTATTACCGATGGTCAGATCTTCTTGTCTTCTGACTTGTTCAACGCTGGTGTGCGTCCCGCTGTCAACCCCGGTATCTCCGTATCCCGTGTGGGTTCTGCGGCTCAAACCAAAGCCATGAAAAAAGTTGCCGGTAAAATTAAATTGGAACTGGCACAATTTGACGATTTGCAAGCCTTCGCACAATTTGCTTCTGACTTAGACAAAGCTACTCAAGACCAATTAGCACGAGGTCAACGATTGCGGGAATTACTCAAGCAGCCACAAAACGCTCCCCTCGCTGTATATGAGCAAGTAGCAATCCTCTACGCTGGTATCAACGGTTACTTAGATGATGTCCCTGTAGATAAAGTCACCACCTTTACTAGAGGTCTACGTGATTATTTGAAGACCGGTAACACTCAGTACGCCCAAGCAGTGCAAGCCTCAAAAGCACTAGGCGATGCTGAAGAAGCCGCTCTCAAAACAGCACTCACCGAATACAAAAAGACCTTCAAAGCAACAGCGTAATTAGTCAACGGTCATTGGTCATTAGTCATTAGTAAATAATTTAATGGCTAATGACGAAGCGCAAAGTATGGTTGCCGACTTCCGGCGCTCATAACTTTGTAACAGAGGACAAGTGACTAAGAACCAAGGACAAAATCATGCCCAATCTTAAAGCAATACGCGATCGCATTCAGTCGGTCAAAAACACCAAAAAAATTACAGAAGCCATGCGTCTGGTGGCTGCTGCGAGAGTACGTCGCGCCCAAGAACAAGTGATTGCGACCCGCCCCTTTGCAGACAGGCTAGCACAAGTCCTCTACGGCTTACAAACACGTCTCAAATTTGAAGATGTTACCCTACCACTGCTCAAAAAACGGCAAGTTAAATCAGTGGGGCTATTAGTCATCTCAGGCGATCGCGGTTTGTGTGGCGGTTACAATAGTAACGTCATCCGTCGCGCTGAAAATCGCGCCAAAGAAATCAAAGCCGAGGGCCTAGACTACACATTTGTGATTGTCGGGCGCAAAGCTACACAGTACTTTCAACGCCGCGATCAGCCAATTGATGCTACTTACAGCGGTTTAGAGCAAATTCCCACCGCCGCCGAAGCCACCCAAATTGCCGACCAACTACTTTCGCTATTCTTATCAGAAAAAGTAGACCGCATTGAGCTAATTTATACCAGATTCGTCTCTTTGGTTAGCTCTCGTCCCGTCGTGCAAACCCTGCTTCCTCTTGACCCTCAAGGTCTAGAAGCAGCCGATGATGAAGTCTTTCGCCTGACAACCCGTGGTGGTCAATTTCAAGTTGAACGGCAAAAAGTCACTAGCCAAGTCCGTCCTTTGCCCCGTGACATGATTTTCGAGCAAGACCCTGTACAAATCCTCGACTCTCTGTTACCTCTATATTTAAGTAACCAGTTATTACGGGCACTACAGGAATCAGCCGCTAGCGAACTAGCTGCACGGATGACAGCTATGAGTAACGCCAGTGAAAACGCTGGTGAATTGATTAAAACTTTATCTTTGGTTTACAACAAAGCCCGTCAAGCCGCCATTACTCAAGAACTGCTTGAGGTTGTTGGTGGTGCTGAAGCCCTGACTTAGAACTCAATTGCTAACTATTACTAATAGCTAATTGCTGGTGATTTTAAAACTAGCGATTAGCTATTTTTAGTTTTGTACTAAGCGACCAATAACCTAAACAATCATAGTCACTTGTTGATAAATTTTAAACATGAGTTTGAAGCAGATATTGTTATCAACTGTCATATTATAGATTACCGAGAAAGATTAAGGAGGATATCAATCAGAATAGTGGTATCGACAAGCAATAATCGTTAAATACTCATCATCCACTGCATAAACTAAGCGATTTGTATCATCAATTCGCCGTGACCAAAAGCCAGTTAGATTCTCTCTTAGAGCTTCTGGCTTTCCCATCCCCTCAAACGGTAGTCTGATTGTTGCCTCAATCAGCTTGTTGATTCGTTTTAATGTTTTCTTGTCTTGCCCTTGCCAATATAAATAATCGTTCCAAGCCTCATCTGTCCATACTAGCTTTCTAGTCATCCAATAAATTTTGCTCCACCACTTTCCCCTGCTTGAACTGAGCAATAGAAAGCTCTAAATGGGTGGCATTAGCGGGAGACTTGAGTAAATGAACAGTCTCTAGCAAACTATCAAATAACTCTAGGGACATCACTACAGCATCCTCTGCATCCCGTCTGGTGATGATAGTATAGTCAGCATCTTCCACCACTCGGTCTAAAACAGCCTTGAGGTTATTTCTCGCCTCGCTAAAAGACACAATTTTCATTTGCTTGATTATTGTACAATTTACTGTACAAGTATAGCAATCCAAAATATATTCGGCAATTCCAAGCAACTACGAAATCAATAATCTTGACGCAAAACTATCTGCGTAAGCTACTTCCAGCAATTACTTCATTTTTTTGTCAGGACAATGTGTGTATGCTAGCTTAAGTAGTGAGAGTAAAATCTATTTACATTTAAGTTATGAGTCACTCATCAGAGTCTAGAACTGAACGGATTGACATTCGCACAAGTTCCACTGTCAAAAAACTATTACAGCAAGCTGCGGCTGCAAGCCATAAAAACGTGAGTGAATTTTTGTTAGAACATGGTTTAATTGCTGCTCAAAATGCTTTGACAAATCGTAAAGTCTTTGCTTTAGACGATGAGCAATGGCAAGCTTTTCAAAATGCCCTTAATGCTCCCACAACAGAAAAACCTCGTTTGCGTCATTTATTAACTGAGCCTAGCATATTTGAGTAATTGCCGTTGAATAATTTATATATTGAGAAACTATCGGCTGACCATAATATTCAAGATTTTGATTGTGGAAAATCTGCTTTAAATAATTTTTTAATTAATTACGCTTTACAAAATCAACAATCTGATAGTTCAAAAACTTATGTAGCTTGTGTAGATAATAATGTAATTGGTTACTACACTCTCACTGTAGCCTCTGTAATTCATCAAGATGCGCCCCCTCGAATTATTAAAGGATTGCCAAAATATCCTGTACCTGTAGCTCTTTTAGCGCGGTTAGCAGTCAGCAGAGATTTTCAAGGTCAGAGAATAGGTAGTGGTTTATTAAAGGATTGTCTCAAACGTGTAAACACAGCCGCAGATATTTTGGGAATTCGTGCTTTGCTGGTTCATGCCAAAGATGAGCAAGCACGAGCATGGTATGAAAACTTTGATTTTGAACCTAGTTCAACCGACCCTTTACATCTATTTTTAATGTTGAAGGACATTCGGAAAATGTTAGATTAAGCTTGCATCACCTCTGATCTTAACTTCGTGACATAAAAAGACGCGCTACTTCACAAGCAAAGTTAGGCAGCAAGGGCGATCGCACCGCAAATAATATCTCATAACGAATCCACTCGTTATCGGGTAAAGCTGCCACATCTTGAATTGTCCAGCGATCGCCGCTTTTAGTCTGGCTCATGACAGTTAATAATGTAGAATGTGGGTTGGATATTTCTTTGTCATTTTGTAACACATTTTTCCCACAGCGAATTATAATAAACAATATAAATCACATGGGTCCGTAACGGTTTCGACAGGTTGGCGAACGCTGCTCTGTGATTCAGGTCGAGAGTGAGTCGTCTCTCGCAAATCAAAGGCTCAAAAAAAAAGTAAATGCGAATAACATCGTAAAATTTGCTCGTAAGGACGCTCTAGTAGCTGCCTAATAGCCTCTTTCAGGTTCGAGCGTCTCTGGTCTGACTCCGTTAAGGGCTAGAGACCAACCCCAACGGACGCTCTAGCAAGTGTTCTCTGGTTGGCTTGCTAGCTAAGATTTAATCAGAGCATCCTACGTTCGGGATAATGAACGATTCCCGCCTTGAGGGTCAGATAGGCTAAACCTGTGAATGAGCGGAGAGTCAATACCCAATTTGGACAGCAGTTCGACTCTGCTCGGATCCACTTCAAACTAATAAAATCCATCTACACTTTCATGTGTAAGATGGATTTTGTTTTATGAGCAAATTGAGTCAACGACTATTTTGAGTAGTAGTCTGTCCCATTAATTAGACCTCTTGCAAAAGTCGGATACTCGCCAGAAAATAAATTTTCTGGCTGATAACTCAAGTCGGTTTCAACCGACTAATAACAGTATTTTTAGTCCGTTTCAACGGACTTTTGCTATTAGGCAGAGACTTGAGTCTCTGACGGTTCAAGTATTTTTGCAAGAAGTCTCTTGTGTATGGTTTGTTTTAAGCACGCTTTGTGCTTAAAACAAGGACTAAAGTCCTGACTACGAACTTAATTAATGTGATGAACCAATAGTAGTCTAGGTCATTCGTTCTAAGTGTTTAGCTGTGGTCAGAACCCCGACTTTTGGAAAAAGTCGGAAATCTAGCAAGCCATCATAATTAATGACATAGACTATTATTTTCGTACAAATTCTCTTTGGATATTGCACTTTTTATTTGAATGAGGTGGTTCGTAGAAACAATTAATTGCTCCTACAATAACCTGTACTTCATTCAATTGAAAACTGCTATAAAATCAGAGAAATTAATACTTTGCAGTTAGCCAATACTCTGTTGCTGAGGTTGGGGATGTGCGTTTCCAAACCTCCTACCCCTTTTTTTCAGTACCCGTCGTAATCGGTCGGGACTCAAGTAAACTTGACGCTCAGATGCTAATTTTTTTGCTAGTTGCTTAGAGTTGTAAGTCTGTGACTCTTGAGTTAAGCAATTTTCCAGATAAATCAAATCTGATTCTGAATATCGAGGTTTTCCTCCCCGCCCAGGAGCATCCCACAGTCCTACTAAACCCATCTTTTCCCAGCGATGTAGAGTCTGACGTACTGTTGAAATCGCCCAATTCAAGCCTTGAGCAATTTGCTCGTTTTTTAAGCCACGAGCATTTAGTAGCAAAACTTGAGCGCGATCTTTAGTACGTTGAGGTACATCCTTAGCTCTTCTCAATTCTTCTAAAGTATGCTTTTCCTCTTCTGTTAGAAAAATTCTCAGTCGGCATCCCATAAGCGATATTCTTTCACCCGGCAATTGTTGATATTTTTATGTCTATTCACGCCTCTATACTTACTTCGCAACGTATTAAATAACACACTGTATGCCTGAACACAAGAATTAAGGGAGCCGAAGTCTATGTTGAATGATTTGATGCGATAAAGTATTGGCTTGAAGAACACTTGTCGAAGTTCGTAATTTATCATCCGTGAGAAATTAACGTAAAACGTTGAAGCAAATAAAAGCAGTAGCTTTGATCCGTATGTTGGCTTTATCGAACAGCCAGAGTTGAAGCTCGTAGCTGTAACAATCGTCATTGGTTGCCGCTGCCTTAATTAATGCTCAAGTTCCGTATAAAAAGAGAGTAGCATTAATTCTAATTGGTTATTAGTATTTTTACTGGTATTTTATCGAAACTTTAAAAAGTCAATTTACGTAAATTCACACTTGGATGGGCAAACAATTAATTAGAAGCTCAATTCTTTTTCTTAAACTTGTTTTGCTAAATTTGCTTTGTTTATCTCCGCGTAAACACTGTTGTTTCTACTTTACACGAATTTTACAATTTAAATGATTAGAAAGTTAGCTCAAACAAAAGTAAATTTTGTTTAAATTCAGCGAAAAGTTAATAACAGCATACTTGATGTTTTATCTCTTGAAAGAGAAAAATTTATTCTACTTTGATTTACAAATATCGACAGAATTAGATCCCCGACTTCTTGAAGAAGTTGGGGATCTAATTTGTTCCTAACTCATTTAGGATCGCTATATGATAGTTTTAAAATAGGAAATAATACTAATAATTAAGAAACATTAAGACCCAGTATATATCTTAACTAAAATCATATTTAGTAGATTTTTGGAGTTAAAAATACCGCTAATAAATAGAAACAATTGATACAAGTTTAATTTTGCAAAAAATAGTTTTGACTACAACTTAAAAAAAAATTTATAGGGACAATGGTAACAGAAGAAAATATTAATGATTTGCGCTCGGAGACGAATAATGGTAGCGATCGCAGAAAACGTTCAACGTCGGCTAACTATACAAACTGTAGAAATTGCCCCTGATACAACGGCGATTCGCTCTCTTGATTGGGATCGCGATCGCTTCGATATCGAATTCGGACTGCAAAACGGTACAACTTACAATTCCTATTTAATTAGGGGTGAGCAGACAGTTTTAGTTGATACTTCTCACCAGAAGTTTCGGCAGTTGTATTTAGACACTCTTAAAGGTCTTGTCAATCCCAAGACTATTGATTACATTATCGTCAGCCACACAGAACCAGACCATAGTGGCTTAGTAGAAGATGTTCTGCAATTAGCGCCGAGAGCCACAGTTTTAGCTTCAAAAATAGCACTGCAATTTTTAGAAGGCTTGGTACACGATCCATTTTCCAAGCGAATTGTTAAAAGTGGCGATCGCATCGATATTGGCAAAGGACACGAAATCGAATTCGTGAGTGCGCCTAACTTGCATTGGCCAGATACAATCTTCAGTTATGACCGCAAAACCCAAACCATCTTTACCTGTGATGCTTTTGGGATGCACTTCTGTGACGATCGCACCTTTGACGAAGATTTAGAAGCAATTGAAGCAGACTTTAGATTTTACTACGATTGTTTGATGGGCCCCAATGCTCGTTCGCTCATAAACGCCATGAAGCGGATGAGCGAACTCGGCAAGATTAACATCATTGCCAACGGTCATGGGCCTCTACTACATCATCATTTAGACGTGCTAACTGGGTGCTATGAAACTTGGAGTCAAAGACAAGCCAAAGCAGAGACCACAGTTGGCTTATTTTACGTCTCAAATTATGGTCATAGCGATCGCCTCAGTCATGCAATTGCTGAGGGAATACAGAAAACTGGTGTTGGCGTAGAAATGATTGACTTAAGCTCTGCTGAAAGTCAAGAAATTCAAGAACTAGCCGGTAGAGCAGCTGGCATCATTATTGGAATGCCACCATCTACCGCCGTTGCTGCTCAGGCTGGTATCAGTTCGCTCCTAGCTGTAGCTAACAACAAACAAGTAGTGGGACTATTTGAATGCTACGGAGGCGATGACGAGCCAGTTGATACACTGCGGCGAAAGTTTATCGATTCGGGTGTCAAAGAAGCCTTTCCAGCGATTCGGATTAAAGAAGCTCCTACTGCATCCACATATCAGATGTGTGCAGAAGCGGGTACAGACTTGGGACAATTGTTGATGCGCGATCGCAACATCAAGCAACTCAAGTCCCTCGACGTCAACATGGAAAAAGCCCTCGGTCGGATTAGCAGCGGACTCTACATCATTACCACCAAAAAAGGTGATGTCAGCAGTGCCATGCTAGCCTCTTGGGTATCACAAGCGAGTTTACAACCATTAGGATTGACCATCGCCGTAGCTAAAGACCGCGCCATCGATTCCTTAATGCAAGTAGGCGATCGCTTCGTCCTCAACGTCCTCGAAGAAGGAAACTATCAAGAACTCAAAAAGCACTTCCTCAAGCGCTTGCTTCCCGGTGCTGACCGATTCGCCGGAGTCAAAACCCAAACCGCCAAAAACGGGTCGCCAATATTAACAGACGCTTTAGCATACATGGAATGTGAAGTGCAAAGCAGCATGGAGTGTAGCGACCACTGGATTGTATATTGCACAGTCCAAGAAGGTCGTGTTTCCAAACCCGATGGACTGACAGCAGTTCGCCATCGCAAAGTGGGTAATTATTACTAATGGGGAGTAGGGAGTGGGGAGTGGGGAGTGGGGGATTGGGAATTGTCATTTGTCATTGGTTATTCTCCGCGTCCCCGCGTCCCCGCGTCCCCGTGTCTCCCTCATCTCCCTCGTCCCCCCCATCCCCCTCATCCCCCCGCCAGCACCTCACTGCCGATGAGATTACCAAACTTCCTGACACGCTTCATTGAAAACACTCAAAACTGGGCAAAATCTACCCGGTTTTTGCATTTTTTCTCCCCACATCACCCAAAATCTATGAGCGATTCCAAACCTCGTGACGTACAAGTTCTCTCGATTGCTACAAATACTAAAGTTCTTAGGGCGCGTAGTTGGTCACGTCTGCGGTTTGAGATTGAATACGCACTAGAAAGAGGTACTACCTCGAATTGCTATTTAATTGAAGGTGATAAGACCGCTGTGATTGACCCACCTGCTGAAACTTTCACAGCAATTTATCTAGAAGCATTACAACAGACCATCAACTTGAAAAAGTTAGATTATGTCATCTTGGGACATTTTAGTCCTAACCGTGTGGCAACTCTCAAGGCAATGTTGGAATTAGCGCCACAGCTAACCTTTGTCTGTTCTGTTCTGAGTGCGGCTAACTTGCGTGCAGCTTTCCCCGATGACACATTAAATATTTTGGTGATGCGTGGGAAAGAAAATCTCGATTTAGGTAAGGATCATGTTTTGAGATTCGTACCAACTCCCAGCCCCCGTTGGCCAGAAGCACTTTGTACCTACGATCGCCAAACCCAAATTCTCTACACAGATAAATTATTTGGCGTGCATATCTGTGGTGATGAAGCGTTTGATGACAACTGGGAGTCATTCAAAGAAGACCAGCGTTACTACTACAATTGCTTAATGGCTCCAAATGCACCGCATGTGGAAGCAGCATTAGAGAAAATCTCCGATTTGCAGGTGAGAATGTATGCTGTGGGTCATGGGCCATTGGTGCGTTCTAGCCTAATGGAACTGACCAAATCTTATGGAGAATGGAGTCGTTCTCAAAGAGACCGAGAGATATCTGTTGCCCTACTTTATGCCTCCGCTTATGGAAACACGGCAACTTTAGCACAGGCGATGGCTTTGGGGCTGACCAAAGGGGGAGTTGCTGTCAAATCAATTAACTGCGAATTTGCCACCCCCGATGAAATTCGCACCAACGTTGAACAATCGGATGCTTTCATCATTGGTTCTCCCACAATTGGCGGTCATGCACCCACCCCCATACATACCGCTTTAGGGATTGTGCTGTCTATTGGTGACAATAGCAAACTTGCTGGGGTGTTTGGTTCCTTTGGTTGGAGTGGCGAAGCATTTGATTTAATTGAAGGTAAACTCCGGGATGCTGGTTATCGCTTTGGCTTTGATACTTTAAAAGTCAAGTTTAAACCCGACGATGTGACTCTCAAATATTGTGAAGAAGTCGGCACAGATTTTGCTCAGGGTTTGAAAAAAGCCAAAAAAGTGCGTATGCCACAACAAGCTGCCACTCCTACAGAACAGGCTGTTGGTCGGATTGTTGGTTCCGTTTGCGTGCTGACGGCTAAACAAGGAGAAGTATCCACCGCTATGCTAGGCGCTTGGGTTTCTCAAGCCACCTTTAACCCACCTGGTTTGACTATTGCCATTGCCAAAGATCGTGCGATCGAATCTTTGATGTATCCGGGCGGTAAATTTGCTTTAAATATCTTACCCGAAGGCAATCATGTAGACTACACGAAACATTTTCGTAAATCTTTTGCCCCAGGAGAAGACCGATTTGCCAACTTTAAAACAGGAGTTGCAGGTAACGGTTGTACCGTATTGAACGATGCTCTAGCCTATCTGGAATGCTCGGTTAGCCAACGTATAGAATGTGGCGATCACTGGGTCGTGTATGCGATCGTTGATGACGGTAGATTACTCAAACCGGATGCTGTGACTGCTATTAACCATCGGAAAACGGGTACTCATTATTAGGTTAATGAATTAATGCGTAACAGGAGCTTTATGAAAGCTCCTGTTTTTTTATTTAGGGTGAGGGCA
The DNA here is from genome assembly GCA_019359515.1 of Desmonostoc vinosum HA7617-LM4. GTDB lineage: Bacteria > Cyanobacteriota > Cyanobacteriia > Cyanobacteriales > Nostocaceae > Desmonostoc > Desmonostoc vinosum. The sequence continues at coordinate 214,255 of JAHHHC010000003.1, read as the reverse complement.
TCGACAAAATCATTTAAGTTTTAATATCTAATTCACATTAGACGTAATTACGTTAGCGTAGCGGTAGCGAATTCTCTGTTCCTTGTTCTATAAGCTTTGATGAAGATAATTTCAGTATTTTACCGGAAATGGTCTGAATAAATAAATTGAGGCAATTACGCAATTGCCACCAGGACAATTATTAAAAGACAGTTTAATCTTTAACTAAATAATCAGTATAGGCAGTTTTTATACAAAATATTAACTCCTGCCACAGTACTTTTAACTTATTGTTCTTATGGCTTCAAAACACACCAAAATTCAATTTCCCATTTGGCAGTATCTCAACCAGCCTCTGTTTAGCCGTGATACTAAACTGATACTAAATCCTCATCATTTTGCCTACACTTGGCGTATTCAACTTCTAGAACGCTGCTGGTATAAAGAATGCGATGCCAAGGGGCCGCAACAGCATTAAAACCTTGAAAATAGGGAGTGGGGAGTCGGGAGTGGGGAGTCGGGAAGAAATATTTTCATCGTTCTTTGTGAGCATAACTCATAGAGTCTCTTGCAAAAGCTTCTCTACGAGTGGTTGGTAGGGTGCGTCAGTACGAATAATTTAGCCGTAAGCTGAGGGTAAATCGAAAACTGACACACCCTACGAATTTTAATTGTTTAAATCTCGTCCACAGCACGAGGTTTTTTGCCGTCAAGTAAAGCGCTGACTGTCATGTCTCCCATGACATTAATCGCAGTGCGGCAGCGATCTAGAAACCAGTCTATTGTTACTAGCAAAGCTATATATTGTGTGGGCAAGCCAACAGAAGTGAATACCAGTGTCATCGTTACCAGTCCGGCATTGGGAATAGTCCCCGCACCCACCGAAGCAAACACCGAGGTTAGAACTACAATTAATTGCTGTCCTAGATTCAGATTTTGCCCTAGCACTTGGGAGATAAACAACGCAGACATCGCTTCATAAAGCGCAGTTCCATCATTATTGAAATTTGCTCCAACTAACGCCCCTAAAGAGGCAGAAGATTCCCTTAAACCAACTTTTGTTTGCAAAACTTCAAAAGTGACGGGCATAGTCGCCGCTGTGGAAGAAGTTGAGAAAGCTGTTAAAAGGGCATCGGAAGTGCCAGATAGAAATTTTAGGGGATTTACCCAAGAACCGAGTTTGATTCTCGTGAGGTAATAGCCAGCTTGCAATGCCAGTGCTATCAACACTGCCAGGATAAAGGCTGCTAGAGATTGGAAAGGGGCAAAGCCTTGCAGTGCGACGGTTTTGGCAACGATTCCGAATACTGCTAAGGGAACCAAAGCAATTACCCAGTTGAGGATGCGAATTACTGCCTCAAACAAAACTCCGATCACATCTTCAATTGGTTGGAATCCACTCTTGCCTTGAGCAATTTGTTCTGATTTTAATGCCCGTAGGACTATACCAAAGCTGAGAGCGATGACGATCAGTTGGATAACATTGTTATCCACCAACGGTTTCAAAATAGCTTCTGGAACAGCATCTTTAAGTAGTCCCCAAGGATCGAGACCTTGACCTGTTGTTTGTGTCCCTTCTGGCGCTTGCAAAGGTCGCCAAGTGCCCGGACGTAGGACGTTTGCCACTAAAAGTCCAATAATAATAGCTACTGTAGTATTAGTAATCAGCAGCACCGCCAGACGACGCCCCGCTGTGCCAGGGATATTCGTAGTCATTAAGGTATGCAGTACTGCCATTAAGATTAAAGGTGTGGAGAGGGCGCGTAGAGCCTTCAGCACCAATTCAGAAGGAATTGCTAAGTTATTGATGAAGCTAGCATTAGCTGGGTTGATGTTTCCTGCACCAAATGCAACTCCGACAATGATGGCACCTACTAGGGCGATGACAATTTGTAACGTCAGAGGAATACGCTGCCACCATGGGCCAGCTTTGGTTTCAAGCGAAGTGTTGCTCTCTGGTTGACTCATTAGTGGATGCGGATTTACTGATGTAATTATTAAAACTTCACTTTCGGAAGTGAAAATTTCGTAAACGAGTTAATCTAAGATGCCGTTGCTTTACAAAATCCTGCTTACAAGGGTACACCGATAGGTGTTGTCCTTTGAGATGTTTTTGGCTTGTGGTTGGAGACGCTTATGTCCTTTGTCCCTTTGCATATTCACAGTGACTACAGTTTGCTCGATGGGGCAAGTCAACTGCCAGAGTTAGTTGAGCGAGCGATCGCACTTGGCATGAAAGCGATCGCGCTTACCGATCATGGTGTCATGTATGGGGCAGTTGAGTTAATTAAAATTTGCCGCAGTCAAAATATTAAGCCAATTCTCGGCAACGAAATGTATATCATCAACGGCAATATTGAGAAACAAGAACGCCGTCCCAAGTATCATCAAGTTGTTTTAGCTAAAAATACAAAAGGTTACAAAAATTTAGTCAAATTAACCACAATTTCTCATCTCAAAGGTGTGCAAGGTAAAGGTATTTTTTCTCGTCCTTGTATTAATAAAGAATTATTAAAAGAATATCATGAAGGATTGATTGTCACTAGTGCTTGTTTAGGTGGTGAAGTTCCCCAAGCAATTTTGAGTGGCAGACCAGACGCGGCCCGTAAAGTTGCCCAATGGTATAAAGATGTGTTTGGTGATGATTATTATCTAGAAATTCAAGACCACGGCTCTCAAGAAGACCGCATCGTTAATGTTGAGATTATCAAAATTGCGCGAGAATTAGGGATTAAATTTGTTGCGACTAACGACTCTCATTTTATTTCTTGTTTTGATGTCGAAGCCCATGATGCTTTGTTGTGTATTCAAACCGGGAAGTTAATCTTAGAAGAAAACCGGATGCGTTATAGCGGCACAGAATATCTCAAATCGGCGGACGAGATGAAGTTGCTATTTCGTGACCATCTGCCGGATGATGTAATTGCAGAGGCGATCGCCACTACAGAAGAAGTGGCTGATAAAGTCGAACCTTACCATATCATGGGTGAGCCTCAAATTCCCACCCCACCCATTCCCTCTGGTCATACTGCCGATACTTACGCAGAAGAAGTTGCATGGAGCGGACTTTTAGAAAGATTAAATCGTAAATCCCGCCATGAAGTCGATTCCATCTATAAAGACAGATTGGAATACGAACTGAAAATGATTCAGCAAATGGGTTTTTCTAAATACTTTTTAGTAGTTTGGGACTACATTAAATTTGCGAGAGATAGCAATATTCCTGTGGGCCCGGGCCGTGGCTCAGCGGCTGGTTCATTAGTTGCTTATGCGATGCGAATTACCAATATTGATCCTGTACATCATGGTTTGCTATTCGAGCGCTTTTTGAACCCAGAACGGAAATCTATGCCTGATATTGATACGGATTTCTGTATTGAACAACGGGATAAAGTTCTAGAATATGTAACTGAAAAATACGGTGCAGATAGAGTTGCTCAAATCATTACTTTTAACCGCCTAACATCCAAAGCAGTTTTGAAAGATGTCGCTAGAGTATTGAATATTCCCTATGGCGAAGCCGATAAAATGGCGAAATTAATTCCTGTAGTGCGGGGGAAGCCAACCAAACTTAAGGTGATGATTTCTCATGAAACTCCAGAACCAGAGTTTAGAGAAAAATATGAAAATGAACCCAGAGTTCGCCATTGGATTGATATGGCGATGCGAATTGAAGGAACTAACAAAACCTTTGGTGTTCATGCGGCGGGTGTGGTAATTTCTGACGAACCATTAGATGAAATTGTCCCGCTGCAACGAAACAATGATGGTTCAGTAATTACCCAATATTTCATGGAAGACTTGGAATCCATGGGTTTGTTGAAAATGGATTTCTTGGGTTTAAGGAACCTGACATTAATTCAAAAGACCCTTGATTTAATTGAAGAAACTAAAGGATATCGTGTTGATCCTGATGAAATTACTCACCAAGAAAGAAAAGCACAAAAAATATTAGCTAAAGGTGAACATAGCACTTTACCAAAAGATGTACAAAAAGCTTATTCACTATTAGAAGCAGGGGAATTAGAAGGAATATTTCAATTAGAATCTTCAGGGATGCGTCAAATAGTTAGAGATTTGAAGCCCTCTAATATAGAAGATATTTCTTCAATTTTGGCACTTTATCGACCAGGGCCGTTAGACGCCGGGTTAATTCCAAAGTTTATTAACCGTAAACATGGGCGAGAAACAATTGATTATGAACACACTATTTTAGAACCAATATTAGATGAAACTTACGGAATTATGGTTTATCAAGAGCAAATTATGAAAATTGCTCAAGATATGGCTGGATATTCTTTAGGACAAGCTGACTTGTTGCGTCGGGCGATGGGTAAAAAGAAGGTTTCCGAGATGCAGAAGCAGAGAGAAAAATTTGTTGATGGGGCAGCGAAAAATGGAGTCAAGAAACAAGTAGCTGATGAATTATTTGAGCAGATGCTGAAGTTTGCCGAATATTGCTTAAGCTATGACACAGAAATCTTGACTGTGGAATATGGTTTTATGCCTATTGGCAAGATTGTAGAAAAACAAGTTGAATGCACGGTTTATAGTGTTGATAGTAATGGGAATGTTTATACACAACCAGTAGCACAGTGGCATAATCGCGGGCAACAAGAAGTATTTGAGTATTGTTTAGAAGATGGTTCAGTGCTTCGAGCAACTAAAGACCATAAATTTATGACTGTTAGTGGTGAAATGTTGCCGATTGATGAAATATTTGAGCGGGGGTTGGATTTGTTGCAAGTGGAAGGTTTGCTAGGACGTGTCATCAATTAGGTAAAGTTCTTTTCCAAATTGGCATAGCCAGTTATACAATTTCCTTCATGTATGACGACACCTGCCGATTTCTTGCCGAACACTTCTCAGCCGACTTTGCTAGTTGGCTGCTGGGAAAATCCGTCGTACTGACAGAAATCAAGCCCTCTGAACTCTCCCTTGATCCGATTCGAGCCGATGCCTTGATTCTGCTGGCATCGGACGAATCGGTTTTGCATATCGAATTTCAAACACTTCCCAAGGATAATGTTCCATTTCGGATGTTAGACTATCGCGTGCGAATGTACCGAAAAGATCCAACCAAACCGATGCGACAAGTTGTGATTTACCTAAAGCAGACTAGTTCGGAGCGGGTGTATCAAACCAGCTTTACTATGGAATGTACTCGTCATGAGTTTGAAGTGATCCGCCTGTGGGAGCAACCCGCCTCGCTCTTTCTGCAATATCCTGGGCTGATTCCCTTTGCGACACTTGGGCAAAGCACAGATTCAGAGGAAACATTGCATCAAGCTGCCCAAATAATTGATCAGATCGCAGACCCCATAACACAAGCGAATTTGATGGCAGCATCGGGGATTTTAGCTGGGCTAAAATTAGAGTCAGAAGTGATTTATCGGCTGTTGCGGAGGGACATCATGCAAGAATCTACTGTTTATCGTTCAATCCTGGCAGAAGGTGAGACAAAAGGGGAAGAAAGAAAACAACGCGAAATTGCTATCAATCTCTTACGCAGAGGAGTGGCGATAGATATTATCGCTCCCTCCACAGGCTTATCAGTTGAAGAAGTCCAACAACTTCAACAACAATTAAATCAATCTGCACAAAGCTAAACCTGAATATACTTGCGAGAAATGGCTTGAAGATGCAGGTGTTGTTATTCAAGCTATTTCTCCACCCTCTCGAATTTTGAATTTATATAAAATTTCTAAAAGAAGATTATCCTAACTATAGAACATGGCTAGACATAGCTAAACTTCTTAAGGAATCTTGGAAGATTTATGATAAGATTGCCGAGAACCGGGTAGCTATTGGAGAATTAAAGTTTAAAATTCCAATGGCTTCGTCTTCTAATGTTTACTCAGGATACCAAAAACAATTTTCAAAGCTAATTTTGAAGCTAGAAAATGAAATTGTGTTGGGTAAAAATCATCAAGAAAAAATTAACCAATTAATTCGTGAATACTTGATTGGAATTCAATTGTCTGACATCAATCCTTTGAAGGTAATAAATGAAATTGACAAATCTATACAGAAAAACTTTCATTTAGGATTAGACCTTGAAACAAAGTATGATTCACTCTTATCAGATATAGAAATTTATTTAAGCTCCATTAATGAATATTCAGAAGCTCTTAGGGCATGTCATCAATTAAGTAAGCCAAATAACAGAAGCAGCCAGATAAATTGCACCTAGAAAGTTTATAGCGCGTTTGTCGTAGCGTGTTGCGATCGCTCGGCACTGTTTGATTTTATACAAAATAGTACACGATTAGCGTGCGTTATCAAATGAAAGCGAAGCTGAAAGTGTCGCGTGCAGTCGGCATTAAACACCAACAAGAAGCGGAAGAAGAGTTTAAAAAAAACTCCCGCAATACCTAGAAGTAATTAAGAAATTTTTAATCTAATCTTCCCACTGAATTGCATCTCGAAAAACTGCTTTTTCAGCTTCTTCTAAATCTTGCTCAGTGACAAGAATATCTTTCCATAATCCTTGAATTTGAGTTTTATTTCGAGAACCTTCAAGTTGATGCAGAACAGTTCTTTTTAATGCTTCTAGTTCTTCTTGAATAGCTTGAATCCGAAGCAAAACATATTGACTCATGATCAATATTCTCCTAAAGTACCTTAGTAAGGATTAAGATTGCATTCCGTAAAGAATTAACTGTTGCCTCAATTTTAGTGGAAATTTGAGGAATTGAAAAACGTAGACGCAAAGCGGCTTCCCGCAGGATACCGCCAAGGTGCAGTGTAGAATTCTTGCCAATCTCTGTATGTGTCATCCTCGCTCAGAGATTGTAGATACGTTTGAAAATCTATGCTGTGGTCTGCAACCATGCCAGTTAGTTGACCAATGACTTTTATGTGCTGTTTTATATACTACACAATAAAAGATATATTCAGAGTAATTTTACTAGGTTTTAACTATCAACCCATCAATTTTTCCAAAGTGGCGATCGCGTAATACTAAAGTTAAATGATACTGTCAGGCGATCGCAGCAATCCAAATATTATTCTCAGGAATTGGTCGTCCCTTCAATTTCAAAGAGTTTTTAGTTTGACCATATAGCTGTACTGTAACCACATCGCATTCTAAAACTTAGACTATTGTTAATCAAGAGGGTATTTAATATTAATTTATTCAGTTGATGCAGTTGCGATCGCCATCTGAATCAATCACCGTCTTAATAATCATTGAAAGTATTTTGCTTCATGCCAAATGATGCATAAGTTTCGTGAAATTGTATTGAGATATACGGTTTGTCAGGAGTACAATTTGTACGCCCCTGCTAGCATTGATTGGCGATATGGATGTAGTTAGGCGTCGTATCGGTCTTGAACAAGAGTTTTTTCTGGTAGATGAAGCGGGTCAACTAAGCGATCGCGCTGATGAATTTTTGCACATTTGTCATTCGATGGCAAAGGCACAAGGTATAAACCCGAATTATTTTGTACCAGAATTTGTGAAGAATATGGTGGAGATTAATACTCCTCCAGCATATAGTGCCACAGAGTTAGCCCAAGAATATCTCAAAAATCTCAAGTTGGCGATCGCTGCCGCGCGACAACTAGATTTACGACTTTATCCTCTGTCTAGCTATCCCTTGCATATTATGCCAGTAATGCGCGATCGGCCGAATTACCATATTCAAGCGCGGACTGTCGGCTATGATCGATTTTTGCACGCTGGTAAATGTACTGGCACACATTTGCATTTGGAAGTCCCGCCTGGGGTAATTGACTCTCGTATTGCAGTTTCTTACAACTCTATGCCAGCAGAGCGAGAGGAGCTACTGAATATATACAATTTAGCTACAGCTTTTGACTCAGCGCTCATTTCTCTGACACGTGCGTGTCCCTTTTATGAAGGACAAGCAATTGGACTAGCCGCGCACACAATTCGTTATCGAGGTAGCGAAACCTTTGGTTGGGAGGGAGTATATACGCATTTGCAGCCTGTTGGCGGACTCATGCCTTATGCTGATAGCGTAGAGAGTTTAGTTGAGCAGCAATTTGCTCGCTACTATGCTTGGTTGCAAGCAATGGAAAAAGCTGGAGTTGAACGTAACCTGTTTTTAGAAGCAGGAGGCAGCTTACTTAAGTCAGCTTGGAACCCAGTCCGACTCAACAAACTTGGTACTGTGGAAATAAGATGCATAGATAGTAACTACCCCTCTGTGATTTTAGCTGTAATTACACTGCTTGATAATGCATCTCACCGAGTCAGGCGTGAGAAGTTAAGGGTGAGGCCAGTAAAAGGCAACCAGCTATTTGAACTAGTAGGCGATCAGCTTTATGTACCAGATTTTGAATATCTCAATGGTGAATTGCTCTATACTTCAGCTACAGAAGGGATTAAAAATCCCAAAGTCAAGGCTTACATCAATTCAATTTTACAGTTTGCGATGAGAGACACTAGTGAAGGTGCAAAGTTTCTAGCAAAACTGAGCAAAGACCTTGATCACTATGAGACAATAGAGACCGCGATATTGCAAGAGTTTACCCCGACAACTGCTCAACTTGTATTGGATGAAGGTCTGCGCCTGGTGCGTGAGTGTTGTGACAAGCTAGAAGCGCAGGTTTCATGGATAGATATAGAAAATCCTTTGGGTGCGTTGGATTTTGACGAACGATTGTTACTAAAGAAGCATTAATCTAATTTCAACTCAGGAAATTAAGCGTCTAATCTTCTTTTTTTGCATTAACTGAACCGTATTGTGATCCGACGCTACTTGAAGCCAGTCAAGTAGCGTCGTTTGCACAAAAATTTCTCCAGTCAGCTTTCGTCGCCAGAGTCGAGCATTTTACATAAAATTTGCGTGTTTATTGTAGACTTTTGACTCAACTATTGGCTGTGATGTTTGTAATGACTGCGGTAAACTCCAGTCGGGGCGCAAGTTAGCAGCGTTACGTAAATAAGTGTGATGAATTGGAGCAGAGGTAAGCAAGTTAGCGTGGATTAACAACCGAATACAGCGCTGTAAGCTGCCTTCCACATGCATTTGCTGCACATCCAACATGGCGACATTATCCCATTCAGGACGAGATCTGGCGATCGCAGCTGGAAAAATAGCATCTAAGTCGCGTGTCACAGAAAAAGTAACACTAACAATATCCATTGGTTGGAGTTGATTTCGGTTTTCTAGTTCATCTAGTAGTTCCGTTACCGCCTCTTTGATTGCTTCAATACTATTTTCTGAAACGGTTGTTGCCCCACGAATAGCTCGCATTTGCCACTCCACTCCGCAATCCTCCTTAATTAGTTATTGGTTATTGGTCATTAGTCATTAGTTATTGGTTATTAATCATTGGTCATTGGTTATCAAACAAACGACAAAGGACAAAAAACAAATGACTAATGACATTAAAAAGTTATGGTCTATATAACCAAAGTGGTAAACCACTAGTAGACATTTCAAATTCGAGCCAATCAATACCAGCTCTCATTCTTGATGAGCCTTGACGATTCCCAGGTAGAATGCGACTCAATAAGGGTTTACGCTCTTCTAAGGTGTAACAAAGTGTTTTTTCAGGGTCAAGACCAACTAGTTCTGCTGTCCAGCGTCGTGCATCTTCTTCTGTTCCCAAACGATCTACAACACCCAACTCTAAGGCTTGCTGTCCAGTAAAAATCCGACCATCAGCAAAACTTTTCACTGTTTCTACTGCCAAAGAACGCCCATCGGCTACAGTTTGCACAAATTGCTGATAACTAGTGTCTATCAACTCTTGCAAGATGTGTTGTTCTGGTTCCGTCAGTTCTCGGTCGAAGGCGAGAATGTCTTTGTAAGGCCCTGACTTAATTACCTTGAAGGAAACACCAATTTTTTCCAGCAAGCGTTCTATATTATTTCCACGCAGAATCACACCAATACTGCCTGTAATCGTACCTGGGTTAGCCATAATATGCTCGGCTCCCATACCAATATAGACACCTCCTGAAGCCGAAATATTACCAAAGCTAGCGACTATTTTGATTTTTTCGCGCAAACGCTTCAGCGCACTGTAGATTTCTTGGGAATCCCCTACTGTACCGCCAGGGCTATCAATGCGTAACAGTAATGCGGGAAATTTTTTCTCCTCTACTGTTTTTAGGGCTTCTAGAACGCGTTTGCGAGTAGCACCGGCGATCGCGCCAGTAATTTCAATTCGAGCAATTTGTTTACGAAACCTGGGCTTAAACGGCCAAACCATGAGCTATCAAAAAACCTCGTAATAAACTCAATATAGAATGTCTAGTGGTCATAAGACACACTTTACTACGTTCATTAAAATGAACAGGCATTCTGCTATTGTGCATTCTAGTGAAATTTTTGTACTTAACGAGGAACTTTATTGCCGTTTTGTTCAAAGTATTTATAGCTTTCGACAGGTTTTTATTAAAAATAGAGTATAAAATATAACTTAAAAATTGTGAGTATCTAATCCTCAATACTCAATTTAGTTAATAAAAATTTATTTATCCATGCTCAACCTGACTTTTAGATGGGGATGACAATATTTTCCACATTTGGGAATACAACGTTATTGTTCTACGAACATCTGAACTTAAGAATCAATTCGTAAAATTTGACATCTGTAATAAGCATAGATGTCAAATAGTGCGCCAACAAAACTGCAAGTTAAACTAATCACAAGTAGTCCATGTAGTGGGATTCCGCTGCCAAAAGTCGCTAGAAAATGCAATATTTGAGTCGGAATTGTTTCAGTCAACCCTTGTAAACCGGGAATATGTCCAATAAGGACTACAAGCAGCAAAATACCACCGACTAAAACCATGGGGGCAACAAAACTAAAAATTACAGTGAGCAACAGGGAACGGAGAAAGTTGTTAAAAATGCTCATTTAGGGCAGGCTCCGTAAGTGAAGTGGGCATGAGCTTTAAAAGCTGAATGTCAATTTCTACAATACGCGCGATCGCTCCTAAGCAGTCAATCTGTCAAAAATCTTAAGTTTTAATTAAAATAAGTTGTTACTGGTTACATCAAATGCTGAGCGCGTCAACAAGACCCCAAAGCTGCAAAACCTTTGATAAATCAAGCTTATAGTCAACACCAATCCTTACTTATCGCATTAAAGCGCGTTTAAAAATCGCTTTATTTTCTGAGAGTAACTTTAAAGTAAGTTAACGTTAACTCGATAGGCTAGGGGATGAGAGGGATGTGGTACCCTGCGGGTTCTGCTTCGCAGTACTACTCCGCTCACCAACCGGGAGATGAGGGAGAAAATTTCTCCGCGTCCCCCTACCCTTCTTTTATCGGAGACGCTGCGCGAACGAGAACGCTTTCAGCGAAGGGATTCGGCAGTTCCTATGCAGGAGAAACCACCAAAACCGGACTCCCTCACCGCGTCTTTGCATCTCCGCGTCCCCAGTCCCCAATCCCCAGTCCCCAATCCCCAGTCCCCAATCCCCAATCCCCAATCCCCAATCCCCAGTCCCCAATCCCCAGTCCCCAGTCCCCAATCCCCAATCCCCAATCCCCAATCCCCAGTCCCCAATCCCCAATCCCCAATCCCCAGTCCCCAATCCCCATTCCCCATTCCCCATTCCCCACGACTTTCGCTATTCTTAAGGCAGTTACCGAGTTAACTACAGAACCTTGAGCGAGACTACATCCAAATCCAGTTTAGGAGAATGGAGTCAGCGGTTGCTGGCGGCGATTTTTTTAGGTGGACAAACACTAGTTCATCTACTCAAAGGCAAAGTCCATCGCCGCAACACTCTAGAACAAATGGCCGCAGTTGGCCCAGATTCTCTTTTGATTGCGCTATTAACGGCTATTTTCGTGGGCGCAGTGTTCACTATTCAAGTAGCACGAGAATTTATCAATTTTGGTGCAGGTAATATTGTTGGCGGAGTTCTAGCTGTGGCATTAACACGAGAACTCTCACCCGTTCTGACAGCAGTAATTCTAGCAGGACGAGTTGGTTCCGCCTTTGCCGCAGAAATTGGTACGATGCGGGTTACAGAACAAATCGACGCTATGTTGATGTTAAGAACTGATCCAATCGATTACCTGGTTATTCCACGCGTGCTTGCTTGCTGTCTAATGCTACCAATTTTAACTCTTCTATCTTTGGTAACAGGAATGTTAGGAGGATTGATTATTGCTACAAATATCTATAACCTCTCCGATACAGTATTTCTAGATTCAGCCCGTAACCTTCTTGGTATCTGGGATATATTGAGTGCGATGATTAAAGCATGTTGCTTTGGAGTTTTAATTGCTGTGATTGGTTGCAGTTGGGGTTTAACTACAACGGGAGGAGCCAAAGGTGTAGGACAGTCAACCACATCAGCTGTTGTTACTGCTCTGCTGGTTATATTTATTAGCAACTTCTTTCTTTCTTGGTTAATGTTTCAAGGAACTGGCAGTGCATTACTTCAAGGGTTATAGAATTAGGGACTAGAAGCTAGAGGATGAGGGAGATGAGAGACGCGGGGACGCGGGGACGCGGGGATGCGGGGACGCGGGGACGCGGAGAATAATCAATAACAAATGACGTTAGCGTAGCGGTAGCGAGGTACGAGCGTCAGCGGTAGCGACACAGGAGCGTCGCGTCATGACAAATGACTTCCCCAATTCCCTACTCCCTACTCCCCACTCCCCTCCTAAAATAAGAAATGTGTTTATTAACAAAGCAGGATTTACACTTGTGACCAGTTCAATTGCTCCTAACTTGACATCAACCGTGGAACTCAAGCCCAGTTACTATATACCTGTAGTATTGGTGCTTGTCGCTATACTAGTGTTAATAGTACAACCTTGGATCGGAGGAGCGATCGCACTGTTTGGCTTGTTTTTGATGTTTCAAGCGTTGACACTGCGTTTGCAATTCACTGCCACCGATTTAGATATTTACAGAGGCGAAAAACTAATTCGGCGTTTTCCCTTCCAAGAATGGCAAAACTGGCGTATCTTCTGGAACAGAGTTCCCATCCTGTTTTACTTTAAAGAAATTAAAAGTATTCATTTTTTGCCAATTCTATTTGATCCTCATACTCTCAAAACTTGTCTGGAACAACGTTGTCCACGTATTGAGTAGTGACTGTTGATTGTATATTTCTGAAAGCTGTTTATCAAAAAAATAAAAGTTTAAAACCTTGCTCCTTGTGGGCGTAAAGAATCCTTGTATTGTAAGGTATGTTGAAATTTCAACGCCAGTTCTCTCAAGTCGAGCCACTTCTGTGCGGGGGTTCCCCCCGTTGAAGAAAGTGGCGTGGGAAACCCGCTCACGAGACTGGCTCTCCCTTGTGGATGGCTTAGTCTTCTCTGTCCCCTGTTAAGAGTTCCCTTTCATTCGCGTCGTAGGAATTACACTATTGTTTATGAACCCAGAGGAATCGCAAACTCCAAAACCCATTGATGAGTGGTTAGCAGAAACACAAGACCAAAGTCATGCAGCTGAAAATCCAGAAAATTCATCTGTTGAGCCAGTAGGACAAACAGAAACACCACAAGAAAATCCAATTTCTGAACCTGCTAACTCCAGTGTGGAAGTGGTAGATTCTACAATCCAACAACTAGAAGACTCGACAGGCTCCTTAGCGACGCAAGTGGAAGAAGATAGTGCGCTAAATGCAGCAACAGCACAACGAGTAGCAGAGTTGCAAAAGACTGAAGCAGCTCTAAAAATAGAAATAGCTAACTTACAGGCGTCTTATAAAAATCTCCAATTACAAGTTGGTGAAACCCAAACTACGTTGGGACAAATTGTACAGGAGTCGCTAGCACAGTTAGAACAACGCAAACAAGCACTGCAAATTTCTGTAGAACAGCTAGAACGCCGACAAGAACGCATTCGTAATGAAATGCGAACAACTTTTGCTGGTACTTCTCAAGATTTAGCAATTCGGGTGCAGGGTTTTAAAGACTACCTCACAGGTAGTTTACAAGATTTGGCAGCAGCAGCTGAGCAATTACAATTGGTGCCGCCAACTGTGGTAGAAAAAGCAAAACCCGCTGCTAAAGAAACAAAATCAACTGAACCCCAACTAGTAATTCCACAATTTGCTCAACAACAATTTCAAGAGACGACAAAACAAATTCGCCGCCTAATCGATCAATACCGTAATAAACCAGACTATTACGGCCCTGTATGGCAATTACGCCGTACCTTTGAACCAATCCACGCAGAACGAGTTTCTAACTGGTTTTTTAATCAAGGGGGACGCGGTGCTTTGCGAACAATGGGTAGCCGCTTACAGAATATCCTAATTGCCTCCGCTGGAATCTCGATATTACATAAACTATATGGCGATCGCCTACGTACACTAGTTTTAGCTAATACACCTGAGCGTTTAGGTGAATGGCGACGTGGCTTACAAGATTGTCTGGGAATAGGTCGCCCAGACTTTGGCCCTGACAGAGGCATAGTATTATTTGAGACATCTGAAGCCTTAGCCCAAAAAGCAGACCGATTGGTAAAAGCAAATCAAATGTCTTTAATTATCATTGATGATTCAGAGGAACAAATCAGTCTGTCAATACTGCAATTCCCTCTATGGTTAGCCTTCGCACCTGACCCCAAAATGATGAGAGACTATGACAATGACTTTTAATTGAGTTACAAAGTCAACTTGAAGAGGACGCGGGGACGCGGAGAAATCCCATAGCTAAAGCCAGGAGATTCAAACAATGAACAGATTTTTTGTCTCTACGACAGAAGTCGCGCTCAAAGTGCCATTGGTATTGAACTCCAGACACAGGCAACTCCCCGCGTCCCCGCGTCTCCCACTCTCCGTGTCTAATTTATTTAGGAATTGTTTATGACTATGTGGTTAATTCTGTGCGGTGCAATTGTCGTCACAGCTTACCTGCTGGGTTCTTTTCCGACTGGGTACATCGCTGTGAAACAGTTAAAAGGTATTGATATTCGGGAAGTGGGTTCAGGTTCAACCGGAGCAACCAATGTTTTGCGAGCATTAGGGACAGGGCCAGGAGCATTCGTTTTATTAATTGATTGTTTGAAGGGAGTGTTAGCGATCGCTCTGGTTTATTTATTATTTAACTTGGGAGCTAGTCAAAATTTTATCCCTGCAACTGTAGATGCAAAAGTTTGGCAACCTTATCTAGTAACGTTAGTTGGCTTAGCCGCGATTTTAGGACACAGCAAATCAATTTTTTTGGGCTTTACAGGTGGTAAATCTGTTGCTATCAGTTTAGGGATTTTGTTAGCGATGAGTTGGCAGGTAGGTTTAGTAACATTGGGTGTCTTTGCCATTGTCGTAGCCTTCTCACGGATTATTTCTTTAAGCTCAATTAGTGGTGCGATCGCCGTTTCTATTTTTATGGTAACTTTACAGCAACCTCTGCCTTACATCCTCTTTGGCATTGTTGGTGGATTATATGTAATAGTGCGTCATCGTACTAATATTGAACGGTTACTTGCTGGTAGCGAGCCAAAAGTTGGGCAAAAGGTAGCAACAGAAGCAGAAAATGGTAATTCGTAATTCGTAATTCGTAATTCGTAATTCGTAATTCGTAATTCGTAATTCGTAGTTAATTATTTTACCTGCTTTCTCCATTCCCAATTACCCATTCCCATTCGATCAATTTTGACGTGAATTACGAAATGCCCACATAGAAATCTGTAGTCCTTTTCTAGAGTTAAATTTAGATTCTATGTTGGCAAATACATTCAAAAAAGGTTTATTAGCAGCGGCTACAGCATTATCTTTTTTACCAGGGATGACACAAGTCGCCCAAGCTCAACCTGCACCAGATGTATATGGTGCGATCGCTTATTCTCAATCTACTGGAGTTTACACTTCTGCAATTAGTTTGTCACGCGAAGAGGCTGAACACATTGCTCTTTATGATTGCACGCGACAATCTAGAACTGATGATTGTTCAGTTCCTTTGTGGTTTAAAAATGCTTGGGGGGCTTTGGCTGTTGGTTCCAATGGTGCTTACGGTACAGGGTGGGGATACGATATTCGTGATCCCAGAAGAGGTAAGTTGATTGCAGGACGATATGCTCTGCAAACTTGTCAAGATTACGGTGGTGTAAATTGCCGAGTTATTTTTGCTAGAGAAGCTAGATAAGCTGTCGCCTATATAAATTGCATATTTTTAGTAGAGACGCTTCAAAAGGGCGTCTCTACATATTTGTATTAAAAATGCTGTACTGCCTAATCCTAGAAACTATTTCAATAAATCATCCCCAGCAATAACCGTGGTGTAGAAGACATAGTTAGGATTAGCCACATAGCGACGATCTTTTTTAATCAACGCCATAAATTCTCGATGTCCGTCGCGCCTGCGTCCTACAAGACAACCTGCACTGGCATTCTTGATATTGTTTGTAGGTGCATCATAGCCCCAATGTTGATTTATGAGGAAAAGACCTGTATCCAGCTTGTCACCAGTCCGTTGAAAGTCTTTGTTAAAATCTCGGTGAACAGTGATGGGTTCAACTTGGATTAACGCTTCGTGACGTTCTGCGTTTCCGTGTAGTCCCACAGCCCAGGCTTTGTATTGTCCAAACTTAATTCTTGCAGCACCTGCTGAATTCATGGGGTTTAGAGTGTAGTATTTACCTGGTTCAGTGGTAGCTTGCCAATGATTAACGATTTTGGGAATGCCATCTACAACTTCGATTACAATCCGTCGATCATTAAATTGATTTGGTGGATCGCTGTTAAGAGTCCAGTCTTCGTTCACTCCTTCTAGATAAACAATGTTGTATTCTCCAAGACCTGTGAATACTTGATAATTTTTTGCCTGCATGTATTTGATAATTTTGCTGGCAATGTCATTACCCAGTTTTAAAGGAGGCTTTGGTAGTTCTTCTGGTTTGGTTTCAATTAATTTCTTGGCTGTGAGTGGGCCTAAAAATTCACTTTCTCCAGTTTTAGTGAATTCCTGAAATTTTTTGAAAGCGGCTAAAGAAACAGGGCCAAATTTACCATCGGCTGGGGGTTCTAGTAAACCCAAGCCAATTAATAGTACTTGAATCTGACGACTCAATTCTGCATCTTGAGCGATCGCTTCAAATCCCCATTTTTCTTCTTTCCCTAAAAAATCTTGTAGTTTCATATTGCACCTGTGTTTAATTTTCCTAAATTCTAGGTATAAACATCATTGAAGAAAGAAACAGGAAATAGGCAACAGGGAACAGTTATTCCTATTCTTTGTTCCCTCTTTGAAAGTCAGAGACTCCCATAAATATCAATGGCATGTTTTTTGTCAGGTATAAATATTTACACAAAATTACCTGTTAACAGTTGCCCGTTTCCTGTTATCTTTTGAATTTGGGTATAGATGTTGTCTGAAACTATACTCTTGGTTTTGATAGAGTATTAAAATTTTTACTATTAATTTACGATTTAACGCAGTGAAGTACCCCTAGTTCCGCTTCGCTTGACTAGGCTTCCTGTCCGGAACCAGTATTCCGGCTCATGCCTAGTCTTACAACTAGCTGAGCAGGCGTAGATTTCCCTTCTTCCAAGGGTATTTTCAATTCAAAGACTATTCACTTTCACTGATGGCTTTGCTGATGTCAGCTAAAGTGTCATACTGCTTGATAGGTAAACGCTTCAAGGCTCGCAACACCAGCTCATCAATACCTTTTTCTTCAGCGTATTTAAGCAAATCTTTTTTGCTAAGTGGATAGGTAATTTCAGCCAAATTTTTCTCTAACTGTACAGGGTTTACTGTCTTTCTAACTATTTCCTTTATAGATTGGCTGACATCAGTTGAGGATTGATACTGTTTTGCAGGCAACTGCTTGAAAGCGCGGAGAATACCCTCGTCAATCCCTTTTTCTTCAGCATATCTAAGCAAATCTTCTTTATTAAGAGGGTAATTAATTTCATTCAAACTCTTCTGTAGTTGTACTGAGTTAACTTTAGCCATAATGATTATCCTCAATTACAAAAAAATTAGGGTGAGTAAACAACCCACCCTGCTGATAATCTATTTACAATTTCTAGCTAAATTAAACCTTTGCGAGTTCAGGGGTGGGGCGCTTGCTGTTGCGAATTGCTGTAATGGCGTCAGCATAATCCTTGGCATTAAATACAGCTGAACCAGCAACAATTGCATTGGCTCCTGCTTCCAAGACTTGCCAAGTATTATTTGCTTTCAGTCCCCCATCTACCTCAATCCAAGGGTCAAGACCGCGCTCATCGCACATTTGACGTAGCTTGCGAATTTTAGGTAACACAGCAGGAATAAAGCTTTGACCGCCAAAACCGGGGTTAACGCTCATAATCAGTACTAGGTCACAAAGTTCTAGCACATACTCAATAAGTTCTAGAGGGCTACCCGGGTTTAGTACAACTCCTGCTTTTTTGCCAAGTTCTTTAATTTGTCCTAAAGTCCGATGCAGGTGCGGAGAGGCATTATGCTCGCAATGTACTGAAATAATGTCAGCACCCGCTTTCGCGAAGCCCTCAACATACTTTTCTGGTTCCACAATCATTAGGTGGACATCAAGTGGCTTGGTAGTCACCGGACGAATCGCCTCCACAACCAGAGGGCCTATCGTAATATTAGGTACAAAACGACCGTCCATTACATCAACATGAATCCAATCTGCTCCCGCCGCATCTATAGCGCGAACTTCTTCACCCAGACGACTAAAATCGGCTGATAGGATAGATGGAGCAATTACAATGGGCTTTTTAGATAGGTTTTGAGTCATGGCTAGTGGATTTTTAAGCGTCCTCGTCTGTAAGCATTGTAACAAAACATTGAGCAAGTATTATTTGGAAATGGGGAATGGTGATGAGACAGCAGCAAAAAGAAATGAATAATGAATCTTGACAAATGACTAATGACTAATCACTAATAACAAATGACTATTAGATAAATAACTATGTTCAAAAAATTAACTTGGATAATTTGGGGATTGGGTGCTTCTTGTTTGAGTGTACCGACGATTGCTTCTGCTGTGGGAACTTCTTTAGGAAACAGTGGTATTGATGCTTTAAAACTGCATCAATCTCCTTATAATTTAACTGGCCGCAAGATTGCGATTGGTCAGGTAGAGATTGGGCGACCGGGAATGTTTGGGTGGGATAAAGCGGTGTCTAAGAATCGCGCCATATCTTTAGCAGCGGTGTTTTTACGCAATGGCCCGGCAAAGTCTAACAGCGGCGTTGACCCCCATGCTTATAATGTCGCTGGTGTCATGGTTAGTAGAGACAAAGGCTTACCAGGGGTTGCTCCAGGAGCGCGACTCTATTCTTCAGCGGTGGGTTCTACGAAAAATATGGGTCAGCCGGAGGAATGTTTATCAGCGCAGCATATAGCCTTACAAAATAGTGGGGATGTACGGGCGATTAACTTCAGCTTTGGTGAACCTCTCAACCGTGACCCACGACCGGAACCGACTTTAGACGGCAATGCTTTACTAACATTGTGTGTTGACTGGTCGAGTCGCGTTCATGATGTTTTGTATGCGATCGCAGGCAACCAAGGCAAGGGTGGTATTCCCATTCCTACAGATAATTTTAACGGAGTCAACGTGGCTTTTTCATCCCGCAGGGGGGGAATTTTTAATAAAGTAGACGTTTCCAATCTAGCGGGTACGAACTTAGGAACGAGTGGTCGCTTAGCTGGCAAGGAGTTTAATCTTGATGGGCGTCGCGCTATCAGTTTAGTTGCGCCCGGTAGTAACATTCCTTTGCTCAATCCAGATGGCAAATTGAACAAAGCCACAGGTACAAGCTTTGCTGCACCACATGTAACAGCGACTGTTGCTTTGTTACAAGAATTTAGTGACCAACAACTGCGAGCCAAAAAACCTAATTGGAGTGTTGATGCTCGGCGTCACCAAGTCATGAAAGCTGTATTGTTAAATTCCGCTGAAAAAATTCAAGATATTGGTGATGGCTTGCGTTTAGGAATGACTCGCACACTAATTGATAAACAAAATCAAGATTGGCTAACTTCTGATGCTTACAAAGATCCCAAAATTCCCTTAGATGCTCAAATGGGAACAGGTCATTTAAATGCGTTCCGTGCTTTTCAACAACTGAGCGCTGGTCAATGGCAACCATCAAAAGCAGTGTCTGCTATTGGTTGGGATTATCGCACAGTTAAAACAGGGGCAAGTGTTGACTATGCGTTAGCAAAACCTTTAAAACAGGGAAGTTTTGTGGCTATTACCCTGAGTTGGGATCGTTTAGTAGAGCTAAATGATCATAACAAAAATCAGCAGTTTGATGTTGGTGAGAGTTTTCGCGATCGCGGTTTGAATAACCTCGACCTCTACTTAGTGAAAACTGATGCTCCCAATTCAGATGCTGGGATTATTTGTTCTTCAATCAGCCAAATTGATAGCGTAGAGCATATTTTCTGTCCGGTGACTACCGCAGGTAATTACAAAATCCGCGTCCAGTTCCGCCAGCAGCTCAATGAAGCAACTCAACCCTATGGACTAGCTTGGTGGAGCGTGCCTGTCAATTAAATAATTCGTAATTCGTAATTCGTAATTCGTAATTCGTAATGACGCGATGCTCCTGTGTCGCTACCGCTGACGCTCGTACCGACGCTCGATGACTCGCTCTAAGCGAAGCTATGCCGTAGGCTTTACGCTACCGCTGACGCTCGTACCTCGCTACCGCTAACGCTATCGAGAACTCGCTCTAAGCGAAGCTATGCCGCAGGCTTTACGCTACGAAGCGCGTAATTCGTAATTAAGTTTTGCTCCTGTTTTCTACCTTTTTTGGTAACTAAAATTACTGTTACAAAAACTGTTACAGTTTTCGTAACAGTGCCATCTTTCTGGTATGGCCAATGCAATAGTAAACAGTTGAGACATGATTTGTCTAAGTCCCGTTAGACACACATCAAACAACTTTGGCAACAGAGGTGGTAGAATGCATTGGCAGAAATTTAGCGGTGTGGAAGAAAATTTTTTGCAAAGACGTTATGGTGTGAGCTTGGGAAGACGTTATGTTCTAGCAGCAGCAAGCGTAGTTTTGTGTGGTGTATTAGGTTGTTCCCAGGTCAATAATACGAGTGCATTTGCCCAATCTGGGCAGCCTCAGCGAGAGTTACCATTACCCAAAAAAACAGTGAATTCTGAGACAAAAATTGTTGATGCTAATAATAGGTTTGGCTTCAAGTTATTTTCAGAAATTCAAAAAAGCGATAGTTATAAAAAGAACGTTTTTATCTCGCCTTCGAGTGTTGCGATCGCTTTAGCTATGACCTACAATGGCGCTAGCGGTTCGACTCAACAAGCAATGGCCAAAACCCTAGAATTACAGGGGATGAGTCTTCAAGAGATTAACTCTGCTTACGCTTCATTAAAGCAACTTTTAGAAAATCCAGATAGCAAAGTACAATTAACTATTGCTAACTCACTTTGGGCAAATCAAGATGTTAGATTTCAACCAGATTTTCTCCAAATAACTCAGGATTTCTTTAAAGCCAAAGTTACTAATTTAAACTTTAAAGATCCTGCTGCACCTAACACTATTAATAATTGGGTCAAGGAAAATACTCGCGGTAAAATTAACCAAATTGTTGAGACAATCGAGCCAAATCAAGTACTGTTTCTCATCAATGCCATATATTTTAAAGGTAGTTGGAGCAATGAATTTGATAAAAAACAAACTGCACCTCACCCATTTTATCTGACATCTGGACAGCAAAAACAACATCCAATGATGTCCCAAAAAGGTGATTACAGATATTATGAAAACGAGCAGTTTCAAGCAGTTAGTTTACCTTATGGTACAGATGGTAAAGTGAGTTTTTATATCTTCTTGCCCAAGAAGAACTCTAACCTCAAAGCTTTCCACCAAAACTTAAATTTTGAGAGATGGGAGAAATGGATGACTCAGTTCAAAAAAAGAGCCGGGTTTATCCGCTTACCCCGCTTCAAAACAGACTATGATATTACGCTTAACGATACTTTAAAAGCTCTGGGTATGGAGGAAGCTTTTAGCAGAAAAGCTAACTTTTCTGGAATGGGGAAAAATTTTGCCATCAGCCAAGTTAAGCACAAGACTTTTGTGGAAGTCAATGAAGAAGGCACAGAAGCCGCTGCGGCTACTTCAGTAGGCATGGAGTTAACATCTTTTCAACCAAAACCAGAGCCATTCAAAATGATTGTTGATCGCCCCTTCTTCTGTGCCATCAGAGATAATCAGACAGGAAATATTCTATTTATGGGTTCAATTGTTGAGCCGGAGTAGGGAATTGGCAAGAGGCGGAGGGGCAGAGTACGCTTTGCAAGGGGGAGATCTATGTGTAACTTTCCCCCTGCTCCCTGCTCCCTTGCCTGCACTAAGGTAACGTGGCTTCAGAGATGCTCAAAGGGTTTTTAGCGTCAACTTTTGGTGATTCATCTGTTGTAACGGGTGCAGTTATTTCCTCACTTGTGTTAACGCCTGTCTCGCTACTTAAAGATACAGGACGTAGAGCGCTTAAAGCAGTCTTAATCACAACAGCAGTTGGCACAGCCACAATCACACCCAAAAGGCCGCCGATTCTGGCTCCTGTTAAGACCGAAATTAATATCCAAACAGGGTTTAAACCAGTAAAACTACCTAAAATTCTGGGAGCTATCAAGTTTTCGAGAATTTGCTGTACAATCACCGCCGCTACCAACACTCTTATCCCCATGGAAAAATCTTGTAGTGCTACCAACAGGGTAGTTAAAGCAATACCCACAGAACCGCCAAACGGCACAAGAGCCATAATGCCAATCGTTAAGCCAAATAGCAAACCAAATGGTACTTTCAGCCACAAGAAGGAAGGAATTAAGGCTGATGCCATGCAAGTAGATAAAATCAGCTGAGTAATAAAGAAATTTTGAAAACTCAGGCGCACTGTTTTGGAAAAAGGATCTCGAAATTTAGTGGGTAGCCATTCTACTAAACTTTCCCAGAGTTCATCTCCATGTTGCAAAAGATAAAAAGTTAAAACCATCGTCAACAGAAAATCTAGCAGGCTAGTGACTGTAACTACCGCCAAATTTAAAACTTGTCCGGCGATCGCTTGTAGTTGCCCCTTGACGCGATCGTTAATTTGTACTACCAAAGCATCAAGGTTAATCGGTAAACCAAAAGTCTCGACTTTCTCATTTAATATCATTAACTGAGAGCGTCCAGAGTCAATCAACTCTGGCAAGCGAGCCACCAATTGCTGAGCTTGAGTCAAAGCCAGTGGAAACAGGGTAAGACCCAAAGCCAATAAAATTGACAAAGCTAGCAAAAATACTAAAATAGCGACTTGCTCTCGCCTAGCACCGTGATACTCCATCCAACTGACGGGGTAGTTAAGCAGAAATGCCAGCACTGAGGCTCCGACTAAAATGACTATCAAAGAATGGAAATAATGGAAAATTGCCGAAAATGCCCATCCATTAAGAACTAGCAGCGGAGCGAACAGTGCGATCGCTCCGATTCGAGCTATCGGTGTGAGTGTCTGCCACCAGTCGAGAAGCTTGCGTGTCTGCATTTTGAGCTGATTGCGGGATAGAACTAAATTCTTCTTTACAGCCTATTATCTCTGACTATATGATTCTGTTTCATCCTTCTAGTTTAGGAGTTACACTAACCCAAATGGATAATATTGAAGAAATGGGGAATGAGGAATGGGGAATGAGGACGCGGGGACACGGGGATGTGGGGACACGGGGACGCGGGGATGTGGGGACGCGGGGACAGAGGAACATGAAGAAGAAAATTCTCAATTCCCAATTCCCAAAACACAGCTACTTCTATATTTGATTCCGATCATTGGCTTTTTTCCTTCGCTGTGGACTCTCTACCGTCGGCGGGGAAGTCGGGAACAACTTAACATCAGTCGTCTGTCAATTACCTTAGCGCTAACTTGGCTATTGGGATACTTTTTACTAGGAACCGGAGCAGCAACTTCAGATTTTTTCACACTGCGTGTATTCGTTCTCAATAGCTTTCTGACTTCTGGTTATTTTTTAGTAAGTGTTTGGTTGATGTTTCGCCTCATCCAAGGCAAGTCTAAGCGTTTACCGGGGTTTAGCAGTTTTGCTCAAAGAATACTTAGTAAGTACTTAGCCTAATTTATCTAAATCAAAAGTGGTCGGTATTCTTACTCGCTTATTAATAAATTACGGGTTATTTACCTACCAACCTGGTCAAATCGAGTTTATTATTGCCATACTTCAAGTAATACATATTTTATTTTGCCCAAACAAAGATAAATGCTGTTATAAGTGTTGTGGTCGCTACAACAGTGAAAAATTCAGCATCGATAATCAAGAATTAGCTATTATGAATTGAACTGTTTGTATATTTTTTAACCTGTAATTTTACTTAGTTTTTTCAGTTTAAGTGTGAGGAAGTCTGTGACCAGTCAAAGAACTTCGGCGGAAGGAAACCATTCGGGAAAAGCCTCTAAAGTCAACGGCAAAAATTCTCAGAACTCAAAATCAGGGCGTTGGCTATGGTTTTGGGTGGGTATGAGCGGAATTGCAATGGTGTCAGCCACAGCAGGGGCGCTGTTGGCAGTATCGTTAACTAGTACCTCTTTACAACAAGCTCAGCTTAGCCCACAGGAAGAGGCAGTGTTTGATGGCGATCGCTTCTCTGGAGGTGGGTTGCGATTTTCGGAATTAACGCGTCCAGTTAATATTTTGGTGATGGGGATGAGCGTACTACCACCAGATGTTAACAACCCTCCCGCCGAAACCAAAAATCTCAGATACTTACCTCAAGTAAATTCTTTTGATGGTCTTGCCGATGTGATCCTCTTGGCCAAATTTGATCCAGAGACGAAAAAAATGGTCATGCTTTCTGTTCCTAGAGACACCCGTACAGAAATAGAGGGGCACGGAATCAAAAAGATTAATGCCGCTAATGTTGAGGGTGGGCCTGCTTTGAGTGCCAAGACCGTCAGTAATCTCTTGGGTGGAGTGGGAATTGATCGCTATGTTCGCATTAATGTTCTCGGAGTTGAGAAGCTAGTTAATGCCTTGGGTGGGGTAACAGTCTACGTTCCCAGAGATATGAAATATATAGATGAGTCCCAGCACTTATACATTAATTTGAAAGCTGGTAAGCATCATCTCAATGGCAATCAGGCACTGCAATTGCTACGTTTTCGGCGTGATGAGTTAGGAGATATTGGCCGAATTCAGCGCCAGCAGATGGTTATGCGTGCCTTGATGGAACAGGCCCTGAATTTAAATACATTACAGCGATTACCTGAAATTTTCAATGTAGTAAAAGAAAATATCGACACCAACATGACTGGTGAAGAGTTAGCAGCTTTATTACGTTTTGCAAATGACGCTAATAAATCCAAAAAGATTCAGCAGTTATTACTGCCGGGTAACTTTAGTGACCCAGGCAAGTATGATGCAAGCTACTGGTTGCCCAACGATGATGGTATTGCCAAACTTATGGCCCAACATTTTGATTTGGAATCAGAACAAGGACAGCAAATAACTGATCCGGCATCTTTGCGAGTTGCAATTCAAGATAGCACAGGTGGCGATCGCTCCAACCTCAGACCATTGATTAGAGCCTTAGAAAAAGCTGGATATCGCAATATCTATGTGTCTAAACCTTGGAATGAGCCTTTAGAGGTAACTCACATTGTCGCTCAACAAGGAGATGGCAACAGTGCTGAATCCATTCGCGATACTTTAGGATTTGGGGAAGTGCGAGTAGAAAGTACTGGTAATCTCGGCTCAGATATTAGTATCCAAGTAGGTCAAGATTGGTTACGACAAAAAGAACTGTTGGAGAAATCTGCTAATCCTTAAGCGATGTTGCTTGGGAATGGGGAATTGGGAACTTGTACTGAGCAAAGTCGTTCGCGTAGCGTCTCCGACAGGAGAAGTATGGGGAATGGGAAATTATCTTTTTCCCCAGTTTCCCCAGCCTTCCCATCTCCTTGATTGGTGAGCGAAGTCGAACCACATCCCCCCAAGTAAAGTCATCACCAGTAAAAAAGGCATTTATGCAAGCAACCAGTTAATAAAATAACCAACACTCAAACTGTAATGTTTGATTTCAAGTTACTTTGTCAATGAAACTCAATCTATGAGCAAGTGGGTTAATCTATCAGAATGGCAGCGATTGTTAAGTCCCGTATAATCTCTGAACCTGTTTATCTGTCAGGGGAATTTGCAGAGTTTATTACAAAATTGAAAAAAGCGATCGCCTTTTAAAACTTCTGCTAAAAGGCATGATAATAATACCATAACTTGTAATCCAGTCACTTTTGAAAATGTTATGAGTAATTGAAACTTTTCTGACACAAGCAGAGGTGGCTATTTAATAACGAAACTCTCTATTTACTGCCAAAAACTGATATTTACGATGTGTCAAAATAAAATATCAGTAAAACTACGGTCTTTATCTATGGTGTGGAATCCAGGACAGCAGTTATTTGGCGATCGCTACATCATCGAGAGAAAATTAGGCGAAGGTGGCATAGGTATAACCTATCTGGCGAAAAATCGACGCGACCAGTTGCGAGTCATCAAAACCCTCAGAGAACAAATCCTCAATCATCCTGACTGGATATCACATCAAGATAAATTACGGCAAGACTTTCAAGATGAAGCTTTTCGACTGGCTTTGTGTCACCATCCTCATATTGTACAGGTAGAAAATGCCTTTGATGAAGGTAATTTTCCCTGCATGGTGATGGAGTATATCGAAGGCGAAGATTTAGGGAAGCTGATAACTGAAAAAGGAGCATTACCAGAAGCCGAAGCACTGCAATATATTAGGCAAATTGGCGAAGCTTTAACTGTAGTTCATGATCGCGGCTTACTACATCGGGATTTAAAGCCGAGTAATATTATGATGCGTGCGGGTAAACCAGAGGCCGTACTAATTGACTTTGGTCTTGCTAGACAATTTATTGCCGGTGCAGTTTTACAGCATACAGAGAGTGTTACTCATGGTTATGCGCCTCCAGAACAGTATGCACCTAATGCCGAACGGGGAGAATATATTGATGTTTACGCCTTAGCCGCCACGTTGTACTCTTTGCTGAGTGGAGAATTGCCGATGCCAGCGCCAGCTAGACTGCAAAATTTTACCATGCGATCGCCTAAAGAATTGAATTCGAGTGTAGGCGATCGGGTGAATGAGGCAGTTATGAGGGGAATGGCGTTAAATTACAAGTTTCGTCCCCAATCGGTGCAGGAATGGTTAGATTTATTGGATGCGGGGATAGTAGCATCAACACAACCTGTAACATCTCCTCCCTACACGCCCCCATCTTGGGAATGCGTTCACAAGATTCTGGGGATTTCTGGAAAGATAGCCCTTAGCCCCAAGGAAGATATCTTAGCAAGTGTAGCAGATTCAGTAATTCACTTGTTTTCATCAACTACATTTCAACTTATCCGCACCCTTCCGAAGGAAGGCTACGCGAACACTGGTCATTCTTCCCATATTTATTCCGTTGCCTTCAATAGTAATGGACAAATTCTGGCTAGGAGTAGCTCGGACAACACTATCAAACTATGGGAAGTGGCAACTGGTAGAGAAATTCGCACCCTAAAAGGTCATTCTTCCCATGTTTATTCCGTCGCCTTCAATAGTGATGGGCAAATTCTGGCTAGCAGTAGTCATGATCAAACTATTAAACTATGGGAAGTGCAAACAGGTAGAGAAATTCGTACCCTCGCTGCTCATTCCTACTATAGTAATCCGATCGCCTTTAGTAGTGATGGGCAACTTCTAGCTAGTGGTAGTTATTACTACACGATTAAACTATGGGAAGTAGCAACTGGTAGACAAATTTGTACCCTTAGTGGTCATTCTGGCTGGGTTAATTGCATCGCCTTTAGTAGCGATGGGCGAATTCTGGCTACTGGTAGTCATGACAACACTATTAAACTGTGGGAAATGGAAACATGTACGGAAATTCGCACTCTCATTGGTCATTCCGGTTGGGTTAATTCCATTACCTTCAATAGTGATGGGCGAATTCTGGTTAGTGGTAGTCATGACAAAACTATCAAAGTATGGGAAGTGCAAACAGCTAAAGAAATTCGCACTCTCACTGGTCATTCTCGGTCAGTTAGTTCCGTAGCCTTCAGTTGTGATGAGCAAGTTTTGGCTAGTGGTAGTGATGCCAGTATCAAACTTTGGCAAGTAGCTACAGGTAAGGAAATTCGCACTCTCACTGGTCATTCTCGATCAGTTAGTTCCGTAGCCTTCATTGATGATCAACAAATTCTGGCTATTAGTAGTGGTGCCAGTATCAAGCTGTGGTCTATAGCAACCAATAGAGAAATTTACACTTTCACTGGTCATTCCCTGTCAGTTACTTCTGTCGCTTTTACTAGCGATGGGCAAATACTGGCTACTGGTAGTAACGACAAGACTATCAAACTGTGGAATGTGCAAACGGGTAAAGAAATTCGCACCCTAAAAGGTCATTCTGACAGGGTTTTTTCTGTTGCTTTTACTAGTGATGGGCAAATACTGGCTAGTGGTAGTTCTGATAAAACTATCAAGCTGTGGAATGTGCAAACGGGTAGAGAAATTCGCACCCTAAAAGGTCATTCTAGTGGAGTTGAATCTGTCATCATCAGTAGTGATGAGCAAATTTTGGCTAGTGGTAGTAGTGACAAAACTATCAAACTGTGGAATGTGCAAACAGGCACAGAAATTCTTACCCTAAAAGGTCATTCCGGCTGGGTTAATTGCATCACCATTAGTAGTGATGGGCAAATGCTGGCTAGTGGTAGTAGTGACAAAACTATCAAACTATGGAATGTGCAAACAGGCACAGAAATTCTTACCCTAAAAGGTCATTCCGAACGAGTTACACATATCACTTTTAGTAATAATGGGCAAATACTGGCTAGTGGTAGTTCTGATAAAACTATCAAATTATGGCAAATGACAACAGGTGCAACAATTTCCACTCTCAGTCATTTTGACTCAGTTCATTCCATCGCCTTTAGCCTCGATGGAAATTGGCTGGCTGCTGGTGATGGTAGCGGAAATATCAAAATTTGGCGACGCAGCTAGTTGTGTAATAACAGCGTCAAAATAGTAAATAGAATTTGCAAACAATCTGATGTTAAAAAAATGCTAGAAATAACCAAAAATTACGTAATGGATGAAAATCAGCAACTTATTACTGTACAAATTACTATAGCTGACTGTATGCAAGATAATTAATGATTTTGAAGAAAGATGATGTCATCTATCAACAAATTATTCAGATTGCCAGGAATTACGGAATTTTTGATTGTATTCTTTGTGCCAGAGCCATGAAAAAATTTTTAGTATCACAAGGAGTTCATGGTAAGCACATTAAATTGGATACAGGCTCACAAGATCCAATCTACGGCAGAATCTATGATGATAGTATTGGAGAATTGATTGCTACCACTGGCCATCATGAAGGTATTCTCATTGAAATAGATAGTATTGAAGTTGTCTTTGATAACATCCACTATCAAGGAATTACTAGATTGCATTGGATGCAAAATCTCTATTCACCCATTCTAGATATAGGGAAAGAATTTCAAATAACCGAAATTTACTTTTGAATCAAGCCATTAAGTGAGTTGAGTATGGATAATCTATACGATTTACTACAAAAGATAAAAAAAAGACCTGCAATGTATCTAGGCAGACATTCCATCTTCAATCTTCAGGCATTTTTGGATGGATACTATTTTGCTCGGCGCGAACTTGGTATACCTTTAACCGAACAAGAGAGCGAGTTTCAAAAATTTTTACAATGGATTAGAGAAAAATTTCAGGTTGAAACTGGACAATTATGGGCAAGTATCATTCTCTTTAATTCTGCGGATGAACGAAGTGCAGTAGACAGATTTTTTAGCTTATTTGAAGAATTCATTAATCAGCAGCCAAATATTATAGATAATAACCAAGTGGAAAAGCTGCGAAAGTAATCAATAAAAATAATGATGAACACGCGATTAGTTGATTCACTAGTACAAATTATTGAATCTCTCACTCTAGAAGAGCGCATCTTTTTACAACAGCGACTAAGCAACCAGCCAATTCAAGTGACAGTCGGTGTCTGCGGTGGACAGCCGCGCATTCGCAACACGCGCATCCCTGTATGGACGCTAGTGGCTTTTCGCCAACAGGGAGCAGATGAAGAAGAGTTACTGCGAAACTATCCTACCCTAACCCATAATGATCTACAAGCTGCCTGGACTTATTATGAACAGCACCAAGAACAATTAGATCGAGCAATCATCACCTTCACTGAGGATGATGATGGTTAAGCTTTACTCTAATGAGAATTTTCCTATGGATATAGTCAGAGAACTGCGGCAGTTAGGCTACGATGTCCTCACTTCCTACGAAGCAGGACAAGCAAATCAAGGTATCCCTGATGAGGAAGTTCTAATTTTTGCGACACAAAACCAGCGAATTGTCATCACTCTTAACCGTGACGACTTTATTGCTTTACATAATAGCGGCATTGCTCACAACGGCATCATTATCTGCAAAACTGATAGAGACTATTTAGGACAAACTCAAACTCTCCACGCCTACTTACAAGATATTAAGTCACAAAGTCTTACTTGGGCGATCGCACTGCAAAATCGCCTGATTCGCGTCAAAAAGCAGAACCAACCCAAATCCAGCCGACAAGTTTTCGTTATTCAAGAATACCTATAATATAAGCAAAAAGGCATGAGAAGAACATCATGCCTTGTAATCAGTCACATTTTAAAATGTCATTTATTTATTAATGTTTTGCTGTGGCGTCATCTACCAATTATCAGCTGTGCCTTCTTTGTAAGGATCGCCTGTAAAAGGTTGTACGCCTATCGAAGGATAAGCATCATCAGTAGGGCCAAAAATCCGCATTACGGCTTCAGAAATATACTGAGTTACACGAGCAATGATTCTGGAAATAGCCATAATATTAAGACTCCTTTTTTTGAGTCGCTTTAATTGTGATGTTTATACTCTAATTCTGATATTCTTCACTCGCTCTACTTCTCAATATATTGAGAATATCTGCAATAGTTTTTCAGATATGTTTGCAATACTTCAACTTGTTCACTACTCTAACTTTTCCCTTTGACTCTAATTGTAACTTAATTAGGGAATAGGGAATAGGGAATAGGGGACAAATTTGCTTGAAACTCCGAAACGGATCGCTATATCGATGTAATTCCCTTTAATTTATCGAAAAATGTAAAGGTTTAAAAACTTGCCACCACTTGTGGGCGACTTAGTTATTACTATTATTCCCCATTCTCCATTATTTATAGAAAACTATTAAAATATGTTAAATAATTAATAAACACAATATTAATCCAACCGTAAATACCATGTATCTCAACAATATACTAACTAGTTTTTTTGATAGTTGACATTATTTATGGTGAATATTACCATAAATAGAAGAAGCATTCTTGTAAGGGAGTTCTGATGACAACTTTTTCAGATTTAGGCTATGTACATACCAATACTCAGCAACTGCAAAGTTACCCCACTCAAGAACTGAACCTCTGTGCGGATGACTACAGCTTACTGACTGACCTTTACCAATTGACGATGGCGGCTTGTTACACAGGTGAAGGTATAGAACAACGCAAGGCAAGCTTTGAGTTGTTTGTCAGGCGGTTGCCAGAGGATTTTGGTTATTTAATTGCCATGGGGCTAGCGCAAGCGTTGGAATATTTGACAAAATTCCGTTTTAGTTCTGCTCAGATTGCAGCTTTGCAGGCGACGGGAATTTTTGCTCAGGCGGGCGATCGCTTTTGGTCACTGTTAGCCCAGGGGCGTTTTACCGGGGATGTTTGGGCAGTACCTGAAGGCACAGCAGTGTTTGCCAATCAACCTTTGTTACGGATAGAAGCACCTCTTTGGCAAGCACAGCTCGTAGAAACTTATTTATTAAATACTATTAATTACCAAACTTTAATTGCAAGTAGGGCAGCAAGGTTACGCGATGTTGCAGGAGAGCAAGCAACACTCCTGGAATTTGGTACTAGAAGGGCATTTAGTCCTCAAGCCTCATTGTGGGCGGCGCGGGCGGCTTTGGCAGGTGGTTTGGATGCCACTTCAAATGTGTTAGCAGCGCTACAACTAGGACAGCTACCAAGTGGTACGATGGCTCACGCTCTGGTGATGGCACTATCAGCAATCGAAGGCTCTGAAGAGCGGGCATTTAGCGCGTTTCATCGATATTTTCCGGGTGCGCCATTGTTGATTGATACATACGATACGGTTGCTGCTGCCCAACGCTTAGCTCAAAAAGTAAATTCTGGGGAAATTAAATTAACTGGTGTCAGATTAGACTCAGGAGATTTAGTTAGCTTATCTAAACAGGTGCGATCGCTCCTTCCCAATGTACCCATTTTTGCTAGTGGTGACTTAGACGAGTGGGAAATTGCCAGGCTAAAAGCAGCACAGGCCGAGATTGATGGTTATGGATTGGGAACAAAACTAGTCACGGGTTCACCTGTAAATGGAGTTTACAAACTTGTAGAAATAGATGGCATCCCAGTCATGAAAAACTCAAGTGGGAAAGGCACATATCCAGGGCGTAAGCAGATTTTTCGCTCATTGACATCGGGAGGTAAGTTAAAGACAGACAGGTTGGGATTGGTAGATGAAAATTTTCTGGAAGCAAAACCCTTATTGCAGTTAGTAATGCAAGAAGGTAAGCAAATACAACCACCAGAAACTTTGACAGCAATTCGCCAACGTACCGCCATCTCAGTTGCTAGTTTGCCACAACAGACGCGGCGTTTAGATCATCCTGTTGGGGTGTATGTTGAGATTTCGGAAGGATTACGGGTGTTGACTGAGGAGACTAAAAAACGAATCAAAAGCACAAAGCAAGTATGAAAAGTTCTTTACCCATTCCCCATACTTCTCCTGTCAAAGACGCTACGCGTAGCTTGCAGGGGTACGACTTTGCTCAGTACAAGTTCCCAATTCCCCAGTCAGAGGTAAATGATGAGGATTGCTTTGTTTGGTACTAGTGCCGATCCACCAACTGCTGGACATCAGGCGATTCTGAGTTGGTTGTCTGAGTTTTATGATTACGTAGCGGTTTGGGCAGCAGATAACCCGTTTAAGTCACATCAAACGCCTTTGTCACATCGGGCGGCAATGCTGCAACTTTTGATTAATGATATAGACGCACCACAGCACAACATTGCTTTAGAGCAAAAATTGAGTAACTTTAGAACACTGGAAACAGTGGAGAAAGCGAAACTACATTGGGGTACAAATGCTGATTTGACATTAGTTATCGGTTCAGATTTACTCGAACAATTGCCGCGTTGGTATCATATTGAAGATTTGTTACAGCAAGTGCAATTATTGATTGTGCCACGACCGGGATATGCAATAGATAAATCTAGTTTGGAGGCAGTGGAAAAACAGGGAGGGAAAATTGCGATCGCCGCTATTACGGGTTTGGATATTTCCTCAACGGCGTATCGCGAACATGGAAATCCTGAAGCCCTTACCCCTCCTGTAGTCGCTTATATTAATCAACAGCATTTGTACAAATGCCAGAACGCAACTCAAAAAAAATTTCAACTCCGTTAAATCAACAACCTTTGGCTGATTTCAAGGTAGGTGTTGACAATGTAATTTTTTCTGTAGATACCGCACAAAATCGGCTGTTAGTTTTATTAGTAATGCGACAGCAAGAACCATTTTTAAATTCTTGGAGTCTTCCCGGTACTTTGGTACGTCCGGGAGAATCTTTAGAGGATGCCGCTTATCGAATTATGGCGGAGAAAATAAAGGTGAACAATCTTTATTTGGAACAACTATATACTTTTGGTGGGCCAAATCGTGATCCACGGGAAGCAAGGGATAGCTATGGTGTGCGTTATTTATCAGTTAGTTACTTTGCCTTGGTGCGGTTTGAGGAAGCAGAATTAATTGCTGATCGCGTCACTGGCATAGCTTGGTATCCAGTCAAACAAGTGCCGCAATTAGCTTTTGATCATAACGAAATTCTGGCGTATGGGCACAGACGTTTACGCAATAAATTGGAGTATAGCCCAGTTGCTTTTGAAGTTTTGCCAGAAACTTTTACCTTGAATGATTTATATCAGTTATACACCACAGTTTTAGGTGAAAATTTTTCCGATTATTCTAATTTTCGGGCGCGTCTACTCAAGTTAGGTTTCTTATGTGATACCGGCATTAAAGTATCACGAGGAGCAGGACGACCGGCTAGTTTATATAAGTTTGATGCTGTGGCTTTTGCACCCTTCAAAGATAAACCATTAGTGTTTATTTAACTAATTGCTACGTACAGTTAAAAGCCAAAATTAATTGCTTTTGACTAATGACAACTTGCCCCATAGCGTACCCTACGGGATCTTGCTACGCGTAGCATCTTTGCCAGGAAAAGGGATGACCAATGACTAATAACCAATAATTAATGATTAAACAAAATGAAAATTGCGATCGCTCAAATTAATCCTACTATCGGTGACTTACCTGGAAATGCTCAGATCATCTTAGCAGCAGCACATCGGGCGGTAGCCCAAGGCACACGTTTGCTGTTAACACCAGAACTATCTTTGTGTGGCTATCCACCACGGGATTTGTTATTTAATCCCAGTTTTGTTGAAGCAATGGGCATGACATTGCAACAATTAGCTCGCGATTTACCGCCTAATTTAGCTGTGTTGGTTGGCACTGTAGAACAGAATCTCAAAGCCCATGTTACTGGTGGCAAAAGTTTATTTAATAGCATTGCTTTGTTAGAGAAAGGCAAAGTTAAGCAATTCTTTCATAAGCGACTTTTGCCCACTTACGATGTATTTGATGAAAATCGTTATTTTGAACCAGGGTTACAAGCTAATTATTTCACCTTAGATAACATCCATATTGGTGTTACTATTTGCGAAGATTTGTGGAATGATGAAGAATTCTGGGGTAAACGTAGTTACGCCACAAATCCCATCGCTGATTTAGCAATTTTGGGTGTAGATTTAATTGTTAATTTATCTGCCTCGCCTTACAGTTTTGGTAAGCAGCGGTTTCGTGAAGCCATGCTCAGACATAGTGCGATGCGTTTTCAACAACCCGTAATTTATGCTAACCAAGTTGGGGGGAATGATGACCTAATTTTTGATGGTTTTAGTTTTGCCTTGAATCGTCAAGGTGAAATTAGGTGTCGTGGCCGTGGTTTTGAAAGTGACTTGGTGATCATTGAATTTGATGAAGCGCAACGAGATTTAAAGTTAGGTTCTGTTGCACCTGCATATGAAACTGAAGATGAGGAAATCTGGCACGCTTTGGTTTTGGGTGTGCGGGATTATGCACGCAAATGTCACTTTTCTAAAGTAGTGCTGGGTTTAAGTGGTGGTATTGACTCTGCATTGGTTGCAGCGATCGCCACAGCTGCTCTTGGTAAAGAAAATGTCTTGGGTGTACTAATGCCTTCGCCTTACAGTTCAGAGCATTCTATCGGCGATGCTTTGGCTTTAGGTGAAAATTTAGGGATTAAAACCACTACTATCCCGATTGGCGACTTAATGCAAGGCTTTGACCGCAGCTTAGCAGATTTGTTTGGAGATACTGAGTTTGGATTAGCAGAAGAAAATATCCAATCCCGAATTAGGGGTAATTTATTAATGGCGATCGCCAATAAATTCGGTTATCTGCTACTATCAACCGGCAATAAATCAGAAATCGCAGTTGGTTACTGTACCCTCTACGGTGACATGAACGGTGGGTTAGCAGTGATTGCAGATGTACCCAAAACTCGCGTTTATTCACTTTGCGATTGGTTAAATAGCAATGGTGAAGTCATCCCGCAGAACATCATCACCAAAGCACCCAGCGCCGAACTTAAACCAGGTCAATTAGACCAAGACTCGCTACCACCATACGATATTTTAGACGATATCTTGCAGCGTCTGATTCACAACCACCAATCAGCTGTACAAATCGCCGCCGCAGGACACGATCCTGTGATTGTAGACCGAGTTATCCAGATGGTTGCGCGCGCAGAATTTAAACGGCGACAAGCACCTCCGGGCTTAAAAATTACTGACCGCGCCTTCGGCACTGGTTGGCGAATGCCAATCGCTAGTAACTGGGTAGCAGTTAAAAATGCTTACCAAACTAAAGCCTTTGCTATACCCACTTTAGTCTGTTGGGATGGACAAGATGCTCATCCGCGAATCAAATAAGAGACTAGAGATTGGGAAGCCCCACTAATTGTAGTCTTTTACACCCTAATTTGTTGACAATTCCTCGGCTAAAAACCGGGGATTTTTTATTAGACCTCTTGCAAAAGTCGGATACTCGCCAGAAAATAAATTTTCTGGCTGATAACTCAAGTCGGTTGAAACCGACTAATAACAGTATTTTTAGTCCGTTTCAACGGACTTTTGCTATTAGGCAGAGACTTGAGTCTCTGACGGTTCAAGTATTTTTGCAAGAAGTCTATTGTCTGGTTCAGATTATGTTGCTAGCGATCGCCTCTATACAGAGACAGAAAAAGACGAGTTGACAATGCAAATATTTGAATAAACGACGCGTTAATTACGAATTACGAATTATTTAATGTCCTAGTAGTTTATCTCGCAAGTGCTTGATGCGATCGCGTAATTTTGCGGCCTCTTCAAATTCTAGTTTCTTGGCTACTTCTTTCATCTGTTCTTCAAGCTTGCCAATCAAATCTGGAATTTGTTCTAGAGGTATTTCGTCTAGATGTTCATCTACAACTTTTAACTCGGTTGCATTCAATCTTCGAGATACTTCTAGAAATGACAAAATCGCGTTACTCGATTTTTTGACAATTGGCTGTGGCGTAATTCCATGCATTTTATTGTATGCCGTCTGAATACCACGACGCCTATCAGTTTCATCAATGGCTTTAACCATGCTATCCGTTAAATTATCAGCATACAAAATCGCTTGTCCTTTAACGTGACGCGCTGCTCTACCAATAGTTTGAATTAAAGAACGTTCAGCTCGCAAAAACCCTTCTTTATCTGCATCCAAAATTGCTACTAGCGAAACTTCTGGTAAATCTAAACCTTCCCTGAGCAAGTTCACACCAACCAACACATCAAATTTACCTTCACGCAAATCTTGGATAATTTCGATGCGTTGAATCGAATTAATCTCTGAATGTAAATATCGCACTTGAATACTATTATCCTGGAGATATTCTGTTAAATCTTCCGCCATTCTCTTAGTTAATGTGGTAATTAACACTCGTTCGTGGCGGTCAACTCTGTCTTTAATTTCTCCTAATAAATCATCGATTTGACCTTCGGTTGGACGCACATAAATTTCTGGATCAATTACACCGGTTGGTCTAATTACTTGTTCGACTATCCGATCTTCGGAAATTTCTAATTCCCAATTTCCTGGTGTGGCTGAAACAAAGATGCATTGGGTAACTTTTTGCCAAAACTCTTCTGCTTTTAAAGGACGGTTATCAGCAGCACTAGGAAGTCTAAACCCATGCTCAATTAATACTTTTTTTCTCGCTTGATCACCGTTATACATCCCACGTATTTGCGGCACGGTAACATGAGATTCATCTATTACTAGTAACCAATCTTTGGGAAAATAATCGATTAAACATTCTGGTGGTTCTCCCGCTTGTCGTCCTGCTAAGTGGCGCGAATAATTCTCGACGCCGTTGCAATAACCCACCTCGTGCAACATTTCTAAATCGTAGCGTGTACGCTGATCGATGCGTTGCGCTTCTAACAATTTTCCCGTTTCTTCTAATTCGGCTTTCCGCTCTTTTAATTCCATTGCAATATCATTACAAGCAGCTTCTAAGCGTTCTTCTGGAGTGACAAAGTGACGCGCTGGGTAAATATTTACTGCTTCTAAACTGTTAATAATTTCGCCTGTTACTGGATCTACATAACGAATCGCATCAATTTCATCACCAAAAAATTCGACACGAATAATTCGGTCTTCGTATGCTGGGCCAATTTCTAATACATCACCCCGGACACGAAAACGTCCCCGACTCATTTCTAAGTCGTTGCGGCTGTATTGTACTGCTGTTAAATCTCGCAACACTTGGCGTTGATTAACTTCCATACCTATTTGGAGAGGAATGGCAGCTTTTAGATACTCTGCTGGCATTCCTAAGCCGTAAATACAGCTGATGGAAGCGACAACAATCACATCACGACGCTCAAAAAGCGATCGCGTTGCCGAATGTCGCAACATATCGATTTCATCATTAATCGAAGCTGTTTTCTCAATATAAGTATCGCTGACTGGGATATAAGCTTCTGGCTGGTAGTAATCGTAATAGCTGACGAAATACTCAACTGCGTTCTTGGGAAAGAACTCTCGCAATTCATTACACAGTTGCGCTGCCAAGGTTTTGTTATGCGCTAGCACTAAGGTAGGCTTACCAATTTTCTCAATCACTGCTGCGACTGAAAATGTCTTACCAGTTCCCGTTGCTCCTAGTAAAGTTTGGTAACGATTACCTGCTTGAATACTTGCACTCAGTTGAGCGATCGCTTTTGGTTGATCGCCTGTCGGACTAAAGGGAGCTTGAAGACAAAATTCTGTCATACAATTTTGCTGAAAATACCCTATCCCATGGTAACGATCCGATATTGTACTCGTTGTACCTGGGTAATCAAACTAATAAATAGCAACAATACTTTACAAATATTTACTGTTTTAATTTACTTATGTATCAGTTTTGAAGATACTTATACCTATATGAGGTTTTTTAAGGTTAAACTCACTTATATAGGAAAGTATTTCATTTTTCCTTAATTATTGTAAAATTCTGTTAATAAACAAAAGGTGTTGGGTTATGAGTATAAGCAGCACTGGCAAGGCAATAAGTCCTCGGCAAAAACATACTAAGCTAAAGGGAGAAACTACAGTGGAAGCTGATAATGGGCATCGTCAGAGCTTGAATGCTGAACAAGCCGATCAAAGCACTGATGCATCAACACAACAGAAGCAAGGGACACTAGTCGTTGCAGGAGTCCGTCCTATAGCTAGCAGTGACCTACAAGTTGCTGAGACAGTTTCAATTGCTGGTGTACGTCCCATTAGTACCAGTAGCTTGCAAGTAGTTGAAACAATGAACGTAATGGGTATTCGTCCAATTACCGCCAATACATTTCAAGTCGTTGATAGCATCAACTTATCTGGTATTCGTCCGATCGCTTCGAGTTCACTGGTAATTTCTCAAAGCTACTCAGCAATGGGCGATCGTCCAATAGCATCAAATACTATAGACGATTCTGATGGACTAATGGGTTTTATAGACTAAAACAAAAAATTATTCCCAGAACTATAACTTGCTCAACCTGATTTCTGAATGGGATCAGGTTTTTTAGTTTGTGTTGATATACAAAAACACCTCCTATAGGTTAGAAATTTACTGAATATTATTCTCTATCTTTTAGCATAGGTAACTAATCTTTTATCTATTTAACTAACATGCAATTAAGAGCTAGAATACCTACTAAAATGGCATTTCTTGGTTTTGAATTTTAAAGTTTAAATTCTGAATTATTTAAATATATCTTGTGGTAGAAGGCTTAAGGGAAAAAATTAAGCTAGTTTGTACTAGAAGTAACAAATAAATCAAAGCTGATTTTCAACTTTGAAATTTATTTTGTATAGAATCAGGAGTAGAAAATGAGCATAGAAGATCGTGCAAAAGCTGCTGCTAAAAACGTTGAAGGTAAAGCTCAAGAAGCACTAGGAAACGTGACTGGTGATCCAGAAGATAAAGCAAAAGGTAAAGCAAAGCAAGCTGAAAGCGAAGTGCGTCACGGAATCGAAGATGTAAAAGATAGTGTCAAGAAAAAGATTGACTAATTCTATCTTTTTCTAGAGAGTAAACTGCTGAAGTTTACCAAAACTAATCATTTGATTTCCCTTATTCAAAGGGTAAAAACAAATAATTAGCTTGATTAATGAAGCATTTTGTGTAGAGACGTAGTTAATTACGTCTCTACATCTATCCTAAGTAAAAATTTTCTCTTATTAAAGACAAATAAAAAAGCTGTAAAGCTAGAAGTCTTAGTTAGCTTGAGCAAAAAAGCTATTTTATCTGTTTCAAGATTTGTTAATTTTAGGAGGCGAATAAAATGATTTTGCTACAACAGAGTCGTAAACTTTTAGCGACTTTGGTCTTAATTTTAGTTCTGACGATAACTACTGCTTGCAGTGGTGGTACTGTAACCCAAGCTGACCGCACGGCTACTCCACCAGTCATAGGCAGGGATGTAACTTATGCAGAATTGGAGAGAGGTAACACACCAGCCGGACAAACTTTTGGTAACTGGGTTGTGCAGACTTCTCGTGGATTAGTTCAGGATGCTTATGTACGTGATAACAACAAATTAGGTGTTGTTATATCACCACAG
Organism: Desmonostoc vinosum HA7617-LM4; assembly: GCA_019359515.1. GTDB lineage: Bacteria > Cyanobacteriota > Cyanobacteriia > Cyanobacteriales > Nostocaceae > Desmonostoc > Desmonostoc vinosum. Next base: position 173,983 of record JAHHHC010000003.1, on the reverse strand, counting down.
GTTCGTCCGAATGAAGTACGACCATTAGCAAAATCTCTAGCACAAGGTTTTCGGAAAAACTTTCCTAATCAAGACTTAAAAGTTCTGGTTTATGGCCCTGACAAGAAGCTAATTTTGACTACTCAATACGATGTGAAAACTGGTCAACTTCAATACAGCTAGTTAGCAGGGAGTAGGGAGTAGGGAAAGATACTTGAAGTTTTAATCAAGTTAAGGTCAGGAGTTCAGAAAATTTGACGTGAAAAAGGAGATAAGTAAAGTGACAAGCAGCGAAGAATACAGACGTCACATAATGAAAGATTTGGCTCAGGGTGATGTTGAGTCTCTAGATGATGTGTCAACCGACTCAACTGCTGAGTATGACAACTTCGATGATTTTGCTCAACGCACAACACCAGATCAACGCCGACAGTTGTTTAGTAAATCTGTGCATCCAGACCGGATTCCTACTAGTCAAATGGAGCCGGAATTGCAAAAAGCGATCGCTCAAATCAAACCAAATGAACGGGATGATGTCGCACGTGCCTTTTTCAAGCACTTGAAGCAAAGAGGACTAGACGATCGCCACCTAGAACAACAACTAGGTTTATCTACACACAACCCCAACCGCATGAGCGCTGATGATGTCAGTAAATTGGCGTCCTTCGCTTATCACAACCACCCCGACATCTTCCGTGAGGTGCTAGCGGAACAACCAGGTATTATCAAGTTTCTCAGCAATCCGGTAGTGGCAGGTATTATCGGTATTGCGGCGGCTAAGTGGTTAGGTAGCCGCAAGTAAGTGTTTAGTTAGCTTAACCAAAAAGAAGCCCCGCGCTCTAACGCTTCGTTGAGCGTCGGGGCTTCTTTTTGGGCAATGACGAATTGACGGTGATAGCGAAGCGGTAGCGAGTCATCGAGCGTCGGAATTGCCATTTTTGTGATATTATATTCACCGCTGCTACTTTTAAACAAAGTCGAAAATACTGGTTTGAAAGCAATAGTTGTAAACTCTAATAACGCTAACCAAATTATCAACATAAAGGCGCGTGGGACGCACGCCCTTAAAGCTCAGATAATGTCTTCGCGCGAAGAGTCTCTGAGAAGCCCGCGCTGTATGCTTAAGCATCAGAGTCGGGTACGTCACTAAATCGGTATTGTTAGGTGGGTAATACCTACCTTTTTTATTGGCCATTTTGAGAAAAAATCCTGTGGCGATCGCTTTAAAGCATAAAAATGAACTAATATAATTACGAGTATGAAAAAAGTTTACATAAATTTTATACAAATAAATGCTCACTAATTAGTCTAAAACTCTTACCTTACCTAGATTATGGTAAAGTATCAAATAAAGATTAATAAATTTATAACTTTAAAGATTTGATTAATCTTAGTAAGAATTATTGATAATGCCTAACTAAATATGTGACGATAAGCACTGAATTTTTTTGAGAAAATAGGCAAAGCCATAGTATTATTTCAGAGATAAAAGTCAAGATAACATTTTAAAAGACTAATTAACTTTTTACTGGCCCAATCTTTAAAAATTATCCAAAAAACTTAATTTTTTTTGCGAAAGCTATTCTATAGGATTCCTAATTTGATTTTTGAAAAAATTCCATACCATCGACAAGGTTGATTTTCCACTCCCTCATGCCACTTGCTACAACGGGTAAAACCCCACGAACAAACTCACTCCGCAATGCAGTGGCTCCTCCCTGCCCACGCAAATAATTTCATAAATCAAGTCAGATTCCTATATTTAGAAACACATGAAATCTAACCACTTGACCCCAGCAAAACTAATAGAAAATCCTCAGATTTGGATATTAGGAATAGCAGCAGGCTTAATGGCAATTATCCTAACTCTAACCTGGAGGTCTGGAGACGTTTCTCAAATGGGTATGAGTCTCCTATTTTTGTTTGCTGTAGCCTCTTTGCTTGGGGAAAAACGTCATAAATTAAGTTTAGAGAGCGGAATTTTTCCTAGTGTTGTCGGCTTATCATTGATAGCTTTAATCCTTTGGCAAAGTACTTATTTGCTGGGAGGGCAGTGGCTTGCAACTTTTACTCATGCTTCACCTGTTATTGCTGCCATTAGTCTTGGTTTACTTGCTTCTGGTTTTAAAGGATTAAAGCAATATTGGCAAGAGATAACTATCTTGTTTTTTCTCGGTATTCCAAAGCTAATATTTTCATCCATAACTGATATTTCCCCCATCACCGCCAAATTCTCGGCTTTCGTTCTTTGGTATTCAGGATTTAACGTATCTCTTCACCAAGGAATATATATCCATCTGCCAACTGGAAGTATCAAAGTTTATTCTGGATGTTCTGGGGTAGAATTGATCAGCCACATGTTAGGACTAGCTGTAATTGCTTTGCTGATGTTTCCCATACAACGCAAAAAAAGTATCCTTGTGCTAGCTGTAGCTGTAATTTCAGCATTTATTGTCAACGGGATACGAGTTGCTCTGTTGGCTGTTGTTGTGTCTAATCAGCGAGCATTTGATTACTGGCACGAAGGTGATGGTTCTAGATTATTTGGGATTATTGCAGTAGTGATTTTAGGCTTATTTTACTATTTTCTGATCCAGCAGCAATCAAAAAAACAGGGTAATGCGGGGTCTTGAAAACGATGACTCAGTGGAAACAACTGCGGATTCTAGTTTTAGCTTTAACCCTTGGTGGCGTACTCTTCGTTTTTGCAAAGATATTTTTGACTAAAACTATAGACAAGCCCAAACCAGAAGCACCTAGAGTTAAAATTAATACTTCTTGGCTCTCTAAAACCAGTGAATCCATACCTGTTAGTGATTATTTATACATTTTTCCCAACTCTGCCTCTATAAATAATGAGCAAGTGCAGACTACAGGTAAATCGAATGTGTAATAATCTTTTTGCGGATTTGAATAATTACAAATTTTCGCAAAGGTTTAGTTATTAATTTAGTTTGAATAGCGGCAATCTTAACCTGAGCGATTTTGAATCATCCTAATTTCCATCTTTTTTCTACCTTGTTAAGAACATGACTAAATCAGATAGTGATAAATTCATTCCTTTGGTGCAAGAGTTACAGGAGTTCGCCTTTAGTCAAATAGGTTCAATGAGTATTTTACGAATACTCGGCTATGGGCTATTGTTGCTAGCACTGTTCGATATTGTTGAGATGTTTATCCCACCAAACTTTCTGAATCCAGTTTGGGAATTTCAAACCTTTGGCGCACTGATTGAAAGAGTACCTGTGCCCCTGATTGGTTTAGCACTGATATTTTATGGTGAGTTGCACTCACGTACTAAATGGGAATTTTTGATTGTCAAACTCTTATCTTGGTTAACTTTATTGTTAGCAGTATTGTTTCTGTTATTCATTCCTTTGGCAATTGGTAACACTGTGCGACTCACTAATCAAAGTGCTGCTCAAATTAGTGCTGCATCAAAGCAGCAATTATCTCAGGCAGAACTAGCAGAAAAGCGTTTAAGTGCAGCCACACCGCAACAAATAGAAAGTTTTCTCAAAAGCCAGAATCGTTCTTTAGATGGTAGAAACCCTCAAGAAGTCAAAAACCAACTCTTGTCAGAAGTTTCTAAAGAAAAAGCACGACTTAAAACTCAAGCCCAAACTACTCAATCTGCTCAAAAATTAAGTTTGATCAAGAGTTCTGTGAAATGGAATTTAGGATCTTTAGTTTCTGCGGCTTTATTTTTTACTATTTGGAAGGGAACTAACTGGGCAAGAAGCAATAAATAATGCTCCGTAGGTACTGCAATTAAGGATGATCGCGCTACTCATTCGAGTTAACTAGCACCCCATCCACGCACACGATACCGCACTGTACAGCCGCCGACAACCCTACCTTCTAATGGATGCAGCTGTTGTTTTTGATAACTTGGAGCAAAAATGCGATCGTTGCGATCGCATTTTGCCTACAAATGAGTGGCAAGTTAGACCCTTGACCTTTTTTGAATTCAAAATGCGCTCATTCGCTCATTCACTTAGGAAGAATAAAAATAATTTTGAATTAGTTAATTCTGGGTACAAGCCCCCGCCAAAATCTCTGATTTGGCGGTCAACAAGAGAGTGGTGAGTCCAAGCTCCCACTAATTGTTTTTAATTTTTAATTTTTAATTGGAGCGAAGCGACTTGACTCTAACAATTATCTGTTTCGCCTGGCTCTGCTTTGTCGCTCAAGGTGGCGTATCCAGAAATCCGCTTGCGAACGAATTTCTACTATTTGGTCAATGTCTACCTTTGCTCGAATTGCTTGGCACAATTCTCGAATCGGTGTATCAGGTGAACTATTGATCAAAACATCTTGAAACGGAATGATGTCCTTGAAAGTATGGTAGCTTCCTTGACCTAATTGGGGATATCTTTGATTTTTCCCCTCTCTAATTAAAGGCCATGTTTCTATAAAAAGTTCCACAACTGCCTCTATCGTTGCCCAATTCGTTTGATGAAGCGTCATCCCATCGTGTAGAGAATCGAGCTTTTTCTGGGCAATAATATCTCCCGTATCGATGCCAGCATCAATATAGTGAACTGTGACACCTTTAGGACTATCGGTTAGCCAACTCCAGAAATTAGGAAATGGCCCTCGATTCCAGGGTAAGAAGCTTGGATGTAAGTTGACAATCGGACAATGCTCAATTACTGAAGCAGGGAAAATGTAACTGTATCCACTGGATATTATAAAATTTATCTTTTCAGCTTTAAGAAAATCAACCTTAATTTTTCCTTGGGTTAAGTCCCAAACTATAATTTCATCATCATATTTTTCCAGGGCTGGCAATACTTTATCTGAGAGTACACCTGCCACTAAAATTCTTAGCTCATTCATCATTAACTGATATTGATATACTAATCTTGATATACAGCAATCCTATTTGATTTGCAAACACTGAGAGCTTCAACCCAGCAACTTCTAGAAAAATTGGGGAGCTTACTTATACTGGTTAATTAATTGGCTAATTGGTATAGATCAGCACAACATAAATAATGTATATCAAATTTTGTAACCACTCCAGACAATTGCCTAGTTGATTTAACCATTAAGCGCTCTGATTGTGGTAGTATTTGCGAGAGCAAAAATCATTACCTCAAGAGGTGAACCTCTAATGAGTCAACAAGCTTGCGACGATTTTTTTGTCAAATTCTGTGCCACTCCAGATCTACAACTGGAGTATCTCTATGATGTACGAGCGTTTCAGAGAAACAATAACTTAGAGAGACTGGGGATAGAATTGTTTGAAGCTACTGTTTTTTCGCAAGTCGGGGCAAAGCATGGTTATCAATTTACACCTGAAGAAGCCCTGCAAAAATGTCAAGCAATCACCACCGTAGGAGGCTTCGGCATTAAAGGCGTAAAACTCGATCAAAGAGTGTTGGATGTACTAGCGGCTGGTATGCTACTAACTAATCAAAATAACAACTATAACAACCATAACAACCCGAACAACCGTCTTGGTAAGTCCTTGTAAATGCAGACTATATCTGTAAAATGCAAGCTTCAAGTACCTGTAGAGTTGCGCTCTGAAATAGACTGCACATGGCGTGCTGCATTGAACATTGCAGCTTTGGGGTACTCCGTAATCGTACCTGAAAGTCCGGGGATGAGTTGTCAGCTTGAAGGATAGTTAAATCTGTTTTCGACTCGACACTTTGAACGGGGCTAAAGCCCTGCGTCTATGGCTAGCGCCACGCTTTGCTATCAGACCGGGGTTGCTTACTCTAAAAAATTGCTTGCTTCACCACTAATGAGTAAATACGCCTGGATTCGTCAGCAAAGTTCGGAAGATTGCGCCGCCGCTAGTTTAGCCAATAGCTGAAGGAAGGGTGCGGTGTAGATAAGTTAACTGCAAAAGCAAGGGCAGCAATCACACTCAAGAAACGAATTAAGGTTTTCATGTCATCAACAGCGAATCTATATCTTTGTGCCTGATACCATTTCACGAAAAACTTACATCAAGAGGTAAATCTCTAATGAGTCAACAAGCTTGCGACGATTTTTTTGTCAAATTCTGTGCAACTCCAGATCTACAGATAGAGTATATCTCTGTCATACGATCGTCGCAGGTAAACGATGACGTATACAGACTGGGGGTAGAATTGTATGAAGCTACTGCTTTGTCGAAAGTCGGGGCAAAGCATGGTTATCAATTTACACCTGAAGAAGCCCTGCAAAAATGTCAAGCAATCAGCACCCCAGGAGGCTTTGACATTAAAGGCGTAAAACTCGATCAAAGAGTGTTGGATGCAGTAGCGGCTGGTGTTTTGATGTTGCTGCTGACTAATCAAAACAATAACGCGATGAACCATCTTGGTAAGAGACTGTATTAAAAGTGCGGGCTGCATTGAACGTTGCAGCTTTGGGGTACTCCGTAATCGTGCCTGAAAGTCCGGCGATGAGTTGTCAGCTTAAAGGACAGTTAAATCTGTTTTCGACTCGACACGTTGAACTGGGCTAAAGTCCTGCGTCTTCAGACCGGGGTTGCTTACTCTAAAAAGTTGCTTGCTTCACCACTAATGAGTAAATACGCCTGGATTCGTCAGCAAAGTTCGGAAGATTGCGCCGCCGCCAGTTTAGCCATTGTTTTAAAACATTACGGCAAAAATATTTCAATTAACCAAGTACGGGAAGCCATTGGTACCCAAATCGGTGGCACAAGTTTCTTGGGTTTAAAGTGCGGTGCAGAAAGCTTAGGATTTATTGCTGAAGCGTTTCAAGTTGAAGTGGAATGGCTTGACAATTTAGATAATACTGTGCCAACTATTTTGTATTGGCAGGGCTATCATTTTGTGGTATTGCTGGCTAAAGAAGGGGAAAGATTTGTGCTTTCAGACCCCGGTATCGGTATTCGATATGTCGATCGCACCGAGTTATTGGCAAACTGGCAAGGTAATTTAGCTTTATTCTTAAAACCCCATCCTATCAAATTTATACTCGTCCAAAACCAACACCAAAATCTTTGGACAAACTGGCGCAAACGGTTATTTCCTTTGCGTTGGCATTTGCTGGGATTGGTGTTACTAAATTTATTATTTAGTGGGACGTTGGTGGCTGTACTTGTTTTACAGCAAATACTAATCGATCGCCTTTGGCAGCCTTCAAATTTCTTGCCATCTTTGATGGTCATTTTTATTAGTCTAGCCGGCGTTGTTTTCTTAAGTGCTGGTTTATCTTTCGCTAGTTCGACTTTAGCAACTTTCTTGACTGGGCGTTTACAAACAAGTCTCAGAACAGATTTTGGTCAACAATTACTCCAGTTGCCACTAGCTTATTTTGAAACTCGCGGTTATGGCACGATTGGAATGCGATTAGGTGATATTGCATCCGTTAGCCAATTAATCGATCTACTGTTGGTAAAATTGCCAATGCAGACATTTGGTGGCTTACTGGCATTAGTCGTTTTATACTTTTATCATCCTTTTTTATTGCTGAGTGTGAGTGCGATCGCTATTTTACTCAGTGTGATTTTCTACATTTTCTATGCTTACATTCAGCAAACCCTTTATCGAATCTGGTTAACTTCAGGAAAAAATTTCTTTCTACTTTCCCAAATCTTTGCTAACGCCCTGACAATTAAAACAACCGCCAGTGCTGATTTTTTAAAGCAAGAATTACTTTTGAAACAAGAGGAAGAAATCACTGCAAATGCTCAAAATAACAACATTAACAATCTCATTAATAGTCTGCTTTCCTTACTTTCAGAACTCGGAAAAGTAGCACTATTAGTAGTTACTTGTTGGTTATTTTTACAGCAACAACTCAAATTAGGAATATTCATCGCTGTAGTTGGCTTAGGAAATTTAGTTATAGAAGCTGCTAATACTTGGCTGCAATTTGTTTTAGAGTTTACGAAGGTAAAGATAAAAATTCAAGACTTAGAGGAGCTATTTCAAGTGCAGCCGGAAACGGCAGCAGATAATCCCAATAGTTGGATTGACCTTTCTCCTCACGAAGATATTATTTGTAAAGAATTAAACTTTCAATATCCCGGTCGATTGCCCTTACTTAAAGATTTTTCTGCAACTCTGACTGGTGGGCAAGTCATCGCCATTATTGGGCATTCTGGTTGTGGTAAAAGTACGTTAGTCAAGCTGTTAAATCGCCTCTATAGTTTACAAAAAGGTGATATCTTTTTGGGAAATGATAACCTGAAAGATTTACCCATAGAATGCCTACGTCGTCAAATACTTTTAGTTCCGCAAGACTCCCGCTTTCTCACCCGTTCCATTGCCGATAACTTGCGATTGGGGGTTCCTGATGCCACGATGGAGGAATTAGTGGCTGCTTGTGAAGTTGCGGCGGCTGGAGAATTTATTAACTTATTCCCAGAAGGCTATGACACGATTTTAGGTGACTTTAGTGCCAACCTTTCTGATGGTCAAAAGCAAAGAATTGGTTTGGCTAGGGCAGTTTTAATGAATCCTCCTGTGTTGATTTTAGATGAAGCGACGGCTAACCTCGATCCACCCACAGAAGCCCGTGTTTTAGATGCTTTGCTGGCACAGCGTCAAGGCAAAACAACGATTTTAGTCAGCCATCGACCGAGAGTAATTGCTAGGGCAAATTGGATTATTTTAATTGAGGAGGGAGAAGTTGTATTTCAAGGGACTATCTCTGATTTTCGTGACTTAGCCAGCGTACACTTAGAATTTCTCAATCCTTGAATGAACTACCTTTAGCTGGCTTTGCCTGAGCTAGAGGTTTCTACATCCTCTAACTTGTTTTTAGCAAAGTTACTTTGAGATTTTTGACGCTTCTTTTGCCCTAGTTGCCGCATACTTCCAGCTTGTTTTTGCTTACTGGTGGATACGGTAGAGCCAGCGACATCAGCGCCTACGAAGCCGATACCCGACTTCGGTAGAATTCCTTTAGCCCAATAAAGCATAACTTCGGCAGCAACAATATCCCTATCCTGCAAATATCCACAACCACACTCATGCGCTCGAATATCGAGCGTTTTTTTGTGCTGATGTCCACACTTAGGACAGGTTTGAGACGGCTTTAGCTGACGGGTTGGAACCTCTATAAAAACACCACCAATCTGTTCTACTTTGTATTTGATAGTGCTGCGTAACATTCCAAAACCAACATCAAGAATAGACTTATTTAGTCCAGCTTTTCTAGTTTTTATACCAATTCTCCATTAAGACGCACAGAATTTTAAAATCCTCTGTATTCATTGTGCTTATATCAATGGTTTCTCTAAAATCCAGCAATAGATTTAAACTCACAAACCCTTACTATATCCGGTTTTCCTAGTTTTGAATTTTGAATTGGTATTACTTGCTATTTGAGTATTCCTACCAAGTCTGGATACTCCCAATTGATATTGAGCTGTAATTGAACAAGAACTGAGCATTTATTAACCCGTTATGAGCAGGTTTTGACCTGGAAACTGGGCATTTGGTTGAAACAAACTATGACTGTCAGAAAGAGTTAGTTCTGACTAAAGTTCAATTTATTCCAGCAGAAAATGTCAAAGGAGGAAATATGTATTCAATCAAAAAGTTAGCTTTTGTTGCCTTGCTCTGCTCTTGTGTGTTTTTCCCTTCCGTAGTCAGGGCAAAACCAGCTGATTCCCTTAATTCCGCAGTAAGTGTAAAACCAGTTAACTCCCTTAATTCCAAGGCAAGACAACGAGTTCTGGAAAAGTATAAGATTTTTTCTTGTCATTGCTACCTGAATCAGGATATAGTTCTACCTAACAATAACAGCAGTGCAATTGTTAGCATTACTGTAGTACTTCCTGGTATAGACCCAAGTGAAATTGGAGGGCCGTTCGTTAATCCATTTGGAGACCAAAATCCTAGCATTACTACGGATGCGAATGGAAACACCCTGATTACATTCTCAGGCAGTCCAATCGCAGCAGGAACTCCTACCCATTTTGGATTCGGGTTAAACGGAGCAACACCTACAAGCGGACAATTAATGGAGAATCCGGGACTTAACCAGGTAACAGTCGGGTTAATGCAGACTGGTGGCCAAGTAGAAGAGGTTGCCCTCCCAACAGTTGATCGCAGCGTTAAAACCCCAGCAAGTCAAGAGGTTCAATATGTGGTAGGTTATGTCGAAACACAAGACCCTACAGCCCAAAATGGCATTAGTCTCAGAGATTGGTTTCAATTTCCGATTGCGGCAAATGCTCCATTCACGATTAACTTCAATAACCCCTCTGGCTCTGCCTCAGTAAGTTTATCAAATGTTCGCTATCTTGTAAGTAATATGCGAATCCCCTTGGCGGCGCTGAACTCTACAAGTCTCCCACCAAACGCACCTGAGTTCATACCCTTGTCATCAACTATCCCAGACCAGACTGTATTATCTCCAGGAGAAAAAATTGATGTAGAAGTAAATAGATAAAATCCTACTCAAACGCCGATTGAACAATAGAAGTTTCAATCGCCTTTTGAGCAGTAGATGTTGCTTTGTTCAATTGTTAAAGCTCTTAAATTTACTTAATCATTATTCCCGTTCAAATCTTTGGTTTGGATGGGTTCTCTGGTTGATGACTCAGTTTGTCAAGTTGGTTGCTTCACCCGCTCTAGCCATTTTTCCGCCTTCGAGTATTTGTCTTTTTGTACCTGTTGAATTGCTTGCTTGAAGTTCAATTGCACACCCCAGACATCGCTATGGAAACGTTTTTCCTGCTTCATCTTGTCGAAAAATTCGACGGTTTCAATGTGTGAGAGATTGCCCTCGGTTTTGGCGATCGCCATAAACACCTCAAACACATCATCTGCCATCTTCGCGTCACCGCAGACATAGTAATGACATTGCGGATGACATAGTAATTGCCATAATGCTTGTGCATTTTCCTGCATTAAGCCTTGCACGTAGACTTTCTTCTGGTTTAGACGGGAGAAAGCCACTTGTAGATCGGTTAGCACTCCTTGATTTTGCCAGGTTGTCAGTTGCTCGTTATACAAGAAATCACTTTGATTGCGACAGCCAAAGTACAGACAAGCATCTCCTAGCTGTGTTCCCTGTTTCTGTAAAGCTTGACGATATTGCAGGAAAGCAATTAGCGGTGATACTCCTGTACCTGGCCCTACCATCAGCATCGGCGCTTGTGGATCGGCTGGGGGACGGAAGCCAGAGGTGCGTACACTAATCCGAACTTTTGAGCCAACTTCCAATCCCGCTAGGTAATTGGAGCAAAGCCCTTGACGCAGTTTACCTGCGTCAGTTTGAATTTGCAACACGCCAACTGTAATTTGAATTTGTTGGGGGTGCAGAAGTGGACAAGAAGAAATGGAGTAAAGACGTGGCTTTTGCTTCGGCAGCAGTTCCAGCAAGGCTTCTATGGTAATGAGGGCAGAGGGGAATTCATCAAACAGATCGACAACACTCATGAAGTTGTCTGTAATCGTTTTCTTGAACGTAAGACTGTCGGGATTATCCTCTCCTTGGCGGAGAATTTCTAACCAAGTTTCCAAACGTTGTTTGTCTTGGGGATTTTGTGCAGATACGTGTAAGTAAGCGAGTAAATCGTTCAACGGTTCCCGTAAGGACAAATCGAGTTCTGCAAACAACAGCTGACCAACAGTTGTCGGCACTGCAACAGGCGGCTGGTCTTGGGTTGTGCCATCAGGTGTAGTATATTCAGCAGTAAAGTAGACATCAGGAGTAACACCCATTCGCTGACACAAACGATTCACCAGTTCTGGAGGATTGCAAGGATGTACGGCAACGTGGTCGCCTGTTTCGTACTGTAAATCTGTCTCAGAAATATCGAAAACGAGATAGCGAGTGGAACGGCTACCAGGAATTACTTCTTTGAGTAATTCATCATTGGCAACTAACGGCACTTCTATGTCTCTATCGCTGCTGACGGCTGTGGGGATAAGGGTTGCAGCTGCTGCACTTAAGAATTTCACAGTTAGTTTAGGAGTAGCGGCAGTTGTGGCATCACCAGATGTCTCATCTGCACCCAACACACGAGAAATCAGTCCTAACCATTCTTTGAAAGTATCGGCTTGTCCCTTAATTTCATCGCCTTTTTGCAGTGGTACAACACAATTTGCACCTGCCTTGGCGAGTGCCTTATCAACTGCAATGCCAGCCGCACAAAAGTGTTCGTATACGGTGCTGCCAATCCCTAAGACAGAATAGTTCAAGCCATTGAGAGAACTTGCAGGCAGTTGTTTTAGCCGTTGGAGAAATTGCTTACCGTTACTTGGCATTTCACCGTTGCCGAAGGTGGAGGTGATAATCAGCAGCAGTTTTTCACAAGCAAGGGAATCAATGGGATATTCATCCAGCGCCATCACTTTCGGATGGAATTGCTGTAATTGACGAGCCGCTTTGCGGGCGAACCCTTCAGCAGTTCCCGTTTCCGAAGCATAGAGAATTAAGATTCGATCGCGCTTATTGCCATCTTCATCTGTTGTCGCCATGAATTGCTTTAAATCAATGCCATCTTCCACGTCCCAGCGATCGGCGGCATGGTGATAGGCAGGTTCGAGGTAAAAGTCCCGCATCTGGTGATGCCACACAGGACAGGTACTACCACCCGCAGCAGGAACAACCCAACCCCAGTCACCCGGACATTCCCGCCCTGCTTTCTTCTCCCGGAGATCGTGGGTGAGGAATTGGCGCGAGGCGGTTTGATGATCGACCATCGTCACTTTGGCTTTTTGAAAGGAATGTAGTATAGCAATGTTGAGTTCTAGAGCAACGCGATCGCGCCACAGGGTTTGCTCAGAACTGGTATCCAGCTTCAGGACTTGGGCAATTTCCTCCATCTTGTTGTAGCGGTACTCATCTAGGAAATCGCGCATGATTTCGGTGTCCATGTACCAGCCGTTGAACGGCATACAGCCGTAGTGGATACCACCAATGTGAACGGAGAAATTACTAATTGCTGGAATCGCATACCAGCGCATTCCCATATCTCTAAATTCTGGAATCGTCGGATGTTCAATTGGCACTTCTAGTACTTCTTCGGGCTGCCAGTGATACATCTTTGGCTCCCGGCCGGGAACCTCAATTACTAGGGGCAAAATGTCATAGGCGCTGCGCGGTTCGGGCGGTTGCCAGCCCATTTTTTTGACGATCGCATTAGTCAGTGCCAGGTTAGCCGGATCGCCGAGAACGCTGCCATCAGGCATCTCATACGCCGCATAGCGATATAGTTGAGAGTTCCACAAGCGCGGCCCCCACCGTTCCTTCGGCTGCTGAGGACGAAAGACAGTCATGGTAATTTGCAAGTTACCGCCATTGGTCGCAAACTGAACGTGTTCTTGACACTCGCGGAACATTTCATCGGGGTCGGTGACATGACGGCGATCGCGGATTACCATATTGTTCCAGGCAATCCGCCCCACACACTTGGAGGCATTACGCCATGCCACTTGCGCCCCATATGCTAGTTCTTCATAGGTGTGAGTATAGGTTCCCGTCGCGCGAACCTCCTCTTGAATTTCTTTCCAGCGTCGCTCTTTTTCCTCCGATTCCCATGCCTGTTCACCTGAAATTAGATCGAGGAACTGCTTGGCTTTTTTGAGCAATCGCTCTCGATTGAACATTGGTAATTTGATTACGTTGATCACGCGATTAAGCAAGGTCGCCCATCCCTGTTGTAGCTCTGGAGTCAGGTTAGGCACGTATTTCTCAAATAGGACAAACATCGTCTCGCCGATTGCTGGATAGGCGCAGGTTGGGACATTAGCAAAGCTATGCACCTGTCCTAAAATCCGCAGTTCTCGTAAGATTTCATCGCTGCTGCCAGTTTGTAGGCAACGCACCAAAAATTCCAATGCCTGAAACAAGTGCAGCGACAAGTAATCCATATCTGCCCGTCCAAAAAATGGCAGCACAAACGGGTATTTTTCAAAGAGGATTTGGTAAAATTCCATACCCATCTTCTGCTTGTTTTGGCCAAATACTGACCAGGACTCTGCCATTTTTTGCAGTATTTCCGGCGGCAGGGCTTCATTGTAACGCTGGACTGCCGCTGCCATTGGCAAAATAATGTAGGTATTAAAAAATTTATAGAGAGCCGAGTTTGCACCTTGTTGCAAATCCTCGCGATCGTACTCCTCCAAATATGGGATTGAAGGCAACATCCACATCCACACCTGCCGCGCCTTCACCCAATGCTCCGGACGCATTCCCATATCTGCAAATAATTTACCATAGTCTTCAACCGTATCAAAGCCGTCCCCTTTTTCGGGTGGCACTCCCGTTAAAGGTTCACTCACCACCACTTGCGTTTCCGGTTGCAGTTGATGAATGGCACAGTCAAACAACTCATAAAAAAAGTCGCTGGTGCTGTCAATTGCTTCCCCAAATAAGTACTCTAGTTCCGGTGACTCTAACAGCAGCCGCTTCAGAAATTTTTCCATCTCAAGTTCTTTCCACGATCGCAGCTTGTTCCACACATCCTTAACGATCACTTCTTCAGATGGCGTTAGGGAAATCGCTTCGGGAAGCTCAACTTCAACTTTACCATTATCTTCACCCCGTACCCGTCGCGCTCCATTTGAGCTACCAAACAGCGTGACTGCGCTGCTGTTGCCCTCACTAATGCCTTGGGTCAAACGCGCTTTCAGCTTGAGCTGGGGTGCATATGTCCAGGTTGTAATTGGAAACTCTAAATCGGCGTTCCGGTCTCCATTTAGACTATCTTGTGTCGTAAACGTCGCAGTACCCACATCCTGCCACGGTTGGCTGATATCTCCTTCTCGACAACAAAACGTGATGGCGATCGTGCAATCCCCTTTGTTTTTCAACTCCACTAACCAGCTTGGCTGCATCCGAGCAAATAAATCTCGTTGTAATAGGGTCTCACCTTCATTCGATACCATCTGCACTCGACATTTATACTTGTAGCGTTTGGTATCTGGAGTACCAATAGCAGAAATTTCGGTTAAGTAGATAATGCGTTGCGTGTCGAGCATGGTATTGTCTTTGGGGATAATACATTGGATTTCGCTTAGTTAGGATAAAGGATAATACATTCAGCAAAGTTTTATCTAGTGGTTCTTAATTAAAGTCAGTAGACCAAAAACTTTTGCATTAGCGAAGCTCACCGAAGGTATCGCGCATAGTTTGAGATGCTTGAGCGTAAACAGCCTATCAGTTGGTATAGCCCGCTTGGTGGTTCTATGAGTAGAACTACGTCGGTTAAATAAAGGATTTAAGACTCCTCTATTAAATAATTCGTAATTCGTAATGACGCGACGCTCCTGTGTCGCTAACGCTATCGAGGACTCGCTCTAAGCGAAGCTATGCCGCAGGCTTTACGCTGCGAAGCGCGTAATTCGTAATTAAGTTTTGTAATGGGGATTTAGCGCAAAGTCACCAGGGGGTTTCCTCCGAACTGCCTCAACTTTGTAAGACAGACCCCAACACAAAACTTGCCGATTAGAGAACCGGGGGACTTAAACCCACGGAACTAGTTAAAAAGTTTTGAATTTTAAATTAGCCTATCTCCTCTAACAATATCGCAATGCATTCATCCCACACTTAAAAGGAGTGGGCTTTCTGCTCCAAACGCTGTAACTTTTTGTTGAAGCCATTCAGAAAATAAATCTGATAAGATGTGAGCGCGTAATTTTTCATCTAATTTTGGCTCAATTAATTGTTCTACAAAAATTAGATGTACTCCCTTAGAAGTCAAAATTGGCTTAAGAAACTGAGGAGGTTTAGCAGCAAAAACAGCAGTAGAAATTTCCGGCTTTAAATCCTTGCGGCCTAATATCCCCCGATATCCCCCTTGGCGGCGTAATTCAGTATCTTGAATATGTTGATGAGCAACATCATAAAAACTCATCTCACCTTCTTTAATCGCATAGAAGAACTCTAGCGCTAAATCTTCATCCTCTAAGACAACTTCGTACATTGCCACACCAACATAATCTAATTGATGTTCAAAAAACCAAGGTTCAACCTTATCTGCAAACAAATATATTGCCAACTTTCCAGAAATCAAACTAATATGAGCAATTTGTTCAAAATCATCTAAAGAAAGACCATGTTTTTCCAACCATCCCCAAGTATCATCAGCACTTTGAAGTTTGTACACTAACCGTAAATTATCTGCTGCTTGTTGCAGTTCCTCGTTCTCTACATTAATACCCACCTCTACTGCTGCATTTTCGATGACCTTACGCGTTACAAATGCCTCAGTGATTTCAGGTAACTTGCAAGTTAACTTCACCTGCTCAAGAATATCTTCATTTGAAACAGTAATATTTAGTGACATGATATTTCCCCATGAAGTAAACAAAATTAATTAATGCTGAATAAGAGCATGAAAGCTAAAATGTAAACTCTCAAACTCTTATACTCTGCGCCTCTGCGTGATCATAATCAAACCAGCATCGCAGCAGAAAACCTACAATTCAACCCCACCCTGCTGTAACTTCTTGAATGGGTCAAGTAGAAAATCAATAATCCGGCGCTGACGCACAATTACCTCAGCCGTTGCTGTATCACCAGGATGCAACGCAATACACTTTTGACCAGTAGGAATACAATGCTGTTTGATAGCAATTTCCAAGTTATAAGCTGCTACCTTCCCATTAGGAGTATCCACTTCTACAGTAGTAGGAGAAATTTCTATTAAATCACCTTCTACTACTCCGTAATCTTGAAACGGATAAGCGTCAAACTTTAACTTAGCTAACAATCCTTTACGCAAAGAACCGCTCTCGGTTGTCGCCATCTGCGCTCGAACTATTAAAGGTGAACTTAGGGGTGAAATCTCCGCCACCATTGTTCCTGTCTGCACTACAGAACCAGCTTTCTGAATTGGTAGCTGAAATATAGTACCACTTTCTGGAGCTTTTAAGATTCGCTGCTCCATCTGAAACTCTAATGATTGAATTTGACTCTTGCTTTGAGCAATTTCTGCTTGTAATGCGGTCACTTCGGTTTCTAAATTTTTTAACTGTTCCTCAGTTTTTAGCATTGCTAGCTTACCAGAATGAGTCAATGTTTGATAACTTCTTTCCTGTTCTTTCAGTTGCAATTGAGCTTGGGCAATATCAGCATTTGATTGTCGAATATTTTGCTCATAACTACTTTTCTGCTCTGTTAAACGTAGCTTAGATTGCTCAATATCTGATTTTGTTTGTTCATAGAGCTTTTGTTTTTCTTGAACTACATCTTTTTTTTCAACAAAGTTAATTTCTGGGACAACACCGTTCTGCCAAAGTTGATGATAGCGTTCCATCTCACGCCTGTTACTCACCAGATTATTCTCTACTAACTTGTTAGCTGTTTGGCTATGCTGAAGAATTTGTTTGGCTTGATTGACTTGAGCTAGTTTTTCTTCCTTTTTTAAGTTAGAGGAATTCTTAATTGCGTTAAGATTTTGCCGTGCTTGGTCTATTTGAGCCTGCTTTTCTAACTCTTGGGCTTGATTTTGTTGCCGTTGAGTCGCTAAAGCTACGACTAACTGATTCTTCAATAAATTCAACTGCGACAGTCGATTTAATTGTCCTTCTAATTTATCTTTTGCTTGTCGCAGTTCTGCTTTGACTAATTCTGATTCCAATACTAATAGAGTTTGACCGGTTTTAACTAGTTCACCTTCCTTAACCCGAATTTCTGCTACAGATCCTGTGACAGCAGCATCTAATTTTACTGTTTTTCCTTTAGGCTCAAGTCGTCCTCTAGCTATACCTGTTTCATCAACTCTAAACAGCATTGCCCAAGGTAAAATGATAGATACAAAAATTACTAAAAAATACAGCAATCCTCTTGTCCAAACTTTGGGCAAGCTATCAAGTGATCCTTGTGTAATATCAGACCAATCATCACTTGATCTAACCTGTGTTTGGAAAGCTAAATTTTGAGATGGCTGTTGTTGTTCCGGAATTTGGGGTGTAATTTGTTCTTTTAATTCATACTCATGGATTTGGGAAGAAACCCTTCCATTTAGTGTATTTGGCATGATTTTTCGAGTAATTATTTAACCGCAGAGAACACAGAAAACACAGAGGATAGAGGTAAGACAAATTCTTTTTTATCCGACTAAAAAGGGTTTATATCTCCATCACAAAACGTAATTACGAATTACGTTAGCGTAGCGGTAGCGACGAAGGAGCGTCATTACGAATTACACAGATGCATCTAACTGTTGGTGATTGAGATAAAAATAATGCCCTCGCTTGGCCATCAGTTCTGAGTGAGTTCCACTCTCAATTAACACACCTTTATCTAGCACTAAAATCAAATCTGCATTTCGCACAGTTGAAAGACGATGGGCAATTACTAAGGTGGTTCGTCCTTGAAGAATTGTGTTCAAATTCGTTTGAATAATTCTCTCGGATTCTGCATCTAAGTGAGAGGTTGCCTCATCGAGAATTAATAATTTAGGGTTGCCTAGTAATGCCCTAGCAATAGCTACACGCTGCCGCTGTCCACCAGATAACAAACCCCCACTTTCACCAATTTGGGTTTCATAACCCATGGGCAATTTTTTAATAAACTCGTCAGCACCTGCTAATTTTGCTGCTTCGATAATCTGTTCTAAATTAGCCCCAGGATGTCCTAAGCTAATGTTTTCTCGTATTGTTCCACCAAATAAAAAGGTATCTTGATCAACTACCCCAACTTGCTGGCGTAAAGAACGCAAGGAGATACTACTAATATCTTGTCCATCAATCAATATCTTGCCATTGGTAGGGGGATATAAACCCAAAACTAACTTGGAAATAGTTGTTTTTCCAGAACCACTACGTCCCACCAACGCCACCATTTGCCCTGGTTTAATTGCAAAGCTGAGGTTTTGTATGACATTAACTTCGCTTTCTGGATGATAGCGAAATGTGACGTTTTCAAAGCGAATATCACCCCGAATTGCTGGTAAAGATTGCCGTGTTTGATGCTGTAAATCTTCTTCAGGTTCCGTATCTAACACGTCGTTAATACGTTCGGTTGCAATCACCACTTCTTGCAATTGATTCCACAACACTGTTAATCGTTGGAAGGGAGTAATAATGTTTCCCAGCAGCATATTAAATGCTACTAATTGCCCAATTGTTAATTGATTATTAATTACCAAGTGTGCGCCAAACCATAACATAGCGGTGGTGATCACTGCTTGAATCAGGTTGCTGAAAATTTGCAAGCGATTGCCGATAACTTGTCCAGAAAAGTTAGTTTTAACCTCCTTATCTAATAACTCTTCCCAATGCCAGCGCACTGTTTGTTCTACTGCCGTGGATTTAACTGTTCTGACACCTGTTAGAACTTCAATCAGATAACTACTCTCGTTGGCAAAAGCGTTAAAGATTTCTCGCGATATCTTCTGGAGAAAAGGTGTAGAAATCAATGCCAGCAAGGCAAAAGGCGGTACTATCACTAACGCCAGCAACGCCATTTTCCAGCTGTACCAAAACATCAACCCTACATAGATAAAGACTGTGAGTAAATCTAGGAGGATAGATAAGGCTTCACCTGAAAGGAAGCGTTGAATTTTGCGATTCTCCTGGACGCGAGAGATAATATCCCCTACATAACGAGACTCAAAGAAGTTCAAGGGTAGCCGTAAGGTATGGCTGATGAATGCCACTATTAGTGCTAAATCTAGCTTGTTTGCTGTATGGTCAAGCAGATATTGCCGTAACCCTGTCATGGCGACGCTAAACAAATTAAAAATCAGCAACCCAATCCCTATGGCTGTCAGGGTGAGTTCAGAACGCTGCACTACTACTCGATCTAAAATTAGCTGAGTGAATAGGGGGGTGATTAGTCCGAATAGCTGGATAAACACCGAGGCAATAAACACCTCCAGGATTACCAAAGAGTGAGGTTTGATCAACTCAAAGAATTGCCAAAAGGGAGTTGTACTCTCTTTGGTATCTTTCAAAAAGGCTGTGGGTTGCAGTAGCAGTGTATAGCCAGTCCAGTTGGCTTTAAATTCAGCGTGGCTAAGGGTGCGTTGTCCGATCGCCGGATCAGCTACAATTACATGTTTACGAGTAATCTCATAAACTACAATATAGTGCTTGCCTTCCCAATGTGCGATCGCAGGTAATGTTTGTTTGGCCAAAGTGTCAAGACTCGCTTTTACAGGTCGTGTAGCAAACCCAATGCTTTCTGCTGCCACCGATAACCCCCGTAGCGAAGCACCATTGCGGTCAACATTAGCAATGTCCCGCAAACGATTCACACTAAAACTCTTTCCCCAATAGCGAGACACCATCACCAAACAAGCTGCACCACAATCTGATGCACTTTGTTGAGCAAAAAATGGATAACCCTTAATTACTCGTTGCAACAAGTGTCCGACTCGTTGCTGAGGATTAGGAAAGTAAGCTTTGCTAATCTTTTTTTGGGGTTTCGGCTTGAATGCTGGTGTTGATGAGATACTTGTTTGAGGTTGTGTGTCAGCATCAACGGCTTTTTCTGAGGACTTTTGCGACACCAACAGTGAGTTACGCCCTTGTGCTTGCTCCCATAAATGTTCTCGGATTTGGGGATATTTCACCATCAAGGGTAACAATACTTCGCTGGGCACAAAGCATAATTGCAAGTTAACACTCGCCCTCGCTGCATAAGGCATAAACCCAGTATCCGGGAATAAGGTAAATTCCCCAAAGCAACCGCCAGTTTCCAAACTAGCAATTAATTCCCCCGCTTCATCAAGCAGCCTCACCTTACCAGTAATCACAATGTAGATGCCTGCTTTTACCTCAGTTCCCTGCCAAAACTTGCCCACTTTTGGGTTGAGGGATTTAGATTGTTTGAGGCAAGACTGAAATTCTTCTTC
The DNA here is from genome assembly GCA_019359515.1 of Desmonostoc vinosum HA7617-LM4. GTDB lineage: Bacteria > Cyanobacteriota > Cyanobacteriia > Cyanobacteriales > Nostocaceae > Desmonostoc > Desmonostoc vinosum. The sequence goes on along the minus strand of JAHHHC010000003.1, from coordinate 153,264 downwards.
GCACAGAGAATACTGTAAAGTATTACTCAACTGTTGCAGAGAAACTAACTGCTCGGATAGATTTTGCACCATAAATCTCTAAATCAGTACCTGATGTTGCTAAGTTAATAGGCAAAAATCCGATATTGTCTGACATATTTTCGGATCGAAGGTCGTGAATCAATATTTTGGAATTTTTAGCCTTTTCAGTGGCTGCTGCTTCGATATGACTGGGGTGTGGTCGAGTGGATAACCCCATCTGTTTGAGTAAGCGTTTGAGTTGACGATTGCTCATCTGAATACCCAACTCTTTGTGCAAATGTTTGCTCAACCAATTAATTGTCCACCGCTTAAAACAATAGCCATAATCGCGGGGACTATGGCTAATCAGTTCTTTCAAACGTTCAGAATATGCTTGATTTGCTGCTTTTGGACGACCAATCGGGCAATCTTGCCATTGGTGGGCCATCCCAGCACGGGCAATGTGCGTCCAATGTCGTACAGTTGCTGAACAACATCTCAAAGTTTGACAAATTTCAGTTTGAGATTTTCCCTGATCTGCTAGCAGCATGATTTGAATACGCTGGCGGTATTGGTGAGACAAATCTTCTTGCAAACTTTTTTGCAGAACTTTGCGCTGAAAAGGCGTGAGAATCCGTTCTTGCACTAGAACGCCGCCTTCACAAGTTAGTTGATGATTCGGCTGTGACATATCTCAGTAATCATTTGGAATATCGATTTAGCTAGGACTGGAGAACTCAGGGCCCCCGCTCCCGGAGGGAGTGGGGATTAGGGGTAATGGGGAATTAATAATCATCTTTCTCCCTCATCTTTTGGTTGGTGAGTTTCGGCTACGCGGTAATCGAGCGAAGTCGAGATTCAACTACTGCGTACCCCTATGGGCAAGCAAGCTCTGACAGGAGAAGTCGAACCAAATCTCCCTCATCCTTCTTATCCTTTTCTCACATGAGTGATTTCCAAAATTAATTTTCTCATTCAAATCTACTTTGTCAAGGGAGGATAGAAAGTTTTTTTGTGAAGTTTTTTGTTGAAATGTAATATATATATACAAACTATTAACAATTCAAAATTAAGAACAGTTAAAGATTTAAACCCCAACTCAACTGAAGTTATTTGTAGATTAGGGGTTTTAAACCCTTTAACTCACGTACATCAAGAAATTCTAATTTTAAGATATAATTAAGAGATGGTTAAAATACAATAATAAAGTATCCACTTTTAATCATTCATGTGATACACTCATGTGATCATGTGACAAATAATTTCTGCAAAACAATGGCTTTGTGTCGTGATTAGCCAAGACTTTCTGCAAACTTTAGCGACTGAATACAGCGTGTCCAACCTAGAACTGAAGGTTCTAGAATTGGCTATGAATGGAGACTCGACTACAACAATTGCACAGAAGTTAGAGGTTAGTGAGGATGCCGTTCGCAAAAGACTGAGTGAGGTTTACCGGAAATTTAAAATTCCTGGCAGTGGCCCTGTAAAGCTGACCAAACTGCAACAGCTAATCCTATCCCGCTATCAAGAACATACTGTCCAAAGTAGTTCAAACTCATCTCCTAATTCGCTCAACTTTAGGCAACAGGATGTTAACCCCCACCAAATTTGGGATGGTGCGCCTGATGTCTCAACTTTTTATGGACGTGCTGAGGAACTGGCAACTCTTGAGAGATGGATTATTAGAGATAATTGTCGTGTGGTAATGTTGCTAGGTATGGGAGGAATTGGCAAAACCAGTTTGTCTGTAAAGTTAGCTAGACAAATTCAAGATAGTTATGAATATATTATTTGGCAATCACTACATTATGCCCCACCAATTAAAGAGTTTCTAACTAATGTAATTGAATTCTTAGCATCCCCACAAAAAATTGATTTACCAGAAACTCTTTATCAAAAAATTTCATATTTAATCAGGTATCTACGCCAACATCATTGTCTGCTAATACTAGATGCTATAGAAGTAATTCTAGATAGTGATAATCAAGTTTGGCGCTATAGCAATGAACTTGAAGGTTATGGGATACTTTTAAAAAGGTTGGGAGAAGAACAGCATCAAAGCTGTTTGGTGCTTACCAGTATAGAAAAACCTCGAGAAGTTGCCTTACAAGAAAGTCGCACAGGTTTTGTTCGTTCATTAGAACTGAAGGGTTTACAACCGGAAGCAGCACAACAAATTTTACTGGATAAAGGTTTGAGTGGAGAACATCAATGGCTTGAATTAATTCAAACTTATCGAGGAAATCCATTAGCGTTAAAAATAGCTGCTGCAACCATTCAAGAAGTATTTAGCGGTCATACTAGTGAGTTTCTCAAGTATGAATCTTTATTAGCTAGTAATATGTTTCGAGAGATTCTAGATTGGCAGTTTAAACGCCTGTCAAATATAGAAAAAGAAATTATGTATTATTTAGCTAGGGAAAATAATCTAGTTTCAGTTCAGAATTTAAAAATGGCGATGCCAACGTCAATCACGACCTCAGTATTGATAGAAACATTGGAGTCATTGAGATGGCGATCGCTACTTGAAAAAGTTCAAAGTGAAGGTAAAAATACAACTGAAACACTGTTCTCGCTACAGCCTGTTGTCATGAATTACGTTAACTCTGAATTTAGAGATGTGCGTGACAAGCACTAAATCACTGAGGAGCCGCGTGAAATTAACGTTTCATGCACGGTTTTGTAGCCGAGTCAGGGAGGTGACTTTCTGGCTTAGGCATCTAACACCAGCTAAGCTAATCTGCCTTTAACTTGCATAATCCTTTGCCTCACAAAGACGCGGAGAGAAGTTGCGTGCGGGGGTTCCCCCCGTTGAGCAAACTTCGGAGGACGCGCTTAAGGGGAGACGCGGGGATGCAATTTGAATGATTATTAGCTTACACCCAGGCTTTGACCTGGAGCCTAGACTAGTTCCCGGTGCGTATACCTAACACTAGCTTTATGGTGATTTTTGATTGTCAGCGTGAGGAAGTTGTGATTTAGATCTTAAAAGAGGCGATCGCATATGTTTGGTAAGATGGAATCTTACACCTAGATATTCCAGTAGATATCACTAATGTACCCAAAGAATTTATCAAAGTCGAAGGATTAAAAACAGAAGATTGCGAACTTGAAGAGTAATTAATCATTTAATGTTTCTTCTAAGGTAAAAGGAGATTCTTTCGGAAAAAAACTTAATTTAATGCCTGTTTCATCGGATGCTTTGAGACAAGCTTTTCGATAACAATCTTCAAATACTTCTGTAATTAGAGATTTTAAGCTAGGACTATCTTCTAATAATATTTCAATACATATGCGTTGTTCTGTAATCGTACTACGCCAACTTTCGCTGTGCTTTTCTGGTTGATATTGCCATTTTAGCAAGTGCATTAATAGTATAATTAATCGGCTTTTTAATTCCCGTTTTTCACTTCTCCCCATGCTTTCAATTTCTTCAATTAAATTAGCTATATCTATTTCCGTAAGATTATTTGCTTTTAATTGCTGGACAATTGTTTGTGTCCACAAGTAAAAGTCTTGTTCGTAGAGGTTTTGGGTATTAACAGATTGAGCATTCATAATATTCAAATTACCATCTTTTTTACTTCATTTCAAAGATACTGAAGTTTTGATTTAAATTCATTTATAATCAACTATTTTAAATATTCTTCGTTAGTTAGATAAATCTCTATATTCTCTAATATTGCCTTTAAATAAGAAATAACTCTTTTTTGAATTTCAAATAATTCGTCAGCAGTAGCATCTCTGCCAACCTCCTCAAATGATTTAAAACCATGTGCTAAATCATTCCTATTAGTCTTAACTGTTAATAAATCGCTACCGTTTTTAGTTTTTTTAGCATTTGTTTTACATGAAAAACCATATATCTCAGATGTATGTAGTATTTTTCTTGCATCAACATTACCTGAAAATAATTTTTCTTTATCAAAACTGCTGGATATTATATCACATGAAATATTGTTTATGCTCTTTAAAAGAGCATCAGGAGAGGTATTATCCTTGAAGTTCTTAATAATAATTTTTTTAATTTTATCTGTGACATTATCAAAAGAAATATTTTTATTTTGAAATTCATCAAAAATTGTTGTAATTGCGTTACGCATTGTAGATTCGACTAGATTATAGAGTAACAAAAATCCTGTTGCTTTAAGAGTTTTTTCTAAATCACTGTTTATTGATTTGGTTTTTGTATTCTTAGCATTACCCATGCTTAATTTAATTGAACCTTGCTCTAAGTTTTTCAAAAATAAAAAATATCTACTAACTTCTTGAGCGCGTTCACCAAAATCTTTAAATAATGTACTTTTCATTAATTACCTAGAAGCTGATCACGAACATAATGAATACGATTAATAACTTTATTTTGAGAACTATATGCATCAGATGTGGTGTAGTTTTTAAATGTTTGACTATCTAAAAAATCAGTTGATTTTGGTATTAAATTTGGATTTTCTCTTAATGCTAAAGCAATACCTACACAAATTGATTCAAACTTAATCCTAGTTGTTGGTTCATAGCGATCTTTTGTTTTTCGATAAATATGTAATGCATCAGGAAAATACTTTTTGATAAATTCTAACACTAGATAAAATTCTTTCTTCATTGCATCAATATTTAATGACTCAGATTTATTTTCTTGTTCTAAATAATTATTTAAAAATTTATGGACTTTTCTGTTAGAATCAGAATAATTTTGATAATTATTTAAAAATGCAAAAAAACGCAAAATAAATTCTTGTGGATCTCTTCTATTGGTTTCAGTTTCAGTAAAAGAGCATAAATCTAGAAATTGCTGATGTTTTGATAATTCCTCAATTAGATCCAGAAACTTTCCTGGTTTACCTCCTCGGCGTTTCTCCATTTCATTTAATTCGACACTACCACTGTTAATTCTCTCAAAAAGATCCCTTCTGATTTCTTCATCTGCTTCTTTTGTTAATAGAATCATTCTAATAGTAGTTCGTTTAAAACGTCTTTGGCGTGGTAGCGGTAAATCTTGAAAAGTAAATCCATTCAGAGTTTTTAATTTTTCAAGATTTTTTAATTTAAGTTCATTGTTAATAAACCTAGTTAAAGTGCGAATACGTTGTGTACCATCTATAATTTCTAAACGAGCTAAATCTTCGGATTCTGATATATCAGCAACAAAAATGTAAGGGATTGGTAAACCTAAGATTAAAGATTCAATAAATTTTGATTGTCTATCTTCATCCCAAGACATTTCTCGTTGATAGTCTGGAATAAACAATTCATTTTCATCTTCATCTCTTCCATCTAAATATTTTTGAATAATTACTTCTATGGGGTATTCTAAAGTGTTATAGTCAACACGCTTTGTTTTATCACGAATATCTATTTCAGCATTTTCTTTTTGTTCATCTGTAATTCTTAATTGAGTTACCATAATTTGAAAAATTTTTTGCTAAGTTTTAGAATAGAGATTTTCTATTAAGTTAAATATAACCAAATTTTACCACTGAGCTAAGCTAAAAGTGAGTTTTGAAAAAATCCCCCTAATAATAAACATCTGGTGGGTCAACACCCACCAGAATTAAACTATACCAATAAAGCTTGTTCCTCCTTAGTAATCACTCGTCCTTCATCTTCAAAACCAGCGATTTGATCGAAGTTCAAATACTGATATAAATCATCAGCAAAAGGATTAATCTTCTTCGCCACAATATCTAAATATTCTTGCACTGTGGGAATCCTACCCAACAGCGCACAAACTGCGGCTAATTCAGCTGAACCAAGATATACCCGTGCATCTTTACCCATGCGATTATTAAAGTTGCGGGTAGAGGTAGAAAATACTGTTGTGCCATCAGCAACTCGCGCCTGATTTCCCATACACAAACTGCATCCTGGCATTTCTGTCCTAGCACCTGCCGCCCCAAAAACGCTGTACACACCTTCTTCTTTCAATTGATGTTCATCCATGCGTGTTGGTGGTGCTATCCATAGGCGAGTTTTCACCTCTCCTGCACCTTCCAAAACTTGAGCTGTGGCGCGATAATGACCGATATTTGTCATGCAAGAACCAACGAATACTTCTTGCACTGGATCATTTGCAACTTCCGATAACAATTTCACATTATCGGGGTCATTGGGAGCTGCAACAATTGGTTCTTTAATTGTGTTCAAATCAATTTCAATGATTTCGGCATACTCGGCATCTGCATCGGCTGCTAATAATACGGGATTTGCTAACCATGCCTCCATTTTGGCAATTCGTCGTAGCATAGTACGCTCATCGTGATAGCCCCGTGCGATCATATTTTTTAACAGTGCAATGTTAGAACGCAGATATTCAGCAATTGTTTCTTGACTAAGCTTAATTGTACAGCCGGCACAAGAACGTTCTGCGGAAGCGTCGGTGAGTTCAAAGGCTTGTTCTACTTTTAAGTCTGGCAAACCTTCAATTTCCATAATCCGTCCAGAGAAGATGTTTTTCTTATTTTGCTTCTCTACTGTTAGCAATCCTTTTTGGATGGCAACATATGGAATGGCGTTAACAATATCTCGCAAGGTGATACCGGGTTGTAATTCACCTTTGAAACGTACCAAAACTGACTCCGGCATATCTAAAGGCATGACACCTAAAGCTGCGGCAAATGCGACTAAGCCAGAACCAGCGGGGAAGGAAATACCCAAGGGGAAACGTGTGTGAGAGTCGCCACCAGTTCCCACGGTGTCGGGTAACAGCATCCGGTTCAGCCAAGAGTGAATGATGCCATCACCGGGACGGAGGGCGACGCCGCCACGTTGGGCGAAAAAGTCTGGAAGTTCGTGATGAGTTTTGATATCAACTGGTTTGGGATATGCAGCGGTATGACAGAAGCTTTGCATTACTAAGTCTGCACTGAAACCTAGACAGGCGAGTTCTTTTAATTCGTCGCGGGTCATGGGGCCTGTGGTATCTTGGGAACCAACGGTAGTCATGATTGGCTCACAGGATGTACCGGGACGTACACCGGATAATCCGCAGGCTTTGCCGACAATTTTCTGCGCTAGGGTGTAGCCTTTGCCTGTATCAGTTGGTTGTTGGGGACGGATGAAGACGGTACTGGGTTCTAAGTCGAGTGCTTGCCGAGTTTTGTCGGTGAGGGTACGCCCAATCAGTAGGGGGATACGTCCGCCGGCGCGGACTTCGTCGAGAATGGTGTCGGGTTTGAGGGTAAAGGTGGAAATGACTTCGCCAGCAGCGTTGGTGATTTCGCCTTTGTAGGGATGGATGGTAATCACCATGCCCGTTTCTAACTTAGTAACATCACACTGGATAGGCAAAGCACCGGCATCTTCAGCGGTGTTGAAAAAGATCGGCGCGATCGCACTACCTAAAATATACCCCCCGGCGCGTTTGTTTGGTACAAAAGGTATGTCATTTCCCATATGCCACAGTACTGAGTTGATGGCAGATTTCCGGGAGGAACCTGTGCCAACCACATTACCTACGTAAGCAACAGGATGTCCTTGCTGCTTTAACTTGGCAATAGTTTCTAAGCTTCCTGGTTGCCGTGACTCTAGCATTGCCAGGGCGTGTAAGGGAATATCGGGACGAGTTGTGGCGTGGGTGGCGGGGGATAAATCGTCGGTGTTAGTTTCACCAGACACTTTAAAAACGGTGACGGTGATGGCTTCTGGTACTGTTGCGCGACTAGTAAACCATTCAGCCTCTGCCCAAGAGTCAATTACCCGCTTGGCGAAAGGATTAGTTTTCGATAGTTCTAAAACGTCGTGAAAAGCATCGTACACCAGCAAGATTTTACTTAAAGCGGTGGCGGCGTATGCTGCAATTGGTTCTTTACCTTGTCCACCCATCACCAAGGGTGTTTCGGAGGACGCCGATACGGATACGGTGGGAAATTGCAATAAATCGATTAAAGCTTGCACATTGTAACCGCCAACCATAGTCCCCAGCAATTCTACCGCTTCGATGGGCGAAATTAAGGAGCTGGTAACTTCCTCCTTGGCAATGGCGGTTAGAAATCCGGCTTTGACATAAGCAGCAGCATCAACACCAGGGGGAATGCGATCGCGCAATAAATGCAATAATACATCTTCCTCACCCTCTGGCGGGTGTTTCAATAATTCACACAACTCTGATGTTTGTTTTGCATCCAAAGGCAAGGGAGGAATCCCTAGTGCTGCTCTTTGGGTGACGTGTTGACGATATAATTCCAGCATTCTGAACTCCAAATATCTTGTTGGGGACTGGGGATTGGGGAGATGAGGGGGATGAGGGAGACGCGGGGACGCGGGGACGCGGAGAATAATCAATAATAAATGACGAGTGACAATTCTCAATTCCCAATTCCCCAATCCTACTTTAAGTTTTTTGTCTGGCAAGGACTTATAATTATCACTGTATAGCCATTTTTGCCAATAAATGCTGTTTGCAAATAATTCTCTTTTCTCATGTTTTAACTTGTTTGTGTGTCTATTTATCAGATAATATATTTCACCTGTTGGCTGCGTCACGTTCATAATTGTATATGTCTAAAACCTACACAGTAGAAATTCATCACCAAGGCAAAATTCATACTTTGCAAGTTCCGGAAAACGAAACGATTTTATCAGTTGCAGATGCTGCTGGTTTAGATTTGCCAAGTTCTTGTCATGCAGGTGTTTGCACCACTTGTGCTGGTCAAATAACTGAGGGAAATGTAGATCAGGCTGATGGCATGGGTGTGAGTCCAGAACTGCAAAAGCAAGGATATGTATTGCTTTGTGTAGCTAAACCACTTTCTGATTTAAAAATTGCAACTGAGAAAGAAGAAATTGTGTATCAATTGCAATTTGGTAAAGACTAATAATCAGTATAAAAGGCAATTGTTGATAACTGATAGATAATTTCAGCTATTTTCAAAACAGTTACCCACGGAAAAGTCCCACAACCAAATATAAAAAATGTATCTTTCCCTACTCCCCACTCCCCACTCCCTACTCCCTTTTTCTAGTTAGCAAACAAATAGGATTGACTACAATGACAACTCATTTTATTACCGCAGAAATTGACCTGCAAGCAACTCCTACCGAGTTAGAAAAAGCAATCGAGGCAGAACTGAAAAAGCAGGGTGAACCTTTACGTTGGGCGATTACCTCAGTTGATATTGAACAACAAAAGGCTGCTGTTGAAGCTGTTGTGACTAAAAAATAGTCATTAGTTATTTGTCAATTGTCATTTAGCGATCTTCGCAGCGCTAGCGACGTAGGAGCGTCACCCATAGGGTCATTTGTTCTTGACTTTTGACTAATATCTAGAATCAAGAAATTTGTGAATCAACATCCATACACTGCTATCTTAATTGTACCAACTGGTATTGGAGCTGCTATTGGCGGTTATGCTGGGGATGCTTTACCAGTGGCAAGAGTCATAGCACAGGTATGCGATCGCCTGATTACTCACCCCAATGTCCTCAATGGTGCAAGTTTATATTGGAATATCCCCAACTCCTTCTACGTTGAAGGCTACGGGCTTGATAAATTTGCCGCTGGATATTGGGGTTTACGCCCCGTTCGCAGCAACAAAGTAGGTTTACTTTTAGACAAAGGTATTGAGCCAGAGTTACGGCTGCGACACTTGCAGGCAGCCGATGCGGCTCAAGCAACTCTCGGTTTGACCATAACTAAATATGTAACTACCGATGCCCTATTAGACGTAGAACTACGTATGTCAACATCGGGAGCGAGTTGGGGAACAATTGGCAACCCAGATAGCTTGTTGCGGGCTGCTGAGATTTTAATTGAGAAAGAGGGGGCAGAGGCGATCGCAGTTGTTGCCCGCTTCCCCGATGATATAGATGAAGCAGCAGTACAAAATTATCGCCTCGGAAAAGGTGTCGATCCCTTAGCAGGCGCAGAAGCCGTAATTAGCCATTTAATAGTGCGAAACTTCCAAATTCCCTGCGCCCATGCTCCTGCACTTTCTCCAGCGCCCCCAGATCCTAATTTATCTCCTCGTTCCGCAGCCGAAGAATTAGGCTATACTTTTTTACCAAGTGTCCTTGTCGGCTTGAGTCGCGCACCAAAATTTCTTATAGAGAAACAATTATTCACATCTCTACAAGAAGATATTTGGGTAGATCAAGTAGATGCGGTGATTGTGCCTGCCAGCGCCTGTGGTAGCAGTGCTTTACTGAGTTTAAGCCAAAAGCAATGTCTAATAATTACAGTAGAAGAAAATAAAACTCAGTTACAAGTTACTGCCCCAGCGTTGGGGATCAAATCCATGCAGGTAGACTCATATTTGGAAGCAATAGGTGTCTTGGTAGCACACAAAGCAGGCATCAATCCCTCTGCCCTCAGTCCCAAATTATTATCTTAGTCATTGGGAATTGGGAATTGTCATTTGTGATTCTCCGCGTCCCTGCGTCTTTGCGTCTTCCCCAGTCACGCCAGTTCGCTCAACGGAGGACGCCTCCGCACGCGACTGGCTCCCCAGTCCCCATTCCTCCAAAACCCGTGGTTGAACAAAAAAAGCAAGACCCAGAAATGCCATATCTAACACGCTTCCAAGTACTTGGGGCGATGGGAGCGACTGCCATAATTTTTTTGATAGTCGCTAAATTGTCGTTATACTTTGGTAACTTTCCCTTATTTTCCTGGCGTTGGGATCAAAAAGCGCTGCTGTGGGGCATAGGGTTAGGATTCATCATTACTGCTTTGAGTGGTGTAGCTTATCGCTTGTCCCCTCCTTACCGCAAAAGTGCAGATTACTACCTAGAAATAGTACTAAAGCCACTGGCTTTACCAGACTTAATTTGGCTGGGATTATTACCTGGTTTAAGTGAAGAATTATTATTTCGAGGTGTGATGTTGCCTGGTTTAAGTGAAGAATTATTATTTCGAGGTGTGATGTTGCCTGCTTTGGGTTCTGATGATGTAGCTGTGATTCTATCCAGCCTTTGTTTTGGCATCTTGCACCTCAGTGGTTCTCAACAATGGCCTTATGTAATTTGGGCAACAATCATCGGCGTAATCCTGGGATATAGCACTTTGCTCAGTGGTAACTTATTAGTGCCGATTCTCGCTCACATAACTACAAATTGGATTTCTAGCTGTTTGTGGAAAATATGGCGGTTATCTGGTGTTAAGAGCTAGTATTCGGCACATAGAGGTAATGCTAAATTGACGGAAGAATCTATTAAAATCATTGTTTTTCATGCACATGTTTACTTCAGTTCAGTAAGTTTTGACGCAGCTTCAAGGGTACGTGAAGGATTGGGTGCAAGGTTTGATGTTCAACTCGGACACTGGCATCATCAGCCCATTGGGCCCCATCCACAACCGATGTACCAAGTGACGTTTTCAAGCGAACAATTTGGTAAAGTTGTCCCCTGGTTAATGCTGCATCGTGAAGGATTGGATATTCTTATCCATCCTTTGACAGGTGACGATGTGGCAGATCACATGGACAATTCCTTATGGCTAGGAGAGAAGTTAAAGCTTGATGTCGAGTCTCTCAGAGCTGGTTAATGCTTCGACTTCGCTCAGCAACTATTCCCTGTTCCCTGTTCCCTATCTGTTTCAAACGAGATGGAGGTTGCTCGGTATTAATTTCAACCGTAACCTCCAGGTATGGAGCAATTACAGTTATGCGGATTGGTATTTTCGCAAAAAGGGAACAGGGAACAGTGCCAGCGTAACGCACTGCGGTAGGGCTTATCGTTAAAATCTCTCCGTGTCCCCGTGTCCCCGCGTCCCCGCGTCCCCGTGTCCCCGCGTCAGTCTATATCGTTTTCAGGCGGACATGATATTCTGGCGTGGCAAGCTTTGAATGTTGGGAGAGATTTTAAAGTTTATTTAGCGCTAAAGCGCAACTACGAACATTTTCTATGACAATGATTAGAAGTAAGCCGGAATAGTTATCTAAGCTACTCATGAGCCAAAGTTCTCAAAATACCCCTTTCTCACGTAAATCTGTTCAATCATATTTCCATTGGTTTTATGCTTTTTGGAAGTTTTCTCGTCCGCACACAATTATTGGTACTACTTTGAGTGTGCTGAGTTTGTATTTTATTGCTGTAGCTATTAATCATAGTTATGATTATCTACTATCTCTTCCTAATTCCCTATTTCCTGTTTTGGGAACGTGGATTGCTTGTTTATGCGGCAATGTCTACATTGTGGGGTTAAATCAATTAGAAGATATTGAAATTGACAAGATTAATAAACCTCATTTACCTTTGGCATCGGGAGAATTTTCCCGCAAAACAGGGTTATTGATTGTAGTAATTACTGGCATATTAGCTTTAGTTATAGCTTGGCTATGTGGCCCATTTTTGTTGGGGATGGTGGCTATTAGTTTGACGATTGGTACGGCTTATTCTTTACCACCGATTCGCTTGAAGCAGTTTCCATTTTGGGCTGCACTATGTATTTTTTCTGTGCGGGGCACAATTGTTAATTTAGGGTTGTATTTCCACTTTAGTTGGGTGTTGCAACAAAGCCAATCAATCCCGTTGGTGGTGTGGATATTAACTTTGTTTATTTTGGTATTTACTTTTGCGATCGCTATCTTTAAAGATATCCCCGATATGGAAGGCGATCGCTTGTACAATATCTCTACTTTTACTATCCAACTCGGCCCACAAGCTGTATTTAATCTTGCTCTTTGGGTAATCACTGTTTGCTATCTGGGAATGATTATAGTCGGTTTGCTACGTGTTGCTTCGATTAACCCTGTATTTTTGATCATTAGCCATTTATTATTGCTGGTAGGGATGTGGTTTCGGAGTTTGGCGGTAGACTTAGAAGATAAAAGTGCGATCGCTCAGTTCTACCAATTCATTTGGAAACTGTTTTTTATCGAATATCTGATTTTTCCTCTCGCCTGCTTTTTAGCTTAAAACCATGCTAGAAACCTTTTCTCTCAGTTCTGTTATTGCTGCGATCGTAGTCGTTTTTAGTTTGGCAATTCTCGGCTATTTCGCTTGGAAAACCTTAATTACCTCTGATTTGTTTCAAAAAGGAGTCAATCTCTATCAAGCAAAAGATTACGCAGGTGCAGAGATAGTTTTTCACAAAGTTATCTCGCTTAACTCCACTAATGATGTGGTTCGCTTGCTATTGGGAGATGTCTTATACCAGCAAGGCAAAGTAGAAGCAGCAACAGAATTATTTCAAGAAGTAATTCGCCGCAGTCCCAAAAATCCTGATGCATATTTGCGTTTAGCAAATGTTTTAATGCAGCAAGAACGACAAAAAGAAGCCCAAGTCAATCTGTTACAAGCTAAGGATTTACTGCAAAAACAGCGCCAACCTGAAAAAGCTCAGAAAATTAGTCTTTTATTAGATAAAATGAGCGCTAAATCTAGCTAATTTTAATTACGAATTACGAATTACGTTAGCGCAGCGGTAGCAACGAAGGAGCGTCATTACGAATTACGAATTATTTAATGGTTTGTAGTAAGCACTTTAGTGTTTAGAAAATCATAAATAAAGTTCTTACTACGAACTTGATTAGGCTGGCTTCAGAATATCTTTAGACGATTGAGAAGTAGCATCCTCTGTAACTTTTACCACTATTTCTATATTGGTAACTTGTTGCTTTAACCAATCAGCAAACAAGTCTCCAATAATTTTTAGGCGTCGCGATTCGTCTAATTGAGGTTTAATAATTTCTTCAACTGCTATTATATGTACTCCTTTTTGTGTAGTGATTGGTTTCAGAATCTGTGGTGGATTTGCAGCAAAGACTGCTGCTGCTATCTCTGGTCTGAAATCGCTACGAAAACGGATGCCTTGATATCCTCCAGCACGTCTGGTTTCTGCATTTTGGATGTATTGACGAGCAATTTGTTGGAAACTGATTTCGCCTTCTTGTAAGGCATAAAATAGTTCTAAACCTAAGTCTTCATCATCTAATATAACTTCATAGGTGACTGCTCCCATATAATCTAGTTGGTGTGCATAAAAAAATGGTTCAACTTTATCTGCAAATAAGTGATTTGCTAACTTAGCAGACATCAGGTTAATTTGGGCTATTAATTCAAAATCATCTAGCGAAAGATGATATTTTTCTAACCATGTCCAAGTATCTTCTGCTTTGATGAGTTTGTTGGCTAAACGTAAGCTATCTGCTGCTTGTTGCAGTTCTTCTATACTGATTTCAATTCCTGCTTTTTCTATCTCATTTAGAATAAATTGCCGAGTAGCGATCGCTTCTGCAACACTCGGAATTTGACAAGAAAGTTTAACATGATAAAGAATATCTTCAGGAGAAACAGTTAATAATTCCGGCATCATCAATTCCTCCAAATTACTACTCTTGTTTAAGAGAGTTTGTCACCTTTTCCTAACTTTTTAATTATATACCTTTGTTGTATGCAACAAACGCAATCTTAATTGTTTTTATTAGACAAAAAGTATGTCATGAGAATAGATTTTTTAGATAAACTGATGCGGTGTTTAATATGGTTGAAAAGCTCACGCAGAGCCGCAGAGTCGCAGAGAGAAATACGAGAAATAGGAAATAAAATCCCTATTTGCTTTTTTGCATTTGCTGAAATAGACAACAAAAAATAATAAGTTTTTTGTAGGGGTTTAGCAATGCTAAATCCCTACTACTAATATTCATGGTGTTATTATTTCTGAATAGACGAAAATAGGAAAAACTGTTCCCTGTTTCCTGTTACCTGCGATGTACTGAGCGAAGTCAAAGTGTTCGCTTTTTTGATTGATCACTAAAGTTCTAAGCCACCACTTTGCAATTTTTTAAACGGATCTAAGATGAAGTCTACTACCCGACGCTGACGGATAATTACTTCTGCGGTTGCTGTTTGTCCAGGGGTTAAAGAAACGCGTTTGTTAGCGGCTTGGATGTAGGGTTGATCTAAGGTAATATCTAACTCGTAAGTTTCGATGTTGCCTTGGCTATTTTGTTGAACTTTGGAGTTAGGCGCAATCCAACTGACGCGTCCTTGCACTACTCCGTAGTCTTGGAAAGGATAAGCATCAAATTTGAGTTTGACTGGCATTCCTACCTTCAAAAATCCACTGTGTTCGCTGGGCATCTGTGCTTTTACAATCAAAGAAGCGCCTTTAGGTGCGATTTGAGCAATTAATTGCCCTGGTTCGACGACTGAGCCAGGTTTTTGAATAGGTAGCTCGAAAATAGTACCATCAATAGGCGATCGCACTACTCGCTGTTGTAATTGGAGTTTGAAGGCTGTAATTTGGCTACCAGTTTGAGCAATCTCTGATTGCAGATTAGTAATTTGTGTTTGTATGTCTTTAAGCTGTTCCTGATTTTTCAGCACTGCCAGTTTACCAGCCTGCACAACGCTTTGATAGCTGCTTCGCTGTTCTTGTAAGCGAAGTTTTGCTTGTTCTATATCGGCTCGTGCTTGAGTCATAGTTGCTTGATAGCGGTTTAATTCCTCTTGCAAGCGTAATTGAGCTTGTGTAAAATCAGAACTCGCTTGTTCTTGTAGACGTTGGCTTTCTTCTGCTGTCTTTTCCAACTCTACAACTTTAATTTGAGCGATCGCACCCTGTTGTAAAAGTTGCTGATAACGTCCTACTTCTGATGCATCTCTGCTTAAACGACTTTTGGCTAATTTTTGGGCAATTTGGCTGGAATTAATACTTTGTCTAGCTTGTTCTACTAAGGCTAGTTTTTCCAGTTTTTGTAAGTTGTAGCTACTCTGTTTAGCGTCAAGGTTTTGCTGTGCTTGACTAACTTGGGCCATTTTTTCCAATTCTTGAGATTGGTTTTGTTGCCCTTGAATGTTGTTCGTCAGGATAATTTGGTTTTTAAGCAACTCTAATTGTGATAGCCGAGTTTTTAACCCTTCTAGTTTTGTCTGCGTTTGTTGGAGTTCTGCTTGCAAAACATCAGATTCTAGTTCTACTAAAACCTGTCCGGCTTTGACATCTGCGCCTTCTTTGACACTAACTGTGGTGACACTGCTAGTAACTGGACTATCTAGTCTTTGGGTAGCGCCTTTAGGTTCTACACGTCCTCTAGCACTTCCTGTTTCATCAACTTGAGCTAGCATCGCCCAAGGTAAAACGATCGCGGCAAAGCATACCAAAAAATATAATACAGAGCGCGTCCAGACCTTTGGTAAAGCATCTAAAAGTTCTTCGGTACCGTAATACCAATCATTAGACTCAACTGCCGTTTTAGTGCGCGGATAGATATCAGCACTCACATTCTCAAACAGGAGAGATTCATCCTGCTTAGGTGAGGCGAGAGCGTATGATGAACTGTGAGATTGGTTTGACATGGGTTTAAGTAGGAGTAGGGAGTGGGGAGTAGGGAATGGGGAGTAGGGAGATGAGGGAGATGAGGGAGATGAGGGAGATGAGGGAGAAAGATAATTACCCAGTCCCCAGTCCCCAGTCCCCAGTCCCCAATCCCCAGCCTCTCTTACGCTGTTTGAGCGAGCTGTTGCTGGTTGAGATAGAAATAATGACCTTTTTGCGCGATTAGCTGATCGTGAGTACCGCTTTCGATGAGTACGCCACGATCTAAGACTAAAATCAAGTCAGCGTGACGCACGGTGGAAAGGCGATGAGCAATGATCAAGCTTGTGCGTCCTTGCAGAATTTTTTTGAGGTTATTTTGAATAATTCGCTCAGATTCGGCATCTAGGTGACTAGTTGCTTCATCTAAAATTAAGAATGGGGGATTTCCTAGCAAAGCACGAGCGATGGCTAAGCGTTGACGTTGCCCACCAGATAACATGCCTCCACCTTCACCAATTTGGGTTTCATAGCCCAATGGCATTTGCCGAATAAAGTCATCTGCCCCTGCTAGCCGTGCCGCTTCGATAATCTCTTCTAGGGTGGCTTCTGGATGAGCAATGCTGATATTTTCGCGAATCGTTCCACCAAACAAAAAGGTGTCTTGGTCTACAACACCCATCTGAGAACGGAGCGATCGCAGGTAGACACTAGTCACATCTTGGGCATCAATCAACACTTTTCCATCTGTCGCTAGATATAGACCCAAAATCAATTTGGACAAAGTAGTTTTACCAGAACCGCTACGCCCTACAACCGCAACGGTTTGACCAGGCTTAATTTCAAAACTGAGATTTTCTAGGACATTAATATCGCTTTCGGGATGATAGCGAAAGGTCACATTTTCAAAGCGAATGTTACCTTGTAAACTCAGTAATGACTGACGGGATTGATGTTGTAAATCTTCTTCTGGTTCGGCTTCTAAAACATCATTAATCCGCTCTGTAGAAATGATAACTTCTTGCAATTGGTTCCACAAAACTACAAGTCGCTGGAAAGGTCGAATAATGTTGCCAAGCAACATATTGAAGGCAACTAATTGCCCGATTGTTAATTGGTTTTGGATGACTAAATATGCCCCAAACCATAGTAACCCTGTCGTAACTAGTGATTCAATAGCAGAACTGAAAACTTGTAGCTGATTACTAATTATCTGCCCACTAAAGGTTTTTCTGATGACATTGTTTAGTAGTTCTTCCCAATGCCAACGTACTGTTTGCTCAATTGCCATAGAACGAACTGAGCGAATACCCGTGAGGGCTTGAATTAGATAGCTGTTCTCTTTAGCTGAGGCATTAAAAACTTCACGGCTGATGCGGCGTAAGAAAGGTGTAGCAACAAGGGCGAGGATCACAAAAGGCGGTACAATCGCTAAGCTGAGTAATGCCATTTGCCAGCTATACCAAAACATCAACCCTACATAAATAAATACTGTCAGCAAATCTAAAATGATCGATAGTGCTTCTCCTGTTAAAAACCGCTGAATTTTTTGATTTTCTTGAACACGAGAGACAATATCACCAACATAACGCGATTCAAAAAATGCTAAAGGTAAACGAAAGGTATGTTTAATAAAACCTACTAACAACGCTACACTAATACGGTTGGCTGTGTGATCTAATAGATATTGTCGCAATCCATTAATCCCAACACGGAATAATCCAAAAAGGATTAATCCTATACCTACAGCGTTTAATGTCAAGGTACTACCTTGAACAATTACTCTGTCTAATAGTAACTGAGTAAATAGGGGTGTAATTAGCCCAAACAACTGAATCAAAACTGAAGCAACAAAAACTTCTAGCAGTACTTGCGCGTGTGGTTTAATTAAATCAAAAAACTGCCAGAATGGTGTAATTGCTTCTTGGGTTTCCTTTAGTAAAGCTGTAGGTTTTAATAACAGTGCATAACCAGTCCAACCCGCTTTGAATTCAGCATGAGTTAAAGTGCGTTGACCGATCGCAGGATCACCAACAATTACTCGCTGCTTAGTGATCTCATAAACAACGATGTAGTGTTTACCTTCCCAATGCGCGATCGCCGGTAGAGATTGCTGTGCTAATTTATCCAGGCTGGCTCTCACAGGACGGGTAGCAAAGCCAACGCTCTCAGCCGCAGCAGTTAAACCCCGCAACGATGCCCCACTCCGGCCGACGTTGGCAATTTCCCGCAGGTGGTTAACACTAAAGCGCTTACCCCAATAGCGACTAATCATCACCAAACAAGCAGCTCCACAGTCCGAGGCGCTTTGTTGTTCAAAGAATGGATATCTCTTCGTCAAGCGTCCCCACAAATGCCACACCCTCACCGTTGGGTTAGGAAAGTAAGCTTTTTGGATCTTTTGTCTATTTTTCGGCTCCGGCTGGGCTTGGACATTAGGAATCGGGGAGCGTGAAGATAGCAGTGATGCACTCAAAAAATTTTCCGCGTCTTCTTGCCTAGTTCCTGGCTCTTGTTGCCGTTCTTGGAAGTCGATTAACTCGGCTAACTGCGGCCAGTGTTGTAGTGCTGTTTGCCAATCAGCATTTTTCAAACTATAAGCGATCGTTGGTTTTGTGACTTGCCAACTTCCCTGTTGGGGATTGATATAGATGTTACCAGGTGTTACTCTTCGCCCATCAGAGTGTAGCAACTCTCCCTGTCTTAACAACCAAAGCTTAATATCTCTGGTAATTTTGGTATTTAAAGAACCACTCGCCAAATTACGCCGCTCAAACAGAGATAACGCCTTGAACATCTCTTCTGTAGAGCCATTACGCGGAATTAGAGAATTGTGGCAACATAACAGCAGTAAATCCCAAAGTTGAGCGCTGGCTAAAAGGCGAGCCTCCAAAGGAGGAGCTTCGCTAACGCGAACAGTGCCAGATGCATCAATTACATCTAGCAGCACTTCTTGGTTGAGATAGCAAAGCTTTAAGTTTACAGAAGCTCTAGCAACATAAGGACTAAATTCCTCTTCTGGGAATAGAGTCATCTCACCAAATGATCCCCCAGATGATAGGGTGGTGATCAAGTCATTAGAACTATCCAGTAGTCTGACTTTACCGCTCAGAACAATATAAATTCCGGGCGTGGCTGTAGATGCTTGCCAAAACTGCTTTGCTACTGGTGGTTCGATAATCTCCAGCCCTCTAAAACATTTATCGAGATCCTCCTTTGACAAAGACTCACCCAAAACTTGAGTGAGATATTCAGTTAACTGTTGCTGGGAAAACGCTGATGGCATTTTCTTACCTCCAAGACAGTGTGAAGTCTAATTCGTAGTTGATAAATTCGTAATTCGTAATTAAAGACTGTTTGAGACAAGGTCATGTATGAACAAAGGGGAATTAAACCCCAAAATGATGAATTACGAATTACGAATTAGTTAATCTAACTATTGGTCTGAATCAGATTGAATGACCAATGCAGACTAGGTTCGGAATTAGATTGCAAATCGCCGATGGTAATCCCCGCATCCTGAGTTTGGTCAGGTTCTGGTTGATTAATGTTTTTACGCTTGGTAGAAAGTCCCATTTGTTTGAGCAAGCGGTTAATATGGCGATCGCTAATTTCAATAGCGAATTCAGTCGCTAAGTGTTTACTTAACCATTGAGCTGTCCAATGACTAAATGCATAGCCATAATCGCGTGGACTATGGCTGACCAATTCTTTTAAACGCTCAATATATCGATCATTTACTGTTTTGGGTCTGCCTATTGGTCGCTCGTTCCATTTATGCCCCATACCCGCTTCTGCTATACCAATCCAGTATCGTGCCATCTCCTGAGAACAACCTAAAATTTCACAGATTTGGGTTTGAGATTTACCTATGTCAGCCAGCAACATAATTTCAATCCGCCGACGATATTCTGGCTGTAAATTCGCTTGCAAGTTTTTGAGCAGCGCCTTCCGCTGAAAAGACGTTAAAAACTTGCCTTCTTGTGAATCGAGATTCTCAAAAGCTATGTCTTGACCGGAATAATGTGACATAATTTTTACCAGTTGCCGTCAACTGTAAAATGTGGATAAATGTTTCCATTGCAACTATCGCTAAATCTTAATAACTTAAGATTCACAGTTGCAGAATTAATTAGGCATCGTTGGTTAGTTCAATTGGTCACGGCGATCGCGCGACGAAGGGCGAATCCTCTGTTATCGGAGACGCTAACAGCAAACGAGCATCAAAGTTCCACGCCATACCAAAGGTGGCGCTTCGCTACACTTCGCCAAAGCGGCGTTCCTCCCACAGCTTTGGAAATGCGTACTGGCAAAGGTCAGAGCAAATTCCATCAGTAAATATAATTTTTCCTTTGCTCTTACCTAATCCCTTTTACACTTGCAAGCAGTAGTTAGCAACCCGACAAGATACGCAAAAATTTTGCTGTTAAGTTCCACAATGAACAGCAGTAACTGGTAAAGCACCTAAAACCAGTAATACTCACTACATTTGACCTCAATAATTGGACTAACTTTCCTTAAGTCTGATGTGACAATAGTGTTGGTTAAGACCATTCGCCCTTAAGTAATGATCGCAGGAAAGCACATCTGATTTTTCTAATGGTTCTTATTTTGAGGACTTGAGTGAACTCTACAATACAGGTTTATAGGTCAACCTTCAAAGTAAGGTAGTTAAGTCTTAATTACTAAAAATAGGTTGAACCTTCTTTCATGAATTGGAACCTAAGAGCAGTCAAGGTCAGGTATAAGTGTAAATCTACTTCTTACATTAGCCTAAAATTAGCTATATTCTCATCAGCAGATAGAGAGAAATAAAAAACTCTCTGATAGAGAAGCTTAGCTAATAAGTGACAGTTACTCACTGTTTTTTTCATGCACTGTTATTTATTTATTTAAAAATTCTCCTACATCTAGTCAAAGGTATTGACAGAAACTAGAAATATTCATCAAAAAATAATGATAATTTTACAAAAAATTTATAATTATTCTGTAAACGAAAATAATTACTTTATCTATTAAAAATTTTTAGTGAATGAAAAATTTGTCTTGAGGATTTCTTATGATTAAAATTTTTAGTAAACACAAAAAATATTGATAGCATTAATTAATTAAACCTCTATCCCAAGAAGTATAACTTGATATTTATTAATCTCTAACATATATGTAATATAAGTATCCATCTAGAGGATGAAAATAATCAACTTTTTGCCTAAGTTTGGTAAAAGGGACAGGGGGAGGCTGACAAGTGTAGATTTTTAATATTTTGCGTTTTGATCGACGCGGAGACGGGGAGACACGCAGATGCGGAGAATAATCAATTACAAATGACGTTAGCGTAGCGTTAGCGAGTCCGCGATAGTGTTAGCGAAGCGGTAGCGATAGCGTAGCGTAAAGCCTGCGGCATAGCTTCGCTTAGAGCGAGTCATCGAGCGTCGGTACGAGCGTCAGCGTAAAGCCTGCGGCATAGCTTCGCTTAGAGCGAGTCATCGAGCGTCGCGTCATGACAATTCCTAATTCCCTATTCCCTACTTAGAAGAATTTTTAATTCATGATCTAGCCAATTTTGAAACATTTGATTGAGTATTTCTTGATACCTGCTGTGAGTTAATTCGGCAGGTATAAATTCGTCAACCATAAAAAGATGATAGCCTTGAGAAGTTTTTATAGGGCCAATCAATTGCTTTGGTTGTTTACTAAATATCGCAGCGGCGATGTCTGGGTGAAGATCAAATCTGTAAAATCTACCTTGATAACCACACTTCTCACGGTGATGATTATTAATATTATAAAGATGAGCAGCATCATAAAAACTGATTTCATCTTCCTCAATTTGATAATATATTTCTTGAGCAAGTTGTTCGGAATCAACAATAATTTGATAGAATAGAACTTGCTCAAACTCTAGGCGATTTTGAAAAAAAAACCTTTCTACTTCTTGAGCAAACAGCGCTTCGGCTAACTTCTGTGACAACAGGCGATCGCAAATTCCCGTTTCCCAATCTTCAGGTGTCACCAATTGTTCTGCCAACCACGCTAGTGTGTCTGTGGCCTTTTCTAAACGTTTTTCACGGCGCTGGCGATTTGCTTCGGCTTCAATTTCCTCAGTCGTGACAAAGATTCCTTGTTCCTTGGCAGCGTAGTGTATCACCCTTTGAAATAAAATTTTTTGGTATACTTCCTTCAAATTCAATTCACTTTTGAGAAAGTTAACAATTTCCTCCGGTTCAATAAATATTTTTGAAAGCTCATTCATGTGTAATGACGATCAACAAAGAATTTAGCAAGCAGCAGTGGGTTATGGTAAATCCAGTCCTGATTTGATAGGTCTGAATCACCCATCAATTGTATTCTGACTTCTGCATTAGTCAACAAACCCCTTTGGGATAGGGAACAGGGGACAGGGAACTTAAATTAATTCAAAATAATCTGCTGCCAAATCAGGAAATGGCCAAAGACAGATTGTAGTAGCAGGTGGAAACTAAATCAGGAACCGAAACCTCTGGGAACTCCGGAGGTTTTTTCTCAATGTGGTGCAGGCGATGCCTAACGACAAGCCGCAAAGCGTTTACGCCCACTACTGATGTGAAAAAGCACCAAAATTTTTAGTAACTCATCAGTCAACTGAAGTAATCTAAATATAGAGTTGAGCGGCTGGGAGTGAAGATGATGTTGTTGGAATTAAAGCGCATCCATGTTCCACCAGGACAAAGAGTATTGCTGCAAGATGTAACTTGGCAAGAATTAGAAACAATTCTAGAGGAGTTAGGAGAACATCGTGGAGCGCGAATTGCCTATGACAGGGGAATACTAGAGATTATGGCACCATTGCCAGAACATGAATATGATAAAGAAATTATTGGCGATTTAGTCAAAGCTTTACTTGAAGAACTGAATAGAGAGTTTATCAGCCTTGGTTCTACCACTTTCAAAAACCAGGCAATGGCTCAAGGCATAGAACCCGATCAGTGTTTTTATATCCAGAACGAATCTAGAATTCGAGAGAAAAAGCGATTAGATTTAACAGTAGATCCCCCTCCAGATTTAGCTCTAGAAGTAGATATTACTTCTCGCACTCATCCCGATATTTATCAAGCCTTGAAGGTATCAGAACTTTGGCGTTTTGACAAAGGTAAGTTACAAATTAATATTTTGCAAGATGGACATTATATAGAGTCTCAAGAAAGCATAAATTTTCCTGGATTCTCATTGAATGAGGTAATTACTTACTATCTTGAACAAAGTATGACAGCAGGTAGAAATGCAACAATCAAGGCTTTCCGGCTGTGGGTGCAAAAGCAGCTACATACCAACAATTAACTCCTGAAAACTGAGGATGTGAACAATCACACAACAAGAGCATAAAAATCTCTCTTCCCCCTCATCTCCCCAATTTCAAAACAGAAATGGCAATCATCATTTCACAAGCTGAATATCAACAAAAGTGGTATGGCATTCGTAAAAATGTTCAGTATCCAGACTCTTTAGATTCTTTTGATGTGGTCTACTCATGTCCTGAGAAATTTGGTGTGGGATACGAGCGCTCGATTGAATTACGAGATATTAGTCTATTGATTATTAATCAGAAATATCACGAAGACTTGCAAATAGTATCCGAAGCCGAACAAGATGAATTTGGATGTATAGAATTTGGTTTTAATCTATCAGGTAATTATACTTGCAACCGATTGGATATTTTCAGAAATAGAGGTAGCAAAGAAAATTTTTTACAGTGGGATTTACCGTTTCAAAACTATGATACTTGTGTTGATACTTTGTTTAGAGACGAGCATTTTTTAAAAGTAGATATACATCTTAATTCTTCCGAAATTTTACATAATTTTGTACGTTGTATAAATCAAGAACTCCCGCCCAACTTAATCAAACTGATCGAAGGTAATAGTCAAGCAAGCTATATTGAAAATAATCAACTTACTTCGGCTATGTATTTGCCGCTGCAACAAATTATTAATTGTCCATTTCAAGGCATGACTAAACAGATTTATTTAGAGTCTAAATGTTTAGAATTAATTGCTTTGAAATTAGAGCAACTCACAAAAATTAGCAATGTATCTGTTAAATCTATAATTCTAAAACCTAGAGATATTGAGAAGATTCATCGCGCCCGAGATATTCTCATTTTTCAACAAGAAAAACCTCCTTCCATACTAGATTTGGCGCGAAAAGTAGGTATAAATGACAACAAATTAAAAATCGGATTTCGTCAGGTATTTGGTACAACAGTTTTTGGTTACTTGCATAATCACCGTATGGAAATAGCTAGGCAATTGCTGCAAGACGAAAAAATGCGCGTAGCTGCGGTTGCGAATATAGTGGGATATGCGAATCCTGGTCATTTCGCTGCTGCGTTTAAACGTAAATTTGGTGTTAGTCCCTCTGAATGTAAAGCAGGGAAGAAAATATGTGAGTAATTTTAACTTTTTAATTTTCTTTCAATATTTCCAAAACTGCTTTGCAGTGGACGTTATAGACTCACAACTACAAACCAACTCTCCCGCAATGGATCAAAGTCTCCGTGATTGAGTTGATTTGTACCCAGAAAACTATGTAGATTCTTTTAACTAGCTAATTAGTAAAATTTGTCTATAACAACTTGTGGTAGGTGGGGAGAAAAGTATATGAGATATGGGCGGCTGAATGGAATAAGTTCAGTCAGTGTTGCATTTGTTCTGATTGCAATATTGACACAACCTGCTACTAGTAGTGAGCTTTCAGAAGCATCAAATAAGCTGGAACTTGTCAAGAATGAGGCTCAAGTATTAGCACAGCAACCAGTTAGCCAAGTTGTGAAAGTTACGGGTGTTCAGATCAATAGCACAGATACAGGTATTGAATTAGTTTTACAAACATCTCAGGGAGAAGCACTCAAACCTGTTACGAAAACTGAAGGTAATAGCTTGATTGCAGATATCCCCAATGCTGTTTTGGAACTGCCAGATGGTAAAGAGTTTCGCTCTCAAAATCCTGTCAAGGGAATTGTTTCTGTAACTGTAACAGCAATAGATGCTAGTAGTATTCGAGTGACAGTTATCGGAGAAGCAAGTAGTCCCAAGGTGGAATTATTTGACGATTCAGAGGGTTTGGTATTTGGGTTTATACTAATTACGTCTTCTCAAGCGCAAACTCAGCCGACTCCTTCACAACAACTAGAGAATGAAACCGAACCAGAACAACCCATAGCTCAAGATGCTCAAGCCATTGAGTTGGTGGTAACGGGTGAGCAGGACGGATATCTCATACCACAAGCATCAACGGCTACTAAAACTGATACTTCTTTGCGTGATATTCCCCAGTCAATTCAGATTGTTCCTCGAAAACTGCTAGACGATCGCCAAATCACGCGAGTAGAGCAAGTAGCTGATACCGTTCCGGGAGTGCAACCCTTTGTGAGTTATGGGGGAACCCCGACTGCGAATTTTATTATTCGGGGCTTTAATAGCGGTGATAATGTTTATCGGGATGGTTTTCGAGAATTCAGTTTTGCTAATCCGATTAATATTGCTGGGATTGAGCAAATTGAATTTCTCAAGGGGCCTGCATCCGTTCTCTACGGGCAGAATGAACCAGGTGGTTTAGTGAATGTTGTCAGTAAGCAACCACTCCAACAACCATACTACTCGCCTGCTCTGACAATTGGGAGTTTCGATTTTTACCAAGGTACATTGGATATCTCGGGGCCACTCAATGAGCGGAAAACGGCAGCTTATCGTCTGAATTTGGCGTATGAAAATGCGGGTAGCTTTCGGGATTTTGTTGACTCCAAAGCTATCTTTGTAGCTCCTGCACTTTCGTTTGAGCTTGGCCCTCAAACTAAACTGACCTTCAATTTAGAATATCAAAACTACAACTTCACCTTCGATCGCGGTTTTCCAGCTGAGCTAGAAATCTTTCAGGTTCCCACTAGCCGCTTTTTAGGGGAACCCGATTTTAATGATGCCACTATCAATTACGGGCGTGCTAGTTATGTATTAGAACATCAGTTTAGTGAAAACTGGAAACTACGCCATGGATTTGCAATAGCGATCGCTAACAACGAAGTCTTTGCAATTTTACCAGAATCTTTACAAGCAGACCGTCGCACAGTCGATCGCGGCATCTCTAGAAGTGATGAGAGGCAAGAGAACTATACGCTGCAAACGGAAGTTTCGGGTAAATTTCAAACCGGATCGGTCGCACATCAAGTATTATTGGGAGTTGAATTGCTACGTTATCGATTTAACTACCAATTTTTCAATTCTGCGATCGCTCCCATTGACCTATTCAATCCCACTTATGGTGCCCAACCTGAAGGGCCGTTTGTTGATGAATTTGGCCCAGACACCTACGGAACAGACGCCATTAGCTTTTACTTTCAAGATCAGGTAACATTCTCGCAACAATGGAAACTTTTAGCTGGCGGACGTTTAGACTTAGCCCATACGAGCGATCGCTCAGGATTTGACCAAACCTTAGCAACGGATAACACCGATTTAGCCTTCAGTCCTCGCGTAGGTCTAGTGTATCAACCCTTTGACTGGCTCTCACTCTACGCTAGCTATGCCTCATCATTTAATCCTGTAATTTTTGGCACCAGTCGAACGGGAGAATCCTTTGAGCCAGAGCAAGGCAGTCAGTTGGAAGCAGGTATTAAAGCCGATGTCATTCCCAGTCGATTGTCTGCCACATTCGCCGTCTACGAAATTACCAAAAAGAACGTCTTGATCACCGATCCCGAAGACGATCGCTTCAGCCTTCAAACCGGAGAACAAAAAAGTCAGGGTATCGAATTTAACCTAGTTGGTCGCCCTATAGATGGTTGGGATATAGCTCTGTCTTATGCCTACACCGATGCCTTTGTCAGTGAGGATACGTTTATTCCCGTTGGCGATGAACTTGCTGGTTCCGCCAAGCATCAATTTGGCTTGTGGAATAGCTACGAGCTTCAGACAGGAACACTCAAAGGCTTAGGATTTGGTTTAGGACTTTATTACGTGAGCAAGCGTGAAGCAGTTCTTCCCAATACAGATGTGGATTTACCCAGCTACTTTCGCGCAGATGCTGCCATCTTCTACAAACGCGATAACTGGAAAGTGCAATTGAACGTTAACAACCTGACGAATGCAGATATCTACAATACTCGCGGATTCCTGGTAATGCCTCAACCACCGTTAACAGTATTAGGAACCATTTCTTATACGTTTTAAGTCCCCCGGTTCTATAACCAACAAGTTTTGTAATGGGGATTTAACCCCAATACAAAACTTAATTACGTTAGCGCCGCGGTAGCGAGTCCGCGAGCGTCATTACGAATTACGAATTACGAATTACGAATTACGAATTATTTAATGTCAATAGATTGTGTATGAGTAGTCGAAAACAAAGTTTCAGCCTCCTGCATGGTTCGGTCAACTATATGATAATTAGGAGTAAATATCAATAACTTAGAAAAATGACCCTGTTTCTGTCAGCAAGAGACGCTTATCGGCAACAGCAAAATGCTACTCCCATCTCTGAGCCAACATTAACCGAGTATCAAGCAGTGTTGGATGATCCTAAACAGCTAAGTCGGGGTTATGAACAGCAAATGGTTTTCCCCACAGGTATCTACTTGCTAGTAGAACAGTTCGATTTAGCCGAGGATTTAATTCTGGAGACAAATAACTATAACCTGCCTCTAATGGAATTTAGTTTTGCAGTGATTGGAGATGATGAGTCAGAAATTATACCTGCGGGACAAAATTTCATTGCTGCTTATTTTGATTGGGATGAAGGAATTCCTGGTAGTGGACTTTATTGGCGAGGAGGTCAACGCGTGCTACTTGTAGAAGTTGGCATCAATCCTCAACAATTTTTTGGCAAACATGAAGTTAGTGGTTTAGATTTTCTACCCAAATCACTTCAGTTGTATCTAGAGACTGACAATATATCCTTTCTCGACTACTTTCGCATGGGGCAAACTACACCTGAAATGCAAATTGTTTTGCATCAAATAGTTAATTGTCCTTTCCACGGTTTAATTAAAGATATTTACTTGCAAGCTAAATGCCTAGAATTAATGGCATTGAAACTGGAACCCGATACAGCAGGAGAACGAGAACTGATGCGATCGCGCATTTTGCGCGGAGACGATATTAACCGAATTTACCACGCTAGAGAAATTTTAATCCGCGATTTTGACAATCCACCCTCGTTGCTAGAATTAGCACAACTTGTAGGTTTAAACGATTACAAGCTCAAAATCGGGTTTCGTCAGGTTTTTAACACAACAGTATTCGGCTATTTGTATGCTCATCGTATGGAAAAAGCCAGAATGCTGCTCATGAGTCAGCAAATGACCATAAAGCAGGTAGCTAAGATAGTGGGTTACAACTGTCCTAGTCGCTTCGCTGTGGCTTTTAAAAAGCGCTTTGACATCCAACCAAGTCAATACTTAGATAGTTTTATTGTTGCCAAAAACACCTAAATAAATCCGTTTCGGCATATATCTTGAGAAGATTTTTACTACAAATTCCCGTATGCTGTTGATAATTAATCCTGATTAAAGATATTTGGGATTTGTAATCATACGGTGTGTGGGAGAGAAATGAGCAAGCAAACATTCAAAATATTCAGTTCTAGGCTGGAGTGGCTGCTAATATTTGCAATAATTTCGGTAGTTCAGCCAGCGAAAGCGCAAGATCATAACTCCTCCCCAACCCCCTCCTTAGAAAAACAAAGGCAGTGCGTGTTAGCGCGGGTGGGGTATTGTCTGTCTCAAGCTGGGAATGATTCAAGCGTGCAAGTCACGGGAGTGAAAGCCAATCCCACCGACAAAGGCGTCGAGGTAATTTTACAGACATCCCAAGGGCAACAACTGCAAATTACCAATCAGAATATGGGTAATAGTTTTATTGCAGATATTCCTAACGCACAGTTACGTTTAGCGAATGGCGAGGCATTCACATTTCGTTCCGAGAAACCACTTGCGGGTATTACTGAGATAACAGTAACAAATATAGATGCTAATACGATTCGAGTGACAGTTATAGGTGAAGCAAGTGTACCAGTTGTGGAGTTGTTTGATAGTCCCGACGAGGGTCTGATTTTTTCTGTTGCGAGTACTGTACCTGCCACACCGCAGCCAAGTGAAGAAACACAACAAACACAGCCAGAACAACCAACATCTCAAGAGGATGAAACGATTGAGTTGGTTGTAACCGGTGAGCAAGATGGGTATCGCGTAGGTGAATCATCAACAGCAACAAGGACTGATACACCTTTGCGTGATGTACCCCAATCTATTCAAATCATTCCCCGGCAAGTCATCGAAGATCAGAAAATCACGCGAATTTCAGATGCAGTCCGCAATGTGTCAGGTGTATCCCCTCTGACAGACTTTAGTGGCTCTTTTGACAGCTATACAATTCGGGGATTTGAAAATTTCAACATCTTGAGGAACGGCTTCAAAACTCAGCCCTCCTACATCTACGGGGCCAATATAGAACGGGTGGAAGTTCTCAAAGGGCCGGCTTCAGTATTGTATGGTCAATTTGAACCTGGTGGTATTGTTAATTATGTTACCAAGCAACCTTTAAATAACCCATACTATGCTGCTGGACTCACCGTTGGCAGTTACGACTTCTACAATCCCTCAATTGATATTTCTGGCCCCCTCACTGATGATAAGCGTTTGTTGTATCGCTTGAATGTTGCCTATGAAAATGCAGGCAGTTTTCGTGACTTTATTGATAACAAGGTTTTCTCTATATCTCCTGTCTTCACTTACAAACTGAGTGATGCCACAACATTGGGCTTCGAGTATGCCTACGTCAACCTTGATAATGGGTTTGATCGAGGATTGCGACCCAATCGGATATCCTTTGATCTACCTATCAGTCGTAACTTGGGAGATCCAAACCTAGACTTTTATCGTCAAGAAAATCATCAAGTGATTGTGAATGTGGATCATCGGTTTAACGAGAATCTCCGACTCAAGAGTGGCTTTTATGGTTACTTCTCTAGTGAAGAGACAGATTATGTTAATCCTGGCGATGACTTTGACGCAGATGGTCGCTTGCTGCGACAATTTGAGGATGGTGATGGGCCAGGACAGCAAAACGATTTATCTTGGCAGACCGATTTAATTGGTAAGTTTAAGACTGGCTCAATTGAGCATCAGCTACTAGTAGGCTTAGAATTGAGCAGAAGCAGTCGTCGCTATGCGGGATTTGGTGGAGCTGAGGATATCCCGGCATTAGATATTTTTAATCCCGTTTATGGTGGCTTTCCTCGCCCCACGAATTTTACTAGGGGTAATTTTTTTGACGCCACGACTGATACGGTAGGGATTTATTTGCAAGATCAGGTGACATTACTATCGAATCTGAAACTACTTTTGGGCGGTAGGTATGACTTTGTTAACTACAAGAGTAAGTTTGACTTCGAGACACTCGATCGCAGCAATATTCAAGAGGATAACTTTTACGACGAGGCTTTTTCTCCCCGTGTGGGCATCGTCTATCAACCCATAGAGCCGATTTCGCTCTATGCCAGTTTCAGCCGCTCTTTTGTACCCAATAATAATAGCTCTACGGCTAGTGGTTCACCATTAGAGCCTTCTCGCGGTACTCAGTACGAAGTTGGGGTTAAAGCTGAGATTAGCCCTCAGTTTTCAGTGACATTAGCTGCTTACGAGATTACCAAAACAAACGTCCCCACAACCGATCCGGAAGATGATAACTTTTCCATCGCTTTAGGAGAGGTGAAAAGTCGCGGGATTGAACTTGATATGACAGGAGAAATTTTACCTGGGTGGAAAGTTATCGCCTCGGCTTATGTGAATGATGCCTTTATTAGTAAAGACTCCGATACCACTTTGGAAGGATCGCGATTTGCCAATACAGCGCAAACAGGAGCAAGTTTATGGACAACCTATGAAATTCAAAAAGGAGATTTTCAAGGGTTAGGTTTCGGCACAGGGATCTTTTATGTGGGCGATCGCATTGCTAATCAAAGTGACCCGTTTACGCTTCCTGCCTACGTTAGAGCCGATGCTGCCATCTTTTACAAACGCGATAACTGGCGGCTTGGCCTCAACTTCAAGAATCTCGGCAATGTCAAAGCATACGACACAAACGGCTATCTTGTCTTTCCGCAAGCGCCTTTCACCGTGCTAGGTACAGTTTCGATAGAGTTTTGACCGACAAACAAAAGTATCTGAGTTGCCTAAATTTATTTATGGAGAAGCAAAATCCGTTGCTAATTTGCTTTTACAACCTCAATTTCTTGTTCAACCAAATCGGTTCCTATCTGCTCATGCCGTCCCCAAAACTCATCTAGCAACTCAAAAAAGCGATGAAATGCTCGTTCGTCACTGCCCGTATAAAACTCGATTATCTTTGCCCATGAAGCTGATATTGATATGTTATATCGCTCTTGTAGCCACGGCTGAAACTCATCATAAAACTCAATTTCTGCTTGAGTTAACTCAATTCCTAGCTCCTGTCTTGCCGTCTGATACCCTTCTAAAAATATGAACAGATCATGCGCTGAAATATGCCCAATATACATACCAGGTCTAACTCGAATTTTTTCCAAGAGATCAAAAATCCCTTTCATAAACTCTCCTAAAAATCTTCCAATTCTTCAACCAGAAACTCACCATTACGACTACAAAAATCCTGAATCCATTCGTCCAATGTTAGCCCTTCACTTGACAAATTATCGAATATCTTGCCTCGAACTTTCACACCATAGTGAATCCCATTTCTGGTGATCGATTCCCTAATCCCTAGCTTTTCCAATCGCAAACTAATGATAAAACGCTCTCTATATCTCGTCTTTAGCCTGAGTAACTTTCCCTCAATTCTATTGTTTCTTAACCATTTCAGGACTGCCACAGCACATTCTTGACATTTAAGATTCTCGTACTGACTAAGCTAAAAAACATCTAAATTACATAATCAAATTAAATAAAACTCTTGTGGGGTGGGCATCTTGCCCGCCCTAATTATGCAAGTTATATGTGGAACAGCTTAACAATCTTTCCAATCTCTTGATAAATCTCCTCATCTGTAAGTTCTTGCACGTCCCCAAAACTCTCTGCAATGGTAAACCCATACCAAGGCTAACTCAATATTAAAAGCTGACTAGGAGCATTTGCCATGAACACTAAATTACTCCGCAACTGGATATTTACCCTGCATCGCTACTTGGGATTAGCGATCGCCCTAATTGTGATCATGATCGGTATCACAGGGAGTTTACTGGTTTTCCATAGCGAGATTAACGCTGCCGAATTGCATCACCGTATAGGTGCGATCGCTCCTCAAGGACAACCCCTTCCCGTAGAAGCAATCTTAGAAAAGGTACAAGCTGCTTATAAAAACCAACCTGATGTAGCAATTCGGCGAATTAATCTCCCCACTGCCGCCAACGACACTGTTAGAGTCACCCTCAAAACCAAAACAGATGAGTGGGCACAAGCCTATGTCAATCCCTACACAGGAGCAGTTTTAGGCGATAGCTTATCGAGCCAAAGCATGGTAGAACAGTTCTTTAAAGTTGTGCTTGAACTGCATTACGCCCTGCTTGCCGGAGATTTGGGCGTCAAACTGGCTGGTGTTGTGGGTTTGCTGATGTCTATTCTGACGATTACCGGAGTAGCACTCTGGCCTGGTTGGCGTAAATTAATTAATGGCTTCAAAATCAAGTGGAATGCCCATCCTAAACGAGTGAACTTTGACGTACACAAAGTTGTTGGTATTGTTGCTGCCGTCTTTTTATTTTTAACTTTTTTCACTGGCTTTTGTTGGAACCTGGGCGAGATTGCCAGACCAATCATTTACGCTTTTAGCTTTAGTCCGATGTCAGCGCTGGAGGATGCAACCTCAACGCCTGCCGCAGGCCGGACTTCCATCAAGTTGACAGATGCCTTGTTACGAAAAGCTGATGCTGCCCTGCCTGGATTTGAAACTACCTACATTGCTTTGCCTGCGGAGTCAGATCAGATAAAGGGGGCGTTTATGATCCGCAAGCGATCGTCTGCGAATAACCCTAGTTGGGACAGCAGCGTGTTTATCGATCAATACAGTGGTGAAGTGATTAGAGTTGATAATGGTGTAAAACAGCCACTAGGAGCGCGCATTGAAAACAGTTTTGCAACATTGCACTACGGTACATTTTGGGGAATACCCAGCCGTGTTCTTTATGTATTTGTGGGACTAGCACCGCTAATTCTATTTGTGACTGGGGTTGTCATGTATTACCACCGTCGAAAAATCAAAACAGTCATGACATCAGAAGAAGTTACACAGTAAATTTCAAATCGGCTCGGTCGCGCATCAAGTATTATTGGGAGTTGAATTGCTACATTATCGATTTAACTACCAATTTTTCAATGGGAGCGATCGCTCCCATTGACCTATTCAATCCCACTTATGGCGCACAACCTGAAGGGCCTTTTGTTGATGAATTTGGCCCAGACACCATTAGCCTTTTAAAAAATCGCAAGCAAATATATTTTTTTCGTAAAGATAGTTTTATGTTATTACTTTGTAGCTTTGGTTACTGAGATAATCTAACAGAAAAAATACTAGTTACCTATGTTCACTAAACTATCTTTGAAACAATTATCTCAAGCTACTGCTACAACAGTACTTGCTATTGCTACCCTTGCATCTGTTGGAACTACTAGAACTAGTGCTGCACAGTTACAAACATTCAAGGTTTCCGGAACACTTGGTGATATTATATACTTCCCAGGTTCAGAGACGAGTTCTTTAGACAGTTATGTAAATGGTTCTTTTTATGGAGGCTATACAGTAGACGTTGATCAACTGCCTGCTATGCCTGGTAAAAGTGTACCTCTAAAAAATTGGGGTATAGGCATACGGAGTTCTTCAGGTGAAATTGTGTCCGGTTTTTCATCAGAAGAAGTTGGATTCCCTTATTTTGCAGGAGGTTACGTGGGTTCAGACAGTGTGGAGTTCAGTACCAGCGCTAGCCCAAGCTCTTCCCAATCATTGTCATTGTTTGTTGACAGTAATTTTAAAGGAGTAAGTCTAGGACGTCCGCAATCCGAATTTTCTGGAGTAGAGCTTCCTGCTCCTATCTATGGAATTTTTTATGCTAACGAATATTACATCACCGTTACTTCCTTTAAAAGCGAACCTGTACCAGAACCCTTGACTGTTGGTAGTACAATTGTTGCTGGCGCTATAGGGTTGTGGCTAAAGCGTAAGAAGCAAGAAGACTCTCAAACAGTCTAGTTTCTTTTAAACAGGTGCGACATGTTTTGAGCAACCTTTTGACTTTTTACTTGTTTTGACGCTTAACAGGGTTCATCCACACTTCCAGAAAAGAGAAAAATTGTGATGAAAGCAAGGTGAGAACTAAGTAAACGATCGCAACTGCGGTGTAAATCTCAAAAGCACGATAAGTATCAGCAACAATTAATTGACCGCGCCGGAAAAGTTCTTCAAAGCCAATCACGGCGACAAGACTGGTATCTTTGAGTAGGGTGATAAATTCGTTGCCTAAAGGCGGAATCATCCGACGCAGTGCTTGCGGAAAGATAATGTAGTACATCGTTTGTACTTCACTCATACCTAAAGTTTTAGCTGCTTCTGTTTGCCCCAACTCAATAGATTGAATTCCAGCGCGGACAATTTCGCTAATATAAGCAGCAGCATTGAGACTCAAAGCAACAACCGCAGCTAATAAACGGTCAAAACGCAAGGTGACACCAAAACTTTGAGCTAGTGCTGGTAAACCAAAGTAAATCATAAAAATCTGCACTAACAAGGGCGTACCACGCAAAAAATCAACATAAATGCGTGTTGCCCAGCGCAGAGGCAAAATTGGCGAAAGACGAGCAATGCCAACAAGGGAGCCGCCAATCATACCTAAAACAGCCGAGAGTGCTGTGATTTGGAGTGT
This sequence comes from Desmonostoc vinosum HA7617-LM4, assembly GCA_019359515.1. Classification (GTDB taxonomy): domain Bacteria; phylum Cyanobacteriota; class Cyanobacteriia; order Cyanobacteriales; family Nostocaceae; genus Desmonostoc; species Desmonostoc vinosum. The sequence continues at coordinate 118,155 of JAHHHC010000003.1, read as the reverse complement.
GACTCCAGTACCTAAAAGTAAATCAGGCAAAGCCTTGAGGATAATATTGAGACTCTCTAGCATGGGAGTGGGGTTAACAATTCAAAATTCAAAATTCAAAATTCAAAACAAATGACCAATGACTTATTTTGCAGATGTAGTTGGAATGGTTTTTGGTAGTTGTGGAGGTTCTGCGCTAAACCATTTTTGATAAATTTGGGTATAGGTACCGTCTGCAATTAACTTTTCTAAGGATGTGTTAACGGCGTTGAGGTTGGGAGAATTTTTAGGCATGGCTATGCCATAAAATTCTTCAGTGACGAGTTGACCAACAACTTTTAAATTTTTGAGATTACCATTTTTGATAGCATAGAGCGTCACAGGAGCATCGTTGACTACGGCATCCACGTTACCATTTACTAGTTCTTGTAGAGCTAAAGGAGCAGAGTCAAATTCTCTGACTTGGGAACCAGTGACGCTTTTAGCTGTTTTGGCTCCGGTTGTGCCAATTTGCGCGGCAATTTTTTTGTTTTTGAGACTATCTAATGAGGTAATAGTTGTATTATCTTTGCGAACAGCGATCGCTAACCCAGCTTTAAAGTAAGGTCGAGTAAAAGAAACTGTTTGGGCACGTTCCGGTGTGATTGTAATCGAGCTAATCGCAGCATCCACAGTATTTGCCTGAAGTGCGGGAATAATGCCATCAAAAGGCAAACTCTGAAACTCAACTTTTAGTCCCGCAGCTTTTCCCACTGCTTTCATCAAATCGATATCAAAGCCAACTAATTCACCTCCTGTCCCTTTTGACTCAAAAGGTGGAAATGCAGGTTCAGTAGCAACTTTGATAGTTTTTCCTGTGGCACTGGCTGCGGTTGGTGGTGACGTGTTACTAGTATTATTACTATTACAAGCAGATATAACTAATGCGGCACTCAACCCAGCTAAGAATTGCTTGATAAAAAGCGATCGCATCATTCTCGACTCGAACATAATCTTCTACTTCTCTGTAAATTTTGATAGTCTACGGTAATTAAAATAATTCGTAATTCGTAATTCGTAATTCGTAATTATTTATTTTTTCTCATCTCAACTAGCCTGATTGTTATTTATTCCTGCTTCTGAATCAATTGCTCAATTTAACCGTAAAATTACATACTATGGACAATGGACAATTCCACACGCGCCATTATTTTTACTAGAATCGAGAAAAGCTTTGGCTCGCTGAAAGTCCTTAAAGGCATCAGTGGTGAGATCAACCGGGGAGAAGTTGTTGCAGTTGTTGGTTCTTCAGGTTGTGGTAAGAGTACTCTGCTACGCTGCTTCAATCGCTTAGAAACTGTTGACAATGGACAGCTAATAGTTAATGGTATAAATTTATCCCAGCTTACAGTTAACTATAATCAACTACGGCAACTACGTACACAAGTTGGTATGGTTTTTCAACAGTTCAACCTGTTTCCTCATCTGAACGTTTTAGAAAATATGATACTGGCTCCGTGTAAAGTTTTAGGTAAAACACGAAAAGAAAGTACCCAGTTGGCAGCGTTGTATTTAGAAAAAGTCGGTTTATTTGATAAAGCGTCTAGTTATCCTGAACAATTATCTGGGGGTCAAAAGCAACGAGTAGCCATAGCTCGTAGTTTATGTATGAACCCCAAAATTATGCTGTTTGACGAACCCACCAGCGCTTTAGATCCGGAACTTGTGGGAGAAGTTTTACAAGTAATGCAGCAATTAGCCGCTGAGGGGATGACAATGGTGATTGTCACTCACGAAATGCAATTTGCGCGGGAAGTCGCACATCAGGTGATATTTTTAGACCAAGGTGTTGTAGCAGAACAAGGTAAAGCTAGTGAAGTTTTGACCAATCCGCAAAGCGATCGCCTGCGTATTTTCCTCAGCCGCTTCAAGCCACTTTAAATACTAAGAGATGAAAGGGAACAGGGAACACTTCGGCTACGCTCAGTGCATCGCAGGGAACAGGGAAATTTACTTTTTTGGTAAAAATAATAATAGGATTACGGAAAAGCTTTTTCCCTACTCCCCACTCCCCACTCCCCACCTACGCAAATCAACTCAAAAATTAAAACGAACTGTTATAACTTTTTATTAATCTTTGAATAACTCAATCTTTACTAATTACCATTACAAGACATGGTAATTACTTAACCTATAATATTCTCACTTTGGCTTACCATTAACTTAGTATGAAATCCAATCACTCCTTACAGCTAAATCGTCGCCAGTTTTTACTAAGCTCGGCTTTGACAGCAGGTGGAATTATTTCTACAAATCTGATCTCAAAATCACGAGTTTTTGCTCAAGCACCTGCAATTATCACCTCCGATAAAATGCGTCCTGGCATACCTTATGGCATAGCTACTGGAGATATCAGCGACGATAGCGTGATTATTTGGAGTCGTAGCGATCGCCCCGCCAAAATGATCGTAGAATATTCCACAAGCGAATCCTTTCGTAATGTGCAGCGTGTTTTCGGGCCTAACGCTTTAGAAAATAGCGACTTTACAGCGCGACTGAATCTCAAAAAATTACCACCTGATCAACAGATATTTTATCGGGTAATTTTTCAAGATTTAGATGATAACAACACCTACAGCGTTCCTGTCAATGGAACTTTCCGAACCGCGCCTATATCTAGTCGAGATATATTCTTTGTTTGGGGTGGAGATACAGCCGGTCAGGGATGGGGAATTAATCCTGATTTTGGTGGCATGAAAATTTACGAAACCATGCGTAAACTTAATCCCGACTTTTTCATCCATTGTGGTGATACTATTTACGCTGATGGGCCAATTGGATCAGAAGTAAAGTTAGATGACGGCACTATTTGGAAAAATATCACCACAGAAGAAAAATCAAAAGTAGCAGAAACTCTTAAAGAATTTCGTGGTAATTATCAATACAATTTGCTAGATGAAAATGTGAGGCGTTTTAATGCCCAAATACCTACTTTGGCACAATGGGACGACCACGAAACTACAAATAATTGGTATCCTGGAGAAGTTTTGCTCAACGATGAACGCTATCAAGTCAAGAATGTTTCTTTGTTAGCAGAAAGAGCAAGACAAGCATTTTTAGAATATATGCCTATTACATACACAACAGATAATCCAGACAAAACAAGAATTTATCGCTCTTTCAAGTATGGCCCATTATTAGACATTTTCATGCTTGATGAACGTACCTACCGGGGGCCAAACACCCCCAATAATCAGCCAGTACCTAGCAAAACCACAGAATTTTTGAGTAGAAAACAACTGCAATGGCTCAAAAGACAATTGCTATTATCCAAAGCAACATGGAAAGTCATTTCTAGTGATATGCCTTTGGGGTTGATAGTTAAAGATGGTGATACTGATTTTGAGGCTTGGGCTAACGGAAACGGCCCGGCATTAGGAAGAGAATTAGAACTTGCAGATTTACTCAGATTTATCAAAAATAAGCAAATTAAAAACGTTGTTTGGATAACTGCTGATGTACATTATGCAGCAGCTCATTATTATGACTCAAATAAAGCATTATTTACCGACTTCAAACCTTTTTGGGAATTTGTCGCTGGGCCACTTAACTCTGGCACATTCGGCCCAAATCAATTAGAAAATACCTTTGGCCCTCAATTAATATTTCAAAGCCTTCCTCCAGAGACGAAACCAAATCGCCCCCCAAGTGAAGGTTTACAATTCTTTGGAGGAGTCAAAATTAATGGTAATACAAAGGTGATGACAGTAACGCTACGTAATTTGATTGGAGAGACTGTTTATAGTGTAGATTTACCGCCAGAGAAATAAATTACTCAAAATGGGGAATTGGGAATTGGGAATGGACAAGAGGACGCGGGGACGCGGAGAAAATTTCCCCCTCATCTCCCTCATCTCCCTCATCTCTCCCTGCCCCCTGCCCCCCTGCCAGTTCAACATCAAGGCTTCTTTGATTTCTTCCGCGCGGCGTCACGTACTTTTTGATTGAGTAAATAACCGAAGCCAGCAGCCTCCATCCGAGATACAAATTCTTCGCGGGTGTGCGAGAGGGCGCTAGCAGTGGCATCAAGATTCCAGTTATACTCAGCTAGTTTGCTTAGTAAATAGGCACGGCGAGTTTGAGCTTCTGATAAACGGTAGGTTTTAAGATACTCTAGCTCTCCATTATCTCGGACGATCGCTTCCCCAATATGGTTTTCTTGCTTGAGTTGCAAGCTAGTTATAAATCTTTGCAAAAAGAACGGGCCAGCAGTATAAATTACTTGAGATTGCAATCTGTGTTGTAAAAGTCCCTCAGCCATGAATCCTTGAAATGATGCCCAATCTGATCGCATTTTGGCGATCGCTACTCCTAAATCTGCCAAACTATTAATCTGAGACTCATCTACAGATATATGCATTGGGAAGGTTGTATCGTAAAGCAAGCCATACTGATAAATCAACTCACCATAAAAATCTTCTAGCAAGCTAGTGTGCAAAGCACGATAATCTTCTGGAGTGGGAAGTACAAAAGCTGAAGCTAAAGCTTCGGCAACAAATACCAACACTCCCACCTGTTTTTGGTGAATTTCAAATACCCTCAAAGCATCTTCTAATCCAGTAATATAACGTCCACTAACACTCATTTCGTAGCGCGAACCCAGTCCATAAGATAGTGCATACTGAGAATACTCACGCCAAGCAATATCAGGCCCTGAGAAAAATAGCGATAAAAAACCCTCCATCGCCAAGTGCAGTGGCAGAAATCTCAATCGATTACCCGATTCTCGCTTTGCCATGCGATGCATCAAGCGCACACTTGCACAACCACAGTCCAGACGCTTACCGTCAGGTTTTACCATCTGTCCACCAAATGCTGCTACTGGACTGCCATCATCACTCCAAGACATCACCAACCCGTGGGGTACATAAGAAAAGTATTTCATACCTGGTTGCGTCATCTCACCTTCAACACAGACAACGCTAATGTCTTCGTTATAGGCACGGCGTAGCAAACGCAAGTCACCCCGCACCTGATGCCGCAATAAGGGTACAATCCGCACAGCTCCCCGTATTTGCGAAGGCGCAATTTCTAGTCCTTTTAAAGATATATTTGTTAATAATTTATTTTTTTGTGCCATTTTTTATACAAATAGGGTGTGTTATGGCTTCAACCTAACACACCGTGTTATCTGGCTACTATCATTTTATTTTTACTGTTCCCTGTTCTGTTACCTAAATATATAATTTATTTTGCACGACTGCTTATATTTTAGTTAATCGCTGCCTAATCACTTCAGGTAATCGTTCTGGATACTTAGAAAAATAAAAGATTTTTAATAAAAGAAAATTGAAATTACGAGCTAACCGAATTTGCCATTGCCCCATTAAGGATAATGTTTTAACATAATTATCAAATAAGTATTTGATTCGTGCTAAGCTGGTTCCTCTTGCAGCATCATCAAATGTTTTGGTTCCTGGATAATATCTATAGTTCCCCCAAGTCTCATTAAAATATTTAACATGAGATGAACAAACCGCTTTTAAGAGGAAATCTATATCCATTAGATAATGTTCTTCTACATCATAGAGTCCGATTTGCTGATGCAATGATTTGTGATAGAAGTAAGCAGACGGATTTACAGGATAAGAAGCATCAATAATACCATGATCGTTAATGCGCCTTTCTAACAGTAAATCAATCGTTCGTAATCGTTTAGGTTTATTAATATAAATTAGTTTATCTTTCTGATTTAAAACATTACAGTTGCCAACAATTAAACTAGGCTCTGGCAAAGTTGAGAAAATTTCGTATATGTGATTAAGAACATTTATTTCATAAAAATCATCGACATTTAAAACACCAACAATCTGTCCTTGTGCCATAGCAATTCCTTTATTGATGGCATCAGATTGTCCTCGATCCTTTTCACTAATCCAGCGGATGTGAGGATATTGATTGGCTTTATCCTTAATAATGTCTACTGTTTTGTCGCTTGAACCTCCATCTACAATGATATGCTCCACTTCTAAACAGTTTTGGTCAATGACAACTTGAAGACAAGATTCTATAAATTTTTCCCCGTTATAAACTGGTGTAATTATACTAATCATAAAGTTATATAAAGTTTCAATTTGCCTTATTTTTATAGGCGACGGCTTAGCGTATCCGTTTTCTTACTGGTTTGCGGTGGGATCAGTCACACCTAACGAAGTTGCAAACTGCTCTTATGTTAAATCAATATAAATAACTTCTGGTTGGTTGATTATCAAAGGTTTTTGATGTTCATTTAGCTTGATTTCTACTACTTTATATGATCAGCGGTATATATTTCATTACATCGTAGTAGTGCTAAAGCTAAATTGCAAGTTCGAGAATATACCGAAATTTATAATTAAACTCATTTAGCTTGCGTAATTATTCTAGAGCATATTTAGTATAATTTATTACTTAAAGTTTTATGTACCAACAGTCTCATAACACCATATTTTAAGAATAGATTTCTTGCAAAAATACTTGAACCGTCAGAGACTCAAGTCTCTGCCTAATAGCAAAAGTCCGTTGAAACGGACTAAAAATACTGTTATTAGTCGGTTGAAACCGACTTGAGTTATCAGCCAGAAAATTTATTTTCTGGCGAGTATCCGACTTTTGCAAGAGGTCTATTGATTAGGGACTTCCAAATAAAAAAATATCCACAGAACTAACGTAGCACCCCTCTCTATTCCTCATTTCTCCCTCTGTGGTTCGTTTTGGTGTACATACAAATCGGAAAAATCTGATTACACATAACAGATTTGACTTTGGTAGGGTGTGTTATGGGCGCTAGTCCTAACGCACCGCAAATCTCTGATGGTGCGGCGCTTGGCAACAACACACCTTACGAAACGAGATTTGGGTATTAGCTCATTTGTGTGTACACCGTAGCTAAAATCTGCTTCAACACCATGACAGTCCAATCTAAGTCAGCTTCGGTGGTATCACGCCCTAGTGTGATGCGAATTCCACCCAAGGCTGCTTTGTTGGAATAACCCATTGCTAATAATATGGGGCTGGGGCTGAGTTTTCCACTGTGGCAGGCAGCACCTGCACTAATGCCGATGCCAGCCAGGTTTAATTGCCTTACTAAGGTTTTACCGCTGAGTTTTTCTCCATCGGCGTGTTCTAAACAGACACTGATATGATGCGGTAGGCGATGGTAGGGATCGCCAGTGATGATTAAACCAGGAATCTTGGCTAATTGAGCGAAAGTGCGATCGCGTAATTTAATTAATCTGGGTGTTTCTTTTGGTAGTTCTTGCGCTGCTAGTGCCGCAGCGATACCAAACCCAGCAATTACGGGTACTGCTTGGGTACCAGAACGCCATCCTCCCTCTTGTCCACCGCCACCTACCAGAGGCATTAATTCTACACCAGAACGCACATATAACGCCCCAGCACCTTGGGGGCCATATAGTTTATGGCTAGAAAGACTCAATAAATCAACTGGTAGCTTTTGCACGTCGATTGGCAAACGTCCCGCAGCTTGCACTGCATCAGTGTGGAATAAAACCCCATGCGAGCGCGCAATCTGACTAAGTTCCTCTATTGGTTGCACTGTCCCAACTTCACTTTGGCCATAAATTACCGAAACCAAAACAGTGTTAGGGCGCAATGCGGCTTTTAAATCTAGTGGATTGACTCTACCTTTAGCATCCACACATAAGCGCGTGACTTGCCAACCCCACATCTCTATCCATCGCACTGGTTCAGAAATTGCTGAATGCTCAACGCTGGAAATAATTATATGCCCAGGAGCAGAGTAGGTTCTAACAACACCCATAATCGCCAGGTTATCTGCTTCGGTACCACCAGAAGTAAAAATGATCGATTCTGGATAGTTGGCATTAATTAATCCAGCAACTTGCACTCTGGCTTGTTCGATAACTAATGCTGCGCGTTGTCCCCATTCATGCAAGCTAGAAGGATTGCCCCACTGTTGCGTGAGAACTGCTTGCATTGTGGCGATCGCTTCTGGACGAGTGGGAGTAGTAGCACTGTAATCTAAATATATTTGCATATAACCAATGAGAGGGAAAACACACTAATCACAAGTTATTAATTTTGCCAGCATAGACACTTAAATAAGCAAATAGTGACAAAATCTAGATAATTTAGTGTGTGTAGGTAGATTTTTCCTTTGTTTGGACAGTTATTTCTTTACTTAACTGAGGCTCAAAATTTTGGGAATGATAAATATATTCACTCCCAATTCACTTTTAGCAGATTACAGTGCAACTTTTCTCTAGACAAAGATATTTTTTATATATCTTTTTGCTGATATTTCCACTTGCTGCTTGTCAAAGAGGTCAATCAAACAATCGCCGTTTAACACCTTTGCCACAAGATCCTTTAATTCAAGTTTATTTTAACCATTCCGAGTCATCAGAATATCAAGAACCTGATCGTCAGCAAACTCGTTTTGGGGATGATTTAGAAAAACAGATTATTGACACTATTTCTCAGGCAAAATCTACAGTAGATGTGGCTGTGCAAGAATTGCGTTTACCCAGAGTTGCTCAAGCACTAGTTGATAAACAGAAAGCTGGTGTTAAAGTCAGGCTAATTTTAGAAAATACCTATAGCAAACCTTGGAGTAGCTTTTCATCTGAAGAAGTAAATAAATTAGATAAAAGGGAAAAAGAACGGTATAACGAATTTTATAAATTCATCGATGTTAACCAAGATCATCAACTCAGCCCAGCAGAAATTAATCAAAGAGATGCATTGATAATTTTACAGAATGCCAAAATTCCTTGGTTAGATGATCGAGCAGATGGTTCTGAAGGTAGCAGCTTGATGCATCACAAATTTGTAGTTGTAGATAGCCGCACTGTGATTATCACTTCAGCCAATTTTACATTTAGTGATATACATGGCGATTTTACTAACTATAGTAGTTTAGGTAATACCAATAATTTGCTGCATATTGACAGCCCAGAACTAGCATCTTTATTTACAGAAGAGTTTAACCTGATGTGGGGCGATGGCCCAGGAGGTAAACCAGATAGCCAATTTGGTGTTAAAAAACTGATGCGTTCACCTCAACAACTTGTTTTAGGAACAAGCCAAATTTATCTAAATTTTTCACCAACATCCCCTCTTCAACCTTGGGTTAATACTACTAACGGCTTAATTGGCAAAACTTTAAATTCCGCAACCAAATCTATTGATATGGCATTATTTGTCTTTTCTGAACAGCATCTAGCCAATATCTTAGAAAAGCGTCATCAACAAAGTGTGAAAATCCAAACGTTAATAGAACCACAATTCGCTTATCGTTCTTATAGCGAAGCCTTAGATATGATGGGAGTTGCTCTTAGTAATAAATGTAAATATGAAGTTGATAATCATCCCTGGCAAAATCCTATTACCAGTGTTGGTATACCTAACTTACCCAAAGGTGATTTATTACATCATAAATTTGCTGTAATTGATAACCAAATAGTAATTACAGGTTCTCATAATTGGTCGAAAGCTGCTAATAACAATAATGATGAAACACTGATAGTTATTGATAATCCTATGGTTGCAGCCCATTATCAGCGGGAATTTAGCCGTCTTTATGCTCAAGCTAAACCTGGTTTACCATTAGAAATTCAAGAAAAAATTAAATTAGAATTAAAACAGTGTCCTCAAATCAAAACTCCTACATCAATTGAAGTTAAATCAAATCAAAAAATCAATATTAATACTGCAAATCAGGAAGAATTAGAAAGTTTGTCTGGAGTTGGTAAAAAGTTAGCCCAACGAATTATGATTGCCCGTCAACAGCAAAAGTTTACTTCTTTAAAAGATTTGGAACGAATTCAGGGTGTTAGTACCAGAATGCTAGATAAATGGAGCGATCGCCTAGCTTTCTAGGAATATTTCTTAGAAACTAAACCGCATGAGCTTATGTATACATTACGAGTTCGATGTTGTTAGTAATTAGATAATTTAGGGAATTATAGAAAAGTAGCATTTATCTAACTATACACTACGATGAAAAGAAGAAAACTTATCCTCCTTGCTGGCTCAAGTATGATTGTATCTGTAGGATTGAATAGCTGTGCAAAACAGTCAGAAAAAACGATTGTATTAACTGTATCAGCGGCTGGTGTTTTTAGGGATGTGTTGCAAGAAATTGATCAATTTTACAAACAAAAAAAACCAAAAGTTACAATTACTTATAATATTGCAGGCTCAGGTTTTCTGCGAGAACAAATTGAACAAGGTGTGCCTATAGATATATACATTCCTGGTATTAATAAAGAGATGGATACCTTACAAACTAAAGGTTTGGTGGTTCCAGAGACTCGTCAAGATTTAACTAAAAATGGTATTGTACTAATTGTTCACAAAGACTCTAACTTGTCCATTTCTAGCTTCCAAGATTTGACAAGCAATCAAGTAAAAAGAGTTGCTTTAGGAACGGGTAAAGTTTCAGCAGGAATATATACAAAGGAAGTTTTAGATTTCTTCAATATTTACGATCGCATCAAATCTAAAGGTGTATTTGCCAAGGAAGATATTCGTCAAGTTTTGAAGGCTGTAGAAACAAAAAGTGTAGATGTAGGTATTACCTATGCCACTGAACCAAAATTATCTGATCAAGTAAAAACCATAGCGATCGCACCAGACAACTCTCATACTCCTGTAATTTCTTGTGTTGCAGTTCTTAAATCTTGTCAAAATATTGCTGAAGCCAAAGAGTTTATCAAATTTATTGCTAGTAATCAAGTTACTTCTATCTTTGAAAAATATGGATTTACTAAGCCCAAATAAAGTATTTGTATAGCTTATAAACCAAGAACTTCCCGTGATATTTCTAAAACACTTCTAGGACGGAAGGGTTTAGTCATATATAAATCTGCGCCTACATCACTACCTTTTTGTTTATCAAACTCTTGCCCTTTAGCACTAAGTATAATGATATGAATATCTGAGATTCCTAGCTTTTTTTTCACAGTGTAACAAACTTCTAATCCATTCATTTTTGGCATCATTACATCCAAAAAGACGAGATTAGGCTTTTGAGTTTGAATAATTTCTAGTGCTTCTTCACCATTTTTAGCCGTTAGTAATTCTACATTTTCATCTTCTAAACTCTCAAGGGCTTGTTCCATCAAAATCAAAATATTAGGTTCATCATCAACAATTAACACTTTTTTATTCATATAAAACTCCTATTTAATTTCTCAAAAAACTCTGTATACCTCAAAAAGGTTGATTTCCCGCTGCCTATTGCGTTTCGCGCACCACGCAAACCATTTCATCCATCAAGTTAGATTTCTATATAATTTGAGTTTCCTTTTGGGCCTCCCCTAACAACACAAAAAACACATTTTCCATACCTTTTTCAAATCTGAGTGTTTTAACCAGATTATCCTGCTGAGAAAATACAGAATCTAAAATAATCATTTCGGGTTTAATAGCTCGTGCTTTCTCGATACATTCCTGACTATTAGATGCTTCCACAACATTATATCCTTGTGCTTGCAATACATCCGTCAACAATTTTAGAGTTGAGGCGTTTTTATCTACTACTAAAACATTTTTATTGGAGATTTCTTGTGAAAGCAACAAGCCTATATTTTCGAGCAACTCTTCTTTATGAATAGGCTTGGTCAAATAACGGTCTATACCTAATCTATAGCCTCTTGTTTTATCTTCAATAATTGATAAGATAATGATGGGTATTCCCATTGTAGAAGGATTGCTCTTTAATACAGCAGCTACATCAAAACCATTAATTTGTGGCATCATCACATCTAAAATAATTAGATCTGGTTTGGTAGCTTTTACTTGAATAATAGCGTCCATACCATCTTTGGCTTCACGAACTTTATATCTTTCAGCCTCCAATTCTTGTCTTAGTAACTCACGAATATGGACATCATCATCAACTACAAGAATTGTTTTGTACTCCTTGTTAGCATCGGAGATTGTTGTCACAACATGCTCTTTGAGGTGTTTTACCAAAGTATTGATATTAAGTTGATCTATCTCACAGATGCTGCCTATAAATGGTAAGGTAAATGAGAATTTACTGCCCTTACCTAGTTCACTTTCTACCCAAATTTGACCACTGTGGTGTTCTATAATCTGTTTACAAATAGGCAGCCCTAAACCAGTACCTTTGGGTTTATCTGTGAGGGTATCTCCTACTTGTTTAAATTTCTCGAATATTTTTGATTGATCAGCATCGGCAATACCCATACCAGTATCGATAATACTAACGAGCATCTCACTATCTTTGTGAACTTCTGCACGACAAGTGATACTACCTTGATCGGTAAATTTAATAGCATTAGAAATAAGATTAATGATCACCTGAATTAAGCGATCGCCATCTGCAATTACTTGCGGCAATTCTGGGTCAATATCTTTATATAACTCTAGTCCCTTAGCTACAAATAAAGAAGATGTAGCTGCGATCGCTCGATCGATAATTTCCTCAATAGAAGTAGGCTGCATATGCCATTCCAACTTGCCAGCTTCCATCTTGGCAACATCTAAAACATCATTAATCAATGATGTTAGTCGCTCTGCCTCAGAAACAATAATACTAATATTATTTTCCACCTGTTTGATTGTGCGTTGAGCTTTGCGATCATTTGTTTCAATCAGTGGAAATAACCCCTCTTCTAACTTTTCCTTAATTAGAGAAGCAAATCCCAACACCGAAGTTAGCGGAGTTCTGAGTTCGTGGGAGACGGTGGAAATAAAATCGGTCTTCATCCTATCTATTTCTTTTTCGGCAGTAACATCGCGAATCAAAATTACCGCACCGAGAGATTTTTGCTCTTTAGCTCGAATTACCGTTGTCACAGCCTGACCAATCCGTCCACCCTCTAGTTCAAGTTCTGCAACAAAGATTTCTCCTGACTCTTCGTGTGACTGTTTGACCAACTCACTCACTTGAGAATTTGGCAAAACTCGGCAGTCTTGACCAATTAAATTTACATCTTTTAACCCAAACATTTTAACTAGAGCAGGATTATAGCGTGTGATGCGACATTCTGAATCTGTTACTAAGAGTGCATCCGCAAGATTATCAATAATAGTGCTTAAATAAACAAGGGCACTCTCCAATTCATAACTGCGTTCCTTGAGTCCTTGCAATAAATTGTCAATCTGCTCAGCCATTGTATTGAGAGTGGATGCAAGTATGCCTATTTCATCATCTGAGGCTACTGTGGCTCGAACATTTAACTCTCCCCTCGCCATTTGGTCAGCAGTTTTGGTAACTTGAGTGAGGGCACGAATGATTTGAGACACCATAAATAATGCAAAGGGTATTGACAAAAAACTGAGAGCCAATACTATTAGCAATAAATTCTGGCTTTGAGTTGCGACCCCTAACGTTTCTGTTTCTAAGCTTTTGATGGCAATGTCCATCAAATTGATTAATAAAGCAGTCAAATTATTTATTTTTTCTAGAGATTTATGTTCTTCTTCTGGAGAACTAATTAAATGACTTTCTACATTTTTTCGATAAATTACCCATGTATCTTTAATCTTTTGAAATTGAACTAAGATACTAGGATTCGTAACCCCAGCTACCTTTAATTCTGCTGAACCGGAATGTATAGCAACAAGTAATTCTTCAAAATTTTGAATATCTTCTTTAATGCTGACATTTAAAGCAATTCGGTCTAGGGAGTCGATATTTATGTCGTAATCATGGCGAACATTTACCAAATAAGCTATTTTGTAAATCAGCATCCGCTCTAAACCAATAGCATTTAATAGCGGCCCACTGTTACGCATTCTATTGATACCATATCCAGCAATAGCTACATTAGCCAAGTTGATAATTACAAGACCAGAAAACAACAAACTCAAACGCTGACGAATATTAATTGGAAATTTAGCGGAATTAACTCGGTTAGTTTTAATATTTTTGCTAGTTATCATGAAAATTATGGCGTCAATAAATTTAGTTAGATATTGTAATATTTGTGTCTGTAGATGTGAGTATATCTTGCATTACTGGGATTTGAATACAGAAGGTCGTTCCCTGCCCAGGTTGAGACAAACAACGCAGTAATCCCCCATGCTTTTCGATTATTTGATAGCTAATCGATAGCCCTAATCCAGTACCTTTACCAATAGGTTTAGTCGTGAAAAATGGCTCAAACAATCGTTTTTGCAGGCTTTCGTGAATGCCTGGCCCATTATCGGCAATTTGGATTTTCACCCACTTGGAGTCAAGTATGTGGGTGGAAATACGAATTTGTCCTTTTTGTTCTTTGTAATTAGCTAATGACTCTTCTAAAGCATCGATCGCATTTGCAATTAAATTCATAAATACTTGATTTAGCTGGTTAGCATAGCCCTTAATTAGGGGGATGTTGCCATACTCTCTAATTACTTGGATGCCAGAGTTCCTTTCGTTTGGCTTCAGTCGGCTTTGCAGAATCAGCAATGTGCTGTCAATACCTTCATGAATATCAACAAGCTTCATCTCCACCTGATCTAAGCGCGAGAAGTTGCGTAATGATAGAGCAAGTTGACGAATACGTCCCACACCTGAGAGCGTGGAAGATAGCAGTTTGGGAAGGTCTTCAACGAGAAACTCTAAATCTAAGTCGTCAAGTACGGCTTGAATTTCTGGGACTGGCTGGGGATAGTGCTTTTGATAAAGTTCCATCAAGTACAGGAGTTCTTGTGTATATTCCTGAGCATGGTTAAGATTACCGTTGACGTAGTTAATTGGATTGTTAATGTCGTGGGCAACTTCTGCAATCAGATTACCCAGTGAAGACATTTTTTCACTTTGAATCAATTTGGTTTGTGTTTGCTGAAGTTCATGGAGGGTGCGCTGGAGTTGCTGTGCTTTTTCATGGGCAACTTTTGCAGCAGTACAACTTTGTTCGTAGAGTATGGCTTTCTCGATAGCACTTGCGGTTTGCGATGCTAAGATGCTCAGCATTTTTAAGTCTTTAGTAGAGTAAGTAGTTAGAGTTTCGCTGCAAATGATGATTGCCCCAATTATTTGTCTTTTATTTGTTAGAGGTACACAAATTAGAGAATTTACCCTTGTTTGAATATCAATAAATCTGCGATCGCACCAGATATTATTGACTATTTCACCTTCGCTTGATGGGAGAATTTGACTAACTATCTCTGCTAATTTGAGAGGTTCTTCCCTAAAGTCAATTTGATCATATTCCCAGATACTCTCTAGGCGATCACCTTGGTCATCTAGCAATAAGATTGAGCCACTACTAAACTGAATTAATTTCCTGGCTTCTTCTATTACCAATCGAGCAATTTCTTTGACATCTAAGCTAGCAGTAACTTGTGTAGAAATATCATGAAATAAATCAATCTCTTGGTACTTTTCTAATAACTCATTTGCCAGTGTTTTCTTCTCATATTGCTGTTGTGCCAGATAAGAAACTAAAGAGGCGATACTAGCTGTTTTCTCATCGCCTATCACCCAACCAATAACTTCTTCTAATAACTTCACTGGATATTTACAGGCTTTGAGGTTGCTGTTGATACCGAATAACGCTTTACCTTGTGTATCTTCGATATAGATAGTAATGCCCATCTCGCTTTCCAGGTGAGTGAGGATGATCAAGACCTCTTTTTGCGTGACCAGCTTTCTAAGATTGATTGGAGTCATCTAAACTTCGGCATTACCAGTTCACAAAATTATAGTTACAACGCTTAATTTTTATTTAAGTAATATTACTGAATTTACTAGCCGCTACCGACTTAAGTTTATTGTTCCCGTAATAAAGTAACTTCGTAATACCAATTTGCTCTGAGAATATACTTAAATAATTCGTAATTCGTAATGACGCTCCTTCGTCGCTACCGCTGCGCTAACGTAATTCGTAATTAAGTTTTGTAATGGGGATTTAGCGCAAAGTCACCAGTGGGAAACCTGCGAGTTGATAGCAGTCGTTCATGAGGGAAACCACGCCACTTGCTTCAATCCGGGAAACCCGTACAACGCAGTGGCTCCCCAAGATCACCTTAACGGGTGACAACACAGCTACACAGCTTGTTTCATAAGGGATAAAGCATGAAATCCACGCTGAAAATAGAGCCGTTTATGAGGTTTGAGTGCCATGGTGAGCAGGGGAAGCAGATATAGGTTGATTTTTTCTAAAATTGGTAAGTAATTAGACATATTGTTTCTCTATTCCCTATTCCCTGTCTCCACGAATGAATTTAATTTTGTCCAACTACTTATAATGCTCTGCATTAAGTTACGATCATCATGTATTTGAGCCAGGAAAATTCATCAATGAGCCTTGTTTTAGAGTGTGAGACACCACCTCTGCGTGAAGACGAAACGGGAGCAATTCGAGTTGGAAATTCACAATTACCAAACTTCGATTAAATCCAACACAAATCCGGGTAGAACATCTTTCCCAGACAAACTGACAGGATTATTCAACACTTCCACATCTTGATTTTGACGATAAACTTCTACTTGTTTATTTTTCCGGTCAATTAACCAACCTAAACGAGCGCCATTGTCGATGTATTCTCTCATTTTGGCGCATAACTTTTCTAGAGAATCATTTTTAGAACGTAGTTCTAATACAAAATCAGGACAAATTGGGGCAAAAGTTTCTTGTTGTTCTAAACTGAGAGTATCCCATCTGTCTTGACGTATCCATGCTGCATCAGGAGAGCGATCGCTACCATTAGGAAGATGAAAACCAGTAGAAGAATTAAATGTTTTACCCAATTTAGTTTGACGGTTCCACAACCAAAGTTGTCCTTCTATATCTAAATTTCTGTTTCCTGTATCACTACCCGTCGGTGGCATAACAATCAACTCTCCTGTAGCAGTTCGTTCTAATTGTAAATCTCGGTTAGCTAGTGCCAATTGAATAAACTGCTCGTGGCTGACTCTCAGTGTTAATGTAGATGGAATATTAACGGCAAGAGTTTGGGATAAGTTAGCTTGTGTCATTGTTCCGCTCTGAGTATTCAGCAAGGGTTAGACGATTTTCAAGCAAGAAGATTCAAGTCTTTTCAAGATTTTGCAGAAGAACAACGTCGTAAACACAATCTGCCAGCCAATTCATGAAATATCGCTACAAACGCCCTGATTCTTCTGTTACTGGACTTTATTAATAACCACAGTACGAGTCAGTGTTTCATATAAGGAATGATTATCTCTATGAAATGATGCAAATAATTTATCAATCAATAATCCAAGTCCAAATAATATATATAAAAAAGTAAAACAGATTTTCACTAAAATTCTCCAAGTTGCCTGCAAAAAAGAAATTCTATTTCCTTGCAAATCACTCACAATAATTTTCAATATCTTTTTCCCTGGAGTAGCTTCGTGAGAAGATGATTCAAATAAAGCAAAGTAAAGCCAAATGATAACAAATGCGATTATACCTCCAACAGGAGAAAGTGATCCATTATTTTTGAATGGAGGAGTACATAAACTTATCAAAATACCTACTAAAAACACATCAATCAAGTAAGCGTTAATACGTTTCCCAAATATCCCCTTACTCGCGTTCACTTGCACATTATTAGATGAATTTTTTCTGCTGAAGCCAGTTTTACTATTAGAATAACTATGCCCGTAATCTGGTTGATTACTCTGCTTGCGACTGCGAATTTCGACTATTGCATCAAGTGCATCTTTATCTCTCCCACCAGATAAAACTAATATTTGTCCCCATAAAACCTCTGCTGAAGCTATATCTTTATGTATATATAAAGTTTGATAAGCATTATTCTTTAGAGTCTGAATATCATCACCCTTAACATTTTTTTCTATAAGAATTAAGTTACGTTTTGACGGTGGATTAACAATTACACGAGGATTTTGTAAAGGTTTTGCATTTTCTTCTCCAATTTGCGGAACCCTCGTTTTTATATACTCATCTAATTGTGCAACAGTAGCATATCGATCCATCCCTTCTAAAAGGGCTTGAGTAAAAGCTCCTCCCCGTAGGCTTTCTATCTCGTAAGAAGACTGTCCTTCTGAACAGGAAAAAAACGTGATTATACCTTTTTCCCTTGCTGTTGCAATTGTTTGCTCACCAATTCCTTTACCAGAACGCTTGCCTTCATCACGACAAGCATCTAAAATCATAATGATATTACCCGCTCCTGTATTTTTCAGGGATTCAGTAATTTTATCAACTTGAACTCCTGTACCTTGAATATCGTCCATACTGCCATCTAAAGGCATTATATAATCCAATCCTTCAAAATAAGTTCCATGCCCGCTGAAGAAAAACCATAAATTATCTTCAACTGCAAATCGCTTTCCTTCACTTAATTTCTTCAATCCTGATTTAATATTAGAACCAAATGGAGTATATTTGTCGTTGTTTAAATCACTTACCAGGAGCGTTATATTATTTTTTTCAAGTTGTAATTCATCAAGAAAAAAATTATGTATTTTTTGAGCATCTTCTTTAGCATAATTAAGTTTACTAATATTTACGTAGTTATTAATCCCTATTATAATAGCAAAGTTTCCCATAACTTTAATTAAATTAACTATTTAAATCTTTCTTTTGAACTTAAATTTGATTGCTCCTTTGTTTTCCCCACTAATTCCAGCAGTTCCTATTAACTTTATTTCTCCTTTAGCACTAACTTCTACAGATAATTCAACTTCATCTAGATACATTCCATTCTCTTGAAGAGCTTGCTGCTCTGCATTCCTAAATATCTTTCCAATCGTTGCAATAAACTCTTTCATTCTCGTTTCTAATGCAATAGTACTAACTGCAACAGTTAGTCCCAATCCTTTACTACCAGAGGCTTCTGTTCTTCCAAAATTATCTGCCCAGCTTTCTCCTAAAGCACCCCCAGTCTTTGCTCCATCTACTCCTGATATTTGAGAAACGTCATCAGTCACGATTAAAATAGTTCCCAGAGATGTTTCAGTCATAGTTATATAAAGTTTTGTTGAAAATTTGATTTAGACAACAATTAAAAATTTAAAAATATCTCCTAGTTTCACATTCAAATAATTAAAATTATTCAAGCTACGGATTAAAAAACACATAAACTGTTGTTTAGACTCTTGTCTTTCTAAACAATAACTTTCCAATAATTCGGACTCACTTTCCGGCAACTCTACCGTAAGGCTTTTTCTTGGCTCTATAAAAACTTTTTTTACACAGGATACATGAGTGTCATGTACTAAACAGACATATATTGACATAACTAGCTACTAAAAAGCTATTAAAAAAAATAAAGATTTAAAACATCTTCTGTCAAACCTGACTTAATTAGTCACAAATTAATGTGGGTTATGGTTCAAGGTGGTTCGGGCTATCAGTCAATCATGGCCTCAGTCGGAGGCTCACCGCTGGCAGGACGCAAGATATCGTTGGTATAGATCCCGATCCCGTCAACCGTCCCACCATTCCCTCTTGCTTAGTACCACCCAATGCCAACAAAATCCCTAATTCCACTAGTCAATTAAATATTCACTTTGGTCTCCTAAAAGATTATACTGATGGACAATTGATTTTATGTTGCGATCGCTACGGCTGTGGAGAAGACAACATATTTCTAGACGGACAACTCATAGCTAAAACGCCCGGTGCAGACAAAGGCAAACTCAAGCAAAGTCAAATCCCTCTACCAAGTATTCGCCAAGGTAAAGACTCGAAGCGTGTGCTTCGTAAAGCAGAGAATTTACCAAATCAGAAGCGATCGCTTCGTTGGAGTACTTAGCCGTCCTTAACCCTCTTTTGTCACTCTAGGCAGAAGAAAATTGGAAATAATCGAAAAGTATTCCCTATTCCCTTTTATATTGATGCAAAGGAATTGTAATTACAAATTCCGTACCTTTGCTAGGAGAGGAAAGACACTGTAACTTTCCCCAATGTTTTTCAGTGATAATTTTATAACTAATAGATAAACCTAAACCTGTACCTTTACCTACAGGTTTAGTAGTAAAAAAGGGATCAAATAATCGCATTTGTAAATCTTCTGGAATCCCAGCACCATTATCAGCAATGCGAATAATTACTTGTTGATCTCTCGTCAATTCTGTGTAAATACGAATTTGTAGTTTAGTTATTTTTTCAGAGTTATTTGTTAATGACGAATGACGAATGACGAATGACTCTTCTAAAGCATCAATCGCATTGGCTAGAATATTCATGAATACTTGATTGAGTTGTCCAGCATAACACTCTACTAGTGGGAGATCGCTATATTCTTTAATGACCTCGATTGCTGAACGTTTAGATGTAGCTTTAAGTCGATGTTCTAAAATCATCAATGTGCTATCAATGCCTTCAGCAAGATTTACTGCTTTCACTTCTGCCTCATCTAAGCGAGAAAAATTTCGCAAAGACAGCACAATTTCTTTAATTCTCTCAGCACCAATTTTCATGGAATTTAGCAATTTACGCAAGTCTGCAACTAAAAAATTAACCTCAATATCTTCAGCCTCTTGTTGAATTTCTATAACTGGATGAGGATAATTTTGCTGATAAAGTTGTATCAGTCTGAGTAAATCTTGAATATGTTGATCAGCAGGAGCGAGATTAGCATATATAAAGTTGATTGGGTTGTTGATTTCGTGAGCTACACCAGCTACTAATTGCCCCAAACTGGACATCTTTTCGCTTTGCACTAGTTGAGATGCTAGTTGCTGAGCTTCTTGCTGCACTTGTGCTAAAACTGTTTCTAGTTGCTCTTTGGCTGTAGCTAATTCTCGTTCGCGTATTTTGATAGTTGCAAAAGATTCTTCCAACTGTGCTGCCATCCGATTAAACGATTCTGCAAGTTGACCAATTTCGTCATGGGTAAGAACTGGCGCTTGTTTATTCAGATTTCCTTGAGCGAATTCATGAACAACTTGGGTGAGTTTAACAACAGGTTTAGAAATAGATTTGGCCACTAAAATAGCTGCAAATATGACCAATAAAAGTGTAATTATTCCTAAAAAAATGACAATATTGCTCAGTGTTTGCAAAGATGCAAACACTTCTGCTGTATCCATTTTTACTAACAGTCCTCCATTTAAGGAAGGGAGATATCTCCAAGCAGCAATAGTTTTTTGATCTCGGTAATCATTAGTTATTCCAATTCCTTTAATACCATGAGCAGCTTGATCGAGTGGGTGTAATTTCTGGTTATCAATGCTCACAAATCTTTGAAAAGCTGCTTTAGGATCATGCCGAGTGCCAGATGTAAAAACTATGCGATCGCCAATTATTGAACCTACTATTGTCTCGCCAGTTTTGCCTAACCCAGTATAATCATTGACTACTTTATTAAACTCTTGATTGTTTAATTGCAGTACTACTACACCAATAATTAGTTTCTTTTTAAATATGGGAGCAGCAATGAAAGCAGCAGGTTCCCTGGAGGATGTATAATAGCTAAAGTTAGATATTTCAACTTGCATTAAAGTTTTAGCTCTATCAAAAACTTTAGCTATTTCAGAATTTTTATAAATTTGTTTGTAAAAATTTGATTCAAATTCATGAACTCGTTTTACTGAAAAAATAATATCTCCACCAGGCGAAACTAAAAAAATATTTGAATAACCAAATATTTCTAAATAATTAGTGATAAATTGACGATATACATCATCTATTTGGCTATATGATTTTGAATCTAATCCATCTGCTTTAAAAGCTTTTTGATATTGTTCTGCGGCATCAATTATATTTGGAATTTTTGCAATATTTGCAGCATTTTTTTGTCTTTCACTAAGATAGTTTTCTAGTAAGCGTGCCTTGCCCTCAGCAATAGAAATTAAATTATTTTTAACTTCTTTGAACTGAGCATCACTAGCAATATAGTATTGCAGAGAGGTTACTGTAGTTAAAGGTAATAAGGCAATTAATAAAAACCAAGCTAGTAACTTATTGACGATTTTTTTATTGTTCAACTCCCTCATCTCCAAATTCAGAGATTTATTAACCAGGATTTGCCCAGTTTTGATTCCAGCCTGTATAGAGAGTGTTTAAAAATATCTCCCATTCGGCTTTAGAACGAGAAATAGGATAAGGTACAGGGCGAATTGGTTTATCTGAGTTCCAAACAATTTCAAATTGTCCATCTGCTTTGATTTTTCCTACTCGGACTGTTTTCCAGGTATGTTGGTTATTAGAGTCTATATATACAACACCTTCTGGTGCTTTATAACTTTGGTCTTGAATATATTCCCGAATAATATTCACATCCTCTGTACCTGCATCTTCAACTGCTTGCGCCCATAAATAAACTCCAAAATAAGCTGCTTCAATTGGATCCGATGTGACTCTGTTTTTACCATATTTATTTTGAAAGCTTTTGATAAAAACATGATTTTTTATATTATCAATACTCTGGAAGTAGTTCCAGACTGCATAATCACCTACCACATCTTTTTTTGATAAATATCTTAGTTCTTCTTCAGCAATACTAAACGAAACAGTAGGAATATGATCAGGTGTAATTCCTACTTTTCTTAAGGCTTTGAAGAAAGCGATATTACTGTCGCCATTAATTGTGTTTAAAATTATATCTGGCTGAGTTTCCAAGATTTTTTTGATGACACTATCTACATCAGTGCTACCCAAAAGTATATATTCTTCACCTAAGACTTTTCCATCTAAGGCTACTACTTGGTCTTTAATAATAGCGTTAGCTGTGCGAGGAAATACATAATCGGAGCCTACTAAGAAAAAACGTTTACCTAAATTATCAAAAGACCATTTTACAGCCGGAATAATTTGCTGATTTGGTGCTGCACCAGTGTAGACAATATTAGGTGATTCCTCTAATCCCTCATATTGGACAGGATAAATTAGCAGATGGTTATGCTTCTCAAATACGGGCTTAACAGTTTTGCGACTAGCAGAAGTCCAACAACCAAAAACTGTGACAACTTTTTCTTGAGTAATCAGTTTCTCAGCTTGTTGAGCAAATGTACCCCAATCAGATTTACCATCTACAATAATTGGCTGAATTTTCTTGCCGAGAATACCACCTTTTTTGTTAATTTCTTCGATAGCGAGTAAGGTAGCATCAACAACAGATTTTTCACTAATGGCCATTGTGCCAGTGAGAGAATGCAGAACGCCAATTTTAATCGATTTTTGGGAAAATTCTGTTTGGGGAATCAGGATACATAACACTATTCCTAGCGCAAAAGCTATTAGTAGTAAGATATTTTTTTGATTTACTAGTTTTTGGAACTGTAAAATACATTTAATGGTTTGCCAATCCATGTGTGAGTGCCAAGAGTACCAAGAATAAGAACAGAGAATTTTATTAAAGAAGGAAACAGGGAACAGTTTTTCTTCTGCGCCTGCAATGTAATGAATGTAGCTGTACCCCTACGCTTAAACAAGCTAGCAAGAGCGTTCCGCAGCGAAGTGTTGCCTATCTAGGGGTAAAACACTCCTTTGTGTTACTCTCTCTTTAGAATTATTCGTTAGGGTTTCCTCTTTGATTAGAACTACTATAGGTAAAATTATTTACTAAAAAAGCGTGTTAGTAAAGCCGTCAATATCAAAATTTTATTTTCTAACCATAGATTTTAGACTGTAGAATCCAAAAATTAAAACCTCACCTCGCTTTCTAAAGCTTAACAATCTTTACCTTATCTTTATGTACGTAAAGATAGGATAGATTTTCTCAAGTTTTTGCGTACTCGGGAAGATATTTGTACAAAATAACTACTTTCTAAGTAAATACTCTTAATTAAGAGAAGTGGAGCGAGGTATGCTAAATTTACTTAGAATTTTAGTCAAAATGGCGTTTTGTTTAACGGTTTTGCATAACAAATTGTTGCATAAAAACTTTATTGTAATACTATGAGTAGATCACTTGATTATTAAATAACAATATAAATTTTTCATTAAAATTTAAGTTTTATTACTAATAATTATAGTGAAAAGACGTACATAAAATCATTGTGAATATTGCTGATAAATTATTATTCAGTAAATATATGCAGTTCTATTAAAAATTTAAATAATTTACGTAATTGCCCCATTGTTGTTTCTATTTTAGATTCAATAAAAGTAAAGATTATTACAACAAATGCTGAAGTATTAAAGGGTAAATAAGTGGGCAGACAGCACATATATAAAAGGTTTAAAACTTTGAGCTTTTTTAGTAAACAAAAAGTGCTGTCATTTGTAGTTGGTATTTGTGTGTCAATTGCGGTGATTGTTCTCTGGCAAAGACTACTAATAGAAGAAAGGGCAGACATTACACAACTTATTCAACAGCAGGCGATCGCGATTAAAACTGAGTTAACCAGCGAATTAAAAACACGCATTCTGGCATTAGAGCGAATGGGAAAACGTTGGGAGGTGCGTGGTGGAACTCCACGAAAAGAATGGAGTGCAGATGCAGCAGCCTATATCAAGGACTTTAGTGGATATCGGGCAATCGAATGGGTTGATCCATCATTTAAAGTTCGGTGGATTGTACCTCTAGCAGGGAACGAAGTAGCACAAAATTTTGACCTCAGCCAAGAACCCCGGCGAAGAACTGCACTCCAAGCAGCACGCGATCGCCGTCAAACAACTTTTACGCGTACAGTTAATCTCATTGTGGGTGGCAAAGGTTTTTTAGCATATGTGCCCTTGTTTTTGGAAAACGAGTTCGACGGATTTATCTTAGGAGTCTTTGAGATTCAACCTTTGCTGAACTCCGTTGTGCATGTACCACAAGGATACAAAATCAGAGTTTTTGATGGTCAAGAGTTGATCTATGGCTCAAATTCTCCACCTTCGGCCCAACCCTGGCAACAACAGGTAGATATCGATTTGTATGGAGTCAACTGGCGAGTACAGGTTTACCCGACTCCAGAGTTACTGCTCAGCTTGCGATCGCCTTTATCAACACTTGTATTAATTACAGGATTATCAATTGGTGGCATTCTGGCATTGTTAACTTATTTCATCCAAGCCACAAAAGCCAGCAATCGTCAGATCACAACGATCAATCAGGAATTAGTTTTAAGAGTATTTGAGCAGAAACAAATAGAAGCAGCCCTCAAAGAAAAAGAAGTTGCGCTACATCGGCAAGCACTCACTTTTGAAAATATGTATGATGCAGTGATGATCACGGATTTAGCAGGAAATATTATTGACTGGAATCCTGCTGCCGAACGCATCTATGGCTACACCAAAGCTGAAGTTTTAGGTAAAACTCCTACCATCATACATAAACCTGAAGAAGTTGCTACGGCCATCAAGTTGATTGCCACAATTATCACAGCGGTAACTCAACAAGGACGCTGGTCAGGTGAAATTCACTTTACTCGCAAAGATGGCAGTGGGGGAATTAGTAAAACCACTGTAGTACCCTTACAAAATGAACAAGGACAAACTGTTGCCTTAATTGGTGTCAACCATGACATCACCGAAAGCAAACAAGCGGAAGCATTGCTGCGTCAGAGTGAAGAACGCTTTCAGGCATTTATGAATCATAGTCCCACATATGCTTGGATCACAGATGTTAAGGGAACGATTCTCTACGTTAGCGAAACTTATCGGCGGATGCTTCAACTACCTAGCCAAGAAGTTATTGGCAAAAATATCTTCGACTTCTATGCAACCCACTTTGCTCAGCAATTCATCGAGAATATTCAAATAGTTGCTCGAACTAACCAAGTACTAGAAGCGATTGAATCTGCTCCCTGTACTAATGGTGTGGTTCGAGATTTTTTAGTTTATAAATTTCCAATTTCTAGCATACCAGGTGAGTGTGTGGTCGGAGGAATTGCCGTTGATATTACCGATCGCCAACAAGCAGAACAAGCACTGCAAAAGCAATTACAACGTACCCTGCTACTAGAACAAATCACTCAAGAAATTCGCCAAAGTCTTGACACCAGAGAAATTTTTGAGACGGCAGCTACCCAAATTGGACAAGCATTTAGAGTTGATCGTTGTTTGATCCACTCTTATATTGACGAACCCATAGCGCAAATTCCTTTAGTAGCAGAGTATACCGTCGATTCCTACTGCTCAATGTTGAATCTGGATATTCCCGTAAGTGAAAATCCCCATGTGGCGCTGATGATGGCACAGGATCGAGCGATCGCCTCACCAAATGTGTATATTGATCCTTTACTCCAAACAGCCCAACCAATCTGTCAAGAACTAGGACTGAAGTCCATGCTAACAGTTCGTACCTCCTATCAAAAAGAACCCAATGGAGCCATCTGTTTACACCAATGCAGTCATTTTCGCCAATGGACTCAAGAAGAAATTGAATTACTAGAAGCAGTAGCAGCGCAACTGGGCATCGCTTTAGCACAAGCTCGCTTATTAGAACAAGAAACCCGTCAGCGAGAAGAACTCACATGGAAAAACTTTGCCTTAGAGCAAGCAAAACGGGAAGCAGAAGCTGCAAATCGTTCCAAAAGTGAATTCCTCGCCATGATGAGCCATGAAATTCGTACTCCCATGAATGCCGTAATTGGGATGACAGGATTGCTGCTGGATATGGAAATCACTCCTCAACAAAGAGACTTTGTGGAAATCATCCGTAATAGCAGCGATGCTTTGCTGACAATCATTAATGATATTTTAGACTTCTCCAAAATCGAGTCTGACAAGCTGGATTTAGAAAAACACCCCTTTAATCTGCGTAGTTGCATCGAAGAAGCTCTAGATTTACTGTCTTCTCAAGCCGCTGCTAAAAGTATAGATTTAGCCTACCTAATTGATCCCCAAACTCCCAGCACAATTGTGGGGGATATTACCAGAGTGCGACAAACTCTCGTGAATCTACTGAGTAATGCTGTCAAATTTACCGAAGTTGGAGAGGTTGTGGTATCTGTAGTTGCTAAACAATTAACGACCACAGAGGAATACGAAATCCAATTTGCTGTCAGCGATACAGGAATTGGTATTCCTAAAGAAAGAATGCAGCGACTATTTAAACCTTTTAGCCAGGTTGATGCATCGATGACTCGTCAGTATGGCGGTACTGGATTGGGCTTAGCAATTAGTAAGCGCTTATGTGAAATGATGGGTGGTCAAATGTGGGTAGAAAGTTCACCTGGAGTTGGCTCGACATTTTATTTCACCCTCAAAGCTCAGTCAGTACCAAATTCTGAAACGATTTACCCTCAAGTTTTACAAGCAAATTTAGCGGGAAAACGGTTGCTAGTAGTGGATGACAACGCTACCAACCGCCAAATTCTTGCCATTCAAGCTTTGAAATGGGGAATGATTGTACGCTCAGCTGAGTCGGGTTTACAGGCTTTGGAATTTATTGACGCCAAAGAGCAATTTGATATTGCAGTTTTGGATATGCGAATGCCACATATGGATGGTTGGAGTTTGGCAGCGCATATTCACTCGCTACGAGAGTATCAAAATCTCCCCTTGGTTTTGCTCAGTTCAGTGGAAAAATTAACTCAAAAAGAACAAAAAGCCCAGCGAGATTTTGTGGCTGTCCTCAGTAAACCAATTAAGCGATCGCATCTGTATGATGTATTCGTCCGGATCTTATGCGGACAACGTATCTCCGTAGTACCTTCCCAAATACCACCACCAGTATTTGATTCGCAGCTGAGCCAAAATCTACCCTTACGCATTCTCTTAGTAGAGGATATTTCCTTAAACCAGAAAGTAGCCCTACAAATGCTCAAAAGATTGGGTTATCGTGCCGATGTTGCTAACAATGGGGTTGAAGCTCTGTCAGCTTTGCGTCAGCAGCCCTATGATCTAGTCCTCATGGACATCCAAATGCCCGAAATGGATGGGCTAGAAACCAGTCGTCGCATCTGCCAAGAATGGCCGCACCATAGCCGACCTTGGATTATTGCTGTAACTGCCCATGCCATGCAAGGGGATAGGGAAGAGTGCCTCAATGCTGGCATGAATGACTATATTAGTAAACCAATTCGCATTGAAACTCTCATCCAAGCTTTCAAAAACTATAGTCCGGCTCCCACAAATGAGAATTTAAAATTAACAGCTAATGTTAATAATAATCAACAAATTTATCAATCAGAAACAACTCTGAAATTATCTATTGATACTGCAATATTTCAATCTTTAAAAGATATGGCAGGTGATAATCATACTGAGATTCTGTCAGAGTTAATCGATTGTTATTTGGAAGATGCTCCGCAAAGGCTGCTAGCAATTCATAACGCAATTGATAGCGAAGATGCAACTACACTTTGTAGCGTTGCTCATTCCTTAAAATCATTGAGCGTGACTGTTGGTGCTATGCCTCTTGCTCAACTTTGTACAAAGTTAGAAGCAATGGGTCGTGCTGGTACTACAGTCAGTGCTTCTACTCTGGTTTTGCAACTCCAAACAGAGTATCAACGGGTAAAAACTGCTTTGCAATTACAACATCCCAGGAGACAAAATGACTAATTCTGATTTGCAAAATAACTCACCTTTAGTTTTAGTAGTAGACGATGAAAGAGCTTTGCGGCAATTACTAAACCGCGCTATGAAGCAAGAAGGATATCAAGTTATTGAGGCATGTAATGGACTACATTGTTTAGATATTTGTCAAGATAAATTACCAGATATAGTTTTATTGGATGCGATGATGCCAGGATTAAATGGCTTTAGTTGTTGTACTCAACTCCAAACTCTTTTAGGTAAGGATTGTCCGCCAATTTTAATGATTACGGTGCTTGATGATCCAGAATCTGTTGACCGAGCTTTTAGTGCAGGTGCAACCGATTACATCACAAAACCAATTGATTGGCATGTACTCAATCAAAGAGTCAGCCGCTTACTAGCGTCGAGAGGAGCGATCGCAGAACTTCAGCAAAAAATTCAAAGAGAATGCTTACTAACAGTCAAAGTTGAGACAGCAAATCGAGAATTGCAACGCCTTTCTTCTGTAGACAGTCTAACTCAAGTTGCTAACCGTTATTATTTTAATGAATATTTACAACGCGAATGGAATCGATTAGAAAAACATCAGCTACCTCTATCTTTAATTTTATGTAATATAGCTCATGAATATCAAGTTAATGATGAGTGTTGGCGACAAATTGCTAATACTATTAATAAGTGTAAAAGGCGGGGGGCAGATTTAGTAGCTCGTTATGATACAAAAGAATTTGCTATTGTTTTGCCAAATACTGAAGCTGAGGTAGGGTTACAAGTAGCAGAGGCGATTCGCTCTGCTATTAAAGCTATTGACGCAGCTGATTGTACTGCTCATTGCACAGGAGAAATGGCAGAATTTATCAGCCTCAGTTTGGGAGTAACAAACGTTATTCCTACCCCGGAGTTATCAGCAAATCAACTAATTAAAAGAACCGAAAAAGTTCTCAATCAAGCAAAATTAGCAGGACGCGATCGCATTGTTGCCACATCTGAAAATTGAGCTGAGGGACTGGGGATGGAAAGCGGGAGATGAGGGAGAAATGTTCTCCGCGTCCCTGCGTCTTTGCGTCCTCTTATCCATTCCCCATTCCCAATTCCCCAATTCCCCATGAAAACCACTCTTCTAGAAAATCAGTCTATAGTTCTGATTGTTGACGATGAGAGATTTATCCGAATGCAGCTGCGATTTTTTTTGGAACAAGAAGGATATCGAATAGTAGAAGCTGAAAATGGCAGAGAGGCTCTAGCTATTTTTGATCAATTACACCCTGATATAGTACTTCTTGACGCCATGATGCCAGACATGGATGGGTTCGAGTGTTGCACTCAACTACAACCTCTTGATGGTATTAAGCACACTCCAGTTTTAATGATTACAGGACTTGGAGATCAAAATTCCGTTGATCATGCATTTGCAGCTGGGGCAATTGACTACGTTACTAAACCGATTCATTGGCCAGTTTTACGACAACGAGTAAAACGTTTGATTCAGCAATCGCAGCTACAGCAAAAATTAGAAACTGCTAACCAAGAATTGCAGCGGTTAGTGACTATTGATGAATTAACTCAAGTAGCTAATCGCCGACGGTTTGAGGAGTATCTGAGCCAAGAGTGGCGACGCATGGCACGAGAGCGACAACCTTTATCTCTGATTCTTTGTGATGTTGATTATTTCAAATCTTATAATGATACCTACGGTCATCGAGCAGGCGATCGCTGTTTGCAAGAGGTTGCTAAAGCTATTCAAAACGCTGCCAGGCGTTCTGTAGATTTAGTTGCCCGTTATGGTGGGGAAGAATTTGCTGTGATTTTGCCAAACACAGATGTCCAGGGTGCTGCTTATGTTGCTGAAACAATCTGCTTTGCAGTGCGAACACTGGCAATTCCCCACAGAAATTCACAAGTTAGTTCTTACGTTACCCTTAGTGCCGGATTTATCACACAAATTCCTGCACATAGTTTAGACTTTGAAGGAATGATTACAGCGGCAGATCAGGCACTATATCAAGCAAAAGCCGGAGGACGCGATCGCTTTCACCACTATAGCCACCAATCTCATACCGTTTCACTAGGTTGATACACATGAGGAAGGGAGATGAAACAGACGCGGGGACGCAAAGACGCGGGGACACGGAGATGAAACAGACGCGGGGACACAAAGACACGGAGACGAAACAGACGCGGGGACGACGCGGAGAATAATCTAATGACAATTCCCAATTACGAATTACGAATTACGAATTACGAATTATTATGTTAACCAGCGTTGACCGTTTATTATTTGTGCGGCGAGTTCCTATTTTTAAAGAGTTGCGAGATGATTTTATAGTGCGGCTTACTTCTGTGATGAATGAGCTATCATTTCCTACTAATTATAGTATTTTTAGACAGGGAGAAGAAGGGCGATCGCTTTACATTGTGGTATCAGGTAGAGTTAGGGTTCACATTGGAGATAAGCCACTCATTGAAATAGAACGAGGTAAATACTTTGGCGAATTGGCAGTATTTGATACACAAACCCGCTCTGCATCTGCTACAACTTTAGAACCTTGTGAATGTTTGGAACTAACACAAGAACAACTTTATGATGCGATCGAAGAAACCCCAGAAATAGCCGTCAATATCATACGTGAGTTATCCCGTCTAATTCGGAAATTGAATGATACTAATTCGTAATTTGGAATGGGGAATTGGGAATTGGGAATTGTCATTGATGATTCTCTGCGTCCCCGCGTCCCCGCGTCCCCGCGTCCCCGCGTCCCCTTCATCCGCCTAAAGAAGGCAAGAAACTAACAATACTTGGGAAAGCAATAATTAATACTAGCACCAATAGTTGCAGCAAAATAAATGGTACTACACCGCGATAGATATCTGCTGTAGTGACTTCTGGCGGTGTTACACCGCGTAGATAAAATAGGGCAAAGCCAAAGGGAGGTGTGAGGAAAGATGTTTGCAGATTTGCTCCCAACACCACACCATACCAAACTAAATTGATGCCCAACTGCTGAGCAACTGGCACAAACAACGGTACAACAATAAAGGCAATCTCAAAAAAATCAATGAAGAAGCCTAAAATAAATACCACCAACATGCTGACAATCAAAAAGCCAGTTTTGCCACCAGGAAGATTGGCGAGAACATCAAACATAAATTGATCGCCGTTCAATCCGCGAAAGACTAAACTAAAAGCTGTGGAACCAAATAAGATAAAAATCACCATGCTGCTGATTCGCAGAGTGGTGTCACAAACCTGGCGTAAAGATTCTAACGTGAGTTGACGGTTAGCAGCAGCCAAAGCGATCGCCCCACCACAACCGACTGCACCGGCTTCTGTCGGCGTAGCAATGCCGAAAAATATACTACCTAACACCAACAGAATTAATATCAAAGGCGGTAGCATTACCTGAACCACCCGCATTCCTAACGCTTTTCCTCCAATTTCTCTTACCTCTTCGGGTAATGCTGGTGCTATATCTGGTTTCAAAAACGCCACAACTAGCACATGAATGGCAAAAGCACCCGCCATCATCAAACCGGGAATCACCGAACCAATGAACAAATCACCTACAGATACACCCAACTGATCGCCCAGCACCACCAACACGACACTCGGCGGTATAATCTGTCCCAAAGTTCCCGACGCCGCAATTACACCAGTAGCTAATTCTTTGTTATACCCATAACGCAGCATGATGGGTAAGGAAATCAAACCCATCGCCACAACTGTTGCTGCTACTACACCTGTAGTTGCCGCCAACAGCGCACCCACCAATACCACTGCCAAAGCTAGTCCACCACGCAAGCGTCCCAACAAAATTCCCATCGTTTCTAACAGCCTCTCAGCTAT
Organism: Desmonostoc vinosum HA7617-LM4; assembly: GCA_019359515.1. GTDB lineage: Bacteria > Cyanobacteriota > Cyanobacteriia > Cyanobacteriales > Nostocaceae > Desmonostoc > Desmonostoc vinosum. The sequence goes on along the minus strand of JAHHHC010000003.1, from coordinate 86,028 downwards.
CCCAGATTTCTCCAGCATTGCCCCCATAAAGATAAAGTAAGGGATAGCTAATAAGGTATAGTTTGCCATGATGCCAAAAATCCGCTGTGGCATCGCAGTCAAAAATATCGGGTCGAATATATTCAGTGTAATTCCCAGTATCCCGAATAAAATTGCGACACCACCCAACGAAAAAGCCACAGGATACCCCAGCGATAGCAGCACCAATGCACCTGCAAACATCAGTGGCCCCAGCCATTCATAAGCCAGTGTCATGGAGTTCCTCCTGGGGTTCTAATCTGCCTTGGAGGATTGCCAAGTTTTTAATTGCTTGGGAAATCCCTTGGAAAATCAACAACACAAAGGCGACAATGATCATGGCTTTAATTGGGTAGCGTGGCAATCCATCTGGATCGGAAGATGCTTCGAGAATTTGCCATGAAGCTGCGATTGTATCCCAAGAAACAACGATTACCGTAATGCAGAATGGAATCAAGAAAAATAACGTTCCGATTAAATCTGCAAGTGCCTGCCGCCGCCGCGGCCAATTACTATAAAAAATATCAACACGTACATGTTCGTTATGCTTGAGGGTATAAGCTGCTCCTAAAAAGAAAACTAAATCGAAAATATACCATTGAGCCTCTATGTAAGCGTTGGAAGTAAAGTTATTACCGCTAATTCGTCCTAGATATCGTCCGATAACATTCCAAACGCCGAGTACTACCATGACTAATACTAGCCAACTAGTCAATCGACCAATAAATTCAGTACAAGTGTCAATAATTCGAGAAATTTTTAATAATCTTTCCAACGCTTATCTTGCCTCGTGAATTACTACAAACTTTGTAGAAATATTTTAATGCAATTATATAGAAATCTGACTTAATTAATAAAATTATTTGCGTAGTTAGAGAATGGAGGAGTAAGGAATCAAGTTTTTCGATGTCTATAGAGTTTTTCAAAAATTAAATAGCAGTTCTATATACAAATTATCATGCAGATTGATGTAATACCTGTAATAAAATCCATAACAACATTTTAGTCTAGTAATGCCACTATCAAATTTTAGTCAATATATATGAAGTTCTCCCAACTTATATGTACACCGCAATTATTCCAATTTCAGAGAATAGGTTGGGGCATGAAAGACAATTTTTTATTTGTATCACATTCTTTAATCAACAAGATGATTAATAAAAAAATCGAACTTAAATGCAGCAATTATGAGCCTAAATTGAGTTTAAAATTATCTGCGTTACCTGTGCTGACCTCGTGTTATTCCACGTTTGAAAAAGTTACGAATTTATGAAAGAACGATAAAGGTTAGTGATGGCTTTCATCCATTTTTAATTCTGGCGAATAAAGACTCATACTGTTGAATTGCTGATGAGGATAAAGGCTGTAAAAACTCACTCCGGTCAAAAACCTCACGATTAAGTATTAATAAGTTTTGTAATGGTTCTTGAATATCGGAGGCGGTAATATTTGTCACAATTGGTGAATTACTTTTAGTTAGTAGCGAAATTTGCTTAGCAGTAGTCGGTTGCCAACAAAAATCAATCCATTTATACATTAACTCATTCGCATTATCACTTAGTGGATGTACCCATAAATCAGCCCAAATTGCTGTTCCTGACTTGGGAAGCACAGCTGTAAATTGTGGATAACGCACAAGAGTTGGTAGTATATCACTTGACCAACCAACTGCTAGCCAAGTATCCCCAATAATTAGAGGTTCAAGGTAAGTATTAGAACTGTAAAGTTTTACTTGTTGATTTAATGTCTTTAATTCTTGTTCTAAGTTTGGCACTTGGTCAAGATTTTCTGTATTGTAGGATTGTCCTAGTTTTTTTAAAACCAGACCAATTACTTCTCGTGGCTGATTGAGTAGGGAAATACGCGATCGCAATTCATCACGCCACAAATCACTCCAATCCTGCGGTGTCCACCCCAGTTTCCGAAATAAATCGCGGTTATAGACAATCATTGTGCTACCCCAACGGTAAGGCGCACCCCAAACTTTTCCTTGAGAATCTAAATTACCTTGGTCGTTACGCGTGACTAATTGCTTCCACCTGTCATCCAAAGCTGACCATTGTGTTAATTGGTTTTTTTGTGGCTGTATCAGTGGTTGAATTAGCTTCTGCTCAATAGCTGCTTTTAACCAGTAATCTCCCAATGAGACTAAATCAGCTTTAGGCACTTTTTGCTCTTGCATAAATGGTACAAGACCCCTGAGAAAAGGCTTCCATCCCTCTTCCTTAACTTCTGGTTTCTGCTGCCAATTTTGTAGTTGCTTGAATAAATCCTGTATCTGCTCAACCGGAGTAAAGCTTAGCTGCGTTTGTTGCTGAATACCTTTTTGAAATTGATTAACAATTTGACTAGGAATAGAACCTTTTAATAGCTGTACTTTTAGTTTCGCTTGGTTGTTGCCACCACAACCAGCCAACAGTTGCGATAACACCAATGTACTTGTAGATAACAAAAATGACCGTCGATCCATCTATTTTGAATTTGAGATTACATCTATCTTAAGCAATAGTGATTATTGACTATTGACAGTCAATAGTCAATAAATATATTTAATATTTTATTTATAAAGCTGAAAAAACTGAATAATTAACTAAATATAGCGATTTTTCCTAAAAATATCTGTCAGTTGATTAACTTTTCTCAATAAAAACGCTAACTCATACTCCTAAAAATATTTAGTTATATTTATAATTGGATACTTAAGTTTCACATTTCCACAAAAAATTTGAATACTTAAATAAATCATAAGTATAGTTAAGATTGGCAGTAAATTGAATAACATAGAGAAAATATACGGACGAAGGTATTAAATGGAGCCATTACAAAAGCAAATTTTGACATTGACTGAGAAGCTAGATGCCCTCTATCAGGTGATTGAGAGACTTGAGATCAAAGTTACCCAAGCCCTATCAGATTGTTCTGTAGCCAAAGCACAGGCACAGAATAATAATCTAGAAAATAGTGAAGCTGGGCAATATCAATTAAAAGGACATCTCAGTTACAATTCCGATCTCGAACATAAGGATGTGTTAACAGATGGTATTTATCTAGACCTGAGTCGTCAAAGTGGAGAGAAAAGCTTAACACCAGAAATTCAAATCCAACGACTGACAGCACAATTAACAGCAGCATATAATCGCATTGCAGCTTTAGAAGAACAATTACTCAGAGAAAGAATTCACTAGATTGGTCAAAAATTAACTAATTCGTAATTCATAAATTCGCAATTTTCGGATCTAGTTCCACAACTTTCTCTACGTGGCTTAGTTTCAATCAGGATCTAAATTTATTGAAGTCCCGTTAGTTTTTGGTGTTTATTTACTTGAACTTCTCTACCTCTGAAAAAATTTTGAATTTTGAATTTTGAATTACTTAATATTGCCAAGATATGCCGGAAGCTCTCTGAGTCCGGTAATTTTATTTTTAGGTATTGATTCGCCGCAATCGCTCAAACTGGTCTTCAATAGCTGTTAAAAGTTGTTGTTGCTGCCAATCTCGGCTAATCCCAGAGGCAATACAAGCACCTCCAGCACCCATACCTTCTTTCACAAAACCCTGTTCATAAGCCCGCAGCTGATGATAACGAGAATCAGCAAAACTTAAACTAGTGGCTAACAAGCAAGGGCTTTCTCCACCAAGAGTTAAGTTGTTTCTACCCAAACTCAGAGCTAAGTCAACCGTACCACCAGTGAGGTCTTCTGCCACCCAGCGAGTTGTACCTACAACTACCGCTTCTGGTTGCCAGGATAAAGCATAAGCTTGAGCAATCGCCTGCATCAGCGCATAAACCGCTAACATTTGTGTCCCACCAGCCAGCAAAACACCACAATGACGGCTAGCCGCGATCGCCATTCCAGCCACCACTACTTGCATCGGATCACCCACGGCGGCGACTAGTTGTAAGGGGTCTATGAGGGACGCGGGGAAAGAGGACGCGGGAAGGGGGGGACGCGGGGACGCGGGGAAAGAATTCTCGGTGTCTCCTTGTTTCTGCTTCATCCTCTCCAGTCCGGCTTGCACTATTGTCGATTTTTGTGCGTGGTTACAAATTGGGTGACTACTGTTGACTTTTCCGGCTGCGTTTATACCCAAGCCAGTTAAAATCGCTAAAGCAGTTGTAGTACCTCCCACAACACACTCACTTAAAATGAGATACTCTTGGGGAATTTTGGCACTCAATTTAGCGCCCCAAAGTAGGCCTTGATCGAATAGGTGTTTTACCACTGCTAAATCCATCGCAGCACCTCCACTTAAACACCTTGCAGGAGTACCACCTAAATCAATTGTTGGCACAGCAGGAGCATGGGGTAAACCAGCGTTAAATAAATAAATTGGTATTTTCAGTGCTTCAACGACAGCGCGAGAAATCAGCACAGGCGAAGCCCCAGCCGCCAGTGGTGGTAGCGGGTATTGAGGCTTTCGTTCTGGGCCATAGTACAAAAACTCAGCATCAGCACAAGCAGTATACTGCCGATCCTCTGGAGTGCGACCAGCTGCTGAAATTCCCGGAATCAAACCGGTTTCCGTAAATCCTAAAACACAGGCAAATATAGGTAAACAACTACGATACCGTTGTAACCATACTTCACCTTGTTCTATTTGAGTGTAAATGCGAATTAAGTCATTGGTCATGGGTGGATTGGGAACTAGGGATTGGGGATTGGGGATTGGGGATTGGGGATTGGGGACTGGGGATTGGGGATTGGGGATTGTCATTTGTCATTAATTATTCTCCGCGTCCCCGCGTCCCCGCGTCCCCGCGTCTCCCTCATCCCCGCGTCCCCGCGTCCCCGCGTCTCCCTCATCCCTCGGTCACTGAGCGAAGTCGAAGTGCATCCCCCTCATCTACCCCTCATAATCCATCAAAACTTGCACCCAATGCGGTGGGCGGGGAATGGGATTGCCTAAGCGATCAAATAGCAGCCATGCAGCTAGGTGTACCACAAACAAGTAGATAAAGTTGTTGAGTACAATCAAAGCGATCGCCCCTACTTGAATTAAAAATATACTGGGACTCACTAATAAATTCAGCCTCAAAATTATCCAGTCAATGACTTCTGTCACCTGGTTAATCAAATAAATCCACAGGTCTTCACTCGATAACACAGACAGTAACCACAGCCGAAAAAAGAAACCCAAACTGCCCAGTAGCGCACCCAAAGTAATCGACACAATCCAGGGAACACGACGATACCAAGTTGCCCCCAAAAGTACCCCCATGAAGGCGAAGGGCATGACAAATAACAAGCTACGGACTGGGCCCATCAGTACCATCAGTAGTAAGCCACAGGTAAGTGCAGCCATCCATGCAGACCGTTGTCCCCAACGTAAATAGACTAAAGCGATCGGCACTGGAAAAAATATCCGCAAAACTGGGCCCAATGGAAAGTAAAAATTAATAAACCAAATCAAGCTAGCAGCACTGGCTAAAAATGCCGTTTCCACCATTCTTAAGGGTGCTTCACCTTTCATTTGCGGAGGTAGGCGCGTGCCTTGATTATCAGAGTTGATTTGATTCAAGGAAGTTTGAGATTCATCAGCTGGGTCTTCCTCCGGTTCATGTGGTAGGGAATTAATAATACTCATATTTGACAAGTTGTTAAACTATCATTCTTTCTAAGGCTGACAAATCGGGAATACAAATAACGTCCTGATCCCGTTTAATCAACTCTTTTTTTTCTAGCCTTGTCAATACTCGTGTCACAGTTTCCCGTGCCAGTCCACTCAGGCTACTCAGTTCTCGATGGGGCAAATTAGGTATTTCGGTTCCTGTGCTTCCTTTTTTTCCCTGTCCTTCTGCTAAAAACAGTAAAGTGTCTGCTACCCGCGACTGACTATCAGATTCTCGCAAGCGCAATCGTCGATTCACTTGTCGCAAACGTCGCGCCATCAGTTGCGCTAATCGCACTCCTGCTAAAGGTTCTGTCTGAAGTAATTTGACAAAATCTTGAGCGGGCATACTGCCAATAACCGTAGAAGTTAGAGTAATCACATCCGTAGATCTAGTTACTTCATCTAGCGCCGCCATCTCACCAAATAACTCTCCTTTACCGAGAATATTCAGTGTTATTTCTTTCCCCTCTAGATTATAAGTGCGGATTTTTACCCATCCATCCATAATAAAATACACAGAACCGCCCCAGTCATTTTCGAGGAGAATCACTTGATTAGCTGGATGAGTACGGGTTACAAGATGAGTAAGGGCTAGTTCCACAACAGCTTCTGGCAACCCTTGAAAGAAAAAGCTATATCGGTCTTCCATTACGACATCATTCAAAGCTGCTATGTAAACAATAACAAAAGTGTCATTTTTAGCCTAAGCTATCAAAGCACAGCCCCTATTCAAGATCAAACTAAATCATGCTACACAATCAGTGAGAAAAGCATTTTTCTGGATAATCTTTACCGATGGCTAGGGACTAAAGACTAATAAGAAGAGATTTTCATAAGACCTCACGGTATGCGGGAAACGAGCGCGTCTTTAGACCTGAGAGGGAAGCGACACGAGCGATTTTAATCGCAGTGAAATATTTATTAAACCATTACCGCCTTGGGGTGTTTGATTCGGTGTGCCTTTGTAATGCACTTTCAACGGGACAGTTACCATTTCAAATCTCCCAACCCTGTACGCATAACGGTTTTGCTCCTAAGAGCCTCCCTTGCGGGGTAATGTTAGCTTCGTCAATGTTTTAAGAGCTTGTTAAGCTTGTAACACTGTTTCAGTGACTTTGAAACTGTTTAATCACAAGCGACAGAGCAAGGGGCTAGCTTCGCACTCCAAGGTGTCGTGACTCAAAAAACGTAGCCATTAAAGGCTTAGACTGGTCAGCACAGCTTGCTTGATTTCTCTTACAAGCTCAATCCCTTTAGGGTTGAGTTACTGACACTTAGTTATGGGATTTTCCGGTAAGATAGCTGGATTGAAACAATGTATAAAGTTTTGTAAAAAATAGTTTCTAGTTAGATGAAATATTTCTTCATGACTAATCAGTCACAGCGGAAATAAACTTCACTACCTAACAGAAGCTCAAGATGCTCAAAAACAAACAAGTGTGGGCTTTTGCATTGTACTAATAACTGTAATGCAAACTTGATTATTTCAGAACATAGTCAAACAACATTAATCATACTCAAGGTAGTAAATTTTTGCTCAAGTATTTTACGAGACAAGAGAACACTTATATCAACAGACTTTCAAACTTGTTCCCTGTCCCCTGCTTTACATTTGTCCCAAAATGACAATTAGCTGTTAAGCTAATCTTCTAAAACAGAGGCTGATTGATAATTGCCACATCTTGGAGCAATTGATCGCATAATGGCAGTCAGAAGTTCTCAAAACTTCGGCAATTGTAAAGTAATTCTTTAGACTGGTTGACGTACTGTTCTAGTTAAGGTAACTCAAAGTGACTTCCCACACAGATGAAATTCAAAAACTGATTGCAGATATTGACAACTTATGTGCTGGTGGTGGCAAGGGCTTGTCTAGGTTATTTTCTAGTCAAGCGCCAGAGCCTAAAGAGGTCTTACAAAGAATTCGCGACTTTCTGCTGAGACTACAAGAAAGCGAAACATTGGACAGCGACAGCCAAAACCAGTCTTCTGAGCAACCACAATCGCCTTTGCTGGTAAAATATATTGAGCAAAGCAATAATCAGCAGCGTGAGCTGGGATTACTACAGCCTTTACAAGCAGAATTAGAAGGATTGCTGCAAGAGCGAGCAACGCTGGTGCAAGAAATTAGACAGCTAGAGCAGAGGCGATCGCAAAATTACTCTCTAGCACAACAGATGGCAAGCCAAGAGCAGATGATTTCTGAGTTTTTACAAGTACTCATGAGTCGGCTGGTGCCAACTTTAGCTCCACACATATTACAGAGCGCCACCAAATCAGAATCAACTCAACCATTGCTAAATTCAACCGATTCTGTAGAACATCTATCTAAGGAGTTAGATCAACGCCTACTGTCACTAGATGGGACTGTGAATGTTGTCTTTGAAGCACTACAACGTAATATTAATACCTATAACGAATCTTTATCGCAAGCGCTGGCGAGAATGCACAGCAAGGGAATGCAAGGCGAACAATTACTGTCGAGCTTTCTCAGCACTTTTACCCAGTCTTTACAACAACAATCTCCTATTCAACCATCTTTACCAACATCACCAGTACCATCACAGCCAGCAAGTTTATCCTCACTTCCTTTAAATACTGAGCAGCCGGATGTTGATCTCACAGCAGAATTAGATTCAGTACTGCTAGAGCTTGGCCAAAAAGTGCCGTCAACTTCTGTAACACCAACAACATTTCAACAAGATAATTCTGAGAAAGTTGGTGATGAGGTAGACCAACTTTACGCTAGCTTGTTTGGCACTAACGATGTGATTGAGCCCAGTCCCAAGACAATGCAGGCTGCTAATATCACTCCCCCTGCAACATCAAATATTGTTGAGAGCGCACCTGCATCTTTAACCAATCAACCACAAAAATTGCCAGATCCTTGGGTTAACGACAAAGAAGCTCAATCACAAAACCCCAGTTCCTTATCAGAATCACCGGAACAATCCTTGTTTGCTGAGGAGCCTGAGTTAGACTCTTCTTTGTCAGCAGAAGTTTCGCCAACAAAACCGGACGTACAGCCAGCTAGTAATGATACAATTAACATCCTCACTGACCTGTTAGCTGAGCCAGAAAATACAGTCACTACAACCCCAGTTACCTCACAGGCAGCAATTTCCATCAATGATGAGCCAGAAAATTCTTTAGATAACTATATTCCTGCTTCACCCCAAGAAAATCTGCTGAGTTTTGAGGCAACCGAAACTCCAGCCGCGTTGGATATTTCCTTAAATGATGAGCAGTTACAGCAATTAAATCAAGATTTGGCTAGCTTTGATCGGCAACTAAATCCAGAGTTGCAACCAATTGGGAATTTTGACAGTTCACAAAAACAGATTGAAAAAAAAAATCAAGCCACAACACCTACTCAAGAAAGCACCTCATACCCAATTTCTCAATCTCCCCAGAATTTCGACGATGTTTTAGAATCGGTTTGGTATTTGGGAATTGATTTAGGTACAACTGGAATTTCTGCCGCACTCTTAAATCGCTCTACTTGTATTGTCTATCCTATCTACTGGTCAACCGAGAACCGTTCTGGAACCTCCTTACAACAATCGTTTCGTCTGCCAGCGGAGGTTTATTTACCAGTGGCTTCTGTGCCTCAAGGAGAGCATGAAAGTATCGAAGCACAAGAAAATACAGCACCGGCAGCTGTGGCACCAGAAAAGGATCACTCCGCAACTCCAGCGGCACGGAGAGCAGATTCAACGAACAATCTTTACTCGGCACAGTTGAAGCCATATTTACAGATAGCCATTCCCTACAAAAGCGATCGCCAAAAATGGGAACCTGTGTTGCAATTAAATGAATTTTCTGCGGGGCCGTTAATTTGGGTTTTGCGATCGCTCTCTAAGTTACTGTCAACCCTCAAATCTGACCGCACCAGTACCACACCTGCTTTAATTGCTGGTGCTGTTGGCATAGACACCCAAGCTTTTCTCAAAATTATTCACAACATTGCTGGTGTAATCTGTACTTGTCCATCTAGTTGGTCAGAACAATATCGTTTCAATGTCCGCGAAGCTATACTCACTAGCAAATTAGTGCCGCATCCCGAGCAAATCTTTTTTGTCGAAGAAGCGATCGCCAGCTTGCTGAGCGAACTTGATGGCGCTAAAGGTGAAAAAATTCAATTAAGCGATCGTCAAGGTTTACGTACAGCCAGAACTAGCGAATCTCCTCTGACTGACAGCACCCTCGTGATTAATATTGGAGCAACAGCAACAGAAATGGCTTTGGTCGATTTATCTGAAAGCTTGTCACAATTGACACACAACAATTTCATGCTCCACAGTTTTGCCTATGCTGGCAAAGGAATCGAACAGGATATTATCTGTCAAATGCTGTTACCGCCAAAATCTCGGCAATTACGTACAGAAGCAGAAATAAATAGTAAAAATACTACTAGTAATTCCTGGAATTGGCAACCAGCCATCCCTGGTTTAGATCAGATGCATTGGCAAAGTTTAGGACTAGAAAGCTTAGAATTACCCAGAGTTGGCGAACCAGATATTACCGCTCGTATCCGCCTCCAGCAGCGTCTCGAAAGTTCCCTACTCGGACAGGCGGTATTAGACGCAGCACTGGCATTAAAGCTGATTTTACAGCACCAAGAATCCTTTACTCTAGAATTGGCAGATCAGCGCTGGGTGTTGCAGCGTCGAGACCTAGAAAGCCAAGTGTTTATTCCGTTTGTGCGACGCCTCAACCGAGAACTCAACAAATTATTGGTAGCTCGTGGCATCCCTACAGAAGCCATTAGCCAAGCTATCCTAACTGGAGGTGTAGCAACTATCACCACAGTCAACCGTTGGTTACGGCAAAAGCTGCCGAACGCCAAGATTATTCAAGATTTATATCTAGGTGAAAACGGCGCTCCTAGCTGTAGTAGAGTAGCTTATGGTTTGGCGATGCTACCCCTGCATCCCCAAATTTTGGAAATACCCAAACAACAGTACACAGATTACTTCCTGTTTACAGAGCTGCTGCGGTTATTGCCAGACCGACCTTTATCTTTTAGCGAAATAATCCAGTTATTTGAGGGTCGCGGCATTAACACCCGTATTTGTCAACAGCGCCTGCTGGCTTTTTTAGAAGGAGAACTACCTGCGGGTTTGATCCCTTCAGAACTAGAGTCTACCTGGCTGACTCAGAGTTCTCAAGATAACTTAGATTATCAGGCGATCGCCACCGCACCACTTTTTGAAAAACAAGGAGGACTTACCTATCGTCCTAATTCTCAACAGGTGCTGTCTCTACGTCGATATCTCGATGCCATCAAAGCCAGTAGCCAGCAATCATTAGAGGAACCATACACAGTGAATTTCGCTTCAGAAGTTCATCGTTAGTAAACTAATGCGCTTACATAGGGCTCATATTTGATTTTTGGAAAAAATCCTTCTTTTGTGTTCCCTGTTACTCCGCAGTCGCTCCACTTGGGGTCTTTGTTCCCTGTTAAGAGTTTCCTTTCCTATAGACACACAGTTTCGTCAGTAAAATTACTGTTTAATTACATAAAAAAATGTTTAAATAGCATTTATTTGAATTTTTTTAAGAAAAAATACTGGAAATTTATAATACGCTACTGAATTGAAAGATTATGTAAACTTTGGATTTTCTATTTTCCGCAGATTGTATTTTTGCTTAATATTACTACTGATTAGAAAATCAGTAAAAACGGCGAAAAAAGTAAAAATAGAATAAAAATCACGCTCATGTCTACTTTTACTGCTGGTAAAAAAATTCCTGTTGTAGAAGAATTAGTTGCAGTGAATCATCTTCACTCAGCTAATCCGACACAGCAGCCTTTACATCCCTCAACTGTAAGTACTACAAAAAGATTAATAGATATTCTTGGAGCTATTGTTGGGTTAATAATTACATCTGTGATAGCAATTCCTGTAGCGATCGCTACATTTTTTCATGATCCAGGCCCAATATTTTATTCTCAGATTCGCTGTGGTTTGAACGGAAAACCTTTTCGGATTTGGAAATTCCGTTCCATGATCATTGGTGCTGATAAACTCAAGCATCTAGTCAAAAACCAAGCCAAGGGTCATATTTTTAAATCTGTTGACGATCCTCGAATTACTCCTGTGGGTAAATTCTTGCGGCGTACTAGCTTAGATGAATTACCTCAATTTTGGAATGTGCTATTGGGAGACATGAGCCTAGTCGGCACTCGTCCCCCCACTCCCGATGAAGTCATGCATTACGAACCCCACCATTGGCAAAGATTACGAGTCAAACCAGGCATGACTGGAGAATGGCAAGCTAATGGCCGCTCTAGCATCAAAGACTTTGAAACCATCGTCAGCATGGATATGGATTATCAGCGTAAGTGGTCTATCGCTTATGATTTGAGGCTAATTATCAAAACCATTGGTGTGGTATTGAAAAAGAGTGGAGCGTATTGAATTTGTCAACTTCACCACCCAAATGAGCTGTTACAAACCGCTCCCTGCTCCCCCAACGCGTAAATTAAATAATTCGTAATTCGTAATGACGCGACGCTCCTGTGTCGCTCTAAGCGAAGCTATGCCGCAGGCTTTACGCTAACGCTATCGAGGACTCGCTACCGCTGCGAAGCGCGTAATTCGTAATTAAATGCTTAACAGCTTATCATGAGCAAACCAATAGTTTGGGTAAATGGTGACTGTCTCAGTCCATACAACCCTTCGCTACAAAAATATGCTAATGCCCCAGCTATTTGGGTTTGGGATGATGCGCTCATAGAGGAATGGCAACTGAGTCTTAAACGCCTTACATTTATCTACGAATGCTTGCTAGAGTTACCCGTTACCATTTGCCGTGGTGATGTAGCAAAAGAAGTTTTAGCCTTTGCTCAAGAGCATGATGCCAATTTAGTAGTGACAACCGCAAGTCCCAGCCCCAGGTTTGATGATATTTGCAATCAAATAGAGCATTCTCTGACATTGGAAGTGCTAGAAGTTGAACCATTTTTCGAGTACGACGGCTACATAGACTTAAAAAGATTCTCGCGCTATTGGAAAGTAGCAGAGAAACATGTTTTTGATTAGGGACTCATTCCCCATTCCCAATTAACACTTGTTGCCAAAATAATTGCAAAATAAAGGCAGTTCGTCATGATTGTGATCTGATATGCCGACTACGCTCGCTGATGCACAAAATTTACTTTCTGATCTGATCGCCCGCTACTCATCTCGCGTAGACTACCTGATGATTCGCCTCGAAGAAGCAGAAGGGACTGATATCTTGTTGCGTGGCGACAAGGTAGAAACCCTGAGTGAAGGTATTTCTATTGGTGGACATATTCGCGCTTGCTATAAAGGTGGATGGGGATTGAGCAGCTTTAACCATCTAGGAACAATTACTGAACGTATCGAAGAAGCGATCGCAGCTGCCAGAATGGTAGGAGATGAAGAAACTATACTTGCCCCTATTGACTCTGTGCAAGCAGTATGCAGTCTTCCTCTGGTAGGAAGTGACCCTCGAAAAATCCCGTTAAGTAGTAAAAAAGAACTATGCGATCGCTATACTGATTTGCTCAAAAGCGTTGATCCTCGCATCACCATTACCTCAGTACGCTACGGAGATAGCGCTCAAAGAGTCATTCTCGCTAGCTCAGAAGGTACTCTCATCGAACAATCTTGGATAGATATGGAGATGCGCTTTGCCGCCACTGCTAGAAACGGCGAAACCGTCCAAACAGGGCGAGAAACCACTGGTTCTCGCAAAGCCTATGAAGATTTAACCAATTTAGATGCACAAGTCAAGAGTGCAGCTCAAAGAGCTGTTGCTGCCTTATCTCTGCCATCAGTTAAAGGCAATACCTACACTGTAGTCATCGATCCCATCCTCACTGGTTTGTTTGTTCACGAAGCCTTTGGACATCTTTCTGAGGCCGATATGGCTTATGAAAACCCAGATTTACTGGAAGTTATGACCATCGGTAGGCGATTTGGCCCAAAAGAACTGCAAATTTTTGATGGTGCTGCCCCAGAGGGACATCGGGGTAGCTATTTTTATGACGATGAAGGTACACCCGCCACCACTACCCAACTAATTAAAGATGGTGTTTTGGTCGGGCGCTTGCATTCTCGTGAAACCGCAGGCAAGTTGGAGGAAACACCAACAGGCAATGCTCGGTGTCTGAATTATCACTTCACACCCATTGTACGGATGACCAACACCTGGATTGAACGGGGTAAAACGCCAGTTGCAAACTTATTTACTGGTATTAAAGAAGGAGTGTATGCCCGTAATTGGTTAGGGGGGATGACTAATGGCGAAATGTTTACCTTTAGCGCTGGGGAAGCGTGGATGATTAGAAATGGTAAAATTGCTGAACCTGTACGGGATGTGACACTTTCAGGTAATGTTTTTCAAACTCTGGCAGATATTGAAGCGATCGGCAATGATTTTTACTGGGATGAATCTGGTGGTTGCGGTAAAGGCGGACAAAACGGCCTACCTGTAGGCTGCGGCGGCCCTAGCCTGCGAATTCGAGATGTAGTAGTTGGTGGCGAAGCATAACATAGATGCTTTTAACTAAGCTATTTCTAAAAAAAGAGAAATGATAAACTCTTGACTATTAACCAATTTCCCACTCCCGACTTACTCAACCAAGTACTTTCCTCAGTAAACCTATCCACATATCCGGAGGATCGCAATAGTAATCGATTGCTTCAACTTGATATTTGTATAATTCACTGCCACGTCGCAAAATAATTTGATGACCGGGTTTTACACCTTTGCCTATTCCAGTCATGTACCCTTCGGTGCCTTCGTTTAGCGGCTCAAATACATAGTCGCTTCCCCAAATAAATTGACTATAATCGTGTATTTTATTCTTTGTTGATTCGTTAGTAGGAAGTTGGAGTTGAGCTAACTTACTTAGCAAACTGAAACTTGCGCTCATACCTGTTCTAATCAAAGACATAAGTTGAGTTCTCCCAAAGAAGATATTAACGATGAAGAGTTCTGGCCTCCAGGTGAATCTCAATCCCTGTCAATCACCAATTCAAAGCCAAACAGGTGAAAAATGCCATCAGGAATTAGCTGCATTGTCAGACAATAAAGCCAATTCATCAGCTAATGTCAAATAAGTAATAGCACCCATAAGTAGGAAAACGGAGACTTGAAGCATCCATTTTGTACACCATTAAAAACCAATTTTAAAAGTACCTCAAAAAGGAAAAATTAAATCTTTTTAAGACTTAATTATCTTTTCTCATTTTCAAGCTACACCAAATTTTATCTAATGTCGATAAATATATCGTTAATTATGCAATCGATACTTGAGGATTCAGTTTTGATATTAATATTGAACGCTTAAGAGTGTAGTGACTATTAATAAGTAATATTGTGTCCGTTTTAATACTTAAACTGTTGTGTGTGCAAGGAATAGGCAATAGGTAAAAACACTAAAAAACTAGCGATTAAACTAAATTACTATGCAGAAAGAACATCAAAACTTCAAAACACTGGCAAGTTCTAACGAAACTTTTATTCCACCAGCAAAAGATGTTGAATTAGATTGTTCATTAGCTAGGTATGACTATGAACTACCTCCAGAACTCATTGCCCAAAACCCAGTAGTTCCCAGAGATAGTTCGCGGTTACTGGTGATTAATTCTCGTACTACAGGCAATGAAACAGCACCTCTGCACCATATTTTCCATGATTTACCCGAATTACTGCGCCCTGATGATTTGCTAGTCATGAATAATACTAAAGTTATTCCAGCACGACTGTATGGGCATAAATCCACAGGTGCTGAAATAGAGGTATTGCTATTAGAAGAACGACAGCATAATTGTTGGTTAGCCCTAGTTAAGCCAGGAAAACGCTTCAAATTGGGAACAAAGGTTATGTTTGCTGCTAGGGAGGCGGGTGTTAAGGATTGGAAAGATTCTTACCCAGTTCCCAGCGATGCACTGAGCCTGTCGAAGTGTCCCCAACTCACGGCTACAGTTCTGGCAACAGATGCAGCAACCGGGGGGCGTGTTTTACAGTTTGATGTGCCACAGGGAATGTCTTTAGTGCAGCTTTTAGATGTATTTGGTGAAGTGCCTTTACCGCCTTATATCAATGCATCCCAAGCAGTTGCGGAACAGTATCAAACCGTGTATGCTCAACAGCCAGGAGCGATCGCAGCCCCCACGGCTGGGTTACACTTTACTCCAGAATTACTAGAAAAGTTACGCGATCGCGGGATTAATCAAGCTTCGATTACGCTGCATGTTGGTGTAGGAACTTTTCGCCCTGTGGAAGTGGAAGATGTTACTACTCACCAAATGCATGAAGAATGGATAGAAGTTCCTGCGGCAACGGTAGAACAAATCCATGCCACAAAAGCAGCAGGTGGACGAATTATTGCCGTGGGTACAACGGTAGTGCGAGCTTTAGAAGGGGCAGCACAGTCTGGTAATTTACAACCATTTTGTGACAAAACGGGCTTGTTTATCTATCCTGGTTATCAATGGCAAATAGTAGATGGTCTGATTACTAATTTTCATTTACCGCGTTCGAGTTTGCTGATGCTGGTAAGTGCTTTGATTGGTAGACAAAGGTTGTTAAATATATATCAAGTGGCGATCGCTTCTCAATATCGCTTTTATTCTTTCGGTGACGCCATGCTAATCTTGCCAGAAGCTGTAGGGAATGGGGAATAGGTGTTTCTTATTTCTCCCCCTGCCCCCTGCCTCACAGGTATAGGTATTTTACAACACCTATCATCTGTCCCCACCCATCTCACAGGGGTTTGGAATTTTTGCCTTCACGATGGGTACTCTGACTTATAAGGATTTCAAAAAGAATAAGTATAGGTATACCATTCATGTCTCAAAAGTATCAGCTAAAACTGTGTTTTCGCGGTTACTACTACGCGGCAGTTTTTTGTTCTTCAGTGTTTTTGATTTTAGCTGCACCAACATTTACTAATTTTTTAAATAGCAAGCTGTTAGCAGAAACCGCGATGAGTCAAGATTTGGTAGCAGCTAGCTTTTTTCAGCAAGGAGTTACACGCTACAACCGTCAAGACTTACAAGGTGCAGAATATGCTTTTCGTCAAGCGTTACGGCGAGATCCCAACCTAGAAGTGGCACGGAATTATTTAGGTAATATTTTTATGCTGCAACATCGCCCAGATGTAGCTATGCAAGAATATGCAGACGCGGTAAAAATTAATCCTAACTATAGTGAGGCTTATTACAACTTAGGATTAGCGTTTCATCGACAAGGACAAAAAGAAGCGGCAATTACCACTTACCGCCAAGCTTTGGTAATCGATCCTTCCATGGCCGCAGCACAGTATAATTTGGGTCTAGTGCTGTATGAACAAGGACAATTAGAGGAAGCGATCGCCGCATACCAACAAGCAATTAATTTGGATAGTAGCAATGCTAACGCCTATTTTAACCTAGCGATCGCTCTGCAACAGCAAGGTCAAGTAGAGCCTGCGATCGCTGCCTATCGTCAAGTCTTAAAGCTAGATCCTCAGAATGCTACAGCCCAGAATAACCTGGGAAGCTTAATAGCAATGAACGGACAACCCGCAGAGGCTGTTTCTGTCTATCAGCAAGCTGTTCGACAAAACCCCAAGAATGCTACTGCCTACTACAACTTAGGAGTAACTTTATATAATCAAGGCGACATCAAAAAAGCTAGTAGTGCCTTAAAACGTGCCCGTAATCAATACCGTGAGCAAGGTAATACCGAGCAAGTTGAGAAAATCGAGCAGTTAATGCAGCAAATTGTCCAGATACAAGAGCAACCTTCCCAAGCAGAAACTTCCGAACAACAACCACCAAATGAACTAGAAACACCTGTCAATCCTGACGATTTGCCTATGTCAGGTGAAGAAGAGTCTACTTCATTCAACACTGAGCAATACTAGCTTGAAACTAGGGGCTAGGGATTAGAGGCTGAGATTACGAATTACGTTAGCGCAGCGGTAGCGAGTCCTCGAGCGTCATTACGAATTACGAATTAACGTCTGATGTGAATTAGGAATACCGTTGATGAATGCAACAATAGCCCTCATCTCCCAACCTCTTCTCCCAAGCGTGGGAGAAGAGGAGCAATTTCAAAGTCCCTCTCCCAATTTGGGAGAGGGATTTAGGGTGAGGGCAAAGATTTATGACATCAGCAAGACCAATTTTTCCTAACTTAATTCACATTAAACGTAATTACGAATTACGAATTACGAATTAATATAAATCCAGCGTGAAATAGAATGTTGAACCAACACCTACACTAGACTCTACCCAGATTTGACCATTGTGCAATTCAACAATCTTCTTCACAATAGCTAGCCCCGCACCAGCTCCACCGCCGTACTTTTCTTGGGAGTGGAGCCGCTTAAAGAGTTTAAAAATGGTTTCCATATGATGTTCTGGAATACCAATACCGTTATCACGCACGTAAAAAGTGATTGCAGACTGAGAAGAGGGCGCGGTGAGGAGATGACGCGGTGAGGAAGTCGGAGTCTTTGATGCTACTTGCTTGATGCCAGGGAACTCATTCACCGCAGTGGCTGCGGTTTCCGTCGAGTCCGTTAGCGTTAGCGGTAGCGCCGTAGCAGCGTTACTTCCGAACCCATTCGCTGAAAGCGTTCCCGTTAGCGAAGCGTCTCGAAGAGAAGGGTAGGGGGACGCGGAGATATCTTTATCTTTCTCCGTGTCTTTGCGTCTCCGTGTCCCCGCGTCCTCTGGAACGTCCTCTGTTTTATCTAGGTAGCCAATCTCAATCCATTGTTCTGACTTGTCGTTGTATTTAAATGCATTGCCAATTAAATTACTAAAGACTTCGTTAACGAGAATAGGATCGCACTGAATTGTGGGTAGGAGTCGGGGAATACGAATATCAACAAGCTGAGAGTCTTGGCGACTAGCACGAAAAACATCAATTACTTGATGAAGTAATTCGTTAATATCAGTGGCTTGTAGGCGTAGTTGTGCTTGTCCTAGTTGCGAGAGCCGCAGCAAGGCATTGATTAAGGTTTCCATTCGCACAGATAAAGATACTACTGTCTGTAAGCACTCGATCGCATCATCATCTAAAACTTTGGTGTAGTCTTCTAACAGCACTGTTGAGAAATTATAAATACCCCGTAAAGGTTCCTTGAGATCGTGGGAAGCAGCGTAAGCAAAGGCGGCTAATTCTCGGTTGCTACGCTCTAATTCCAAATTGATTTTGGCTAATTCGTCTGCCTTAGAAAGTACAATACCCACGATCGCATTCCTTAAAGCCGTAACGCTATCAAGTTCACAAGCTTTCCAAGGTAGAGAAGTGAATTGTACCGTTTCTTGCCAGCTTTCAAAGGATTTTCGCGGACACAGGGTAACGCTGCCATCTGCCTCAATTTTTATTGATTCTTGAGGCTCGCCTGCCCACTGGACTGTTTGTATAACTTCGGGGCGAAACCAAAGGATATAATAACGCCGGATTTGAGAAATTCTTAATAGCAACAAGCCACTGGCTGTATCTTTGAATTTAATCGCTTCTGAATAAAGTTTCGCTAAAGAATCGGTGCAAAATAAATTCTCACTAATTTGAATATCTGTCCATTCAATTAGGGCACGCACCTCATCGATATTTGGTGTTGTCCATACAAGGTTAATTTCATTATCCAGACAAACCGCTGCTCCAGAAGCGCTGACAAGATCCAGCAAGCTAATTTCAGGTTTAATGAGGGCATCTATAAAATTGTCTGCTTGGGAAATTGACTTGATAAACTCAGACTGTAGCGATTTGAGTTTTACTTCATAGTCTAATTCTGATTGACTAACTTTATGCGCTAATTCCAGCGAAATAATTCGCCCTAGAAACTCACATATTTTCTGTACTTCGTAAGCAATGTACTTTGGTGTTTGATGATGACAGGCAATTAATCCCCACAACTTTTGCTCTTGAATTAGCGAAATTACTAAAAGAGCTGTCACTCCCATATTGCGATGATATTCAACACAACAGTCATCAAAACTCCTCAGTACAGATAAACTTAAGTCGAGGGGTTGATGTGTTGTGGGATTTTCAATTGGAATTAGCTTGGCAGGTTGAGCATTTAAATCTGGGATAAATCGAAATAAGCAACGCGTATATAATTCCCTTGCCTGTGCTGGAATATCTGTCGCCGGATAGTGAAGTCCCAGATAAGATGACAAATCTTCTCGTTTCACTTCGGCAACCACTGAGCCTGCTTTTTGGTGATCAAATTGATAGACCATCACCCGGTCAAAATCTGTAATTTCTCGGACTTCTTCAGCTACTAAATGTAAAAATTCTGTCAAGTTTGCTGTCTGTTGCATTTTGGCGATCGCTTCACTCATCAAACCGTGGCAGCTAAAAAAACTCGCCTCCTGCAAGCCTGCGGGTTGTAGTTCAACGATGACAGTGTCTTCTGTGCGATGAATGATGCTATGAAAGTACCGTTGCTGATTCTCAGTAATAATTAATACTCTAGTATTATGAATACTCCCAATTTTTTTTACCAAGCACTGCTCTACCTCTGCGACTTGTGGAGCATCAAGCAAGTAGCTTAGGGGTTTACCTAATAAATCTTCTGGCTCTTTGCCCAAGTACTCTAGAGTGTTATCACTAACTTGTAGTATCACTAAATCGATACTCAGCGCCAGTAGTACACCATGAGGTTGAATAGAGCCAGGGATGTGAATAGGTTTGCGATCGTGGTTTGTGAAAGAAGTTGTTTGGCTAGTAGTATATTCAGGCTGGCTCATAAATCAACTGATATGAAGCTGATTTTTACACAGATGCAATTAAATTTCACATTTCTTAAAATTGTATTGTATAACGAATTGTGCCTAAAAATAGTAACTGAATGAGCAACTGCTAATTATTGCCACCAAACTTGCTGATCACAAAAAACAAATTTTGTAGCTGATACCAATTCCCTTGGTGGATGGTTACGAACCAGAGTTTGAAACAGAATGTCGATTTGTCTGAGTTGATCCAAATAAGAAATGGGTAATAGCAGATAACTAATTACCCATTACTAATCAACAGTTTAAAGCAACATAGCACCAGTTTTTATTGGCGACGAATATAGCCTTCTGCCTCCAATTTCTGTATTGCTCTTTGAGCGGCTTCTTTTCCATATCTCACGCCAATTGCTGCGGATTCACTCGACAGTTGAGGAAGAATAGTAATTGTTTTTTTCCCTACAGGCGTTTGGTAAAACTGAATAATTTGTTTTATTTCCTCATTGGTATAATATTTACTATAAATAGGAATAATCTCATTGATCATGTCATCTGGTTTTAGTTCAGCAATAAAACTGTCCCAAAATTTTTGAGGGACATCGGGGTATTCTGTCTTCATCGTACCTATCAATTGAGAAGTTATCTTTTGAAAAAGATTTCTCGAACCAGTTATTTCTAATAACTTCTTAATATTATTGATTTTTTCAGGATCTTCAGTATTGCTAGCTGGTGCAGTTGTATTCGTTGGAGTTTGAGCAAATACGACACCATTAATACTTGTTGCAAATGAAAGTACTATTGCTGAAATCAAAAGTTTTATTTTCATTGATTTTATGCCTGATTTTCTCAAAAATACACTTATGCTAATTTTGTCAATTATTATAAGATATCATAATTGCAATAATGATGTAAAATCTGATGTTGCTAAATTCAGTTATAAATAATGATTTAGCGTGATTTTAAAACTTTTAATGTTTTGCAGCTAATATCAACACAACCACTGATAAATCCTCCCATTGCCAGAATTTTTTGTAGATAATTAATCACAGATTTGGTAATGATTTCTCCAGGCATTAAAACGGGAATTCCAGGAGGATAGGGACAGACGATTTCTGCACAGATGCGATCGCTTGTTTGTTCTAGAGGCAAGGTTTCGCTGGTAGCAAAAAAAGCTTCTCTGGGAGATAAATGTAAAGTATAAGTTGGTATACTGATAAAATTGTGTTCAACAGGGTTTTTAACCATTAAATTGGTACGACGATATTCTTTGGCAAGCGTAACGAAACCCTGCACCAACTGCTCAATATCAGCAACAGTATTGCCCAAACTAATAATAAAAGTCAGATGTTGCTGTGATGCAAACTCAGCAGTAACGCCCAATTTTTCATTTAAAATTTCCTCTGCTTCAAATCCAGTGATACCCAAATCGGACACGGTGACAGTTAGCCGTGTCTGATCAAAAGACATAAAGCCAGGTGTTTGTTTTGCTGGTGAGATATGCAAAACCGATAACCCAGCGATTTGGCTGATTTCGGTTCTAGCTTCCTTTGCAAGTTGCAAAGTGCGGGACATCAAAATTTTTCCTTGGGTGGCCATTTGTTGACGTGCTGCATCCAACGAAGCTAATAGTAAATAGCTAGGACTAGTAGATTGGACAAGTTGTAAAGCTTTACTGATGCGATCGCTATTTACCCTATCACCTTGAGTGTGCAACATTGATGCCTGCGTCATCGCACCAAGTACCTTATGGGTAGATTGTACAGTTAAATCAGCACCTGCGGTTAAGGCTGGGGTGGGTAACTCAGGATGAAAAGCAAAGTGTACGCCGTGGGCTTCGTCTACCAGTAGCGGAATATTGTATTGGTGAGTAATGTGAGCGATCGCCTGCAAATCACCACAAATACCGTAATATGTGGGGTAAACTACCAACACTGCTTTAGCATCGGGATGCTGTTGGAGTGCAGATTGTACATTACAGGGTGTGATACTGTGAGCAATATCTAACAGTAGGTCATATTCAGGATTGACAAAAATTGGTGTAGCACCAGAGAGAATTAAACCAGCGATCGCAGAAGAATGTACATTCCGTGGCAAGATAATTTTATCCCCAACACCACAGGTAGCTAAAATTGCCGCCTCAACTCCACAAGTGGAACCATTGACAAGAAACCATGTTTGTGAAGCACCAAACGCCTCAGCCGCTAGCTGTTGTGCTTCTTGAATGGCACCACCAGGCGCAAACAAATTATCTAACCCTGTTAATTCTGTTAAATCAGCACGAAACACGGCTTTACCCAATAAATCAGTCAATAGTTCAGAGATTCCCTCTCCCTGCTTATGTCCTGGAGTGTAAAAAGCAGCATGGGAACGTGTCATCCAGGTTTTGATGGCATCTAATAAAGGTGTTTGGTTTTGATTGAGCATTTTGTTGAGTACTCAGGCAGAATTAAATAATTCGTAATTCGTAATTCGTAATTAATTACGCAAAGTTTACAAGATTTTATTAAATCTTTATAGCTTTGATCTCGAAATTCTAACGCTTAATGTGAATGGTTAAGTCTGATTTGAAAAACAAAATAGCGAGTCAAAATTTATTAGCTCAAATGTTGAACAAAATCTGAAAAAGGGTAATTTAAGCTTGTAGAGCAAATATATACAAACTTAAAGGAACCTATCATGAAAATCTTCTACAGCAAAAGCACAAAATCTATTTCCGGTATTTTCGCTACAGTTTGCGGAGCTGCTTCGATATTCACAGCCACACTAGGAATACCGGCCTCTGCGCTTGCGACAACATCAGTATTTAGCTGTAGTGCTGAAGATGTGTATATTGAAGTTTCTCGCCTCAATAATGGAGTATTAAGTTATTCAGCATATAATATTCCCACCACATTGCGACGACCAGATTTGATAATTCGTGGTGGTACAGCTAGACGTAATCAAGATGGAGAGGTAGTTTACAGATTTAGAAATAAAAATTATTTGTATGCTGCTATCAAAAATTCAGGTTATGGTAGAGTATTAATTTACAAAAATAATAAATTAATTGCTACCAAATATTGTGGTGATGTTTAAAACAAGAAAAACAAACAGTCTAGGTTTTCTAAAACCTTTAAGTAGGCTGACTTAAATTAAATATAAAATGCTATTTTTATAAAAAAGCAAACAAAACGCCCATCCGACAAGATTAATCAAATCTCTTGTGGGGTGGGCGTCTCGCCTGTTCTATTTTAATATTTTTGGTTCTTCAGTCTCTGTTATGCCAAACTAGATAATTACAATTCAAATGTCCCCCACATCCTTACACCCCTTGTCAAAGTAAGTATAGGTATTTGGGTGGATGTCAGCATCTGATATTGTCATCTAGGTTGGGAAAGTCGAATAATTTAATTAGACTGAATCATGATTTATCATACTCCTGGCCCTTTACCTGAACCATCGATTCCTAATCCCGAACCAAATCCTCTGCCAAAACCTGAACCTCTACCGGGGCCAACAATTCCCCAACCTTTACCTGAGCCTGTACCAGAACCCGTACCTGCTCCCATTCCTCAGACAGTTCCAGGGCCAATTCCGCAAACGATTCCTAAACCTGTTTAAATGATCTTTGTACTCTAATCCAAAATCTCAAATCTAAACTCCAAAATGCTAAGAGCCGGAATTGTCGGACTTCCCAACGTCGGAAAATCTACTTTATTTAATGCCTTAGTTGCTAACGCCAAGGCCGAAGCGGCTAACTTCCCTTTTTGCACGATTGAACCGAATGTCGGCGTTGTCGCAGTACCGGATGAGCGGTTAAATGTTCTGTCTCAAATTTCCGGTTCGGCACAAATTGTCCCGGCGCGTGTTGAATTTGTCGATATTGCTGGGTTGGTTAAAGGTGCAAGTCAGGGTGAGGGACTAGGTAATCAATTCCTGTCCCACATCCGGGAAGTTGATGCGATTGTCCATGTAGTGCGTTGTTTTGAGAATGATGATATTATTCACGTTGCTGGTTCTGTTGATCCGGCGCGAGATATTGAAATCATTAATTTAGAATTGGGTTTAGCAGATTTAGCCCAAATTGAGCGACGAATTGACCGTACTCGTAAACAAGCTCGCACTAGTAAAGACGCACAATTTGAAGTGACAATTTTAGAAAAACTAGCTGCTACTTTAAATGAAGGTAAATCGGTACGTCAAGTGAGCTTGACTGAAGAAGAAGCAGAGATTATTCAAGGACTGGGACTACTCACTAATAAACCGATTATTTATGCTGCCAATGTATCTGAGGATGACTTGGCAACAGGTAATAATTTTGTGGAAAAAGTACGGCAGATTGCATCTCAAGAAAATGCCCAAGTCGTGATAGTTTCGGCTCAAGTTGAAGCGGAATTAGTAGAATTACCAGAAGAAGATAAAGCCGATTTTCTGGCTTCTTTAGGTGTACAGGAAGGTGGCTTGAAATCTCTGATTCGCGCTACTTACACTCTTTTAGGTCTGCGGACATATTTTACTAGTGGCCCTAAAGAAACTCGTGCTTGGACAATTAATGCAGGCATGTCTGCACCTCAAGCTGCTGGCGTAATTCATACTGACTTTGAGCGGGGATTTATTCGTGCCGAAACCGTTGCATTTAATGATTTGGTGGCAAACGGTTCGATGAGTGGTGCAAAAGAAAAAGGATTAGTTCGCAGTGAAGGTAAAGAATATGTTGTGCAAGAAGGGGATGTAATGTTATTCCGATTTAATGTATAGTTGTTAATAGAATATTGCGATCGCACCAGCTTATACTGTGCGATCGCAATATTTAATTTTCCCAAAAAACCTAGCCTACATAACAGGGAACAAAGAACAGGTTTGAAAGTCCCTTAGTGTTTGGGTTTTATGTTCTGTTAATGTTTTCAACTATGCTTGGACTGCTCTAAATAGGGTTTAATCAATTCCCAATTCTTTTTTGCTGCGTTTTAAATCTTTCCAGAGCATTTTAATATGGGTGTAAGCCTCTTGTGGAGAAAGCTTGCCGTTTGTTTGCAAATTACTGATGTGGCTTACCCGTTGCGAAAACTCTTGGAGATTAGCGTTAAAAACTAAATACTCTGGTTTAAACTGACCATAATAACTACTCTGGGGATAAAGAAAATCAGATAGATTAGCTAAAAAATCAGATTCTGGTGCCATTGTGCTTAACATCCATTAGTTGATCGTGAAATTTAAGGAAGTAGAAACTAGAAATTCTCTGGTTATCTATCGTTTCGTCACTCCCTTGATCATTTGACGAGTTTTATAGGATAAGCCAACGAAAATTTTAAACTAGACTTTGAGTTTCTACTCAACAGCTATGCAAGAAATAATAATCTCATCGTGGATTATTTGATAATTCCTGCTATTAGTCAACACTATAGTAGAAAAAGCTGGCTTTTAACAACATTAAGATGCATAGATAATCATTATCAATAATATTCAACCAATTGATACATAATATCAATTGGTTTTATGTCTTTGGATAGATGCTAAATAGCTATTTTGGTTTATTAAGTGTGAAAAAACCTCTTTTAAGTGATTTTTCTTGATTTGCTCACCCTTTTCTTTAAAAATAATTGAGAACTATTTGCAACTTTTAGATGTTCCTATAAAATGTATACATAAGAACCTAAGTTCTCATCATCTGTACCAACAAAAACACCACCATTTGCACCTGGTACTAGTTCCATACCTTCAATTTTGTGATAGTTAAAACGGTAGAGGGGAACAAGTTGCGGATTCTGTCGCCATGCTATTTTGTTACCACGATATTCCAAATAACCAGCAACATACATAGCTGATTGGAATGGGCCATCATCTCCACCATCAGTGGCTGAGGTAATGTAAACAATCCCTGCTTGGTCTACCTTAATATCAGAGATATCACGAACATTGCCAGATGGAAATGGAACTCTGAGATTGGCAGAACCTACAAGATTAATTTGATATTTAGCTAAATCAAATATTCCCCAGTAAATAATTGCTGGCTGTTCTCCATCACCGCGATCTGCCCAAATAGCAACTAATTTACCGTCGATATTTTGCAAGCTAAATGCTTCAAAATTACTTTTTGGCGGAATGTTTGGTAAGTCAAATTCCTTGATGAGTGAAACATTTTTATTGGCAGGATCGACCTTGATATGGTAAGCTTTGCCAGAACTACCTAAAGCGATAAAAGTAGATTTTGTTTTCTCTGGCACAGATGTTAAAGCTTCTAAATCACTAGGTAATTCTGTGTTGCTTGGCCAATTTAAAGAGAGATATTCGGGTTGATTTTTACCTTTAATAGTGATAATTGCCAGGCGGCCTTGGTTTTTTTGTTTGTTATCATGCACAATCAAAAAGTCCCAAGAATTGCTTTGCCCCTCCAACAAAGCCATACCGCTGATACCAAAAGTGATCCCACCGCGAACAGGACGCCAATCTTGTGCCCAGACTTGCCCAGATGAGAGTAACAATCCACTCAAGACTACTACATAGATAATCAAGCTGAGAAAGCCAGCCGGCTTGATGGGGCGACGAGCCGCTATTAAACGCATGAGTAATTTAACCAGAGTTCCACTAAGATAAAAAGGTCGAGACTGCAATTATATGCAAAAAAACTGAGTATTAGAAATACGGAGCATATAATTTATCGACAACAATTTTGCGGATTGTCTCTACTAGTTGAGTATATGCAGAGTCAGATAAAACTGGTTCTGCTCCTGGCAATTGAATGGTTTGAGCTAAATCAATCCATGATTTACAACCGCCGTATTCAGGACGATAGGAAATTTCCTGTGCTTGGGGTAGTTTATAAGTCCGCAGTAGGAGGATATACAGAGGCTGACTTACTTTCCATTTGAGGCGATCGCTAATGAAATGTTCGTTCCAGATATGAAAGGGTAGCAAGGCGTTAACAGTTGACTCGTCGCTGATTGGCAAAATATCAGTAATTATAGCCCAACTGGTAATGCGGATTGTTTCTGGATGCCAACCAGGAGCCACCGGATAAACACTATTGGCATATTCAGCCTTGAGTAGGAAAGGCTGTTGATGTTCGTAGGTAGGATAAAGCAAAATCTGCTCATGGGCAACTTGGAAACGTCCATGTCGTTCATGGATACCACCTTTACGCAGCAACATGATTGTCTTGCCACTTTCCAAGGCATTGATAGCAACAGCCCATTCTTTCAGTGCGTGCGAAGTCGAAGTCAATTCCATCAACATCTACTGTAACTCTGATTTAATTTCAAGCTAAGACCGATTAAAGTGAGAAACTATCCGGGGTAATCAATTAGGCAAACATTATGGAGAAGCGAACACTAGGTACTTCTGAGGTACAAATTACACCCATTCTTATGGGAACTTGGCAAGCAGGCAAAAGAATGTGGGTGGGAATTGAGGACGCTGATTCAATTAAAACTATCCAAGCAGCATTTAGTGCTGGAATTACAACAATTGATACGGCCGAAGTTTATGGTGAGGGACACTCTGAGCGCATTGTAGCTGAAGCTTTATCAAATGTGCGCGATCGCGTCGAATATGCCACGAAAGTTTTCGCTAGCCACCTCAAATACGAGCAAGTGATTGCAGCTTGCGATCGCTCCCTGACAAACCTCAAAACAGACTACATCGACCTTTACCAAATTCATTGGCCCTCCGGCGCTTTTAATACAGAAATAGTCCCAATTGCAGAAACTATGAGCGCTCTTAACTGGCTCAAAGAGCAAGGTAAAATTCGGGCGATCGGTGTTTCTAATTTTTCTCGCGCTCAATTAATTGAAGCCGCAAAATATGGACGTATTGATAGTTTACAACCACCATATTCTTTATTCTGGCGACAAGCAGAACAAGATGCAATTCCTTATTGTATCGAAAATCACATTTCTATCCTAGCCTATTCGCCTTTAGCACAGGGTTTATTGACAGGCAAGTTTGCTCAGGGCCATCAATTTGACCCAACAGATAATCGTGCTAGAAATAAGCTGTTTCAAGGCGAAAACTTTGAACGTGCCCAACAAGCGCTCTTAAAACTGCGTCCCATAGCAGAGCGTCATCATTGTACCCTTGCTCAGTTGGCTTTGGCGTGGTTAATTGCTCAACCTCAAGCAAATGCGATCGCTGGTGCGCGTTACCCTGAACAAGCAACAGCAAACGCACAAGCTGCTGAAGTCAAACTTTCTGCCGCTGAATTAGCAGAAATTGATGCAATTGGATGTATCGTTACCGACCATCTCGATGATAATCCGATTATGTGGAATTGGTGACAACACAGCTACTAAGTCAAGCACATTTGTTAAGGATCACTGCAAGATTCAGAAAAATAACGCTGGGGATCAAATATTCTTGGTTTGGAGAATATTTTTGTCTAGATTGCAAAATCCAACAAAACATCAACTTTAGTAAACAAGGAGTCCCAACTCAACAACTAGGTGATAACTTAAATAGTAGGACATCAAAACAACACACAACCAACCAAAAGGGTAAATGATCCGATGTCTCCTGTCATTAACCCAGGCAAACATCGGCATATCGACTGTACGAAGTGGCAAAAGTCTAATTTAAAGAGGCAAGCCAAATCCCAAAGCGGAAAAACGCAAGAATGCTGAGTTTGCTAGTTATATCCACCTTAGTTGTTGACTCTCGATTAATTTACGACTTTAGCGATTTGAAAACTGTAAATTCGATAAAACCTGGTCAATCTCGACCAGGTTTTTGAGTTTTTATAAACTTGCTATTACAGTGCAATTGAAAAAATGTGATGAAAAACTATAGATTTTTACAGAAACTTATTACAGTCATTATGACAGCTACATTTTCTTTTGCTTGTACATCAACAGCTACCAAAAAAACAGAGCAAGCAAAGGCAACTAATGAATCAAAATCACAAACAAATATTACTTATGGAGAATTAGTTATCAAAGAGCAATCAGATCACTTGATGATTCCAGTTTATTTGACCGAGCAATATCAAGATCAAGAGAATAATCTAAATCTTTCTTCACGCTCTTATGAAAAAAACAAACTATTGTACAATATGATATTTTATCGTAAACAAGATGGGGAGAATCATCTTTTATTAAATAAAAAAGCTATTATTACTTCTTTTGATTTATTGGAAACCAAAGTATCAGGTAAAACGCCTACAAGAGTTTGGTTATATAGAATCATAGACCAAGACACAAATGGAGATAAAAAAATCAACAACAAAGATGCTATCCTTGGCTATCTTTCTGATTTATCGGGTAAGAATCTCCAGCAGATTACCCCAAATAATAGCCAAATTATTAACTGGGTTCTCGTTCCCGGACAAAATGCAATTTTTATCAAAATTATCAAAGACTCTGATAATAACAAAAAATTTACAGAAGAAGACGAAACAAATTTTATCAGAGTAAATCTTGACCAACCTGGTATGGGTAATGAGATTATTAGCGACCAAACAGAACAGGATATTAAATCATATATTAAATAATTCGTAATTCGTAAGTAGGAATAAATTCTTGGGTTCTTAAGGGTTTCTGAAACTGACGCACCCCTACATATTAGATATTTAGCTATTACTAGCTACCTATTTTTAATTATAGAGATTTCCCTGTTCCCTTTGATTAAGCAATAGACAAAACCCAATCACGTAAAAGAGGGTTTACCCGATTTGGTAATTCGTCATGAGGACAATGACCGGCTGTTAAGAAATGCTCTATAAGTTCGGGATAATATTGACGAAATTTCTGAGAACGTTCACGAGCATTTATCCAAGGATCGGCTTCTCCCCATAACAACAGTAAAGGACAAGTTAATTGCTTCAATAAAACATCAACTTTTTCACCTTGAGGAGTACTAAAAACAGAAACAAATACATCTAAAGCACCTGCATCATAAGCAGGGCGAGAAATTTCTTCTATTAATTGCTCTGTAATGGCGCTTTTGTCAAGATAAACTTTTTCGAGAGTTTGGCGAATCACCCAACGTTGTCGCACATATTGAAATAAGAGAAATTGAGCTAAAGGTTGTTGAAAAATCCACTTCACAGAGTCGCCAAGTAGTTTCTCTAGAGGTGAAGGTTGTTTAGGAGGCTGAATTTGTGATTGTAAAGCTTCAGGTTCAGCTGTTTGCTGGCTTTCACTAAATGGCCCAGCACTATTTAACAAAACTAAACCAGCCGCACTATCGGGGCGCTGGGCTGCAACACATAGGCAAGCATAGCCACCAAGGGAGTTACCTGCTAAAACTGCTTTTTGGCCAACCACTTCACTGATAAAATCATTAAGCTGATCACGCCATAGATCACCACTGTATTGCAATTTGGGCTTTGCTGAGCGTCCAAATCCCAAAAGATCGATCGCAAACACCTCAAAATCTTGACACAATCCTATGATATTCTTGCGCCAATGATCTGTAGAAGCACCAAACCCATGTACCAAAAGTAAAGGTGGACGTTGCGGTTGTTTCTCTCCCGCTTGCACGTAGTAAACACTGTGCCCTCGCCACTGCCAATATTTACCTGGAATTGGAGCTGTAGTTACCTGCATGATGATAAGAAATGTTAAGTAGCTTTTAATAATTGTAGCGATTAGGGAGTGGGGAGTGGGGAGTGAGGGGGATGAGGGGGATGAGGGAGATGAGGGAGACGCGGTGACGCGGTGACGCGGAGAATTATCAATAACAATTTTCCATTCCCAATTCCTAATTCCCAATAACAAATGACCAATGACTAATGACTAATGACAAATACAATTACAGGCAAAACTAAACTACTAGGAGTGATTGGGCATCCGGTGGAACATTCGCTGTCACCGGTGATGCACAATGCAGCGATCGCAAGTTTAGGATTAAATTATGTTTATCTAGCTTTTCCTATAAAACCAGAAAATCTAGAGATAGCGATCGCAGGCTTTGCCGCTATGGGAATTGTTGGTTTTAACGTGACAATTCCTCATAAACAAGCAATATTACCTTTGTTGTCACAAATAGAGCCTATTGCTCAAGCCGTGGGGGCAGTGAATACCGTTAGCCGCAAAGATCATGGGTGGGTGGGCACAAACACGGATATCACGGGATTTATTGCCCCTTTGCAAACAACATATCACCAAGATTGGAGTCAGAAGGTAGCAGTAGTTTTAGGTAATGGGGGTGCGGCGAGGGCTGTAATTGCAGGTTGTACCCAGCTAGGTTTTGCGGAAATACACATCGTTGGGCGCAATGAAAAGAAATTACAAGAATTTCGTCGTAGTTGGCACAATTCAGCCCTAGCTGACAGTTTCCAAGTTCATACATGGGAGGAACTGCCAAAACTCATACCGCAAGCAAATCTGTTAGTAAACACAACCCCCATTGGCATGTATCCTAAAGTTGCAGAGTCGCCTTTGAGTGTAGAGGAAATAGCGAATCTTACACTAGGAGCGATCGCCTATGATTTAATATATACTCCTAATCCTACACAGTTTTTACAACAAGCACAAAACCAAGGTGCGATCGCAATAGATGGATTAGAAATGTTAGTTCAACAAGGCGTAGCAGCACTCAAAATTTGGTTACAACAGGAAAATATACCCGTAGATGTAATGCGGCAAGCTTTGCAAAGTCAGCTTAGCTTAAAGTAAGGTAAAAGAATTGGGGAGAAATAACTAATTCCCCATTCCTTTTGAATATTGCTAATGTGATCTCTTCTATCTCATTCTAACCTTGCGGCCAGCGCCAATTATAGCGATTCCATTCGTAAATGCCTTGAATTTCATACTCAGCGCCGTTGAAAAAGCGAACTACACAATTGGTGTAGGAATCATCGCCTTCGCTAATTTCATTAACCTGAATCACGATGCAAGGAAACCATTCACGCTTACAGGGGCCATCTTCTTGTACCCATTCCCATAAAGCATTGGAAATTTCAATGCGATCGCCTAATCTTAGTTTTAGTGCATCCTCAAAATAAGAGTACTTATCAAAATGACATGACTCAACACGATTTAGCCACTGCAAACCATAGCGTTGGCGAATAAACTGCACCGAACCAGAATCTTTTTCTAGCAGCCAGTCGTTAAGTAACTGCACCTTCCAAGTGCGGTTTTGTTGTTCTTCTGTTTTAACAAACTCTAAAAATGCTTCTAATTCCTCCGAATTCAGTTCATCTAGAGGATTAACATCTGATGCTTTAGAGTTTCCTTGAATTTGCTCGACTACTTGCAGTAATATTTGTTTCTGCACATCAGTGAGAGGACAGCCAACTACATCACAACGATTAAAAGATGCTTCTAAAGCTGCTGCTATCTCATCTGGGGTCATAAGCTAATTATAATTAAGGGTTCATTTCCCTAATTATTACAAAAGTTAAATTAAACTTTCTAATCTCTTAAGAAACACAGGGAGCGGGGAGTAGGGGAAGAAAGTGTTTATTTCATTGATAAAGGCCAATTCGATTTTACACCCAGCCCCTAATCCCCAGCGATGCACTGAAGCTCAACGAAGTGTCCCCAGTTCCTTTGACGGTGAATTAGGAATGGAACCAAATCCACCACCACCAGGGGTTTCTATGACAAAAACATCTCCAGATAGCATTTCGACTGTTGCTGTGCTGTCTAAATTCTCTTGTGTTCCATCTTGACGCTGTATCCAGTTGCGTCCGACTTTTGCGGCTTCTCCACCATTCAATCCAAAGGGAGGGACACGGCGATGATTAGAAAGAATATTAGCTGTCATTGGTTCTAGAAACTTGATGCGGCGAATCACACCGTTACCGCCTGAATATTTTCCTTTACCGCCGCTATCAGGACGCACACCATAGCTTTCTACTAAGACAGGATAACGAGTTTCTAAAATTTCTGGGTCGGTTAAGCGAGAATTAGTCATGTGGGTGTGAACTGCATCAGTACCATCAAAGTTAGCCCCTGCACCAGAACCACCGCAGATGGTTTCATAATATTGATAACGCTGATTGCCGAAAGTAAAATTATTCATTGTTCCTTGAGAAGCAGCCATTACACCCAAAGCACCATACAATGCATCAACAACGATTTGAGATGTTTCTACATTACCAGCTACCACTGCGGCTGGATAGGTTGGGTTGAGCATACAGCCTTCAGGAATGATAATTTCTAAAGGTTTAAGACATCCAGCGTTGAGGGGAATACTATCATCAACTAGAGTCCGAAAGACATATAAAACTGCTGCTTGAGTAACGGCTTTGGGAGCATTAAAGTTACTCTTTAGTTGTCCAGATGTGCCAGTAAAATCAATAATTGCACTGCGATTTTTTCGGTTAATTGTGACTTTAACTTGAATGACGGCATCGCCATCCATTTCATAGATAAATGAGCCATCTTTGAGAACATTAATTGCCCGTCTAACTGACTCTTCCGCATTATCTTGCACAAATTTCATGTAAGCTTGTACTGTTTGCAGTCCATACTGAGAAACCATTTTTCGGAGTTCTTGCACTCCTCGTTCATTGGCGGCAATTTGTGCATTAAAATCAGCGATATTTTGATTGGGATTGCGAGCAGGATAAGGATGATTTAACAGTAACTCTCTGACCGCTGTTTCTTGAAAACTTCCCTGTTCAACTAATAGAAAATTATCAAATATAATTCCTTCTTCTTCTACCGTAGTACTGTGAGGGGGCATGGAACCGGGAGTAATTCCGCCAATATCCGCTTGATGTCCACGAGCCGCAACATAGAATAGGGGATTGGGGAGATTTTTGCCAGTTTCTAGAAACACAGGGGTAATTGCTGTGACATCAGGAAGATGTGTGCCGCCGTTATAAGGATTATTAGATAGATATACATTTCCCGGTTTGATTGTGTTGCCTTGAGCGTTAATTAAACTCCGAACACTTTCACTCATTGAACCTAAATGTACAGGAATGTGGGGAGCATTAGCAACTAATAATCCCGAAGCATCAAAAATAGCGCAGGAGAAATCTAAGCGTTCTTTGATGTTGACTGACGCGGCAGTGTTTTGGAGAACAATCCCCATTTGCTCAGCGATAAATTGATAGAGGTTTTTAAATATTTCTAAGCGAACGGGGTCGGGTTGAGATGTAGTGTACATTTTGATTTTTGCCTCCTTATTTATTCACTCAAACTCGACAACAGATAAGTGATTAAATCATACTTGTATAGAAATTGGACGTTTTAAAATTTGCGGCGTTGCATAATTGCGGGATGATTTATCTCACGCAGAGGCACAGAGGCGCAGAGAGAATAAAGTTGGCTTGCTGGTTATGGCATAGTCTGTCCGTGATAAGTTGGGAAACTTGTTTGCTTTGTAACTTTCCAACTTACCATCTGTACCCATTTACTTTTCCCCATTCAATCCAAGCTTGAGACATTTGGTTGAGTTTACCGCGCTGTTCTGATTTAACTCAGTAACAGAATTACACAACAGTTTGGTTGTACAAAGTACCTAATTTTTAGAGACTATTTATAAAGTAAATCTTAAGTAGCCGGGTTTCGACTCCGCTCAACCCTCGTCTTCTCAGGGAGCGAGCATTGAGCGAAGTCTAAATGCGTCTGACAAATGATTGCAACTTCCTACTTAATGCACTGTTTTAGCTGTGCAACGCTACTAAGGTAATTTTATTTTTACTTTATAAATAACCTCTCAGATATAGTTAGGAATATTTTCGTTAATTAATATGGAAGTTCTAAAATCAAGTGATTATACTCATTTAATCTGGCTTGCCAGTTAGGTTCAACTACAATTGTGGTAATTTTTTCGACAATAATAGCCACACCGTTGATACAATCTCCCGGTTGTAAATCTTCCCGGCGATAAACTGGTGTATTATGCCATTTGTCAGCAGTAAATATCTTGACTGTTTCAATAGGTTGAGGGTTTGATTCTATAGGACGGGTACGAGTAATTACAGGTTCTTCAGGAGTATCTATTTTCTGAATTACTTCCACGGAAATAGATTCTACAATTAATAATTTTTCTGGTTGAATGAAACCATAGCGAGATTTATGCTCGTCTGAAAATGCTCTTTGCATTACCGCTACATCTGCATTAAAATCAACGCTTAAAGTAGAATTTGTTCCCTCATATTTTAAATTCAGTTTGTGTATTACTTTTGCCGCAACGCTACTTTCATCTTGACTAAGTTCACTTCTAGCCTGAGTTTTTAAAGACTCCATCAACTGGATTAATTGAGGAATTAAGTCTTGATCTAAAGGCTGTTCTACTCCTGTTACTCTGGTAGCTCTCACATCAGCTAATCCCATTCCATAAGCAGAAAGAACACCAGCATAAGGATGCAAAAATATCTGTTTCATCCCTAAAGTATCAGCAATTAAACAAGCAACTTGTCCGCCTGCACCACCGAAACAACAAAGTACATATTTAGTAACATCGTAACCTCGTTGCAAACTGATTTTTTTAATAGCATTAGCCATATTTTCGACTGCGATCGCCATAAATCCTGCTGCTATTTTTTCGGGAGTAAAATAAGTTTTTGTAACGGTTGTAATCTCTTGGGCTAATTGTTGAAATTTCTCGATGACAACATTTTTATCTAATGGTAAATTGCCATCACTGCCAAAGACAGATGGAAAATATTGGGGATGAATTTTACCTAACATTACATTAGCATCTGTCACCGTTAACGGGCCACCCCGCCGATAACAAGCCGGGCCGGGATTGGAACCAGCCGATTTTGGCCCGACACGATAACTTGAACCATCGAACATCAAAATTGAACCGCCACCAGCTGCAATGGTATTAATTGATAATACCGGAACTCGCATTCGCGCCCCAGCAATTTCAGAATCTAATTGGCGTTCGTACTCTCCTTTAAAATGGGCAACATCTGTACTTGTTCCTCCCATATCAAAGGTAATTACTAAATCAAAGCCGGCTCTTTTACTAGTTTGCACCGCGCCAACAATTCCGCCAGCCGGGCCGCTTAAAATACTATCTTTGCCTTGAAATTGTGCCGCGTCAGTTAAGCCACCATCAGATTTCATAAACATTAATCTAACTCCAGGTAACTGATTAGCTACTTGATTAACATAACGGCGTAAAATAGGAGTTAAATAAGCATCTACAACAGTTGTATCTCCTCGATTTATTAGTTTCATTAATTGACTGACTTGATGAGATACAGAAATTTGAGTAAAGCCAATTTCTTGAGCAATTGCTGCCACTTGTTGCTCATGTTTAGGGAAGCGATCGCTGTGCATAAATACAATTGCACAACTATGAATGTTTGCACGATAAGCTGCTTGTAAATCTTGTTTTATCTGGGCAATATTCACAGGTTTTAATTCATTTCCCTGAGCATCATAGCGTTCGTCCACTTCAATCACCTGCTCGTAAAGCATAGTTGGTAAAATGATGTGACGAGCAAAGATATCAGGACGGTTTTGGTAGCCAATTCGCAACGCATCTTTAAACCCTTTTGTAATAATCAGCACTACTCTATCCCCTTGCTTTTCTAACAGTGCATTGGTAGCAACTGTTGTCCCCATTTTGACTACTTCTATGGCTGTATAGGGAATAGATTGATGATTTTTCAAACCGCAAATATCTCGAATTCCCTGAATAACTGCATCTTGGTATTGTTCAGGGTTTTCAGACAGTAATTTATAGATTATTACCCATTGTTGATTAGGCACAGGCACGATTAAAAACCGTTCCTGATGTTTTAAGAGTCTGTCAATAATTACCCAGTCATCAGTCACAGCTACAATATCTGTAAATGTGCCACCTCTATCTGCAAAGACTTTTAACATATTTCAATTTTATCTATCTACAACAAAGTAGAGTAGCAGTTATGTTTGGGATAGTTCTACCTCATGTGTGGTATATTTTGACAACAAGCGTAGACATTTAGATATCGCTTAGTTTGTCTCTAATGCTATTTTCAGGTAAGTTTACTATAGATTATCTGGTCAGGTTATTCTATTGATGTAGAGATAATTTCTACAGATGTAGCTGTCAGTTGAGGTGGATCTGACAAAGCTTACATCCATTAGATATTTTTTGATTTAGAAGTTTCTTAGTAGTGAAATTCAGGTAAGCTGAGTTTACAAGTAGCATACCATTGGATTAAGTTACGGGGTCTTTTATGCGGTTGCGCTCACTTACTGTCATCTTTATTTCTTGTGTAGTCGGGTTTCTGTTGTGGGTATTTACTCCACCTGCTATAGCACTGACACCTATTAGACTATTTGATATTTCTTATAATGAGTGTCCACCAGATCTTGCAAAAGGAGCTGTTACTAGTGGCGGCAGTGCAACGGCTGCCAATTGCTTTATTGTCACTGGTAAGGCTGAAAATGGTACTTACAAAACAGTCTATGATGCTGATATTTTTGGGCGCATCTATGACGCTAATAACGACTCAGTGATGCAAAACCGTACCCGTCTTGGTTCCATTCCTGAAGTACCGCCAGGTATTAGCGATTTTGAAATGAGAATTTCTGTGCCTGCAAACCAACCATTACCCTTAAAACTGAAGCAGTTTAAAGCTTCTGGTTTTAGCGCTCAAGTGCGGAAGTGAGTGGGGAATGCGGAACCCACGTTAGCGAAGCCCAGTAGGCATTAGGGGCATGGGGAATGGATATTTATTATTTCTCCCCCTGCTAGAAAGCTCCCCTGCCTGGTACTGCCTGCGGTCTTAATGATAAGTCTTTTTTCGATAAGTATCTTTTCACTAAAAATTGTAGAGACGTTTTTACACTTAACGTCTCTACAACAGTTTTTATTGAGATAGTAGTCAAAATCCCTGAGTGAATCTCATACCAACAGCCAAATTGTTGAGAAGTCCGCCAACTAAATTAAGTAATAAGAAGGCCAGGATTGGAGAAAAATCTATACCGCCTAACGGGGGAATGATTGAGCGAAATAGATTGAGATAGGGGTCAGTGATTTGGCTCAAAGCGGCAAATGGTTGATTGTACCAATTGATAGTTGGGAACCAGGTCAACAAAACCCTAATAATTAGCAAGTAGCTATAGAAGGTAATGAAGGTAGCTAGTGTCGTAATCAGTAAACCGATGGTTGATTCCATGGATAACTTAGTTTCCTACTTTAAGTGTTCAACGCGGTCTTATTCTTGATTTTAATTTAGCCCATGTCGTGGCGTCTGCGAATACCGCATTTACCGAATTACTACTTTTACCACCCTTGAGAGCGCTAGGAATCTGTAGTAACAGATTAATCATGAGTTTCTGGGGATGAACCGCCATTGACATTCCCTAGTTGCTTTCGCACTTCATCAATTGTGGCATTGAGCTGGGCTATTTTATCCTCTAGCGATCGCCGGGCTGTTTCCATGCCCACAGTATCACTTTCGGAGGCTCTCATTTGACGCCTTTTTGTTGATACTTTCTTGGTTGGAGATTGACCATTGATAAATTCTGTTTCTTGTTCCTCTGCTAATTCTAGATCGCTTCTAGAAGCAATCAGTGCCCCCACAACTCCACCAAATACACTACCAACAACTGCTCCTACGAAAAAACCGCTAGCAAAACCATTTTGCTGACTCATATTTTTACCGCCTTCAACAAAACTTACAACTCCAAAAGTAGTGAAGCTATGTTTTCCCTTAGCTGCATACTAACTTAAGTCCCAAAGATGCGATCGCCTGCATCCCCCAACCCTGGTACAATAAAACCCCGATCATTGACTTTTTCGTCAATGGCAGCGGTGTAAACAATTAAACCTGGATATGCAGCACTCAGTTTTTGTAAAGCTGGTGGAGCTGCCACCACACAGACAATTCGCGCCAGGGTTGGATCGACGCCCCGCTGTGTCAATTCTGCCATTGCACTCATGATTGACCCTCCTGTCGCCAACATCGGATCGGTAATTAATACTCGCGTTTGGGAGTCAAATTTTTCTGGCAATTTATTGAGGTAGCACTGAGGTTGCAGTGTCTCTTCATCCCGCACCAAGCCATAATGATAGATTGATGCTAAGGGTAGCAAAGTCTGCGCTCCTTCTAGTAATCCTAGCCCAGCCCGCAGAATCGGTACGACTGCCACGGGCATTTGTGGATCAACCAAAGTCGCTGGACAAAAGTCCAAAGGACTTTCTACCGTTGTCTCCAGTGTAGGCAACCAGTCTCGCGCTGCTTCATAAGTCAGCCATCTTCCCAATTCGGTCATAGCACTGCGGAATAATACTGAGGGTGTGGCAGCATCACGAGCAACTGCCAGCCAGTGCTTGATCAGGGGATGGGGGGGAACGTAAACACGCAATTGTAGCGTCATAGCCAAAACTAGGCGATTTTTTATTATACAAGAACTGAAACATCATAATACTCTTTCCCGCGCACACCTGACAGCTAAGAATCAACACTCTCAAAATTATTGCTAATATTTTTCATTAATAGTTGACACCTATTCTCAATCAAGGTTATATTATGATTTAGTGTTCTCCTCTCTTTAAGGATCGGCAGACGGGATTAGCCAGCGGTAGCAGGCTCGTCCCTCTTTTTTTGTTGTTTGTCATTGGTTATTTGTTTTAGGACAAAGGACAATTGACGAAGGACAAAGGACAAAGGACAAATGACGAAAACACAAGAATTTGATGTGATTGTAATTGGGTCTGGGATTGGTGGGTTAGTAACAGCTACTCAACTTGCAACGAAGGGTGCTGAGGTACTGGTTTTGGAACGTTATTTAATCCCTGGCGGTAGTGCTGGTTATTTTGAACGCGAAGGCTATCGCTTTGATGTGGGAGCATCAATGATTTTTGGGTTAGGAACTCATGGTACTACTAACTTACTCACCCAGGCACTAGCAGCTGTGAACGTTAGTGTAGAGGCGATCGCTGATCCCGTGCAGATTCATTATCATCTACCTGAGAGTTTAGACTTAAAAGTAGATCGGTCTTATGAAAAATTTTTGCAAAATCTTACTGCTTACTTTCGCCATGAAGCACAAGGGATTCGTCGCTTTTATGACGAATGCCAAAAAGTTTTTCAGTGCCTCAATAGCATGGAATTACTGTCTCTAGAAGAACCTGGCTACTTAAGGCGTGTATTTTTTCAACATCCCCAAGCATGTCTTGGTTTAGCTAAGTATCTACCGCAAAATGTTGGGGATGTCGCACGACGTTACATCAAAGATCCTCAGTTATTGAAATTTATCGATATAGAGTGTTATTGCTGGTCGGTAGTACCCGCCGATATGACTCCCATGATTAATGCTGGCATGGTCTTTTCTGATAGGCATTACGGCGGAGTTAATTATCCCAAAGGTGGAGTAGGGCAAATTGCTCAAAAGCTAGCCGATGGATTAGAAAAAGCTGGAAGTAAGATTGTTTACCAAGCTAGAGTCACGAAAATTCTCACAGAACAAGGGCGAGCTGTAGGTGTGCAACTAGCAAATGGTAAAGTATATCGGGGTAAACGCATAGTTTCTAATGCTACACGTTGGGACACATTTGAAAAATTGCTACCAGCACAGCAAATACCACGTAATGAGAAAAAGTGGCAACAAAAATATCAAAAATCACCGAGCTTTTTGAGTTTGCACATGGGGGTAAAAGAATCCGTTTTACCTAGCGGGACAGAGTGCCATCATATTTTGTTAGAAAATTGGGCGCAAATGACAGCACCAGAAGGCACGATTTTCGTTTCGATTCCCACCTTGCTTGACCCAGACCTAGCTCCAGTCGGATATCATATCATCCACGCCTTCACCCCTCATTGGATTGATCAGTGGCAAGGACTTTCTGACCTTGAATACGAAGCAAAGAAAGAAGAAGCAGCAGGGCGAATTATTGACCGCCTAGAGAAGATTTTTCCTGGTTTAGACGCGGGATTAGATTATTTAGAGATTGGAACACCTCGC
Source organism: Desmonostoc vinosum HA7617-LM4 (assembly GCA_019359515.1). GTDB lineage: Bacteria > Cyanobacteriota > Cyanobacteriia > Cyanobacteriales > Nostocaceae > Desmonostoc > Desmonostoc vinosum. The sequence continues at coordinate 44,900 of JAHHHC010000003.1, read as the reverse complement.
ACTCATCGCCGCTTTTTGGGGCGTGAGGATGGCACTTATGGGCCAATTCCTCGGCGAAAGTTACGCGGGTTGTTGGGAATGCCATTTAATCGAACCGCTGTTCCTGGTCTTTATTGTGTAGGAGACAGTACCTTTCCAGGACAAGGGTTAAATGCAGTGGCTTTTTCTGGTTTCGCTTGCGCTCATCGCATTGCTGTAGATTTGGGGCTTTGAGGGGGATAGGGGGATGCTTTGATGATTTCGCGTTTTGGTTGACGCGCTTACGCGGGGATGGGGAGACGCACAGAAAGATTTTAGAACAAAAAAATGGGTTTTTTCAGGCTGAATATTAAAAACCTACCTTTGAAAGGATGAGGGAGATGGGTTGCTTTATAAAAGACCCCAGAAGCTAAATAAGATAAAAAGGTTTACTAAGTCGAGGATTAAAGCCACTATGACTTTTACACGTCTGTTTCGGCTAATGCGGCGACGGGAAACTAATAGACGAAGTAAAAGCCATAGCGAGTAAATTTGAATGGGCAAGATAAATAAAATTAAACCAATAACGGCTGCTCGAAAGGCTCGGTCTGCGGTTTGGTCTGCCCATGAAAGTTTTTCGATATCATCATCTGCATCATCTTGAAACTCAGATTGTTCTGTGGTTTCAGCTTCTACATCGGTTGTCAGCAAAGATATGGCGAGGTCTACGTCTGATTCAGGAACTTGTAATTTAATCCAACCAACCGCGATGGTTAAATGCCATGCAACATCTACGGTAGATTCATTAGCTAAAAAAGCTCTTATGCCCGCAGTTTCTAGGTGTTGTTTGGCTAGATTCGCTTCAATAGAGTTGGTATAAGTGGCTAATGTCACAAACTTATCAACCATGTTGTTTTTGGTGGGAGATTGAATGCAGAGATATTTGGGGAATTTATCTGCACTTGTTATGTAGGTATAGAGTTGAGGTTTTGACACTCCCCGAAATTCTATTTCGGGGATTCTTGGTTCACTGAGTCAACTTAGTTGAACCTGTCACCAGCTCCAAACAGAGGTCGTTCTCTCCCCAAGCGTTAGTTCCGATGTGTCCCGCCGTACTTAATCCTTGAGCTAAAATATTCAGTGCTGCATTATCATCTCGGTCTAAAACAGTTTGGCAATGGGGGCATTCATGGGTTCTAGTTGACAAAGTTTTGACAACAGTTTCCCCACAATTAGAACAGTTTTGGCTTGTCCAATGTGGTGGTACAGCAATAGTTATCTTGCCGTAGACTTTGCCAAAATATTCAAGCCAACACCGGAACTGATACCAAGAAGCATCACTAATACTTTTGGCTAGTTTGTGATTTTTAACCAGATTCCGCACTTGCAAGTCTTCGTAAACAACCACGTCGTGAGACTGGATTACGCACCTTGCTAACTTCACAGCAAAGTCTTGACGCTGTCTACTAACTTTCAAGTGTTTTCTCGCTAGTTTGTTTCTAGCTTTTTTGTAGTTATTGGATTGAGGTTTACCTTTGTTGAACTTCTTGGAAACCCGTTTTTGTAGGCGTTTTAATGCCTTCTCGGATTTCCTCAAGAATCTCGGGTTTTCTGCCTTATCCCCATTGGAATCAGTGTAGAAGTGGTTTAAACCGACATCTAGACCAACAACTTTTTTGCTTGGTTCTACCTGAATTTCTCGCTCAACAGCAATGCAAAATTGAGCGTAGTAACCATCTGCGCGTTTTACCAATCGGACACGCTTGATGTCCTTGAGGTGATAAAAATGCAGGTCATAAGTTCCAACTAACTTTAGTCTCCCAATTTCAAAACCATCAGTCAGGGTGAGATATTTTCTCTCGTCTGACAGCTTCCATCCTGTGGTTTTGTACTCCACAGAATGTCCACGTTTTTTGAAATTCGGGAAACCTGTCTTGGAAAATCGCTCGACTTGGGGTCTCCCCAAGACCGCGTTTTCCGCTTTTTTAGCTGGAATTTTTTTCTTGCAGTTAGTATAAAACCGAGAAATTGCAGCCCAAGCCCTATCTGCCGATGCTTGCCTTGCCATTGAGTTAAGCTTGCCAGCCCATTCAAAGTTAGCGGCTAGTTCTTTGCAGTATGCGCTTAAATCGTACTTGCCGACTTTTGGGTTATCCATCCAGTAGCGAACGCAAGAGTTACGGACAAACAAAGCAGTCCTGATTGCTTCATCAATCAGATTGAACTGTTGCTGTTTGCCCTTTAACTTGAACTCGTATACTAGCAATTGATAACTTCTTACGCTAAGATGCCAGCATAACATATTTGGGATTGCTGGTGGTGGAATGGCTAATATCTCCCTCGATGAATACCTAAAAAATTTGCACAAAGACTTTGATCACCAGACAGGTAAATACTTCGCGTATGTCATTTCTGCCGCACTTCCTGAAGAACACGCCACGACCGAATAAATTCGGTCATTCGCTTATATCCCCCACTTTAAAGACGTACAAGGCACAAAACCAAAAAAGTTTTGTGCCTTGTACTTGGGGGCTTTACGCATCACGACTCGTAATTTTTCTTAAAATACGCTACAACTTACCGGAAGTACCGATCGCTAACCGTGAAAATATTGTAGATCTCCTTAGATTGATACACTTGTCAATTCTACATTGCAAAACATCACTGGTTAGTAGTAGTGCGTGATGCCTATTTTTCGGCTCGTGTCTCTATCAACGGTATTTTTGTTTGTCCTTAACTCCTCACACAAAAGACTTTCATTGATGCGACTCACACCCAAAGTGATTTTACAAGCAAGCTGGCTCTTAACCAGCTTTTTAAGTGTGTTCCTACTCGGCTCGAACGTTAAAGCTGTGACAACTGTCAATAACCAGGGACACTCCGACAAGCTCAGTGCATCGCTGGGGACTGGGAATCTCCTAGATGTAGATAATCTTCAACCTCAACTACATCTGACTTCAGCTCAACCCAGCGTTTCTCCAACGGTAGATGACAGTAGTTTGTTTGCTGGTGTGGTTCCCTTAAATTCACCTATGAAGACGCTAGAACCTCAAATTAAAGCTTTGATGGGTCGGTATAGCTTTCTCAAAACAGGGATGTTTTTTCTAGATTTGGATACGGGAGATTATCTCGATATAGGAGGCGATCGCGTCTTTCCAGCTGCTAGTACAATCAAACTGCCAATTCTTGTAGCTTTTTTTCAACATTTAGACGCCGGCAAAGTCAGCTTGGATGAAAAACTGGTTATGCGGCGCGATTTGATGACCAACGGTTCTGGAACAATGCAGTATGAGCGAGTTGGCAAAAAGTACACAGCTTTAGAAACCGTAACCAAAATGGTTACAATTAGCGACAATACAGCCACCAATATGATTATTGATCGCTTGGGTGGAGCAGCAAAACTAAATCAGCGTTTCCGCAGTTGGGGACTGAAAGACACAGTAATTCGCCATCTTTTAGCCGACTTAAAGGGAACTAACACCACCAGTTCGCAAGACATGGCTAGAGTACTAGCTTTGCTAGTTAATAACAAGTTAGTTTCCCCACAGAGTCAAGAGCAAGTCTTGGATATCCTCAATCGTACTGTTACGCGTACATTACTCCCCGCCGGTTTAGGCAAAGGTGCGCTCATCGCTCACAAAACGGGAGACATTGGCTTTCTCATTGGTGATGCTGGATTTATCACTATGCCCAGCGGTAAGCGATACCTGGCTGCTATCTTCGTCAAACGTCCTTACAAAGATGTCAGGGGAAGAGACTTTATCCGTCAAGTTTCTCGAACAGTCTACGATTACCTGAGTCAGCCTCACCCTGTAGCGTCGGTTGATTCTCCTAACGAGATTACTAGGTAAAAATTCAAAATTCAAAACATTTTAACTTGCCTTGCGGGAAGTCCCCAGGTGTAGTTTACTGAACCTGGGGACGGCAGTTTGCTCAAGTCGGGAAACCCGCCCACGCAACTGCCTTATGAAAGCAAGGGCAGGGTCTAGTTATATCAGGTTCGCCTAAATACTTACGATAAGAATGACGCGGAGACGGTGAGACGCGGTGAGACAGCGAGTAAAGGAGGGTTTCCCTCCGCAGGCGACTGCGTTAGCGAGCTTGCGAGCGTCACCCGAAGGGGGACACGGAGAATTTTGAATCGTAGAAAAGTTAAATTTATAATTGATCGTTGCAATTTGCTTTAGTTATGATGTTTTGATGCCACCCGGAAGTCAGAAACGCAATATCTGCATACTTTTACTCCGCACGATAGGCAATGCGGAGACTTTGAACTAGAATTACCAAAGATGCGATCGCCATTAACCCACCCCAAAACCAATAAGGTAGTAATAAATACTTTTGCATTTGTGCTGTATCAGAAAGTCCCAAAGGGCCAGCACTATAACTAAATAGATAATCCAGTTGATGGTAAGTACTCACACAAGCTTGCACACCCAAAAATTGAATAGCAAAACCTTGGGCCCACCGAGGTGCCTTAAGGGCCATACCCAAGATAATTAAACCTAGTAGGGGAATTGCCGCAAATCCAAAGGGAGAACGTACCCAAATTAATGTTGATAGCAACAAGAAACCCCCCAAAATTTTTAAACTCAAAGAGGCTACTTTAAAGCTACGAGAAGCTAGAATCAAAGCCGCACCCGCAAGAGGTGGCCCCATCGGCCCTGCTGCTGCAACTAAAGCCGGGCCAATTGGCCATAAAGCTCTAGAAATAGCGTAACTTGCAACACCAGAACCATTGCCGAAAATCTGTAATTTCTGAAATTGTCCTCCTAAAAGCAGGGCCATTAAGCCATGACCCATTTCATGAAACCAAGTAGCTAGGATTGTAAATGGATATAAAATATAATTTCCAGCTGGAATTTGCCACAGTAAGATGGTTGCGATCGCTGCTCCAATTAGCCAGGTTAGCCCCATACGTTCTACAGTTGGTGGGGCTTCTTGAGTAAGAAAGGGTGCAACATTTTTCCCTGATTCTTTCATGAGTCACTTTCCTTAACGTAAATTACGCTTTTACCCCAATTGGCCGAGTCTGCTTTTATCCATGGTAATCTACTCATCTTGATAGCAAGCAACAGCTTGTATCTTTGCCTCCTGCCTTGTTTGTAAAAACTTGATCAAAAGTGCGATCGCATTTACCAATGGTGATTAAGTATGAGCGTTATGTAAGGAGTATATCTATTTACCAAAAAACCCAATCGTTAAGACTGGGCTTTGGATAGGGTATATCCCCCAAAGGTTATTTATAAACTTATTTATTCTATTAATGACTACAACATCTGAGTTACGAGTTCCAGAAAACTACAACCTTTTTATGAGCAACTCTGTAGCCTCAAAAGCGTACTCGCTCCGTATCTTACCCCACGATAAGCAGGTCGGGTAGTTCAATTAGTATGATTACTGCTCTATAAAAGCGATCGCTAATTAAACTAATAAATAGAAAAGTCTATTTTGTAAAGCGATCGCAATCACTGATTCGGTTTTCAGTTTAAAACCTTGATAATAGCCAGAAGGAGTGGGGGAGATGAGGAAGACGCGGGGACGCGGGGATGCGGGGACGCGGGGACGCGGAGAATAATCAATAACGAAATGACAATTCCCAATTCCCCATACTTCTCCTTTGCTCAGTATAAGTTCCCAATTCCCCTTAAAAATTGCTTATGAAACCACGCTACATGCTTATAGGATTAATCCTTAGTCTTCTGTTGAGTGTCGTGCCGTTTTCGGGCTTAATCGATGCTGCAACACCAACCGTAACAACACCTGCACCTGCACCTGTATCTGCACCCTCATTTACCCAAGGAGTGCAAAAAACAGTGTTGGATAACGGCTTAACAGTGCTAACCAAAGAAGTGCATACCGCTCCAGTAGTGAGTGTACAGGTTTGGTATAAAGTTGGCTCCCGTAATGAAGGCAAGGGAGAAAATGGGATTTCTCACCAGCTAGAGCATTTGATGTTTAAGGGTACTAGTGATCGTCCAGTACAGTTTGGGCGGCTGTTTAGTGCTTTGGGTAGCCAATTTAATGCATTTACCAGCTATGACGCAACAGCTTACTTTGGGACAGTGCAAAAAGACAAGCTAGAAGCACTGCTGACTTTGGAAAGCGATCGCATGGCTAATGCTTTAATAGGAGCTGAGCAACTGACAAGTGAGAAACGCGTCGTCATCTCCGAGTTGCAAGGGTATGAAAATTCGCCTGGTTATCGCCTGAGTAAGGCAGTAATGCGAGCTGCTTTCCCCAACCGAGCCTACGGTTTACCAGTGGGTGGCACAAAATTGGATGTAGAGCAATTTACCTTAGAACAGGTACGGAATTATTACCAGAAATACTACAGTCCAGACAATGCCACATTAGTGATCACAGGGGATTTTGCCACAGAACCTACACTTAAAGTCGTGAAAGCAACCTTCGGGAAACTGCCACGACGAGCGAAAAAGGACACGGGGACACGGGGACGCGGGGACACGGAGACAAGGGGACGCGGGGACATAGAGAATTCAATCACCGCGTCCCCCCGTCCCTCCGTCACCGCGTCTTCTTCTTCCCCTAGCAAAGCACCAATAGTCTTGAAGGAACCGGGAAGTGCTGCACTACTGCAAGTCGTGTATCCGCTACCAGATATCAAGCATCCTGATGTCCCAGCAATTGATGTGATGGATGCCATCTTGACGGGTGGACGTAGTTCTCGACTTTACCAAGCTTTAGTGGAATCAGGACTCGCTAGTTCAGTGAGTGGGGCTGCTGCTGAACTCACTGAACCGGGTTGGTATGAGATTAATGCCACGGCAACTCCAGGTCAACAGGTAACAAAAATTGCGGGGGTACTGCAAAAAACTTTGTTACAACTGCAACAACAGCCAGTCACCGCCGCAGAATTAAACCGAGCCAAAACGCAACTGCAAGCCTCGTTTGTCTTGGGTAATCAAGATATCACTAGTCAGGCAAGCCAGTTAGCGTATAACGAAAATGTTGCTGGGGATTATCGGTTTATTGAAAAGTATCTCGCAGCGATCGCAAAAGTCACCCCCCAAGAGGTACAACGAGTTGCCAAAACTTACCTCAATCCCGCCAAACAAACCATTGGCTTCTTTGAACCAACCCAACTTGATGGTCAACCCGAAGTCTCTAGTGCTGGTTCTGGTCGCACCGTAGAAAACTTCAACCCCGGTAAACCTGTAGACCCAGCAGAATTAGCCAAATATCTGCCTCCCAGCACATCAGTTACAGATTCTGGCAAAAAACCTTTACCAGAGCAGTTTACCTTAGCAAATGGCTTGAAGGTTTTTTTGTTGAGCGATCGCACCCTTCCTACCATTAACCTGAGTGGACAAGTTGATGCTGGTGATGAATTTGATAGTAATCAAAAAGCGGGATTAGCAGATCTCACTGCTACCAACTTAATGAATGGAACTCGCACTAAAAACGCCCTTAACCTAGCACAAACACTAGAAGACCGAGGAGCTGATCTCAACTTTGCTGCCAGTCGCGAGGGGATGAATATTGGCGGTCAAAGTCTGTCAGCAAACCTACCAATATTGATTCAAACCCTCGCTGATGTACTGCAAAATGCTACCTTCCCGGCGGATCAACTAGAATTAAGTCGTCAACGAGCCTTGATTAGTCTCAAAGCACAGCTAGATGATCCTAACGGACTGGGACGGCGGGTATTTCAGCAAGCCATTTACCCAGAAAATCATCCCTTCCACAGCTTTCCTACAGTTGAAAGTTTGCAAAGTATTACTCGCGATGATTTGCTGCGTTTCTATCAAGAACATTACCGTCCAGATACCACAACCATCGCTTTAGTGGGTGATTTTGAACCAGCGAAGGTCAAAGCATTGTTAAACCAAGAATTTGGCAAATGGCAAGCCAAAGGCAAGTCACCCGTTCTTAACTTACCAACCGTAAAATTACCGCCAACTTCAACACGTTTAAGTAAAGTAATTCCCGGTAAAGCTGAGGCCGTCACCTACATTGGCTACAACGGCATCTCTCGCAAAGACCCCCGTTTTTATGCCGCATTAGTACTGAATCAAATCTTAGGTGGTGATACCTTATCTAGTCGCCTGGGTACTGAAGTGCGCGATCGCCAAGGTTTAACTTATGGTATCTACAGCGGATTTGCCGCAGGTATAAATCCTGGCCCATTCCTAATTCAGATGCAGACAGATCCCAAAGATGCCGAAAAAGCGATCGCCAGCACCATCGCGTTACTCAAACAGTTGCGTGAGCAAGGCATCACCGAGGCAGAATTAAACACAGCAAAACGCTCAATTACTAACAGCTATCCCGTGGATTTAGCTAATCCCAGCGCCGTATCAAGCATCATTTTAGACAATGCTGTTATGGGGCTGTCACAAGCAGAAATTCGAGAATTTCCCCAAAAAATTCAAGCAGTAACTATGGCTCAGATACAGCAAGCAATCCAGGATTTAATTAAACCGGAAAATCTCGTGATTGTTACGGCTGGCCCTGGAAATCCTAAACCTACGCAATGAAAGGGAACAGGGGAGGCAGGGGAGGCAGGGGGAGAAATAACAAACACCCACTCCTCATCGAAAGCGGCGCTTGATCCCCTAATATCTTGCACCAGTCCCAAAAACCGCCATAGGTTTCTAACCTATGGCTAATAAGCTAAAAAACATCTAAATTACATAATCAAATTAAATAACACTCTTGTGGGGTGGGCATCTTGCCCGCCCTAATTATGCAAGTTATATGTGGAACAGCTTAGCAAAAGTCCTCTCAAGAGGACTAAATCTCACGAAAAGCATAGATTTTAGTCCACTTAAGTGGACTTGACCTAATAAGAGCGAGAATTTATTCTCTGGCGGGAGATTGGGCAGGTGCAAGATCTAAGTTCCCCATCCCCTCGTGGGTGGGGAGAAAAGCCGCCCCTAGAAGTGCAGGTAATTGGTAATGGGTAATTGGCCAATTACCCATTACCAATTACCAAATTCCTCGTACCCTTGTGGGCGAGGAATTTTAACTGTAATTCTTTGTCCCTGCACCCTATTCCCTATTTTTCGATGAATACTAAATCTTCAGGTTGAGTAGTTAACTTGAGATTCTGACCATCAACTTCAACTACAAAGTAAAATCCAGTTACATGTCCTTGCGGCAAAATTATGATGCGATCGTCGAGAGATTTGAGATATTTTAAAAATCCGCCTAGCTCCACACTACCATCATTAATTGCCAAATAACCAAGAAGGCGACGAAATAATTTGGGTAGAATAACGATGTTTTCAGTAATAGTTTCTAACTCTTCTAAAACAAAACCTTTGTTAGTTTTATCTGATGCCCATAAACCTTTCTTTTCCTTGCGAACTTTCTCAGTTACATTGATTAACTCTTTGCGAATATCGGGATATAACTTGGAATAAAAAGTAGGATAGGCTAACCCTTTATTCAAAATATGATAGTTGGCACTTTTTTTAAGTAACGATTTATCAAAATAGATATCGCTACCATCCTCTTGCTCAGAATTGCCTTTAAAAGCGAAAGCAATACTTCTACCGTAGGCATCTGCGAATCTCGTGAGAATAAAACCAGGTACTTCTTCCGGTTCAGCGGCAGTGACTATTTCATTGTCGTTACGGGTAACTTTTTTAAAGCCAAAAAACTTGAGTAACTCACTAGCAGCACCATGAGCAAATTCTAGTGGTTGATGTTGCATCCCTACACTACCACCCTTAGCTTGGAAGTGAGTTTCTAAACTATCAATGCTATCTAAACGTAATTGTGCGCCTCCTGCACGGTTAGGTCTAACTCTTGTTGGTAACTTCTCCCACAGTTCAGGATTATTGGGATAGAAACGAATTGAGTCACCATCAGGTGCAGCTTTAATAATTTTAAAGTTGCCCTGAATTAAAGTCATTGTCATTTATGCAGCGCCTTTAATTGAGGTTAATTATTTGTAGGTTAACTATGGTGACTGCAAAAAGCTCTGATTTGTCGAGAGTTTTAATTTTTCTATATATTTTCAAGCTACATTCTACCCTCTTTCATTAAGCCGACGCACCTATGGGTTGTCTGACTTGCGATTTCACGGCTTCAACAATGGCGTCGGCGTCGATTTGGGCGGCATGAAGAAGTTCTTCTGGTGTACCGGAGCCTGGTAAATTGTGTACTGCAAGCTTAATCAGCCGCAGTTGGGGGCCATCATAAATAGGGGTGTTGCTAGTACCAACAAAAGCATCTTGCACGGCTGCACCTAGTCCGCCTTCCATCCAATGGTCTTCGACGACTACTAAGTTACCTTTGGTATCGCGTGCAGATTGATGCAGTGTTTGCACATCAATAGGTTTAACCGAATAGGCATCGATGATACGTACTATGATACCTTCATTTTTCAAGCGATCGCCTGCTTTAATCGCTTCGTGCAGAGTGATTCCCGCAGCAATCACAGTGGCTTGGTCTTTCTGGGAACTACGGACTATCTTACTACCACCGATGATAAATCCTTCATTTGAGCCATAAATTACGGGCGTACTTTCCCTTGTGGTACGTAGGTAAACAACACCATCGCGATCGCTCATTTGAGCTACTAGTTTAGCAGTCTGATTGGCATCGCTGGGATAAAGTACAGTACTATTCCACACCGCCCGAAAGGCTGCTATATCTTCCAACCCCATTTGTGAAGGGCCATCCTGACCAATTGACACCCCTGCATGTGAACCAACTAGTTTAATGTTGGCACGAGAGATCGCAGCCATCCGCACAAAGTCATAAGCTCTACTCAAAAAGGCAGCAAAGGTAGATGCAAAGGGTTTGTATTGTCGCACCTGTAACCCTACCGCTGCTGCTACCATTTGTTGTTCAGCAATGTACATTTCAAAATAGCGCTCAGGATAAGCCTCTGCAAAATCTTCAGCATAAGTAGAATTATTGACTTCAGCATCAAGACAGACTACATGAGGTTGAGCGGCTCCCAAGGCTTTGAGGGCGTCACCATAAGCCCGACGCGTTGCCACCTTTGCACCCTTCTCATAGGTGGGGAGTTGCAGCGATTTAGCTTTGCCTGTAGCAGCAGGTTGTTCTTGTTCTTCAGGTTTACTAATTTGGATGGTAATGTGGCGTTCACCTCCTAACTCGGCAATTGCTTTTTTCTCGTCATCCGGTTTTAAAGCTTTGCCATGCCAACCACCCAAATCTTCCAAAGAAGCTACACCTTTACCCTTTTTTGTTCGTGCAATAATTACTGTGGGGCGATCGTTGATACTCAAAGCCGCACTGTAGGCTTGATCGATTTCTATCAAGTCATGACCATCAATCTCTATCGCTTGCCAACCAAAAGCTCTAGCACGAGCCGCATAAGCATGTGTATTCCAGCCTAATTCAGTTTGACCCCGCTGCCCCAGTCGATTGACATCAATAATAGCGATCAAATTGTCTAAAGTATAGTGTCCAGCATGATCAAAAGCTTCCCAAATCGAACCTTCTGCTGTTTCGCTGTCACCCAACAGCACCCACACATTATAGGGAAGTTGATCTAAATATTTACCTGCTAAAGCTACCCCTACACCAATAGGTAATCCTTGTCCTAATGAGCCAGTTGCCACATCAACCCAAGGTAAAATTGGCGTTGGATGACCTTCTAACCGACTCCCCAAATGTCGTAATGACAGCAATTCCTCATCAGTAATGACGCCCGCAGCCTTATACATAGCATAGAGCAACGGTGCAGCATGTCCTTTAGAGAGAATGAAGCGATCGTTATTGGGATTATCGGGATTGTCAAAATCATAGCGGAGATACTTGCACATTAAAATCGCCATTAAATCAGCAGGGGACATCGATGAAGTGGGATGACCCGAACCGGCAACGGTTGTAGCACGTATACTATCTATGCGTAGCTGTTGTGCCAACTCAGTCCATTGGTGTTGTGGCTGCTGTGTGGTCATAGGTATTTTTCTTTTGGTTAAGGGGAGTGAGGGAGATGAGGGAGGTGAGGGAGATGAGGGAGATGAGGGAGAAAGATAATTACTCAGTCCCTAGTCCCTAGTCCCCAGTTCCCAGTTCCCATGACAGCCACAGCAGTGAGCTGATAATTTCTGCACACATTGCTATGGATATGAATTTCACTAAAATCTTCGTCTGATTTACTCTAGAAAGTCGGACAGCTAATTACTTCTTTCTAATGGAGTAACCGTCGTTTACTTCCCAGGTATGAGAAAATTTCGTTCAAAGTTCAAATCGGACGAAACCCCCTGGTGACTTTGCACTAAATCCCCATTACAAAACTTAATTACGCGCTTCGCAGCGATAGCGTAGCGTAAAGCCTGCGGCATAGCTTCGCTTAGAGCGAGTCATCGAGCGTCGGTACGAGCGTCAGCGTAAAGCCTACGGCATAGCTTCGCTTAGAGCGACACAGGAGCGTCGCGTCATTACGAATTACGAATTACGAATTACGAATTATGAATTACGAATTACGAATTACGAATTACGAATTATTTAAGATAGATTTTGGTATGGTGCGTTATGGACGTTAGTTTTAACGCACCGCAAATCTTTGGTGGTGCGTTACACCGACGCGATAACACACCCTACGAAACTAAGCTCCCACGGCTTCTTTGGCAGCGTACAACACTTCAGTTGTGATATCTTTGATGCCGCGATCGCGTGCAAATTTTTCAGTGTTACGCTTGACTTTACCACGCACAAAACCAGGAATTTTGTTCAATTCTGCTAGGCCATCTTTTGTCCAATTCAGGTCAGATTCCGCAGAAATTCCTTTGGTAATTACTTCTTTGGTATCATGACCACCAAATATTTCTAACAGATGGTCTTCCATTCCTAAAGTGAAGGAATTATAGATTAAATCTGTGATTTGATTGGTACCTTCATAACCTAAGAATGGTTTGTAACCGATAGGGAAGTTTTGCACGTGGATGGGTGCAGCAATCACACCACAAGGAATGTCTAATCGCTTACCAACATGGCGTTCCATCTGCGTACCGAAGATGGCGGAGGGTTCAGCACGGGCGATCGCATCCCCAATTGCACCATGGTCGTCGGTAATTAATACTTCATCACAGTACTCGCTTACCTGTTCGCGGAACCAATCTGCATCATACTTGCAATAGGTTCCAGCCAAAACTACGTGAATGCCCATTTCCCTTGTCAAAATCTTGGTAATGGCTGCGGCGTGGGTGTTATCGCCAAACACTACAGCTTTTTTGCCAGTCAGGTTTTGACAGTCAATGGAACGGGAAAACCAAGCAGCTTGGGATACATGCAAGGTTTGCTCGTTGATGAAGTCTTCGTAATCAACATTAGCGCCTTGGGCATTAATTACCTGCTGAATCTTGCGGATACAACGAGCAGTTTCTACAACACCCATTGGTGTAATATCTACGTAAGGCGTCCCGAATTCTGCTTCTAGGTAATTAGCCGCCATTGAGCCGAGTTCACGATAAGGTATCAAATTAAACCAGGCTTTTGGCATATTCTTGATTTCATGAACCGAAGCCCCATCTGGAATTATGGTGTTTACCTTAATTCCCAAGTCAGCCATGAGTCGTTTGAGTTCGGTGCAGTCGTGATGGTTGTGGAAACCAAGAGTAGAAATGCCGATGATGTTGACCGATGGTTCTGCGGTTTTGCTTGCTGGTAGTTCGCCTTTTTTGCGGGCTTTCTCAATGTAGAATTGGATGATTTGGTGTAGAGTGCGATCGGCTGCTTGCAACTCATTGACGCGATAGTGATTCACGTCTGCCAGCATCACATCTCCTTTAGCTTCCAACTGCGCCCGCTCTACAAAGTTTTGCAGGTCTTCTTGCAAAATACTAGAAGTGCAGGTAGGAGTTAACACAATTAAATCTGGGTGTTCCTCAGCATCTTTGCGAGTAATATTATCTACTACCTTCTCTTGGGAACCGCGAGCCAAAACGTTGCGGTCAACTACACTGGCTGTAACTGGGGTAAAATCTCTCTCCCGTTCTAGCATAGAGCGCATGACATTAAAGTAGTCATCGCCAAGTGGGGCGTGCATGATGGCATGGACGTTTTTAAACGAGCTGGCGATTCGCAAAGTGCCGATGTGGGCAGGCCCTGCATACATCCAGTAAGCCAATTTCATCTTGTGTTCTCCCTTATGACTGATAAATAAAACGGGAATTGGGAATTAGGAATTAGGAATTAGGAATTGGGAATTGGGAATTGGGAATTGGGAATTGGGAATTGGGAATTGGGAATTGGGAATTGGGAATTGGGAATTGATTATTCTCCGCGTCCCCGCGTCCCCCCGTCTTTGTGTCTTCCCCAGTCCCCAGTCCCCAGTCCCCAGTCCCCAGTCCCCAGTCCCCAGTCCCCAGTCCCCAGTCCCCAGTCCCCAGTCCCAAAACGTCGCTTCTGATTGTCTCAAAACTTGTAGACCTGAAGAAGTAGGGGTTTTAGCAGTGTTATTGGGGGTTGCGATCGCTCAAATCGAGTCGCAGATTAGGATTTAAGCTTAGAATCAAACAACCCCTGGGTTGTTCTATTTAAATAAATTGTAATGTTTCAGCAAATTTGTTATTAAAACTCTTGTTGGTCATTTGTCCTATGTTAGTTAATAGGGCAGGCATCTTTCACCAAATCCCTATTGTGTAAAAGGTCAAGATGGTACAAACACCCGTCCCAGAAACCGAAACTTTATTGATTGAGTTACCTAAAACAATCGGGTTGTACGTCACCCAAGAACAATTTGCAGCCTTAGCAGCAGCCAACCCAGACTTAAGACTAGAAAGAACAGCACAAGGAGAGTTAATTGTAAACCCACCAACAGGTTGGGAAACAGGAGAACGCAATTGCAGTATCTCTGGAGAGTTGTATTTGTGGTGGCGTAATTCGGGTGAACCTGGTAAAGTTTTTGACTCTTCGACAGGCTTTATTTTACCCAATGGTGCAACTCGCTCCCCTGATGCCTCTTGGGTTAGCCAAGAACGTTGGCAGGCGCTGACTCCAGAACAAAAAGGAACCTTTGCTCATATCTGTCCTGATTTTGTCGTGGAGTTACGTTCTAGCTCAGATTCGGTTCAGTCACTGCAAGCAAAGATGAGAGAATATATTGACAATGGGGCTGTGTTGGGCTGGTTAATCGATCTACAGTTGCAACGAGTGGAAATTTATCGACAGGGTTCGGCAGTGGAAGTTTTAGAGAATCCGGTGGAGTTGTCTGGGGAAGAGGTATTAGTGGGTTTTGTACTGAATTTGCGTCGGGTGTGGGTAAGCATTTAATTGCCAGAAAATTCTGAGCAGAAATTGAACATAAATTGAGTAAAGTTTGACCTGTAAAGTGAGTAGTTGTTTCAAACATAGTATGACTACACAACAAACTATTCTCAATAATCTCAGATTCAAGGTGTTAAATGAAGCGTTTTATGGTTCACAAAATTGCTATTGCAGTTGCTCTAGCAACTACTTGTTTAGGTTTTAGTGTTAACAAAGTTTCGGCTGAAATTGACAACACTAAAGTTGCTGAGTCGTTTCAATTCAATATCGCAAGTAAAAAGGCCCGCTTAAAATTCATTGGTTTAACTCCAAACAATACTCTTGTCAACATAAATCCATCTGGATTTGCTCGAAAAATTCTAGTTAAGGGAATTGAGGGCAACTTACAAGGTATTGACTTTCGTCCAGCCAACGGTTTGCTTTATGGTGTTACGGACACTGACAAAGTGTATACAATTAATCCAGAAAACGGTAAGGCAACGTTTGTTAGCCAACTATCTAACAGCTTTAATGGAGGGTTTCAATCAGGGTTTGACTTCAATCCTGTACCAGACCGCTTACGAATAGTAGGTAGCAATGACCAAAATTTACGTACCAATGTAGAAACTGGTGAAGTTAGTGTTGATAAACCCTTAGCTTATGCTAGTGATGATATGAATGCCAATGTTGACCCCAATGTTACCGCTGCTGCTTACACAAATTCGGTTGCTGGAGCTACATCAACTCAACTATTTGGCATTGACTATGACCTTGATGTATTAGTATTGCAAAACCCACCCAATGATGGCACTCTCAAAACTATAGGTAAGCTCGGTGTTAACTTTGCACCTCTAGGTGGATTCGATATCTTGACAGACGCACAAGGCAACAACACTGCCTATGCACTATCTGGTTCAACGCTTTACACAATCAACTTATCCACTGGTGCTGCTAGTAAAATCGCCGATGTACCTGAAGCTAGTTTCATTGGTTTAGCCATTATTTCCTCTTAACCAAGCCCCCTTGGGGCCAGCAGGGCTATTTGGCGTTGCATAATTGTGGGATGATTTCACCGAAGAGGCCTACCGTGTACACACAAGTCGAAAAAAAACCTGAACGTAGAACCGATGTCCCGCAAGGAATTGAAGTTCCTTGCTGATAGCAAAAGTCATCTGAAGATGACTGAATATCCCCCAAGATTTTGAGTCTACTTCAGTAGACTTGAGCTATTAGCCAAGAAATAAATTTCTTGGCGGGTGAGGAAGCCAACACCAAAGCTATTTCTAGCTTAAGTTGATACCAATGGTGATGGCTGGTGTTAAGCTGTTCCACATATAACTTGCATAATTAGAGCGGGCAAGATGCCCACTCCACAAGAGTTTTATTTAATTTGATTATGTAATTTAGATGTTTTTTAGCTTAGTAATGCAGATAGTTGGTCGGCAATTACTTCGTCTTCCACCATCGGTCTTTGAGTTTTTTTGGCGTGGTCTCGATTGGTCTTTCGGCTCTGAGTCATGACTGTTCACAATAGCTCAATTACTTGTCTATCATGAACTTCACACGATTTTTCACCCCTTCAGATACTTGGCTTGACAATTTACTCTTTTCCTTAACTTGTGACAAATGAGCAGAAGGTGAAGCAATCCCCGAACCCAGGACGCTTCAAGTTGTCTAATAATTTTATCAAAGCTGTATTGCTCATAAGACTTACGCAAAAAAATTCTCCAATTCTCAATACCAAAATTAGCGTTGAAGTTCTTTAATTACTGCCAGTAGTTTTTGGTACGCATCTGTTTTTCCTTCTTGTTGAAGGAAGTTAGCTGCTTTTTGTAAATCAGCTACTGCCCCTTGTTTGTCTCCCAATTCAGCGCGGGTAATTCCTCGTCTGAGATATGCTTGGGCTAAGTTGGGATTAATTTTGATTGCTTGGTCGAAATCAGCTACTGCCCCTTGTTTGTCTCCTGACTCATAGCGGGCATTTCCCCGGTTATTGTAGGCATTAGCAAAGTTGGGATTAATCTTGAGTGCTTGGTTGTAATCAGCTATTGCCTGTTGTTTGTCTCCCAACTCATAGCGAATATATCCACGGTTATTATAGGCATCAGCATAGTTGGGATCAATCTTGATAGCTGTAGTGAAATCGGCTATTGCCTCTTGCTTGTCTCCCAAGTTATAGCGCACAATTCCCCGGCCAATGTAGGCTTGAGCAAAGTTGGGATTAATCTTAATAGCTTGGTTAAAATCGTCCATTGCCCCTTGTTGCTCTCCCAAGTTAGAGCGGGCATTTCCCCGGTTGTTGTAGGCATAGACATTATTAGGATCAATTTTGAGGGCTTGGTTATAATCGGCTATTGCTTCTTGCTTATCTCCCAAAGCAAAGCGGACAACTCCCCGACCGATGTAAGCTTCGGGAAAGTAGGGATTGATTTTGAGGGCTTGGTTATAATCGGCGATCGCCCCTTGTTGCTCTCCCAAGTTAGAGCGGGCATTTCCCCGGTTGTTGTAGGCATAGGCATTATTAGGATTAATCTTGAGGGCTTGGTCATAATCGCTGAGCGCGCCTTGCTTATCTCCCAACTCATAGCGAATAATTCCCCGGCCGATGTAAGCATCGGCAAATTTGGGATTAATCTTAATGGCTTGGTTGTAATCAGCGATCGCTCCTTCCTTATCTCCCAACTTATAGCGACCATTTCCTCGGCTGTGGTATGCGGCATCATTGGGATTAATTTTGAAGGCTTGGTTGTAATCGTCTATTGCTCCTTGCTTATCTCCCAAAGCAACGCGAACATCTCCCCGATTTTGGTAGGCTAAAGTATCTTTGGGATCAATCTTGAGGGCTTGGTTGAAATCAGTGATCGCCCCTTGCTTGTCTCCCAAAGCAGAGCGGACAACTCCCCGGTTATTGTAGGCGAAAGTATCGTTAGGATTAATCTTGAGGGCTTGGTTGAAATCGGCGATCGCCCCTTGTTTGTCTCCCAATTCACTACGAACATTTCCCCGCTTGTTGTAGGCTAAAGTATTGTTGGGATTAATCTTAAGGGCTTGGTTGAAATCGGCGATTGCTCCTTGTTTGTCTCCCAAGTCACTACGGACACTTCCCCGATTGTTGTAGGCATTGGCATAGTTGGGATTAATCTTGAGGATTTGGTTAAAATCGGCGATTGCCCCTTGTTTGTCTCCTAAGTAAGAGCGAGCATTTCCCCTGTTGTTATATGCATTGGTATAGTTGGGATTAATCTTGAGGGCTTGGTTGAAGTCGTCTATTGCCCCTTGGTTATCTCCTAAGTCATAGCGGGCAAGTCCTCGGTTATTGTAGGTTTGGACATCGTTGGGATTGAGGCGAATTGCTTCTGTGAAAGCTGCGATCGCTCCTTTATAGTCTTTTAATAAAGAACGAACAATACCCTGGCTACGTTTGGCATCAGCTTGCTTTCTTTGTGCTGCAAATAATTCTGTAGCTTTCTGTAACTCCTTAACAGCCTTCTGTTTATCTCCCAAGTAATAGTAGTTTATCCCTAGTCTGTAGTAGGCCTCGGCATAGTTGCGATTAATTTTTATAGCTTGGCTGTAATCAGCTATTGCTCCTCGATAGTCTCCCCTTTCAGATTTATCCTCACCCTGAATAAAGAAATCGTCTGCTTTCGGTGCTGTGGCTATGGGTGTACTGGGAGGACTAACACCTGTATCCACCCCAACTTTAGCCGACAGTCTCAAAAAAAGATTGATGGGAATTGCCAAATTAAAACCCGATTTTAACTGGGCAACTGTAGGATTGATTTTCGAGGTTTCGTAGTCTGCTTGCTCTCCTCTACCATGAATTCCGATTAGTTCGCCTTTTTCATTCAACACCGGGCCACCGCTCATCCCCGGTAGCGTCAGATTGTTGTAAGCTAGAGCATAGCCATCGCGCTGGGGTTTTGAGGCATTAGCAGTAATTAGCCCAGGAACAAAATTGTAAATTGTGTTGAAAAATCCTGTTTTGGGGAAACCAGCTACATAAGCGGTTGTCCCTTCTGAGGATTCGTCGGAGTTGCCTATCTTGGCAGTTGGGTAATTTTGACTGCTGGTAAACTGCACAACTGCTAAATCCACATCCGGCAGCTTTTTAACAGTGCTGTAGTTGAGTGCATGACGTTGGTCATCTGGGGTGATAATTTCATACTTAGCTTGATCTTCTACGACATGCCTAGCCGTGAGGACAGTATAAATATTGCCTTCCTTTTTAATAATTACCCCTGAACCAGGAGCATCTTGATAATCAATCTGCACCGTGATTGCTTTGGCAAGTTTAGACACCTCTGCTGGGGATAACGCCATAGCAGTTTGTGTTTGCACAAGAACAACTGATACTCCCATCAGTACTGGTGCAACTACATAGTTAAATTTCATATTTGAATTTTTAATAGGTAATTACTTGACTATACAGGAAAATATCTCCGCATTTTTATACAATCATTTTTTCTTAATTCCTGAGATGGCAATGTGGAGGTGAGATCAGGGCGATCGCATCTATCGTAAAGAAACTACAACAGCAAATGCTAAACTACAGTTACCAAGCTTGAGAAGCGATTATGACTGCCCTAATTCTCAACTTAAGTCCTGCGATTGAGCTAACAGATGACCAGTTTTTGCAACTCTGCCTTAATAATCGCGATCTGCGCCTTGAGCGCACGGCTGAGGGAGAACTAATTATTATGCCTCCAACTGGATGGGAAAGTGGAAATCGCAATAGTAAATTGACACAGCGTTTAGGTAATTGGACTGATGCTGATGGTACAGGGCTAGCTTTTGATTCTTCAACGGGTTACAAACTTCCCAATGGGGCGAACCGTTCGCCTGACGCATCTTGGGTGAGTCGCAAAAGATTAGCAGCCCTCAACCCAGACCCGGCAAAATTTTTACCGATAGCTCCTGATTTTGCCGTAGAATTACGGTCTGCTAACGATAGCTTGCAGACTGTGCAACAAAAAATGCAAGAGTATATTGATAATGGTGTACATCTAGGTTGGCTGATTGACCCCCAAAACCAGCAAGTAGAAATTTACCGTCCAGGGCAAGATGTTGAGGTTTTACAATCTCCCACTAGTTTGTCGGGAGAAGATGTACTACCTGGGTTTGTGCTGGATTTAGCACAGATTCTAAATTAAGCGATCGCTTTTATCATTTTCCAAGCTTAAGTCTTCAAGCGAGCATGATATTTAGGTCAAAGGTCAAAATGGTACAGACATCCGCTAGCCCAGAAACCGAAACTTATCGATTGAGTTGCCTAAAACAATTGTGTTGCATGTTACCCAGGAACAATTTGCAGCCTTAGCAGTAGCCAACCCAGACTTAAGACTAGAAAGAACAGCACAAGGAGAGTTAGCTGTGAATCCACCAACGGGTTGGGAAACTGGAAAACGCAATTGGAGTATCTCTGGAGAGTTATATTTGTGGTAGCGTAATTCGGGTGAACCGGGTGAAGCTTTTGACTCCTCGACAGGCTTCATTTTACCCAATGGTGCAACTCGCTCCCCCGATGTTTCTTGGATTAGCCAAGAACGTTGGCAGGCGCTGACTCCAGAACAAAAAGGAACCTTTGCTTATATCTGTCCTGATTTTGTCGTGGAGTTACGTTCTAGCTCAGATCGAATTGAGTCTCTGCAAGCGAAGATGAGAGAATATATTGACAATGGCGCTTTGCTGGGCTGGTTAATCGATCCACAGTTGCGACGAGTGGAAATTTATCGACAGGGTTCGGCTGTGGAAGTTTTAGAAAATCCGGTAGAGTTGTCTGGGGAAGAGGTGTTATTGGGTTTTGTGCTGAATTTGCGTTGGGTGTGGAAATAATTCGTAATTCGTAATTCGTAATTGACAAACTACTAGTAGGAACTATTATGTTCCCGGACGAGAGCGAATATGATCGGGTATATGATGGCGATCGCCTAATATTTCTAACAAAGGGCCATTAACGTCAAATTTAACCATACTTACCGACGCGACCAAAATATTCACCCGATAGCGATAGCGTCCCAAATCAATTCCCAGTAAAGAGCAAAGTATAATCCGAATCGTGGCTTTATGGGAAACTACTAAAACATTACCTTGGGGATGTTTTTCCTGAATTTCAGCAATTACAGGCATAGAACGGTTAGCAATATCTACCGCAGTTTCTCCGCTTAGTGGTGCATTCCAAGCGGGTTCTGTCAACCATTTTACATAGTTTTCTGCGTAATTCTCTTGGACAAACGATTTACTCTTAGTTTCCCATTTACCGTAACTACCTTCTCTAAGTCCGTCACGCAACTGCATATCCATACCGATAGCGTCACAAAATGGCTTAGCAGTTGCAATTGTGCGCTTCATTGGGCTAACATAAACAGCTTCCCACTTCAATTTTTGATAAACATCGGCAAAACTCCGCGCCATTTGCATCCCTTCAGAGGTCAACTCCGCATCAGTTTCACCGCAGAAATTACCACTTTGACTAAAAGTAGTTTCTCCATGTCGCAGTAAATATAAATTGAGTGTCATAGGTTGTATCGCAATTGGGATATGGAAGTTTGTGCAAACATAAAAGTACCATCAATTTCGCAATTGAATATGTGATACCAGGACAAATCAATCAAGCAAAAAAGTTAATCAACCGGGGAGTGGGGAGTGGGGAGTGGGGAGTGGGGGGATGAGGGGGATGAGGGAGCAGGGGAGGCAGGGGAAGAAATCACTAACACTCACTTCTCACTCCTCATTCCTCACTCAGCACTTCCAATTACCCAGTCCCCAATCGCCAGTCCCCAATCGCCAGTCCCCAATCGCCAGTCCCCAATCGCCAGTCCCCAATCGCCAATCCCCATTCCCCAATCCCCATTCCCCAATCCCCATTCCCCAATCCCCAGTCCCCAGTCCCCAATCCCCAATCCCCATTCCCTACAAAATACACTGCATATCTTCAAAACTTTCAGCAAAAGTGATTAAATTTAAGTAATCTGGATTTGCTAATAATTCTTTTGCTGCTATTAATCCGGCAATAGTCCAAGTTTGATAAACTCTGGCTTCTTTACCAATCAAACGGCCATTATTGCCATCATAATATTCAGGAAAGCGGTCGTGATGTAAGCGGCTTTCGGCAACGGCGATCGCTTCTTGGGCAAGTTCTACACGACCTGTTTTCAATGCTGCTGCGGTAAATATCCAAAGTAAAACTGGCCAGTTACCACCATTGTGATAAGACCAAGGAATATTTTTCGGGTCGCATCCTGTAACAATCTGCCATTCTAAACCTTGCAAGGCTGGAAAGCAGATTTTGACAGGCATATAACCAATCAGGTCTTCCCAACGCTTTGCAAATAAATTTATAATGCGTTGCGATTCTAATTCACTGGACAAAGAAGCCAAAACTGCCATGAGATTTCCTAAAGCAAAAAAGCGAAAATCCATCCGTCCAGGGCCGAGATTTCCTGCTAAGTATCCTCCAGTTTCAGGCAACCATTCAGCTAACCAACCGGGTATTGATTGTGATTGAATATTAAATTTATTGGCGATTTCTTTACCAAATTCGTCGCCTTTATACCGATAAATTTCTCCTAATCGCTTCAGATCTAGCCAGTAATAGTTGCGGATATGATATTTTAAAGCACCCAATCGCCCAGTTAAATTATGCAGGTAGCGATCGCCATCACCATCGGGCAACAGTAATTCACCAGCAGCCCTCAAAGCTGCGTACAATAAAACCTGAATTTCTAAAGGATGTTCATAGACTCCCATCCGACGGTCAATCATAAACGCGCCATCGGGAACTAACATTGTGGGATACATGGCAAATCGATGCGCCAAACAAAGATCCAAAATCAGTTTGATTCCTGCTTGAAAATTGGGTTGACGCGCCAGTTCCAAATCACCCGTAGCCTTTTCATAAGCCCTCAAAAGCAGAATCCACCATAAACAAGAATCTACAGGTGGAACACGAGCGATCGCTTGTTCTCCAAAATCAGCAACTAATAATTCCTCACTGCCAAACAATTCTACTTTGAAACTCGCAGGCATTAACCCCGAACCAGGTCGAAAACAGTCCATCTGCTTTTCATGGCTTTGCAATCTCAGTGTTTCTACTAAGAAATTGCGAACAATTTCTGTTTTTCCAGACATCAAAAACACTAAGGCAGAAGGAACAAAATCACGTAAGAAACATTGATCGTAGTTCAGTGCATCTGAATCTGGATCGTGAGCAGCTACAGTACCAACGGGTTTCCCTTGGTAATAAATTATAGAGTTATCTAGGAGTTGCCAGGCTTCTTTATCTAGTTGACTTTTCTGATTGATGGAGCGAGTCATAGGTGTTTAATTTTACTATTCTCAGCTCAATCGCGGAAAGCACACTAATTCAACTCTTAGGCTGACCAATTATCACGGAAATCAGCATACAGAGTTAAACCACCGTCTATAAAAAGTGTTTGTCCAGTAATGTAGGCGGCTTCATCAGAGGCTAAAAAGGCTACTGCTGCTGCCATTTCATCCGCAGTACCAGCACGCCCCATAGGAATGTGACTTTCCACGATCGCCTTTTTTTCTGGGTCATTTATCCAATCTTGATTTATGGGTGTAATCGTCGCTCCAGGGCCAATAGCGTTCACACGAATACCTCGGTTAGCATATTCCAAAGCCAAGGTTTTGGTCAAATTTTCCATACCACCTTTACTAATTGAATAGCTAACATACATCGGTCGAGGAATAATTTCATGGACGCTAGAAACATTAATAATCACCCCAGGACGGTTTTGAGATAGGAGGTGTTTAATAGTTTCCCTAGCGCAGAGATAAGCGCCCCGGAGGTTGACTGTAATCACCCGGTCAAAATCTGCTGTAGTCATTTCGTGGGACGGGCATTCGGTCTGTATACCAGCATTGTTGATTAAAATATCTACACTGCCAAATTCCTCAACCACGGTGTTAATCATCTCAACAATGTCTGATTCCTGGGAGACATCTGCTTGAACCAATAGCGACTTTACACCACAATTGTTGATATCTCCACAAGCTTTTTGGATTGCCATCTCTTCCGCATCCACTCCTTTTTGTGGATCTTTACGGTAATTGATAGCGATGTTGCACCCTTGTTGAGCAAGTCTAATGGCGATCGCTTGACCGATACCTGACGTCGCACCCGTAATTAAAGCGTTTTTCCCCTCTAGTCCTATCATATCGTTTACTAAGCTGGTGTTGCTGTTATTTGTATTTGGTTTGGCGAGTAGGGGAAGATGAGGGGGATGAGGGGGATGAGGGGGATGAGGGAGAAATTTTCTCCGTGTCCCCGCGTCCTCTTCCCCAATCCCCAATCCCCAGTCCCCAGTCCCCAATCCCCAATCCCTACTGCAAATTCGCGGGTAATTTCTCAGGAACTACCCAGTAGTAAATAGTTTTTCCTTCGACATTAAGTGTTTTTTCTGGCTTCCAATCACCCATATCGAAAGCGTGAGAGACGATTCTAGTACCGGGTTTGAGTTCTTTGAGGATCTTGGGACGGAGTTTGAGGTTGACTTCGGGTAGTAGATAAAGTGTAACTACTGTTGCTTTACTGAAGTCAGTTTTAAATAGGTCTTGCTGAACAAACTGGGCGCGATCGCTGCTGATTCCTGCTTTCTTGGCGTTTTCTTTAGCTTCTTTAATGCGTTCTGGATCAATATCGATACCAATTCCCTTAGTACCATACTTTTGTGCGGCTGTAATTACGATTCGTCCATCACCACTACCGAGGTCATAAAGTAGATCATTCTTGCCTACCTTTGCTACTTCCAACATTGCATCCACTACCGCTTGTGGTGTTGGCACATAAGGAACATCCCCAGGACGTTCTTGAGGTTGAGTAGTGGGAGATGCTGTTTCAGTTTGATTCGTTAAAGTAGGTGCTTGCACTTCTGCTTCTGGAGTACTTTGTTGCGTTGTTGTACATCCAGCAACTCCCAAGCTAGTAATACTAACTCCGGTAACTAGTACAAATAGAATCTTCTTCAAATTCATGTATTTTCTCCTTTGTTATTTGTCATTGGGACTGGGGACTGGGGATTGGGGATTGGGGACTGGGGACTGGGGACTGGGGACTGGGGACTGGGGATTGGGGATTGGGGACTGGGGCTGGGGATTGGGGATTGGGGACTGGGGAAGAGGACGCGGAGACACGGAGAAAATTTCTCCCTCATCCCCCTCATCCCCCTCATCCTCCTCAACGAGAACGGTTCCAAAGCAATAACGGAATGCCTGTCGCTACGACTACAACACCTATGGCTGCGCCTATACCTGTGTAAACTAAGCTTGAGTAGAGTAAGTATGCACAGACGGCACAAAAAAGCAAGGGTGTAAAAGGATATAGCGGCACGCTAAAAGGGCGAGGGATGTGGGATTCTCGGTTTCTCAATACGAATAGTGAGATTCCTGAAAGTAAGAAGAAAAACCAAAAAACGGGGGCAGTGTAATCCACCATCGTTTCAAAGCCTTTGCGTGTAATCGTGCCTAAACAAACTAGTGCTAAGGCGATCGCCGCTTGTAAGATTAAGGCATGGGTGGGAGTACTGGGCTTTTGTTGCCAGCGTCCTGTAAAGCCAAATAGAGAAAAATCCTGCCCCATGGCGAAAATCGGACGCGCGCCAGTAAAAATTGTGGCGTTGAGTGCCCCCAAAGTAGAAATTGCAATCAGCAGGCTGATGAAGAAAGCTCCTGATGCGCCCCAAAGTAAGCGCATTAAATCGGCGGCTACGGCTTCGGAATTGGCCATGTTTGTTAATCCCAGTCCGCGCAGGTAAGCGAGATTAATCAGCAGGTAAATGGTAGTGATGATCCCAATACTCCAAACTAAAGCTCGCAAGATATTACGTTGGCTATTTTGGATTTCTGCTGAAATATAAGCTGCTTCATTCCAACCCCCGTAGGACAGTAGCACAAATACCATTGCTAATCCCCAAGTTCCTGGGGATGAAGGTTCTACAGGTGCAGGTGCGACAGAATTAGGAATAGCGGTAAGTCCAATGATTATTACTAATAACAAACCCAAAACTTTGGCCGCAGTTAGCAAGTTTTGTGTCCACTTACCCTGTTGCAAACCTACAATATTCAGAGCAGATAAAAGAGCGATCGCTATTGCGGCATAAACCGAAGATGAAAACGTGCCCAATCTCCATATTTGAGAAGCATAGTCACCAAAAACAAAAGCCAATAGAGCGATTGAACCAGTTTGAATCACTGACATCCGCGCCCAGGCAAATAAAAAGGCGATTTCTCGCCCGAATGCACGCTTAAGGTAGTAATAGACACCCCCGACATGGGGATAAGCTGTTGCTAACTCTGCGTAGCACAATGCCCCTATGAGGGACACCACGCCACCAACTACCCAAAAAAGCAATACACTTACATCATTATTGGCTTGCTGCGCTACCAAAGCAGGGGTTTCAAAAATCCCCGCACCGATAACAATACCAACAATCACAGCCACAGCATCTGGTAATGTCAGCGATAATTTGGGTGCTGCTTCAGTTGTTGCCCCCTGATCAAGTAAATTGTAGTTTTCACGTTTGCTCACAATAGCACCTCTGTAGTTTTGAGCGCTGAGTTTTGTAGATGCTTCTACGGCGCTGTAAGCAGGTCAAAATTTATAATCAAAGCAAACAATAACTTAGTTAGCTTAGGATATCCAACTTTATAAAACGTCTTCCATGAGTGAGATTTTATGCAAAGTAGAAAGTTATTATCTAAAAGCTCCCACTAACCAAATAATTTGATGAGCAGCAAGATACCACCCCAGAAGTGCGTAAGCTAACCAGAGTAATATTAGAGGCATTAAAGGAATTTTGCCCAAAGATTCCACATTCATACTGCCAATACTCTCAACCTGCTGAATCAGCATCTTAATTTTAGCTTGAACAAAAATAAGCCTCTTGCTACCGGGAACGGGAGGCGATGAGATCAATTTTTGGGCGATGATGAGTTGACCCCTTGTGTATTTTTATTCACCTAACTAGATTCCATGTCTGATGCTACCAAAATTAAGATTTTGATTGTCTATGAGCGATCGGGAATGGGTCATGAGGTTATGGCTAATATTCTCGCCAACGAGATTTTACAGGGTACTGATTGGGAAATTCTCAGATACACCATAACTGAATTATTGCAAGACCCATTAAGCGAACTATTGACAAAAACCTGGGTTAGTGCATGGAACTTTTTCATTTGCCATAACTGGATTAATTTGGCAGATATACTAATTAATTACCTGATGCGCTTGATTTTATTGCCCATAGGTGAGGTTAGTTCAGTTGCGGCCATGCATCAGACTTTAGACCAGATTGCACCAGATATTTTAATATGCACTGCCGATACTGCTGGTAAGTGCTTGGGCAGTTGGGCTAAAGAAAAGCAAATTCCCTTTTATATCGTAATTACAGATTTGGCTGTTTTTATAGATTTAGTTTCCCCAAATGCCATCCATATTTGCTATTTTCCAGAAACTGTAAATGCTATACAGAGTTTCCCATGGAAACTTACTTATTGGGCTGATGAGTTAACCCGTTCTAGCAAATTATCTGAGCAAATCTGGTTTGTTGGTAAATATCTTTATGATTTTGTGATTTGCTATCCGCAAAATCGAATTTATCGAAATATAGATAGAGATTATCAACCCCAGAATCAGGCTCGTTGCCAGGTAATCGGCCCCCTGCGTGAAGCAAAACATTTTGAAATTAGAGAGCGAAAAGAACTGCGCGATCGCTTTAAATTCTCTCCAACAGATTCCTGTATTCTGATTATCAGTGGTAGTTTCGGCGGTAATTTTTGTACAAAATACCTAAAACATCTACAAGATTTTTCTCTAAATTCTTTAGTTGTTATTGTAGCTTGCGGACGCGATGAAAACCTGCGTTTGAAGATTGAGCAAATAGCTGGAAAAAATCAAAATTATCAAGTGCGATCGCTCGGTTTTGTAGATAATCTCCATGAATGGATGTCTGCTGTAGATGTGATTTTAGCTCGTCCATCAGCAGGTATTTTATTGGAAGCTTTACTCGCTCACACACCCTTACTTCTTCCCCAACAAGCAGCAGCCAACGACCGAGGAGCGATTAATTTTGTAGAAAAATATCACTTGGGTGAATGCTTTAGAAATCAGCAAGATTTGCAGGTAAAATTGAAGCAACTGTTAGAAAACAAAGAGCTATACCAACAGCGAATCGAGGAATTACTTAAAAATTATCCTTCAACATTTGCAGAACAACAGAAAAAATTATGCGAGATCCTCTTGTAATTTAATTACAAGACTTTTCATGTATTTTAGTTATACCTGTTAAATATTAGTTTTTGAATTTTTGATAAAATGACTCAATACTAAACTTAGTAATATTAGACTTCTTGCAAAAATACTTGAACCGTCAGAGACTCAAGTCTCTGCCTAATAGCAAAAGTCCGTTGAAACGGACTAAAAATACTGTTATTAGTCGCTTGAAACCGACTTGAGTTATCAGCCAGAAAATTTATTTTCTGGCGAGTATCCGACTTTTGCAAGAGGTCTATTGTATAAAACAGGTTTAGTTATGCGCTTACTTTTTCTAAATGAGAGTTTATTGTTCCTTTAAGATGATGTGTTTTTTGATTTTGAACATATATAATGGCTTGCTCAAGTTGCTTGCTTCTCAAAGAGAATATACCGTATCCTTCTTGCCAAGCAAATTTTTCTGATGTAGGACAAAGATTGTGGTTGAAATGGTGAGAACTACTTCCTTTAATTTTTTTCACAAACTCTGCGATCGCCATTATTGGAGGAATAGATACTACTAAATGTATGTGGTCTTCAGTACCACCAATGGCATGAAGTATACAATTTAAACTATTGGATTTACCAATTATGTAATTATAAAGCGCAGTTTCTTTATCAGATGTAATTAGAGGTAGGCGTTCTTTTGTTGCCCAAACAATATGATAATAAAGTCGCCACAGAGACATAACACTTTTAAAATTTTGCATTTATTTACATATATTTATGTTTCCCATGTTGCTGAAAAATTATCATATTAGCGGTGTTCGTCAGCTAGTCAGTTAGCCAGGGAATGAAATTCCCCGTCTCAAAGCTAAAGTCGTCTGAAGACGACTGTGTAAAACCTACAGGAATTAAACCAAATTTGTCTCAGTCCTCTTTTAGAGGACTTACGCTATTAGACAGGGAATTATATTCCCTGGCTATTCCCTGGCTATTTACTACAACCCATCTAACCCTGGTACTATTGGTACATCTTCCTTAATTTTAAGCGGTTTACTAGCTTTAGCCTTGGGTTTCTTTTGTGCAGCTTTACCACCGATAATTTCAACTTGCGCCCGTTTTTGGTTAAGGTCGATTGATTAATCATATTGTTTACATTCACACCCGTCCGGAAATCAATTTCCGGGCTAATAGCGGAAGTCGGTTGAAACCGACTAAAATTGTCTTTCTCATTTTTCTCAGTCCTCTTCAGAGGACTTTTGCTATGAGACAGGGAATTTAATTCCCTGGCGGGCTTGTTAGCTAATTGACAGTTTTGTTTCCAATCCTCAGCTTCCTTTTGTCCCCTAATCTAGTAGCGCGATCGCCATAATAATTTTACCCGTCAAGAATGCGCTGCAAAATATCAGGAACTTCAAACACAGCCCGGTTTTGAATTGCTGTAACATTTGCCTGATAGCCCAGCCAATTTTCAGGTTTTAAAAGTTCTTCCACCGCTGGAACAATCTTGCGAAAATTTGGAATTGACATCCCAACTTGTTTCTCTAAAATCCACTCAGCATTATATTTTTCATTGAGCAGTGTAGAGAAATTGCGATCAACAATTACAGGTAAATTCATGACGATCGCTTCACTGATACTAATAGAACCGGGCTTACCAATCAAAAAATCAGCCAAATTCATAAAATATGGTACGTTATCGGTAAAACCTTGGATATGCTGCTTTAATTGAGTCGGACGCTCTTTTAATGTTTGTACCAGTTTTTGATTAGTACCACAGAGAAAAATTGCCTGTACTTTGTTACTGATACGTTCTAAATCGTGGGCTATGTCTAACATTGTGGCACAACCTTTAGCCCCAAATGAGACGATCGCTGTGATTTTATCTGGATCTAATCCTAAACGCTGTCTTTCGGTACGGCGCTCGCCATCAATTGGTTGATAAAATTGGGGATGAACGATTAATCCTGAAGTTTGAATAATATACTCTTCTAATACACCTAAAGCACGGGCTTGATTAGTGGCTCGTTCTGTACCGCAGAGAAAATAACTCTTGGTTTCTGGTTCAATCCAAAAATGGGATGGACAATCTGCAAAGTCGGTTAAAATTGTCACCATTGGCGTGTCTGGTTTAACTCGTTGCAGACTCTCCCAAATGGCTCGATTATGCAGAGGTACTAAAGAAATTACTAAATCAACAGCTGTTTGACTTCTCCAATGCTGTTCTCCCACTTTTACTGCTTGCGGGTACAACAAGTTAATCAAAAACTTGTCGAGAAACATACTCACAGGATGAAACCATGTCCAATCCATACTGAGCATATCGTTATATACATCATTGGCATTGACCCCAAACAGTTTTTTATAGGGGTCTAACAAGTCCGTTAATTGACCAATATCTGTAATTGTAATTTGCCAAGGTCGTTTTTGCTGATTGGCGATCGCATTTAAAGCTTTTAAAGTGGCATAATGTCCTCCACCTGCATTGAGAGTAAAAATATGTAGCGCAAAGGTTTTTTCACTCATATATTAATTGAAATTGACTATGAAAATAGAATTCAAAAGTCAGAAGCCAGAACCCAGTATGAATGAGGAAGGTAATTATGGCAAGATTGTGGTGATTGACACCGAAACCGGAGCTTTTGAAGGTGCTGGCGATGCCATGATTGCTACACGTATACTGAAAATCTCCTGTCAAGGAACTGTTCAACCTCGAATCGTCAAACGTGAAGTATTCAAACATAGAGATGGATTTGTCATACTCGAAGATGTAACAATAGGTGTCTGTGATACCTGTGGTAATCGATACTACTCAGCTGATATTCTTCATGCAGTTCATGCAGTTGCAACTGGTGCAAAAGCTCCTGAGCGAACCGAACAAATTCCGGTTATTCATCTAGAATCAGCGTGACTAATATCATTTATCATCTGTGTTTCTGGTTTTGTGCAATTTCCTCATAAGACGATCAAAATACCATTGCAGTAGGGGAGCAAAAAGACTGTGCAACCGCATCAGAAGAGACATTTCTAGCCCTGGTGTAATTACAAAGGCTTTGCGATTGATTCCTTGCAAAATCTCAATTGCCACTTTCTCGGCTGTCATAATTTGGGCTGATTGGGTAATTAGTTTGGTTTCGGCTGGCTTAGTTTGATTTTCGGCTGCTAGTTGGGGTGTATCAGTATCTGGTGGATAAACTATGGAAATGTACAAACCTGTGGTTTTGAGTTCACCCCGCAATGATTCAGCTAATCCCCGCACAGCAAATTTACTAGGGCTATATGGTGTATATCCATACAAACCAATAAGTCCTGCTCCTGAAGAAATGACCACAATATGACCTTTTTGATGTTGGATCATGCTAGGTAAAGCAGCTTTGATACAGTAAAGAGTACCAAAATAATTAATCGCCATTGTTTCCTCAAAAATGGCGATTTCTAGCTCTGTAAAATATCCTGGATGGGCAATACCAGCAGAGGTGATTAATAAGTCCGGTGAACCTAAAGAAGCGATCGCCAAATTCATCGCTTTTTGTACTTGTTCCCATTGAGACACATCTGTGGAGATGGCTAAGATTTGCTGTTCGGGGTGGGTTTTTAAGGCTGCGAGTTCTGCTTTGGTAGAGTTGAGTTTGGTTTGATTGCGGGCAATAATGCAGATATTAGCACCATATTTAATTAGCAAAGTGGCGATCGCTTTGCCGATACCACTAGAACCACCTGTAATCATTGCGTGTTTATACATCTTTATTCAGGATGTTGAAGAATTCCTTTCTGTTCCCTGTTCCCTTTATTTAGCATTTGCTAGAGTTGCGATCGTTTGATTAATCTGTGCTTCTGTATGCAAACAACTGATAAAAAAGCGCAGACGTGCAGCATCATTGGCAACAGATGGATAGATCATTGGTTGGACGTTGATTCCGGCTTGGAAGAGAGTATGAGATAGCTGCATACAAGTAAGAGAATTTCCTACAATAATCGGAATAATGGGAGAATTCTGACTTGTGGCTGTGTTCCAACCCTGTGCTTGAGCTAGTTGCAAAAATTGTTGCGATCGCTGTTGTAAAATTTTAACTCGTTGAGGCTCTGATTTCAGTAGCCGCACGGATGTTAAGGCGGCAGCTGTATTCGCAGGGGATAATCCTACACTATAAACAAAACCTGGAGCAGTGTATTTTAAATAATTCACCAAAGCTTTAGACCCAGCAATATATCCCCCACAACTGGCAAAAGCTTTACTCAATGTCCCCATCCACAAATCTACATGATTTCGGTCTACATCGAAAAACTCACCAATACCCCGTCCAGTTTGACCTAATACACCCATAGAATGGGCTTCGTCTATCATGAGTAAAGTTTTGTGTCGTTGCTTCAACTCAATAAATCGAGGTAAGTCTGGGATATCCCCATCCATACTGTAAACGCCTTCTATAACAATCAAAACCCGCCGATAGTGCTGGCGTTGGTGTTGCAGCATTTTATCTAAAGCTTGCCAATCATTATGGGGAAACGGCACGGTTTTAGCACCGGATAAAACACAGCCTTGCAAAATGCTATTGTGACTCAAGGCATCATAAAAAATTAAATCTTGAGAATTAAACAAGTGACCGATGGTAGTAACATTGGTCGCATGACCGCTGACATAGACAATGCAGTCTTCTGTACCAATCAACTCTGCTAGTTCTTGTTCTAGTTGTTGATGTAGCAAGCGTTCACCTGATGCCAAACGACTAGCACCGACTGATGTACCATAGCAATCAATTGCTGCTTTGGCTGCTGTGGAAACTTTCGGTTCTCCCGATAACCCCAGATAGTTATAGGTTGAATAGTTAATTAGTGTACGTCCTTGAATTTGAGTACAATCCCTAGTTAAAGATTCCTGCACTTGAAAATATGGATTGGGAATTTCTAGAGTTTGAATCTGGGTTAAGCGTTGCTGGAGTTGGGCGTATTCTGGAAAGGATTCAATTTGATAGTATTCAGGGGGAGTTTGTGCCAAAGGCTGGCTATGATGGTGAGCAAGTTCTTGGGCAAGATATTGTACTAAGTTGGCGATCGCTCCCAATGATTGTAGTGTAGAAATATTTAGCAGATATCCTGACCAAATTTCTAAGTCTTGGATGAATTTGGCAGCCGTGAGGGAATCTAAACCGTAAGCTTCAAAAGATTCATTTTGGTTAATAGATTGGCTGGGAATATGTAATTGTGCTGCTAACCATTGGCAGATCCAGCTTTGGATTGATTCTACAGAATACTGCTGCGGATATGTTTCTCTTGGAGAAATATCTATCGATTCTGAAGCTACCAACGCTAAATTCCCCGCTAAGCAAGCCTCACGAGTAAACTGACGCTGTACTTTACCACTGGAGGTTTTAGGGAGAGTTCCGGGTTTAAGCAACAAGACTTGATAAACTTGCAAGTCATGTTCCCTTAACACCGCTTGTCTAATGGCTTTTGCTACTTCCTCAACGTTCAAATTCCGCAGATCAACTCGCTTGACTTCACAGGCAACAATCAGGCGATTATCCCCATCTATTTCTATACAAAAAGCTGCAATGTTGTGAAAACTCAATGCTGGGTGACTGGTTTCTACAGTTTTTTCAATATCTTGAGGATAATGATTTCGACCCCGGATAATCAATATATCCTTAATGCGTCCAGTCACAAATAACCCTGCTTCATCTTCCCAAAACCCTAAATCCCCAGTTCGTAAAAACGGCCCTTCTTTGGTATCTGCTAGATATGCATTAAATGTTTGCTTTGTCAATTCTTCTTGATGCCAATATCCCTGTGCTACACTCTCACCACTAACCCAAATTTCGCCTATTTGACCTGCTGCACATCTGGTTAAGGAAACAGGATTGATGATCGCTACAGTTTGACCAAGACAAGGATGACCACAACTAACGATTTTTCTCTTAATTTGAGTTTCTGTAGTGCAGTTAATTACTTGATTTTGCTCTAAAGCTTTGGCATCACAAACCTTAATTACAGGCGATTTAGTCTGAGTTGCACCTGTCACCAACAGAGTTGTTTCTGCCATTCCATAGGAGGGACGGAAAGTGGT
This sequence comes from Desmonostoc vinosum HA7617-LM4, assembly GCA_019359515.1. GTDB lineage: Bacteria > Cyanobacteriota > Cyanobacteriia > Cyanobacteriales > Nostocaceae > Desmonostoc > Desmonostoc vinosum. The sequence continues at coordinate 10,464 of JAHHHC010000003.1, read as the reverse complement.
GGGGCGAAATCCATAGGGAGCAAATGTTTTAATAAAAGAGGCGATCGTTTCTGCTCGTACAGGTTCAGCTCCATTGATGGCAATTTGCCAACTACTCAGGTCAAGATTGGTTAACTGCTCTGGGTTAAATTTTTGGATACAAAGATCGTAAGCGAAGTTGGGACTGACTGTCACCGTGACTTTGTGGGTAGAAATGATCCTCAACCAACGGATCGGGTCTTGCAAGAATGCCATCGGTGACATTAATATGACTGGAAATCCCACGACTAGAGGTTGGAGCGTTCCGCCTACTAATCCCATGTCATGGTAGAGCGGTAGCCAGTTTAACACTATACCTTCAGCACTCTCTTGATAGCTATGTTGGATAACATGACAATTATGAGCTAAATTTCCATGGGAAACGATCACTCCTTTGGGGGTGCCTGTGGAACCGGAGGTGTACTGTAAGAATGCCGTGGTGTGAGGTTCTATAGTTACAGGCGTAAATTCATCAGCCTGAGCATTTATCCGATCAGTTAACACACACCGCAACTGCGTGAATGCAGATTCCTCCATGCCCTGTTTTTCGATCAGGGGAAAAATATCTGTGGTAGTTAATAATAAACTAGCTTGAGCATCCCGGACAATTGCCTGCAATCGGGATAGCTTCTGGTTGCGTTTGGGTGGATAAGCAGGAACAGCGATAATTCCGGCATAGAGACAGGCTAAAAAGCTAATAATAAAGTCTAATCCTGAAGGGTAAAGTAGTAAAGCGCGATCGCCTGGTGTAGAGATAGATTGTAGATAAGCTGCGATCGCCTTGACTTGATGTTCTAACTCTTGGTAAGTTAAACAGCTAGTTTGTATTTCTCCATCTTCCAGAAATACGTAAGCTTTGTGGTGTGGTTGGTGTTTTGCCCGTTGGTGTAAGAACTCAACAAGAGTTTTTTCTTGGTCAAGGAAATCAGATTTAATTCGAGAGATGGTCATTGTGACGGCTATTTAAATAATAGGTAAAGCATAGTGATTCATCTGTAGTTTTTCAAGAAACAAAGCCGTACAGAAGAGGATTTTATTAGTTCTTTTCATATTTTGCCAGTATCTAGAGCAATTTGGGGACTGGGCCCCGAGTTCCCATTCCCCATTCCCTACTCCCTACTCCCCATTAACCAGATTTGCTAGCTTCTGCAAACCGCTTGTTGATCTCATCCCAATTAAGCACGTTCCACCAGGCATCTAGATAATCAGCGCGGCGGTTTTGGTATTTAAGATAGTACGCGTGTTCCCACACGTCATTACCCATGATGGGATACTTGCCTTCACTTAAAGGAGTATCTTGATTAGGTGTAGTTGTTATTTCTAGTTTGCCGTCTTTGTTTCTCACTAGCCAAACCCAACCACTACCAAAACGACTAGCACCAGCTTCGTTAAACTGTTTTTTGAAAGCCGCAAAACTGCCAAAGTTTTGATTAATGGCGGTGGCTATATTTCCTGTCGGTTCCCCGCCACCTTTCGGTTTCATAATTTTCCAAAACATCGAGTGGTTCACATGCCCACCACCGCTATTCTGTACTACCTTTTGGATATCTTTTGGCACAGTGTTGAGATTTTGTAATAATTCTTCAACACTCTTACTTTTGAGTTCTGGATATTTGTCTAATGCGGCATTCAGGTTTTTGACATAAGTTGCATGATGTTTATCATGGTGAAACTGCATCGTTCTCGCATCAATGTATGGTTCTAGCGCGTTGTTAGCATAAGGCAGAGGCGGTAATTGGATAGCCTTTGCCGTTGTTGTGTTAGTTGCGGGGCTGGGAGTTGTAGCATTGCCACTGGGAGTTTTCTCAGCCAAAGCACAAGCATCTAGAGCAAAAACACCCGTACCGACTCCTAGTAAAAACAAGAAATGGCGTCGATTAATAGTCATAAGATTTTTTGCAGCGAATCCATTCAATCTGTTGCCAGTTCTTATTTTCTTAGATTATGGCAGTAAAAGAATAGGGAACACTTCGACTACGCTCAGTGCATCGCAGGGAATAGGGAACAGGGAATAGTCATTTGTTATTGATTATTCTCCGCGTCCCCAGTCCCCAGTCCCCAGTCCCCAGTCCCCAGTCCCCAGTCCCCAGTCCCCAGTCCCCAGTCCCCAGTCCCCAGTCCCCAGTCCCTACTCCCCAGTCCCCAGTCCCCAGTCCCCAGTCCCCAGTCCCCAGTCCCCAGTCCCCAGTCCCCAGTCCCCAGTCCCCAGTCCCCAGTCCCCAGTCCCCAGTCCCCAGTCCCCAGTCCCCAGTCCCTACTCCCCAGTCCCCAGTCCCCAGTCCCCAGTCCCCAGTCCCTACTCCCCGAAACGCTGAATAATTGCCTCGGCAAATTCAGAACATTTCAAGGGTTCAACGGGTGGTTCTAGCAATCTTGCTAAGTCGTAGGTAACTTGACTGTTGGCGATCGCATCTCCTAATCCTTGCTTGATTAAGTCTGCTGCCTCTTGCCAACCCAAATACTCCAGCATCATCACACCAGACAAAATCACTGAACCAGGATTTATCTTGTCTAAACCAGCGTGTTTGGGTGCGGTGCCGTGGGTAGCTTCAAAGATGGCGCAGGCATCGCCAATGTTGGCCCCGGGCCCCATTCCTAACCCACCCACAATTGCCGCCGCTGCATCAGACAAGTAATCACCGTTTAAGTTCATTGTCGCCAGAATCGAATACTCATCTGGTCTAGTTTGGATTTGTTGAAAAATACTGTCAGCAATCCGGTCGTTGACCAAAATTTTATCTTTCCATTTGCCGTTACCGTGGGTTTCCCAAATTGAGTTAAGAACTGTTTCAACTTCCTTGACAATTTGGGCTTTTTTCTCGTCTGTCAAGGCATCAAATCCTGGATCGATCTGACGGGCATTGTCTTCTAACGAGATCTGGGGATTTTTCTCTTTATTACTCAAAATCCAAGATTCCCGTTCGGTAACAGTTTCTTGACGAAACTCAGTAGTTGCCAATTCATAACCCCAATCCCGGAAAGCGCCTTCGGTGTATTTCATGATGTTCCCTTTATGCACCAAAGTTACTTGTTGCTTATTTTTAGGGAGTTGTAGAGCATGTTTGATGGCACGCCGGACTAAGCGCTGGGAACCCTTTTTACTGATAGGTTTGATGCCAATGCCAGAATCGAGAGGAATTTGCTTTTTGCCGTGTTCTGGCGTGGCGGGGATCAGCTCTTTGTTGAGGATGGAGATGAGGCGATCGCCAATTTCGCTACCTTGCCGCCATTCAATCCCCAGATAAATATCTTCCGTATTTTCCCGATAAACAATTACATCCAATTTCTCAGGATTTTTGTGAGGTGAAGGCGTACCTGCATAATAGCGACAAGGACGCACGCAGGCATACAGGTCAAAAATTTGCCGTAAAGCAACATTTAAAGAGCGAATCCCACCACCCACAGGAGTAGTGAGAGGCCCTTTAATAGCCACGCCATAGTCTTGAATAGCCGTTAAAGTGTCTTGAGGTAAATACTGATAAGTGCCGTATAAATCACAAGCCTCATCGCCGGCATAGACCTTAAACCAACTAATTTGCCGTTGTCCCTTGTAGGCCTTTGCTACCGCAGCATCCAGTACTTTTTGGGTAGCGGGCCAGATATCAATCCCTGTTCCATCGCCCCGAATAAAAGGGATAATTGGATTATTTGGGACAATCGGTTCACCATTCTTAAAGGTGATTTTTGCTCCAGTAATGGGGGGTGTAATTTTATCGTACATATTTCACGCGCTCCTGATCGATATGCCGCCGCTGTTGAAATAGAATTTCAGTGAAACTGTCGCAATTTTGTACGATCAAAAATAGTAAACTACATTTCGCTATCAGTGATTCGCTTTTGAGAACACCCGATAGTTGATTGCTTTTTCACTGACCGCTAACACGAGTAATGGCATGACAGACCCAATGATTGTATCAGGCACTGCTAATGACATCGACTCCCTCCGACAATCGCTAATCGCTGGGTCTCTTCAAATTCAACAACAGATCATCCCACAGTTAGCTGCAAAGGGTAATGAAGGACTGGATGTGTTGATGGAATTTTTATTGAAACGTCGTGATCACCCGGCGACTTGGATTGATGGCAAGGCCTATCAAGCCCTTTATAACTCAGATGCACCCCAAGCCCAAGAATTTCTGCTTGCTTATTTTCCTGAGGGAATTGTAACTCTAAAATCAGAATGCGGGGTTAATTACAATCCCTTGCAACAGTTACTCGCTGCTCAAGACTTTGAAGCAGCCGATCGCATAACCATCCAAAAAATGTGTGAATTGTCAGGGCCAACGGCTATACAAAGAAAATGGTTGTATTTTACTGAGGTGGAAAATACCCCAGCTGTTGACTTGCAAACCATTAACAACTTATGGTTAGTCCACTCTGAAGGTAAGTTTGGCTTTTCGGTGCAGCGAGAAATCTGGTTAAGTTTGGGTAAAAACTGGGACAACTTCTGGCCAAAAATTGGCTGGAAAATCGGTAACAATTGGACGCGATATCCCCATGAATTTACTTGGGATCTCAGCGCCCCTAAAGGTCATTTACCCCTTTCTAATCAATTACGAGGGGTGCGGGTGATTGCCTCTTTATTGTCTCATCCAGCTTGGTCTAGTAATAATTCGTAATGCTTCTCCTTTTGGAAACGCTCTAAACAATGATTGTGAGTCTAGGTAAAGATAAATTATGATGAACGCTGCCAAACGAGAATTTTACGTCATCATTGAACGAGATGAAGATGGCTACTATGTAGGAGAAGTCCCTCAGCTAAAAGCTTGTTATAGTCAGGGAGAAACAATTGATGAGTTAATTGTAAATATTAAAGAAGTAATAGAACTTTGTTTGGAAACAGAAAATGTTGAAATAATACCAGAATTTGTAGGGATTCAAAAAATAGCGATTTAATGCCGAAGCTACCAAGTTTGACAGGAAAAGCAATTATTAATATTGTAGAAGAAATAGGCTTTCAGGTAGTGCGTCAAAAAGGCAACCATGTACAAATGAAACATGAGGATGGATGCACACTAACTATTCCTGTTCATGCTGGTAAAACCATTGGTAGAGGATTGCTACGCAAGATACTACGCGATGCTGAACTAACAAGGGAAAGTTCTTAGCATTGCTGGAATCAGAAGGTTAGGGAAGTTTCCCCAAGCCATTCCTAAATTCAAAATCTCAAGTATCAACTCTTAATAATGGCAAAAGTTCGTCTAGAAGATATCAAGCGTAGATTTAACAATGTCACCGCCATCGAGGACATTACTTTTGAAATTCCTGATGGGGAATTTTGGGTTTTAGTCGGCCCGTCGGGTTGTGGTAAGTCTACAATTTTACGCACGATCGCTGGTTTGGAAACTGCTACGTCTGGCAAACTCTTTATTGGCGAACAATTGGTAAATAATGTCCCGGCTAGACAGCGAGATGTGGCGATGGTATTCCAAAACTACGCTCTTTATCCTCACATGAGTGTGGCGCAAAATATCGCCTTTGGGTTAAAGATGCGGAAGGTTGACTCGAAGGTGATTCAAGAGCGGGTGGTGACGGTGGCGCGATCGCTTTCTTTGGAACACTTGCTAGATCGTAAGCCGAAACAGCTTTCTGGTGGACAGCAACAACGGGTAGCATTAGGAAGGGCGATCGCTCGTCAACCACAAGTATTTTTACTTGATGAGCCTTTATCTAATTTAGATGCTCAGTTACGGGATGATACACGAGCTGAGTTGAAACAGTTACACCAAGAGTTAGGTGTTACAACTGTTTATGTGACTCACGATCAAGTTGAAGCAATGACTCTGGCTGATAAAATTGTGGTGCTAAATCGAGGACGGATTCAACAAATTGGTGAGCCTCAAAGTATTTATGCACGCCCAGCTAATCAGATGGTAGCAACTTTTTTGGGCAGTCCACCGATGAATATTTTACCAGCTATTTATAAGCATGAGGGTTTTGATGTTAGCGGACAGTTGTTAAGAATAACGCCGCAAATGCGGGAGAGTTTGCATTTACCTACGGGACAAAGTTTTGATTTGGGTATTAGACCAGAGCATATTTATATTAACGAACCACAGAGGCGCAGCGAAAAGTCTGAGCGCCAGCTTCCGACGAACAGAACTTTTCAAGACGGAGAACACGCAGAGGAAGAGTTGGGAGAATTGTCGGTTGAGGTTAAGGTTGTGGAACCTTTGGGAAGGGAAACTTTGATGCGTGTGAGTTTACCTGGTTCGTTGGTGTTGTTGAATGTGCAGGTGGGTGGAGATGTGCGTTCACATCCTGGCGATCGCTTGTCTCTACAATTAGATTTAAGTCAGTTGTTTGTGTTTGACCCCAAAACCGGTGATAGAATCTCACCCCAAGATTAGGAAAAATCTTTTCCCCATTCCCCCGCGTGGGCTTCGACTTCGCTCAGCCCACGCTTACAGCACTTTGCAAGTAAATGAAGTACACATCTTAATATGATAAATCTTGTGGGGTGGGCATCCTGCCCGCCCTTGTGTACTTCATTCAGATGAAATGTGCTGTAAGTAAGCTAAGAGGTTGTTTGAAAAGTCTAAATTAATTTTTTGTTATCTATGTAAAAGCATATTAGCCGGATTAGATAAAGAGTTGGGTGTAAATCAGTCTAATAGTATCGAAAACTCACATCTTGCACCTGCCAGTGAAAATAATAGACTTCTTGCAAAAATACTTGAACCGTCAGAGACTCAAGTCTCTGCCTAATAGCAAAAGTCCGTTGAAACGGACTAAAAATACTGTTATTAGTCGGTTGAAACCGACTTGAGTTATCAGCCAGAAAATTTATTTTCTGGCGAGTATCCGACTTTTGCAAGAGGTCTAATGAGTCTGCCGCAATAAAGTTATAAAAATTACATATCTATTTGTCTCTGTATTTAGTCCATTTCTAATGGACTTTTGCTATAAGACAGGGATTTACAATCCCTGGCGGTAGAGAGCGAAGCCGAACAATTAGGTAAGTTTTGCGACTGACAGTTTGAAAGGTGCAAGATCTGAGGAAAAGCCGATAAACCATAGTGTAAGTGCAATACTATCAGAGGTTTAACAGCTATCAAATTATTGATAATTGATACTTCGACTACGCTGAACACAAGTTTGCTCAGTACAAGTAATTGATAGTGCAAAATACCAGTTTCAAGCAATTACCAACTCGGAAAATATATGAAAAAAAAATTCCTTCCTTCGTTAAGTAAACTCCGTCGCCAGCTTAATCAGCAGATTCGGAGGTTATCTCAGATTAGATATTGGCAAAAAAGAACGGCTAACTTTTCGACTCCACTCAAGGTCAAAGTTGATCGCAATCGAAGCTTTAATTTTTTATTGTGTCTCATCATCGCAGTAATTGTTACTTCAATAGGAATAACAACAGACTGGGCAACACCTGTAATATCCAGTTCAGATAATGTTAATAATCAGCCTTCAACCGAACACATAAATTCTGTATCTAGCAGCAGAATATCAGATTTAGCAACACCTGTAACTTCTTTAGCTAGTAACAAAACGTCTCAGACTAGTAATAGCTTGAGTGGTGAACAAAAATCTTATAAAACATCTTGGATAGGTAATAGCTTTGGTGGTGGAAAACAATGGGTACAAAACAATATTGAGGGAATGTATGTTGCTGCTGATGGTACAGTTTATACTAATAGCCATTGGGATGAAGGAGGTTCAGAAGCAGGAAGATATAAGGATGGTAATGTTATTGGTGCCCTTGCAGATACTCATGGCTGGGGTCGTACTGGTGGTAAAGCTGTCACAGCAGACAGTAAATATATTTATATCGCGATGATTCAGGGTGCGATCGGTAAGACAAAAGAGGATTACCCTTTAGAAGATACAATTTGGTATTGTGTCAGACGTTATGACTTATCTGGCAAGCCTGCGCCATTTCCCCAAGGGCGAGGTTGGGATCAGAGTATGCTGATCATCAGCAATAAAAGTGAAGTGACGGGATTAGCAACTGTCGATCGCCAGTTATATGTGAGTGATGCTACTACGAATCGAATTCGTGTCTACAACACAGACACAATGAAAGAATTACGCAGCTTTAATGTTGCTAGTCCAGGCCAAATTACTATTGATAAAAAAGGCAATTTGTGGATTGTTCAAGAGCAAAATGCTGATAACCCTGCAAAGATTGTGCATTATTCCCAGGCTGGAAAGCAATTACCCCAACAAATCAAAGATGTAGTTCAACCAACAGCAGTTGCTGTTGATCCTCAAGGCAGACTTTTAGTAGCAGAAAATGGGCCGCGTCAGCAAATACTGATTTACAACATTAAAAATCAGCCAGTGCAGATTGGTAGCTTTGGGGATAAAAATGGCATTTATGCAGATATTCCTGGTGAAGTCAAAGATTTGAAATTTTATGGCTTAACTGGTGTTGGTACAGATGCCGCAGGCAATATTTACGTCAATAGTAACGGTTTTAATAAATCAGGAACAGATTTACGGAAGTTTTCGCCATCAGGAAAACTACTTTGGCGATCACTAGGACTAATATTTGTAGATAATGCTGATACTGATCCCAAAACGGATGGGATTAACGTATTTACCAAACAAGAAAACTACCAGATGGACTACAGTAAATCTGCTGGTCAACAATGGATTTACAAGGGTTACACTTTAAACGCTTTCAAATATCCTCAAGATGCACGTTTGCATACATCACCGGATGCTACTTTTGTGCGACGCATCCAAGGTAAGCCCTTTTTGTTCTTGACGAATATGTACAGCAGTTTTTTGCAGATATACCGCTTCAATCCAGCTACGGATGGTAAAATTGCCATTCCATCTGGAATGTTTGTCGGCACTGATAGTAGAGGCAAACAATCCATTGACGGAAATTGGCCGCCCCATCAACCCGAAAAAGGAGAATGGATTTGGCGAGATCGCAACGGTAATGGTACGTTTGAAAAAAATGAGTACGATACCAGCAACGATTATCCCTACATTGGCGGCTGGTGGGTAGACAGCAAAGGTGATGTGTGGAAAACTTTACGTACTAAAGATGGTATCCGGCACTATCCTTTACAGGGAATAGATGCTCAGGGCAACCCCATTTATAGCTACAGTTCGATGCAAAAGCAAGCTACTCCTAATATATTTACTGATTTGCGACGTATCGAATATTTTCCAGAAACAGATACCATGTATTTATCAGGTTTTACTAGCGATCGCCCTGCGGTTGGCGACGATAGCGGAGTTGTAGGATCAGAAGTTGCCCGGTTTGACAATTGGAGTCAAGGAAACCGCACTCCTCGTTGGCGTACTGTGGTTCCCTACGACACCACAGGCAAGCGAGAAGTTGCTACCGCTGCCATGAGTGTTGCTGGAGATTATGTGTTTGCCGTCACAGTGAAAACCGCAGAGGTATATGTTTACAATGCAGCGACAGGGAAGCAAGTAAAACTTTTAAAACCTGGCCCTGAAGTGGCTAATGAAAGTGGTTGGATTGACATACCCTACGGTATCCGTGCTTTTCGTCGTGCTAATGGCGAGTATTTAGTCTTTGTTGAAGAAAACTGGAAAGCAAAGGTAATAATGTATCGATTTATTGGGTAAACTCAATACTCAAAAACAATCATTTGATTTTACTTATCTTCGTAGCAAAATTTCTCATGTTCAGAGCGATCGCACTTTTGCAGAAATAGTTAGTAGATCACAGCAATGCGATCGCTCATCCTTTGATCATACTAAGCTGTTCCATATATAACTTGTATAATTAGGGCGGGCAAGATGCCCACCCCACAAGAGTTTTATTTAATTTGATTATGTAATTTAGATGTTTTTTAGCTTATGCTATGCCGTTTGATTTTTGCTAGACACTTCCTCCGTGCCAGTTTTCAAGCGACTAACTGAACTTCTACGAATGCGTTCACTTTTGCGAACACCACCCGCCATCTCATACTCACAGCTGTCTTTGCCGTATCTAAAAGCTACTCCAATCAGCATTCTATCAGTGAGGTCGGCTAAAACTTTTTCCAAATTATCAATCTCAGTTTTGGAAGAGTCAATTATTGATAAAGCAGTGTTATAAGCATTTATCTTAGTACGTAACTCCTCCATTATTTGTGTCATGTTTTGTAAGTTGCGAGTATCCCCAAAATCCATGCTGGGATCAATCGCTTTAAGTCCGGCAGATCTCAACTCAGCTTTTTCTAGAACCCGGTATGTACGTTTTTGTCGAGACATCAAAATGTTCCCTTAAGAAAGTCCTAGAGCTATTGTGGCTTAGCAAAGCTAGATTTTAGCAGAATCGAAAAGAAGCCCCGCGCTCTAACGCTTCGTTGAGCGTCGGGATGAATTTTTGGGCGACGACGAATTGACCCGCAACCAAATCAATCCGTAGGATTGACAGGACAGTGGGTCGATGAGGAGTCGCCATTTTTAACTTTGAGGGAATCGATAAAATTTTCAATTACATGGGTCATAGTTGTATCG
>JAHHHC010000071.1 GCA_019359515.1 Desmonostoc vinosum HA7617-LM4 | reverse complement strand
TAAGCCCATCTTTGCTAGTACATATGTCTTATATAAATGCGATCGCCCTCTGCCAGTTGCCTCCATTATTCAATACATTTGTACTCAAATTTAGCGCTCGCCTGTGCCAGTTGCGTAAGTCCTGATTAGGTTATAGGTGGACTAGCGGGGTTGTGGCGAGAAGTCCAGTAAAAGGAAAAAGCCTGAAGCTTTTTAATAAAAAATGTTTGGCTATGATACAAAAATTTTCCAATATTTTCTTTTCTTTGGTTAGCTAAGTTTTATCCCTGGCGATCGCGCTGGGAGGGCATCAGGCAAACGCTCGTAAAGCTAGCTGTATGCCCATTGCACTGCGGCGGCGTAATAATGAGGAAAGTACCTTTTGCTACTGATAGGACAGCCGCGCTCTGATACGCGGCTTTCTCATAGTTACCGTAACGTTACGCTGACTAGGCGCATCCAAAAATTAATCATCAAGAGCTTTCTTGATTCCATACGCCGCCAACCCTACGACAGCGCCAGCAGCGATGACTGGAGCCGCGCCGATAGCAATGCCACCAAAAGCCCCTGCCAAGCCCATGTTCCCTACTACTGCCGCAAGTCCCCATCCGCCTGCTGCTCCGGTCGCTGCATACCCTGCTGCTTCTGCTCCGTTGTTCTTATTACTCATCAGTGACACCTCAAAACTTTCTGTATCAATTTTCTTTGGCTGTAACTTTTGCAGCCAACAGTGTTTTTGCTGTACTGATGATATTTTTTGTGTGAACCTTGGCTGATGCTGGTGGTTGCTTACGCAATCGGCTTTTTGTCGTATTTCTCAAACAAACCATTCAAAGCCTCAGCTAGTAAGGCTTGCACAGTTGTATCTTGCTCCAAAGCCAATTGCTTAAGCTGTTTTGACACTGCTGGGTCGAAATGTCCTGCGATCGCTTTCTTCCCCTGCCTGCTAGGTGGTAAATCCGGCTTTGTCTCAACTGGCTGCGATTGTTCTGGCTTGCTCTCAGTTTTAACGGGTTTTCCTGATACTTAATGGGTGACATACTCCACACACTCCCCTTTCAGGGTGAGTGTGGGCTTCTCAACGACTCTTCAATGAAGACATTAATTGAGCTTTAAAGGCGTGTGGGACACACGCCTTTATGTTTATAGAAGCATTCAGATCCCTGCACAAAATGACCTTACAACTGGGACAATTGTGTATTCTTTGAGACAGGGGCTTCTTTACTTTTTGACCACAATTAGAACATTCCCGACTAGTACCGTTAGGGTTTATAGCTATTACTTTTAAACCAGCATTCTCGCAAAGTCTGCCACCAGGCAGTATCCCCATGGCGAGCTTTGCGGCTTTGTTTGAAAGTATGGTTATAAATTGTCCCCATCCAGCATCATTTAAGATTGTCCCCGAAACTGCAATAATAATTGCTCACGGTCAGCCTGTAAAAGTAAACTCAGATATTCTTCTCTAGATAACTCCATCAACTGAGGAATAATCTCTTCTAACTGGGCATCTAAATTTCCAAACCTTACCTTCAAAAGCCCCGCAATTATTTCTCGTCGTTCGGCTAATGCGGCTTTTTCTCCCCAACTGGTGACAATTTCCATAACTTCTTCCCGCTCTGCTAACCCCATTGTATCGACAACCGCTTGAAAGGCTTGTTCTTCTGTGACATCCAAACGCAAATACGTATCTACAAACCCAGAAATCAACTGCATTCGCGCTGGGTCTAATCTTAGTGTTGTCTTTTATTTCTTCGTTTCCAAAACGGGAAATCTCGTTTAGCAAGGTTGGGGTCATCTTGACCCCAAGCTCGGAAACCTTTGATTTGTCTGAATCCGTCCAAAAAGACGAATTGCCTCTGCTCCGATTTAAAATCGGAACTGTCCCTAACCTCTCTCCAATTTGAAGCAACAATAGCTGCTAGTATAGTTTCAAACATGGTGCTGTACCATATTTTAGAGAAATCAAGGCTTAAGGTTTTGCAATACTTAGAATACTGATATCCCTATTCCCAAATCCTTGTTTTGGCGTAGAGCTGGGTTTTGCAAGAATCCCGGTGCGCGAGAATTTGTATTTCTCCGTTTCTTGGAGGAATACAGAGCTATTGCTGTGAGCGGGTGCGCGAGAATTTGCGGCGATCGCAATGCTTGCTTTAATCAAAGATCCATCAAATTTAAAGCGCTGCTATCGTTAGGTCTAGCTTTAAGATAGCGATCAGTAATCGCCAAATTAGAATGACCTAAAGTATCTTTCACCAGTACAGGGTTAGTCCCTCGCTCGATTGCATGTGACCCATGAGCATGACGCAACCAGTGAGCTGACACTTTATCACTTAGCCCCGCATCAGCAGCGATCGCCTTCACAATCGGGTGTATATTCTGGCGCTCCAGGTGTCCACCCTTTTGACTGGAGAAAACTGCATCTGTGGCATGAGCATCTCCCCTAAACTCCATCAGTTCGTTCCACAGTTTTGGCTTAATCAGAATTGTACGGTTTTTATTGCCCTTAGAAGAACGCACATACACCTGACCACTGTCATTTCTCGGTGTTAAATCTGCCCAAGTTAGCTGACAAATTTCGTTAGCCCTAAGTCCTGCCTGGTACAGCAGCTTGATGATCAGTAAATTTCTTTTAGCTGTTTGTCGTCGTTTTTGGGTTTTTGCAAGCTCAATATGCTTTTGGGCTGCCCGTACCATTAATTTAATATCTGCTTCATCAAGATAACGTTCGTTGATTACGTCTGGTATCTCTCCCAATTTTATTGCCATACCAACATTAAAAGGGATATATCCAATTTTATGAGCAAAACTAATGAGACTTTTGACGGCGGCAATGTGTATTCGCCGCGTGCTGTCAGCTTGTCCTTGAAATTGTGTATTGTATTCTACCAAATCTTCATAAGTTACTTTTTTGAGGGGCTTGTCCAAAAAATCCAGGAACCGCTTAGTGTAACGCCGATATGCGGTGACAGATGAATCGGCTTTTCCATCCAACCATAGCGCAATCAACTTCGCCTCTGCCTGCACTGCACTAAGAGAAGCGATCGCCTTGCGGTACTTGTTTATGTGGACAACCGAGAGAGTCATTTGTGTTACTCCCTAATTAATCAGACACAAGATTAGTTTCGTCTGGTTTTATAATGTCTGATTTTTATTGTCCCTCGTTACGGGCATTTCAACTCACTTTATTGAAATGACAATTTTATGTAATTTTGCTTGTAGTCGGTCAAACAGGCAATGTAGCAGGTACAGTTTTATCTTCTAAAGAAAAGCTGACATACCAACCATCAGCTTTCTTGAGAATAGTTGCTTGTTTAATCTCAAAACATAAAGGAATTTGTCGGTGCAAGATAACTTCAATCTCACCAATCTTAGAAAGCTTGAGGACAGTTGCTAATTCAGGTGAAAAGCGAACCCACTGTTCAACGTCAAATGTACGCTCTGTGGGGGCGGTAATGGTATCACTCATCATTAGATTAAAAAGTTCATCGATTTGTTCATCGATGGTTTCCCAGTTCTAAGCGATGTGCTGCGTGTGGGCACATCGTTGAGAAACTGCCGTTGAATATTCGTGAATGGGATTGCCCTAAATGTGGCACTCACCATGACAGTTGAAAATTGCTTGAATTTAAGTACTTATGCATAAATCTGTATTTTTTCCCTGTTCCCTGTTCCCTTTCTTAACTAAATAATTTATTTTGCACGGCTACTTATGAATGAGATTCTCTCTTGCAAGGTGCGCTGACGTTCTTGAAAATGCTGCGGTAGTAAGACAAAGGGGCGTGGAGAAATTTGACCCCAACCGAGGCTACAAATTATCAACTTACGCGTACTGGTGGATCAGCCAAGCAATCACCAGAGCGATCGCCCTTAAATCTCGCACAGTTCGCTTACCGATTCACGTTAACGAGAAACTTACTCAAATCAAAAAAGTACAGCGAGAATTGTTTCAAACGCTCGGTCGTCGTGCTACTCTCACAGAAATTGCTCAGAAATTGGAGATGGAACCAAGCCAAATTCGAGAATACCTCAAAGTTGCTAGTGGGACAATTTCTCTAGATTTGAAGATAGGTGATAATCAAGATACAGAACTGAGCGAACTTCTAGCAGATGAGGGTATTTCACCAAATGAACTCATCACTCAAGAAATGTTGCGCCAAGACTTAAGTGATTTGTTAGCGTCACTCAAACCAGTGCAGCGCGAAGTATTAATTTTGCGCTTTGGGCTATTGGATAATCAAGAGCGAAGTTTGGCTCAGATTGGGGAAAAGCTCAATGTTAGTCGAGAGCGAGTTCGTCAAATTCAGCAGCAAGCAATGACTGCTCTGCGCCGCCAACAATCATCTATTGGACAGTATTTAACTTCTTGATGAGATCGCCTCACCCTGTGATAGGTAATGTCCCAGGCACATTAATTCTCTTGAGTTAACTGTGCTTGTAGCTGAATAACTCGCTCTACTGTTAAACCCGTGATTTGTGCAATTTCTTGCACAATCATTCCTCTAGTGAGCAAATTTAGTGCAATCTCTTCTCTTGTTTTTTGGGCAGCTTTTTCTCCCCAACTAGTAACAATCTCCATAACTTCCTCCTGCTGTGTTAATCCCATTGTATCGATAGCGGCTTGAAAAGCTTGCTCTTCGGCTGCATCCAGTCGCAAATACGTATCAACAAACCCAGAAATCAAGCTGCTACGGGCTGGGTCTAATTTTAGCGTTGCCAGCAATCGCAAACATTCCGCCTTTACATGTGGACGTTCTTGCTTAGGAATATTCATTTTCGACATCAACGCTGCTGCCACTGGATTTGGTTGGGTTAAAAAATCCCGCCAACTAATTCTATTTAATTGAATCGCTGCAAACTGAAATTCCAGAACATTTAAATCAGGAAAAGTCACGCGGTAAATTTGAGGCTCAGGACGTTTCGGTTCATCAAAAGAAAAAATAACAACTGGATAGATTGGTAAGTCGTACTTCTCATGCAACCGTGCAAAATACTTAAACATCCGTTTGGCAAATACTTTCTCAGTATAAGACTGATTCTCAAGATGGATTAAAAAACAGGTTTCCTGCCCTTGGTAACGCACCTGAGCCAGCAAATCAATTTCCTTCCTTTCTCCAGAGGTGACATCGGTAAACACTTCCTGGGGTAAAAACTGAATAGAATCTCGGTCTATTTGACTAGCTACTTGAGGCAGAAATAAATCTAAAAACTCCATGAAGAAAGTAGAGATTAGTTCTTTGAACAAGCGGTCATGGTCAATCATAGTTTCTACTTTTATGGTACAACGCTTTTTGGCTTTTAACCAACCTTGCCTCACCCAATAAAGAACAGTGCTTGAATGTAAGCAAAGGTGTTTTGCAATTTCGCTGTAACTATAATTATCGAGAACTGGGCGAGTAGAATACCCCAAAGAATGCAATTTACTTTTAACTGCTGATACTGTACGTTGATAATCTCGTTTTTTGAGCCGAAAAACTATTTGTTCTGGAGTGTACATTTCTGCCATCTCATACAGAGTTGTTATTTCTAGTTCAGTCCATTTGAGACTCATAAATAAACCCCCATTTCCATAAAAATAGGATTGTTATTTTGTAGCGGCGACTCATTGAAGAAGAAGCCAGAATCCAGAAATCAGAATTAATTGGTGGAGTTTAAGCTAGTTTATTTATCCACCATTCATACAAAATAGATACTGAATTCTGACTCCTGAGTTCTGTTTTGATGAATCGCCAATGCGTGTCCTTAATTACCTTTTCCTGCTGGGTACAACTGCCTGATTCTGCGGTTGCAATGATGCTCGTGCCTCTGCTTCTGAAACAGCAGGTAATACAGGTACATTCTCTGCATTCAATGCCCAACGCTCGTAAGTTTCGTTTGTTACCCAGTGCAGTGTCGCCCCGCTCTCCGCACCACTACGAATCATTTGAGCGGCTTCGAGTGCGTCATTCTCAAAGTCAGACTGAGAGCGACGATATGACCATTGAATAAACCAGTACGACCCCTTTGCACCATCAACCTTTTGGAATTCCGCACAGAAGATATAGTTTCGTAATACACTAGCGATCGCCTCATAACAAAACTCTTTAGGATCACCTGGCATTCCCTGTTCGCACCAGTCTTGAAACGCACGGTGAGCGAAATGGTTGTACAGGCTAGCGAAACTGTCCTTACTGCGGCGGTGCATCAGAAAGCACAACAGCATAGAAGCAGGGCCTTTGAATTGTTCCTTCAGCTCACCAGCAACCGGAATTACCCACAGTTCGGTGAATGGTTCGTTGGTGAAGTTTTCGTTGATGGTGAGTAAGCGGTCTGGGCGTGAGATTGCAATCGCAAAATCAGCTTTATTACCTTTGAGGTATCCCCCTTGTTGAGCTTCTAGAATTGTTAGTTTTGGAAGACAATCAAGAAGAAATTGCCCATATTCTTTGGCACAGTTGGCTTGGAGTTTTGGTTGCGACGGAGGAATGAGAAAAACGCTGTTATTGACTTTGATTGTTTCCATGATTTTGAGTTTCTACGGTTTATGTGAAGTGGTTGTCTTGTAATGAATGGCAAAGCTTGTGTTAGGGAAAAATGTTCGATGTGATGTCAAACTTTTGGGTGTCCTCTAGCCCTGTTTGCAAATAAGAGAGTGCAGTTTGGGCATCACCAACAGTTAAATCAGGCTGATAATCAAGTGCTAGATAATCTGGGTGTTTGGCAATCTCTTTGAGGATGAATTTTGCAGCATCAATCAATTTGTCCAATTGCGGGGGAGAGATTGAAGATTGATACTGTTCCTGGACTCCTGGCTTTGTTTGGGCAGTAGATTCAGTTGACACAACACTTACGCCCATTGCTTTTAATTCGTGTTTCAGTGATTGAATTTGGCGCAAATGGTTGCTGATTTCAGCCTCTATTTGCGTCTTTAATTCCTGTGGAGTGAGTAGTTCTAATTCATCTTCAACACGGTGTTCTTCGTCTTCATAATTCTTATCAGGCAGCAAAATATAACGCCACCCTGCACCGTATTCATCAGCTAGATATGTGTCTTCGTCGTAGTACTTCATGCCAATGATTGCGCCGCGTTCAGTTCTTTGCCCAAAGGTAAAACGGGGGTACTGCCAGCTCTGTGGAATTGATATTGTTGGTTTCATTGTTTTAGTTAGTGAATGATTGGAGAAGAAGTCAGGAGTCAGAAAAGAAATTACACTGACTCCTGGATTCTTGTTTACGCTGTGACTAACTCCGCACAAGAGAGCAAGTCCTTCAGTTCCAAAGAAGGCATTTGCTCAAGCGTTCGGTATTGCAAGTATTCATCAAGAACGTCTGCACAGCCTGGAAAGTCCGCCCTTGAAATCCACCAAACTGCGTCTGATACTGAGCCACAAAAGACTTGCTGTTGATGAGCGTCATCTGCACGTATAAACCACCAATTACCGTTAGTCTGTCCTACTTGTCCCAGCTTCTCGTCGCCTCTGTAAATGCCATCTTCCAGTAACTCCAACCCAAGGTTTTCGCATTCGTTGAAAATCTGCGCCATGATTTCGTTCCCCGTTGTAGCGGCTGGGGTTTCTGGTTCCTGAACTGGTAATGAACCATCCTTGTAATGTGTGCAGATGTAGCGGTAGCACTTCGCCCAGGTGTTAGCTTGGAATTCTTCTTTCTCATTGACCATTACTAACCAGGGCTGGGTTACAAAGTCGTTGTGGTCGTAGGTGATTTGGGCTATGAGTTGACCGTTGGCGTAAATCTCATGGTGGTAGAAATCGATTTCAACGCTGGTGTATTCTTCAGGTGCTACAGCTTGCGCTTGGGCTTCTATGTAACTGTAAAATTCAGCCTGGGCTAAGTCTTGTTCGTCTATTGCGTCGCAGATGAAGCTTTTGGGTGCTTGCTGTGAATAAGCCAAGTAGTTCATAATAGAGTTCACCTTTTTAGGGACAGAAGGCGATCGCTGTTTTCTCAGGACGGGCGGTCGTCTTTTGTTTTGTTAACTCTATTGTCTACTGTCACCAGACAAATGTCAAGGGGTAATAGACACAATTGTTACTGCCGTACTAAGAAACTCCTCAATACTGCTGTCCAACGCTTTGAGGAGAACAGAGATTTTTGGAAAAGATACCGTAGAAGCTGAATTCTCATATCTTTGGGGGTCTTCAAGCATATGAATGTATTGATGAGATATCCGCTCTCCAAGCAGGGCTGTTTTTTCAGAAATTGAACGGACAGAATTACTTCCTCGTAAAGCTTTCAGGCGTTCACCCAGTTCTTTATCCCAGTAAATAGAAGCAACGTATTTTGTATCCAACATAATAATTTTTTGTCTACCAGCACTTGCCATAATCTAACAGATTTTATATTCTATAGGTACTAGACAATAAAAGCGACCGCCTCCACTAATCTTTATCGAAGTGATCGCCCTTATTGTTTACATTGTCAGGCGCGTCAAAGATTTTTAAATCATGATGCGTAATTTTATGATGCCATATAATCGCTAGTAACAGTAGACAAACAATCTTGGTAAGTAAGAGTGCTGGCAAACGTTTTGACGATTTTGTAAACAAAATTGATCGATGCTCAATCCTTAATGGGCAACAGTTATGCTGACACTAAACCGCGAAAAAATATCAGCTTCCCTTTTCACTGAACTCAACAGCAGCATCAAAGAAACTTTCACTGCCATTGACCACTTCGAGTGGCAGGCAGTCGATGAAATACTCCAGATGCGTTCTCAACAGCTTTACCGTGAAGCTGGTTACAAATCTTTCGAGCAATACTGCCAGCGTGAGTTATCCGCCTGGGGTGGCTACCGAAGAATCAATACAGAACGGACTTACCCCAAAGAGTACGCCCTTGCTGTTGCACAACTCAAACAGCAGCATCAGCAAGAACTTGAGCGACTGGAACAGGATTTGAGAATTGGCTTATTCTCGGAGGCAACAGCCCAAGCCCAACAACAGGTACAAGAACAACTGACCGCTTTGCAACAACTGTTTCAGCAGCAAAAACAAGAAAATATTCAATTACAGCATCGGCTTTTCGAGTTGGAAGGACTGAGGCAGTTAGAACTGGAGAACCAGAGATTACAAAAACGTATTCAGGAATTGGAACGTGCTGTAGAAGAACGCCCTGCTCAGGAATGGAGCAATACTTACACTAAACAGGCAACCAAAGCACTAAACAAACAAGTCAAGCAAGCCTTAGACCAAACGATTGATTTGCGATCGCTTGCCCAAGAACCACCAAAAGAAAACGCTCAGGAGTGCTTGCGGCTGATGGGTATTGCTTTGGGTAACTTGGCCAATACCATGAACAATACCAAAGCATTGGAAGCTGCTGCAATCATCCTGGGCAGTGAACCAACCCAAAGCGCGATCGCATATCGAGCCGAACAATTGCAACTGTTACCCCAAGCAGTTAGCGATATTCGGGTTGTGCTGTCCAAGCCTGAGTGTAGCTGGTGGGATTATTTAGAAGTGGCTACGGAGTATGAGGTTATCAAAAACGACTACTGGGCGGAGTTGACCACCGAAGAGAAGGAGCTAATTGCTGCATTGGAGAAAACGGCATCTTCCGAAACTGAGGAACCGTTGGTTCCTGACGAAACCCCTGCCGAGTCTGCTTGTTCTAACGAGATTAGATTAGGTTCTATCGTTGCTCACGCTGATATCTACTGTGCTTTATACCCAAAAAGAGGTGAAGTCATTGAGGATTTGGGGTCGGAGGTTTGGGTGGCTTGGGAGCATTGGAAAAACCGCCCGAAAAAGACTGACAGGTATTTCAAAACCGATTTACGACTGTTGTAGACCGTACATTGTGATTTTTTAGACCACCTTTTACAAATGTCCGAAACCCTGCGTGAGCGTTGGGTGAGATTTTCATGCGCCAAAACGGAGAGTTTATGAATCTTATCACATCAAATCAAGCCACTGATAGCCCTTTTGAGCAAATCAAGAAAGTTGATGAACAGGGTAATGAGTTTTGGTCAGCCACCGAATTGTTAACCTTGCTGGGTTATCAAACTTGGAAACGAATTAAGGACACTGTTGAAAGAGCGAAAATCAGTGCTAGAAATTCAGGCATAGATCCATCTCACCATCTGGTCGATGCCGTCCAAATGGCGCAAATTGGAGCATCCCAGGCATTTCGAGAAGTGCTGAAAGATTATCAGCTATCACGGCACGGCTGTTACTTGGTGGCAATGAACGGCGATCCGCGAAAACCGGAGATAGCAGCAGCCCAAAATTACTTTGCATTTAAAACCCGTGAGGCTGAGTTAGCCCCCCAAAACTCAGAACTACTCGCCCAACTTTTGGAAAAAGTGGCACAGCAGAACAAGGTGATCGAGGAACAAGGTCGAGCGATCGCCTCTCTTCAAGCACAAGTCCAAACGCTGTTACCTCCATCATCTAATTCTATCCCTCCTGGTTGGGATGCCGAAGTTTGGAGATCGCTGCCGTCACAAGATAAACGCCATTTCCGCTTTCTGTTCCGTCGCCGCAACTTTCGACCATCCGCCAAAGATGAGCCATTAGCCTTACCTGCTGTCACCACCGAGCAGCTGAAGCAGAAGCAACAGGCTGAGGTAGAGCGTTTGATAGGTGAAGTGTCGCCAGAGGAGAAGCGAGAACTTCAATTAGCCAAACAAGAGATGCTCAGACGCTTCTGGGCAGAAAGCCCCGATGAAGATGTGCCGTTTTAAACAATTTAAATCACTTCAAATACACATAAAAACATGACTAGCAAGTTAATAACCCCCGAATCCCCTCTGTTGGTTCCGCCATTACTGGCCTCCGAGATTGGTTTAGAAGAAGCGGTAATACTCCAGCAGATTCATTACTATTGTCAAATTTCCAAGCACATCAAAGCTGATGGTAGGCGCTGGTTTTGGAAGACACTTAATGACTGGGGTCAAACACTGCCTTTCTTGAAAATATCCGCAATCAGACGAGCGATCGCTAACCTTAAGGATAATTTCAAGTTGATTGATGTTTGTCGTCACAGTGAAAAAACTTGGTATCAAGCTAACTGGTTCACCGTTAACGTCGAGAACGTTCAAGCCCTGTGGAATCGGATTTGTCAAAATCAGCAAATCGATGTGAGCAATTTGGACATATCGATCTGCTCACTGCCAGCAGATCAGATCAAAGAGTTCACTAATAAAGAGTTCGCCTCACAACAACACGCTGCTGTTGAGCTAAAAAAGGATGATCAGGTGGAAGAAACCAAGATTTCGGAACCAGATCTGGTTACCCACTTCGTTAATGAGTCAGAACTGGATTACTCATCTAACGACACAGGCCCTCATGAGGACATTTCTGACGCCGCCGACAGCCATGTGCAAAAAACGAGTGACGCAATTGTGAGCCAGCCCGGTCTTGTTGTTTCAACAAAGAGGGACTGGCGAACCCGCAGGGTGTCAGAGCCAGCCCTTCAGTATGTTGAGGAGTCACAGCAGGATGACTTAGCCTCGGAGATAGATACTAATGAAGGTCAGTTTGACGCGCCAGGGGGTAAGCCAAGCAAAGGTGAGATTGCAGAGATTTGTACGGAATTACGGCGACTGCGAATTAACCCACAGCCTTGTTTAGGTGTGGTCAAGAAACATTGGGCGAATGTCACCGGAGCGATCGCTCGTGTCAAAGAGGCAGTACAAGAGGGATGGTGTGAAAATCCCACGGGCTTGTTTATCAATTCGTGCAAGAGTGGGGCTAAGGGAAAAAATGCCGTTAGTTCCGATGTCAGCGCTTGGTTTAGTTGGGCAAGGCGAGAGCGGATTGTGCTGGCGATGTCGGGTGTTGTGGTTTATACGGCGGATGGGAAGGCGGTGGAATTGCAGGAGATGATGCGGCGGTATCCGATGCAGGAGTGGGGTTCTGTATCTGTCCAAAATCCTGAAATGGTCGAGTGAAGCTATCGCTTCGGAGTAGCAAGAATAGTGACAACTTTTGGGTTTTTAGGGGTAAAATTTTTAACTGCTGGGTCAGTAAAATAGTAAAAAATACAATGCCTTGCCCAAAACGTGACCTACTAGAAAGTCTTCACCTGGACAGATAGGTTTACCTTGGAATAAGCAGCGAGTAACCGAGAGTACGGAGGTACATTAGGTAGCAGAGAAATTTATTCAGGCGAATTGCTATTAGCCACTAGTGCCAAGTATCGGGTTGATGAAATGTTGATTATTGCGTGGAAAAGGGTGCTGTGATGAATGTTTACAAACTTCTGAAATCATTATAAGTTACACTTTACAAGTCGTAACGCGAGAAAACCACTCTCTATTTCCGCCTCCACGCCCCATTTATCCGGATACACAATAACGCGACGGTATGTCCCAATCCCAGAGGGTAAGCTACCTCTAATCCCTGAGTTCTTTCCTTCTATACGCTCAATTAGTTCGCTACCATACACCCAATACTCTCGGTGATCTCTTGCTTGATTGTCAAAAGTTCCATTTTCATCATACCATCCAACTGTCTTAACGAACCGACGATAATTTTTTGTATCTTTGTATGTCCAGTCTTCTGGTTTTATCCCTAGTCTATTCTTAGTGTTAATCCATATTTCCTTCTGGACACTAAAGCCAAAACGGTTGTCTGAATTGCTGATCCAAAGCTGGTCTATTTTCTGTAGGTCTGAACAAGAGAAACTATTAATATAGCTTAAACCTAAATATTCTCCTTCTTCTACCTTAGCAATATTATACATGAGTTGGAATGTTTTGAAATCAGCCGCCCTCCAATTTTTAGCCTTTAAATAATATTTAAGTTCAGCATATAAATGTTCGGTAAGAGATTTTTTAACCTGCTCTCTCAATTTTACTTCAGTTTTATTTTTTGCAATTAAATTGATTAAATCACGATGAAAATATTCAATATTTTCGCTTGTGAGCAACTGACTATCTTTGGTAAAATCAGTTTCATTTGGATGAGTTTTTAATATTTTAAAAGCTTTACTATAAGACTCTATAGCTTTTTTAATTTGTTTATTTTGAATTAGTAAATCACCTTGAAATTCCTGAAATAATACCTGAATCTGTAAGCCTTGACTTGAGTCTAAGTACTTGCGATCTGCTTTATCTAAAAATTTTTTACTTTGCTGAATTTCTTCTCCTGCTTTTTTCAGCAATACCTTACTTTGCTCAATTTCTTGTTCTGATTCTTTAAGCTTTTTTAGCTGTTGATATACTTTTGACCTAATAGCAAATACTAATGCTTGTTTAAGTTGATGATTATTGACATTAAAAGATAAAGCAGACAGTCTTAAAGCCTCATTTGAACTAAATTTAATATCTTTTGAGTAAGAGTTTTCCTTGCCTTGTAATTCTCCAGCCAGTTTATTTAGTTTTTGAACAGCTGAGACTTCTTCTTTAGTTTCATTAACTTGTTTGTGTGCTGATGCACCTAAAATTGCTGCTCCTACCACAGTTACAATCAAAACAACAATTCCAATACCAATTTGCCGTTGAGCTTTCTTATTAGCCTTACTAAGCAATTGATTTCTTTCCTCTGCTGCCTCCTTATCCTGTCTCTCTCTTTCCAACTCCGCTTCTTTGTCGGCTGCTGCATTTTTCTCTCTAATTTCCTTCCCTTCGCTGGCAGCTAGAAACTGCTGATCTTGATAGCTCAAACTCTTATTTAAACTCCATTGTTTAGCATCCTGCAAAGCCTGACCACGTAACAATCGAGATTCATCCTTGCCCGTAGAAGTCATCCAAGCCCGAAAATTCTCGGCATATGGACGTAAATTATCTAATTGAGTTTCAATCCAATTTAAATCAAATATTTCCCGATAAATCTGGTTATAAATTCTCAGCTTACCTTCCTGTCTGACAACCAATCCTGAAAGCTGTAAATCACTTTGTTCCAATGTTTCATCTGCTATTATAAAGAGTGATCGCTCCTGGGCCAGTCGTATTTGCTGATACAGTTCTAGTAAATACCCTGCCCGTTGTTCATCCCGCAAAATCCTGGCTTGAATCGTTCGTAAATGCTCAGGCTCATCAAGGGATTCCCAGTTTTCGATAATCCGTGATCTAACAACTTGCTCTACTGAACGGGGATGTTCTTGCTGTGATTTCTCAACCATGAACTGACACAGCTTTTGAGTCAGAAACGGTTGCCCCCCAGTCCACTGCAAAATCTCTTGTATTACTGTATGGGGATTACTGAATTTACCATACAAACCCTTTTCTAATGGTTCAACTTCATGCAACTGAAAACCCTTGAGAGAGATTGCTTGACCAATGTTAAACGGGGTGCGCTGTTTATCTTCAATCAAATTACTAGGTGATGCTACACCAAGTAAACAAAATGTGAGGCGGTTATATGCAGGATTATCGACTCGCTTGTTATAACAGGCACGAATCAATGCAAAAAAGTCATCTGTAGGAAAATTCAGACTAAGTACGCTATCGATTTCATCAATAAAGATGACGATATTTTCTCTAACTTCAATCAGTAATATTTCTTCCAAAAACTTGCGGAATCTTGTTACCAATGAATTTAACTGATTCGCTTTCCACCAGTTACTAAAATCTAAATCTAATTCAAAGGTGTCAATGAGCGTGTCGATTAAATCTGCATACCATTGTTCGGGAGGGACATTCTGAATTCCACCAGCGGAAAGGTCAACTGCTGCACACTGTACGTCATCTTCTCTCAATCGCTGCATGGTTCGCACACGCAAGCTAGACTTACCACTTTGGCGCGAATTCAGTACATAACAAAACTTTCCCGCTTTTAGTCCTTCATATAACTGTGCATCAGCTTCTCTTGTGACGTAGGTACTGGCATTTTCAGGTAGACTTCCAGAAAATATGTATTGGTCAACCACGATTCACCTACCCCAAACGAGTTGAAAAATACTGACGATATAAATCACAGCTAGGAATGCAATCATTACTGGAAAGTTTGACTAAGCCCAAGCTGTGCAATTTAAACGCCACTTCAGTATCTAATCTGACAGGCGCATTTGTCATCACTACTCTTTTATACCCTGCCTCAAGCTGAGAATTGTGTTGTAAATGCCACAATTGTTGTCGCAGGTGGTCACTGAAAATTCCTTGTTCTGTTGGTGCAAGCCTCAACAGTTCTTCTAACCTCGTCTCCTGACTTTTGAGGTGTGCGTTAGCGGAGCTTAACGTAGTTATCGCCAGTTGCACCAGATAAGGATGTCCCCCAATTAAGCTTACTACCTCACTCAAGTCTTGCTCTGCCAACCCGTACTGCTTGGCGAGGTTTTGCACTTGCTGCAAATCAAATTCGGGTAATTCAATCGTTACACCTACATTAAATGGTGAGTGATTCGTGTCTAAATCAGGATATTTTTCAGTGGAATGAACTATTACCAAACGCAATTTCTTCCAGATATTACCAGTCTTATCTCCTTGTTTAGCCGTTTCATACCAACTACGCAGTAGTAAACAGAATTGGGGGAAAAGGTCTGAACATTCAAACACACGCTCAAAATTATCAATAGCAAAAACTAAAGGGCTATTGTTAATAGATAGTAAATATTTTTGAAAATAACGAGTACAGTTTTTATTTAAACTGTAAATATCTTGCCAGTATTTATCTAATTGAGGTGATAATTCTAAGCTATCAGAGACATCAACACATAACCACTGTAGGAACGTTTTTAAATCAGTAAGGATATGCTTGTCAGCATGTTTTAAATCTAATTTTGCTGTTTGATAGCCTTGTTCTCTAGCATAGTCTAGTACTTTCTCCAACAGTAGTGTTTTACCCATTCCTTGAGAAGCTTTAATTCTAATCAAAGCCCCTGGCTGCACAATTGCGTTATAACAGTTTTGCTCTTTTGGAGGTCGTTCAACATATATGTCTGTTTTTGATATAGAATTTTCAATATAAGAAAGTTTGTCTTTTAAAACTGGTATTTTCCCCTGTGAAATGTCTTCCATTTGAATGGCAACTAAACCTTCGCTAAAAGCCCTTTGGAATACATCTTGAGTTTCTGAATTTTCGTAACCCAATCCATCATAAAACCCTTGAGCAAATGCAATTGCAGCTTTGTCACCAATTGGCTGGTTCATGCCAATTGCATAGTTAATATGTTGGCTAATTGCATGGGCTGGTTTAGCTGAGTAGCAAGCATTGAGTAATACGCAGTTGATATAATCGGCGTGTAACTTAAACAGTGATGCCAATCCTTCTGGTGGAACGGGTTTGTTGTTCCCGCCATCGTCTTCTAGCAACAAACTGCCATCTTCCGAGCCATGTCCGCAAAAATGAACAATACAAGGGCGTTCTTCTGCGATCGCTCTACGAATATCTTGAGGACGTACCGCAGTCCTAATCCGAATCTCAAACAAATCCCTTCTTGTGGCTCGTCGTATGGCTTGTTCAATTTCCCTGATTTCTCGATCCAAACGTAACCCATGAGGGATTGCTGCTAGAATCAGAATTCTCTGCTGCTGGGTATTCTGATGAGTCGGTGCGCTTGTCTGCTGTCCAAAGTGAATGTTGTATACATTGCCGCCTATCTGCCCCGCATTTACATTCTCAGCATTAATTAACCCGCCGCCAAACTGAGAGTTGGGTAAGCTGTTAGTGTTGGTCTGCTTCGGTTCTTGGGAGTCCGGCATGGATTAGGGTTAACAGGACTAAGCTTGTTACCGTAAATAATATCACCCTTATTTTTCTCTCAATAGATGTAAATTCTCTCTTAACCTGTCACGGTGTTCTTAATTGCGAGTTGCGAATTGCGAATTATTCTACCTCCTGCCACCCCTCGATTGAAGCCAACAGAATATTCACTAGAGGATTGTCGATTAACTCCTTAAACGCCTCTGTTCCGCCAGCCTTCAACGCACCTATCACCCGTGCTTTCAGTGTTGGGTCACTCTCAATCTCATCCACAGCCTTAGCCACAACGCTCATTTTCTGTGATGTTGTTGCAGTGGGGTATGATTGGCTTAGTTGGTTGAGAAGCTGCTGAATTTCTGCTGCGGCTTGGGCGAGGTTCTGCTTTTGCTCAGGGTTATAGTTGGTGATGTTGCCGCCGATTTGGTGTGCGGTTACGGTGTCGGCATTGACTAGACCACCACCGAATTGAGCATTTTGCTGGTTGAAGTTAGATGTTTTGTTGCTTACCCTTTGTTGGTTATTTTCACCTTGATCTACTTTGTTATTATCACCCTGAAGGTGATTAATATTACTCTTTATACAAGCACCTACTGAAACTTCACGTTGATTGCTAGTTATATTCATTTCTCCTTTAAACTCTCCAATCAGAACTGAAAAAGCTGAATTTTTATTTGCAGACTCGTTTAATAACTCTGTAATTTTCTTGGTATCTTCTGCAATTTTAAGTGCTATCTCTGTGAAATTTGCTATTTGTGTAGCTTTATCAATATCTTCTTCACTTTTTGTCGCTAAATCATCTTCATTTACTAATTGAGTGATTTTGCCATATAAAGATACGGAAATTCTACTAAAAACTGTTGATATTGAAGTAAACAAATTAGTAATTGTAGTCTTGTGTATGTCAGTAATTGCGTCTTTTACTAATGCACTTTTTGAATCGATAATGTCAACAACCCACCTTAGAAAAATTTTAAAGTATTTAAATGGATCATCATCATCAGGGAAATAGCCATCAAAACCGCTTCCTCCACTATTCCCTCCATTACCAAAACCTCCCCCTTCGTTACCAAAACCACTACCCCGCCTTCCTTGACCACGATTACCACCCCGCCCTCCAAAATTATTGTCTCCGCCTCCTGGTGTATTTCCACCATTTGTATATCTGCTGACTACAGCCAATCTAATAGCGCCTTCAAGATGAACATGCGCTGTTTCAAAATAAGTAAATGCTTCTTTATATTTTGAGCTATCGGCTGTAGACAAAGTAATGCCTTCTTTAATTAAATTAAGTCCTTTTTCTAATTCGTTAAAAGCTTCGAGTTGACTTACTGAAACATCACTAGAAAAATAGCTGCGGACAATTCTAGAGCCGTTGTTAAAATTAATATTAGCTAAATTGATATATTTTTCTATAGTTTTTAAAGCATTTAACTCTTTTATTTTTTTGTCTAAATTATTTTTTTCAGCAATACTCGGTTGATACTTGGATGAATTTTTTTGAGTATCATTATATTCAGTTTTTGCTTTACTATAAATTATAAAAATTTTTAAAAAGAATTCAGCAGAACCTTTAATAGGTTTACTTACTAGGAGTATAGATAATTTAAGTATTCCTACAGGTGTTTTAAGTAGTGCTACAGCTAATAATGTTAAAGAATTTGTAATGGCTGAAAGCGATGTATCAGACTCTGGCAAATTCTTAGTGGATGAATCCTTATTTTTATCTATAAATTCTTTAAAGCTGCTCATTATTTACTGATTACTAATTACTACCTTTGATTTTTCCAGTCTCTATAATAGGCACGAAATAAATCTTCAAATGCTTTTATAATTGTCTCAATGATTTGACGTTGTGTGTTTTTATCTAAGCGATTCCATACATTTGCCGAAGCCATAAGACTAATCTAAATAGCCTAAACAGCCAATCAATTATCATTTTTTATCTCGTAAGTGAAATTAAACTACTGTTTTAGAGGTATTTTAACTATTTTAAAGTATAAATGGTATTTGCTGTCTAAGCTCAACTTTAACCAAAATTAAGAATTTGGTTCTCTTTATACAGCAAAAACACTAGCTTTTTGGTAAAAAAATTTCCATGTTACTGATTCATCTCTAACCATTAAACTACTCTGCCTCCTGCCATCCTTCTATTGATGCCAACAGAATATTCACTAGAGGATTGTCGATTAGCTCTTTAAATGCTTCAGTTCCCCCAGCCTTCAATGCACCTATCACCCGTGCTTTCAGTGTTGGGTCACTCTCAATCTCATCCACAGCTTTAGCCACAACACTCATTTTTTCTGAAGTAGTTGCAGTGGGG
The DNA here is from genome assembly GCA_019359515.1 of Desmonostoc vinosum HA7617-LM4. Taxonomy (GTDB): domain Bacteria; phylum Cyanobacteriota; class Cyanobacteriia; order Cyanobacteriales; family Nostocaceae; genus Desmonostoc; species Desmonostoc vinosum. Next base: position 1,396 of record JAHHHC010000071.1, on the reverse strand, counting down.
TATGACTGGCTGAGTTGGTTGAGAAGCTGCTGAATGTCTGCTGCGGCTTGAGCTAGGTTCTGCTTTTGTTCGGGGTTGTAGTTAGTAATGTTGCCGCCGATTTGTCCTGCGGTTACGGTGTCGGCATTGACTAGACCACCTGCAATCTGTGCTTGTTCCAGGTAATTGTTGACAACTCTTTTAGGTGTTTCTGACACAGCTATTAAACCTTGATTAACTGTTTTGAATGCTACTTCTAAACTTTGAATTTGCCCATCTTGTTGGGCTAATAAAAATATTAAATCTTCTTTTGGTAAAGCCTTTAGCTTGTTGTATAGCTCAAAATACTCTGCACTTAATTGGGACTTATCTGCTGTAATTACTGTCTTTGCCCGGAGTAAAAAATTATTTTGGCTACGTTTCTCAATTGCTACAATTTCTAATCCGGCATCTGGGTGATTGTCTGCTAGCTGCTTAAATGAAATAGCGATCGCTCTGGGGTCTACTCCTTGGCTATGGTACAAGTCGAGAGTGTCAAAGATGGGCTTAATGAAATCGCCAAAGTCGCCATCTGCAAACACCTCTTGCCTGTTGTCAGGTTTGCGGAGGGGGTCGGGGTTTTCTTTTGTGGGGAGTCGCATATAAACGTACTCACATCTTACTCCATCAAACTTGGTGTCAGTGGTAATATTCCAATCTTCGATATATGCTCCAGTGAGAGTTGCGCCTGTAAAGTCAGTGCCGTCGAGTTGTGTCTGTACTAGCTTGGCAAGGCTCAAGTTTGCGTCTTGTAAGTTAGCCTCGCTTAAATCTGCGCCGATGAAACTGGCATCTGTTAAGTTTGCATTACACAAATTTAGACCTCGTAGCAATAAACCATCAAAGTTTTTGTCTTGTCCTAGCCTTGTAGTTACCAACTCCTGAACAACTAATTTTTCTAAATAAGTTGTCTCAACCAGAGCCAGATTAAGTTTTTGAGCTTGAAACCAACAGGTATGCGTCAAATTAGCTTGTCTCAAGTCTGTGCTTTTAAGTTCTGCTTTTTGAAAATTCGCATCTGTTAAATTGGCATTGTGAAAACGAGTGCCACCTCTTTGTGTGACAAAAGCTGCCAATAGCTGCCGCACCAGTTAAAACCAAAACAAAAGCTTTATCCCCGCTTACACTTACCGTACTCACTCCAACAACAGCTAAAGCTGTCGCTACACCTCGTTGAACTGCTATAAATCCAAAAACTAAAGCTAATATGTAAACTATTATACCAGGAATCATGGTATAAGTTTGAATGCCTTCAAAACTCAAATAATATTCTTCTGCCCACTGAATATTGAATGCTAATACTAATCCGATAACTCCCATTAGAAGTAATGAGAGTAACATTAAGCTAACAATCCAATGCTTTTGCAGCCCCGCTCTA
>JAHHHC010000070.1 GCA_019359515.1 Desmonostoc vinosum HA7617-LM4 | reverse complement strand
CGCCAACAAAAACATCGCCTTCATCGTCATCCAGTTCGCACAATACAAGCTTTGGTCGATCAACATACGGAACTTCTTACTATGCTTGAGTCTCAAGCCCTGAAATACCAATTAGATAGCTAGGGGTCACGGCGGGGTTTGTCAGGTTTGAAGCATCCCCAGATCATTAGCTTGTAATCATTGAGAGGGTCAACTCCACTGCACCACCAGCCACCATGTTCAATGTGTCGGTATTTTTTCAGATCGTAATCTCTCAGACGCCCATCATTACGACGGGAGATGTTAAGGCTGTAGAGCAGAAATTCGTAGGGGATGGTTCCCCTGATTGAGGTGACGTTGAGATCGTAAATTGCTCTGTCTACTCCACTGTCTAACCATTCTTGTAGGTGCTTATTTTGAAAATCTTCATCTTTGTCTGGTACAAATACTGGCATATTTCCCCCTGGTATTTAAACGCATGAAAAAGTCAGCAGTATCAAAGCCACACTGCCGTTGAGGTTTTTTTAAGAACCTCACGCTCGATTCAGCACTCTCAATAAATAGGCTTAGTTGTTGTACCTGTCAGAGTTCACCCATCAACTAGATTTGAATGTTCCAATCAGATAGTACACATGAACTAAGCGACACACTATCATACACGATTTTGGCAACTGAGCATGATCGTTAGATAATTTCAGGTCAGATGAATTCCGACCTGATTGATACTCCTAAATGCAATACAGCCAAGAAGGGTCTTGGTAATGGGTAGACATTGCAATTACTGGAATCAATTGATTTGATGGCTCAAAACTCCACTCTTCAAGAACACATCCCATCACACTACCGACTACTTTCCCTAAAGATTTAGAAAAGACTTCAGTCTGAAGGTGTCTTAAAGCGAAGCCTGTGGCAGGTACATATCCCCATTGGGTGTAGTTTTTCTGATGATCGTACATTTGGGTAATCCAACCCTTACCGTGTTCTTGTATTAGTGGAATAATCGAATGCATCACTTGTTGTTGATTTTCGACAAATGCATGACGTGCTTCATTTTGGTCAGATGAACAGGGGAAAACCAAACTGTAATTGAGCAGCTGGTTAATGTACCCACCAAAGTCTGAAAAAGACATAATCACTAAATCACTCTGTTGACTGAATAATTCGCTTTGAATTCCTTCGAGATCAGATGGCATTTGAGCCTTACCGTAATTTGGATCTAATAGACGACGACGTTTTGCTTCTCCCATGATTAATAACTCCTTTAATTGACTGAAAATGAATTGAAAAAACATTTAGACGTTGACTCGCACCAAATCTTCTTGACTGACATAAGTAAAGTTATTTGTCCTTATTGACTTACCCAATACAGGGGACATAGACTCAATCATGTAAAACCAACAATCATCAAGTTGCTCAATACCGAGAACTATTCGCTGTTTGGGTGACTCACACAAAGTCCGAAGCATTACTCTTTCACCCAGCATGAATTCAGGTTTGGTAAGTGTGTGAGGTTCTAATCTACCTGTACCAATCAAGTCATATTCCCAAGCAGAAATTATTTCTTTCTCTGTATCAACTGCATATGACCATTTAGTTTTATGCCATTGCACCCCGCAACAATAACCAAATGTTCTAGAATTCTTGAGGTAAACTTTCTCAAACAGACTAATCGAGACTTTGGGTATTTCTCGATCCCAAGGAGGTGAGATGTACCAGCAAGTTTCAAGGACAGTGATTTGGTTAATCATGATGCCCTTCTCCCCAACAAGTAGTTAATAGCTTGGGGGTCGAGAGAGGCGATACGCTTTTTCAAATGATGTGGAGGATTAAGGAGAAATTTTTTGAGATGCCATTTGCGGATTTGATAGATTTTAGGAGAACGCTTTTTACCTTTGAGCCAACCTCGTCTTACCCAGAAACAAACGGTTGATAAACTTAGACAAAGAACTTGAGCTATTTCTTTGCAAGAATAGTTATCAAGAGTAGGACGAGTTGAATAACCTAGACTATTTAATTTCAAAGCAATGGCATGAACTGTACGGTGATATCCTCGTCTTTTGAGACTGGAGGCTATTTGTTTAGTGGTGTAGATTTCTGCTTTCGCCTCAATGATTGCTAGTTCTTCTGATGTCCATTTACTCATTTATTATTCTCCTTATGGTAATGAATTCCCTCGTTTTTGATTACATTCAAAACAAGCCAACCTCAAGTTTTTGATTTGATGATTCCCGCCCTTTGATAACGGAATGTAATGATCAATGGTCAGTGTTTCATTAGTGAGTTGACATTCACACCAAAAACATTGCATACCGTATTTCGCAATTAGATGAGGTCTTTTATTTCGTTTTTGGCTAGTGTAAAGGCGTTTATATTTCCGAACAGTATTACTTGATATTGCAGTCATAATTGTGGAATTTGTGATAACTCATTTAATGCAGAGATAGAATCTGTCAAATCTTGTCTAACAATAGTTGCGCTAATTGATTCAAATTTCACGTCAGCAATCTCGAAGCAATGCTGTATCTCTTCACTGTTGTAAAGGTCAGTAATATGCTGCTTAATTGCAAACTTCGACAATCCATTGGGGATATTAATGTGTACTTCATTTGTGACTGTTTCAACTACTGTAACTATGACTCTCATCGCTTTTAGTACCCCTACTTTTTACAAATTGAATTAGTAGGGCGATTACCTAAAACCGCCTTAGATATTTGTTATGAATTACTTCTTCTTACTCCCCGTTAATGACTGCTGATTCTGTGGTAATAACGACGCCCTCGCCTCTGCTTCTGAGACTGCTGGTAACACGGGTGCTGTCTCTGCATTCAACGCCCAACGTTCATATGTCTCATTGGTCACCCAATTCAATGCGGCCCCACTTTCCGCACCACTCCGAATTAGTGACGCCGCTTCCAGTGCATCCTTTTCAAAATCAGACTGTGGGTTACGATAGCTCCATTGAATAAACCAATATGTACCTAATGCCCCTTCTACCTTTTGAAACTCGGCACAAAAGATGTAGTTTTGTAGTACACTAGCGATCGCCTGATAACAGAATTTTTTAGGATCATCATCTGGCATCCCTTGTTCACACCAGTCTTGAAAGGCACGACGAGCAAAATGATTGTAGAGTCCTGCAAACGAGTCTTTGCTCTGGCGGTGCATCAAGAAACAGAACAGCATTGATGCGGGGCCTTTGAATTGCTCCTTTAATTCCCCGCCGACTGGAATTACCCAGAGTTCGGTGAATGGTTCGTTAGTAAAGTTTTCGTTGATCGTAAATACACGGTCTGGACGGGAGATTGCGATCGCAAAGTCAGCTTTACTTCCTTTTAAATACCCCCCTGCTTGAGCTTCTAAAATTGTCAACTTTGGCGGACAATCGAGAAGGAATTGACCGTATTCTTTCGCGCAGTTGGCTTGCAGTTTTGGTTGGCTTGGTGGGATAAGAAAGACGCTGTTATTGATTTTAATTGTTTCCATGATTGCGTTGTATGTGTGATTGTGTTGATGTAATGTGTGCTGTATTCTGAGAATGACTATTAACTTGTGTACTCTAATCGCTTGAAAAGATATCCATTCAGGCGATTGTTTTTATTTGTTGGGAGATATTTGTGATGTGATGGAGGGATTTTGATTATGGTCTAGTTGCGATTTCAAATGAGCTAGTGCGGTTTGAGCATCAGTAATTGTGAAGTCAGGGTGATAATCAAGTATTTGGAATTGTGGATGTCTCACAATTTCTTGAAGGATGAATTCTGCTGCACCAATCAATGTGTCTAAGTTGGGATGTGGCATTTCATTGCTCCTAATTCTTGTGTTTTATTCAACAATCTTCAACAAAAATCCATGTCCTGTATTCTGTATCTGTAATAGTTTTTTATCCAATAAGTACTGAATGATTGAATTAGTGAACTGAATCTGGTGCAGAGGTGCTTTCCCTCCGTTTTGATGTAAAGAACGTAGTAATTTAGCAGATGTACGCTCAACATAGTTATCAACAGATTTAGCCATTGATACTACCTTTCGTTACTACTACTAACTGTTGCTTAAGCGCATCTATTTGTTGTTGATGTTCGTCAATTTCGGCTTGGATTTGCGAAGATAATTCTTCTAGCGATAGTTGTTGAATCTGTTCTGAGTGATAGTGCAACAAATCTTCGGAGTTTCTGTGAGTCATCACAGAATAACGCCAACCATTACCATATCTTTCAGCTAGAAAACTATCTTGTGGATAGTACTCGAAGCCAATGATGATGCCCTGTTGTGTACGCTGTCCCAAACTAAAACGAGGGTATTCCCAGTGTTTGGGAATTGATATTGTGGGTTGCATAGGTGAATTGATGAATAAGAGGATGGATGAGCAATTAGGACAGAATTACTGAGGCTTGTCCAATTTGCCTGTGCTTATTATTTGAAACAAGTTAAACGGTCAAATTGTGGTAATGGGCATCAAAGCCCACTTTCTCCTTACACTGCAACTAACTCTGCATTCTCAAACAGTATTTGCAGTTCGTTAGAGGTTAATTGCTCAAGCCGTCTGTATGACAATTCTTTGTGTAAGCCTGGTTCTGTCTCAGCAGTAGGTAACACGTCAACCATTGACAGCCACCACACTGCATCCAACGCAGAATCACAGGGTACTCGTTCTTGTTCCCCTACTCGTACCACCCACCAGTTACCGTTAGTACATCCCACTTCGCCTAGCTTGATGTTCTCGCGATAAATCCCATCATTGAGGATTTCTAACCCAAACTTTTCACATTCGGTGAAAATCTGCACCATGACTTCGTTACCAGTGGTGGGTAATTCTGCTTCTGGCGCTGTTTGTATGATTTCAGTTTGGTTGAGTACTGCTGGTAATGCGGCTTCAGTTTGGTCAAGTGTTGCTGGCAATTCTTCGTTAAGCGTTCTGTCTTGGTGATGCCAAGTAATGTAGCGGTGGCATCTAGCCCAAGTGTTAGCACGAAACTTCTCTTTGCCGTTCACCATCACCACCCAAGGTTGCGTTAAGTCATCGTCATGGGTTATGGAAGCGATTAACTTGCTACCTGCGTAGATTTCGTGGTCATAGAAGGATATCTCTACTGTGGTGAGTTCCTCAACTGCAACGGCTTGGTCTGTCATGTACCCGTCGAGTTCACCTTGGGCTACGGCTTGTTCATCAACCTTTTGAAGCTGAGAGGACTGGTGAGCAATGATTGCGTTTACCCAAGTGTCAGCCGCTCTCTTGTCCCCTGTTGGGGTTACGCCGAGTTCTACGGCGATTCTTTTGAGGCGCTTGAGGGTGTAGCGGGAGAGGGCTTGCTGTGTATGTGTGACATGGGTCATAATTAAGATTCCCTGTACGAGTGTATGGGTTTTATAAAAGGCGATCGCTTCCAAAGTTTCCGAGGCTAAGGGCGGTTGCCTTTTATGATAGTTATATTATGCTACTCTGCTAACTGATTGTCAATATGCTGATTAGCAGTTATTCTGTTAATTGACAGCCTGTGTATTGATTGGCTGTTATTCTGTAATCAGATAAGCGTTAATGGAGGTTGATCAGTAAAAGCGTGTTAGCAGTTTGGATGGAAGCATATATTGATATTTCGCAATGGTGGCCCAAAGCTAAAGACGGTAGCCCTTTGTCTGTCTACGCAGTTCATAGGCAGTTTGAAGGTAGTCCGAATGAAGTTACCAGGCATACCTTAACAGTTGCCCGTGATGGCAAGCTCAAGAAGGCGGATATCGATAATATAGTTAAGCTTGCTAGAATTTGCTCTGAGTTGTCTGGCGAGTTGGTTACTGTCAATGACATTGTGAAAATTCAAGAGGACTCGTGAAGGCGATAATACTTAATCAACGCTAATCCCAAAGCATTATCGCCACAATTACCATCCCTGAAATTTATTTCTGATTGGCTCTGTTGAAAATACTATTGAACTAAAGGGATGGAATAATGGCTAAACCATCCAAAGAGCGCAAAAAATCTACCATCTCTGCATCCAGAGATTCAACACCACTAACGAGTTCTGTGGAAGATATCTCTGTTGAGGAAAACCCATCTACAGCAACTATCACTGTTACTGCTATTGAAGTACCAGAATTAACCGAACAAGAACAAAGCGATCGCTTGCATTTAGAGCGACAAGTAGAAAAAGCGTTTTATCTTGCAGGAAAAGCGTTAACAGAATTACGAGACAGAAAGCTGTACCGAAGTACGCACAAAACCTTTAAGGAATACTGCCGAGAGCGTTTTGGTTTTGAGCGCCGTTATCCTTACAGGTTAATGGAGAGTACGGTGGTTGTGGATAATCTCATGAAAATGTGTCCTAATAGGACACAAAATGATGCGGACACATCTATCTCTAACTCCAGTGAGGGACAAATTTTACCAATCAACGAATATCAATTGCGCCCCTTGATTCCCCTAGAGCCGGAAATACAACAACAGGCATGGCAGACCGCAGTGGAGCAAGCTGGCGGTAAAGTCCCAAGTGGTAGAATCGTCAAAGATGTTGTGCAGCAAATAATGGAGCGAACCAGAGTACCCAATACCTACCAACTGGGGGAAGTATGCCAAATCCTTGCTAAGGACAACCCAGAACTGAGAGGTAAGGGCGGGTGTTGGGCGATTGTCAGCCATGTGGGCGAATTCAGTTGCACAGTCACAATGTGGAATGGGGAGTACACGGTTGGCTTGCAGTACCTCAAGTCTTTCAATTACCTACCAGATGAATGTCAACAGGTGCAGGTAATCTGCGATCGCATTGCTCGAATATATTCCGATTCTCTGGAGGAGACGGTCAAAAATCTGTTGCAGTCATTGGGGAAACTAAATCGCCCAAATCTGACTGCTGTGGAAGAGAAATTGTTGAGTGTGTTGGAGTCTGAATATGAGGCAAGATAACTTACTCAACGATTAATGCACACACTGGGCTACATCAGGCTATTCATGAACTACAGCATGGGTCGGTGGCGGAGGCGAAGCAGATATTGACGCGGCAGATAGCAGTGTTGGCGAATGTGCTGATGCTTTTGTAAGGCAATAGGGATGGATAAAGATTCTAACAGGGAGGTAGGTTGGCCTCAACGCCTTACGGCATCTAAGGTCTAGGCAGTTTAGAAATGCTGGTAGAAGGTGATGAATTTAGTTGTGCTCAACGCCTTACGGCATCTAAGGTCTAGGCAGTGTTTGAAAAATTTAAAATTTGGTGCCCCGCGATCGGTGCTCAACGCCTTACGGCATCTAAGGTCTAGGCAGAGTACAGTCGCCCACGGGGACGGGTAAAACTGTTGTGTGCTCAACGCCTTACGGCATCTAAGGTCTAGGCAGTCGTGTAATTGACGCTTATTTAAATCAACAATGGTGTGCTCAACGCCTTACGGCATCTAAGGTCTAGGCAGAGCTATCGTTTTCTAGATATTGTGACTGAACTAGAGGTGCTCAACGCCTTACGGCATCTAAGGTCTAGGCAGAAAAGAGCCTCTATAGAAGCATTTTCCTCTTCACCACAGTGCTCAACGCCTTACGGCATCTAAGGTCTAGGCAGTATATTGATAACGCAGCAGCAGAAGCCGAACAGCTTGTGCTCAACGCCTTACGGCATCTAAGGTCTAGGCAGCATCCATTTGATTGGTAATTTTGGCGGGTGCATTATCGTGCTCAACGCCTTACGGCATCTAAGGTCTAGGCAGTATTGATTCCGGGGGTAAGTATTTACTGTTTTATTTGTGCTCAACGCCTTACGGCATCTAAGGTCTAGGCAGCTTTAACCGAGCGATCGCGTTGTTGTATCGCGTTAGTGCTCAACGCCTTACGGCATCTAAGGTCTAGGCAGACAATACTCTCCCCAGCCCAACACCCCAGGGGTTATGTGCTCAACGCCTTACGGCATCTAAGGTCTAGGCAGCTGATTGATTTTGTGCTTTTTTCAAAAAACTCTTGAGTGCTCAACGCCTTACGGCATCTAAGGTCTAGGCAGGCGGCAATATTATCAATTATTATTGTCAATTAAAAAAGTGCTCAACGCCTTACGGCATCTAAGGTCTAGGCAGCGCCATCTTTTTTGAATAATGGTGGTCGTTTCTGTGGTGCTCAACGCCTTACGGCATCTAAGGTCTAGGCAGGGGGGGTGAACTTCTTCTACACGTTCTTCTCTGTAGTGCTCAACGCCTTACGGCATCTAAGGTCTAGGCAGGGGGGGTGCTGAAATCCTTACTAGAAAACCTTTGAGAGTAGATTTTACAAGTACCTCCTCTTAGAAATTAACAAATTAACAAAAGTTCTAGGAAAATGTCATCCCTAACGATGGAAAGTAATCTTAAATCTCTTGCCCTGTCTAGCTTCTAAGCCATTATTAAAAAATGCAAGCATCTCTAGATAGTATAAAAAGCTTAGAAAGCAAATATAGTAAGAGTTCCGAGCTTGTCTACTTCTATTTTGGTTTTGACAGCCCCAGATCCATGCATTAGACAATGCGGTAATTTTCCTGTTGAGATGACCAAGATTCTGGACGATTGTATGATGGAATGGCAACAACACACCGATTCGACAAACGAATTAGAAGTAGGCTGTCTTCTGGAGCCAATATTTTTTCAAGTTCCCAACGTAATTTTTCACGTGTTCGCATAGTCAGCCAAGAACGAAAAATAGAGTATTGCATTCTTTCGCCATAGCCTTGAAGCAAGCTATAAGCTTTGCGCCAACGCTTAGGATCGCGAATATCGTAACAAATGAGGTAACAATTTTTTTGTTCTGCCATTTTGATACCTCAGCGCAGTACCAAATGACCAAACAAACCACCCTCACCAGACCATTCTTTTTCTAACAGTCTTACTTCCAATTCAAATAAACGGCGATAGGTAAGAGAATAACCCGTAACTGGATGTTTCCAGGTTTCTTGTTTCCGATTTTCATATAGTTCAACGAATTTGCGACGGCCAGCTTCGCTTAACCAAACTTGCACCCCACGAATTTCAAAATCTGCCAAAACATCCCATTGGCCTCGATTGACTGAAGCCATTACTGTCATATCTACCAAAGGCACGCGAAAAATTTCGAGCAGATCCAGTGCTAAGGGTGCAGCTTGCGATCGCGGTTGATGGTAAAAACCTAAAGCAGCTTCTAAACCAACAACTAGAATACTGTTTATTACATCCTTGAGTAAAAGTGCATAGCCAAAACTTAGCAGTGCATTGAACCTATCTTTGGGTGGGCGACGATTTCGACCGCTAAAGTGCAGTTCTTTTGAGACTTCTGGTGAAATCAAACAGGGTAAAGCACCAAAATATAGCGCTGCTAAATTCCCCTCTAGTCCTAAAAGAGATTCTAAAGATTTTGCTTGGGGAACTTGTTTAAGAACAGCTTTCATTTGAGCGATGCCTGCGGCGAGCTTTGCTAACGCTTTCTCCAATTTCTCTGCTTTAGCTTTACCTCTAGTTCCTCGCATTAAAAACTTACGCTGTCCCTGTCCACGGCAAGCTACCAATTTACGGGCTAATTCCAAGCAGAAATCAGAATTACTTAAAGCAGTATACTGGCGGATGCGGCGTTGAATGCTACCTTGGCGAGTATCAAAACTACCAAGATAGCGCCCACCTCCCGAAATAAAATGCACTCCTATATCTTGGTCAGCACAAAAATGCAGTGCTTGGGTGGAAATTTGCGAAAAACTATGTAATACCAGTTGTCCCACTTGACGAGCGGGAACTGTTTCTACAGGTTGATTGCGACGGGTAATTTTGATTTGTTCACCAGTTCTACCAACACAAGTTCCAGGTTCCAAAACATGAATTACCTGCCGTTCATCATCTTCAGGAAACAGGCGAATTGCTTGCCACTCTTTATCATGGGCGAGTCGCGCTTCTTCTGGCAAACACACGGGAGCTAGAGAGCAACGAGCGCACAATCGCTCGTTATCAATTACAGGTGGTCGGTGGGTAGATTGTCTGAGGGTACGTGCTTGTTGAATTGCTTCACGAACAGCTGCCCGTCCTGCATCATCCACTGGTACGTGAACCAGTACATTATCAGCATGGTAGCGAATGCGTCCTTCTTTAACTGTAATTCCGAAGGCGGATTCTAATAGATAAGCATAAGCAAGGATTTGTAAGCGATCGCTCTCCCAAGCTTGGGGTTGCTTGTTCTCGTCTCGGTGAGCGCGACCGCGTTTGTGTTCGTAGGGAATTGTTTGCCCATCACGGGTGCGAAGGGCATCCAACCGACCGCGTAAACCTAATTCTTCACTTTCGAGAAACAGTTCCTCCCATTCCTCATCTTCTTGTTTTTCTAGTTCAGTGTGCAGTCTGCGTCCGGCAAAGACGGCTGCATTTTGGGTGTAAAGTTCTTCGACTTCTTCTAGGTAGAACAAGCGAGGACAGTAAGCGAGGGCGTGGAGGGCAGAGACGCGAATGGTTTCTGGTTTTGTAGAAATTTCGAGGTGTTCGAGAGTTTGCATATATGCCTGTAAGGTAATTGTGTTTTAGCGCCTTACGACATCAAAGGAAACAGTATTTTAGGGATTTAGCCCAGCTCGTTGAAAGATTGCGTTAGGAGTAATTTCTAATTGTGGTAGTAAATCATCAGTAATTACTTGATGATCTCGATAAGTAATCGGCAAGGAAGATGGGGCAAATACAGTTACAGTTCTAGCTTTTGTATCAACCACCCAAATACGAGAAACACCAGCTTTGAGATAATCAGTTGCTTTTTCGGCAATTTCGCCAAAAGTTTGACCAGGTGAGATAATTTCAATCACTAATTCCGGTGCAACAGGACAAGCTTCATCTAATAGCCAGTCAGCAGGAAGACGATGATATGAAACATAAGTCAAATCTGGTACAGGCATCCAATCTTGATTTTGCAGTTTTAATTTAACAGCCCATTCAACTACTACACGACCTTGATTGTGAAAGCATTGGTCTAGAAGAAGAAGTAAAGTTTTTTGAACCGTAGAATGAAAAAATTTTGGTGACATTTCATCGTCTTTATATTTGGGTACAGCTTCACCGTTAACAAACTCGTATGTAATATCTCCTTCGGGGAGTGCGAGAAATTCTTCTAGGGTTAGGCGTTGATTTGAAGACTGAACCATAGGTGTTATATGGTAAAAGAGGTTTACTTTTAGTTTAGGCGATCGCTCATTTGATAACGACTTATTGAAATATGTTGTGTCCATTTTTTCTAAGTTGCTTGAATTAATGTCCAAGCAGTCTTAGGAGGATGAAATAATTCAGACGGTTCAAGTATTAGATATCTTTGCCACCGAGTATCCTTTGAACCAACATGATCCACCCAATAGGGTAAAGTCAACAACCCATTTTCATCTTGCACCAGCCATTGCAACGATTGACCTTGATAGTTTTTGGGTAACAAGGTAACAGCATTAATCAAATCTCGACTTTCTCCTAAACAAAGACCGCCAAAACGATTGATAGAAGCAGGGTTAGCAAATGCCATCTGTAAGCGTTCTGGTAGAGTTGGCTGCGAATTATCTGACTCAGAATCAACCCAAGTAATAAATCTAATATCAGTCAACAGTTCTTGATAATCTGGTCTGGCGTTGCTGGAGTCATGGATATCTTTCTTTTTAAAACGACGAAATGTGCGAATAACAGTTGATTTTTGTGGTTGAGTGAGAAGGGCGATCGCTAATTTAGTTCCACAATGTTTATAGCGATTCATTTCTCCCACAATTGAGAGCAACATTCCATAAACAGTTGAAGGTGGTGGTACTAGATAAGTTTCAGCATATTCTCTAGCGCGGGATTGCCGAAAACAAGCAATGGGAACTTCTACTTGGAGGGCAATCATTTTGTCAACTCCACTACTGGTAACTCTAAATCTCTGGCAATTCTCTGCTTGAGAGTTTCGACAACAAGTTTGATTCCTGTCAAGACATTAACACCCAACTGTGCTAATTTTTTACCATCAGAGGTGCTGGCGATCGCTCCCCCCACCCATAATTCTTGAGGATTAATATCTTGTGCTTCCACTCGACGAATTAATTCATCAGCCGTGATTTGCCCCTCATCATCTTCTTCAAAGCTGTAAAGAATTCTCGGTGCAAAGTCGTGTGTCCAGCGTAATATCAGACTATCTGGGGAAAAGTCATACAAAAAACGCGAGTGATTTCCAGCAACTTCTCCCAAAGAAGCTAAACCATCTAAAACTGGAATAATGCGAGATTTATCTTTTAGGCGATCGGGTGTCAGAGCAAAACCATATTGATAACGAGTTGCATGAACCTCTGTACCGTAAAGAGTATCCCTTTTCGCATTACCATTTTTATCTAATTTTTGCCCACTTTTGGAATTAAATGTCAAATCTCCGACATAAGGAGTTGTTGAAACTGCACGAGTGACTTCTAAAACGCCTCGTCTTACAGTTGTTGTACCTTTGGGTGCTTTTTTACCTTTTTGCTTTGGTTCATCAGACGCTTCCAATTTAGCACCCTCTGCCTTCATGAAACCAAGAACATCATCATCAATGAAAGCTATATCATCAAAATTAGCATTTTGCCAAGTATTGTCATTTATGTTATCATCCCAACGACGATTTACTTCATAATCATTGCCAACAGTTTGCCAATAATAACGCAGCGCCCAACGAATTGCTTCCGATGAAACTGTTGTGTGAACTTCACCCTTCCAAAGCAGTTTTTGTAAGGTTGTAATATTGCCTTCATTTTCTCCGCGATTATTAGCAGCAGTGCCATATCCAGTTAGGATATTACCAAACAAGTGAAAAGTCATGTTGAGTTTCCCAAATAATTGATGAATTAACTGTGCTTAATACCTAACCTTATATCTTGCACCAGTCCCAAAAACCGCCATAGGTTAGAAACCTATGGCTAATAGCGAAAGTCCTCTTAAGAGGACTAAACCCTATTAAGAGCATAGATTTTAGTCCACTTAAGTGGACTTGGGCTATTAGCGAGAGAATTTATTCTCTGGCGGTAGGTTAGGCAGGTGAAATATCTGAGTAACGGCATCTAAAGTGAAAAATTTACTACTAAATATTAATCAATTTCAGGAATTAAGAAATCATCTTCATCAATTCCATTTTCTCCATCCTTATCTGAGTCAGTTACCCCCTTACCCTTATAGCTAGCCAAGGCAAGTAAAGCTAAATCTCTAGCTTTTTTCCATTCTTTCTCATCCATAACCAATTCCATCAAATCTTCCCAATGATTTTGCAGAGTCGGAATTCGACCGGCTTTTGACCAAAAATGTGTAATAAATTCCCTAAAACTCTCAGCATTTTTACAACGAGATAAACCTGTCCTGATGCGAATGTTTTCACGGTCAAAGTTTGAAAATTCTCGTCGTTTGTCGGCTTGATCAGAAATTTTACCATAAGTAAACTTAATTGCTTGATGACAAGCTTGGATAAACAATTTCTCTCGCTCATTCGACTCAATTCTTTGAATCACTTGATATAATCCTCCTCTTTCATAAGCTAGTTTTTGGAATAACTCATTGCTATTCACATTTTCCGAAATGCCATCATACCAAGACTTTGACTTAGCAAGATTCTCGGCAATAAGTTCTCTGGCAAAATTACTAGAAACAAAACCACCATTTTTACCTTCAATTGTTCTATCTCCTAGAAAATCATCACAAACTCGATAATTATGACAAACTTCAGCATTGGCTTCGACTACATATAAATCAGTGCGAGTTTTTTGCTGGGTAGACCATGCTACCGTTCCCAAAGTTAACACTTGGCAACGTGGTACTTTAAAAGTGTTGGCAATTTCTGTAGTACTCTTATCAGTTAAAAATCGCAATCCAGCATCACCCAATCCTGAAGCGTGGAAATCTTTATAACTAGCGTTTCTTAAATGTTGATTTTGTCGATACTTGGCGTATTCTTTTAAATTAGTAACTTCTGGTATGACTAGTGCATATTGAGCGCGTTTATCCCGCAACTTGGATCTGAGTATGTAGTAATAACAAGCTATAGGTGCAAACAATAAAATTAATGCTTGTTCTGCGGGTTCCTCAAAACTGGTGTCAGAACTGAAAGCAACATGACGCACTACAGCACCAGGATTAAGCCACCCTGCTATACTAATTGGTTTTTTCAACAAAAAGACACCTTTATTGTCACAAAGATTACTAGCAAAATCTTGATAAGCATAACTTTGTAGCGCTTTGTAGGTGACAACAATTTCTGGTTTATTTTCTTCCAATGGCAAAGATATAGTTTGAGTCCCAGCCGATTTATGTGTACTATTGTGTTGTAAAAAAGTGCCTAAAATCCCTTGATGAACGATCGCCTGAGAATCCTGACGCATGGTTTTTGAATCTAATCCTCTCAGAGAAATCATGCCGTTGTCAATTTGAAAAGACTCTTTCAGTAACCATTCCAGGACTTTGCAATCGTTATTTTCCCAATTCAACGTTACTTGTCTATCGGTAAGCTGCCAATCTAACCCGAACGGCGGCGTAACTTTTTCTGTTTTTAGTTGGTTCAATGTCATCCACAACCCAGCTAATCCAGCACGATGCAGCAATGTTAAACTAGGATTGCTCAAATCAAACTCTATTTGCATGGTTCAGCCCCCGTCTCTTCGCTGTAATAGATATCCTCAGATGGAGCTACAAGATAAAATCTGATCCGTTTCCACTGTGATAATTTCTCACGATTATTAGGAATATGAATTGGTACTGACCATCTTTGAGCTTCTTTCATAAATAATTTATCTTTTCTGTTGTTAGCAGCCTCATCAATATCTGCTAAATCTTGTTGAAGCAAAACGGTAATAGTGGAACCACCTTCTCGCAGAAAATCAGGATAACTACACCAATTACGTTCTAACCAGCTTGATTTGACGATTTCTGGTATTTTGTAACCTAGTTGTGCAGCTACTTCAGATAAATCACGTTGAGAAATGGCAATTTTTCCAAAAAGCTGTTCAAGTAGCTGCTTTCCGGTTAAAAGTTCCGTATCCTTGTCGTAAGGATTTTGATTCTTCCAAGGGTAAATAATCGCTAGGCGGGTTCCTTCTTCTGTTTTAGTCATCCGACGGTTAAGCCGTCCCAATCGCTGAATCAAAGCCGCAGCCGGAGCCATTGCTGAAACTAATAAGTCAGCGCTAAGATCGAGCGACATTTCACAAACTTGAGTAGTGATAGCTAAAACTGGGCTATCTGACCGAAAAGCATTGATTACGGCTTCGTGTTTTTTGAGGCGATCGCAATAACGGAAACGACTATGGTAAATTAGTGGTGCGATTGTTCTATCTGATAAATGCTCACTAAGCTTGGTTTGAGCTAAACGATACAAATCGATGCAAGTTTGTACAGAGTTTGTTACCCACAAAACCTTCTGTCGGTTTTTTAGAGCTTCGATTACAGATAGCCACACTTGGGATAATTCTTCAGGTTCGTCTACTTCTTTAATTACTTGAAATTGATATCGCTCTAATCTTTCTAACTCTTTTGGCCCCTCAATGGGTTGCTCAATACTTTCACCCAGTTCTGCCATTAACTGATAAATAGCCTCAAGTTGTTGTGGAGTAAAGCTAGCACTCATCAGTAGAATGGGCGCACCGCGAAATGTTCTCAGAAATTGTAATAATGCGCCAAAGAGTCGTTGATCGTAGGCATGAACTTCATCAAATACAAAAGCAGACTGAGCGATTGCTGGCCAAGAATACAAAGGTTTACGATTGTTTTGAATCAAGCCCAGTACAGAATCAACTGTGCAAACAATTAGTTTCTTTCGCCATGCCTGAAAAGCTGTTAACCTAGCATCTATACTCTCAGAATCATCTGAATCACCAGAGAACAATAATTCCCGATCCAAATCTGCGCGGGAGTGCATCAAAGTTGCTTCTATTTCTGTGCCATCAGCATAGTCGATATAGCCTTGAGAAGCTGTTCCTGTAGTTGGATAACAAAAAAACAGCTTACGATTTACTGCCCAATTTTCTGCCCAACCATAAGCACCAACAGTTTTCCCAGTTCCACAACCAGCTTTTACTAACGTAACTCTAGTATTAGTTTTAGCAATGTCCTCCTGAAACTGTCTTAGTGGCTTTCCTTGAAGACGCTGATTAACTAGTTGTTGAATTTCAGACTTTGATAGATTTAAGGATAGTACTTTCTGCATCCATCCTTTGAAATCCTCCTCAACTAAAGGTAATGCCGAACCTGCTAAGTCAGCCGCGATTACTGTTGCTTTTACTGCTGCAATAAACTTTTGTTGCTCCCAATTTGGCTCAAACTGAATAAATTCATCACGCAGAGATATCAAAGCTTGTTGTAGTTCATACTTAGACCAAATTTCTGGGGGTGGTTCAGGGAGATTATCTGGTAAACCGAGAGATTTTCTACCCATATCTAGCACGACTTGAAAATCGTGATGCTGAGTATAGATTCTTAATTCAGCACCCCTATTAGAGGGAATTTCGGCTATGATTCCTGCGGGTTGATTGTTTTTATCTAATCCTATTTTCAGATGATGTCCCATTGCTGCCCAGACTGCGATCGTCAAGTCTGCATTTGGACACTGTTCTAACCATTTCCTAAAGCTGGTAACTTGAAGTGCTAAAATGCCACTGATTACTTCATGCCGAAGCATCTGCTTTTCACCGTGCGACTTCCATTCTTTTCGTAACTTTGGTTTGTAAGGAAGAAGTTTTTCATCTTGAGAATTGAGGTAAACCATTTCTTGAAAGTGCTGGTTGGCTTTCCCCCAATCGTGTAGATAAGCACCCAACCTGACTGTGTTAACAAAATAGTTTACATCAACACTCTCTAACCCTAGTTGTTTGAGAATTACCAGCCCTAAATTATCTCCTAAAATATCTGCTGCTTGCATTACACAGCTAATGTGACCCGTATATTTTGCACATCCGCGTACCTTGTTTTCTTCAGCATTATATTTAGGTAGAGATTTTGCCAATAGTGTATTAAACACTTCTCGCTCCATCGTAAGGTATAAAGATTCCACAGCCCATGTGACGTTTTCCACCCAATCCCCACTGCTGCAAAATCAGGGAATCTTCTTCACTCAAACCTGAAACTTCAACGCTGAAACCGACTATAGTGTAACGCTGAATTTTGATGGTCTTACGACTGGGGTTGCTATTCCTATCGACTGGGATAGAGACTTTTCCCGAAATACCTAATTTATTAAGTTGGCGTTGTGTAGAGGATAAAAATGACTGTGGTTCTACATATCCTTTGATTGTGACAATTCTTGCTTTTAGCCTACTTGATGGTTGAATTATGGAAATTTTCGGAATACCAATTTGAATCTGATGACTACCAATAGAAAATTGCTTACCTGCTAGTTGATAAACAAGAGGGATTTTAGAGACTGGCAGACGAATTTTTAAATGAGATTGTTCAGTTAGAAGAATTTTGCCTTGTCCATCGCCAAAACCAGGTACTGTCAGGATACTGAGCATATTTTGCTGACGTATTTCTGGAATCAGATGAACAAATGCAGCATAGATTGCATAGCCATGATCAGCAGGAAGATATTTACCTTGAACAGGAAAATTTAACTCCACACAAGGTTCTACACTTCTTGCATCTTGAGACGCAACAAAATCAACAGAGGCTATCACTTCAGTAACCCTCCTAATAACTAATTTTTTCAATATTCCAAACGATCAAAACCTTACGGCATCGGAGGAGGCTAACAGACTCAAGATAAAACTTAGACTTCAACTGCTTAGTCAAATCTTATTTATCAGAAGTCTTAGAGACTCTTCCTTAAAAACTCGAAACATCTGATAAAACTAAGTTATCCGATAATTCTAAAATAGTCAATAATGCTTTGTTAAATATTTAACGCCCTTGGGCATCCGAGGTAATGAGCAGACAAGGTAGTAGTAAACCTAGCCGCCCTGTATAACTGGGCAGTTCGCTACCTTGAAAACACGAAAGTGCTCAACGCCTTCAATTAGTGGAAATGTCGGCATCTAAGATCAAAGTCAAGATAGCACATATTTAAACGGCTACCAACTCCCGCAAGCATTCCCATTGCTCAGGGATCAACATCTCAAACGGTCGGTCTAGCAATTGTTCACAGTTAACCGCTTCTGTATCAGGCACGGTGTCCGCCACCGATAGCCACCAGACGGCATCTAATGCCTAGTCACAGGGGATGCGCTGTTGGGTAGAGTCAGTTGCGCGTGTGAACCACCAGTTAGCGTCAGTCTACCCAACTTCGCTCAATTTTATGTCATTGTGGTAAATTCCATCGTTGAGGATGTCGAAGCCGAATTTTTTGCATTTAGCGATCGCTATACTAGAAACAGAAATCTCATCTATCAACTGTAATGACGATCAAAGAATTGCTATTACAAGAAATTGACAATACTTCAAACGAACTCCTAGAGGAGCTACTTAGGTTTTTAAAATCACTCAAAGCAGCCCCACAACAGCCCCTAGCCACATACAGGGAACTTTTAGAACGCATTGATTACCTAGAAACAATAGTAGGTGTTCGTAAAGGACTAGATGAGTTTGAGCAGGGTGAAGGAATTCCTGCTGAACAAGCCTTGACAACACTACAATACAAACTTGGCATTCCGCCTCGCCCATGAGTTACCAAGTTCTCATTCAACCTACCGCCTTTCAAGAAATCGAAACATCTTATCGTTGGATGTGCGACAATCTAAGTACTGAAATAGCCAACAACTGGTATTACGAACTTCAAGACTCTATCGCTTCGCTTCAAAAATTTCCTAATCGCTGTAGCATAGCACCAGAAGCAGCAGTGATTGGTCGTGAAATTCGGCAACTCTGGGTTGGAAAACGAAGAAAATATCGAGTTTTGTTTGTCGTTGAAGAAGATGTTGTAGCAATTGTTCATGTTCGCCACAGTCGCCAATCTTATCTAGATGAAGAATCTGAATAACACTCTTCCATCACTCTAGGGTGAAACCTTGGCTGAGAGTAAAAAGCGCAACTCTAATAATCCATTAATCTGGTTAAACACTACTTCCGACAGTCATAGCCATACAAAACTTTCTGAGTGCCACTTGACGAGAATCGAATACACCAGCTTTGTGTCTTGACTTGCCATTCGCGGGATGCTGTGGCGATTGCGAATGCAGCTATTGTTCCTATAGCTATTGCTAGCAGAACCCGCCGCCAACGAAATTGAGTTTTTATCAACACCCGACAACCTCAAAACCTTTAACTAGGGTTCCCGCAGAGATCGATGCTTTAACTTTTGTGTGCTAGTGAAAACACAGCTGCGATCGCTAGTTCCACAACCCTTGCTGAATTATCATTCCCTCGTCAAATCCCTAGTTTTCGATTCCAGATTGGATTTTTCGCTGGGATGACCCTAATTTTCCCTTGCACCAGTTCAAGCACATTTATAAAGATTATGTAAAGGTAAAGTGTAATTAAACACAGAACTCCTCTAAAAAAGTGATAAATTTTACTTATATTTTTGTGAAATGTGTTTCTTTATCAGAAAAGTATTTTTCACGAAAAAATAAAATTGCTTCTTTGCAAGAAAAACTTAATTTTAAAATCTAACTTTACAAGAATTTTGCTTTGGACTGAAAAAACTTGCAAACATTAGTATGCTATGTAATTAAAAATACTAATTCATCTTTATAAATTAAGTAGGTAGGAAAAAACAGAAGTATATAACAAAACTATTGTTACTCAAAAGGTGTGATTACAAAGATGCTCTTTGCTTGACAATATGCGAGCCTGCCCAATTTTTACTCTCGGTTGCCTTCTGAATGCTGCTTCGTATGTATTGTTTTTTCTTACCGCTTTACTCAGTATAGTTGCAATGTATTAGAAATTACACTTCTTTACATATTCAAGTTTTAATAAAGAAGTTTATTTTGCTTTTTACTCGTGATAACTAATTAATTGAGGCTTAAGTTTTTAACAAACAGCTAATAACGACGGATTTTAAGCTAAGAGCTTGCTATTCCATAGTCAGATATTTGTAAATATCTAATAATCAAGGAGGCGTTTAATGAAAATGTCATCTTCATTTTTTAATTTTGGAAAAGCTTGTATTTTGGGATTACCATTTTTTCTGGTAAGTTTTCGGACACAAGCAGCTGTATTAGGTGATCCTGTAGGTTCAGGACAAGCTTTTGATATAGGAGTAAAAACTGATACATTAAATACTGCAAGCAGAAATAATGGTAGAGGATTCGGAAACTTTTTTAGTGAAAATTTTTATATCTTAGGCGCTAAAAAAGGTGATCTAGCTAATGATGATAAAAACACAGGAGATAGTGATATTGGTAACTCTGCAACAAATAAATATATATTTGGGTTGACTTTTAACGCAGAGGATTTAAAGAAACCAAAACAAATAGTTTCTTTTAATTTAGCTTTTAATGGAATTGGAATTGCCGTAGCACCATCTGATACTTTTGAAGTAACAATAGCTGGAAAAAGCTTGTTAAAGCGAACTGCTAAAACACCGATAACTGGCCCCAGTAACAGCTTTGCTGTTTTCCAAGCATTTAATTTACCTGTTGATAGTACTAATTTTCGAGCAGGTGTTAATTACGATTTGTCATTTATTTTAACTGAGTACGATACTCCTCTATCAGGTGGAGCAGGGCCACGGGGAGCCACAGTCAACACAGCAGTTGGATTTAATAAAGTAAAAGTAGATGCTGTTCCCGAACCCTTAACTGTCTTTAGCTCAGGCTTAGCTTTAGGAATGGGAGCTTTCATTAAAAGTAAGTATGCAAGAAAGCATCAAAAAGTTGCAAAGATAGGTTAAGTATTTGAACAGTAAATAGATACTTTTGAACTAAAAAACAATAGCCAAAATATCCTTTAATATTGCTGAGGTTTAGCTATAGCCAATAGAAATACGGCTAAAACTAAAAATCTAAAAACTCAAATATTTTCAACAGAGTACTTGATTGTTGAGCAAGCTAGTAAAAATCTACTCATAGTTAATGAAACTCAAGTAAGAGGTGCGATCATGAAATCTAACACAAGACAAGTTACTAAATCAACAATTGTTTTAAAAAATTTGGAGATAGATATCGAGCCATATGAGGAACTTAACGATAAGCAGATCAAAGGCATTTCCGGTGGTGATTGGAAAACACTTCTAGCTTTTATCGATGAAAGAATCAAACGGGAGAAAGCACTCGCCGCAGCTGCTACAGTGGGTTTAATCAGTCCAATTGATCCAATTGCCACTACCATAAATGTTACTGTGGGGCAAACGCCGGGTTTAACTAATAGATGAGGTAGAAGGATAGTCAATGTAACGGATATCAGTTGAGTCGAGAAGAGCAATATTAGTCATTTGCGCTAAGAGGATGTTTGAAAAGTTTTGAAGGGTAAAATTTTAGGCTAATCGCCTTACCATAATACGGATCATGGCAAGATAGACAAAAGTCTCCGATGTTTCGGGTAATAGCTCATAGTCTCTAACTAAT
>JAHHHC010000068.1 GCA_019359515.1 Desmonostoc vinosum HA7617-LM4 | reverse complement strand
CGTAAAGTAGCGATGATACTTAAATTTGATTTAAGTGGAATCAGTAGAGGCGCTTTAAGCGCGCCTAAGAAAGTTCTTTTATGGACTCTTCAGAAATCCCCGTGTCTTCAGACCGGGGAAGCTTAACTCTACTAAAAATTATTAATCTCTAAAATTTCACACCACTCCACCCATTGCTTAATACAGACAGTATGCTATAATTGTCTGCGGCGATTAGCGGTTACTATTAAAGACTAACGTCAACGCATTAGTAGTAATCGGGTTGTGGTTGAGTCATTGCAAAGTTTGATGCATCGTGCAGATAGCGACTTGCTTCTTCCTCTAGGCGATGAATTAGGAAAGGTTCAATGACGTTGCTGTGTCGGAGTGCGGCTAGATATCCATCCAAATACATTCGCATATCATCCATGCGATAACCGCGATTCCATAGTTCGACGAAGGCGTCAGTAATTCTTTGGTAATAGCGGATGGTTTGTGTGTCTTGGAGCATAACTGCTTGATTTATCTCTTGGGAATGAGAATTGTAAATGATTTACGCTGAAATGTGAAGTGCTAGTTTACTGTTGAAATTAACTTTCAAATAAATATCTTCACTTTGGGCAACACCCACGAGCAGCTACAAACTAATTCAATCCTATTCCACGAAAATCGGAATATGATTACTTGCTAAGCTATTCTTATGTTTCTTTCTATCAATGACTTGACAAGATTTGCGGATAATACCATAAACTTTCGCAATATGAAATCCGCACTCATGACAAGGCAAATAGATAGAACTGGTAATGGTCAGTCAGTGTGAGTTATATTTTTTGTAAATTATAACCTTTTATTAGCAATAAGTTAATCACAAGAAATTTCAATAAGTCTAACAAAAATTTAAGAATATCACTAATCGGCTTGTGGCAAGGCGCAAATTAAAGATATTACGACTCTTTTCCAAAGGAAATGTAAAGATTATAGCAATTGAAGTAACAAAGACTACAAAACCTTGAGCATGGGCTTGTTACTTTGAAAGTCATCGACGCTAAGGGGTCTTGCCACCGTGAGTTCGGTTTGTATTGAAATCGTTGAGGGGAATCCCCATCTGAGGTCGTTGCTGGGTTGGCACTTGCAACAACTGGAATACCGTGTGCATCAAGCCGCCAGTATTTATCAAGCAAGGGAAGTGTTTTTAAGCCATCAACCAACGCTAGTGATTCTAGATGCGGATCTGCCTGATGGTGATGGTATTGAGTTTTGTCGCTGGTTGAATCGTCAGCAGCAGCCCCTGATCTTGATGCTATCTGCCCGTAGCAATGAAGCTGATATTGTTGCAGGCTTAAAGGCTGGTGCAGATGACTACTTGAGTAAACCTTTTGGAATGCAGGAGTTTCTGGCACGTGTAGAGGCATTAATTCGCCGCAAGCGCACACCAACAGCACCAGCTTATTTGGATTATGGCACTTTGCAAATAGATTTAGTGCAGCGCCGTGTCCGCTTTCAGGGGGAGTTCATTGATTTAACGCCCCAGGAATTCAGCTTGCTCTACGTTTTGGCGCAAGCTGGAGGAGTACCTTTGAGTAGGTCGGAATTGCTGCGTCGTGCTTGGCCTGATGCCATCGATAACCCACGCACCATTGACACTCATGTTTTATCGCTGCGAAAAAAGGTTGAACTTGATCCCCGCCAACCTAGCTTGATTCAAACTATCCGTAACGTAGGATACAGATTTAACATGGAAATTTTGAATGCTAATATTCCCCAATCACAAACAAAGTTAACTAAAGAGAGATTTAGCAATCAGCGTTCAACACTTAGTAGTAGTCAGGTTTGAAGAGGGAATGAGGAATAATTATTGACTCTTGACCAATGAAAAATGACTTTTGACCAATCCAAAATTTTAAAATCCCAAATCATTTTGCTCTGCTGCTTGTATTAGGCTTTCTCGTAAGTTAACCCAATTTATTTCTGAGGCTATTTGATCTGCTAATAAATGACCTTGCTGTAAGTGTAATAACCGCGTGCAAAACATTTGTGCTAGTTCTAGCTGATGATTTACCATCAAAATTGTTGTTTGATGAGTTTGGCTCAGTTGAATTAAGACTTGCATCAGATGGGAAGCTGTACCAACATCTAAGGCAGAGGTCGGCTCATCTAATAGTAATATTTTAGGTTGGATGATTAATGCGCGAGCGATCGCTACAAGTTGTCGTTCTCCAGCAGAAAGTTGCATCTCTGTTCGCCCCAACCATTCACTGGGAATGTGTAGTTGTTCTACCCAGTGATTGACTCGTTGCTGAATCATCTGTTTAGACAAACCACGCAAAACCAGTGGATAAGCCAAGGTTTGCTCAACTGTCATCCCTAGAAGCTTTGATTGTTGCAACACAAGTGTTACATCTTGGCGTAACTGAATCGCGGGGATTTGGCGATACTCTTGATTGTCTAGATAAATTTTGCCGTTGGTGGGTTCGATTAGACGGTTAAGTAGACGTAATAACGAAGTTTTACCAGCACCAGCGGGGCCGACTATCGCCAGGCGCTCAGCCTGGCATATCTCCAAGGAAATATCTTGCAATATCGGGTATCCCTGTTGATTGCTGGAAAGGTTAGTTTTCAGCTTTGTAAACAGGTTAACTTGCTCTAAGCGTAGTGTGGCTTTTGTTGTGACACTATCCAAAGTTGGGGAATGGGGGATGGGTAATTCGTAATTCGTAATTCGTAATTCGTAATTCGTAATTCGTAATGAAGAATTAGGAATTGGGAATGGGGGAGAATGACAACTAAACAAATGACCATTATGTTAATTGTCTGATGGTTAACGCTGTGGCGATCGTCCAGCCATCCACTAATAGTAGCAGCAGAGTGAATCCTAGTAATATCAGGTACATCCATGGCTGTGCTAAAGGGCGAACGTCTGTGGTATCTATGCTCGTTTTTGCTTGCACGGTTTGTACTAGACGAGCAAATCCGGCTACACGCATTGGTAATAAATAAGCTTTCCCATCCTGGCTAAGGAAATAATAAACTATTCCTCCTTGACCTGTGGTGCGGGGTTTTAACTCTTTTACTTCTGACCAGGGTAAGAACCAGCCTTTACGAAAGAAGCTAGGAACCCACGCGGGATAAGTAACTTGAATTCCTTGGTCATCTACTATGACTCGTTCAGTCAATACCGCATACAGAGCTACAAAACCGATGCTAATTCCTATCCACAATAGTTCCGGTGGTATGGGTGCAGCTGTAACCTGCGATAAGAAAGGCAATGGAACTGTAAGTGCTACATACAGACTCAACAGGGTAATCCGAATCAAAGGAGACAGACGAAAAACTGAGGCTGGAGTGTTGGTTGAGTTTGCTGTCACGGCTCAATCACGATTATTGGCTCTGATTCCCAGTCTAGTACAAGACAGGGAACAGGGAACAGGATGACCAGCCTCCGTCTTGGCGGTTTCCGTCACGATAGCACAGCGTTAGCAAGTTTTTTGTGTCAGGAGAAGGGTGGATTTGTCCATTTATAGGTGGTTAGGGTCATTTGTCATTAGACCTCTTGCAAAAGTCGGATACTCGCCAGAAAATTTATTTTCTGGCTGATAACTCAAGTCGGTTGAAACCGACTTTTGCTATTAGGCAGAGACTTGAGTCTCTGACGGTTCAAGTATTTTTGCAAGAAGTCTATTGGTTATTCTCCCCGTCTCCCCCTTATTTTCCCTTACTTATCTCACGTCTACGCAACTTCACCAGAATTTTAACTCGCCGCTTAAATGCTTCAAAGTCTTCAGCGCTCATTTTGGTTTTCTGCCATGCTGGACGTTGTAGCAAGCGCTCAGACCATTCGCTGAGTTTGGGATAATCACTGAGGTTGATACCTAAATTAGGTAATGAAAGTATGACTGTGCCTGCAACGATATCTGCTAAGGTTAGTTGTTCGTTGCCAAAAAAATTGCGATCGCCTAACAATTCTATAAGAAATTTAAGTGCTTTATCTATCTGCTGTTTTGCCTGTGCAAATTGTGATGAGTCTTCGCTTTCATAAATTAATGAAATCACCTGTGGAAATAATTCATTGGCTGTTACCATTTGCACCATTCGCACCGTTGCTAATGCTTGAGGTTCGGTAGGTAGCATTGCAGGTGTCGGGTATTTACTTTCTAAATAGTCCAAAATTGCCAAGGATTCTACAACTCGAAAACCATCATCTACTATCACTGGAATGTGTTGAAAAGGGTTAAGTGCTAAAAACTCTGGTTGCGATTGATCGCCATCCAATTTAAGTAATACTCCTTCAAAAGCAATACCCTTTTCTAGTAAGGTTAACCATACACGGCGAGCGTTTGGTGAGAGAGGATTGTAGTAAAATGTGAGCATAAAAACTCCTTGCTAGATTTGCTAAAAAAGACCGAAAGGTTTGTAAATTTGCAAAAAAATATTCAAACAGTTAAAGACAAGTTACTAAAGATAGCACCTACCATATTCCTTGTTTGAAATTATCAAGTTGCTCTACCCATTCCAGAAGATTTTGCAATTCTTCTGATTGCATATGTCCCACATTTTCATCTGAGGGAAATAATTTTTTTTCAACTTCTTCTTTATATTGTTCTATGGCTTGAACAGTCAAAGTTTGATAATCTTGATATTTTTTTGCTAGCTTCAGTTTTCGAGGCGTGATTCCTAAAATATCGTTGATGATTAAAACTTGCCCGTCTGTAAATTTCCCTGAGCCAATACCAATTGTAGGAATAGTTAGTTTTTCACTAATTATCTTACCTAGTTCTTCTGGAATCAGTTCAAGAACAAGCATCGATACGCCAATATTTTCTAAAGTTAGTGCATCTTTTACTAAATTTCTTGCTTGGGCAAATTTTTTACCTTGCACAGCTTTTTTATGTTGAGTTTGTGGTAATAAACCTAGATGACCGCACACTTGTATATTGTGCTTAATGATATATTTAATAGTAGCTTCTTGAACTCCTTCTAATTTAACTATATCAGCACCATTATTCACTAATTTTTGGGCATTATCTAAAGCTTTTTCTGGTGTTTCATAAGACCCATAAGGTAAATCAGCTAAAATATATGCTTGTGATACTCCTCTTCTTACAGCTTTGAGGTGATGAATGATATCATTCATTGTCACTTCAGTTTCGCTTTCGTAACCTAGTATATTTGTCCCTAAACTATCACCAACAAAAATAATATCAATTCCTGCTTGATCTTCTAAAATAGCAGTAGGATAATCATATCCTGTAAGCGCAACAATTTTTTGATATTTCTGCTTTTTTGCTAATAAGAAGGCCAAGTCTTTTTTCATAGTTGCTAATATATTTAAAAGTGACTTTCTATATATTGATTGAGATGATTAACCGCTCTTTGCATGTAAATTACATCGCCATAGAGCTTGCTCATCATAATCGCTCCTTCTAAAGTTGCTGTGATGATAGTGGCAACTTCATCAGCGTTCACATCAGGTCGAATTTCACCTTTTTCAATTCCTGCTGTAATAATCCGACGAATCAGATGCAGCCACGAACTCATTGCTTTTTGAGTGCGATCGCGCAATGCTGGATGAGCATCATCACTCTCAACAGCAGTGTTTAGCAATGGACAACCACCTCGGATAGCTGGATTGTCTACAAAGCTACTAAATACTCCAATGATGGCTTTTAGGCGTTCTACTGCGTGTAGTTTACCTCGCAATGCAGCCCGAAAATGTTTGCTCACGCAAGCAACAGCAAAATCAAAAGCTTGTAATGCTAGCTCATCTTTGCTTTGAAAGTGATTGTAGATTCCTCCTTTCTGCAACCCAGTGACACGCATAATGTCTGAAATAGATGAGCCGGCATATCCTTGTTGGTTAAACAGTTCAGCTGCTTGTTGGAGAATTCTGGTTTTTGTTTCTTCACCTTTGGACATTCAAACTTTACCGACCGATTGGTCTTTTAAAGATTAACATGGCAAGTGTTGGTTAGTCAAGTTGGGGAATGGGGAACTCGGGGCCTCTTATGGGTAGGTTTTTTAGATTTCGCGTTTTGGTTGACGCGGGGACGCGGAGAAAGATTTCGGAACGAAAAAATAGGTTTTTTCAGACTGAATATGAAAAACCTACCCTTGAAAGGAACTCGGGGCCCCCACGTTAAGCTAATCTGCCTTTAACTTGCATAATCCTTTGCCTCAGAAAGACGCGGAGAGAAGTTGCGTGCGGGGGTTCCCCCCGTTGAGCAAACTTCGGAGGACGCGCTTAAGGGGAGACGCGGGGATGCAATTTGAATGATTATTAGCTTAGCGAAGGAGGATTAGGGGAATGGGGAATTTTGAAGAAGACACGGAGACGTTCTGACGCAAAGACGCGGGGAGACCCCATAGAAGACAGCTAGGAGATTCAAGTAAGGAATCGATTTTTTGTCTCCACGACTAAAGTCGGGGGCTTGTGACCAGTGCTTCTATCTTAAGAAGGGTCGCGCTCCGCGTCTCCCCTTCCCCCCGTCTCCGCGTCTTCTTGGTCATTAGTTATTCTCCACGTCCCTGCGTCTCCCTCACTCCCTCATCCCTCTTTATCTATACAGCCGCAAAGTAAGCTTCTAAAGCTTCAGAACCCCCGACTAATTGACCATCAATAAATACTTGGGGAACGGTTGTACCACCTGTAATTGCTCGTAAAGAGCGTGTGGTAACATCTTTACCTAAGATAATTTCTTCGTAATCTAGACCACGTTCTTTGAGCATCGCTTTGGCACGGGCACAGAAGGGACAGCCGACTTTTGTAAACAGCGAAACTAAGTTGGGCTTTACTGCTGCCGGGTTGATATATTTGAGCATTGTCTCAGCATCGGATACTTTAAATGGGTCTCCAGGCTCGTCTGGCTCAATAAACATGTTATCAATTACACTATCTTTCACCAACATCGAATAGCGCCATGACCGTTTACCAAAGCCTAAGTCGGATTTATCCACTAGCATTCCCATACCTTCAGTGAATTCACCGTTACCATCAGGAATTAATGTCACATTTTCTGTTTCTTGATCTTTTGCCCATTCGTTCATGACAAAGGCATCGTTAACAGAAATACAAATGATGCCATCAACGCCATTTTCTTTAAAAACTTTAGCCAACTCATTGTAACCAGGGAGATGAGTTGATGAACAAGTCGGTGTGAAAGCACCAGGTAACGAGAAAACAACTACTGTTTTGCCAGCAAATAGTTCATCAGTTGTCACATCTACCCACTGGTTATTCTGACGTGTACGGAAAGTAACTTTGGGAACTCTCTGTCCTCGGCGATTGAGTAACATAAATTTGCCTCTTGGGAAAATTTGGTGATATTAGCTATATATTTCCAAAACTAAGCGTATTCATAACGAGTATGAGTTGTCAAGTGTGTAAACCCGAAGTGTGAGGAGTAAAAAGTAAAACATAACTTTCTTTTTACTGTTAAGAGTTCCCTAATTACGCAGATGAATTCTCCAAATCAAAGCGAACTGCTATAGATGTTTGCATATTTCGCAATTTCTATATTAGCTAAAAGATTATTTGGGGATGAAGCAACTTATATCCGGCCTCTTTAATTTTTTCATTCGATACCCAGGCATTATATGGACGGCTACTTTTGACAGAAGTATCCCAAATTATTTTGGGTAAATTATGTTTTTCAAACAGGCTGTTTAATAATTCTCGACTAGTCAGATGTGAATCATCTACTAAATTATAAATACCTTGCAAGCGGTGTTCACGGGCAAACTCGATAGCACCAACGATATCATCTTGGTGTATCCAATTTGTGATGTCTTCACCACTACCAGGACGAGTTGTGCCAGAAACTCGTCTAAATATTTTGATTAATTCTCTACCAGTTCCATAAATACCTCCCAAGCGGAAGATACAAACCTTGAGATTTTCATTTGATGTTGAAAGCAATATCTCCTCAGTTTTTCGTAAAATTTGAGCATTTAAGTTAGCTGGTGCTAGTGGTGTTTCTTCATCTACCCATACCCCATTTCTATCACCATAAACTGAATAACTACCTGTGTATATTAACTGTTTTACACTAGGAGTTTGCTGTAAGACCGAAACTAAAGTTTTGGCAGTTTGTAAATAGGTTTCTTCGTAGACATCTCCACTTTTAGCACCCAGACTTAAAAGTACAACTTCTTGATTATATAATAATGATTTTAAACTGTTTGGGTCGTTTCCTTTAGTGACTATGATTTTTTGCGCTATTGCTTGTAGTCCTGAAACACGTTCAGGAGTGGTTGTGGTTGCGCTAACCACAAAATTTGTTTTTTGCTGCCAATATTGAGCGACAGCAGAACCAATATAACCACAACCAATGATTACAACATTCATGGGAATTTTAGACGTGATATTAAACTACTTTTTAGATTAATAATCTATATTTTAATCTAACGAATGAATGAGATAAACTCAATATTCAAAAGTTAGTTAATTTTTACGCATAAAATATTACATTTTTGTTCTATAAATAAAGAATAGGAAATAAATATTTTCATGCGACTTGAAGCCAGATAGTTCATCAGGTTCTATTTGTAGTAGTTAGGCAATCCCTATACTTGAAAGCAAAGGATTTAATATTGATGTCTAATGTTTGGGGTCTATGCACTCTCAACACCAGTTCTCTAGCTTTATTACATGTTGAAAACAAGGTTTTGAACCACTTGTAGGAGACTTATCTTTGTTTATTTTCCTAGCCTCTTTTTTGTCGTTTATAAACACATTAGCTGATGTCAAAGCTTTCAACTAATGACTATAAAATAGTTGCAAGAGAACTTCAGAATGTGTAACTAGGCTCTCCCATACTTTTGGTTTAACTGTTCTAATCGCTTGTGTTAAGGGGTGTAACCGCAATGGTAAGCTGCGTTTACAATTAAGAGTACCATCCCGGTGTACTTATTTAGCTGCTGATCTTCGCGGTTGATGATTTTTATGGAGATTTGAGAAATTGTGCTGCTCATTTTGAATGTCTTTGTGGAGAGCATTGCAAAGTATCCTATATTACGATGGTCTATGAACCTGGTTTACTTAGATGGAAGAAGTTTATCGGAATTGTTTTCACTACGATCGCATTGAACTTTGGCTAAAAACTGGTATGAAAATTGTAGCAGGTGTTTTTTTTGCCAATATCTGGCAGTAGTTATATTTACTCAAATATATTTATTAGTGCTGAGTCCTGAGTGTAACCTCATAACTCAAGTTAGACGATTTCACAAGAAACTTGCCTATTTTAGTCTATAACTTAAGTTGCTTTTGCATAAGTAGTAATGTGAAACTTAGTACTCAGTACTTAAGACTCAGCGCTGCTTTAATTGACACACTTGATAGTGATGGTTATTATCAGCCTAGTGGATAATTTGTAATTTACACCAAGTTGGTAATTGGTAATTTAACCGAGATGAAGTCTGTTGTAGACAATCCTGATTCTCAAATAGATACTCATGACGCTCTGCCAGTAGTCATAACTTCTGAGTTACGAAAAGTTTACCGTACTGGCTTTTGGTTGAATCAGAAAGTTATATCTCTTAAAAGCTGTTCTTTAACAGTTCACAAGGGGGAAACTTTTGGATTATTAGGGCCCAATGGTGCTGGTAAGACTACTCTTTTAAAATTATTGCTAGGAATTATTCGCCCTACTTCTGGGAAAGGATTATTGTTAGGTGAGGCACTAGGCGATCGCCATGTTAAACGACATATCGGCTACTTAAGCGAAAACCCTTACTTATATGAGTATCTCACGGGTTGGGAATTTTTGCAGCTAGCTGCTGGGCTATTTGAAATTCCCCAAAGTATACAACGTCAACGCATTCCTCAATTGCTAGAGTTAGTAGGCTTATCAATTGCCGATGCTCGCAAAAAGCCCCTACGCCGCTACTCTAAAGGAATGTTACAGCGTGTTGGCATGGCGCAGGCGTTAATTAATGATCCAGAGTTAGTATTTTTGGATGAGCCGATGTCTGGTCTTGACCCGGTGGGACGCTACCAAATGCGAGAGATAATTTTATCACTCAAAGCTGCTGGGAAGACGATTTTTTTTAACAGTCACATTCTCTCAGAGGTAGAGCAAATTTGCGATCGCATTGCTATTCTTGCTCAAGGTGAATTAATTTGCTCTGGTTCTCTCAATCAACTCTTAGGTAAAAACGATACATATTACGTTAAAGGTCAAGGTGGTGATTGGGAAGTTCTGCAAAAATGGATACCCAGTTTAATATATCAACCTGATGGTTCTTGGCAGGGCACACTCCAAGATGATTATTACGATTTTCTGGCCAGTCTCCGTCTCATGGGGGGACAAATTATTGCGATTAATTTATCCCGCTATTCTTTGGAAGAATTTTTTATTCAACAGATCCAAATGAGAAAAACTTAATTAACTATAGCTACACAGACAAAACCCGCCTGCGCGGGTTATTTCATCAAGTCCACGGAGGTGGACTTTGTTTGTGTAATAGCGAGTTCTATTCGCCCACTGATTTCTTATGTCTAAATACTTTTTATTAGAAAACATACTATTATTCAGTATTCATGTAAACTGTGTGAATAGTATTGATAAGTTGTGCAACTTAGATGCTGTACTAATCTCAAAAACCAACTCTGTATGAATCCCCAGGCTAATAGATAAAGCCATAGAAAGGTTGCTTATTATACAAGTCTTATCTTGATTGAAGATTGTGATATTTAAGCTGCTTCAGCTTTAAATTAACTTTACTAAAAATTCAAATTCAATAAATAACTTTCACCGGAAACTGACACTTTTCAACGAAAATAAGAATGACAGGGAACTTGAATACTTAAGTATAGTCGAAAGTAAAATATTTAGACAATACTTTAATTGATTGTAGTCTCAGAGTCTCAGGTAAATATGCTTAACACAGGTTTTTTGAAATTTCTTATCCAGCCAGTTACATCTGTGGTTTTTTTAGTGGCTGTCAGTATCGCTGTGCCATCTGCCAGCCTAGCTCAGAGACAACCAGGATTTCCTACAGCACAAACAACATCACCCAACCCAGAACCAAGATTACAACCTACACAAACTACAACCATAGATACTAACTATTCCTTGGGAGGTGGCGATCGCATCCGTGTAAATGTATTTGAAGTACCAGAATATACGGGTGAATATCAAATTCCTCCAGGTGGCGCGATCAACTTACCCTTAATTGGCAGTGTACCTCTTCTCGGACTGACAACCGAACAGGCTGCTGACGAAATCGCCAGAAGATACTCACGCTTTCTCAAACGTCCCTTAATCTCAGTCAACCTTTTATCACCTCGTCCCATCAATGTTTTGGTTGCAGGAGAAGTCACACGTCCGGGATCTTACACTCTCAATTTGCAAGGAGGCGCAGGAGATAACCCTGGTGTACAATACCCCACCGTCTTAGCAGCACTAACAACAGCGCAAGGGGTGACATTAGCGGCAGACGTAACCCAAGTACAATTACGGCGTAAACTGGGACGCTCTGCTTCCGAGCAAGTCATCACACTTAATTTAAAGGAACTGATACAAACAGGGAGATTACCACAAGATATTACCTTACGGGATGGAGACACCATAGTTGTGCCAACTGCAACCACCTTTAACGTCGCCGAAGCACGTAACTTGTTTGCTGCCAACTTTGCCGCCGACCAAACCAGACCCCGCACAGTAGCGGTTATTGGTGAAGTTAACCGTCCCGGTTCATACCTTGTCACAACAGGTAGTACAGACGGACAAGCGGGTGGAACTAGTGGCAGTGGTTTGCCAAACATCACACGGGCAATTCAACTAGCTGGAGGAATTACACCACAAGCTAATATCCGTACTATTACGCTACGCAGACCTACAAGAGTTGGCTCAGAACAAACAATAGATATCAATCTTTGGCAATTATTGCAGAGTGGTGATATCAATCAAGACATAATTGTACAAGACGGAGACACAATTGTAATTCCGACAGCAACAGAAGTTAACCCAGCAGAAGCAACTCAATTAGCCACTACCTCTTTGTCCCCAGCACGTATTCAAGTTGGTGTAGTAGGCGAAGTCAAGAGACCAGGAGCTGTAGATATTCAACCAAATAGCTCTTTAAATCAAGCACTACTAGCGGCTGGAGGATTTAACGATGCCAGAGCTAGCCGGGCTACTGTAGATTTGGTTCGTCTTAATCCCAATGGTTCTGTTACTAAACGTGAAGTAAAAGTAGATTTCTCTCAAGGTATTAATGAGCAAACAAATCCCATACTTCGCAATAACGATGTCGTGATAGTCAACCGTTCTGGCATCGCCAAGACTGGTGATACCTTGGGTACTATAGCTGGCCCTCTGGGCGTTATCTTTAATATTTTGAGGTTTTTCGGAATTTAATTAAACAGCCAATTTTAAAAGAATTTTGCAGATGCTTGCTATTGGCAGGTATCTGCTATTTTTTTTGAGTCAAAAATCATATCATGTCCAGTTAGAGAGTTTGAGATTTCAATCCATCATATTTCATCCTATGATTCAGCAACGCCCTAAAATGAATAAATCAGAACTGCGGCGATCGCTTCTTCAAATACGTCAATCAATGCCTCATCAAGAATGGAAACAAAGGAGCGATCGCATCTGTAACCAGCTACAAAACTCTGTTGTATTCTTCCAAGCAAAAACAATACTCGCTTATTTCAGCTTCCGTCAAGAGCCTGATCTCAGTCCCTTGTTTGCAGATAATAAATACCGTTGGGGTTTTCCTCGCTGCGTTGGTAAAACCCTTAGTTGGCATTTTTGGACACCTCAAGATGCTGTCCAAAGTGGCGCTTATGGAATTGTTGAACCACATCCTCAAGCCACAACCGTCGAGCCTGCAAAAGTGGATCTAATTCTTATTCCCAGCGTGGCTTGTGATTATCAAGGATACCGCTTAGGTTATGGCGGTGGGTATTATGATCGCTTGCTCAGCTTACCAGAGTGGGCAAATAAACAAGCGATCGGCATTGTGTTTGATTATGCTTGTTTACCACAACTACCTATTGATCCTTGGGATAAACCGTTACAAGCTATTTTTACCGAAAATGGTTTAGTTTGAAAATGGGAATTGGGAATTGGCAAAAGATTTTAAGCTGCAAAGGATAAAGAATTTAGTATTGTTCATCAAATATCGAAATTTTTGTTTTAATCTGCCAAGTGTTAGATCTCAGTCATAATCACAATGATTAATCCAACTTCATCGACAACTGAGCAAGAAGCAATGATCGATGAGATTATTGCAACTAGCCTCCAAGCTCAACAAAGAACAGGGCCAGATCTGCGCCAAATTCATACTAAAAGTCATGGACTACTTTGGGGAGAGTTCATTATTGAACCAAATCTTCCAGAATATTTGAGAGTAGGTTTGTGCAAAACACCTCAAACTTACCCAGCCTGGATTCGCTTTTCCAGT
This sequence comes from Desmonostoc vinosum HA7617-LM4, assembly GCA_019359515.1. GTDB lineage: Bacteria > Cyanobacteriota > Cyanobacteriia > Cyanobacteriales > Nostocaceae > Desmonostoc > Desmonostoc vinosum. Next base: position 8,115 of record JAHHHC010000068.1, on the reverse strand, counting down.
GGCGGTGCGCCAGAAAGCCGTGGTAAATTACGCTCCGATAGTGAACCTGATGTCCGAGGTATTTCTATCAAAGTAATGAATGTAGATGGGAAAAAAATTTTGGATGATGAAGAAAAAACTCAAGATTTTACGCTCAATAGTTATCCTACTTTCTTTACAAAAAATATTCGTGACTATGCCGATATTTTCAAAGCAGGCAGTGGTCAATTGAGCCAAGAAAGGATGGAAGAACTTGCTCCGGCTTTCGCTATCTTACAAAAACTTGGTAGCAAGAAAGTAGGGAATCCTTTGTTAATTCAATATTGGAGTATGGCTCCATTTAAATTTGGCGATAATATCGTGAAAATGTCTGTCAAATCTCAACAGCTTGAACAACCATTGACAACACTTCCAGAATCACAAAACTATCTGCGGGAAGCGATGGTGAAATATTTAACAGAAGAAAACCGAGATGCGTATTTTGACTTTTTCGTTCAGTTTTACGTTGATGAGGATAAGACACCAATTGAAAACCACATCCAAGAATGGCAAGAGAGTGATTCACCTTTAATTAAAGTTGCAACCGTCCGGATTCCCAGTCAGAAATTTGACTTTGAAGAACGTAAACGTTTAGATGAAGGTATGTTTTTTACCCCTTGGCATACTTTGTTAGAACATGAACCAGTTGGCAGCGTAAATCTGTCTCGTAAAAGGCTTTATAGTGAACTAGCAAGGCATAGGCGAGAACAAATTGCTCAACGCTTGAGAGAGCCACAGCCTTATAATTCGTAATTCGTAATTCGTAATGACGCTCCTGTGTCGCTACCGCTGACGCTCGAGGACTCGCTACCGCTGACGCTCGAGGACTCGCTACCGCTTCGCTAACGCTAACGCTATCGAGGACTCGCTACCGCTGCGAAGCGCGTAATTCGTAATTTGTGGGGATAGAGGTAGGAAGGATTGAGAATTATAAAAACTCTTCCCAATTCTCTATCCCCATGCTTAATTCCAAAACCAAAAATTTTCCGGCACTATAGGCTGGGTTGATATGGTTATTATAGCAGTTCCCAATCGCATGAAGTACAGTCTAGTCTCTAATTTCTAGTCCCGAGAATTTTATATAATTTTATTGCACAGCAAAGTAATTATTTGAGGAATTTCAAGGTTTATAATTATTGCATTTCAAATCAGTAGATTCAGGTTAATTATGAATTTTTTCAAGCGCAATTTACAATTAAATATTGTGTTAATTTATGTCATTTTAGCAGCGATCGCCATCTTAACGCTCTTTCCGCTATTCTGGCTGGTCAGTACAGCTTTCAAATCGGCAACGGAAAACATTTTGCAGTCGCCGCCACAGTTGTTGCCAAGTCAACCGACACTGGCTAACTTTACTGAGGTGTGGCAATCTTTACCTTTCGGGCAGTATCTTTACAACAGTACTTTGGTGGCGGTGCTGACTGTTGGTTTGAATCTGCTGTTTTGTGCTTTAGCTGCTTATCCTTTAGCTCGATTGTCATTTGTAGGGCGAGATTGGATTTTTATTGCGATCGTCTCTACAATTATGATTCCTTTCCAGATCGTGATGATTCCCCTTTACATTTTGACAGTCAAATTGGGTTTGACAAACAGTTATTTGGGAATTATTTTTCCTAGCTTAGCTTCTGCTTTTGGTATTTTTCTCTTGCGGCAAGCTTTTATGAGTATCCCTAAAGAAATAGAAGAAGCCGCTCGGATGGATGGCAGCTCTGAGTTAGGCTTGTGGTGGTTTGTAATGTTGCCAGCAATCCGTCCAGCACTTGTGACTCTGGCTATTTTTGTGTTTATTGGCGCTTGGAGTGATTTTTTGTGGCCTTTGATTATTATCCAAGACGAAAATCTTTATACTCTACCTTTAGGAGTGAGAAAGCTAGAAGGGACGTTTTCTGAAAACTGGCGGTTAGTGGCAGCTGGCTCAGTAATTGCGATCGCCCCTGTTCTTGTAGTATTTCTATTTTTACAGCGCTACATTGTGCCAACAGACACTGGTAGTGGGGTTAAAGGGTAAAACTTGATACAAATGATTTATCTCTAATTCTTTCCCCTGCTCCCCTAGTCCCCAGTTTTCATAACTATCCATTGAGTTACAGGGGCCATTGCTCGCCAGCCCAAAAATTTCCCAATGGGTTCGGCACGTTGGATGGCAATACGGGTGAGATGACCACCGACTTGCTCATACCATTTAAATAATGTTTGCTCGCCTTCTACTGTGACGACGTTTGCGACTAAACGTCCACCCGATCGCAATGCTGTCCAGCAAGTATCAAAAAGTCCTGCTGCTGTAACTCCACCACCGATAAATATAGCATCAGGTGTGGGCAAGTTTTGCAGGACATCAGGCGCTTTACCTGTAATGATTTGCAAGTTAGGTGTACCTAAAGAGGCGGCGTTATCTGCGATGTAATGCAGTCTAGATGAGTTCTGTTCGATCGCCATCGCCTGACACTGAGGATGACTCCGCATCCATTCGATGGAAATTGAGCCACAACCAGCACCAACATCCCAAAGCAATTCTCCTGGTGTGGGAGCTAAAGTTGCTAAGGTGATGGCTCTAACTTCCCGCTTGGTTAACTGTCCATCGTGGTAGTAGGCATAATCCGGCAATCCTGGTAGTCTTGGTAAAGGGATAACTCCAGCATCGGCTAGACAATCTACTGCGATCGTATTCAGATTAGCCAATTCGGTTTTACTCCAAGACGCAGCCGTACCTTCTACAATCCGTTCCTGACTGCCACCCATGCGTTCTAACACAGTAATTTTGCTATCACCATAACCCCGATTTGTCAATATTTTAGCAACGATACTTGGTGTTTCTTTGCCTTCGCCCAAGATTAATAACCGCGCTTTGGGGTAGATGTAAGACTGGAGTAGGGAAGGTGGACGCCCAGTTAAACTTAAAGTTTCCACTTCGCTTAGAGGCCAACCCAGTCTGGCACAGGCCAGGCTAAAAGCTGAAGGTGCAGGAATAATCGTGATTTCGGAAATAGGAATTCGCCCCTTTAGGGTTACACCAATGCCGTAGCACATCGGATCGCCACTTGCTAGTACACAGACTGACTGACCTCGACGTTGGATAATTTCTTCTATGGAAACACTGATGGGGGAAACCCAGGCTATTTGCTGACGTTGGTCATTTAGGGGTAGCATTGCCAGATGGCGATCGCCGCCTACAAAAATTTCCGCTTGATCAATCAAAGAATGAGCGATCGGACTTAACCCCTGTAACCCATCTTCACCAATACCAACGATAGAAAGCCATTTCTTTGTCATAAATTATTTACTGAGTCTGCACATAATTAAATCTCTGTCAATACTTAAGTACTAATTTAAAGATTAGATAAAAACACTGACAAAAATTTAAATTAGCTAAGAAATATTGCGAAAACAGGCGATAATCTTAAATACAAATCAAGGAACACTTCTCCTGTCAAAGACACTCTTGCTAGCTTGCTTAAGCGTAGAGGTATGCTTAGTGCATTTAAGAAACAGGGGATAGGAAAGAAAAAAGCTAGAGATGTACTTAGTTCTTTTCAAAAATTAAATATGACCTCTGTAAAATTGAAGCATTTAATTTAAAAAATTTCATGAATCAAGCCAGGTTCCCATAATATCTTTCTGGAGGAAATTGAGAATGTACATTCGGCAAGCTTTTACTCAAATGTGCAGGACAGCATTCTTCACTTCGTTACCTTTGACATTTGTAGTTCTGACTCAGACGGCAGCACAGGCAGCAGCAGTAAACTTTAGTCGATTGTTTATTTTTGGTGACAGTCTTTCTGATACTGGCAATTCAAAGAAAATTACTGAGAACGCGAATTCAATCAACAACGCCATACCAATTATTCCTCCTAGTTCATTTGGATATTTTGATGGGCGATTTTCTAATGGCCCGATATGGGTAGATACCCTAGCAAATAAGTTAGGACTTTCGCTGCCACCAATCTCTGGAACTACAGGAGGAACAGGGCCTACAGGGGTTAACTTTGCTGTTAATAGCGCCACCACTGGTGATCGAAACACTATTCCTTTTCCTATTTCTACCTTGCCTGGTTACGTAGGATTAACACAACAGATTAATCAATTTAAAACAGCGAATGCAGTAGCTGATCCCAATGCACTTTATGTTTTGTGGGCTGGTGCTAACGATTACTTAGGTGGCGGTGTGACAAACCCAGCTGAACCAGTCGCTAATTTATCTAATGCAGTGAAAACTCTGTTTGACTCAGGAGCGCGAAATTTTTTAGTTACTAACTTACCACCTTTGGGTGAAACACCAATTGCTGTAAGTCGGGGCGAAACGGTTACTAATGGGCTTAAGCTACTAGTTGATGGGCACAATTTAGGACTTTCCCAATCTTTAGGACAACTGAGTAAATTACCTGGAATTAACCTCAAAACTCTAGATGTTGCCAAACTATTCAATGATGCTGTCGATAATCCATCAAGTTTTGGTTTGACAAATGTAGAGTCTCCTTGCTTGGCGAACTCTATCCTATTCCGTTTTCCCCCATCATCTGCACCAGAGATTTGTAGTAATCCAGATGAGTATTTGTTTTGGGATGATCTTCATCCTACCAGTGCTGCACATCAAGCTATTGGAGAACTAGCTTTTAAAACCCTCACGAGCGATTCTCAGCCTGTTCCTGAGCCTTCACTGATATTAGCGCAGATAGCAACTGGTGCTTTTTTGGGGGTAAAAGCAGTTCGCAAATGGAAAAAGAAAAAGAGGCTCTCCCCTCCGCTTCCTTGTCACCCTGTCTGAATTACGAATTACGAATTACGAATTAGCATAACTGCTTTGTTATGCTAAATTACTAAAGCTTGGAGTTGGGAAACTCCGGTGAAATTCCGGGACTGTGCCGCAGCTGTAAAGCAATTTGAGATTTTAGATGGTCGGGATGCCAAGAACCCAAGACTGAACAAAATCCAAAATTGAGTAAGTCAGAATGCCAACTCTCAAGAGTGTCCTGAAGACACGTTGATCGTCTACTCCCTGCGTCGCACGGGGAAGGAGTTATAGTCTTGTTGTCTGGATTTGCCAGTTGTCCTGGCTTATTTTATGCTACACCTGCTCAAGATGGGATTTTATCTCGGATCAGGATACCAGGTGGAATCCTGGATAGTAAACAGTGCCGCGCGATCGCAGATATAGCAGATCAGTATGGGGGTGGCTATGTCGATGTGACTAATCGCGCTAATCTGCAAGTCCGAGAAATTCACACAAGCATCAATGCTAAAGTCTTGCAGCATTTACAGGAAATGGGACTAGGTTCTCACAATCCTGCTGTAGACCATATTCGCAACATTATGACCAGCCCAACAGCTGGTATCGATTCGCAAGAATTGATTGACACTCGCTGTTTTATCCAAGACTGGGATAAGTACATTGCCGTACACAATCAGTTATCTAGATTACCTGCAAAATTTAGCGTTTGCTTTGATGGTGGTGGGGCGGTGTCGGTATGCGATCGCCTTAACGATATCATGTTCGCTGCTGTCTTAATTGATGGTAGTGTTTACTTTCGCCTTTTTCTCAGTGTAGGTGCAAAGGGAGAACCACCCAGCGACATGGGAATTTTGTTACCACCAGAGGTATGCTTAAAAGTTTTAGCTGCTTTAGTAGATGTCTACTTAGACTACATAGAGAGTAGCAATAATAGCAAGCTGCGGATCAGAGATTTGCTGAATAATGTAGGTTGCAACAATTATCTTCAGCAAGTTGAGCAGCGTCTACTACCCCTGGTGACTAAGCAACTTGCCTTGAGTGAAGTCGAAGGGAGCCGAAGTGCTGCCTCTTATCAACACATCGGCACCCATCCCCAACGGCAGTTAGGTTTATTTTATGTAGGTGTTGTCTTGCCTCTAGGACGGCTAGAGAGTTTGCAGATGCGGGGTTTAGCTGATTTAACAGAAAAATACGGCAGTGGTACTCTCAGGTTAACTCCTTGGCAGAATTTACTGATTCCTGATATTTCTCGGCAATGGGTTGCTCGTGTCCAGAGTGAACTTGCTTTGTTAGGATTTGATAGCTCAACAAGTAGTATTAAAAGTGCGTTGGTTGCTTGTTCTGGTAAGCGTGGTTGTACTGCTGCTGCTACTGATACCAAAGGTGATGCACTAGCATTGGCAGAGTATCTGGAAACTCGTATCACCCTGGAATACCCAGTTAATATTCACTTGAGTGGTTGCGAAAAATCCTGTGCCCAACATGGCAAAAGTGATATGACTCTGCTTGGTGTCAAATTTGAGGTAGACAATCAAACTATGGAGGGCTATCACCTTTACGTTGGTAATGGTAATAATCACCAGAAATTTGGACGTGAACTTTACCGATATATAACTTTTGCTGAACTGCCTGCGTTAATAGAAAAAATATTAACTGTGTATAAATTAAAACGTACACATTCCGGCGAGTCCTTTGGTGAATTTACCAATCGATATGCGATCGCTCAATTAAAGCAGTTATTCCATAATCATACCAGGGAACAGTGATAACTAACCCTTCTATAAGAGCTTTGGTGCGCTTTCAGCGCACCTTGAATTTTGAATTGGTATAAAATTGCATGTCTGAATATATCCGAGATGCCAGCGAAATTTACCGTAATTCCTTTGCGATTATCCGCTCGGAAGCCAACCTTGATCTGTTACCACCAGATGTAGCTAAGGTGGCTGTGCGTCTGATACATGCCTGTGGAATGACGGATATTGTCAGTGACTTGGGATACTCACAGACAGCGGCGCAGTCTGGACGAGCAGCACTAGCCGCAGGAGCGGCAATTTTATGCGATTGCCGCATGGTTGCAGAAGGTATTACCAGGCGGCGCTTGCCAGCAAACAACCAAGTTATCTGCACCCTCAACTATCCTGAAGTACCAGAAATGGCTCAGCGCTTGGGTACTACGAGGTCAGCAGCCGCCTTAGAATTATGGCAAATGCACTTACAAGGGGCAGTGGTAGCAATTGGCAATGCACCCACAGCCCTATTTCGACTATTAGAAATGCTGGCAGAAGGAGCGCCCAAACCTGCTGTCATCTTGGGCTTTCCAGTCGGTTTTGTTGGTGCAGCCGAGTCGAAAGCCGCACTAGCAGCAGACAGCGCAAATGTACCATTTTTCACTTTACATGGTCGGCGTGGTGGCAGTGCGATCGCCGCCGCCGCAGTGAATGCCCTGGCAATGGAGGAAGAATGAATCTCAAAACCAAAGGTCGTCTTTATGGAATTGGTGTCGGGCCGGGCGATCCGGAACTATTGACACTCAAAGCATTACGGTTATTACAGGCAGCCCCGGTGATTGCTTATCAATCAGCCACAGATAAAGAGAGTATAGCGCGAGCGATCGTTGCACAATATCTCACGGGCAACCAAATTGAAGTGCTGTTTCACCTCCCCCGCGCCCTAGAACCAGAAAAAGCCAAGTCTATTTACGACAAAGAAATTGAACCAATCGCCGCACATCTAGCCGCAGGGCAAGATGTAGTAGTGCTGTGCGAGGGCGATCCGTTTTTCTACGGTTCCTTTATGTATGTTTTCACCAGGTTATCTGAGCAATATCAAACAGAAGTTGTCCCCGGTGTTTCCTCGCTGATGGCTTGTCCAGTCGCCTTGAGTGTACCCTTTACCTACTACAACGATATCCTCACCGTTTTACCTGCTCCTCTCTCAGCAGAAGAACTAACTACACAATTACTGACAACTGATGCAGCAGCAATTATGAAACTAGGTCGTCACTTTCCGAAAGTGCGGGATATCCTGCATAAGCTAGGATTAGCATCGCGGGCTAGATATATTGAGCGAGCCACAATGGCACAGCAACGTATCATACCACTTGATGAAGTCGATCCGGCTAAAGTGCCCTATTTTGCGATGATTGTCATCCCAAGTAAAAATCGACTTTAACTAATTCGCGCCCTCGTCCCCCACTGAATTCGGTACTCCAAATCAGTGGTGGGATATAAGGCGGGCAAATATTTTCGGAACAATGTTACTGAAATATGTATATAATAGTAACAGGTCGATATTTGGAGAAGTCGAGATGAGGCGACAAGCGGTAAAAGTCAGGCTGTACCCCACTGATGAACAAGTTCAAGTGTTAGCTC
>JAHHHC010000067.1 GCA_019359515.1 Desmonostoc vinosum HA7617-LM4 | reverse complement strand
GACCTAGTTGAAGAAGCTACAAGATATCAAAAATCTGATGAAAGTTAAAATTTATCTTACTGGGAGCGTAGTTAGCGTATGTTATATGCTAACTACGCTCCCCCCACACCTTTTTTCGTTCACCCGTAATGTACCCATTGAATTCGGCTTGGGCGAGGGCTTGTTCATCAGCGACTTTCTGAGTCTGGGCTGACTGGTGAGTGATGATTGCATTTATCCAAGTGTCAGCCGCTCTTTTGTCCCCGGTGGGTGTTACGCCGAGTGAAGCAGCGATTGTTTTGAGACGGGGGAGGGCTTGCTGTGTGTATTTGGGATGTGTCATTATTTAAATCTCCATGTATTTGGAAAAAAAGGCGATCGCGGAAGTTTGTCAGGCTAAGGCGGTCGTCTTTTGTTATATCTTTATATTCGCATTTTTAAGTAAATGATTTAAACTTGCTCTGTAGCTTTAAAACCAGTTGCAAGCAGTAATTTTTCAAACAGGGGATCGCCAAAACTCATTAATCGTAGGGAAGGCATTTCATCAAAAACATTAGGGTAAAAAGTGACCGTGTAATTCTGCCTTTTATAACTCAGTTGCCAAGTTCCCTCACTCCTGCTCTCAAACTGCACACCATTGGCTTTTAAAATTGCTGAGGATGTGAATAACTGCTCAATAGTTTCTGGTGTAAAGGGAGCAGGAGTAACTGGTTTTTGAATTTCTGCTAGATCAGCATCCAAATCCATTACTACCATTTCCTCAATAGCTAGACGCGACGGTGGGGTATTTAATATAGAATCAAATTCAGACATTAAAACATCTTCTTCTTCTGGATCTGCACTCATAGCTGCTTGTTCAATAAACGTAGGAACTTGGGCTAGAATTGGTTGGAGATTGCCAACAACTGTTGCAAAAGCATTGATGCGATCGCGCAATTTTTTATAAACCTTCGCTTCTACAGTGCCATCATAGTAAAAATTGTGGATTCGCACAGTAGAATACCTTTGTCCAATGCGGTCAATTCTGCCAATGCGCTGTTCGACTCGCATAGGATTCCAGGGCATATCATAGTTAATCAACACCCCGCAATTTTGTAAGTTCAAACCTTCAGAAGCAGACTCAGTACAAAGGAGAATTTTGATTTCATCTTGGCGAAATCGGCGTTTAATTTCTTCCTTGGGAACTAGACACCACTCCCCATTCTGGTACAGTTCACCGCCACGACCTGAGTAACAAGCTACTTGGCTACCGTACAACTCCTTCAATGTATCCCGTAGATAGTCCATCGTGTCAGTGTACTGGGTGAAAACGATCGCACTTTCTCGGTCAGTTAATTCTTGGCGTAAAATCTGAATAAAGCGAGAAAGTTTGCTATCTTCCCCAGTGTTTTCAAATTGGCGTAGTAATTCTTCAAGATATTGAATTTCCTGGGGGTCTACTGGTTCAAAGAAAGATTCCAGCCCAGCAATCACTGCATCATCCTCATTATCCACATCCACTAAATCGTCGTCACTTAAAACGCTTCCCTGTTGAGTTAACAGATAATCCAAACGGCGTTGCAGAGATGACTTAATCGCATAAAATGAACTGGTCAAACGTTTGCGGTAAAGGGTCATCAAAAAACCCAAACAAGAACGCTGATCTATTTGTGCCAGTCGGTAAAAGTGACGTACATAGTCGCTGACAGCTATATAAAGCGGTACTTCCCGTTGGGGTTCCAGCGTAATAGCATTATCCTGCACAACTCTAGTAGGAATATCCCGCTCTAACAGTCCCCTCTGATAGTATTGTCGGAGAGTGTCGCGGGTGTGGCGGAACATCAAGTCTTTTAGAGGCGTGTTCACTGTCAAGTATTGGCGTGAGGTATCGATAAAGTCTTCGTCTGCCAATAATTGTTTGTGATTGGAGATTTTCTTTCCCCGTTGCCAAGTATCCTGCATTTTATAAGCCAGAATGCGATCACTCTTGGTCAAAAACTGTTCTAATCTAGAACAAGGTTGTCCGCCGCGCCCAAAGTAGTCACTAGACATGACTTGCCAAAAATTAATTATTTCCGGCTTTACAGCACCTTGTAGCGAGGCGAAATAATCGCAGAAGTTATCGCCATAACTCCAATGCCCCTGCAATCCCAGCAGGTTTAACAAATCAAAAACTTCTATGGCATCAATTTGCATGGGAGTTGCTGAAAGAAGAATCAGGGATTTAGTCTTCTCCTTCAACTGTGTCATTAACTGTAACAAGCGATTGGGTGTTTCCTTGCGGTCTTGGGGACTTTTGCGGCGTGCATGGTGTGCTTCGTCTAAGATTACTAAATCCCAAGGTTCTGCTGATAGTAGCTGGTGCATTCTGTCAGTTCTTCGCACCAAATGAGAAGAAGCCAGGATTAAATCTTGAGTATTCCAGGGATTAGCTGCTGCGGGGATAGTCCGCTTGTAGGGGTCTTTAAATTCTGTAGATACGTAACTCCAAAAATGCAGATTAAATTTTTCCCGTAGTTCTTCTTGCCATTGGGGTTGAACGCTAGCAGGTGCTAAAATCAGTACCCGCTTCACTTTTTTGGACAACAGCAGATAACGCAGAATTAAACCAGTTTCAATAGTCTTTCCTAAACCAACTTCGTCAGCGATGAGAAAACTTTGGGGAAAATTTTGAGCAACGCGACGCAGTATTTTTATTTGGTGTGGCCAGGGGTGAATGGGAATTGATTTTAAGCAAAAGTCCAAGCAGCCGGGATGTTCATGAATATTGGCAAGTTGAGTAAATGCCAACCGTTCTTGTTCTCTTACTTCTGTAGAAATAGCTGAAGGGTCTGATTTTAATTCCGGTTGTGCTTCTGGTTCTGATTCAGTTAATTCTATTTTTGTTAGAGGTCTAGAGTCAAATTCTATTTGAGCATTCCAATCAGGTTTAGTAGATTTTGCGTAACGTAACAGCTTTTTCTGTACCGCCTCTGGAACTTCAAAGACTCGCACGTTAGGCGATACGTCATACCAAAGTTGCTCAAATCTCGCTACTTCTTCTTCAACTCTATCTAGTTCCCTTCCTCCCTCCCAAGAACAATAAACGTGAAAGGATTCTACATTCCTCTCCCAGCCACCGATAGATTCGTTATTAGAACCGTTAAATGCTAATTTCTCGCCCTTGCTATCAGTAAAAATGCCAACTTTTTCATGAAATATATGCTGTGGGTCTAGTTGCTGTGTACTATCTTCAGGTAGTCCATTTTCTTTGAGAGGAATAGCAATTTTAATATCGAGATACTGGTTTTGAATTAACCAACTGAGAATTTCTAAGTGTTTGAGTTGGGCAAAACTTTCTGGTGGTTTTAAGTCTGCGTCTAGACGAGATAGTAATGCGTCTCGCAGTTCGTATCCCTGTTGAATTGCTTGTAAATCTTGGGGGCTAAACTGACAACCCATGATTAACCGCATTCGCCCTTTATTATGCAGCATTGCACCTAAACCGCGTGCAACTTTACTTAAAATAGCACTACTAAAAAAACCTGCTTTCCGGTCATATTGAATGGCACACTCTAAAGCAGGAATGTAGAAATCAGTGATGGTGTTGTGGGTGTTGCTGGTGTAACTAATTTTCCAGGGATATTCACGTAAAATTTTTGGCATATCATGCGGTTATTTATATGCTTTGAAAATTAATACTAAACAGGTCGATTTTCTCGCCCGTGATAGACACGTAAAATAACAACATCATCCTCAAGAATAACGTAGTGAATTATAAAACCGTATTTACCAAAAGATACTAAAAGTTTTCGTAATCCTGCTATTTCATCTACAATCGCACCTCGACGAGGATTCTGCTGTAAACTTCCGCCTGAAGAGACAATTGCTTGTACTGCCCGTGCTGCTGCATCAGGATTATTAAGTTTGATAAAATCGTAATGACGATTTAAGTCGTCAATTGCACTTTGCGTCCAAACTATCTGGGACATGGGCGTTCAGTATCAGTTCCTAAACTATCAGCCCATTCGCGCACACGGTCATGCGCCACTCCTGAACCTGTGCTACGGTAAGCTTCGAGAGCGGATTGACTCTGCTGAACCATTTGGGCTTCAGTAAGAGGTTGAAAATTTAATGCTGCGTCTATCTGACCGTACTCAAATGATTCTTCTATGGTTTGAGTAGCTTGATTTGTCAGTAACTGCTCAAAATCTTCTAAATCCCCTGATGAACTAGTCAGCCATGTTAACAGGAGAGTTTTTACCTGTTCTGGGGGTAACGTTTCAATATGCTCTAAAATTTGCTGCCTAATATTGCTTGCTGTCATAAGCTTTTAATTTGTGTAGTAGCTCAATGTAAATACAACTTTTTTCACCCAATATAATCTTAACAACCGTCAACCATCAACTGTCAACTGTCAACAAAATTAAAGTGTATTTGGGTCAATTCCTTGCTGTTGTAATCTGGCTAATAAATTTTGCAATTGTTCTTCTGGGGTTTGGTATCTGTTACCATTTTCGTCATACCAAAACAGCCATTCTCTTGTTCGTCCTTGATAAGTACCCTGTTCCCGTCCAATACCTAAACCAATTTCGGGCATCCAAATTTTATCCCCTGGTTGTAAAATGTATTCACCATTAATTAAGCGATAAACTTCTAAACGTTGACGCTTACGACGTAACCGTGTTGGTGCATAAATAACATAATACAAAATGCCTAATTGTGCATAATCAATTTTTTTCTGTTCATATTCGCCATTGTAAGTTTGAGAAACAACTTCTAAAGCTAAAATTGGTGGAATACCCTCTTCTTCCCACAAAACATAACTAGAACGTCCATTTTCTCCCACAAAACGTTCAACACCCAAACTCAGGAATCCATCCGGGACTATGGCTCCTTTATTGGGTGTATAGTAAACTCCCATGTTAATGCCGAAAAACCAGTCATCGCGGTTTTGCCAAATAGCGGCTAAGATGGCTAACAATAAGTTGGGAATTAATATTTGTAGTTCGTTATCCACAGGGGTATCATCTGAATCTGGTAATTCTGCCGATGAAGGTAGGCATTCTAAAGGATTGTAGTTATACATAACTTTTAAGCGAAGACAGAATACTGTCACTACAGGCTAACGCCTACATCAAATTTTATCAAATAAATACTACTAAATACTACAATGCTTTAAGAAGTAAAAATAGGTGTAATTGTGATGCAATCAATTTTCTGGAGTGTAGAAGAAGTAGCCCTAAGAGCTAAACAGTTTTATGAAAACGGTATTCGTCAAAATGTCGAGTCTGGTGACAATATCGGTAAGATGATTGTGATTGATGCCGAAACTGGTGAATATGGGATTGATCCAACTGGTGTAGAGACAGCGTTAAAGTTAAAACAGAAAAACCCTAATGCTAGATTGTTTACTATACGGATTGGTTATGATGTTGCTGTAAGTTTTGGTGGTGCAGTGGAGCGTACTGTTGAATGATTTATGGAAAACTTTCATTAGAAAAACTCTAATCGATTAGTTGCAGTTGCTAGGTTAAGTAGAAATATTGGGAAATTTGCTATTCTTAGAAAATATTAGGTAGTGGGAGCATCTTGCTCCCTGGTGTATTAAAAACGCGCGAAACATATTATACATAACACAGACGCGGGCAAGATGCCCGCACTACAATTAAAATCAAAAATAATTATCAGAATAAGTTCAATTGTCCACCTTCATTAAATGGTAGCTCAGGTTGCACGTAAGACACTTTCGCTTTGATTTCATCCATAGCCAACCACAAATCTAACAACGCTTTTTCTTCAGTCAGGCGTTTCTTTTCATCACCAATGCGGGGAATTACTTTCAACGCTACTTCAAATGTCCGCATAAATAAATCGTTGCTAACTAAGCCAGTATTTTTGAGAAATCTGCGGACTGGTTCTGTATTTTCTTCTTCTTGGTAAAGGGCGATAATGGCGTGGAGTCCATCAACTAAATATCTAGCAGAAAATTCAGTATCGGTGACGGAGAAGGCGCGTTTTTTCAAGCGTTGTTGCGGGGTGAGTAATTTACAGTAACCGCTTCCAGAATCGAGTAGTTTGTGTTTTTTGACTAAATCGGAGACATCAAAACCACCGACTGCTAAGGCGAGTTGTCTAGCTTCATCGAAGGGGAATTCTCGCGCTTCAAAGGTATCCCATGCCAAGATGTACCATTGGGTTAAAGGGTCGATACCGTTGAAGTCTTTACCTTCTAATAGCTTTTGTAGTCGGTATTCGACTACTGCTTGGCGTACTTCTTCAAATGCTGCTTTGGGTTCAACTTGATTCCCGGCGCTGTCGAGAATGGAACTATATTTGGTAAACACACTCAAAGCAGAACCGAAAGCACTCAAGCACAAGTTAATACCAGGGGGTTTAATGCGGCGTTGCGGATCTGCTACTCTATCAGCAGCAGGACGGGAATCTGCTGTTAAGCATTTTTCGAGTTCTGGCGCTTTTTCAAAGACGATATTTCGCACGTCAATTCGCACGTCATCCCACCAAGCTTGTTCGGCATTAGGGTCGCGTTTGCGGCATACTAAAAGCACGGTGCTGGATACGGCGTTTTTCTGTGCTTGGTGCAAGTTTTGCGGGTTTTCGGTGCTGACTGCCCAAGATGCGGTAATCTCAAAACCAGCATCAATGAGGGATTTGGCTAACACATCCCACGCGCCGGAGTCTTTGTGGTTGAATTGTACTGTCATTACGCCGTCGTCGCGGAGGACGCGGTGGTATTCAGCGAACGCCATCGCCATTTTTGCTTCATAATCTTGGTTGGCGAGAATTTCTGGGGATACTCCCATATTGCGGAAGCGGGAAGGGTTGGCAACGGCTTCGCGGTCTTTGTCGGTGAGTTCTAGGTAGAATAATTCGGGGAAGATATCGCCGAGGGTACGTTTTAGCCAAACGTAGAAAAAGTCTGAGAGTTCGGCGTATTGAATTGTGGAATAATAAGGTGGATCTGTGATAACTGCATCTACAGAGTCATCGGGGATATGAGTTAAGTTATCGGCTGATGCTGAGTCAATTTTAATTGATTTTGGATTATGTTGTTCAAGTCCTGGGATACCTGTTGAACCTGGTTTTGTTCCGAATAATGCACATAATTTTTCATATTCAGAAGCAAAGACATCAGCGCACCAACACCATAATTCACTAGCACCATTTTTTTCTGGATAATTCCACATTAAATTGAGTGCATGTTGGGATGAAGCACCTTCGGAACCAGCTCTTGGAGGATTCCAACGTCCTAATCTACAGTTTTCATCAACACATCTATCTAATACCAAAGCTAAATAAGTTGAAATAGCTTCTGCTTTTTCCCATTCATACTCAGATTGAATTAGTGTTTTTGCTTCACTGATAATTTTTACATAGGTAATTAGGGTTAAAAGTTGACGGGGGTTGAAAAATCTTTCCCAATTAATCAAGCCTAATTTATCAACACAGTCTCTTTCGTAAACTCGATTACTATAAGGAATAGGAATATCAGGAATAAAGTTATCTGGGTTACTACGATTCTTTTCTAATGTAGATACTGCTAGTTCAACTCCTTCTATATCAATATCTTGAACTGTCCTAAACTCTAAACTTCCTTTCGCTTTTTTATAAGCCACTGCATATAATTGATGTCCTAAACCTTCAGCTTGTGCTTGAGATTTAATAACATCATCTTCAATTACACTCCCACAATTAGGACATTTACCTACACCTCGGCTAATGGTAGTTGTTGTATCGGGGTCATATTCATGTTCAATATTTGTAGTGCGAGCATCTTGCTCGCTATTATTTAAAATCTCGTTATTGTTTAAAATTTCGTTGATATTATCTGATGTATTTTCGCCATTACTCGATACCAAACGCGAGCGAGACGCTCGCACTACGGGAACGGAATTATCATTATAAATAATCGTCGTTCCCTTCCCCTTCCTACCCTTAACCAATTCAAAATCAACCCGCTTATTTTCAGGATTAGGAATTGGCTTCACTGCATACCAATCACTCGTAATTTTCCTCGCTTGTCCTTTTCCTCCATAATTACTAGTGCGACTTAACCACCAATTAGGACTTAACGGAACAACCGACTCACAACTTGGACAAACAACCGTATGCGCCCATAAATAATTTTGTACAGTTTCCCCAGGTAAAGAAGGGAAAAACTCAGCTAACCTTTTCTCAGCCTCATCCCCTACCCACTTCACCCATTTATCAATATCCTGCTGCAAATCTGGGCCAAACTTTAGCGGATATTCCATCGCCGCCTTCATCGTCACCACCGCCACAGGATTTAAATCAGAAGCCAGCACATTTAACCCATATCTCGCCGCTTCAAACGGGATACTTCCACCACCTGCAAACGCATCTAACACAGTCGGTGTGCGAGTTCCCCAAACCTGAGTACAATAATCCTGCACCTTCTTAATTTGCACAGAATTAGGCGGTGTTTTATATAGCTTTACCTCCTTTCCCGGTACTAACCCCAGCAAATATTCAAACTCTTGCATTGTGATATCTGCTGGTAATAAAGAAGCCAACACACTGGCGCGACTAAAAGATAAAGGCTTCCGCGAATACCAGCGATGTAATCCTTTAAATGGATTTCCCCCATGTTCAAAATTAACTTGCTCGTTTAATACCTGCACAGGCATCATTTTTTCAATAAATACAGCAGGGCGTTTGGGGGTTGGTTTATCCATCAGGGATTGTAGGAGATTGAAAATTGCATTTCATGTATATTGTAGTGCGGGCATCTTGCCCGCTACCAGCAGGAAGCAAGATGCTCCCACTACCCGCCTCTACCCATCAAACATGGGTTTTTTAATCTCCACGCGATTTTTCAGATGAATGCGGGGTTTTCATATCGGTGCATCCCGATTTGCCAGATTTATTTTGTAGTGCGAGCATCTTGCTCGCATAATGGATAAAAGCGAGCAAGATGCTCGCACTACAGGATATTATCAAAATGTTTCCCACAAAAAGGGATATTCTTCAGGGGTAATTGATAAACCTGCTTTTACGGGATTTTGTCGAATATATTCCCATTTATTATTGAACTCTTCTTCGGTTCTAATCATTTCGTCGTATCTACCATCTTGCCAAACTTTCCCAATATGTAACATTGCTTTCGGAATTTGTTTGGAACTATAACTTTTTACACTATGCATAATACTCCCGATTGACCAATATTCTGTTTCAGATTTTGGAAAGGGTTGAATCAGAATATGTACGTGATCTGGCATTATTACAACTGCGAAAAGCTCATATCTTTGTTCATGAAAAAACTTACAAGCATCTAATACAACTTGTCTAGCTTCTGGTGTGAGTTCTAATCTTTCCCAAGTTACAAATGTAATAAAATATCTACTTTTTGGCTTTTCTAATTGTGGTAATTGCGTTTTATATGTCATTTTTATAGATGAAATTACCGTCTCTTTTTAAACCTCTTCAAAAGTTTCTATAAGTTTACCTTGTTTGCCTGAAGTAGCTTTCATACCTCACGAATTTTCATCGATTTTACTTCCCCCGTTTCGGCATCTACGGTAAATATTTTATACTCACGCTCATATTTAGTAGCTAAAGAAATAGCTTCAGGAATAAGTGTTCTTTCAGTCTTAGCTACAGGGCGACTAAAACCTAAAGTTACATACCAAAACCTTTTATTCTCTGACAATTCTACTTCTTCAAGCAAGATATCACTGATAGAATTCCCTATCATATCCTGGATATCTTCAAAATATTTTTTAGCAGCTAGAACAGCACCACGCACGTCAATTTTCATATATTTTACCTCCTGATTTATAGTTATAAACCTCGTCCATTTTCAATCCTGGAGTAGTGCGGGCATCTTGCCCGCTACTACCCCACAGGGAGCTAATACCAGCAGGGGGCTAACCGCGTGTTGCCTGTAAGGGAGCAAGATGCTCCCACTACCTGCTACTGCCCGTAGGGAGCAAGATGCTCCCACTACTTTTTAAACTATGGTTATTAAAATAGATGTGGTTTAACTTTATTTGTTAACTGTTAACTGTTCACTGTTAACTATCAACTAATCACCCAATAATACCCGAATCGCTTTCAAAGCCTGATTCCGTTTACCATTGCTAATCTTGGCAAACCAGTAGTGCGATTCCTCATAACTCATGGCTCTAATCCCTTGGGCAATATTCGCAATGCGTTCTATTTTAGAAAGCGGTTGCAAAGTCTGAAACAATAATGCCAGATTTATCCCTGATTCCTCATTCAAAACATAAGGAGTTTGGCGATTGTGACTTAGGGTTTTGGGGTCATAATTATTCGCCTTCAAAGAATCATAAATTGCCTGTTTCACCTGAATTAAAGCATTGCCCTTTAAACGCCCAATTCTTTTGGCAGAAGGACGCTTTTTTTCACCGG
This sequence comes from Desmonostoc vinosum HA7617-LM4, assembly GCA_019359515.1. GTDB lineage: Bacteria > Cyanobacteriota > Cyanobacteriia > Cyanobacteriales > Nostocaceae > Desmonostoc > Desmonostoc vinosum. Next base: position 11,413 of record JAHHHC010000067.1, on the reverse strand, counting down.
CTTTTTTATAAGCACATTGATACAACTCCAGGGCAAAGTTATTGTTGTCTGTAGGAACCACTCGCAATTGAAACTCTTGCATCTCAGTAAGTTACTTTCGCCGTCAAATTCAGCCTGTCAACCGGGTTACGATTAAGGGCACCTTTGATATTACTGATTTCTGCGCCGTTTGGTTGCACTGGAGATGAAAATTCAAATACTAGCTTCAGCGACACGTCAGCTTTTACATCCGGGCTACTTAGCAAAGTGTTAACAGCCCCCTGAAAACTCTGAAATCCTTTGACTGGCCCTTGATACTCTAACCGGATAAACTGTTCATTAACAGTAATAGTTGCCGTTTGGTCGATTTGCACTTTTAGCTTGATCAACATAGGGAAAGCCGTCATCAACTTGCGGTAGTCCATTACTTGCCCAACGGAGATTTCCAACGACTGGATACCCTGAACTTGATTATCTTGGATGCGATCGCTTAATTCATTAAACACCCTATCGAGTGTTCCCTCCAAGTCAAATTCTTCTGGTTTAGCTTTAAACAGAGATAAATCATTCCAGTCATCGCCAATTTTTTCGCTACCGTTAGGTGTGCGGGGTGTACCAGTACCGTAGGTTAAGATGCTTGCTGGGGTTTCCCTCTCCTCTACTTCGCCATTACCGTAGTCAGCTACAATTTTGAAAGTTGTGGTTTTAGCGATCGCTGTTTCGTACTCATCACTAGGGCGAAACTCCCCTGCAACCAAATTCCCATCCTGATACAGCTTAATCGTCAAAGCCCCCGATGCTTTCCACCGTATCCGCACAGGTTTTAACGATTCTGTACTCGACAAGACTTGAGCATTCAGTTCAATTTCTCGCGGTTTTGGTGGTTCGAGAATTCCCCGGCGATAGAGTTCCATCCGTTCAGAAAATTCTATGGAGTCGGGTAGAGTAATTTTACCGTCATCGGTTTTAATAAACAGCTTTTCTCCTACTTTCATATCCCAGTTACCAGTCTGCAACCCTTGGCGGATGGTATCTCGGAGCTTTGAGATTTCGGCATCGACAAATATATTTAAACTCAGGTCTTTGGCGAAAGCTTCTTTTAATGCTTTAGTTGTCCAATGGTTTAACCCAGACAGCCATACCTTCTGCAAAATATAAGCAGGGGCGTAGGATGGTGCGTCATCAGCACGAATTTTCTGACAATCTTTCAGTGCTTTTAAGATGACATCTTGTTGATTATTTTTACCCTTCACATCGCTAGAATCTTGGGCGGGAAGGGTATAGTGCATCAAACCCTTGGGAGCTTTTACTGGGTCATTAGCAGGGTAAAATAAATGGCGGTAGGCATTTGTTAAAGATACTCTTACCCCTAAATCAAGAGAACCTTTTTTATCTTTGAGTTGTTTTTGCTGATTTTCTGATAAATCTTGCAAGCGATTGGGAGAATTTAGAATATTTTGAATAGCCCGAAATTCCCTAGCATTGTCAATTGCTCGTTCTAATTCTTGCCTGTTAGCAACTAAAAATAACAAACGATTTCTAAAAGTACGGAATTTACCCGACTCACCTGTTTCATTAAAAATTTTCTCCACCATTGGCGGTGGCCCTTCGGTAGTTACAGAAATAGTCGCCTCGTTAAAGTCAATTAAACACAGGGCAATACTATCGGACACGTCATCCACATCTGCTGGTAATTCCGGTGCAATAACTAACGTCAGTAGTCTATTAGCAAAAATGGCATCGCGGCGACTTCGTAAATCATCCTTCGCTTCGGTAATTCCAACTTGAGCTTTTTCTTCAGCAATAATTTTATTGATTGATGGTTCTTCCTTGAAACGAGCCAGAGTTGTCATTGGATCATTTTCCAAGTACCAAGCAACTTCACTCAACCTTTCTAAGGCAGTATCAACAAAACCAATTTCTAGCCCTGGTGTCAACAAAGATAAATTTAATTCGGCGCGACGAATCCCCGCAGATATACCTTGAGTGATGGAATGCAAAAAAATAGTCCGAGCTACCCAGGTTGAAAAGGGAGGTTTACCAGCAGCTTTCCATTCAGCATCTTGTAACTGAGCGTGTGCTTCTCTACCATCTTTGTTGTAAATGTCTGCTTGGATCGTAATCCGCATCAAAGGACGTTCCAAACGGGCTGTTAAATCGCTGGTGATTTCTTCTTCAATACCAACAGGAATGTGGTGAGAATGAATTAGCGGTATCCATGCAGTAGTATCGTCCCACAGATAACGTATAACTCTAGCAAATAACCGCAAAGCTCCTCTGGTGCGTTGGAAGTTTGGGATGGAGGCAATCTTTTTAGTCAGCAGATTAAATAATTCTGGGTGGAAGGGATAACTCTGCTCAATACTGTCGGCATAGCGTGCATCTTTGCAACCATCTGGTAAATTAATTCGACTAGCTTTATAAGTTTGTAAATATTCTTTTGAAGCATTATTGGCAGCGTTAGCTTCAATGCTGCTGAACATCCTCTGTTTAACTATATTGTAAATTTCAATATCAGTGCTGGGTTTAATGATCCGCTCTTGCCTAGCGGTAGCGGAAATGGTTTCCCGGATTTCGGTGGTTTCTTCGCCAAAACTGTCAGTAGAGGAAGCCAGTGTGTAAACAAATACTAAATTATTACAAGATGCTGCTAAATCCATGAGGGCGAATAAAAAAGCAACTACCTGTCCAGCTAAGTTGCTGTTACCAACTAGAGTAGCCTTGGCTTTTCTCAGGTATGAGGCAATTTCGTCGATGATAATGACTGTGGGTTGCCCTTGGATTATCCTTTCTAAAACCACTGTACCTGGACTGACTCGCTGTTCGTCAGAACCTTTAAGCAAGCTATAACCTGCCACACCCCCAATTTGATAAGCAATTTCTCCCCAAAGGGTGTAAGTGGTAACGCCAGTATCCGCATGATAAACGCCGTTAACTGGGTCAAGGTCTTGACAGGCGATCGCTGCTGCTTGAATTGGTCGGTCTGGAATGAAATTTAGGTTGTTAACAAAACGCTCTAGCCCAGAAATTTCTCTACCATTTTTAGCGATATGCCATAAAGCAATTTCATCATGGGTCTTTCCACCACCAAAACTAGTTTCTAATCGGATAATGGGGGAGCCAACAGCAGCACCTACCAAACGTCCGAACACTTCAGCAATTAATGTTTTCAAACCATCAGTGGCAAAGGTATTAGCGAAAAAGGCTGTAGGGTCTTGGTAGACTTGAGGTGCTTTCCCTTCTACAACCAGTCGCAACTTGGCAGCAAATAATTCGGGTGATAGTTCTCCTGCTAAAATTTCTTCTCTTGGAATACAGGTTTTAAATACTGACGGAAGCATAGATATGTTTTAATGGTTGCCCGTTGATAGTCAAGTTAACAACCATCAACAAAAGAATAGTTGTTTTTAAATATACAATTATTATTTTAAGTATAAAAGTAAAAAATTCTGATTTCTATAATATTGCAAGCAAGAATATAAGTTAGGCAAAGTCACCAAAACAGAGAACTGCGAGCGCGCTCATCTTCTTTCCTTACCTCCTTGCCTCCTTGCCTGCCTTTCTACACTGCTACTGACTCGTACTCCAGTAACCGTTCCCAGTCTTGGGTAGTTAGCTGTTCAAAGGGAATATCTAGCAACTGCTCACAGTCAGCCACCTCAGCAAAGAGCAACTGCTGTAGTTCCTCAGTAGTCAGTTGTTCCAATGGTTGATATTGCAAGTATTCATCAACAAAGCCATTCGCAGTTATTTCAATTGCGAATTGCGTTAGCGAGTCCGCGAGCGTCATTGCGAATTGCGAATTGTTTTAGCGAACGCACTGCATCAAACACCGAATCAGAATACTGTTGCTCACCTGAAAGATCCTACTTACATCCCCTCCTCCAAGATTTTGGAAGCTCTTTGTGAAACTTACAAGATTCAACCAGGAGAGATACTAGAGTGGTTTCCAGCACAGGAAAAAAGCGAAGATGATTAATCCTCAGACCATTAATCCTTTGACTCTACCCTCTGTTGCTCTTAACGAGCGATCGCAGTTACCTAGCCAGCCTTGCATTTATTTCGCAATCGACTCTCAAGGTGTGGTTCAGTACATTGGTAGGACTGTCAATCTTCAGGTAAGATGGTTAAAATACCACTTAAATCGATCAATTCTTAACCTCAGTGGTAAGCAAGTATAATTTAGATGCGTTCGCCCTAGCATCGCTACTGATAAAGTCGAAACCTATACTTATTTTTGGTGGTGATGGGAACGATATCTTATCGGGATTAGCAGGTGATGACTTGATTTATGGTGGTATTGGTAATGATCAACTTTTAGGAAATGAAGGTAGCGATCAACTAATTGCTGGTGCTGGTAATGACCAACTGTTTGGTGATGATGGTAATGACCAACTATTTGGTGGTGCTGGTGATGATATCCTCATCGGTGGTGCTGGTGCAGATATTTTAACTGGTGGCAATGGTAGCGATCAATTTACTTTTAATGCTGTGAATGATTCGTTGCTATCTAATTTTGATGTGATTAAAGATTTGAAGATAGGTGTGGATAAAATTGATGGGCCAAATGCTGTGAGTGCTGCTGATGTTGTTGAACTTGGCAATATCAATACTTGACTGAATCAAACATCAAAAGTTTATTAACTACTACTACTTTCCTTGCCAATAAAGCAGCAACTTTTAGTGTTGGTACTGGTGCAAGTACGCGGACTTTTTTGGCAATCAATAACAATAGTAATGGATTTAATGCTTTGAGTGATGCAGTGATTGAGATTACTGGTTATCAAGGTAGCTTAGTTGATTTAGCGATCGCATAACCGAGATTACTAATCATAAAAGTAGCTGAGTTGAGTTAGCGATCGCATAACTCTAATCCTTGTAATTCAGATTACTTCTCAATACATATTAATTCGTAATAATAGTTAATATGCATTGAAAAGTGGTTATTCCATCAACAATAGCTTCTCAACTAGAATCAGTTGTCAAATTTGGTACTAGTAAAATATAGCCAATCATAGTAATGTGTCATTAAAATAGCTGGCAAAAAACCAGACAAATACTTACTATGAAGGTAATGTGATGACCTCTCTCACAAACTATACATACGATGCTAATGGTGTACTCAAATCCCAAAATGTAGACAACAACACAGATGGGACAATAGATTCAGTTATTACCTATAGATATCAACTGACATCCTATACATTTGACAACAACGGTGACGGCATCACTGATAGGGCCCAAACCTTTGTTTATAATACCAACCGCAAACTAATATCCAGAAGCTATGACAACAACGGTGATGGCATCGCTGATTTTATCGAAACTAGGACTTACGATCTTAGAGGCAACAGAACATCTCTAAACAATGACAACAATGGTGACGGCATCGCTGATTTTATCTATACCTATACTTATGATGTTAATAACAACAAAATATCTACTATCGTTGACTACAACGGTGACGGTATCGCTGATTACACCACTTATGAAGCCAATAGCAACCTGACAAACTATAGCGTAGACTATAACGATGATGGCATTGACGATATTGTCCAAGTTGTAACTTATGATGCTGACGGCAACCAAATATCCAGATACTATAAAAGCAACACTTATACTTCTTCCTCAACCTATACCTACGATGCTAATAATAGATTGACATCTGCAAAGACTGACGATGATGGTGACGGCATTGCTGATTATGTTCAAAACTATACCTACGATGACAATGGCAACCTCATATACAGAAGCGATGACTACAACGGTGACGGCATCGCTGATTTTATCCAAACTTGGACTTATGATGCCAACGGCAAACTGACATACTATGGCCGTGACAACGCCGTCACCGTTGTTGTTGATTACAGCGAAATCAGAACTTATGATGCCAACGGCAAAGTAACATACTATAGCCGTGACTACAACGGCGATGGCATCCCTAATTATATCAGAACTTTCACTTATGATGCTAACGGCAGAGTGTTAACAGATAGTATTTACAAGAACGGCGACAGCATTCTTGATGTTTTCTATACCTATATTTATGATGCCAACGGCAAGGTGATATCCTATAGTGTTGACAAAAATAGGGATGGCATCTTTGATTCTGTTGAAACTAAAGCTTACGATCTCAACGGCAAAATCACATCTTATAAATTGGACAAAAACGGCGACGGCACCATTGATTTCGTTGAAACTAGAACTTATAGTGCTAGCCGTAAACTGACATCCTATCGTCGTGACAATAACGGTGATAGCATCTGGGATTTTATAGAAATCAGAACCTATGATACTAATGACAGAGTAATATCGTTAAGCCGCAACAAAAAAGATGACGGTATTCCTGATGTAGTCAGAACCTATATTTACAATGCCAAAGGCAAACTGACATCCTATCAATTGGACGGTAATGGTGATGGCATCGCTGATTATATCAAAACCTATACTTACGACCCCAAAGGCAACCAAACATCCTATCAATTGGACGATAATGGTGATGGGGTTGCTGATTATAGCGAAACTAAAACTTATGGAAACACAAACGCTAGCTATGATTTCAATAACGATACTGTCATTGATGCGGTTGGTAATTACATTTTTGATTTTAGCGGCAAGCTGCTATCCCAAAAAATTGACAAAAATATCGATGGCATCGCAGATGAAACTATTACTTATAACTACAATACCAGTGGTCAGTTGATATCCGAACAACTCGACAAAAATTCTGATGGCATCATCGAGGCACTGACAACTTACAACTACGATGCAACTGGCAAACTCACCTCCGCTGAGATTGACAATAATAACGATGGTGTCGCTGATGCATTTGCCAGCTACGTTTATAATCAAGTAGGTCAACTTGTATCCAAAACTGTTGATGATCTAATTACAGGTTTAATTGTCAACGGTGGTAGCGGTGATGATGAGTTGAATGGTGATGCTGGCAATGACCAACTGTTTGGTAATGATGGGAACGATATCTTATCGGGATTAGCAGGTAATGACCTGATTTATGGTGGTATTGGTAATGATCAACTTTTAGGAAATGAAGGTAGCGATCAACTAATTGCTGGTGCTGGTAATGACCAACTGTTTGGTAATGATGGTAATGACCAACTGTTTGGTGATGATGGTAATGACCAACTATTTGGTGGTGCTGGTGATGATATCCTCATCGGTGGTGCTGGTGCAGATATTTTAACTGGTGGCAATGGTAGCGATCAATTTACTTTTAATGCTGTGAATGATTCGTTGCTATCTAATTTTGATGTGATTAAAGATTTGAAGATAGGTGTGGATAAAATTGATGGGCCAAATGCTGTGAGTGCTGCTGATGTTGTTGAACTTGGCAATATCAATACTTGACTGAATCAAACATCAAAAGTTTATTAACTACTACTACTTTCCTTGCCAATAAAGCAGCAACTTTTAGTGTTGGTACTGGTGCAAGTACGCGGACTTTTTTGGCAATCAATAACAATAGTAATGGATTTAATGCTTTGAGTGATGCAGTGATTGAGATTACTGGTTATCAAGGTAGCTTAACTGATTTAGCGATCGCATAACTGAGATTATTAATCATAAAAGTAGCTGAGTTGAGTTAGCGATCGCATAACAATTGGTAACGAACCACAGTTTGTAGTAAGGACTTTAGTCCTCGAAATATTAAAGCACTAAAGTGCTTACTACAAACTTTAGCTATAAATATGCAATACCTAACTTTTCATATAGATTTACCCAACCGTCGCTTCTGATAACGCAGATATGCCAATCCCATCCCTGCTAATAATGTACCACCTGTTGTCAAAGGTTCTGGAACGGGTTCAGCAGATCTAGGAGTTAGTAAGAAACCATGTATCTGACCATCTGGATTTATAGCGTTGCCAACAATTTGCCCTTGATTATTAATCGCTGTGGCTACATCTAGTTTCCAATCTATACTATAGCAATCCTATTTGATTTACAAATATCGACAGCCTTAGATCCCAGGGCGAACGCATCTAAATATTAAAGATTGATGTTGAAGATAGAATTCCCCAACACCCCATCACACAAGACTTTCAGTAAATTAGGTACGAAATTAAATAAGAATGATAATCGTTATGAGGGGGGGGTGAGTTTGTGGCAGCCGTCGGTTGCCAAGCAATACAGGTTCCTTTTTGTAGTAAATTCAATGGCAGTAAACAAGAACAACCAGATTTTTGATTTATAATCTGGCGTGAGAGTTCCACTTACGCTCCAGATAAACATAGTTTTATATGACCACCTAATAAGTTTTTTTAGTACTAATAGATAGTGATTCATGTTGAGATAAGTCAATTCATAGTTTTAAAAATTATTGATTTATTTTGTTTATCAGTTTCTCAAGTTTTGCAGTTATCTATGTCATTTGAAAATCCTTTTTAATTTTTATTAGCAAATAAGATGCGTTTCCCCTGACTTGTATATTGAGCCTGATTTATTACCAGAAGTTGAACTTGCATTAATAGAATGGTTTAATCCACAACTAAATCAGACTGAAGTAATCTCTGACAAAAAGCGAATATCGCTTTATTTGGACGAAGCATTAAAGTCTGACTTAGAACGGCTAGCTAAGATTAGGAAGCGTTCTCTGTCAAATTTAATAGAAGTCCTTTGTGAAGAAGAGTTGGAGCGTGCCAGGAATAATGGAGAGTTAAAGGATGCTTGACCTCAAACCATTAACTTCCGCGCTATTTTCAGTGACTCTACAGAAGCGAACGCTTAGGAGTTCAGTTGAGGTTCTGGCAGCAGAAGCTGAAATTAGCTGCTCTTAAGCGCTTGTAGCCCTGGCTACAGCCATAATGAGAGTGAGCCAGTCTGAGCAAATACCCTTAACAAGGGTGAAATCATGGCTAAACCATCCTCAAAGCGCAAAAAATCTACCATCTCTTCATCCACTGACAGCACATCACCAGATAATCTTGTCCAAGAAGAAAACCCAGCTACAGCAACAATCACCGTTACTGCTGTTGAAGTACCAGAATTAACCGACCAAGAGATTCGCGATCGCTTGTACCTGGAACGCAAGGTAGAGCGGGCGTTTTTTGAAGCAGGAAAGGCACTGGCGGAACTACGTGATCGGCGAATGTACCGTTCGACGCACAAAACATTTGAGGAATATTGCCGCGATCGCTTCGGTCATAGTCGTCGCCAGTCTTATCTTTTAATGGATGCGGCTGTTGTTTTTGATAACTTGGTTGAAAAATGTGATCGGAACGATCACATTTTGCCGACTAATGAATGGCAAATTAGACCGTTGACTAAGCTAGATCCTGATACTCAGCCCGAAGCATGGCAACAAGCTGTAGAATCTGCCAAGGGAAAAGTACCATCACACCGGATCGTCAAAGACGTTGTGCAAAGAATTATGGAACGCACCCAAGTCCCTAACACCTACCAGATCGGTGAGGTGTGCCAAATTCTGACCAAAGACAATCTAGAACTCAGGGGTAAAAGCGGTTGCTGGGCAATTGTCACCGCCGTTAATAATTTCAGTTGTACCGTGAGAACTTGGGATGGAGAACTGACGGTTGGGGTGCAGCATCTCAAGTCATTTCAAAAGCGGGGGTCAAGTAGTCGATACTTTTTGCCTTATGTTGGTGCTGTAATACACTTGCACCTCCCGCTGTGGATAAGTTGATCCAGATTTAGCCATGTGGCGATCACTCCCAAAATGCCAACGTTTACAGATTTATCGCCGATGAACACATACATTCCCTCAAACGCAAACAGCGCGATTACTCTGCCTAAACCCTTGCGCTTGTGGCAATGCATCACGCTACTAATAGTTGAGGAGAATCTGCTGATCATCGAATTTGTAGTATTTGTAATTAAGACTCATGTCCATAATACAGTTGTAGTATATGTTTGTCTACATAGTTGGGGGATGGGCGATGCCTACAGCGGCAAGCTACACATCCTTAAAAAGAAGTTGTAGTTTTCTGGAACTTGCAACCCAGGCGTGGTAGTCATTAACAGAACAAGCGGTTTATAAATAACTTCTATAAATAACAGGGGAATATATCCCACAAAAGCCCGGTCACAACGACTGGGTTTTTTGGCAAGTAGACGTTTATCGCACCCAACAACAAAAAACCCCGGTTTTAAGTACCGGGGTTCGGGGGAGAAGGAAGAATGACGATGAGATACAGCGATACCGATGTTAAAAATTCTTAGCTAACCGCAAAAGCAACCAAAACTAAAGTAGTGACAATTAAAGTAGCGAATACACCTTGTACAACGTATTTGCGTTGTTCCCAAATTGCCGGGTACTCAGCGCAGTATACTTGGGGTTCAGTGGGGTAGTTATTTAAAACGCCGTTTTCGTTAACAGTGGTGTACATAGTTTTTTTATTGCTTGCTTATTTATGTAAAGTAATATAACAATATCGTTACAATTGGTCAACAGGACTTGACAACAAAGGTCTGATAGCGGTGATAAGAAGCGCTTATCAGGAATGGGGGAGTCAGGCAATGCCCTGAAACAGCCACTAGGGACTGATGATAGATGAAAAGCGATCGCGTAGAGTGTCTGTAATACCAATTCCTTAAAGTATTGAATCTTGTCCTGCTTTGACGGTTGAAGATGGATGCGGCGCTATTTCGCTATTACTTGTGTCTGTAGGCTTTCGGTGTCATACCTGTGAGTTGGCGAAATTGTTTACTCAAATGAATGTGACTGTTGAACCCACAGGTTAAAGCAATGTCCATAATTGATTGGTCGGTTTGTTTCAACAACTGCTTTGCTCGTTCTACTCGTTGCTGAAGTAGATATTGATAGGGTTCAATTTATCTGTAAAATAGAACAAATGTACTATAACCAGAGGAGAAAACATGGCTACTAAAATTTTCGTGAACCTACCAGTAAAGAATCCCAATAAGTGACAATTTGATCCACTCTTTCTTTAGTTAAATGACCCTGATTACTGCTGTTGCGACTGCGAAACACCGGAGTATTACCAAACGCATTTGGTTGCAAATTGATTAATTCTACCCATAAAGACTTTGGCAATAACACACAACGGGATTTAGAACCTTTCCCTTTCACCTTTACTTGCCCACTATCTCCTCTGGTTTGTAAATCTTTCCATTTTAATCCGCACAATTCCGAAACCCTTAACCCACCCAATGGCAGCTTATCTCGCTCTGAATAATCCTTAGAAGCAACAATCTTGGGTGGGGAAGGGTATTCCCTATTGCTTTGGGGATCGACAACAGTACCACCTGGTTCTGATAAAATAGCTTCCATAGACGCGATCGCCCGAATCAACTTCCCCCCTTCATAAACCAATGACACCAATCGCATCATTTTTAACATTAGGTAAAGTTTTTAGATAAGCAATTGTCGCTTTAATATCGCTCTCTATTTCTTGATACTTGACTTGTTGATAATATTCCAAACCCAGCCGAT
>JAHHHC010000066.1 GCA_019359515.1 Desmonostoc vinosum HA7617-LM4 | reverse complement strand
GGATTGTTATCAAATTATTTAGGGGAGCAACTAAAACGTCCCGCTATTCCCATGTTTATCGCCTAGTTCTTTGGTGCGCGGCGCGGTTACACCGCGCCATTGCTTGTGACACTTGCGTAAGTCCTGATAGCCATTGTGTTTACCATACTCAGCACTCAGCACTTTCAACTCAGCACTCTTCACTAGCGTCTTTCCTCATTCACGATGGATTTAGAATATAAAAAACATATTTGAGCAAGGTGACTCATACAGCCGTGACTGACAACGGAGCAAAGCCACAAAGCAGTACCACATATTACTCCTTGCTAGGATTGCACCCCTCAGCATCGGTAATTGACATTCGGCGTGCTTATCGAGAACTGAGCAAACGCTATCATCCTGATACAACAGATTTGCCTGCTACTATTGCCACAGCCAAATTTCAGCAAATCAACGAAGCCTACGCCACCCTCAGCCACCCCGAACGGCGCTTGACTTACGATTTAAAAATTGGCTATTCCCGCTTTGGAGTAATTCAAGCACCCTCAGACTTGAATCGTCCCGTCTCAAACCCCTATGATTGGTCAAAATCAGCTTACCTTGATGCGAGCGATCGCCCCCTCTCCTCTGGCGAAATTTTTGCTTTATTTATCCTCGGGTTGACATTTTTAGGTTGTTTAATACTAGCGATCGCTATTGGTATAACTCGTGGTGACGCTACATTTCCTACTCAACTACCACAACCTACTTCATCCATGCAACAGCATATTACCTATCTGTCTGCTGTAACTAAATTACATCTCTAGAAATTAACAATTAAAATTTTTATAGTTGATTTGGAATTGCTTATGTCTTCTCTTCCCTCTGACACCCCCTTGTATAACCATCCCCTGCCACAAATTGAACAGTGGTTACAAGACCAAGGCTGTCAACAAGACGAAACACAACGGCATTATTGGCATATACAGCGACCTAATTGGCAAGCAGAACTTTGGCTAGATATTGAACAAATTACCGTAAGATACATCCAGGCTGGAGAAAGCGGTCAAGACATCCAACGCTCATTTAAATATTCTCTTAGCCGTGAAGATGTGGAACAAGCTGTGTTTTCTGGGCCATAGGGAAGTGCTGAGTAGGCTTCAGCTTGAAAAGATAGACCAAAGTCGATAGTGATCGCATTTTCACAAAGTGTAAAATTTGCTAGTAAAATCCATAGATTTACCCACTGATCAAGGAAGGTGAGATGAGCGATCGCACGTTTGGGCACAACAAAGTCAGTACATCAACTTTTTCCAATCCATCGCTTGTCTCATCAACTATCCCGACGCTGGCGAACCCAACACGCGGCTTTGGTTCGCCAACAAATGAGGAATCAACCAACCTTGAAGAAGAAATGCAGTCTGCTGATGAGCAATCCTTGTTATCAGAACCCATTCAGCAACGGTCTTTTGGACACGACATTAGTCGCATAGCATTGCGTCGTCCCCAGACGGTAGGAGAACATCAAAAACCCATTCAAAGGGCAGCGACTAACCTCGTGCAGCGTGACAAAACATCAGACCAACTCAAGGATCTTGAAACACGAACCAAGTTATTAGAGAAGAAAACAGCTGCAACTCAACTTGACCTCAAGTATCGAGCCTTATTCGGTGAAAAAACCTCAAATTACAAACAAATTGTGTATCGACTCACAGGAGCGTTTCAAAGCGCTCTGAGCGGATACCAAGGCGCTCACGGCAAACAAGCAGCTCGAGATGCTGTGATCGACCAAATAGCTGCAACTCTAGTGGTAGTTGCAGGAGCAGCAGTTCTCGAACCTTTCCTCACTAGTGGTCTTGGCAAACTCCAACAACGACTTGGCAAAATTAGTCAGACAATCGCCGAAGTTAACATCGCTAAAGCTGTGGAGAAACTAGAAAATCCCCTGAACGCCGCAGCATCAGGGAGTGGAAATATAGCGACGACGAGTGCCGCCGGAGATCGGGCTACAAATGCCCCTCAACCACCAGGATTTCCAGCAGGCACGGGAGGAGGAACAGGAGGAGGCGACCCGCTCTCGTTCCTGACATCCAACATGGAAGCAATCGAAACACACAATCAGAAGCTTGAGGCAGCCTTCAGTAATCGGGCAACACAGTATGATGCTATGACCCCAGAGCAATGGGAAAAATGGAGCAAGGAGACACAGGAGGCCTCGTATAGCACTCTTCTTAAGGATCTTGACACTGTAGCGTTGGGTGATATCGGTAAGTTAGAAGGTGCCCCGACACTAGCGGCTAAGATAGAGTTATATATGTGGGCAGCTTGGATCAAGACACAGATTGTACCAGGTGTCAAGGGTCTACAGCTCGGTGGCCCCTTGGCGAAACGGCTCAAGGAATTGGGGGTTGAAAGTTTAGCTAATGTCAGATTTGACACTGAATCTTGGATTTTTATGGCTCATGAGCCACGAGGAAAGTGGGAATCCAATCTCCATAATTGGGCACTGGGTTGGTCGCAGCCATTGACAAAATAGTTCTTGAACATTGCCCCGTAAATAGCAGCCAAGAAACACCTGCATATATTTTTACCGCTCAACTAACCAAAAGCGATCGCTGGCAATTAAAGTTACTCCTACTCGTCCAAAAACCAGGTAAATACTGAAATAGAAATTGGCGATTGGGTCTGATGATATAGACCAAAGTCGATAGCGATCGCATCTCCAGAAATTGTAAGATTTAATTTACTAATAAAAAAATCATAGCTTTACCCATCAATCAAGGAAGGGTGAGATGAGCAATAGTCACACCTTTGGACGCAACAAAACAGGTACATCAAATTTTTCCAATCCATCGCTTGTCTCACCACATACCCCAACGCTAGCCAACCCTACACGTGGCTTCGGTTTATCAACAAACAATGCGATCGAAACAGCCACAGAGGAATCAACCAATCAAGAAGAAGCGCAGACTGGCAATGAAGAATCCTTGTTATCTGAAATTGTTGAAAAACGCTCTTTTGGACATGACATCAGTCGCATAGCACTGCATCGTCCCCAACCAAAACTGACGGTAGGAGAACCAGGGGACAAGTATGAGCAAGAGGCGGATCGAGTAGCAAATCAAGTAATGCGGATGGTCGTGCCCCGAAAACTGAACGCTCCTACCCCACACCCTGTACAAAATTCCTTGCAGCGCGAATGTGCAACCTGTCAAGAGGAAGAGGAAGCACAAACTCAGCCATCCATACAAACGGCTACCGATAGTGACTTACAGGCAGAAGATAGTATAGAAAGTCAGCTCAACACTAGTAAAGGTGAGGGAAGCCCGTTATCAGCTGAAGTGCGAGACTTCATGGAACCCCGCTTTGGTACTGACTTCAGCCAAGTGCGAGTGCATACAGGCAACAACGCAGCGCAGATGAACCAAGATCTCAGAGCGCAAGCATTTACACACGAAAAAGATATTTACTTTGGAGCAGGCAAGGCACCAGCTAAAGATGAATTGACAGCCCATGAATTAACCCATGTGGTGCAGCAAACAAGTGAAGTTCAACCACCGCACGTTAACAAAAAACCTAACCACACAATTAGCTCCCAAGCAATACCAGTTTTGGCAGGTCAAACACCAACTAGCCAAGTATTGAATCATTTACAATCTTTAGAAAAAACTTCCCATCACGACTCCTCACTTTATCGGCAAGAGATTCTCCAGTTTCAGCAGAAAAACTCCTCAGAAAAAATCACTGCTTCCCAACAACAAATTCTTGAGCAACACAAACCCGTAAATATTCAACAAAGAGATAGTTCGCCAACTTTAAGGCGATGTGGTGGGGGTAGTAGTAAGCCTTCTGTTAACGCTGAAAAGGTTGAATTTACATCTAGTCACCCCCTAACTACTCATAGCGGAGATCCCAAGATTAATCCAATTTGGAAACCAGGTGCCGTTGATCATGCCGCTGCTTATACCAAGGGTACGAACCCAGTTGTTAACGCTCGGTTTGTCAATGTGGGAAGCACTTTGCCTGGACTTGATGCCGGAGGTGATGCTGGAAGTGATGGAGGAGCTGATGCAAGTGTTCCTCCCTCTGTTTCTGTGCGTGTCAAAGAAAAAGGAACTGTTCTTGGTACAAAGATTGGTATCACTCCTAGTGGTAATGCTATTGACATTACAGGTTTGACGTTATCCGGGCTAACTGGCTCTACCGAAGTCCGCAAGAGCAACTACAACCTGGAATGGGAAGGTTCAATAGATGGTACTACCTGGACACCAATGACTACAACAGGAAGCCACCTACTTTACTGGCTTCATGCCGCTCCTTTAGCAACTCCTCTATATAATTTTGCAGTTGATAAAGCCACAGGTTACGCGTCGGGAGCAACTGATATCCCGGCTGCAATCCGCTCCGGACTCCGTGGTGACGTCAAATATGATCCAGCCGATCCAATTAATCCCGATCCGCTAACAGTCTATAAAGATGGTGTAGCGATTTGTACTGATTTTGGTAACTTATTGACTCTACTTGCCCGTTCTGTGGGATTTAATGCTAACGCTGTGATGTTTTGGGGAGGCTTTGAATCAGTAGGTAAGAATGTTTGGGTTGTTTTGGGTGGGCCCTATGGTGCTATTAACCTCGTTAATACCAGAAGTCCAAATCCAGCTTATAACAAACCACTTGCTCCAATTTCACCTAATGGTTGGGCATTTAACTATCACGTTATATCTCGGATTGAAGGTACATTACATGACGCAGCATTAGACCGTACAGATATTGATGCTCAGGCTGCACACGATGGCAAAGTTGTGCATCTTGTAGAACTCGGTTCCACTACGCTTCCCAAAGCTAAAAAAGGCAAAGCCTACAGTCAGACTATTCCGCGCAAAGACCATACAGTGCAAGTAACTACGCGAGATTACGGCCCTCAAATCACCAAGAGTGTCTTTGCCACCGATATTTTTGTAGTACCAGCAGGAAGTACGTCTCCTGTGAATGTACCCGTACAGTGGAGTTTAAGTGGAGGTTCCCTACCCCCCGGTCTTAGCCTTAATTCCTTAACAGGTCTTATTAGTGGTACAGCTACTACCAAGGGGATATTTACTCCTAACATCCAAGTACAAACACCGCCAGCACCTGGGCCTACCTTAACTAATACATCTTCATTAAATATTGAAGTTGACAAATGAATAAATTAATGCGTTTAACACTCATTAGTTTGTTGATCATTCTTGCCATAGGAGTTTATACTGTGCAAGCGAATAAACCCTCGCGTCCATCATTACAACCGCTCTCGTCAACAGAGCGAATAGAGGCAGAAAGTGTTATTGGTGCTTACTCCTTTTTAGAAGAACAAACAACTGCTGCCATCAACCTGCCATCAATAGACAACCTCTTACGAGGTACATCTGTTACTGTTTCTAGGATTAACGCCGAAAAGGTAACTAATCCAACTTTGGTCAAACGCATTTCTGATGAATTAGGTCGGCTTTTAGGTGGGTGGTTCAGTCAAGACTTAACTCCTTATATCCATCTTTATAAAAGTTTGGTTTCACAGGAGATGCAGGAATACTATACAAACGGTGGAATGACCACACACTTAGACAAGCCAAAAACGGCATTCTACTATCTGGCATTTCAAGTAGTTCCTTGGCAGGTTCAGGCATTAGGAGAATTGGGAGTTTTTCATTCCATCTCCATTAGTCAACCGCTCACCAAAGCCAAAGCTCTGCAAGAAGGAGGACACCCAGTTCCTCGTCCTTTGGGTGCGATTGAACCTTTTCTAGCTGATGTTACCCCAAATCTGCCGATCGCCAAACTGAGCGATCGCTCTGGCGAACACACGGTTAATGTCTTCGATACTTATCTCCAAGATACTTGGCTCACCATCAAGGCAGGTGTACGTCTGAGTTTAACTGCTGATAACAAGGAGGTTTCAAGTGAACATCCTTATCATTACAGTATTCGGCTCAACCTTGACCTTCGCAAATCAAAATAAGTAGCCATTGTCCGCTAGAATTCTTGCTGTGATTCAGGTCATGTATTTGGCGACGGCCCTGCCCCTACTGGTCAACGCTACTGCATGAATGGGATTGCTCTCAAGTTTATTCCTGAGTCAGATTGACAACTGTAGCTTTCAGGGGGCGATCGCTTTTAAGTGCTTCATCAGCGATTTTAGCCAGGCTTTTTTGTTTGACAAGTATGATTGGCTCATTGATCGCTTCAAGGGCAGTGAGTTCCACCTCAAAAGCTGAATCAGGGCTCTGACAGTGTGTTCAACCAAGACACCATTCCAGCTCATTTGCCGACTGGAGAACATCAGCGTTTTATTAGTTCCTTCAAATCAGCGAATGCACAGCGATCATGTAGCTTTTTTTGCTTTGTTAGTGAAATATTTTAGGCGTATGGGAATACTAAATCTGGTATTTTAGGTTTAGCACTATGTTTAGTATTCCCGGATATCGTCTTACTGAAGAACTCTACAATGGTTCTAGAACCTTGGTTTATCGAGGATATCGAGAGATTGACTCATTAAAAGTAGTGATTAAACTCCTGAAAAATCCTTATCCCAGCTTTAGTGAACTAGTGCAATTTCGCAATCAGTACACCATAGCTAAAAACCTTCACTCACCTCAAATCATCCAAATTTATAGCTTAGAACCATACCAAAATGGCTATAGCTTGGTGATGGAGGATTTTGGAGGAATTTCCTTAAAAGAATATTTCATATCATCACAGCCGCGATATGTTGCATCTCTACAGGAGTTTTTACAAATAGCGATCGCCCTCTGCGACACCTTAAATATATTATATCGAGAGCGGATTATTCATAAAGATATTAAACCCAGCAATATTTTAATTAACCCTGAAACCAAACAGGTTAAATTAATTGACTTTAGTATTGCATCTTTACTACCACGGGAAACTCAAACTCTTGTCAATCCTAATGTCATAGAAGGAACGCTAGCTTATATTTCCCCAGAACAAACAGGGAGAATGAATCGAGGAATTGACTATCGCACAGATTTTTATTCTTTGGGCGTAACTTTCTACGAATTACTTACAGGAGAGTTACCTTTTACATCAAATGACCCACTGGATTTGGTACATTCTCATATTGCCAAAATAGTACCATTAGTACACGAAGTTAATCACAAAATTCCCTTGGTTATCTCAGAAATTGTCAGCAAATTAATGGCGAAAAATGCTGAAGATAGATATCAGAGTACTTTAGGACTGAAATTTGACTTAGAGAATTGTTTACAACAGCTAGAGGCAACTGGTGAAATTAAATCCTTTAAAATTGCACAGAGGGATTTGTGCGATCGCTTCCTCATCTCCGATAAACTCTATGGTAGAGAAACGGAAGTAAAAACCCTACTCGAAGCCTTTGAGAGAGTTAGTCTTGGTGCAACAGAAATGATGCTAGTTGCAGGGTTTTCAGGAATTGGTAAAACAGCAGTTGTCAACGAAGTTCATAAACCAATTGTTAGACAACGGGGCTATTTTATTAAAGGGAAATTTGACCAATTTCAACGCAATATTCCTTTCAGTACCTTTGTACAAGCTTTCCGGGACTTAATGGGGCAATTGTTAACCGAAAGCGATCTCCGGTTAGAACAATGGAGAAACCAAATACTATCAGCAGTTGGAGAAAATGGACAAGTAATTATTGAAGTCATACCCGAACTAGAAAGAATTATTGGCGAACAACCACCTGCCATAGAGCTATCAGGAACGGCAGCCCAAAATCGATTTAATTTATTATTTCAAAAATTTACCCAAGTCTTTACCAATGCAGAACATCCCTTAGTGATGTTTTTAGATGATTTGCAATGGGCAGATTCGGCATCACTGAAATTAATACAATTATTAATGGCTGATACAGGTCATCTTTTCATCATTGGCGCTTACCGTGATAACGAAGTCAACCCAGGACATCCATTGATGTTGACTTTGAGTGAAATTCAAAAAAATCAAGCAATAATTAATACGATTACTTTAGCACCCTTGAGCCAATTACAAGTAAATCAATTAGTTGCTGCTACTCTTAAATGTCCGCAAGATTTGGCATGGAATCTTTCTCGACTGTTATATCAAAAAACTCAAGGTAATCCATTTTTTGCCACACAATTTATTAAAGCATTATATCAAGATGGGCTGATTAAATTTAATTTTGAGTTAGGCTGTTGGCAATGTGACATTGCTCAAGTAACGATGCAAGCAGTTACAGATGATGTTGTTGCTTTTATGGCACTCCAATTACAAAAACTACCGCCATCCACTCAACAGGTTTTGCAGTTAGCTGCGTGTATTGGCAACTCTTTTAATTTAGCAACTTTGGCTATTGTTTCGGAAAAATCTCCAATTGATACGGCTACTGCCTTGTGGAAAGCATTACAAGAAGGGTTGATTTTACCGATTGGAGATGTTTATAAGTTTTATCATAATTTGTCATTAGAAAATAACGAACAAATAATCAATGACCAAAGACAAACGACTGTTATATATAAATTTCTGCACGATCGCATTCAACAAGCTGCTTATTCTCTAATCCCGGCAGACCAAAAACAGGTAACTCATCTCAAAATCGGACAATTACTCCAACAAAATTTATCAGAGAGCGAAAAAGAAGAAAAGCTATTTGATATTGTCGGGCATTTGAATCTAGGAATTGAGTTAATTACTCAAAAGAGCGAACGGGAAGCTTTAGCCAGACTTAATTATTCTGCTGGACAGAAAGCCAGAAATTCTACAGCACATGCAGCTGCGAGAAGTTTTGTGCAAACAGGGCTGGAATTGCTGAGTACGAACTGTTGGCAAACTCACTATGAATTAACTCTGAATCTTTATGTGGCTGCGGCGGAAACTGCCTACTTGAATGCCGATTTTGAGGGCATGGAAGCAATGGCAACTCAGGTGTTGCAATCTGCCCAAACCATCCTCGACAAAGTGAAAATTTATCAGATCCAAATTAATGCCCTGACAAGCCAAAGTCAGATGTTAGAAGCAATTTCTTTAGGCAAAGATGCTCTAGCACAATTGGGGGTTGAATTCTCATCTGAACCTGACGAAGCCTTGATAGGAATGGCATTACAAACCCTTGCCGAGCGACTCCAGGGAAAACAGATTTCAGAACTCGTCAATCTCCCTATGATGAGCGAGCCTCGAATAATTGCGGCGGTGCAACTGTTAGTAATGTTGTTTTCACCCGTTTTTCAAAGAAATCCAGGCTTGCTGCCCCTGCTTTGCTCCACAATAGTGAGTCTATCTCTGCAATTTGGCAATACACCTGCGTCAACTATGGGGTATGCAAGTTATGGCATGGTGCTATCTGCTTTTTTAGGAGAGGTAGAAAAAGGCTATAGCTTTGGGCTAGTGGCTCTGGGCTTACTCAATCAGTTGGATGTGCGGGAATTCAAGTCCGCAGCTTTAGTTTGGGTTGGCAGTTGTATTCAGCATCGAATTGAAGCACTAACAGCAGTAATACCAACGCTGAAACAGGCATATCAGGCTGGAATGGAAACTGGTGATTTTCTAAATGCTGGCTACAGTATAATTAATTGTTTTAGTTATAGTTACTTTGCTGGAGTCCCTCTGGACGATTGGATACCAGAAATTGAAAATTACTGTATTGCCTTATCGGCTGTCAAGCAAGATTCTGCTCTGGCTCATTTGCAGATGACACAACAAACGGCACAGAACTGGAGAGAAATCGTTAATCAACCAGATTTATTAATTGGCACTGCCTACGATGAAACGGTGATGATTCCTATGCACGATCGCGTTAACGATCTGACTGCGCTTGGTTGTGTTTATATTTATAAACTGGTACTTGCCTATTTCTTTAAAAACTACACCAATGCCCTAGACTACATTGCTCTAGCTAACCGCTATTTGATAGGATTGCCAGGATTAGCTCATCATGCGGTTTTCTATTTCTATGCCGCATTAACCCACTTGGCGTTATTCTCGAATCAGTCAGAAATTGAGCAAGCTCACACACTAGCTCTGGTAGAAGCTCATCAAACCACTCTGTCTGAATGGGCGCGCTATGCCCGCATGAATCACCAACATAAAGTTGATTTAGTAGAAGCAGAAAAATGCCGAGTCTTAGGACAAAAAGCCGCAGCAATTGAGTTATTCGACAAAGCAATATCTGGAGCCAAAGCCAACGAATACACCCAAGAAGAAGCCTTAGCTAACGAACTGGCAGCCAAATTTTACCTTAACTGGGGCAAAGCGCGCATTGCTGGGCAGTACATGATTGAAGCCTACTACTGCTATGCTCGCTGGGGTGCGAAAGCCAAAGTTGCCGATTTGGAACGCCGCTACCCCAAATTGCTGGCTCCCATCCTGCAACAAACGCGCTCCGCCTTCTCGATTAACGAAACCATCTTTACCAAAGGAACCGTCACTTCGACCACTTCTTCGAGCGTCTCCGATTCTCTCGATCTGGCTGCTATTCTCCAAGCCTCTCAGAGTCTTTCAAGTGAAATCGAACTCGACAAACTACTTTGCAACTTACTGCATACTGTCATCCAAACTGCGGCAGCCGATAAGTGTGTGTTGATGCTACTTGAAGACAATTGCCTGATGGTACGTGCGTCGGCAGAGATTGCCGCTTCCGCCCAGATTGCAGCTCAAGTTTCCCCTACGCCTTTATCCGTTAACGAAAGTCTTGAAATCCCAATTAGCCTGATTAACACCGTCAAGCGCAGCTTACAACCTGCGGTGATTGCCGATGCCATGCTGCATCATAATTTTGCTGCGGATGTTTACATCCAAGTCCGACAGCCTAAAAGCATTTTGTGTAGCCCAATTTTGCACCAGGGCAAGCTGCTGGGCATGGTGTATCTAGAAAACAATGTGGCCACAGGAGCGTTTAATGGCGATCGCGTCCAACTGCTCACTCTGTTGTGCGCTCAAGCCGCCATCTCGCTGGAAAATGCTCGTTTGTATGGGCGATCGCAAAACTATGCTCAACAGTTAGAAGTGGCATTAAACGAGCTACAAAATGCCCAATTACACATAGTTCAAAGTGAAAAAATGTCTGCACTAGGTAACTTAGTTGCCGGGGTAGCACATGAAATGAATAATCCTCTTGGTTTTATTGCTGCTAGTCTCAAACAAGCTAAACCAACCATTGCGGATATTACCGAACACTTAAAGCTGTATCAAGAAATTCTCCCAAATCCTGATGAGTCAATTAAAGACCATGCTGAAGAAATTGACTTGGACTATACCTTAGAAGATTTACCGAAGATGATGAATGCAATGGTGATGGCGTGTGACAGATTGAAAAATATTAGCACTAGTCTTCGCACTTTCTCTCGCGCAGATAAAGATTACAAAGTGCCGTTTAATATTCACGAAGGTATTGATAGTACGATTTTAATTTTGAAACATCGTCTGAAAGCTAACGAACAACGTCCAGCAATTGAAGTGATAACTGAATATGGCAATTTACCTAAAATAGAATGTTTTCCTGGGCAATTAAATCAGGTATTTATGAATATCTTAGCCAATGCTATTGACGCACTAGAAGAATCGAACTGTGAGCGCAATTTTGAGAAAATTAAAGCCAATCCTAACCAAATTACTATTAAAACTTCGGTGGAAAATCATCTTTTAAAAATTGCTATTACTGATAATGGTAAGGGGATGAGTGAATTAGTCAAACAGAAAATATTTGACCATTTATTTACTACGAAATCTGTGGGTAAAGGGACGGGATTGGGATTGGCGATCGCCAAACAAATCATTGAAGAAACACACGGAGGAAAATTGATTTGTAATTCGCTTCTAGGTGAGGGTACAGAATTTATCATGGAAATTCCCGTATAACAGAAAGCATAAAATCCACTGGTGTATCGTCAGAGTCAGGAAGTTCTGCCGCCGTTGGCAGGGGCGGTAGAGGAACGGGGTGTTCCATAGAATAGGTTCCGTCGTAACAGAATAAATCAATTTTACGAGTTGGGAATACTAAATCTAGAAATTTATCAGATCAGCACAATATGATTAGCACACTTGTTAATCTTCCTGGATATCGCATTAGCGAACAACTCTACAACGGTTCTAGAACCCTAGTTTATCAAGCAGTTCGAGAAACTGATTCATTATCGGTGGTAATTAAACTGCTGAAAAATCCCTATCCCAACTTTGGCGAATTGGTACAATTTCGCAATCAGTACACCATCGCCAAAAACCTCCCCATTCCTGGAATAGTCCCACCCTTGAGTCTAGAATCCATCGGCAGTAGTTATGCCCTAATCATGGAAAATGATGGTGGAATTTCTCTAGAGAAGTATGCCCAACAACAGTCATTAGAACTAAAAGAAGTATTAGCGATCGCCATCCAAATCGCCGATATCCTGCATAATTTAAGTCAGCATCGGGTAGTACATAAAGACATCAAACCTGCTAACATTCTCATTCATCCAGAATCGAAACAAATCAAACTCATCGACTTTAGTATTGCGTCTTTGTTACCCAAAGAAACCCCAGAAATCCAAAATCCTAACATCTTAGAAGGCACTTTAGCATATCTCGCACCAGAACAAACAGGTAGAATGAATCGCGGTATCGATTATCGTGCCGATTTCTATGCTTTAGGTGTGAGTCTGTATCAACTGTTAACCGCTACCTTACCGTTTACCTCAGATGATCCCTTAGAGTTAGTACATTGTCACATTGCCAAGATGCCAGTAAGAGCTAATCAGGTAAATCCTCAAACACCTGCAATGGTAGCAGCAATTGTGACAAAACTGATGGCGAAAAATGCCGAAGACCGCTATCAGAGTGCATTAGGATTAAAACACGATCTAGAACAGTGTTTGACGCAATGGAAAGCGACGGCAGAGATTAGAGAATTTGAGTTAGGACAGCGAGATTTAAGCGATCGCTTCCTCATACCCGAAAAATTGTATGGTAGAGAAAACGAAGTTCAACAACTATTAGAATCCTTCGAGCGCGTTGCTGTTGGAAACAGCGAGATGATGCTCGTTGCTGGGTTTTCCGGGATTGGCAAAACGGCTGTTGTCAACGAAGTTCATAAACCGATTGTTAAACAGCGTGGCTATTTCATTAAAGGTAAATTTGACCAATTTAACCGGAATATTCCCCTCTTTGCATTTGTGCAAGCATTGCGGGATTTGATGCAGCAATTGCTCAGTGAATCTGATGTGCAACTGCAAACATGGAAAACCAGTATTCTCCAAGCTGTGGGAGAAAACGGACAAGTTCTGATTGATGTGATTCCCGAACTAGAGCAGATTATTGGCAAACAACCAACTGTTGTAGAACTATCGGGGAGTGCGGCACAGAATCGGTTTAACTTACTGTTTCAAAAGTTCATTGCTGTGTTCACAACAGCAGAGCATCCATTGGTGATATTTTTGGATGACTTGCAGTGGGCAGATTTAGCTTCTTTACAGTTAATCAAACTGCTGATGAATGACAATGGCTATTTGCTGATGTTGGGCGCTTATCGAGATAACGAAGTGTCGCCCGCTCATCCGTTGATGTTGACGGTAGAAGAACTCAAAAAAGCACAGGCAATTGTGAATACAATTACCTTGACACCGTTAGCTTTTGATGATACCAATCAACTGGTGGTAGATACGTTGAATTGTGCGCGGGAGGTGGCGCAACCACTAACTGAATTAATTACCCGCAAAACCCAAGGAAATCCGTTTTTCACGACACAGTTTCTCAAAGCGTTACATGATGATGGTTATATTAGCTTTGATTGCGATCGCCGTTATTGGCAATGTGATATAGCACAAGTGAAGGCGCTGGCACTCACCGATGATGTGGTAGAGTTTATGGCACTGCAATTGCAGAAATTGCCAGATGAGACGCGACAAATCCTCAAACTGGCAGCGTGTATCGGTAATCAGTTTGATTTGAATACATTGGCGATCGTATCAGAACAGTCATCTACAGATGCAGCAACAGCATTGTGGAAAGCCTTGCAAGAAGGCTTGATTTTACCCACTAGCCAGGTTTACAAGTTCTTCCAAGATGCTGAAGCATCTGACACAGAAAGTACAGTTAATCCCACGTATCGATTTTTGCACGATCGCGTCCAGCAAGCAGCTTATTCTTTGATTCCTGCTGAACTCAAAGAAGCAACTCACCTCAAGATTGGACAACTTCTGTTGCAGAATCGGGCAACGGCAGAACAAAACAGCCAAATTTTTGCAATTGTTAATCAGTTAAATAGAGGAATTGGGTTAGTTACCCAGCCATCTGCTCGATATGAAATCGCCCATTTAAATTTACTGGCTGGACAAAAAGCAAAAGTCTCTACTGCTTATGTTGCGGCACTAAATTATCTTGGCATTGGTATTCAGCTATTAGCTTTTGATTGCTGGCAGAGTCAATACGATTTAACCTTAGCAATTTACCAAGAAGCGGTAGAGGCAGCATATCTGAGCAGTAATTTTGACCAGATGCAGGAGTGGATTGAAGTTGTTTTACACAAATCCCTAACCTTATTAGACAAAATCAAAGTCTACAATGTCAAAATGCAGGCTTGTATGGCTCAAAACCATCTACCAGCAGCAATCCAAATAGGACTGCAAGTTTTGCAACTGTTGGGGTTAGAGTTTCCGGAAAATCCCCACCCATCTGATATTCAAACTCAACTAGAGGCAACTTTATCTGGCTTAACCAACAAATCTCCCCTAGACTTGATTGCATTGCCAGAAATGACCGATCCATTCAAACAGGCAGCTATGCAGATTCTCAATAGTCTGGCTCCCTGTGCCTACCAAGCAGCACCGTTGTTACTGCCGTTAATCGTATCCCAAGAGGTCAGCTTATCGATGCAATATGGCAATACGGCACTGTCTGCACCTAGTTACGGCTACTTTGGGGTAATTCTTTGCGGCGTTGTGGAAGACATCGAAACAGGCTATCAATTTGGTCAACTCGCTTTAAGTTTACTTGATCGGGTTGATGCTAAACATATTCAAGCTAGAACAATTTTTATCGTCAATGCTAGTGTTCGTCATTGGTGCGATCCTGTGCAAAAAACTCTAGAACCGTTGCAATTAGCTTACACTATCGGTCTGGAAACCGGAGATTTAGAATTTGCCGCCTTGTCTACCTATATCTACGTTTACCATGCCTACTTGTGTGGTCAAGAATTGTCAATGCTAGAACGAGAAATAGCCAGCTATAACGAAAAACTTGTGCAACTCAAACAGAAAAATTCCCTCAATTTCAATCAGATTCTGCACCAGACTATCTTAAACTTAATTCAGCAGACTCAAGAGCCATCTCAGTTGACTGGTAATATCTATGAAGAGCAAACCATGCTAATAGAACACCAGCAAGCAAATGATGCAACTGCTATTTTTTACGTTTACTTTAATAAGCTGATTCTTTGCTATTTGTTTGAGCAATTTTCTGAGGCTGTTGAGAATGCAGCAATAGCGGCATCTTACCTCGGAGGTGTGACAGGCAATTTTGTGGTTGTACCCTTTTATTTCTACGATTCTCTCGCTCAGATCGCACTATTCCCAGATGCTTTAGACGCCCAAAAACCCAGCATCCTCAACAAACTGCAAGTGAATCGAGAAAAAGTGCAGAAATGGGCGCATTATGCCCCTGCAAATCACCAACATAAACTCGATCTCATGGAGGCGGAAAGGTATCGAATTTCGGGCAACAAAATTGAGGCTATTGAATATTACGATCGCGCCATCTCTCTTGCTAAAGCCAACGGCTATATTCAAGAACAAGCACTCGCCAACGAACTCGCCGCCAAATTTTACCTCGATTGGGGCAAAGAAAAAGTTGCCGGTGGCTACATGCAAGAGGCTTACTACTGCTATGCACACTGGGGCGCAGCTGCTAAAGTCAAAGACTTAGAACACCGCTACCCCAAACTACTCGCACCAATTTTGCAACAACGACGCGCGTCTTTGTCGGCAAATGAAACGGTGTCTGCATCAATATATCTAACTAGTGCAACTCAGTCATCTAGTACCAGTATTTCTGCCACCCTCGACTTAGGAAGCATCCTCAAAGCATCACAAACCCTTTCTGCGGAAATTCAACTCGATAAACTCTTGGCAACATTGCTACATACAGTTCTCGAAAATGCTGGAGCAGACAAGGGAGCATTGCTAATGCCGCATGAGCATGAGTGGTTCGTGGAAGCGGTTGCTACTATCGCTCAACCAGCGCAGGTACAATCCATTACTTTATGCCACTGTTCAGAGATTCCCCACAGCTTAATTTACACTGTCAAACACAGTCTACAACCTGTTGTAATTGCGGATGCTGCTGTTCATCCTACTCTTTCTACAGATGCTTATGTTGTGCAACAGCAACCCAAAAGTCTGCTGTGTACGCCAATTCTGCATCAGGGTAAATTGATGGCGATTTTGTATTTGGAGAACCGTGTGACTGTTGGAGCATTTACAAGCGATCGCGTCCAACTACTAAACTTTCTCTGCGCCCAAGCTGCTATTTCCCTAGAAAATGCCCGATTGTATCAACAAGCCCAGAACTACGCTCAACAGCTTGAGCAATCTCAACTGCAAATTGTCCAAAGCGAAAAAATGGCATCTCTAGGGAATCTTGTTGCAGGTGTAGCGCACGAAGTCAATAACCCGATTGGTTTTCTCAATGGCAGCATCAACAATGCTAAAGAGTATGTACAAGATTTGCTGACATATCTAGAACTCTATCAGCAACACCATCCTCATCCAGCTTCCCCAGTCCAGGAAATGGCCGAAGATATCGATCTGGAATTTCTCAGTGAAGACTTGCCCAAGTTGCTAGACTCGATGACAGGTGCAAGCGATCGCATCAAGTCCATCAGCACTAGCCTACGTACTTTTTCCCGCGCTGATACCGATCGCAAAGTCACTGCTAACTTGCATGAAGGTATTGATAGTACCTTACTGATTCTCAAGTATCGCCTCAAAGCCAATCAACATCGCCCTGCAATTCAAGTCATACAAAACTATGGCGATTTACCACTAGTTAACTGCTTCCCTGGACAGTTAAATCAGGTGTTTATGAATATTTTGGCAAATGCGATCGATGCTTTAGAAGAATCAAATAGCAAACGCAGTTTTGAGGATATTCAAGCCAATCCCAACCGCATTACTATTACAACTTCGGTGGAAAATCATCTGGTAAAAATTGCGATCGCAGATAATGGTAAAGGGATGAGTGAATCAGTTAAACAAAAGATATTTGACCATTTATTTACTACCAAAGAAGTGGGGAAAGGGACAGGGTTGGGGTTGGCGATCGCCAAACAAATCATTGAATCAACCCACAGCGGAAAATTGATTTGCAACTCTGTTCTAGGTGAGGGTACAGAGTTTATTATTGAAATCCCCCTCTAAATTTTGCTACTTGCAAAAATGGCCCCTGACCAATTATATCATGTCCGTTTAAAGACTTATGATTTGGCTGACGCGGAGATAGGGAGACGCGGTGAGACAGCGAGTAAAGGAGGGTTTCCCTCCGCAGGCGACTGCGTTAGCGAGCTTGCGAGCGTCACCCGAAGGGGGAAGGGAGAAATTTTTATGATAAGTGATTAGCCGGAAAAGATTTGTAGGCGATCGCTCTCCCAGGCTTGGGGTTGCTTGTTCTCGTCTCGGTGAGCGCGACCGCGTTTGTGTTCGTATGGAATTGTTTGCCCGTCATGAGTGCGAAGGGCATCAAGCCGACCGCGTAATCCCAATTCTTCGCTTTCGAGAAAAAGTTCCTCCCACTCTTCGTCTTCCTGTTTTTCTATTTCAGTATGCAGTCTGTGTCCAGCAAACACGGCTCTGTAGTTATATACAGTATTTGTCAACTGTTGTATACTTTTTGGATAAGCTGTTCCATATATAACTTGCATAATTAGGGCGGGCAAGATGCCCACCCCACAAGAGTTTTATTTAATTTGATTATGTAATTTAGATGTTTTTTAGCTTACTAAACAAGTCTAGAATTATGGAGGCGTGTACATCAATTTTAAGAGGTTAGCGTGAATACCAAACAGAAAATTCTCGAAGAAATAGAAGAAGTGCCAGAAGAAATATTGATAGAAGTTTTAGATTTTTTACAGTTTCTAAAAGCTAAGGAAGACAAAACTGATGTTGAAGATGCACGTGTTGCTCTAGAAGAAGCACAAATAGAAGGCACTACTTCTTTGTCTGCCCTGAAAAGGGAATTAGATTTGTGAGCTACCAGGTTGAGTTAACACCGGCAGCAGTCCGCCAAATTAAAAAATTACCACGCGAAGTTCAACAGCGACTAGCGCTCAAACTTGAGGAATTAGCTATTGAGCCACGTCCAGATGGAGTAGTCAAACTAGAGGGATCTGACTCACTATATCGAGTCCGCTTTCGTGGCTACCGAATTATCTACGAAATTCAAGACAAAGTATTATTAGTGACTGTCGTTAAAGTAGCACACCGCAGAGATGTGTATAGGTAAATCGGCAGACAGCAACCAACGGAGCGGCTAATGCCCACACTGGATTGCACGCCTGCCATCCATGAACTACGGCATGGGTCGGTGTCGGAGGCGAAGCAGATACGCTTTGAGACAAGACAATGGAGCGATCGCACCCTCAAGTCGTCGAAGTATATTCCATTCCCAAAGCGGCTGCTGAAACGGATAGAGCAGATGAAGCACTGGAATCAGGTTTTGTGCATTTGTAGTTTTGCATAGACACTACTTAAAATAACCGCTATGCATATAGGGCAGAGTTTACTATGATTAGAAGGATAAGACCACAAGATTTTCTATGGCTGATCCATATCACAGGGTAGGAAGTAGATGCAAGTTACGCTTGATACAGCCTCAGAAACTAATTTACATAGATGAATAAAGTTACCATTATTGCAACATCCCTGCTGCTGTTCTCTGGATTGCCAACTGTAGCTCAAGCTAGTTTGTCGAGAATGATTGAAGTTTCAGGAGCAAAACAAAATAGTCCTAGCTATATCGGGTTGCGCTATCGAGATATACCCAAAGGATTGAAAGATTTAGGCGGCTGGATAGTCGGTAATCCTCAAGCCGGACGTGAATATGCGATCGCTCATGTTAAGAAGGGAAATCAGGAGATGTTATGGTTTGAAATTCTTGTTTCAATAGATAGCCAAGGGAAACCAACTTTTCAAGTCATAGATGTACTCAATTTGTCTAAACTAAATAAATCAGATCAGATAGGACATAATGGTTCATGCTTGCTAAAAGGAGTTCGTGACCCTGAAATAGTAGCAATTGTTAAATACCAAGATAGTGAATACTGGAGGCAGATTAAAAAAGCTTGGCGCTCTAATCGCAACTTAGGTAAGTTTGAAGAAATTTCTCCTCGCAATATCGCTTGTGAAAATCCAGGATGGGGAGTTTAAAATAATCCGACAGGACTTGTACACTCCAACTGCGATCGCTCCTACCCTGAATTCTGCATTCTGCCTAATTCGGCAGACTTGGATTGTCTTGATATTCCGTACCGCAGATTTAGAGTTGTGCCACCAGATCCTCACGTGTTTGACCGAGATGGAGATGGCATTGGGTGTGAACTATCAGAGCTAGATATTGGTACGCCATCATCATAGGAGATAAACACTTTTCTAGAGTGTTCGAGGGCAAAAGTTCCCACGACACATCGAGAACGCCGATAACTCTGGATACGTTAAGAAATCTCACTGTTTCTTAGCGAATGAATCCCCAACTATATTGCTTGCAATTAGTTGGGGTGCGTTCAATTGGTTTGACACAACTTTGTGTCTTTTGCGTCTGGATTGGTTCGCAGATAATCTCGCACCCAATCGCAACCAATCTGTTCTAGTCGATTGATATCAATTGCTTGTTGCAAGTTCCAAATAATCGCACTCTTATCCCAACTGCCAGATGCTAGCCAACGTCCATCTTGGCTCAAGGCTAACCCATCAACAACATCTTCATGAGCTTTGAGAGTTGCTAACAAGTTGCCGTTTGGTTTCCAGAGCTTGATAGTATGATCGCGGCTCCCGGATGCGATCGTTTTGCCATCGGGACTGAAAGCAACCGCGTAGACTTTGTTACCATGATCGCTAATGGTGCGAAGTAGTTTTCCCTCCACTGTCCAAAGTTTAACGGTGCGATCGTGACTGCCTGAGACAATGAGTTTACCATCTGGACTAAAGGCCAAATCTTGCACTTCCCCTTTATGCCCTGTAAAAGTGCGAATCAACCTGCCATCAAGATGCCAGAGTTTAATTGTGCCATCATAACTGCTGGTGGCAATCTGCTTTCCATCGGGACTAAAGCGGATGCGGCCGATACCATTTTGATGTCCGGTTAAGGTAGCAACTAAGCTCCCGTCTAACTTCCAGACTCTAGCTAAATTTTGGATTGTGTTGCCTGCTGCCAATAGTTGACCATCAGGACTAAACTCAACGGTGGTACATTCGGCTGATGGCTGCGCGTTTTGGTTTGGATCGATAGTTGCAGTTGGCCCAAGGAGCGAAAATGTCTTTAACTGCCTACCATTGGCTTGCCAGAGGTGAATAATGCCAGTGCCATCGCTGGAAGCCAGACGTTGACCATCGGGATGAAAAGCAACTCCACTGGCGATCGCTTTATGTCCCCGAAAGGTGGTGAGTAAGCGACCAGAGAGCGTCCACAGTTTCACTGTCCGATCCCAACTGACCGAGGCAACGCGCTGACCTTCAGGGCTAAACGCCACCTGCAACCGTGCCTGATGTCCCAAAAGCCGGGTCACAATTGGGTTGTGCAATTGCCAAAGTTTGACTAAATTGTTAGAGCCAGAAGAGACAAGCTGCTTCCCATCCGGGGTAAACGCCACTCTCCAAGCAGCATCTCCCTGTTTGAGTGTTAATAACAATGTACCATCCTGTCGCCACACCTTCACTGTTTGGTCGGCACTTGCAGAAACGAGCAGTTGTCCATCTGGACTAAAGCTAATGCCAAAAATGTCAGTAGTATGTGCCGCCAAAGTCTGCATCAGGCGACCATCTCGATGCCAGAGTTTCATCACTCCTTGCATATCTCCAGATGCCAGCAGTTGACCATCCTGGCTCCAACTCACCACATTGACTCGTCCCTGATGCCCTACTAACGTTTTGATTAAGCGTCCATCGCTACTCCAAAGCTTGACGGTGCGATCTTCGCTAGCAGAAGCAATTGTCTGTCCATCCTTGCTCAAATCCACACCCCAGACTACATCCTGATGCCCTTTGAGGCTGCGAACCAAACGACCGTTCAGATTCAAGATTTTGATGGTGCGATCGTCACTCGCCACCACAATTGACTGACCATTGGAGCTAAAGGTGAGCTTGAATAAGAGAGTCTCACTGTGTGAATCGGGTTGCTGCTTCCAAGTCCAAAGCAGTCGTCCGTCCCGTCTGTAGAGTTTCACTTTTCCTCCTTGAGTGGATGCAGCCAAAAATTGACCATTAGGACTGAAAACCACGTCAAAAACCCAACCATTGGCATTTAAAGTCTGTAATAATCTGCCATCCCTCGCCCAAAGTTTGATGGTTTTGTCGCGGCTGCCTGTGGCAATTTGTTGCCCATCTGGACTAAAAACCACACTATACACAAAATCCTGATGCCCAACCAAGCGGTTAGATTCTACTGCTCCATATACTGCTTGCCGCAGCACATCTTCTACTTGAGCGATCATAGTAGCATTGACGTGGCTTAATTGCCGCAATTGCTGTTTTGCCCCCTAGCTATCTAATTGGTATTTCAGGGCTTGAGACTCAAGCATAGTAAGAAGTTCCGTATGTTGATCGACCAAAGCTTGTATTGTGCGAACTGGATGACGATGAAGGCGATGTTTTTGTTGGCGA
>JAHHHC010000065.1 GCA_019359515.1 Desmonostoc vinosum HA7617-LM4 | reverse complement strand
GATTTAAACGCGGCTATCAATATAAAGGCGCGTGGGACGCACGCCCTTAAAGCTCAATTAATGTCTTCATAGAAGAGTCATTGAGAAGCCCGCGCTGTACTCGAAGAGTCAGCGTCGGGTACGTCACTCACACGTAACAGGAGAGATTTTGTGAAAGTGCCTAAATTGCTTTTAGAAGATTGGACTATATAAGAATGGCGATACTATAGAGGTCAAAATGATGTAAGGTATGAGATTGCGATCGCCTACTTTACACCCTCACCATGTCAGACTCCCAAGCTGTAAGTGCTGCCGTTGCCAAACTCTACAACACCTACCCCTTTCCGCCAGAACCCCTACTAGATGAACCACCCCCAGGTTATAATTGGCGCTGGAATTGGCTAACTGCCCATAGTTTTTGCACGGGTTATAAACCCCAAAGGCAAGATATCCGCATTTTAGACGCTGGTTGTGGTACAGGAGTTGGTACAGAGTATCTGGTTCACCTCAACCCCAAAGCTGCTGTTGTCGGAATTGACCTTAGCACAGGTGCTTTAGCAGTGGCAAAAGAGCGCTGTCAGCGTTCTGGAGCAAACCGTGTTGAGTTTCATCACCTGAGCTTGTATGATGTGGAAGAGTTACCGGGTGAGTTTGATTTAATTAATTGCGTTGGCGTTTTGCATCACTTAAGCGATCCAATTCGCGGAATTCAAGCCTTAGCGAAAAAGTTAGCCCCAGGCGGCTTCATGCACATTTTTGTGTATGGGGAGTTAGGCCGCTGGGAAATTCAACTAATGCAAAAAGCGATCGCCATTCTCCAAGGTGACAAACGAGGCGATTACCGCGATGGTGTGCAAGTCGGACGCCAGATATTCTCTTCCTTACCAGAAAATAACCGAATTGTCAAATACGAAAAACAACGTTGGTCATGGGAAAACCAGCGAGATGAGTGCTTTGCTGATATGTACGTGCATCCGCAGGAGATTGACTACAACATTGACACGCTGTTTGAATTGATTGATGCAGCAGGTTTAGAGTTTATCGGTTTCTCAAACCCTGGTTTCTGGCAGTTAGACAGGCTTTTAGGCAAAGCACCAGAATTAATAGAACGATCGCAAGAATTAAGCGATCGCCAGCGCTACCGTTTGATAGAATTACTAGACCCAGAAGTTACCCATTACGAATTCTTCCTCGGTCGTCCTCCCCTCACTAAAGCCGACTGGTCAAACGATAGCACCTTATTGGCAGCAACTGTAGAACTCAGTCCTTGCATTGACGGGTTTCCCAGTCGAGCTATATTTAATCACGACTACCAAATAGTGAATTTATCAGAAGCAGAGTTTGAGTTTCTGCAAAACTGTGATGGTAACTCAACAGTGGCAGAAATTTTAACAAGTGTGCAACTAGAGTTAGATGGGGTGAGAACACTCCTCCAGCAGCAGTTAATTTTGTTAACGCCAGCTTAAATTATGGCTATTACTAAAGGGATTGATTGCGGTTGCTGTACAGTCGAGTATTTTTCCCATAGCTCCTCATTTTTTAAGTTTGTGCGGTCAATAACCAGTACGTCTGGACGAAAACATCACAAAGGCGTAAACGCCGTCTTCGGCTTTCATCCCTTGCCTGAAGTCCGGAATACTGCGCTGTGCGCCTGTTCCTCAAGGGTTTTCAGCCTAACATCTTTATAATACGGCAAGGATTGCCAGCAGCAACGACATTTGCAGGTATATCTTTCACAACTACACTGCCAGCACCGATGGTTGTACAGTCACCAATTGTCACCCCAGGACAAATAATTGCACCACCACCAATCCAGACATTATTACCAATCATAATCGGGGCAGCTAGTTCTCTACCAGTTAAACGGATTTCTGGTTCTACGGGGTGATAAGCTGTATAAATCTGTACGTAAGGAGCGCATAAGACATTGTCACCAATGTGAACTGTATTGCAATCTAAAATTACACAGCCATAGTTCATAAATAGTCCGTTGCCAGCATAAATATTACTGCCATAATCACAATGGAATGGTGGCACAATTGTAATTTTCTGTCCGACTTTTCCTAATAATTCTTGTAAGATTTGTTGTCGCCGCTCTTGCTGTTCTTCAGTTGTAGAATTATAGAGTCGTAAGAGCCGACTAGCTTGCTTGCTTTCGGCAGCTAACTCAGGATCTTCTGCAAGATATAATTCACTCGCAAGCATTTTTTGCTTCTCTGTTTTTTCCCCATTCCCCATACTTCGACTCCGCTCAGTACAAGTTCCCAATTCCCCATTCCCTAATTAATCAAAGACAGCATACGAAGCTTTTCCCTGCTGCTTAGCTCGGTACATGGCAATATCAGCATCTCGTAGGAGAGTTGCTGGCTCTTCATGATAGCTATGATTCAAAGCAATGCCAATGCTAGCTGTAATAAATAGCTGATGCTCATTGAGATTAAGTTGTAGTCCAATAGTTTCTTGAATGCGTTTAGCAACGTTAGTAGCATCGGTAACGTCTTTAATGTCCTCTAAAAGGATGGTAAATTCGTCGCCACCAAATCGTGCTACAGTATCGCCGCTACGTAAGCAAGACTCTAAGCGTCGGGCAATCTCTACCAAACAATCATCCCCTATTGTGTGCCCAAAGCGATCGTTAATCCCTTTAAAACCATCTAAATCTAAAAACAAAACTGCAAAGTTATAATCGGTTCTGCGTTTACTACGCTCAATTGCTTGTCTCAATCTATCTATGAATAAAATGCGATTTGGTAAGGCTGTCAATCCATCATAGAATGCATTGCGAAGCAGTTGCGCCTCTTTGTGCTTACGTTGGCTGATATCTTGAAAAACCAAAACTGCACCAGTAATATTACCATTACGATCGCGAATAGGTGCAACATTGTCTCCAATCGGTATTTCCACACCATCTTTGGTCACTAACGTACAGTTTTCTGGTAAATTGAAAATCTCACCTGATTCGATGGCATGTGTGGCTACGTTTGCGATCGCTTCTGATGTCTCTTTGTCAACTAAACTGACAACTTCTATGAAATCTTTTCCAAAAGCTTCATCTTGCTTCCAGCCAGTGAGGGTTTCTGCTACTGGGTTAATCATGTGAATACAACCATCGGCATGTGTCACTACTACGGCACAACCCATGCTATCGATAATTGCCGCTAATCTCTGTTCTTGTTGCTGTAATCTCTTTTCAATTTGGTGTTTATATAAAGCCATTTCAATCGCAATATGTAAGTCTTTCTCTATACATGGTTTGATAATGTAGCTAAAAGGCTCGCTTAGTTGCTGTTTAGATAAATTTGTATATTCTGAATAATCTGTTAAATACAGTACGGGAATCTGGAAATGATTCTGGATAATATCTGCTGCTTGCATACCATCGATGTTGCCAGCTAAGCAGATGTCAATTAATACTAGATTTGGATTAGTTTCTGCTACTTTTTTTATCGCTTCTTCACCCGAATCAATGATTTCTGGTACAAAATATCCTAATTTTTGTAAACTATTTCTAATATTGGAGGCTTGTAATTTTTCATCCTCAACAACTAGGATTTTGCGGGCGAACATGTTGATATAACCTGTTTGCTAAGATTCAGATCTTGTTGTCAGTGTAACTTAATCTGAATGTCGATATTTATATAATAAGCAATCTCCAAGTACCTGTCTGTTTAGAGGATGTTTGAAAAGTTTTGGGCGAATATAATTCGCTACTACACAAAGCTTAGTCCACCTCCGTGGAAAACACGGAAAATCGAGTTCTTGAAACCCACGGAGGTGGGTTTTGTCTATATAGTCGCGAATTATATTCGCCGGGGTTAGTATTAATTTAGACTAACTTCTTAACTTAACGAAAATACTGAGCTAATTATCAAATAGGATGTTATTCGCCTACTGTAGGCTATTTTTTTGATGAATTTAACCTCATCAAGCTGTGCAGTTAATATCAAGTTATGTTGAGCAAACAAAATTGAGATTTAAATTATTAGAAGTAGTTTGATATGTTGAAAATAAAAAATCAAAAGACGCAAAGAGATTTTAATGATCAGCGATTAGCCGGACTTGATATGAAAATTCAAGCAGTTAAAAAAAAGGGTAATGATTATTGATAGTCAAGTGTGGCTTATGGGTACTCTAATATTGAAAAACTCTTGAGTCACAGACTTCATCGGCAATGATTCAGCCTAGCCTGAAACCCAGTAGATCTTTGCCTTTAAGGATGGTTTTAATTGTCCCATTTGTACTGCAAATATTTGCAGCTGTGGGATTAGTTGGCTATCTATCCTTTCGCAATGGACAGAAGGCGATCAATCAGCTTGCTTCTCGCCTGCAAACAGAGGTGAGCGATCGCATCGATCAGCATCTTAACACTCAACTCAGCACAGCTCGTTATCTCGCTCAGATCAACGGGGACGCGATCGATTTGGGATTGCTTAGCCCTAAAGATTTAGAGCAATTAGGACAGTTCTACTGGCGGCAATTGCAACTATATAATATTGGCTATATTGGCTTTGCATTGACAACAGGTGAGTTTGCAGGGTCTGGACGTTTCTTTGAAGATGGTCGTGTCACTGTTGATGAGGTTTCTCAAAGACGCAATGGAAATCAGCATTGGTACATCTACAATACAGATAAGCAAGGAAATCGTACCACACTAGCTATTGATAATGGGCCATACATTGCCAAGTCAGAAGGTTGGTATCAGGAACCTGCACGGGCAGGTAAACCAACTTGGACGCTTTATCAATGGCAGTCTCCGCCATATACCCTGTCTGTTTCTGCAAACCGTCCAGTTTATCAAAAGAATAACCTTATTGGTGTCATTGGGGTTGACCAACGGCTAACGCAGATTAGTGATTTTTTGCGGCGATTAAAAGTAAGCCCATCTGGAAAAACTTTTATTGTGGAACGTAATGGACTAATGATTGCTAGCTCTAGCAAAGAGCAGCCATTCACACTCAATAATGGTAAAGCCGAACGACTTCAAGCAGACAACAGTCAAGACCCTCTGATTCGAGCAACCACAAGATATTTAAACGAAAAGTTTAGTAATCTTCAGCACATTAAGAAAAATTATTCATTAGAGTTTGTACTTAGTGGTAAACGACAGATCATTAAAGTAACGCCCTGGAATGACGAGTGGGGTTTAGATTGGTTGGTCGTTGTCGTTGTTCCAGAGTCTGACTTCATGGGACAAATTAATGCTAATACACGGATCACAATTTTCTTATGTTTAGTAGCATTAGCTCTAGCTACCATTATCGGTATCTACACTTCTCGATGGATTACTCGCCCGATTTTACGACTTAGTCGAGCATCAGAAGCCATTGCGGACAATCAGCTAAACCAACAGGTGGAAGCATCACCATTTCAAGAACTTGGAGTATTAGCAGAGTCATTTAACCGCATGGCGAAGCAATTGCGAGAGTCTTTTACAGAACTAGAAACTCGTGTGGAAGAGCGTACTCTAGAACTGAAAGCAGCCAAAGAAGTAGCCGATGGTGCCAATCAAGCTAAGAGCGAATTTCTCGCCAAC
The DNA here is from genome assembly GCA_019359515.1 of Desmonostoc vinosum HA7617-LM4. Taxonomy (GTDB): domain Bacteria; phylum Cyanobacteriota; class Cyanobacteriia; order Cyanobacteriales; family Nostocaceae; genus Desmonostoc; species Desmonostoc vinosum. The sequence continues at coordinate 16,745 of JAHHHC010000065.1, read as the reverse complement.
ATGAGCCATGAACTACGAACGCCTCTCAACGGAATTCTTGGCTATGCTCAAATCCTCAGCCGCTCTAAAGCATTACTTGATAAAGAGCGTCACGGTGTTAATATTATTCATCAATGTGGCTCTCATTTGCTCACTCTAATCAACGATGTTTTGGACTTGTCCAAAATTGAAGCCCGCAAGCTTGAGTTAACACCTAAAGCACTCCACTTTCCTTCATTTCTCCAAGGCGTAGTTGAAATCTGCCGTATCCGTGCTGACCAAAAAGGCATCGAATTTACTTATCAACCCGACCCAAATTTACCCGAAGGCGTTCAAGTCGATGAAAAGCGTCTGCGTCAGGTGTTGATTAATCTACTTGGGAATGCGATTAAATTCACAGATCAAGGTGGTGTGATATTTAAAGTCGAAGTCATAACTCAAGAATTACCAAATTCTCAACTTCGCTTCTGTGTTCATGATACTGGAGTTGGTATTGCTCCAGAGCAAGTTGAGAAAATTTTTCAGGCATTTGAACAAGTGGGCGATTGCCGACGCCAGTCTGAAGGCACAGGATTAGGTTTGGCGATTAGTCAAAAAATTGTTCAACTCATGGGTGGAGAGATTCAAGTTAACAGCCAGCTTGATGTTGGTAGTAATTTCTTCTTTGAGGTAGAATTAGCGATCGCAACTGATTGGATACGCCAAAATTCTGCTAATGCAGCGGGACAAATCATCAGTTATCAAGGGCAACAACGCCACATCTTGCTCATTGATGACCGCTGGGAAAACCGTTCTGTACTTGTGAACTTGCTGGAACCCTTGGGTTTTCAACTCACACAAGCAGAAAATGGTCAAGAGGGATTAGATAAAGCTAGACAGCAACAACCTGACTTGATTATTACTGACTTGGCAATGCCAGTGATGGACGGTTTTGAGATGCTGAAGCAGTTGAGAACCTCAGAAGAATTAAAGCACCTCCAAGTCATTGTCTCTTCTGCCTCCGTTGCAGAAATTGACCGCCAAATGAGCATTGATGCAGGTGGAGATGATTTTTTACCTAAGCCTGTTCAAACAGATGAACTATTTAGCCTGCTAGAGAAGCACTTGCAACTGACTTGGAATTATGAGTTCACCGAGACACAAAGCACTGGCAATACCAACCATTTAGCTACAAATAACGACACTGAAATTATCTTGCCACCTGTCGAAGACTTAAAACAATTACTTGTTTTAGCCCAACAGGATCGCTTGAAAAAACTCACAGAAGAGGCACACAAAATTAGTCAAGCAGATGCTAGATACACCCCTTTTATTCAACAAGTTTTGTACTTGGCTAAACAATTCCAGTCAGAGCAGATTGAAAAATTGATTCAGCAATATCTACAGCAGTCTTAAATGATTTGTGAAATATTTTTCTGTTGGTTGTTATTTGACCTTTTCCTATAAATACACCATGCATACATCTACAACTGGATACATTCTTATTGTTGATGACACACCAGCAAACATAGAGGTCGTTTCAGAAACATTAATGGATGCGGGATTTGAAGTTGCTAGCGTCCTGAGTGGAGAACGTGCCTTAAACCATATGCAATATAATGAACCAAACTTGATTTTATTGGATATTATGATGCCAGGAATTGATGGATTTGAGACATGCCAACGCCTTAAAGCAAATCCTAAAACTCATCATATTCCGATTATCTTTATGACAGCACTTGCAGATATTGATAGCAAGGTGAAAGGATTTGAACTCGGTGCTGTAGACTACATCACCAAACCCTTTCAAGAGAAAGAAATTTTAGTAAGGGTGAAAACCCATTTACACCTGCGGAGTCTGACAAAAAACCTAGAACAGCAAGTTGCAGAACGGACTGCACAACTATCCCAAGCTTTAAAAGATTTGCAAACTTCCCAAATTCAACTTGTTCAAAGTGAAAAAATGTCTGCTTTGGGACAGTTAGTTGCAGGCGTTGCCCACGAAATTAATAATCCAGTTGGTTGCATTAATGGCAATATTAGCTATGTCGAAGAATACATCAAAGACCTGCTCGAAATTATTGATCTTTACCAACAGTATTATCCACAGCCAATCACCGCCATTCAAGAAAAATTCCATGCCGTTGACTTAGATTATCTCCGCGAAGATTTGCCCAAGCTAGTACAATCTTTACAAGAAAGTACCAATCGAATTTGTAACATCAGCACCAGTTTACGCACATTCTCTCGCACAGATAGCGATCGCCCCATTTGTTGTAATATTCACGAGGGTATCGACAGTACCCTCTTAATTCTTAAACATCGTCTGAAAGCTAACGATTCACGGCCTGCAATTCAAGTAATTAAAAACTATAGTAAGATACCTGAGATTGAATGCTACCCTGGACAATTAAATCAGGTTTTTATGAATTTATTGGCAAATGCGATCGATGCCATAGAACAATCGAACCAAAAGCGCAGTTTTGAAGATATTTTAATTAAGCCAAATTGGATTAAAATTTCCACAGAAGCACAAATTGAGCATGAAAAAGAATCTGCTTTAGTTTCTCATATAATTATTCGGATTCAAGATAATGGTATCGGCATGTCGGAACTTATAAAGCAGAAAATATTTAATTATTTATTTACGACAAAAGGTGTAGGAAAAGGAACAGGATTAGGGTTGACAATCGCTCATCAAATCGTTATCGAAAAACACAACGGCAGTATTCAAGTTAACTCCACTCCCGAAGAGGGCACAGAGTTTGTGATCACAATTCCAAACCGGACAAAAAATGAAAAAGAATAGGGAACAGAGAAAAACAAGAGTATAAAGTAGGGGCGGGTTCACAAATATTCCCAGTTAAATAAGTGATCAGATTCATCAACCCGTCCCTATTAGCCGTGAAAAACAACTTAAACTGCTTCTGTGTTCTTTTCTCCAGTACGAATCCGCACAACTTGTTCTACAGTGGAGATAAAAATTTTACCATCGCCAATTTCGCCAGTACGGGCAGCAGCGATAATTTTATCTACTACCATATCAACCTGACTGTCTTCAACTACGATTTCTACTTTAAGTTTTTGCAAAAACTCAACGGTATACTCAGAACCACGATAACGCTCAGTTTGACCTTTTTGGCGTCCAAAACCCCGAACCTCAGAAACAGTCATGCCAACGATACCAGCGTTAACCAAGGCAATTTTCACCTCATCCAACTTAAATGGGCGAATAATTGCTTCTACTTTTTTCATTTTCTAGACTCCTGACTTGTAATAGCTTTGTTTATCTATCCTAAGCCACGAGAGTGCCCATCCCTCTATGAAGTCAGCAGAGGATGTTCAAGGACGCGGGGACGCGGAGAAGGCGAGACGCGGAGAAAGAATTCAGGCGGGGTTTCAATCCCCGTCTGAATTCAAGCCACTGAATCGAAGATTCAGTGGGGGTCTTAAACCCCTGGGACTTGCGTCCCCGCGTCCCCGCGTCTTCTTGATAAGTTGGGCAAAACAATTTTTCTTGAGTATGGTTGCATCTCGAATAGAAATAGCCACTGATGATTGCGGTATGGGTTGTGTGTAGTCATCTTAGGAGTCGTGTAAAAATAAGTTGAACAATTTAATATTTGTAGTGCGGGCATCTTGCCCGCGCGAGCAAGATGCTCGCACTACTTATTTTTACTTGATGCCTTAGTCGTCATATTCCTGTAATTTTGACGTTTGATGCTAACTAATTTGTAACAAAGTATTATTTTATTAAGTGTTTTATATTACATCACAGCATAAGTGATATACAGTATTTTAGCTGAATGTAGAACCAACAGTATTGAAACTTGATAGCAAACAGTTGGCTCATTTTTTATGTTGGCGATCCTAATGAGGTAGTAAATGCAATGCGTAAGATACCAGCAGAAATTTGTCTTGTTGATTGCGATTGCAGTACCTTTTTTAATCTGCTCAATTGGTAAAAGTGCGATCGCTATCTCTACAAACAACCACAAAGGCTGTATTGATGATCGGGAGCTGCAAAAAGGATGGAGATAGTACAAGTGTTGGTAGTTCAGTGTCAGTAGACCAAGCACTATGGATGCAGTTTCAAGATGGTAGTGAGCAATGTATTAACTTTCCCAATACTGAAGAGAGAATAGCTAGATCAGGGCATTTTCTTACCCTTCTGATTGCGAGAAATTTACAAATTAAAGATAGCCTATATGTTGCTTTTTTAAACCATGCAACTAGAGACTTTTATCATTTTCAAAGGGCAGCCTGGAAACGGTTAGCTTGGAAGCGTTTGTTATGGGGTAAGAAAAGCCAAGCTGTTTTAGGATATGCAACAATTTTAGGTTTGATATTATCCTTTTTCTATACAAAATTTTTTCAGTTAGAAAAAATCCAACAAATTGCTTTGACTAATGAAATCCAGCAAATTTCTACAACATGGAATCTGCCAACGAATCTAGTAAGTGTTATAATTCTTACTCTATTGTCTGGCATTATACTTGTTCCGGGTAGTATTATTTTTACTTCAAACTTAATTGGGCAACAATCTGATAAAGTAAATAAACTTTTTGGCAATCAAATTGATGAGATTATGAAAAGCCTTCGAGAACAGGTAACAACAAGATAGCTAGTGTTTAGTATAATAAAATGACTCGGTTTATTCATGACCATAAATTTAGCCTATCATAAAAATTGTCTTTTGTGACAAGATAAATCAGCGATCGCTCTTTTTATTTGATAGGAAAATCGCTTTTTATTTCCTCTGATATTGCGACTCCTGAAAAACCTACTGGTATTCTTAGACTCACAAAGAAGTATAATTATTGTTAACACCATTTATTAGTTGGCGTTAGCGATCGCTATCATCATGAGCAAAGCCAAGATTCTCGATCCATCTGAAAGCTATACCTTCAGCAAGTATGCCGAATTAGCCTACGATAGCGCCGATATCCTAGCTGAATTTGGTGTTACTCTCAAAAATAGTTCACTGCAACTTCCACAGCAGTTGCCAATCGATCCACAACCACTGAGAATAGAACTGCAAGAAAATCTCACATTGGTAGATCCTGTTTCTGAGATGGCTAGACGTGAAGCACTAATTTTTCCAATTCTCAAAACTATTTGTAAATTTATTCAAGTACCACTCAAAATTGAATATCCTGTGCGAATAAGCAATTGGCTCAAAGGCAGTTTTGATTATTTCATTCCTACTGCACAAAATTTATTAGTAATTAAAGCGAAAAATGCCGATTTAGCAAGAGGTTTTACCCAATTGGCGGTAGAGTTGATTGCTCTTGATCAATGGACTGATTCAACAGTTCCAAAGCTTTATGGTACTGTAACAACCGGGGATACTTGGAAATTTGGCATCTTTCAGCACCAAGAAAAAATAGTTCACAAAGATATCAACACATACGCTATTCCTAGCGACTTGAATTTGGTGCTTTCTGCTCTCTTTGGTATAAGTTTGAGTTAGATAATTGTATCTGGGTCGATATTTAACTCTCGTAATTTTGCTGCCAAACGTTCTACTTTTTCAGCTTCTTGTTGTGCTGTTTCTTCAGGTGTTGGTACTAGTTGTCCATCTAGTGTAAAAAACCGTAATAAACCCTCATAAATTCCCAAATATAACCCTAACTGTTGACTCCACAACTGTCCTTGTTCATTTGGTTGCAGAGGTTGATATTCTCCATCTACTAAATGAAATCCCGCAAATTCTAATGTGTATGGGTCGAACCAAAAATAATCAAGGGTGCGGAAAGTATCTTGATAAATTTCTTTTTTTAAACCTTTGTCTGTCTTTGCTGTTGAATCAGAAAGTATTTCTAGAATTAAATTAGGGTATTTACCATCTTCTTCCCAAACAACCCAACTTTTACGGGTTTTGCGTTCACATCCTAAGACTACAAAAAAGTCTGGGCCTCGAAAATATTCTGATTTAAGTTGGTTTGGATTATAGTAAATAGTCAGATTTCCCGCTGCATAAAAATCATTTCTGTCTCTCCACAGCCATTTTAAACATTTGAGTAAGAGCATGATTTGCTCTAGATGCAGTTCGCTTTCCAAGGGAGGCTCGTCACTATATAAATCACCAGGGGGAAATATTACATCATCAGGGATGCCTTCTTGAGCATCTAATTCTTGAACTATGGTCATAGAATGGATACGGCATCAATTAATTATGAATTTATTTTAGCAGTGTTGCAGTTGGCGTAGCTTTAGCCTATTGTAGACATCGCTTACTTAAAAAAGAATGACTCAATCAATTGAGAGTTTTATACTAACTGTGGAAGTATTAATTAACGATTTTGATGTTCAAACAGAGGGCGTACAACTAAATACCCAGCACCAAAAGCAGTCAGCATAATTAATAAGATAGTAATAATTAACCCCCAGCCGCTGAGTTCTCTTGAGCCTGACTCGGTGGTGGGATAATATCTTACTTCTTGTTCTTCTATAAACATTGGTTCCGACATCGGATACATTTCCATTACAGGTACGGAAAAGTCTTGACGGCGGTTATTTTTAGAGGGTGCTTTGGGTGCTACAGGTGGACGTGGACGAGAAGCCTGCTGGCGTGGGCGCGCTGGCGTTACTGGCTGCTTGGCGACACTTTTGACCCCGGCAGCAGTATGAGAGGCTTGGTGATTGCTAGGCGTTGTCTTGTAATCTACAAAATCTTGTAGGTGTATAAAAGACTGCACAACTTTAGTAATTTCTTGACGGAGTAGTTGATTTTCTTGCACTAATTGCTGATTTTGGGCGGTGAGTGCATTCAATCTTGTTTGTGTTGCCTGTAACTCTGCTGCCAATTCTCGGTATACAGAAATTGGTACAGAGGGAGAGTAGGCTTGAGTATTAGGTGAATTCCTATGAACAGAACCTGTGCTTGCTCGCATCGGGGCTTAGTATTAAAAATTAAAGTAATTAGATCGTACAGAGATGCTAACAGAGATAGTTAGTCCTGAAACTATGCCCAAGAATAATTGAAAAATGCTGAGAGAGCAAAGATTTTTTATTTACATTTTTGGGCCTGGTCAATTGTCAGTGTTCAATGGGCAGTTGTCAATGAGAATTTAGATGAAAGTGTTAACATCCATTCCCCCCTTCCCCACCTCACCGTGTCTTCTTAATTCCCCATTCCCTATTCTCTTGTAACAATGGAAAAAAATGTCCTACAGGGCCTTGTCCTTTACCAATATCTAGAGAATAAGCGAGTGCGACGGTGACATATGCTTTTGCTTGTTGTACTGCTGTCCACAAGTCTTTTCCCATTGCTAGGTTAGCAGCGATCGCAGCTGATAAGGTACAACCAGTACCATGAGTATTTTTTGTTTCTACTTGTTTGGTTGTTAAAGTCTCCAGCTTTTGCCCATCGAACCAAATATCAATACCACGCAAATTCCCCTGCATTCCTCCACCTTTGACTAAAACGGCTTTCACTTTTAAAGTTTGGTGGATAATTTCAGCAGCAGCCCTCATATCATCCAAGGAATCAATTTCTAAACCGCTCAAAATCTGAGCTTCGTAACGGTTGGGTGTGACAATAGCTGCTTTGGGAATCAAGGCATGGCGGAGAGTCTTAACAGCGTCATCATCTATTAATTGTGCCCCCGTGCGTGACACCATCACCGGGTCAACTACTAGATGATCGATTTGCAAAGCTTCTATCTGCTGGGCAACAGTAGAGATAATTTCCTGGTTAAGCAACATCCCTGTTTTCGCTGCTTGCACGCCGATATCTTCAACCACCGCCCGAATTTGCGCTACAACTGCTTGAGTTGACATCGCATCAACCCGCACCACCCCCAAAGTATTTTGGGCTGTGATGCAGGTTATGGCGCTAGTACCGTGGACACAATGAAATGCAAAGGTACGTAAATCTGCTTGAACTCCCGCACCACCCCCACTGTCTGAACCAGCAATAGTTAAAGCAACAGGTACTCTAGACATTAGACTTCTTGCATAAATACTTTAATGTTGTTGAATAATACTGTGAAAAGCTCACGCAGAGGCGCAGCGAAAAGAACGCAAAGAGGGACTTTTGCAAGGGACTATAAAAATATTTCTTCCCTACTCCCTACTCCCCACTCCCTACTCCCTATTTTTTTGAATTTTCAAGTTGCTTGATGATAGCGTTCAAAGGATTTGGTTGTGGATTTTTTGGTTGCTCTTGTGGCACAACTGTTAAGTAAGGTTGAAGCTTGGCTTCATCAACCCAGCCAGAGTAATATTTGATGCTAGTAGATTTTGGGGTCAGTTGAAGTAACTCTAAATCACCCCGCATCGCATTCCAATTGGTGGGAACGTTTGCTGAAAGTTCACCAGAACCAAGACCTCGTGGGCCACCACCAAATGCATTTAAAGAAACCTCATCTAATGCTCGCATGAAACTTTGTCCATTCCAATGCCACTGGAAACCAGGCCAATTTACAGGTAATTGTCCTGGTGAGAGAGAACGCTTAAACTCATAAAGACTTGCACCCTCATCTAATGCAACTGTAAAGCCTTGAGGATATCTCACCTCATAGCGTCCCTTAAGAGTCTGGAAATTTACAGGACTCCACCACAATACCTCTACTATTTTCTCACTATTGTTAGCAGATAAAAATACAGCTGGAGTTTTATTAGTTAACGCACTATAAAGTGGAAGTTCTGTTGATGGTAGTTTAGACATTGCGGTAAATCGCCAACAAGACCAACTCTGAGGATTATCAACGGCTTGCCATTTTACTTGACAAACACCATTGGCAGTACTTACCCAAAGATTTTCTTTCTCTAACAAAAGCTTGTCAGGAATTGCCCCCACTATAGGGCTATTGTGGACTGTATAGGCGCTTAAAGTACCGGAATTGGGGTTTTGTGGACTGGGACGGTAAGCAACTAATCCTTTAGCAGGAATGTAAGGATTTCCTTCGCCACTTACATGAGTACCCATCCAAAAAGTGGGATTTTTGGCATCTCCTGTGATGGCTAAATCGGTAATTTGTGTAAACCCAAGTTCTTGGGGTTTAATTAAGGTAAATTTATTAGTCTGTGGTTCATAACTGACAATAGTCGCAATCCCGTTGTTACCTTCACCTTGCTCAAAAGCAACAGACCACCAAATGCGATCGCCATAAATCACCACTGCGGTAACACGAGGCAAACCCAACTGGCTTCCTATGGCTGTATACCCCTCTTTTACTGCTGCGTTTTGTAAATCTTTGAGAGTATATAAAGTTTGTTGTTGAGGTTTTTTGCTATTGGGGGCAATCAACTCCAAAACAATCTTATCCTTAGCTGGGTCTGAGATATTTGGCCTTGATAAATTATTGTTTTGTCCAAGAGAAAATCGCGGTTCTAAAATCACTCGATACTGATAAGTTTGACCCTGAAAATCAAGATTTTTAAACTTGGGATTTACTATTTCTTGGGATAATTCAGCATAATTACTCGGTGGCTGTAACTCTTGAGGCAAAGTTCCTGGTTGCACAGTCCAAGTATTGTTACCCCGACAAAAAACAAAATCTTGCTTGAGGGTTTGAAACTTAATGGTATCAGCGTTGGCCACAATATTGCGAATATGATAGTTAAACCGATCATAAAAGCTTTCGTTTTTATTTGGCACAGGTAAGGAAACAACTGTAGAATTCGGACAGTTTTCTGTTTTCGAGTTAACACCATTACTCACCTGCGAAAAGTTATTAGCACTAGAAGCACAAGCATTAGCTAATAAAACAATACCGACAATTGGAATAAGTAGTTTCATAATTAATTAAGCTCTTATTAATTCTGGATAGTAGGTAAAGCTGACAGGGTTTCCCCCTTAACAAGTTCCGTGGGTTTAAGTCCCCCAGTTCTATAACCGGCAAGTTTTGCGTTGGCGCTAAATCCCCATTACAAAACTTAATTACGTTAGCGTTAGCGAGTCCTCGAGCGTCAGCGGTAGCGATAGCGTAGCGTTAGTGAGTCATCGAGCGTCGCGTCATTACGAATTACGAATTACGAATTATTTAATTGGAGTGCTGAAGCGCGATAGCGGGGCGTTTAGCCCGTGCTGAGTAAAAAGTTTCCCCCCTGTTCCTTGTTCCCTCAGAACTAAATATTGGAAATCTTCTTTAACCTCAGCCAACAAAGTCCTTTAAACCCCTATGCTAGCGATTGGGCAAAGCTACTGATTGTGTAAGGTTGGCAAGAAGAAAGTATTTGTATCAGGATACAAAGGAGAAAGCACAGATGACTAACTTTTTAGATACTGCCATTGAAGCGATCGCAGCTCGCGAAATTCTCGACTCCCGTGGCAGACCAACTGTGGAAGCAGAAGTCCATTTAGTCAACGGTGCTGTGGGACTGGCACAGGTTCCTAGTGGGGCTTCTACTGGCACTTTTGAGGCACACGAATTACGCGATGGCGATCAAAGCCGTTATGGTGGTAAAGGCGTTCTGCAAGCAGTGCAAAATGTCAAGGAAGTGCTGGCACCCAAGTTACTCAGTTTAGACGCCCTCAACCAAGAACTGCTAGACCGGACGATGATTACCTTAGATGGTTCTAGTAACAAAGCGAATTTGGGCGCTAATGCCATTTTGGCAATTTCTTTAGCCGCAGCCAAAGCCGGGGCTGAATCCTTGGGAATTCCTCTGTATCGATATTTGGGTGGCCCCTTAGCGAATTTATTACCAGTGCCATTGATGAATGTGATTAATGGTGGGGCACACGCAGCAAATAACGTCGATTTTCAAGAGTTTATGATTGTCCCGATTGGGGCATCATCTTTCAAAGAAGCATTACGCTGGGGTGCGGAGGTGTTTGCCACTCTCAGCAAAGTCTTGGATGAGAAAGGTTTGCTGACTGGTGTCGGCGATGAAGGTGGTTTTGCCCCTAACCTAGAGTCAAATCAGGTAGCTTTAGAATTGCTGGTTGCTGCCATCGAGAAGGCTGGTTACAAGCCAGGGGAACAAGTAGCGTTGGCATTGGACGTGGCAGCCAGTGAGTTTTACAAAAATGGGCAGTATGTCTATGATGGTAAGCCTCACGCTCCCACAGAGTTTATTGATTATCTAGCTCAATTAGTTGACCAATATCCTATTGTGTCAATTGAGGATGGGTTGCACGAAGAAGACTGGCAAAGTTGGCAATTGCTCACCCAAAAACTAGGCTCACGAGTACAGTTAGTGGGTGATGACTTGTTTGTGACTAACGTCACTCGCTTGCAAAAAGGCATCCAAGAAAAAGCAGGTAACGCCATCTTAATTAAACTTAATCAAATTGGTTCGCTTACCGAAACCCTAGAAACAATTGACTTGGCAACTCGCAACGGTTTTCGTTCAGTAATTAGCCACCGTTCTGGCGAAACCGAAGACACAACCATTGCCGACTTATCTGTTGCTACCCGTGCCGGTCAAATCAAAACAGGTTCCCTCTGTCGGAGTGAACGGGTAGCCAAATACAATCGCTTGCTACGCATCGAAGATGAACTAGGCCATCGCGCCATTTATGCTGGTGCAGTAGGCTTGGGGCCGAAGTAGGGGCAAGGGGCTAGAGGTGAGGGAGATGAGAGAGTAAAAAAGCAGGGTAAGTAGGGAAAGCTGGGGAAGCAAGAAATAATTTACCAAGAAGACGCGGAGCGTGACCCTTCTCAAGGTCGAAGCACTGGTCAAAAGCCCCCGAATGCGAGTCGTGGAGGCAAAAAATGTTTTCCTTGCTTGAATCCCCTAGCTTGAGTTATGGGGACTCTCCGCGTCACCCTTCGGGTGACGCTCGCAAGCTCGCTAACGCTGCGCTAACGCAGTCGCCTGCGGAGGGAAACCCTCCTTTACTCGCTGTCTCACCGCGTCCAAACGTCTCCGCGTCCTCATCAAGAATTACGAATTCCCCAGTACCCAGTACCCAGTACCCAATCCCCAGTACCCAATCCCCAGTACCCAGTACCCAATCACGGATAGAACCCCAACCTGGGTAAACCCAAGGTTTCATCCCAGTCCATCATAATGTTTAAACACTGAATTGCTTGACCCGCCTGGCCTTTGATCAGATTGTCGATCACTGACATGGTAATCACTCGCCCTGTACGCGGGTCAACTTCTACGCCGATGTAGCAAAGATTGCTACCACTCGCCCATTTGGTTTGAGGGTATATTCCACTTTCACAGACTTTAATCCAAGGGGAATTGCGATAAAAAGCGGTATAAATAGTGACTAAATCATCCCGAACTAAACCAGGGTCGCGTAGTGTGGCGTATACGGTTGCTAAAATCCCGCGCACCATGGGGATGAGGTGGGGTGTAAATTGAATTGTGACTTCGTGACCGGCTAATTCACTACAAATCTGCTCGATTTCTGGGGTATCACGGTGACGAGCGACACTGTACGCTGATAATGAATTATCTGCTTCTGCTAGCAATAAGTTAACTTTGGCTTGTCGTCCACTACCAGAAGTGCCAGATTTAGCATCGATAATGGCTGTTTCTGGTACAATTAAGCCTTGCTTCATCAGCGGCGAAAGTGCTAGGAGACTGGCGGTAGGATAGCAACCAGGACAACCAATCAGCTGAGCTTCGGCAATGCGATCGCGGTAAAGTTCTGGTAATCCATATATTGCTGTGTTAGCAGTTGAGCGATCAAATCTCTCTTTCCCATACCAAGCTGTATAAGTTGCTAAGTCACTAAATCGATAGTCTGCACTCAAATCCAGTACCTTGCAGCCTTTTTCCAGCAGCTTAGGCGCAATTTGGCACGCTAGACCATTTGGTAAACAGAGAAATACTACTTCACAACGGTGAGCAATGATTTCTGGCTCTACCGCCTCTATTGGCAAGTTTAATGCATGAGCCAGATGTGGGTAGAGGTCTGCAAAGGTTTTTCCGGCACTAGTCTCATCACCTAAATAAACTAGTTCGACTCCTGGATGATCCATCAGTAGGCGAACTAACTGTACTCCACCGTAACCTGACGCGCCAACAATCCCAACGGGTACGCGTCTAAATTTGCCCATGATATGAAATCCTTCTCAGCATTTGGTTAACTCGTTCTTAGCCATCAACATATCAGCGACTGGGCGTACAGCGCATAATTTATGTTGTTTGGATTAAAAGGGAACAGGGGATTTGAATCGCACGGCGCGTTTGTCAACAAAAATTTTAGCGGCATAAGTTTTGCCATGTTATCAAATCATTGCTAGTCTACTTCTGTGCTGGATAAAGGAGCTACAATCTAGAAGAAGAAATTGTTAAAAAAATTTACGTTGGTAGCTGGAAATTTTTCTGTGTCACAGCCTAAGACTACCCAAGCTTTTAAATTTGATTCGATTGATGCCGCTTTAGCAGACCTGAAAGCCGGCCGCGTTGTTGTGGTGGTAGATGATGAAAATAGAGAAAACGAAGGTGATTTAATTTGTGCTGCCCAATTTGCCACCCCTGACATGATTAATTTTATGGCAGTGGAAGCCAGAGGATTGATTTGTCTGGCTATGACAGGCGATCGCCTAGATGAATTAGATCTACCATTGATGGTGAGTAATGTGGTAGCAGAAAGTCACAACACCGCTTACGATAATCAAACAGCATTTACCATTAGCATTGATGCTGGTTATCGTCTGGGTGTCACAACAGGTATTTCTGCCGAAGACCGCGCAAAAACTATCCAAGTTGCTATTAACCCTAACACTAAGCCTAGCGATTTACGCCGTCCTGGTCACATCTTTCCTATTCGGGCTAAGGAAGGAGGGGTGTTAAAAAGAGCCGGACACACAGAAGCTGGTGTTGATTTAGCCCGACTAGCTGGTCTATATCCAGCCGGAGTTATTTGTGAAATTCAAAACTCTGATGGCTCAATGGCGCGATTACAGCAGTTAATGGAATATGCCAGACACCATCAACTCAAAATTATTAGTATTGCGGACTTAATCAGTTACCGCCTCCAGCACGATCACCTCATTATCCGTGAAACCGTTACCAAGTTACCCAGCCAATTTGGTCAGTTTGAAATCTACGGATACCGCCATACATTGGATAATACAGAACATGTTGCCATTGTCAAGGGCGATCCAGCAACCTTCAAAGATGAGCCTGTGATGGTAAGGATGCACTCTGAATGCCTAACTGGTGACGCTTTAGGTTCTCTGCGTTGTGATTGCCGGATGCAACTGCAAGCAGCACTGAAAATGATTGAGAGTGCAGGCAAAGGTGTTGTAGTTTACTTGCGGCAAGAAGGACGCGGTATTGGCTTGATTAACAAGTTGAAAGCCTACTCTTTACAAGATATGGGGCTGGATACGGTAGAAGCGAATGAGCGTTTAGGGTTCCCTGCTGACTTGCGGAACTATGGCATGGGGGCGCAAATGCTGATGGACTTGGGCGTGAGCAAGATTCGCTTGATTACTAATAATCCGCGTAAAATTGCGGGCGTCAAAGGTTATGGATTAGAAGTAGTCGATCGCGTTCCCCTATTGATTGAGTCTAACGACTACAATTCCCATTATCTAGCGACAAAAGCCAAAAAGCTTGGTCACATGCTTTTGCAAACATATCTGGTAACAGTAGCAATTCATTGGCAAGATGATCCACAATTAGTTACAAAACGCTATGAACGCTTAGAGAAATTGCGGCATTTAGCGAGAAGCTACGATTTATTATTACAGGAAGAAGCGCGACCATTAGCGATCGCTGTGTTTGATAAGCCATCATTGACGGTACATTTAGGTTTCGATCAGCCAAAAGTTGCCGCTTGTGATTGGTATAAACAGGATGGTCATCCTTATCTCCAAGCCATCAGCCAAATTTTGGATAACTTAGTAGCTTTGCCTTACATCCAAAACCTAGAATTTCTAATTTCTTCAGGTAGCGACCCTTTGAGCAACTTGCAAATCCAACTAGACCGACAGATGTTTTCAGCTGATACACTGCCTTCATCGATTTGCGATCGTTTGGAGACGCAGAAGATATACAGCTTTAACAAATGAAAGGGAATAGGGAATAGGGAATAGGGAATAGGGAATAGGGAATAGGGAATAGGGCGTAGCATTGCTACGCCTTTAAAGTTTCTATAAGTGCTAACCTGATCAAAAACCAGCTGATGGCAGCTTACCCTGTAACATCTGAAATTTAGTTTGAATGCAATTTGCACAATTGCAACCAAGTTGATCAAGAATTGGGTTAGATGTTTGATTTAATGTTGGTGCTGCCAATTCATGAGTTGGTTGTGCAAATGCTACCACAACAACTTGTGTAGTAGATGGAGATTGCATACTGGATGCATTAGCTGGATTAGCGACCAGTACCATAGATGCTATAAATACCGGACAGGCAAATAAAATCAGTTTTGCTATGTTCATAAATTTACACAAAGAGACCTTTGCTGATACAGCATAACTAATAAATTATCGACGTTCAACTGCAATAATTGCTCCCAATGTTGTGGGGAATTGGGAATTGGGAATTGATGTTGGTTACTTCTCCCTCATCCCCCTCATCCCCCTCATCCCCACTACACCTTTGACCAAACGAGTAATTCGCCCTTCTCGCCGCCTGCGGCTAGTAGTTTGCCTTGAGGATGCCAAGCTAAGCTAGAAAAACCAGCTGCAACACCAGTGATTAGTTGGGATACTTCCTCGGCTTGGTTCCACAAACACAACCAGCCATCAGCAGCAGCAGAAGCGAGAAGAAAGCTTTGGGGTGCAAAAGCGATCGCACAAATAACATCTACATGATTAGTTAATACTCGTGCTTCCCAACCCAAAGATTCATCTGCGGATTTTTCCCACACTACAATACCTTCTACACTTGAGGATGCGAGCAGAGGCGCACCAACTTTGGTAGTAGCTTCTGACCAAGCCAATTGGCGAATTTTCCCAGGAAAACCACGCATTACCCAAGGGTCAGGGTTGTTCCATTCTAAAACAGTGACGCTACGATCCATATTGCCAGAAGCTAAGTATTTGCCATCAGGCGACCAAGCCATAGCTACACTGACAGTAGACATATCTAAAATATATGGTTCTTCATCCCAGTTTTGACTGTACCAAATCTTAACTCCTTGATAACCACCAATCGCTAAATACTGACCATCAATGCGCCAATCAATACCCAACACTGACGAATTATCAAAATTGAGTGTGACAACAACTTCGTGAGTATCTGCATTCCAAACTTGCACATTACGCCCTAAACTGAAGGCTAACTGATTGCTGGTGTGATTCCAAGCTAGCCTGTCTACCCATGCCGGAGCATTTTTTAAAGTAGCAATTAATTTATATTCTCGCCAAATTTTTACCTGTCCATCCTGTCCACCGACAGCTAAAAATTTTCCATCTGGAGAAAAAGCCAGACAATCTATTGATTTGTCGCCAGCAGCCTGCAAAGTTGTTAAATTGCCATCATTCCACAGCACCACCTCCCCAGCAGCGGAAGTTGCTGCTAGAGTTTTACCTTGTGGCGACCAAGCGATCGCTGTTACATAATCTGTAAGTGTCCCTGAATAGTATTCTTCAAATTCCTTGGATTTGCTGGTTGTGAAGTTCATAGTAAATAAGGAGTGGGGAATGGGGAGTAGGGAGTAGGGAGTAGGGAGTGGGGAGTGGGGAGTGGGGAGTAGGGAGTGGGAAGTGGGGAGTAGGGAGTAGGGAACTTGTACTGAGCGGAGTCGAAGTATGGAGAATTGGGAATTGGTTATGAATTATTCTCCGCGTCCCCGCGTCCCCGCGTCCCCGCGTCCCCGCGTCCCCAGTCCCCAGTCCCCAGTCCCCAGTCCCCAGTCCCCAGTCCCCAGTCCCCAGTCCCCAGTCCCCAGTCCCCAGTCCCCAGTCCCCAGTCCC
>JAHHHC010000064.1 GCA_019359515.1 Desmonostoc vinosum HA7617-LM4 | reverse complement strand
CGCCAACAAAAACATCGCCTTCATCGTCATCCAGTTCGCACAATACAAGCTTTGGTCGATCAACATACGGAACTTCTTACTATGCTTGAGTCTCAAGCCCTGAAATACCAATTAGATAGCTAGGGGTTCATCTGTAGAAAGAGCAAAGTAACCAGATTCAACCAGTAAGTGATAATCTGCTGGAGCCAGATAAATGTGTCCTGGAAGAATCTCGTCCTTGTCTTCCACTTCTCGTATTGGTATGGAAGTGGATTCTTGCAGTAATGCTTTGAGGGTGGTGTCAGAATCTTTGTGACGGTGCTGCACGATCGCGATCGGTACAGAAAAATCCGCTGTTAAATTTTCTAGCACATTTTTCAGCGCTAATAATCCACCTAAAGAAGTACCTATCACCACAATTTTGAATCTCACTTGCTTAGCCTTCATATCATCAGGAACACAGATTGTAATTTTTGTGAAACTTTTTGGTTCATAATCTGGATTTCTCACTCCTTCCTATTCTCAAACCTCAGCTTTCCCTTTGTCTAGAGGCCATAGGGGGTGGGTTGAGCGAGTTCAGATCTTAATCTCTTTAAATTGCATATTCACTGGTGATTGTCATTTGTCATTTGTCGGCACTAATGACAAAGAACAAATCACAATTTTTACAAAGAAAGTAATAATTCCTCTAAAGTTCTGTTATTTATATGACAAATCAATAATTTGCAAATGTGCAATATTTAACATAAAAATATTTATTTTCGATTTAATAATATTTTAAGTAATGCCAAAGTAGATACATCAACAAAATCATTTTTTTGCTAATCAATTAATTTTAAAACTTTTATTTTTTATCTTTTGACTTTTCATAAAAATTTACTTAAGCTAAAAGATAGATAAAGCAACTCAAATAAACAACAGCAATTTAGTTTAGCCACATCAACAATTGCTGTTATAGATTATCGATACGAGGAAATGAATCGCAATCAAAAAAAATTCGCCACATCAGCCAGTTCAGCAAATTAAGCTACCAAATTCTGACACATGATTAAACAGGTTTGAACGCGCAGATATTAAAACAGTGAATAGTTAACAGTGAACAGTTATCAAAGTTATAAATTGTGATTTAGGCCTCAAGTGCAACACACCACTTGCAAAAACAAGGTACTCTAAATCCTGACTCATCCTGGACAAAAACCACTGATAACTGATACTTCGATTCCCTTCGACTACGCTCAGGGCAAGCCGCTCAGTACAAATAACTGATAACTAATAACTGAAATATGTCTAGGAGAAGATCATGCTTGAGTATTTTACATCTTTGAACGACCATAACTTACCTTATCCAGATACAATTCACCCCATCATTGTTCACTTCGTCATTGCGATGATTTTATTTGCCTTTTGCTGCGATGTAATTGGTTACTTTACTGGTAGAACTCGTCTATTTGAGGTGAGTTGGTGGAATATGTTTGTAGCCACGATCGCCATTTTCGTTGCCATTATTTTCGGACAGTTTGAAGCAGGTTTAGCTAAACCTTATGATCTAGCTAAATCAGTGTTAAATACGCACACACTCATCGGTTGGTCGCTGTCAGGAATTATCGCTGCGATTACAGCTTGGCGCTACGTAATTCGTAAACGCAACCCGCAAAAATTATCGATTTATTATCTTGGAGCAGGACTAATTTTAGTCTTGATAGTTGGTCTGCAAGTCTATCTCGGCGATGAACTTGTTTGGGTATATGGACTACATACAGTGCCAGTTGTGGAAGCAATCAAGGATGGTATATTGCCATGAACTCAGAACTAATCAACCAATTAAACGCACAACTAGGCCCAAACGGACTACCTTATACAATTCCCATCCATCCCAACTTAGTTCACCTCACCCTTGGTTTATTCATCATTGGGATCATTTTTGATATTGCTGGTGTACTATTTCCATTTGAAAAATGGGTCTTCAAATTTTTAGCCATTACCGTCGAGCGCAACAACTTCTTTGATGTTGGTTGGTATAACATGGTAGCCTCAGCCGTCATCACCTTTTTTACAGTTGCAGCAGGCTTTTACGAAATGCTGCTCGCAGCACCACCAGCCGATATCAAAAGTGCCTGGGGACTGCAAGCCATGGAAACCATGCTTTGGCATGGTGTTGGAGGAGTCTTCTTACTAGCCTTAATTATTGGCATGACCATCTGGCGAGGATGGCAACGCTACGCTTGGGGCAGAGACGCCGACAGACAAGTGCAGTGGAGTTATTTACTCACCGGCATGGCAATCATGTTCATCATGTATGTCCACGGCACACTAGGCGCACAAATGGCCGCTGAATTTGGCGTCCACAACACCGCCGACACCTTACTACGAATGGGACAAGACCCCAACACAGTACTGAAGTAGTAATTCGTAATGACGCTCCTTCGTCGCTAACGTAATTCGTAATTCGTAATTCCCCACTCCCCACTCCCCACTCCCCATTCTCATGAACATCCGCAAGATCCTAAACATTTTGACATTAATTACAGGTGCGATCGCCCTGCCGATCACTAGTATTTGGATAGGTAAGCAAGCTTATTTTTGGCTTCCTCCACAAGCAGCAGCCGAATCGCAGCTGATTGATGATTTGATTAGCTTCCTAGTAACGCTAGGTGCTTTCATTTTCTTGGGAGTCACCGGTACTTTGATGTATTCTGTGATTTTCCATCGAGCCGAAAAAGGCGACACCAGCGATGGCCCACCAATTGAAGGTAATGTGACACTAGAAGTTGTTTGGACAGCCATCCCCATTTTGCTAGTATTTTGGATTGCAGGCTACAGCTACCAAGTTTACGAGCAAATGGGCATTCAAGGCCCCATGGAACTTGTACACCTACATAATCCGATGGGGATGGAATCGGCTTATGCAGCACCCGTGGAAGACACGGAGAATTCTTTCCCCCCCTCCCCGCGTCCCCCCTTCCCCGCGTCCTCTTCCCTCCCCGTAGAGAAAATAGACGTACTTGCCAAACAATGGGCTTGGGTCTTCCATTATCCAGAAAAAGATATTACCAGTACTGAGTTGCATTTACCAAGCGATCGCCGCGTGCGTTTAGCATTGAAATCAGAGGACGTATTGCACGGCTTCTACATCCCTGCATTCCGTCTTAAACAAGATATTATTCCCAATCACACCATAGACTTTGAATTTACTCCCATCCGTATAGGCCAATATAGTCTGACCGATTCTCAATATAGCGGCACATACTTTGCCACCATGCAAGCTGATGTAGTCGTTGAATCTCCCGAAGACTATCACCAATGGCTAGCTCAAGCAGCAACTCGCAAACCATCTCCCGCGAAAAATCAAGCCGCCTCCGAATATGCCCAAGCATCCCATCAGACAGTCAAAACCGGCTGGGCCACAGTTGCACCCGCAGCACCTCCTTTAGTCAATGCTTCATAAGGGAACAGGGGATAGGTAGAACTAAACCATCCATAACAAAAGTCGAGAGAACTAGGGGAGAAATAACTAAATTCCCCATTCCCCACTCCCCATTCCCCATTCCCAATTCCCCATTCCCAATTCCCCACTCCCCATTCCCCACTCCCCACTCCCAATTCCCT
Organism: Desmonostoc vinosum HA7617-LM4; assembly: GCA_019359515.1. GTDB lineage: Bacteria > Cyanobacteriota > Cyanobacteriia > Cyanobacteriales > Nostocaceae > Desmonostoc > Desmonostoc vinosum. Next base: position 20,499 of record JAHHHC010000064.1, on the reverse strand, counting down.
ATTGATATGACAAACATCCCCATCGACAGCATCAGTATCAGCGGTGAGCAGCCTCACCACGAATCTCCGGGAAACTGGAAGCGATACTTCAGCTTTAGTACCGACCACAAAGTAATTGGTATTCAGTATCTTGTTACCTCTTTTTTCTTCTTTCTAATTGGTGGTATCTTCGCGATGGTAATTCGCGGAGAACTAATCACACCTGAATCTGATCTTATAGACCGCACCGTCTATAACGGTATGTTCACCATGCACGGCACCATCATGCTGTTTTTGTGGACATTTCCTTCACTGGTTGGTTTTGCTAACTATCTAGTGCCATTGATGATTGGGGCACGAGATATGGCATTTCCCCGCCTCAACGCCGTTGCCTTTTGGATGGTGCCGGTGGTTGGGATTCTCTTGATGGGGAGCTTTTTTGTTCCTGGTGGCCCAGCCCAAGCAGGCTGGTGGGCTTATCCACCGGTTAGTCTCCAGAATCCCACAGGCAACTTGATTAACGGGCAAGTCCTCTGGCTGCTAGCAGTAGCAGTGTCTGGTGTGTCCTCAATTATGGGTGCAGTCAATTTCGTGACGACAATCGTCAAGATGCGGGCACCAGGCATGAGCTTCTTCCGGATGCCCCTGTTTGTTTGGGCAGTTTTTAGCGCTCAAATTATCCAATTATTCGGACTCCCCGCCCTGACAGCTGGCGCGGTGATGCTGCTACTCGACCTCACAGTTGGTACAGCCTTCTTCGACCCCGCCAGAGGTGGAAATCCAGTCATGTTCCAGCATTATTTCTGGTTTTACTCCCACCCTGCCGTTTACGTGATCATTCTACCCGTGTTCGGCATTTTCTCAGAAATCTTCCCGGTTTATGCTCGTAAACCCCTATTTGGTTACAAAGTAGTTGCCATATCATCCCTCTTGATTGCAGTAGTTAGCGGTATCGTCTGGGTGCATCACATGTACGTCAGTGGTACACCAGGCTGGATGCGGATGATTTTTATGCTGACGACAATGTGTGTATCTGTACCCACCGGGATTAAAGTATTTGCTTGGGTAGCGACGATTTGGGGCGGTAAACTACGTCTAACTACACCGATGCTGTTTGCCTTGGGTGGACTAATCATGTTTGTCTTCGCCGGCATTACAGGCATCATGCTTTCCTCCGTGCCGGTTGATGTCCACGTTAACAACACTTACTTTGTAGTTGGTCACTTCCACTACGTCCTCTTCGGTACAGTAACGATGGGCTTGTATGCAGCCATCTACCACTGGTTCCCCAAAATGACTGGACGGATGTACTACGAAGGCTGGGGTAAATTGCACTTCTGGCTATCATTCATCGGTACTAACCTCAACTTCTTACCCATGCACCCATTGGGACTGCAAGGAATGCTACGCCGAGTTTCCTCCTACGCCCCAGAGTATGAATTTTGGAATATCATTGCTAGCCTTGGTTCATTTCTCTTAGGAATGTCCACCTTGCCTTTCATCTTCAACATGGTAATCGCTTGGACAAGTGGTGAGAAAGCCCCTGCTAACCCTTGGCGGGCAATTGGACTAGAGTGGCTAGTTTCTTCCCCACCTCCGGTAGAGAACTTTGAAGAAATTCCAACTGTTATCAGTGAACCCTACGGCTACGGCAAATCCGAACCATTAACAAGTTCCGTGGGTTTAAGTCACCCAGTTCCATAACCTGTAAGTTTTGTGTTGGGGTCAAATCCCCATTACAAAACTTAATTACGAATTACGAATTACGTCACCCATAGACTAACCAGAGAATCGAGGAAGTTGCAGAAATCCTCCGCGTTCCTCTGCGTTGCAAATTCAACCTCAAAATCTACACCAATGGAAAGTTATATTGTTCCCAATCAATCACACCACATAAACGCTGAGCATAGTCACGACGAAGAAGGCAATAAAATGTTTGGCTTCATTGTCTTCCTACTATCTGAAAGCGTGATTTTCTTGAGTTTTTTTGCAGGATATATTGTCTACAAAACAACAACTCCCAATTGGCTACCCGCTGGTATTTCTCGATTAGAAATTAAAGAACCTGCAATCAATACAGTCATTCTTGTTGCTAGTAGTTTTGTGATTTATCTAGCAGAAAAAGCCCTCCAGCGCCATAACTTAGCAGGATTTCGTCTCTATCTTTTGGCGACGATGGCGATGGGAAGTTACTTTTTATTTGGACAAGCAATTGAATGGAATAGTCTCGCCTTTGGCTTCACTTCTGGCACATTTGGTGGCATGTTTTACCTGTTAACAGGTTTCCACGGTTTGCACGTTTTCACAGGTATTCTGTTGCAGTTAATTATCTTAGTGCGTTCTTTCATTCCGGGGAACTACGAATCAGGTCACTTTGGCGTCAATGCCACCTCATTATTTTGGCACTTCGTTGATGTTATCTGGATTGTTTTGTTTCTTCTAATTTATATTTGGCAGTAAAAAGGACTTATGCTTCGCTACGCTATCGTCTATGGCGTAACTCATTGGGCGTTCGCGTAGCGTCTTTGACTAAATTAGGGAATTTTTGCTTGTTGAAAGATTTGTTGAGGTGTAATTTGTAGCCCTTCACATTGTGGCGATCGCTTCGGCGATATCAAGATATCATTAATTTATCTAATTTTTTTGTACAGTTTCTCTCCTTTGGCTATCTCTTCAAAGTGTTGCTCATAAGGAGTAAATCTAATCGATTCTTGTCGTCCTAAACCTAAAATACCAAAGGTGCAAAGACTGTTGAAAAAAAGTTCGTGAACCCGTTGTTGCAGGATATGGTTGAAATATATCAAAACGTTACGGCAAAGGATAACATTGAACTCGTTAAAAGAACTGTCAGTTGCCAGATTATGCTGAGCAAAGACAATATTTTCTCTCAAGGATGCTCGAAAAATGGCATTATCATAAGCTGCCGTGTAGTATTCTGAGAAAGACCGTTTGCCGCCTGCTTTTAAGTAAAGTTGAGTATATTCCTGCATCAGCTTGAGAGAAAAAATACCACTCTTGGCGCTTTGGAGTACTTTCTCGTTAGTATCAGTGGCATATATTCGACAACGGTGATAAAGTCCTTCTTCTTGTAATAGAATAGCCATTGAATAGACTTCTTCTCCTGTGGAGCATCCAGCGTGCCAAATACGAATGAAAGGATAGGTTTGTAAGAAAGGGACGACTTGAGTTCTGAAGGTTTGATAGAAGCTAGGATCTCGAAACATTGATGTGACATTTACTGTCAGACTTAGCAAAAACTTTTCTAAATATGTACGATTGTGAAGTAATCTCTCTTGTAATGCAGAAATATTTGCTAATCCTTCTGAGCGCATAAAGTTGTGAATCCGGCGCTTGAGTGAGGAATGAGCATAATTACGATAGTCATAACCGTAGTATTGGTACACACCCTCCAACAGTAAGCATATTTCAATGTCCTCCAAGTTAGGTTTGGGCAAAGTCATAGTAGGAATGAGCATATTAGCTATAGCACTTGTCGCTGGAGGATTGTGGGCGGCTTATATCGCGTCCATTAAGACTGTAGGTGAGCAGGGGAAAGAGGTTTTCCTGGTTTTTGCACAGATGCGGGAATTATAAATAATTAGGCGGACATGATGTTGGTTATCACTGTTAAGGTGATTTTTGATTAATCAGGTAGCGATCGCCACTATTAAAATCATAATCAAATATTTAATCACATAGCATAAATACTTAAAAAGTTAATACATTTGATAGAGATATAGTAATCCTAAATTATCAATGGCTTCGTTTTTTTATATATCTCAAGATAACCGAGCATCTTTCGATGGAAAAATTATTCTTATTCAAAAGATAATTTATTTTTAGAAGAAAATACCGATTCAAAATTCGCGCATTAAATACAGTTTCAGTCGGGGTATAAATCTCCGTCTAAAACTGAGCTACGTATAGACGTAGGAGTCTTAAACCCTTAAATTTACGATAAATATCAATTTTAGTTTAATTACGAATTACGTTAGCGCAGCGTTAGCGACGAAGGAGCGTCATTACGAATTACTTAATAAAGTAACTGTTACACCTAAACTAGCGATCGCAACTATTAAAATTCCTGCTAATAATCTCACTTGGTTACGTAAATTTTTAATCTCTCGATCTACATTGTCTTTAGATGGTGAGTAAGATAATTGAGGTTGAGCAACTTCAACAGCCATTTCTTGAGGTGTTTTTTGGGGAATATCAAAAGTAACTTTTGAGTATAACCAATCAGTAATTAATTGAGGGCAATTTTTCTTAAACCAAGCTATAGCGAGGGCTTTAAAAGCAGGTTTAGACATTCTAGCAATTAATTTCATTATCCTATTTGGATAACGCCAGCGGAACTTTTGGTTAATTACATTAACTGAGCCAATATCATAAAGGCAATCTAAAATTAGCTTAACAGTGGCTTCTTCACTATTAATCAAATTTTGCAACAACACTAGAACATCACGCATCCGTTCTGTTTCAATTTGCTTTTCTACTAGTGTTTTTGGCGGTTTTGCTGGTGTATTCAAAGAGTTTTGCTTAACTAGTGTCATATTGATAACATAATAAATCAGGAACTCTCTATGTAAGCATCTAAAGCAAGAGACTTATTTCATCTAGAGAGAGAACAAAAAATCAGATGAAATTTTAGTAATACTAATTCAATTAATGATTGCAACAAATCCTTTGGTAGTAGAGACGTTGCAATTCAACGTCTCTACAATGGTTCATTTTAATACTAAAAACTTAACTTTTTTGCAAAATCTGTTACTGATATTGGCTCGCAATTGCGTAGAATCCAGGACTTTCGTACAGAGATAACAACTACTTATCTATGTTCGCTTAGTGTTGGCACTAAATTACAAATCCTCAATCGATTGGGGAGCTTCTACAAATAGTACATCTGCTCCAGCGGCGATGTAAGCTTTGCCACGAGCGATCGCAGCTTCTAAACCCAATGGCGCACGAGCATCTGTGCGAGCTATAATTACCAAACCGCTATCGCCACGCGCCTCTACGGCAGCACGAATTTTTCCTGTATGTTCAGCCTGCGGGATAACTCGCTTACCCTCAAAGTGTCCACATTTTTTCGGCCATTCTTGATCTTCTAAAATTATTCCCGCCAACCGCAAGAAACCGGAACATATCACATAGGTGTAAACTGCGATCGCTACCCTCACTTTAAAAGAATAAGAATGCGATCGCCATCCTTTGATTACGTGATTCTCAAAAATCCTGAGTCTAGGTTAGATAATATAGCTAAGAGTCTCGCCATCAGGACTGTTACGCAATGTATCAAACAAATCCGCCACGTTCTCCAAAAGATACATTACCTACAATGTACGATCTTCCTAGTGAAGACCCAGAGGAACCTGGTTTGCCCGATCAGTTTCATTTGTTGCAACCTCGTCTATTAGACGAAACCTTTCGTCCGCCCAATTATCCTAGCGATCGGATATTTGTTGCCAGCGATTTAAATCTTTACTATGACTCGCGTTGTCCACTGTGGCATAAGCGACCAGATTGGTTTGCAGTGTTAGGTGTTTCCCGTCTCTACGAACAGCGAGATTTACGCTTAAGTTATGTGGTTTGGCAAGAGGGAGTCAATCCTTTTATTTAGATGAAGATAAACTCATCGATATTTTTAGAACATCTTTGATTTACTTTGCTTATCATTCTATCAATTTTCCCAATTATCTATGTCATTTTGTAATCTCGCTTAGTTTTTATTAGTAAATAAGATGCGTTCGCCCTGAACTTCAACTAATTGAAGATTTTGACATACTCACCTGCCTGAAAGCGAGGTGAGTATGTCAATCATTGTTAGAATTAAACAAAATAAGCCCCAAAATTATCATGAATTCTTTTTCATCTGCAACATCACAAACTAGCCAAGATAATAACGAAGTTTTAGTAAATGTTATTGTTAAGCAACAAGCTGATGGCAGAACAGTTGCTATTGTTCCTGGGTTGCCGGAATTACAAGTAGAAGCAAGCGATCGCCTTACTGCATTAGCTCAACTTCAGCAACGTCTAGAGACCCATCTAGCTGGTGCAGAAATTGTTTGTTTATCTATAAAAGTGCCATCTTCTGAGCAGAAAAATCCTTGGTTAGCAATGGCTGGAGTTTTCAAAGATGACCCACAATTTGAGCAAATGCTTGAAGCTATAGAAAATTATCGACAAGAACTAGATAAATCTACAGAAGACACTTTTCTACAAGAGTAAGAGTATATTTGGTTAGGTATAAATCAGATGACAAAATGGGTGCTTGATACTGACCATGTTTCGCTACTACAACGAGGTCATCCAGTAGTGGCTAGCAAAGTAGCTACTATTAATCCTTCAGAAATTGCAGTCACAGTGATCACTATTATTGAGCAGATGTACGGTCGTTTAGATGTAATTAAACGAGCCAAATCAAAGCAAGAATTAGTTACAGCTTACGCTTTATTGAAAGAAACATTTAATCGGTTATGTCAAGCTAATATTCTTGATTTTAATGAGTCCGCATTTAACATTTATCACGAATTAGTCAAGCAAAAAATTCGCGTTGGTACACAAGATTTAAGAATTGCAGCCATTGTACTTTCCTTAAATGCTACAGTTGTGACACGTAACTTGAAAGATTTTCAGAAAGTCCCTAATTTGAAAATTGTGGATTGGTCAATTCCTTAAGAGGCTATTTATAAAGTAAATCTAAAGATGAGTAGAAAAAAGTGCTTGCAACGATAGGATACCTCTTATATAGTGTATTTACATAGTTGCTCATGAAACGAAAGTCTTATCCCACGGACTTAAATGATATGGGTGCGGCTCTTATCAAAAGACGATAATCTGATAAAGAACAGCGATCGCAATTCAGTAATTAAATCCCCCAGAACTAAAAAGCGATCGCTCTTGCTGTCTCACCTTTTTAGTTCCCTCACCAAAGCACCAACAGCACAGAGAACTAGAAAAATGCTAACAGCGAAGCGATCGCCTCAGACCCGGCGCTCTTATGATACAGATATCCGTCAATTCATTGCCTTTATTCTAGGTGTAAGTGCTAAAAAAGTGCAGCTAAATGATTTAGACTTGCGAACAGTAACGATGAATGATGTTTTGGCGTTCGCGGATTATTTAGAAACCAAGGAATATGAAACCTCTACTCGTGCTAGGAGAATTGCAGCTGTCAAAAGTCTAATGCGATTTGCTAATGGAGTAGAATGGACAAAATTTAATGTTGCTGCCCAGGTACCATTGCCCGAACCTGAAGATAAGCTAGCCGAACGTATTTTAAGTGAGCTAGAAGTAATGACTATGATTGCCCTAACTCCAAAAGGACGAGACAGGTCAATCATTCAACTGCTCTATTACACTGGGGCAAGGGTGAGCGAGATTGCCCCTTTAACTTGGCGCTCAGTGCAACCGGGTCGTGAGGAGAATGGATTGTAGAGTTCTTCCTGTGCTTTGGCTTCCTCATCTATTGCGTTGCGATTAAAGCCTAAACGTGCTTGCTGTGAATATGTGAGATGAGGCATAATAATATTTCTCCTAATTTTAGGGACAGAAGGCGATCGCTGAGTTTGCGAGACTGGTGCGGTCGTCTTTTGTTTTTAGCTGATGAATCTAATATAAGATTTTGGCTAGCCATTGTCAAGACATTATCTAGCCAAATAACTGATCTGTACGGGTCTTAGACATTAGTAGAAGTTATAGCCACTGGCTAGACCGTGTTTTATAGTGTTAATAGTTATTTGAATTCAAGAAACAGAAATGGCAGACGAAACAAAGCCTTCCACTAGGAAGCGTGGCGCTCAGTTGAATGTAAGGCTAGATAACAGTTTGTACCTTGCATACAAAGAGTTGCTAGAAACAGAAGGAACAAGTATGACCGAAGACATCGAGAAGTACATTAGAAGCAGGCTTGGAAGGGGAGAAAGTGAAACTAATGTTGTTGATATCAGGCAACTTGTAGAGAAGCAACAACAAGAGATAGCGGAGATTAAAGCAGAACTGGGAAAATTAAAGGCGGGCTAGCCGCAGAAAACCAGCAACTAAAGAATCAGCTAGAACATATGCTAGCCAGCGCCAAAAACCTCATAAATCTAGCAACCAACTCGCCCCCTACTGAACCCTAGGGGGCGAAGCTTTTAAAGGGTGTTTGTAAATGTCTAGCCTAGTTGCTTGTTTGGCTAGCCTAATGCTAGACTCAAAGCAATTGTGCTGACAATTTAAAACCCCCAGCGATTGTTTCTCAGGCACGCGCTGAGGGTAGTTCCATAAACTCCCAGGTTCATGGTTAATCAAACAATATCAAATCCTCCTGCACTATGCACAGAGGGGAATGCTATTATTGACCCCTACTGTGAAACTATTTCACCTCTCGATTACGGTGTTCTCAATAGCTGCATCAAAGAAACGTTCACTGCCATCGACAGATTTGAATGGCAAGCAGTTGATGACATTCTCCAGATGCGCTCAAAACAACTTTACCGTGAAGCTGGCTATAAAACTTTTGAGCAATACTGCCAGCATGAATTATCCGCTTGGGGTGGATACCGACGAATCAACCAACTGCTAGGAGCCAAGAAAGTCATTGATACAGCCCAGGAGTTGGGCGAACACATTAAAAACGAGCGTCAAGCCCGTCCTTTGCTACGCCTAGTCAAGGAACCAGAAAAGCTCAAGGCTGCTGTTGCGATCGCTTGCCCTTGAACCACCCAAAGAAAACGCCACCGAATGCCTGCGACTGATGGGTATAGCTTTGGGTAATCTGGCCAGTGCTATGAACAACACCCAAGCACTCCAAGCAGCTGCAATTATCCTTGGCAGTGAACCGACACCAATTGCGATCGCATATCGAGCCGAACAATTGCAACTGTTACCTCAAGCGGTTAGTGATATTCGGGCTGTATTGTCGAAGCCTGGGTGTAGCTGGTGGGATTATCTGGAAGTGGCTACTGAATATGAGGTTATTAAACAAGACTACTGGGCGGAACTGACACCGCAAGAGACAGAGTTAATCACTTCTTTGGAGAGAGCAGAATCCTCCAAGATTACGGAACCGATGGTTTCTGATAATTGCGAATTGCGAATTGCGACTTGCGAATTGTGAATTGATTATTGGGCTTGGTTCTGTTGTTGCTCACGCTGACCCTTACTTTGCCTTGTATATACGCAAGGGTGAAGTCATCGAGGATTTCGGAGATGAAGTTCGGGTGGCTTGGGATCATTGGAAAGACAAACCGAAAAAGACTGAGCGTTATTTCAAGGATGAATTACGGTTCTGGCAAGAAACAAACCAGTAAATAAAAATTCCCACCCACATCTTTAAAAGAACTCAATGCGGCATGGGTTAAGTGTTGTCGATATTTTCATGCGTCAAAAATTGGAGAAATGTTTATGGATGCGATTACTTTTCATATTCAGGACGAGTTAGGATTTTGTACCCGCACCAACGACGGCGTAAGCGGGATGACCGTCACAGCTTTAGCTAATTTTTGCGGAACAGACCAACCCGCAATCACCCAGTTACTAAACAAGATTCGTGATTGTGACCCCATAACGAACGACTTGACAGAATCGCTGAAACCAATTGCTGGTAAAGACTGGAGACTCATAATGAACGATGCTCACGGGAGCTTGTTCGTGATTGACGAACTTTGCCATGCAGTGCTGGAATACTACGCGATGGATGCCCGGAAGTACAAAGGCAAGCAAACCGCAGCCAACAATTACCGTATGGTAGCCAAAGCCGGGACAAGGGTATTTATCTGGTCACAAACTGGCTATACCCCGCAGTCACTTAGCACTGAACAGTTAGCATTGCTCCAAGCCATTCCTGCAATGCAACAAGCAATTGCCCAATTACAAGCCCAAGCACAAAGCCTGTTACCTCCATCAGCTGATTTTGTACCACCAGGATGGAATGAGGACGTATGGCGATCGCTGCCGTCACAAGATAAACGCCATTTCCGCTTTTTGTTCCGTCGCCGCAACTTCAGACCGTCTACCAAAATTGAAACCCTGGCTTTACCTGCTGTGACAACTGAACTTTGGAAGCAGAAGCAAAAGAATGAGTTACAGCAATTGATTGGTGAAGTATCGCCCGAAGAGAAACAGCAATTTCTGGTGGCTAAACGCCAAAAGCTCAGGGAATTTTGGTCACAAGCACCCGAAGAAGACCAAGAGAATATGCCGTTTTAGACAACCCAGTTTTTACAAATTATAGAAGGTAGGATATGAGTAGTGTTGCATCTGCTGAAAGGTTTTCTATCCTGGTGATATTGCGCCGGGAGTATTTTGATATCACTGGTAACTTTTGTGCGGCCAAGCTGATTGAATACTTTCGACACTGGACAAAGTGGAAGCTGAAGAACCACCGCACCCCCTGGATTTATCAGCCCCTCAAGAAAATTTATGCCGATCTAATGGGTGAACATAGCCTTCATGTGATTAGGAGTGCGATCGCTCTGCTTGACGAGATGGGTATTATCTCCAAGCAGAAGAATCCTGGCAACGGTCAGGATAGAACATGGCAGTATAAATTAAACTTCGATGTACTGAATAAGTTACTTGAACATGGCAAGTTCAAATCTGAACATTCGACGTTCGCTGTAGAACAATACCATAGATCCCATCCAGAAGCTTCAAAGCCACAACAACACTCTGCTGTTGAGCTTAAAAAAAGTGAGAACGAGGAAGCCAAGATTTTGGAATGCGACCAGGAAGGGGCTTGTCAAACCGCAGAACTAGAGTTACCCCAGACTGCTCACTTCGTTGAAGACATAGAACTGGTTGATTCGGCTACCGAGACAGATCCCCATGAGGATCGTTCTTCCGCCGCCCCGGTTGCGTCGAATTTTTGTGACGAAGACTCTGGTGATGATTGCGCCGAGCCTGTAGAAAAATCAGCGCAACCCAGTAGCCAGGAAGTTCAAGAAGTGCTGCAACAGTTACGAGAAATACCCTGTACCTAGGCTGTAAACTTTGTACTCTTTTGCCCATAAGGGTTCATGCAGAAAGTGTGCTGACTATTTTTGTGGAAAAACGGCTGGAACAGCCGTTTTTCCACAAACAAAAAAGAACACGAATAATTTTCCGCAAAATCGCCTAAAAACCAACAAAGTCAACAGCCTACCCTGTACCCCGCAATTTCGGCTAAACGCAGAGATTCAACGTACAGTTAAGCGGTGCTGGGAGAATGTACCAGGGGCGATCAGTTATTTGAAGGAGGCACTGCGAACTTGGAAAGGAATCAAGTCACCGGAAGCTGTATTTGTGGCGGCTTGTAAGGAAGGTAGGAAACCGGAGTCCGCACAGGTTAAATCTGCCGTGAAAGATTGGTTTGAGTGGGCAAGGAAACAAAGGATTGTGATTGCTATGTCCGGTGAGGTTGTGTATACGCCGGAGGGTGAGGCGGTAGAGTTGCAGGAGATGATGCGGCGGTATCCGGTGGGGGAGTAGTACCACAGTCGAGGTGTAAGTATAACCTTATCAAAGGTATGACCCTGCATTGCGGACTGCGATCAAGAAACTGCTGGCGAAGTTTCCGCAGTGGGGATTGGTGGCTGTGGATGGGGTGTTGGTAAAGTGGGAGGAGTAGTGATTGCTATTTCAACTACTGGCATATTTTAGTACTCGTTCCCATCGTTGAGCTTTGGAGCAACTTTAGTATAATAAGCATTGAAGAACCAGTATTTTTGCTGTAAAAAAATATTTATTGCTGAAATTTTAATTCTTTCTAGGAGTAAATTATGGCTTATTCAAACACAGTTAATTTAAATAATAAGGGTTGGTACTTAGACACTGACCCTTCAACTTTGTTAGGTAAATGGACTAACGATGCAGATGTAGTTACAGTCAAGACTACTTATATTTATGGTATCCAGGTTCTCTCTGGTATTACTGTAAATACTTTAGGAGGTAACGACACTATCGCTGGCACTAGCACTAGCACTAGCACTAAAAGTAATAGTATAGGTATCTCTAATAACGGCATCATCGATACCGGAGATGGTAACGACATCATCATTGGTATTAGCACTAGCACTAAAAGTCTTAGTAATGGCATCCGTAACGATGGCAATATTAATACAGGTAATGGTAACGATATTATTATTGGCATTGGTAATTACCCGAATGGCATCTTAAATTACTACGGTATCATCGATACCGGAGATGGTGACGACATGATCATTGGTATTGGTAGTAGGGGCATCTCTAACAGCGGTTCCTTTGATACTGGTAATGGTAACGATATTATCATTGCCACTGGTACTTCTGATATAGGTCTTGACAACTACTTAGACAGCACCAGCACTGGTAATGGTAACGATATTATCATTGCTACTGGAGAGTTCTGCGGTATTAGAGGGAGGATCTATACTGATAATGGTAATGATATTATCATTGCCGATGGCGGCGAATATGGCATCTTTAACAACTTTAATGATGGTATCTATACTGGTAATGGTAATGATACAATCACTGCGACTAGCGGCTTCTTAGGTATCGTCAACGACGGATTCATTGATACAGGAGATGGTTGTGACATACTGACTGGACAAGCTACAGCAACAAATACTATTTCTGCTTATGGAATTTATGGAGAGGGAACTATTAAGACTGGTGAAGGCAATGACAAAATTACAGCCACCAGTATCATTAATGAAGTTCAACAAAAAGTTACTATTAGTGGCGGTATCAATATTGAATTAGACAGTGGGGATGACTATTTCAAAGGGTTTGGTAGTGGAAGTATTAATGGTGGAACAGGTTTTGACACACTAGACCTGAGTGCTTTCAATCGCTCCCAACTAGTCATTTCTGGTGTAAGTTCCGATAATACCCTGAACTCGGCTAATCTCACCTTCAATAATAATGGAGATGTTATTACCCTTTCAACTACTGGGTTTGAAAGTTTTATCTTTGCAAAGAGTACTTTGTCTTACAGCAGTTTTGCGAACGGAGCATAAATAAAGTTTCTTTTTAACTCAAAAGTGCGATGTCGGGTGTGTTCATGGAGACGAGCGAGAATCTAGAAAGCCTCAAAGATGAGAGGATGAAGGGAAACCATAAAAAAGCCACAGATAAATATATAGAAATATTACTAGAAACGATAGATAAAGAACCACAAGAATTAGGATACGAGTTTGGCAGATGGACAGCGCAGAGATTAGCAACATATTTAGAGAAGCTCACAGGCATACAATTAAGTGGTTCTCAAGTCAGGAGGATATTAGAGAAAAAAAAGTACGTTTACCTCTGGGCAAAATATAGCTTAGAGTCCAAACAGAATCCGGAAAAAAGAAAAGCATTTAAACAGAAAATAGCAGAATATTTAAGAATAGAAAAAAAGTATCCAGAACTATTACAGTTATGGTTTTGGGATGAGAGCGGCTTTAGTTTAAGGGTAATCAGAAGAAAAACATGGTGTAAAAAAGGTAGCTCCAAAAACGTGAGAGGAGACAGAAGAAAAGGAAGAGTTAATGTGATGGGAGGATTAAGGTATTCCGATAAGAAAAGATTCGTAGAGTTTATCGATAAAGGCAATGCAGATAATTTTTACAAAGTCCTAAAAATCTTCTATGAAGAAATAGTTTTTGAATGGGTAGAAGCAGGTAATCAAGCCAAAGACTTTGCAAAAAAAGGAGCCAAGATAGTTATCATTCTTGATAATGCAAGCTTTCACAAAAAACAAGAGTATATCAATAAAATTGAAGCAGAAATGCCGAATATTCATTTAGAGTTTCTCCCGGAATATAGCCCAGATTATAACTTAATTGAATTGGTCTGGCATTCGACAAAAGAATATGTTGCTAATCGGTTATTTAAATCACTTGAAGAGCTAGAATATTTATTACATCAACTTTTAAATGAAGGGCAGTTAATTATTAAATGGGCGCGGAAAATCAAAAATAAAGGTAACGTTATTATCACAATTTAAATGCACAACAGCTTATAAGTATTTCGGAATACTTTGTAAGCGATCGCCCCATATCGGGAAAGAGTAAGCCATTGCTCAATTTCAGCCCGATTAGCGTTAGGGAAATTTGTAATAACTTGATGGACGACATCATCTATATTCAAATCGTTTGAAGTAGAGCGAATTGTTCTCGCATCCATCTCAAAATCGTCTTCATATTTGTAGACATTAGAGCCATTTTTACGTCTTTTAATTTCGCTTAAAAATATACATACATTTTTGGGTAATTTAGAAGCATCGCCTCGTTCTGCTCGACTCCACACATCCGGAAGAGAAACTAACTTAAATACATCACCTCCATAACGTGCAAGAAACGCATCAAAAATAATTCGCTTGCCACTATTACCACACTCGCTCTTGCCTATCTCCTTTGCCCATAAATTAGAAAGTGCGTCAAAAGATCCCCATAGTAAAACGTTGGCTTCATACCTTTGTTCGCTCAGGTCTAACTTACTGATAAATGAGTGCTTTTTTCTCCAAAAATCAAAAAAAGCTCTGATGCGCCATTCTAAGTTTTCATCCATATTTTATGTTAGTTAAACTACAATAATTATTTTAGAAAAGAAAACCGAATTACTCTAGCTATCCGTAAAGTAATCTGAATCAACTTTCTTGACTTCATACACAGCAAATGGCGTAACACCAACATTATTTTCAATCATCAACTGAGTCAGCGTTTCCTCATCAATCAAAATAATCTTACTGTCAATTCTTGAAACGTAGTCTTTAGCTTCATTTGTAAACGTTGATGTTGTTATAAATACTCCTTTTCTGGCACGAAATCCTTGTAAAGCTCCAGCAAACTTTTGAATTTCAGGACGACCTACAGAACTTTCCCAACGTTTAGCTTGTATGTAAATTACATCTAATCCAAGACGGTCTTCGTTGATGATACCGTCAATTCCACCATCACCACTACGCCCAACGGTTTGACCTGCATCCTTGCGAGTGCCGCCATATCCCATTTTGACTAATAAATCGACTACTAGTTTTTCAAAGAAAGCTGGTGGAGAATTTTTAATTATTTGTAGTAGATCTGATGCTAATTCTTTTGTTAGTTTTTGAATAGCAAGCTCTACATTTTCTTCTGGTGTGCGAGTTGTATCAACCTCGGTTCCATTCCCGTTAGATACTGATCACAGTTGCGTCAACTATTGATTAGTGGCATAGTTTAGAACACGTTCCCAATCCCAACGCCACGCAGCATCTACCGTGATTTCTTTACCGTTGGTGAATTTGATGAATTCTGTGCCGTTGTCATAAAACACATCTGCGACGAGACGATTGCGTACATCGTACCCCCACATTTTAGCTGCCGCATTCCACCACCTTTGCCCTGGTGACTCTAGATTTGGCAGTTCTAGGTACTCATCACGCCATGCCTTTGGTTTCCATTGCTCTCGCAAAGCACTAACCAAAATCGCGTTTGGAAAAAATTGCTTTTCATTCTTTTGCAACCACAGCACATAATCAATCGTGCTTCTGAGCGCATCCTCTAAACCATACGTGCAGCCTTCTAAAGCATTTTGGACTTCTTCAAGTGAAAAGTTAACGCCGATAGCTACCAACGCTCGTTCGTATTGCTTGAATATCTCGTATTCAACTGAGTCTTTTTCCCAAAACCACATCTGCCAAGCTGTTATCTCACTTTCTTATAGTTTAATTGTTGAGGGAGATGTCCTGTAACTCATAGTTCCAACTCAATTGTGAGATTCAGCGCACGGTCAAGCGTTCTTGGGAGATGTACCGGGAGCGATCGCAGACTGTATTAAGTAAGGATGTCCCCCTACTAACCCCATCAACTGTATTAAGTCTTGTTCCTCCAGTTGTCCCAATTCGTTCTGTTTAGCAAGGTTTGCTACTTGTTGCAGATTAAATTCAGGTAACTCAATCGCCAATCCTACATTAAACGGGGAGTGATTAGTGTCTAAAGAGGGGTAAGCTTCGGTGGAATGAACTACCACTAAGCGCAGTTTCTTCCAGATATTACCAATCTTGTCACCTTGTTTGGCTGCTTCATACCATCCACGTAGCAGTAAGCAGAATTGAGGGAAAATATCTGGATAATTAAACAGTCGCTCAAAATTATCTATGGCTAAAACTAAGGGAGACTCAGTTACCGATAGTAAATATTTTTGAAAATAGCGAGTACAGTTTTTATTCTGCCCAAAGACATCCTGCCAGTATTTATCTAGTTGTGGTTCTAGTTCTAGGCTGTCAGCAACATCAATACACAACCATTGCAAGAATGTTTTTAAATTAGCCAAGATTTCAATATCAGCTAGTTTGAAATCGAGCTTTGCTGTTTGATAACCTTGGACTCTGGCATAATCTAGCATTTTCTCTAACAAGAGTGTTTTCCCCATTCTTTGGGGAGCTTTGACACGGACTAATGCCCCAGGCTGCAAAATTGCACTATAGCACTTGTCCTCAATAGGGGGACGTTCGATATATATGTTTGTCTCTGTTTCTGGTACTCTTTTCTCAATAAAAGAACCTTTCTTTTTTAAAACTGGTATTTGTTCCTCAGAAGTATTTTCTAGCCCAACAGCAACTAAACCTTCGTCAAAAGCTCTTTGAAATATATCTTGAGTATCTAGGTTTTCGTAACCCAACCCATCATAAAATCCCTGAGCAAATACAATCGCTGCTTTGTCACCAATGGGCTGGTTCATGCCAATCGCATAATTAATATGTTGGCTAATTGCATGGGCAGGTTTAGCTGAATAACAAGCGTTCAGTAAGACACAGTTTATGTAATCAGTGTGTAACTTAAACAATGATGCTAATCCCTCTGGCGAAACAGGTTTGTTGTTTCCTCCATCATCTTCTAGCAATAAACTGCCATCTGACAAACCATGTCCGCAGAAATGAACAATATAAGGACGTTCTTCTGCGATCGCTCTACGAATATCTTGAGGGCGTACAGCAGTTTTAATCCGAATCTCAAATAAATCCCGTCTTGTAGCCCGTCGTATAGCATCTTCAATTTCTCTAATCTCTCGATCCAAACGCAAACTGTAAGGAATTGCTGCCAAAATCAAGATTTTTTGCGGCTGACTGTTCTGATTTACTGGTGCTACCGCCTGCTGCCCAATGTGAATATTGTAGATATCGCCGCCAACTCGCCCAGCGTTCACAGACTCAGCATTAATCAACCCACCGCCAAACTGAGCGTTACGTAAGTCGTTGTTGACTTGCTTGGGGTCTTCTGAGTCCGGCATGGGTTGGCTTGGGCATTTTCAAGCGTCGTTGTTATGGATATTACCACCTATTTGGTCGGCGTTAACTGTCTCGGCGTTAATCAGGCTTCCACCAATTTGAGAATTTCTCAGGTCATAAGTAGCTCTACTTGCCAAGAGTTTTACAATCTCAGTTAGATCGGTGCTTTGCTTTCGGTAAATTTCTATTTGCTCATCTCTGCCCTGTAGCTGAACTTGATATTTTTCTTCTAACGCTACAAGTGCTAATTCATATTCTCGTTTTAAATACTTTTCAATTTCAGCTTTGTCAGCATGAGCGGGAACATTCACCCGAATTACAAAAGCACCATCATTCTTATTTTCAATAGCTTGGATGGTTAATTCTTCACTACCGCACTCAACCTGTAGTTTTTGAAACGAAGTCAGAAATGCTTGCCAATCAATGCCATTGCTGAAAATCAAGTCAACTGTTTTTTGGGCTTTTTGAAATAGCTTGGTGAATTCTCCAGGGGCAAAGATACCAACGCTTGGACGACGCTCTTGTTGACTTTGTTGGAGGTAAATATAGTCGCAAATTACGTCATCAAGAATTGTAAGATTGTTTATATTCCAATCTTTTATGCAGACTCCTGTAAGGTTTGCTCCAATAAAATTTGTGCCTAAAGCTTGAGTTTTACTTAAAATCGCTTCAGTCAAGTTAGCTTTCTGAAAGTCAGTTTCATTAAGATTTGCTCCTGTGAGATCAACATTTTCGAGGTTTGCCCACCGGAGAGCAGCACCACTAAGGTTAGCATCTTTAAGCTCGCAATTACTGAGCTTTGCTTTACTGAGGTGGGCCTTACAGAGATTACTATCAATGAGATTAGCCCCTCTCAAGTCAGCATTTTCAAGGTTTACCCACCGCAGATCAGCACCACTAAGGTTAGCGCCTCTAAAGTTAGCATCCTGAATATCTGGTTTGACTCCACGATTTTTTATTCTCCACGTATTCCAAATGCTCACACCCTGTTTTAATATTGTCAGATGCTCCTCATTCACCATATTGAGTTAATCCCTCAGCTTCATTGGTAGTAACTGAACTACTCAGCATCCTGCCAACCTTCTATTGAAAGCAAGGGTTAACGCTGGATACACCTTGAGTATGCGCTTTTACGCACTGTAGTACAAGATTTTTGTCATCAAGAGTAAACAATCGGGAGCTATTACGGCTCAAGCAAGTTTCTGTTGGCGGCGATCGCTTATTTGAAACAGGCACTTTGAACAGTCACCGAAAGCTGTGGAAAGTCGCTGCTTGCAAGGAGGGGAGGAAACCGGAGACACAATAGGCAAAATCTGGTGCGATCGCTTGGTTTGAGTGGGCAAGACAGCAGCGGATTGTGATTGCTATGTCGGGTGAGGTGGTGTATACGGCGGATGGTGAAGCGATAGCGTTACAGGAGATGATGCGGCGATTTCCGATGGGGTAATGACACTACAAGTAAGGCACGATCGCAGCCTGGTCTAACGCGTGACCCTGGCGTATGGATAAATTGAAGATGGCGGAACAATTACGCGAAAATCCTGGCTTTGATTTTCTAATGGAGTGCTGGGAGGACGATCCAGCTTTGCGAATTGTCATCAAAAAATTAGTAGTGAAGTTCCCACAGTGGAGTTTTGTGGTGGCGGATGGGGTGTTGCTGAAACCAAATGAGTAGCGTGAGTTATTGATTGGTTACATATTGCAGTACTCGTTCCCACTCCCAGCGCCATGCTGTCTCTACGGTTATTTCCTTACCGTTGGTGAATTTGATGAATTCTGTGCCATTGTCGTAAAACACATCTGCAACAAGGCGATTGCGGACATCGTAACCCCACGTTTTGGCTGCTGCATTCCACCACCTCTGCCCGGGTGATTCCAGATTTGGCAGTTCCAGGTACTCATCACGCCATGCCTTTGGTTTCCATTGTTCTCGCAAAGCACTAACCAAAATTGCATTTTGGAAAAATTGCTTTTCATGCTTTTGTAGCCATAGCACATAGTCAATCGTGCTTCTGAACGCATCCTCTAAACCGTAAGTGCAAGCTTCAAGAGCGTTTTGAACTTCTTAAGCGCGAAAAGTGAACGCCAAGACTGACTAACGCTCGTTCGTATTGCTTGAATATTTCGTATTCAACTGAGTCTTTTTCCCAGAACGGCACACTTAATCCATCCTTCAAAATTGAATGAGTAACTTATATTTTATTAAATTCTGATAGTTTGCTGGATGATAACCTCTGGCTTGATTGAAATTAAGTTTATTGCGTTGTTGTATATAGGTGTAGCAATCATTTATTTAATTTTGATGATAAGATGGCTTGTTTCACGAAAAAACTCTCTGACAAACTCGGCTTTAGTAATTTATGTTATCCAAGGAATAGCAGTGCCTATTTTAATATTGATATCTGGAATAATATTAATGATTCAGGGCTGGCGTTTAGACCCAGTTATGCAATTTCAGCAGTTTTTATTATTGTTACTAATTATTTATCTAAGCTTTAGAGATATTCTATTCAATCTAATTTTGAGAATTAGATGAAGTGATAATAGACAAATGATTACGCTTCCAAGCGAGGGGAAAAATCAATTCACTCCAGCCAGCAGGAAGTACAATAAGTATTGCAGCAGTTACGAGAAATCCCCTTTACACTCCAGTTTCGATTAAACGCAGAGATTCAGCGTACAGTGAAGCGGTGTTGGGATAACATACCGGGTGCGTAGACGCTTTAGCGGCTTGTCGCAGACATCGCCTATTTGAAAGAAGCGTTACGAACTTGGAAGGGGATCAAATCTCCAGAAGCGGATTTGTCGCTGCTTGCAAGGAGGGAAGGAAACCGGAGTCCGCGCAGGTTAAATCTGCTGTGAAGGATTGGTTTGAGTGGGCGAGAAAAAACAGGATTGCGATCGCGACTTTGTAATAATTGCCAGTGCTGAATTAACGCTTCATGGGCAACTTCTACAGTTTCTTGTCCATCAGCACTACGACTTGTGACCACCACCCAACAATAGCTGCCGCACCAGTTAAAACCAAAACAAAAGCTTTATCCCCGCTTACACTTACCGTACTCACTCCAACAACAGCTACAGCCAGAGCGATCGCAGCTAAAGCTGTCGCTACACCTCGTTGAACTGCTATAAATCCAAAAACTAAAGCTAATATGTAAACTATTATACCAGGAATCATGGTATAAGTTTGAATGCTTTCAAAACTCAAATAATATTCTTCTGCCCACTGAATATTGAATGCTAATACTAATCCGATAACTCCCATTAGAAGTAATGAGAGTAACATTAAGCTAACAATCCAATGCTTTTGCAGCCCCGCTCTA
>JAHHHC010000063.1 GCA_019359515.1 Desmonostoc vinosum HA7617-LM4 | reverse complement strand
CGCAAACGTCGCCCAAAAATTTACCCCTTGATGACCAAACCCCGGCACGAATTACGAAAGCAATTGCAAACTGCTTAAACCGCAAGTGTTTCGGCTTTTCTTAGTGCCATTCGCGGCAGGTGCCTTTAATAGCCCGCAGATTCTAAAACTCTCCGGCATTGGCCCAGCAGATGAACTGCAAAAACATGGCATTAAGCCAATCGTTGACCTTCCAGGAGTTGGCGAGAACCTGCAAGACCGCTACGAAATCGGTGTAATAACGCAGATGAATTCTGATTTCACGCTTGCTCAGAACTGCACCCCCGGAAAACCATCAGATCCTTGCTTTGCCCAGTGGGAGCAGGGTCAGGGGATTTATACGAATAACGCCACCTTCGGAGGTTATATCCGCAAGTCCGATCCAGCACGAAGAGTTCCTGACCTGTTCATCTTTGGCTTACCCGTACCATACCAAGGCTATTATCCTGGTTGGTCTGTGCCCCTTTCACAAATGAAAAACCAATTTAGCTGGACTGTTCTGAAAGCGCACACGCGTAATCGCGCCGGAAGCGTGAAATTGCGTTCAGCAGACCCACGCGATACTCCCGAAATCAACTTCCATTATTTTACTGAAGGCGACGATATCAAAGGCAAGGATTTGGAATCGGTTGTTAATGGTGTTGAATTTGTACGTCGCATGAACGCCCATATCGCGGATATCTCCAAAGAGGTGGTTCCCGGCCCAAAAGTTCAATCACGCGAAGAGATTATCAAATTTGTGGAGGCTGAGGCGTGGGGTCATCACGCTTCATGCAGTAACAAGATGGGGCCAAAGAATGACCCAATGGCTGTAGTTGATAGTAAATTTCGCGTTCACGGTACGCAAAATCTGCGTGTCGTAGATGCTTCGGTCTTCCCACGTGTTCCCGGCTACTTTATCGTCACACCAATATACATGATTAGTGAAAAAGCAAGTGACGTTATATTAGCAAGTGCTAAAAGTCAAAGGATCTTGCCTGTATATCAAAGTAACCTAAGTTCGTGTTTACCCCAAATAGACTTGTCCGAAATATAAATTTGGGGACAAAAAAATAAACCAACCTCATCTAAATTGATCGCTTGCTGGGTTAGCGAAATCTCTCCAATGGGAGAAGCATTGACCGCAAGATCGTGATTTTATGTCTTGAGTGTCATGTTGGATTTCTGACTGATGACTGCTTTTGCTGCACAATTAGGTGAAGATAAATCTCATGGCAAATGCCCTTCTTCAACCCAGTGAACTAATCCAACGACTCAATAGAACGTCAGCGTTGTCTAGTCGGCAGTTGGGCTGGAATGGCATCTTGGTTGAGCAGCATCACTATTCTTCAGTTCCTGGTGAAACAGAAGAAAAAGAACTTCCTGCTCTATCTGACCACTGGCTGATCTTACCACAGGGGCACCCCACTTATGTGAGCCAGAGGTCGTCAGACTTCTGGCACGAATCAATCTTTCACAAAGGGGATAGTCTGTTGGTTCCGGCTGAACAGCCGAGCTACTGGCGTTGTCCAGGGAGTAAGGCTGTCCAAACGGAACTCAATATTCACTTACAGCCAAAGCTAGTCGAACAAGTTGCCCAAGCGTCTGAAATTGACACAGCACGGGTCAACTTTGTCAACCGCTTTGGTCAGCAAGACTTGAATCTTCAGCATATTGCCATGCTGCTTTTAGCTGAGGTGAAATCGGGTGGCATGATGGGGCAATTGTATGTTGAATCGTTGACGAATGCGTTAGTTGTTCATTTGTTGCGACACTATGCTGAGTCCATCGAGATCGTTACCTCTGAGAACAGAAATCTAACTCGTACTCAGTTGCAGCAGGCGATCGATTATATTCACACTCACCTGAATCGGGATCTGTCATTGGTTGAACTGGCAAGCGTTGTTAACATCAGCCCGACTTACTTTGCGAGTTTATTTAAACAGGCGATGGGGATTTCACCGCACCAGTACGTGATTGGACAGCGCGTGGAACAGGCGAAATTGATGCTGTCGAAAACGGATTTAGCGATCGCAGACATTGCCTTACAAGTCGGTTTCTCCAGTCAAAGCCATCTGACGCAACAGTTTAAGCGCCTCACTGGAATGACACCAAAACAGATTCGCTAACACGATAAGAATCTGATAAAGCATCGTAAGAATCTGAAAGAAGTCAAGCATCAGAACTCAATACACTTTGTATAGATAGAACCAGGAAAATCCAATACAGACAGCACCGCGTATAGAGCAATATACAACTGCTTCATACTTTTGCCACTTAATCTAGCACAGACCCAAAAGGATATCCTTTCCTTGGGTAAACCTACTAGCTGAAAATGCAGTCGTTGATTTTCTTAGTGGTGTTCTAGATTTGTTGCTCTTTACCTGAAGGGTTTACATGTTGAATGTTTCAGGAGTCTTAACCACAAAGAAAGAACACTAACTAAAAGGGTCTATCCGCTCTAGCCCTCACTACATAAATCAGGAACTTACACCAACATGGACAAACAGCAAACTATAAACGAACAAGCAAATGTACAGGCAACCCCCAACCTGACACCAGCCCAGAAGTTTTTGCAAGAACTCTGGGACGAGCATCTGCGGCACGAGTTTAACACTCACAACACTGAAGATGCCCTTGACACGATGGTTGAGGATGCTTACGTTAACGACATTCCGGTAATGACTGGGGGAGTAGGGAAACCAGCACTGCGCGAGTTTTATTCCAAATACTTCATTCCACAGATGCCACCGGACATGGAGCTGACCCCAATCTCGCGCACGATTGGAACCGATCAGCTTGTCGATGAAATGGTGGCTAAGTTCACTCATACCACCCGAATGGACTGGATGCTACCTGGCATTGCTCCGACAGGGAAAAGAGTTGAAGTAGCAGTGGTAGCGATCGTTCAGTTCCGTGGCGACAAGCTAGCCCACGAACACATCTACTGGGATCAGGCGAGTGTATTGGTTCAAATTGGCTTGCTCGATCCTAGTACGTTACCCGTTGTGGGCGTTGACAGTGCGCGTAAGGCACTCGATCCGAACTTGCCCTCAAACGCACTAATCGATCGCGCCAGCGCTTGCAAATAAGTGTAGGAGCCAATGAAGAGTGCTGAGTTGGGTTGCCCTCCGATCCCGCTTCCCCCACTGGAGAGCATGGTTGCACTACCGGATCTTTATCTGCAACCGGGAGTCGAGAGTTTCCAGTATGCAGAGGAGGCACCCTCGTCGCACATCCACTACGTCGGACTGCTGCCACTCCCTCCCAGCCAATATCCACTGCCAGACTGGTGGCATGAACTCGACAAAACAAAGCGCCTGGTCTTGGTGACTCAAGGAACGATCGCCAACCGAGACTTGGGGCAAGTCATCGGCCCGACGTTGACTGGTCTGGCTGCCCAAGAAGACGCGATCGTGCTGGCAACCACAGCAGGACGGCCACAACACAGAGATAGAGGTATTGAGACTGATCGAAGCGTGCGTTCTTGAGCCATCGACCCTTTGAAGGAGTAGGCAATATCAAATATTGGAGACAACTGATGAAGCCAATCACGCTCGACACCATCACCCAAGCTGTAATCAATCACGGGGATGGTGGTAAAACCCACCCGCGTCTGTACGAAATTTATACTAGCTTGGTGAAGCATCTTCATGCTTTTGTCCGCGAGGTGAATTTGACTGAGCCAGAATTGCAACAGGGGCGCGATTTTCTCAATCGGGTTAGCCGTCACACGCAATTCATCCCAGACGGGGAGATGCAAGTGCTGACTGATTTACTTGGTATTTCGGAACTAGTATTGCTGCTACAAGACACAATCGGTAAGGCAACCGAAAGCAATCTGGAAGGCCCACTCTATATACCTAATGCGCCTGAACGACAAATTGGCGATCGCATTGGCGTTGATGTAGAAGGTGAAGCCCTGTTCCTTTCAGGTCGCGTACTCGATGTAAACGGGCAAGCGATCGCTAATGCGCTAATCGAAGTTTGGCAGCCCAACTCGCAGGGACTATACGACATCTTCGACCCCTCTCAACCTGCTGGAAACTTTCGCGGGCAGTTCCACACCGATCGTGACGGCAACTATCGCTTTGAAACGGTTGTACCCAGCGGATACGATGTGCCAGCCGACGGCCCCTGCGGTGAGGTGTTGCGGCTTTTAGGACGACACACTTGGCGGGCGGCTCACATCCATTTCAAACTGAGTGCAACTGGCTACTTGCCACTGACGACTCAAGTTTTCATTGAGGGTGCGCCTCAGCTTGATGCAGACACAACTTTTGCCGTGCGAACGAACATTCTCAAACTGCAAAAGCATGAGTCAGCCGATGCAAAGGCGCAGCATCAGCCCTCTCACACAGCCGAGTTTGATTTTGTGCTGAAGCCGATTGAGGCAGCGAAATGACAATATGCGCTTCAAAATCTAGCAATTGGAGTTGTGCAATGCATATTCAGCGAATGGGATTTCTATACAAGCTCTACTGCATCGGCTGGAGAAATGGCTCCCTCAAGTACCTTTCACCCCTGCAACACGGGTTGCTCAGTATTTTTCTTTACTATCGGAAAGGCTACGCTGAAGGTTCTCAGTGGAGGCAGGTTAAAGGGTCAACGGTTATTTGAGTAAAGAGGATCGCGTTGAGAAGGATGAAAAACCATGAGAAAGCAACTTGTTAATCCACCAGAACTCTATGATGCAAGACCACACGGGATGTCCAAAGCGGTTATCGATACCGCAACGGCTACCGTTTATATTTCTGGTCAGGTTGACTGGGACATGAACCACCAAGTTTCAAGCCATACCGTCGAGGGACAACTCAAGAATGTGCTAACTAATCTAACCACCGTTCTAGATGCATCGGGAAGCTCGGTAGAGAATCTGCTCAACCTTCGCATCTACGTTCGGGGTGAACTTGGAGAATTCATGGGGGATATCATGCCGATTCTCGTGCAATATCTGGGAGAGTCGCGCCCAGCTCTTACTGGCATCGGTGTTGCCTCACTCGCCTCAAAAGAAACATTGGTTGAAATTGAGGCAACAGCAGCGCTTAAGTGAGCTACTGATTGCCATAAGTAGTCGTGCAAAATTAAATTCATTCGTAGAGAGAGGGAACAGGGAACAGAGAAACAATTTGTGTAATTAATTCTGCTTAAGTACTTACTATCGCAAGTCAATGTTCATCAGGGATAGTTCTATGACACACTTACCATTACAAGGCAAGAATGATTCTGAGCATTTTGAGGTTACAACCCAAGCTGATTCTTTTAGTGACTCCTCAGTTAATCATGCACTCATTGCGATCGCGCAAGAGGTGGCTGAGTTATTAAAACAAGCTTATCCGGTACAAGCTGACGACACCGATTATATAGAGTTGACAAATAGGAAATTTTCTAGTCAATTCACAGTGAGTCGATCGAGATTCGCTTGGCTACCCATGAAGGCGAAGCGCAAAGTGACTTTGATTACACGGTATTACAGCGATCGCACAAACAACTGTCTAACAAATTAACAATGAACTAATAAGGAAATTTCTCATGAACAAGATTCTCTCAAAATTCCAACGCTTTCCGCTAACCATCTCAGCAACAGTCCTACCTGGCGCATTCTTGCTGTTCGGTTTTCCATCTCTGGCTCAAGTGTATCCACAAATCATTCCTCGAATTGAAACCATTAAGAGTTCTTCGGAAAATCTTCCACCCGCCTACCGTTTAATCATTAGCCAACCTCAGGATAGACTATACGTCGTCTGTCCCTCTGGCTTTGCTCCTAAGCTGAAGTATGTACGAAACGTTGAGGCGATTCAGTGTGAGCGTTTTACTACTCCCTAAAAGACAAAATTGCGTCGTTAGCTCACAAGGAGAAACACAATGATACTTCAAGATAAAGTGGCTTTAGTCACTGGAGGGACATCGGGAATTGGTCGAGCCACTGCGATCGCTTTCGGTGCTGCCGGTGCAAAAGTGGTGTTCTCAGGCAGACGCGATACAGAAGGAGAAAAAACCGCCAAACTGATTCGCGAAACAGGTGCTGAATGTTTATACGTCCATTCAGATGTCAGCAGTGAAGCAGATATCAAAGCGTTAGTGCAAAAAACAGTTGCAACCTACGGACGGCTCGACTGTGCTTTCAATAATGCAGGTATTGAGGGATTCTTTAAACCTCTGCACGAACAATCGATTGAAGATTTTGACAACCTGATGGCGATTAATATCCGAGGATTGTTTTTGTGCATGAAATATGAAATTCAGCACATGCTGAGTCAAGGATCTGGCGCGATCGTTAATAACTCCTCAAATTCAGGTTTGGTTGGATTTCCAGGAAACTCACTTTATACCGCCAGCAAACATGCAGTCATGGGACTGACGCGATCGGCAGCGCTTGACTATGCCAAGCAAGGCATTCGGATTAATGCGGTGAATCCTGGAAGTACTACGACTGAAATGCTTGATCGTGTCTTTCAGAAAGTGGGCATCACGGCTGATGATTTTACAGCGATGATTCCGATGAGTCGCATTGGTCAGGCAGAAGAAATTGCTCAAGCGGTTGTGTTTCTCTGCTCTGATGCTGCTAGTTACATCACTGGACAACCCTTATCGATTGATGGCGGATATACAGCAAGCTAATCCCCCTACTGGATTGACAAAGAAAAACTTCTGTTTGCTGGCTTACTATCTAGATGGCAATTGAAATTTCTGGTTGAGGCACTATGGCAAGCATTCTGCATGTTGATTCAAGTCCACGGGGCGATCGCTCCAAATCTCGCAAGTTGGCAAAGGAGTTTATAGTTGCGTGGCAAGACCTACATCCTGATGACGCGATCGCCTATCGCGATCTAAGGCAAACGCCAGTTCCTCACGTCACCGAAGACTGGATTGCGGCTGTCTTTACTCCTCCAGAGGCACTGACTCCAGAAATAGTTGAACTGCTGAAGTTTTCTGATGAGTTAGTGGATGAGTTTTTGGCAGCCGATCGGTGTGTTTTCAGTGTGCCGATGTACAACTTCAGCATTCCGTCCAACTTCAAAGCATACATCGATCAAGTGGTGCGCGAAGGTCGCACATTCACGGAGGAGGATGGTCAAGTCAAAGGACTTGCGAACGGTAAAAAAGTTTTGTTCATTACATCACGAGGCGTTGAGTTTGGAGCAGGTTCTCCTTACGAAGGATGGGATTGTCAAGAACCTGCGCTTCGGTATGCTTTTCAATTCATGGGTGTGACTGACATTCAGTTCATTCATGCCAATGGTCTAGATCTGGGAGACGAGGCACAAAAACGTGGGCTAGACGAAGCACAATCTAAAATTCAAGCATTAGTTGGCAGTTGGTAGCACCAGCCAGCTAATAAGTTGATGAAGCATTTCTAGTCTAATGGTCTTGTTTTATCAAGGGAGTTTATCGATCGCAGCAAGTCTTTTTGCCCAAGCTGTTCCCGCTCCAACTACTGCTCCTGCCGTTTTGCTGACCTCTGGAGTCGGTGGACTCATGATCGTGGGCTTGGGTTTAAATCTGATCGAAATCACTCAAATCAGCGTTGTTTCATTCTTACCTGCATTGATTGTCGCACCGTTGCTATGCACAATCCTTCAACAGTTTTCCCGATCGCAATGATGAATGAGATAGTTCAAGCAAAAATGAGGAACCACTATGAACACAGATTCGATTCGTTTTCCAGCAGAGTATGATCCGAGCCGCTCTCCAGTTCACATTGTTAACACAATAGAAATTTCAGCGTCACCTGCGGAGGTTTGGGAGCATCTCATTACCGCTGCCGATTGGCAAACCTGGCAACCCGCCTTGTCAAATGTTCGCATCCAGGACGGTTCCCGCAAATTGTCTCAGGACGTGACTTTCACTTTCAAGGCTAGTGGCGTGACGAGCGCATTGAAAGTGAAAGAATTCGTGCCGAATCAGCGGATTGCCTGGAACGGGAGAGCAACGGGACTGCACGCCTACCACATTTGGCTCATCACTCCAACCTCCAACGGCTGTCGCGTTTTGAGTGAAGAAACTCTGCGTGGAATTGTTCCACGTCTACTCAAGTTGTTTGCGCCTAATCTCATTCAGAACTCGAATCAGAAATGGCTGGAAGCTTTGGCGGTTCGTTCCTTAGCAACGACTAATTCTGTGCATTGACCAAATTACAGTAGGAAAAAACAATGGCATTAGGAATGTTGGTCAAAGGGAAATGGATCGCTGAGCGCAATGACCAAGATCGGAACGGTAAATTTCAAGAGAAACCGACAACGTTCCGCGATCGCGTCACTGCCGATGGTTCGAGCGGATTCAAAGCAGAAGCAGGACGTTATCATCTCTATGTTTCCTTGGCTTGTCCGTGGGCGCATCGAACCTTGATTATGCGGGAACTGAAAGGCTTGAATGATACGGTTTCTGTGTTGATCGCAGATATCATTCTGGGCGATCGGGGCTGGAGCTTTTCTCAAGCTTCAGAAGCGATGCCCGACAACCCCATTCAGTATTTGCAAGAGATTTATCTGAAAGCAGATCCAAAATTCACTGGACGAGTGACAGTTCCAGTGCTGTGGGACAAACAGAAGCAAACCATTGTCAACAATGATTCTCTCGAAATTATGCGAATGCTTGATGTAGAGTTTGAAGCATTCTCAACCCAAACCATCAATTTCTACCCACACAACCTCCGCGAGAAGATTGATCAAACGATCAATTCAATCTATTTACCCATCAACATTGGAGTCTATCGCGCTGGTTTTGCAACTTCACAAGTCGCCTACGAAGAAGCGGTCACTCAACTCTTCGAGCATTTAGACCGATGGGAAATGGTTCTAAGCCAGCAGCGCCATCTATGTGGTAATCAACTCACTGAAGCTGATATTTGCCTGTTTACAACGCTGTATCGCTTCGATTCGGTGTATTACGGTCACTTTAAGTGCAATCTGCGGCGGATTGTTGACTATCCAAACCTTTGGAACTATCTCAAGGATCTCTATCAGCGCCCTGAGTTCAAAGCAACCTGCAATCTAGACTATGTTAAGCACGGCTATTACATGAGTATGCCTGACATTAATCCCAATCAAATTATCCCAAAGGGGCCAATCATCAATTTTGATAGTTCTACTGAACGATCGCTTGCCGACTGAGTTGGCTAAATCTCTCCAATGGGAGAAGCTGTCTAGTCGGCAGTTGGGCTGGGATGGCATTTTGTTTGAGCAGCATCACTATTCAATTCCTAGCAGTGCAAAAGAAGAAAGAGAGATTTCTGCTCTATCCGATCATTGGCTAATCTTACCGATGGGGCACCCCACTTATAGAATCCAGAAGTCTGATGGTCGCTGGCACGAATCAGTCTTTCAGCAGGGGGATAGTCTTTTGGTACCGTCTGAACAGCCGAACTACTGGCGTTGTCCACCGACTCAGACTGTCCAAACAGAACTCAGTATTCACTTACAGCCAAAGCTGGTCAAACAAATTGCGAAGTCTTCTGGAATTGCTACAGAGCAGTTCAAATTGGTCAACCGTTTCGGTCAGCAAGACTTGAATCTTCAGCATCTTGCGATGCTGCTTTTGGCTGAGGTAAAATCAGGCGGCATGATGGGGCAATTGTATGTCGAATCACTGACTCAAGCGTTAGTTGTTCATTTGTTGCGGTATTATGCTGAGTCCATTCAAATCATTATCTCTGAGAATAAAAATTTAACTTGTACCCAGTTACAGGAGACGATCAATTATATTCACACTCACTTGAATCGAGATTTGTCATTGGCTGAACTGGCAAGTGTAATCAATATTAGTCCTACTTACTTCGCGAGTTTATTTAAGCAAGCAACGGAGATTTCGC
The DNA here is from genome assembly GCA_019359515.1 of Desmonostoc vinosum HA7617-LM4. GTDB lineage: Bacteria > Cyanobacteriota > Cyanobacteriia > Cyanobacteriales > Nostocaceae > Desmonostoc > Desmonostoc vinosum. The sequence continues at coordinate 15,376 of JAHHHC010000063.1, read as the reverse complement.
CGCATCAGTACGTGATTCAACAGCGGGTGGAACAAGCGAAATTGATGCTATCGAAAACAGATTTAGCGATAACCCTTCGGGATAGCTTCTCTACGAGACGCTCCGCGAACGCTTATCGCAGACATCGCTCTAAAAGTCGGCTTCTCTAGCCAGAGTCATTTGACGCAACAGTTTAAGCGCCTCACTGGAATGACCCCCAAGCAGGTTCGCTAAATACCATAAGAATCTGATGAAACATCGTAGGAATCTGAAAGAAGTTGAGTCTTGGAACTCACTACACTTCAGATGGTAAACCTTAGGTAAATAGATGGAGGATAATCTAATGCAATCAAAACTAAATACAGTCGAGTACATATTCGATGCTCACCTGGCATTAATGGCCACAGATACCGAAGCCTGGGCAGAGTTGCTCTCTGAGGATGTCATTGTGGACTTTCCGTATGCGCCCTCTCTAGGCTATCCGGGCCAAAAACGAGGCAGAACTGCCATGTATAACCACATCAAAACGGCGCTCGTTGACATGGAGAACTTGACGTTCTCGAATGTCCGTAAATATCGGACGGAAGACCCCGATGTTATCTGGGCTGAGCTGCATGCATCAGCTCACGTTCCTTCAACAGGCCGCCGGTATGAGCAAGATTATGTCGGTCAGTTCAAAGTCAAGGATAGCAAAATCGTCTACTACAGTGAATATTGGAATCCTATTGCTCTGACGGATGCCTTCGGCAACACCTGAAATTTTACTGCCGAGTAATTAGGTGGTCTGAACAGGTACTTTGAAGCAATGTCGAGTCTAGCAACCGCCGACATCGCTTCTCGAACTGGATTTTCCAGTCAAAGCCATTTGACGCAACAGGTTGAGCGCCTGACTGGAGTGTTCTAGCAGGTGGCTCTGGTACAGCGCGATCTCTTAGCCTCAAGCCAGGAGCCTAGTAAGATTGGGGCAAATCGTTATTGGCATCATCGCTGTTTGGGTTCGCTAACCTGATAAGAATCTGATAAAGCGCCGTAAGAATTTGAAAGAAGTTAAGCATTGGAATTCAGTACACTTCAGATCAATACAACAAGAGTGATGCTGAGGAAAACACAATGATACTTCAGGATAAAGTGGCTTTAGTTACAGGAGGCACATCGGGAATCGGTAGAGCAACCGCGATCGCCTTTGGTGCTGCTGGAGCAAAAGTCGTGTTCTCAGGCAGACGCGACACAGAAGGTGAAAAAACCGCCAAACTGATTCGTGAAACGGGTGCTGAATGTTTATACGTCCATTCCGATGCCTCGAATGAGGAAGATATCAAAGCGCTGGTGCAGAAGACAGTTGAAACTTACGGACGACTCGATTGTGCCTTCAATAATGTAGGCCATGAGGGACTGATTAAACCCCTGCACGAACAGCCGATCGAGGATTTCGACAAATTGATGGCGCTCAATGTGCGCGGACTATTTCTGTGCATGAAGTACGAAATTCAGCAAATGTTGTCTCAAGGATCTGGAGTGATTGTGAATAACTCCTCAGTTGTAGGCTTGTTTGGATTTCCAGGAGGCTCTCCTTACAGCGCCAGTAAACATGCCGTCATGGGGCTAACGCGATCGGCAGCATTGGACTACGCTAGGCAGGGCATTCGGATTAATGCGGTGAATCCTGCAAACATTGGGACTGAGGGACTCGATCGGGCCTATAAGAAACTGGGCATTACGGCTGATGCTATGACACCGATGGTTCCAATGGGTCGCATTGCTCAGGCAAAAGAAGCCGCTCAAGCGATTGTGTTTCTCTGCTCTGATGCTGCCAGCTACATCACAGGACAACCCTTAGTCATTGACGGTGGAATCACAGTGAGTTGATTTTTGATTGTTGATCGTGGACTCACAGCAAACTAATCCATTTCAAGAGAGAACAAACAAGCTTGATTTTTAGATTGCATTTAAAGGAATTCTATGTCAACTTTTGTCTTAGTTCATGGCTCGTGGCATGATGGCTCTGCTTGGAAAGCAGTTATCGATCATTTAGAAGCAAAAGGACATCAGGCTTTTGCTCCTACGATCGCCGGACATGGGAAAAGCGTGAATAAAAACGTTAACCATGCTCAATGTACGCAATCGATCGTTGATTATATTGTTAGCAAAGACTTAACAGATATCGTCTTATTGGGACATAGCTTCGGCGGAACAATTATCGCGAAAGTTGCCGAAGCAATTGGCAATGGCTTCGCCGGCCAAAGGCAACGCATTCGACGGCTCATCTTCTTTGCTGCCTTTGTCTTGAATGATGGTGAGAGCCTCACAGATAACATCCCACTCGACTCTCAGGTGTTATTCGACAAGCTAGCGAGAGAATCGGATGATCATACGGTGATGCTACCTTTTGATATTTGGCGAGAAGCGTTTCTCAACAACGCTGACCTCGAACTAGCTAAATCCAGTTACGCCCAATTATCACCTGAACCCTATCAACCGTGGATTGACAAGCTGGACTTGCAGCAGTTTTACTCATTGCCCATTCCTAAAAGTTACCTCTACTGCACAGAAGACACTGCTTTACCGCAAGGCGAGTGGGGCTGGCATCCGAGAATGTCTAGCCGCTTAAGGCAATTTCGGCTCGTGCAAATGCCCGGTAGTCATGAGGTGATGTTTTCTAACCCGGTTGATTTAGCAGAAAAGATTATTGTGGCAGGACGCGACTAGCAACACTATTACTGATCGGGTTTGCACGTAAACGCAGGAGGAATTTCAAATGGCAACAAAGGTGAATCGGCAGTGGCGGCTTGTCTCGCGTCCCGTAGGTTCGATCGCAGAATCGAATTTTGAATGGACGCAGGAACCTGTACCCACGCTAGGAGAAGGACAGATCCTCGTCCGTAATATTTATCTGTCTCTCGATCCGACAAACCGAGGATGGCTAAACGAGGGAGAAAATTATCTCCCACCTGTAGCCATTGGTGAGGTGATACGGGGTTTTGGCATCGGTGTCGTCGAGCAATCTCGCAATGTCAACTTTCCAGAGGGAACGTTGGTTCAGGGGCTTCTGGGGTGGCAGGACTATGCAGTTACCGATGGCACTAACTTATCTGAGTTCTTAAAAGACCCGTCCATCCCGCTTACAGCATACTTGGGACTTTTTGGATTAATTGGGATGACGGCATACTTCGGTCTTTTGGATATAGGAAAGCCCAAGGTTGGTGAAACGCTTGTAGTTTCTGGAGCAGCCGGAGCCGTTGGCTCTCTGGTGGGGCAAATCGGAAAAATCAAGGGGTGTCGCGTCGTTGGGATTGCGGGTAGCGAAGAAAAATGCCGTTGGCTTAAAGACGAGCTTGGCTTTGATGCCGCTATCAACTATAAAACTGAGTCTGTCCTCGAAAGCTTGCAGCAACATTGCCCGGACGGAATTGATGTTTACTTCGAGAATGTCGGGGGTGAAATCCTGGATGCTGTCTTAAAACTCATCAACCTCCGAGCGCGGATTGTCCTTTGTGGTCTAATCTCGCAGTACAATGCTACCCAGTTAGTGCCCGGGCCATACAATTTTGTCAACATCCTGATTAAGCGTGCGAAGGTCGAAGGATTTATTGTTCTTGACTATTTTAACCGCGCTCAGGAAGTTCTAGCGGATTTAGGCGAGTGGTACGCCCAAGGCAAGATTAAGTATCGGGTCGATGTAATTGATGGTCTTGAGAACGCTCCCCGCACGATTAACAAGCTCTTTAACGGCACGAATCAGGGCAAGCTGATCATCAAAGTTTCAGAGGAGTAGGGACGAAGCATTTCTGCTACCCCATATTTTTCGGTTCTGTCGCAAATACTTTATAACGTTGTTCAAATATTTGCTTTGTTGTAATTCAGTTTCTATCGAGAAGCAATAGGAGTCCCGCATGGAACGGTATTTAGGTGCATCTGAACATTTATATTGGCTCTACAACCAGTTTTATCCGATAGATTTTGCCACCGTTGCGAAACTTCAGGGACAATTTAGTTCCGAGCAACTTTCGACGGTGCTTAGGCAAGTTCAGCAACACCATCCGCTGCTGCGAGTCCGCATCGCCACTGACGCGATTGGACAGCCTAAATTTGTCGAAACCGACGATGAAATTCCGCTGCGGCTGGTTGCGAGAACGGATGATCGGCACTGGCAAGCAGAACTCGAAGTCGAACTGGCTCGCTCATTGGATTGGCAGGTTGCACCCTTACTGCGAGTTGTGCTGCTGCAATCGGGGGCTGAATCCGAACTGATGATTATTTGCCATCATGCGATCGCAGATGGGCTATCTGGCGTTTATCTGATGCGAGATATTCTCCAAGGGTTAGCAGGCAAAATATTTGAGCGATCGGAACTTTCTGCGGCATTATCGCTCGAATCAGCCATTCCTGGCATCGCACCCTCAAAAGAAACAACCGTTAAGCCCAAGGACTATCTACCACCCCTGTCTCGTCCTCCCCAACCTCACATTCACACCGTTGTCCTCTCTCCCGAACTCACCCAACAACTGATCCAACGCAGTCGAGCCGAACACACAACAGTACACGGTGCAATCAGTGCAGCGTTCTTGCTCGCGCTGACTCAGCAAGACGTTAAACTCAGCGATGTGATGCGATGTTTACACCCTGTCAATGTGCGATCGCAGCTATCCTTGCCGATGCCAGATGGAGTTGGGCTTTATCTGAGTATGGGTACAACGACTCATTCCCTTCAGGCAGATTCCGCGTTTTGGGACGTTGCTCGATCAGTCAAATCTCAACTCTCACAAATCGACATTGCCCAGCAGTTAGTCGAGGAGTGCCAGCTTCTACAACCTACAATGGCGAATCTCACCGATGTCACCGCTTTTGTTGAAGAAGTGCGATCGCAATATTCCTATCCACTGACCGTCACAAATCTCGGTCGCATCAATATGGCTCAACAGTACGGCGACATTCGGATTGAAGCACTCCAATTCCTTCCCCCTACAGGTGTAGTCGGGCGGGTTGTTGGCGTGGCGACCCTGGGCGATCGCCTTGCCCTCACGTTTACATCTACGCCATCAATGGATGTGGATCGTGTCCAGAGCGATCGGGCTGCAACTGCCTTTTTATCGGCAGGAGTGAAGCGTTTAGAACTTGCAGTAGTACAGGAAGTTGCATCCGAAGCTGCCTACCGCACATCACGCAACATTCTGAAGTCACAACCTTCCGCATCTCATCAATCACAAATTCGCTCTTCACCATAAGAATCTGACAAATCATTGTAAGAATTTGAAAGAAGTTGGGCAATGGAAGTCATTACCATTTAGATAGAAAGAACCAAAAGAATTCTACCCAGACAGTATCGCAAATAGAGCAATATACAACTGCCAAAGACTTGTACCACACAGATTGGAGTTGCTACAAACCCAATTGCGATCGCCTCGGTTGGGCGGGTACGCCATTGCGACAGTCACATTAATATTGGAGATCAAATCATGAACCAACCAGCAGATTTCTTCGTTCGTAGTGCAGTCCCGGAAACGACCCGATCTTATATGGGCGGTCTGTTGACTTTTCTCGCAACGTCCGCCGAGACCGGAAACCGCTCCTTTCTTCTAGAGGTGCAGACGGTACCGGGAGCCGAGCCACCACCCCATCTCCACTATGAACAGGATGAGGTGTTTTACATTCTAGAAGGTGAGATAGAGGTGTACTGCATGGGTCAGGTGAGAATAGCGCGGGCGGGCGAAATGGTCTTTTTGCCCCGAATGCAGGCGCACGCATTCTACTTCCTATCGCCCCTCCATTTCCTCGCTCTGGTGCAACCAGGAGGCATAGACGGGTACTTTGAAGCCATGTCAACTCCAGCGACCAGCATGGAAATCCCGGCAAACGCAACCACTTACGCGGAATCCGATCCTGCTGCCGCGATCGCGCTGGCTGCCAAGTACGGAGTTAAGATGCTAAATTCGGAAGAAACGGCGGAACTGCTGCCACACTACCCTGGCTTTGGGGTGCCGCGACTTGGTTAGAAGCATCACTCAACAGTCAATCAGCAACTTTCTACTCACCGAGATATAAAATATGAACACTGATTTGGATGAACGCGGTTTGCTTCGCGAGTTCTCTGGGGTTAATCGCAACGATATTCTCAGTGGTGGCGTGCAGATGATTCCTGTCGAGACACCAAAAGGGACATTCCGAGTCTGGACGAAGCGGATTGGCAATCACCCGACCATCAAAGTGCTGCTCCTGCACGGTGGCCCCGGCTTGACCCACGAGTATCTGGAGGCGTTCGACAGCTACTTTCCTGGAGCTAGTTTTGAGTACTACTACTACGATCAGCTTGGTTCCTACTATAGCGACCAGCCTGCGGAACCAGATCTGTGGGAACTGCCCCGCTTTGTAGAAGAAGTCGAACAGGTGCGGCAGTTTCTGGGGCTAGAGCAAGAGAATTTTTATCTTTATGGTCAATCATGGGGCGGGATTCTGGCGATCGAGTACGCCCTGAAATATCAACAGCACCTGAAAGGACTGATCGTTTCCAACATGATGGCTAGCATCCCCGCTTACAACGATTACGCCCAGCAGGTGCTAATGCCAGCGATGGCCCCAGAGGTCGCGGCTGAGATCGAGCAGATAGAAGCGCAAGCAGACTATGACAATCCGCGCTACATGGAACTGTTAATTCCACATCACTACGTTCATCATGTGCTGCGGATGCCGCCTGAACAGTGGCCGGAGCCGTTAAACCGCGCCTTCAAGCACCTCAATCCAGACATTTATGTGCCGCTACAAGGGCCGAGCGAACTGGGTGTCAAAGGAAAGCTCTTAAACTGGGATCGGACTGCCGACTTAGCAAAGATCGCTGTGCCGACGCTGGTGATCGGCAGCCGACACGACACGATGAACCCTGCACATCTGGAATGGATGGCAAAAACGGTTAGTCAGGGACGCTATCTCTTTTGTCCACAGGGCAGTCACTTGGCAATTTACGACGATCGGCAGGTTTATTTTGATGGTCTGATCCAATTTATTCAGGATATTGATGCAGGGATAGATGCCTAATCCTGTCTATGAACAGGTCTACGGCTACTTGATCGTTTGCAAAAAACGCACTGCTCTACATGCATCGGCTGCTGGGTTTCTACTCTATCAAAGAATGGGCTATCAACCGACGGCTTACTTTAGAAGTTATAGCGATTGAATCACACTTCAGGGATGTGAAGTTGTAGATACGACATGGAAAGGAGAAACGATGACAATTACGCCTAGTCAGAACAAAACTTTGTTCCACGAACTTGCAGCACTGCTTACAGGGCAGCTTTTCTTCCCGGATGACGCTGGCTATGAACAGGTGCGCCAACTCTGGAATGGCAGAGTGAAGACCCAACCTGCTGCGATCGCTCGTTGTTTGACTGTGGAAGATGTGATTCATACCCTTCGCTGGACGCGGGCACACGGTCTGCCACTCTCAGTTCGAGGAGCAGGACACGACTTTGCCGGACGAGCGCTGGCTCAGAATGGGATCGTGATTGATCTCTCCCAGATGAAAGCCGTTACTATTGATCCGGACAAACGCACAGCCCAAGTTGAAGGTGGAGCAACAGCAGGCGACCTGATTGAGGCAGCAGAGAAATATGGATTGGCAACCACTACAGGAACCGCCTCCCTTGGGATGTCTGGATTTACCCTGGGAGGAGGCTACAGTCCTCTGATGGGTGTTTATGGACTGGGTGTCGATAACCTGCTCTCCGCACAGGTCGTCATTGCGGACGGGCAACTTGTGACCGCAAACGCCCAAGAATATGCAGACCTGTTTTGGGGACTGCGCGGCGGCGGTGGTAATTTTGGTATTGTGGTTTCCCTGGAGTATCGCCTGCATCCCTTGACAACAGTGCTATCGGGTATGTTGTTCTATCCTCTGGAGCAAGCCAGAGCAGTGTTTCGACAGTTCAATGAGTTCATCGCCACAGCACCCGATGAATTAACGATTCAATTTGGGTTCATCCAAACGCCAGAGGGTCAGACGGTTTTGTTGCTCTCACCGACATATTGTGGCGCGCTGGAAGCAGGCGAGCGGGCGATCGCTCCTCTGCGGACATTTGGCACATTGCTGGTCGATCAGGTGCAACCCGTCACCTATAACGCTCTGATTCATCGAGCAGAGATCGCTCCAAAAGGTCGCCACTACTACTCTCAAACCCAGTCACTTAATGGTCTTCAGACCGAGGCTATCGAGGTGCTGATCGAGCAGGGACTGCCATTTTCTTCCCCATTTTCTATGATTGGGCTGATTAACTTTCATGGAGCTGCGAGTCGCGTAGGTGCGTATGAAACCGCTTTTGCGCTGCGTCAGGATCATCTGCTGGTTAACATCCTCGCAGCTTGGGAACCCCAGTCTCCAGATGAAGAGCAGCGGCATATCCAATGGGCACAGAACATCTCACGCTCCCTTGCACCTTATGCCTTCAAAGGGGGATATATCAATCTCTTGGATCAGGAAGAACAGGAGCGTGTTCCGCTTACCTTCGGGACGAACTATGAGCGCTTGCTCGACCTGAAACGGAAATACGATCCAGATGATGTCTTTCGATTGACCGTTGGACATCTTGCACTGTAGAAAGCCATTGCCTACACCTGAAGCGATGAAGCTAGGACATTTGAGTTACATCATTTCTAGTCAAAGCAAAGGTGCAATTTCTCCACCGCTTAACCCCCAATCTCTGACCGAAGAGGACGCGGAGAGTGAAAGACGCGGTGAGGCAGTCGCAGACAAGCGCGGTTCCCGTCGGTTGCGTTAGCGACGTACTCCTTCGGAGAAGCAAGCTACGCGTCAGCGTCTCACGCCACTTGCTCCACTTGGGGAAACCTCAAGACCGCAGTGGCTCCCCTTGGGAGAAGGAGCGTCACTGCCGTTAGCGCAGCGTAAAGCCTGCGGCATGGCTTCGCTTAGAGCGAGTCTTCGAGCGTCATCCGAAGGGCGACGCGGAGAGTCGCCTGTGTATAAAGGTTCGACTTCGTAGGTTTCAAGAAAGCGACTTGAGTCGTCAAGAAGAACAAACACATTCCTTGCTAGAATCCCCTGGCTTTAGACATGGGGTGTCTCCGTGTCTCCGTGTCCCCGTGTCTCCTTCAATCTCATCTACTCATTCTTGGTTTTCTTCTCATGAAAGTTACTCATTCCCTGATTTCAAGTCTGATTGTGGCTTCTACCTTTGTTGGAGTGGCGATCGCTACTGTTAACCAATCCGCTCACCAATCCGCGTCTGAGGCTCAATCCACAGAGAGCGCTACTCCTCTCCCTACGATTACCTCTCCCCTCACCATCAATGGCATTGGTCCAGTGCGCGTGGGGATGACCCTTGTCCAAGCCGAACAAGCAGCAGGTATTCCCTTTTCAGTGCCGGATCTCGGCGACAATGGCTGTGGCTATTCAAAGCCCCAGGGCATTGAAAACTTGCTGTTCATGGTAAGAGGCAACCAAATTGCTCGCATCGATGTGGTACGCAACAGCACAATCAAAACGCTGAACGGTGCGGGCATTGGCGACACCAGAGGCAAAATTGAAGCGATGTATCCTAGACTGATCAAAGTGACACCGCACAAATATGTTCAGGGTGGTCATTACCTGACCTACATACCCCCCAAGGTGAGCGATCGCAAATACAGCATCGTGTTTGAAACCAATGAAAACGACGTTGTGACTCGATTTCGATCGGGCAAGCTTCCAGAGGTAACCTGGGTTGAAGGCTGCTTTTAAGGGTGAGTGTATGAAACCGCTTTTGCGCTGCGTCAGGTTCAGTTGTGGGAGATATTTTCACTTTCAAGGCAGTCCCAATGAAAAAATTTCATCACCATGCATGAAAAAGGTATCTTCCTCTGCACCCCACACCCCACACCCTACACCCCTGTTTCAAGTCAGTGAGCGAAGACACCAATGGGCAATACACCCTTGCCGAGTTGCGAGTTGATCCTGAAATTGGCCCGCCGCCGCATATTCATCATCGAGAAGATGAAGCGTTCTACATCCAAGAAGGCGAATTGGAGTTTCAACACCAACCAACGCGCCAAGATGTTGGTTTGGTATATGCCTGCGGGAATTGAGAAATTCTTTGCCGAAGTTGGTATTCCAGTAGACAACCCGGACGCTCCATCACAGCATTGTAAATTTAAAGGAAGTAAATCATGACTGAAGTAGAAACACCACAGATATCAGAAATTGAAGTGCTAGCATCGGGTCTAGACAGTCCGCGTAAGCTGAGTTTTGGCCCAGATGGGGCACTGTATGTCGCAGAAGCTGGACGTGGGGGAACAGGAGCTAGTGTGCCATCTCCAAGTATACCGGGCGCGTCTTTGTTCTATGGCGCAACGGGTGCGATCGCCCGCATTCAAAACGGGAATGTGGAACGAGTTGTCACCAAACTCCCCTCGCTAGCATTACCCGATGGATCGGATGCATCAGGTGTGAGTGACATTGAGTTTGATGCTGATGGTAATGCCTATGCGATCGTCGGTCTTGCTAGCGATCCAGCGAATCGTGATGAAATTCTGGAAGTGCCTGATTTTAGTCAGTTGATTGCGATCGATAACTTTGACGGTGGTGCTGACTGGACAAGACTCAGAGATTTTGGAGCGTATGAGCAAAACAACAACCCCGATGGGCAAGATGTCGTTACCAACCTCTATGACTTGCTCATTGAGGACAATACGGCCTATGTAGTCGATGCAGGTGCGAACGATTTGCTCAGTCAGCGTGCTTTTGGCGGCGAACTGACTCTAGAAACAGTCTTTCCGATTTATACCACGACCGATCCGCTCACGGGTGAATCAGTGGTGCGGCAGCCTGTCCCTACCTCAGTCGCCGTTGGCCCGGATGACGCGCTCTATGTCGGCGAATTGACTGGGTTTCCTTTTCAAGCAGAAACAGCACAAATTTATCGCATCAATGCTGAAGGTCAACCGGAAGTCTATGCAGGCGGGTTTACGCATATCGTCGATTTAGCCTTTGACAAGTCCGGCGGTCTGTATGTCCTGGAATATGATGCGAATGGACTGTTGAATGAAGGTGACGCAGGTGCGCTGATCTATGTGTCTCCCGATGGTAAAACTCGCACCACGATCGCAGACGATGAACTCACGAATCCGACGGGTTTAGAAATCGGTGCTAACGGTGATATTTACATCTCTAATAAAGGCTTTGTTGCCGGAGAGGGAGAGGTACTGCGGTTGAGCTTGGAGCAAGAGACATGCTTCGATCCCGACCCGATTTATCACCAGGTGAAGCACTACCCAACCACAATTACCGCTGATGGCGAAAAAGCCGATGTGTATTATCCAGTGCTGCCCAATTCAACGCCGGATCAACTGCCGATTGCGCTGATGCTGCAAGGTGCTTTAGTCGATAAAGCAGACTATTCTAACTATGCCGAAATAGTTGCCAGTTATGGATTTGTGGTCGTGGTTCCTAACAATGAGCGGACGGTAACTGCACCCGATGGTCAAACGGTGACGGGTTTACTTGCTGAACAAAGGCAAGTGAATGAGGTGCTGGATCAGATGAAAGTGGAAGATGCCGATCCGACTTCACCGATTTTTGAAATTGCCGATACCGATACACTAGGACTCCTGGGACACTCGTTTGGCGGAGCTGTCGGATTAGGCGCAACCCAGGACGAGATTTGCATACCCGGAATTTGCTCACAAGACTACACACTGCCGCCCCAGTTGCAGGCAGGTATTTTCTATGGCACTAGCTTTCGCGATCAGCAGACTGGAGAATTTTTGCCGCTCGATAACGAAGGAATCGCCGTCGGGCTGATTCAGAGCAATTTGGATGGCGTGATTCCACCGCTCAATAGTCAAACAACTTACGATCGCATTCTCAACCCGCCCAAAATCTCAGTGACCGTAGAAGGTGCGAACCACTATGGCATCACCAACGTTGACAATTTTGAGCGGGAGCCAAATAGACCCACCTTAGGCCAAACCACGGCAACTGAGACGATCGGACGCTGGAGTGGATTATTTTTGCGATCGCATCTTCTTGATGATCGAGGTGCATTTGATTATATCTACAGCACTGGCGACAATCTCGATCCGAATGTGAATGTGATTAGTCAAACTCCAGTGTATTGATTCATTCCTAGTCAAAGTAAAGGAAGCTGAGAAATGTGGAAATCATTTGATATAGACATTCCCCTCTAAAGTTTATGGATTCCGATCATGTTGGTGTTGACGGGTTGACAGGTGGACGAGAACGGACTGAGGCAGAAGATTGATGTTGCTGCGAGCAAGTGAATTTGAACTGACGCAAGTAATTCGGATTCCCTCAATGGTCAGCATCATTGAAGCGGTGAAGCCCTGAGTTAGTTTGGAATACAGCAATTCTAATTTTGTCTCATGAACGACTACCGCGCTATTACACATTCACTCAATAGGAGCAATTTCATGACACAATCTTTCTGGCTTTTTGGTTCTTGCCTCACCATCCTTGCCGATCGCACTACAACCGACGGACAGTACGATCTGATCGAAGGCTACTTTCCACCTGGTACACAGACTCCTCCTCATCGCCACACTCGCTATTCCGAACAGCTATACGTGCTGGAAGGAGAGTTCACGGTTTGGGCAGGTGAGAAAAAAGTTGTACTCAGCACGGGTGAAAGCTTCCTGATTCCGGTTGGCACACCTCATGTCGTTGCTGCGATCGGTGATAAACCTGCTCATGGGTTGGTGATTGCTGCGCCCAGTGCTTTTGCTTGGTTGATTGCCGCAACGGGGACGCAGGATAAGGCAGAAACACCAGACATGGCGCTGTTTGATCGCATTTCTGCCGAGATTGGCGACGAGATTTTGGGGCCACCCGGAACCTTACCCTCCGCTGCCACAAAAACGTAGTAAGTCTATTGCAGATAGCCAAGGAGAAACCTTCAATGTCATTAGAACAAAACAAAGCCATTGTCCTCCAATTCTACAAAGCTGTTAACCAAGGAAATTTAGAGCAAGCCAAGGAGATTCTTGCTCCGAACATTGTTGTTCATACAATGACGGGATCGGTTATACGCGGTGGTGATAACTTTTTTGAACACCTACAGATGGCGCGCTCTGCGTTCCCAGATGTTTACTACACGATTGAAAATATGATTGCTGAAGACGATAAAGTTGTTAGCCACGGAACGTTTACGGGTACTCATTGCAGAGAGTTCCTTGGTATTCCGCCGACGGGCAAGCAGGTGAAATTTTCAATCGTACAGGTTGACAAACTAGCAGATGGCAAGCTTGTCGAACATCGGACGATAGGTGATTCACTGACTATGTTGCAGCAGTTACGCGCTCTAAATCTGGTATAGCCTACATTGCAACCTGTTTGCGGACAGACACTAGTACAGGTCGGCGGAAATAAACATACCATTCAAAACAGCCAGAAAGCCCAAAATTAAAATCTTTTGACTTTTGACTTTTGACTTTTGACTTTTGACTTCCGCCTTGCGGTACTAGCATTTAACTGCGCCATTAGCCAGTAAAAAAACAGGGAGTTAAACAATAGACGGCGTTACTGAATTGGTGTAGAAGAAATTAGGAAAGAGATGATGAACGAAAACGAAGCAATTTACGATTGTGTCATTGTCGGTGGCGGATCTGCCGGACTCAGCGCGGCACTGCTTTTGGGCAGAGGTCGCCGCCGAGTGTTAGTCTGCGATAAAGGCAATCCGCGCAACGCTTGGGCCCACGAGTCACACAATTTTTTCACCCGCGACGGCATCAGCCCGCAAGAACTTTTGAACATCGGACGCGACCAACTCAAACCCTACAAAAGTGTCGGATTTCAAGCGATCGGAGTCAAGCAAATCAAACCATCCGGCAACCAATTTGACGTTGTATTCGAGGATGGCATAATGAAAAAATCGCGCAAAATTTTGCTGGCTTTCGGGGTGATTGATGAATTTCCAGACATCGAAAACTTTGGTGAGTTTTGGGGCAAAAGCGTTTTTCATTGTCCGTATTGCCACGCTTGGAAAGTGCGTGACGAACCGCTTGCCGTTGTCGGAAATGGTGAAACTGGCATCGAAATGGCGGCGCTGCTGAAAAACTGGAGTGCCGATTTAGTCCTCTGCACCAACGGCGAAGCCGAGCTAACCGCCGATCAAAGGAAACTGCTGGAAAACCATAAAATCATTGTCCGTGAAGAGAAAATCGTCCGACTCGAAGGCGATAACGGACGATTGGAAACCATTGTTTTTGAAACGAGCGAAAAAATTGCGTGTCACGGAATGCTGATACGACCAAAGCAAAAGCTTCGCTCAGACTTAGCTGAAAAATTAGGCTGTGAGTTGAATGAATTCAATTTAATCAAGACTACCAATGTTTTTCACGAAACCAGCGTCAAAGGCGTTTATGCGGCAGGTGACATCACTTCACCCATGCAAGCGATCGCCGTTTCTGTTTTTCAGGGTAGCGTTGCCGCCAGCGGCTTAAATCACTCCCTGATTGCGGAAGACTTCGTCTAAATCAAGGTAGTTTCTACCTTCTCAAGCAATGTACTTGCGTTGTAAAGCAGTGTTCGTACCTGGGTTAAGTTGTTGCGCCGTTCGATACCAGATTGTGCTTCTATATACCGTACATCATGCTGATGGCTGAGGTGAATTACCCGTACTTGTTGTTCTTTCTCTGAAGGCGCAAATATTGCGTTTTCGGCGGTTAGTTTATAGTACGAGTACGTACCACTGGGGCGTTTGACATTGTATATGTGGAGTGATGAAATTTGGACAACGCAGTTACAAGGGTTTGGGGCAACTAGATTCGCGCATAAAGTGAAAACTATTGTGGGGCAAAGATTTATGAGTGCGATTCGTTCTGTTATTCGGAACGAAGTAACCCGTCAAGCGCTCTCAGGTGGTCGAATACCTGAGAAGGTGCTAACCGGATGCCCTGACGGGCAAGATTGAGTAAGAAGCGAACGCTTGGCTGTAATGGTCAAGATAGGCTGACGTACTCACGATGATTTGGTAGGAATGGTCGCATTAGGAAGTACATATGTCTAAAACGCTGAGAAATCAGACGGTGGAATGGAACGAGATAAACTGGCGAAAGCTGGAAAAGAACGTTTATAAGCTTCAGAAAAGAATATTCCAAGCCTCTAGTCGTGGTGATACTAAAGCAGTACGCAGACTCCAAAAAACCTTGATGAGGTCTTGGTCTGGAAAAGCCTTATCTGTCCGCAAAGTAACCCAGGATAATCAAGGCAAGAAAACCGCAGGTGTTGACGGAATTAAATCCCTAACTCCCAAGGCTAGACTTACTTTGGTTCTAAGAGCTGATTCGTAAAGAAAATCTAAAGAAAGCTGAATCCGGCTTTGTTGAGGTTATAGGCTAAATCGAGTGTAATTTATGTTGTTGTCGATGAGCCGTATACCTACGATTGAGAATCCACACCGCA
>JAHHHC010000062.1 GCA_019359515.1 Desmonostoc vinosum HA7617-LM4 | reverse complement strand
TTCCTGGTGTCTATTGCGCGGTGGAACCACGCTGATACATCCCGAACTCAGAGGTGAAACGCTGCTGCGGCTACGATAGTTTAGGGGTTGCCCTACGCAACAATCGCTCGATGCCAGGTTTATATTTAGTTAAATAAAACACCCAGATTATATAATAAGATCTGGGTGTTTTCTAATTTAGGTTGGTATTTAACTTTTTTTACTCAATAATGAAATTCAGCGAAATCATACGCGAATTCGGCGATGCTGGTATCAATAACAGCCTGAGAGCCAATCCATACCAAGACGTTGAAATCACAGGGGTTGCGGCCCTTGACGAAGCTAGTAAAGGCACTCTCAGTTATGTAGAGGGAGCAAAATTTGCGTCTTTTATGAGTAAGACAGATGCTAGCGCTTTAATTTTGCCACAGGATGAAAAATTATACGTACAAGCACAAGAACGTGGTATTGCCTGGATAGCGACATCAGAGCCACGACTTTTATTTGCTAAGGCGATCGCACTTTTTTATCAACCATATCGCCCCAAATCAGGAGTTCATTCTACAGCCGTAATTGACTCGACGGCAAAAATTGGCAGTAATGTTTACATTGGGCCCCATGTAGTCATTCAACAAGGAGTAGAGATTGGCAATGATGCTGTGATTCATCCTAATGTAGTGATTTATCCAGATGCCAAAATCGGCGATCGCACTACCTTACATGCCAACTGTACCATCCAAGAACGTACTCGTATTGGTGCAGATTGTGTCATTCACAGCGGTGCTGTCATCGGTGCTGAAGGGTTTGGTTTTGTTCCTACCCGTACTGGTTGGGTAAAAATGGAACAATCTGGTTACACTGTTTTAGAAGATGGCGTGGAAGTAGGTTGCAATAGCGCTATTGATCGCCCAGCTGTAGGAGAAACACGGATAGGTCGCGATACAAAAATTGACAACCTAGTCCAAATAGGTCACGGTTGCCAAATAGGTAATGGTTGTGCATTGGCGGGTCAGGTGGGTATGGCGGGAGGCGTGAAATTGGGAAACCGAGTGATCATAGCTGGACAAACAGGAATTGCCAATCAAGTCAAGCTAGGTGATGGTGCGATCGCAACTGCTCAAAGTGGAGTTCACAATGATGTTGCACCAGGAGACATTGTTTCTGGAACTCCAGCAATTCCTCATAAACTATATCTTAAGGTAGCTGCTGTACATAATCGCCTTCCAGAAATATATCAATTGCTGAAACAATTACAACGCCAATTAGGGCAAAAGTGATACAGATTGGCAATTAAAAATCAGCTATGGTAAAGACACGCAACCTCGTGTCTTTACTATTTTTTGTCAGGAATATTAACTAGGTAAAATTGTCTTTAATGATTAAATTTTACATTCTATTTAATGTAGAACAGGTTACATTTTTAAATTACTATTTTAGAAAAACTTGAGCCAAATTGTATTTTTAAAGTTTAAATACAACAGCGATGCTTACTATTTAACTTTAGTATTAAAACTAAGTATTTTTTACAATAGACCTCTTGCAAAAGTCGGATACTCGCCAGAAAATTTATTTTCTGGCTGATAACTCAAGTCGGTTGAAACCGACTAATAACAGTATTTTTAGTCCGTTTCAACGGACTTTTGCTATTAGGCAGAGACTTGAGTCTCTAACGGTTCAAGTATTTTTGCAAGAAGTCTAATTTCTAGAGATTGCATATCTATAGCTGAGGATAGAGGGTGATCCTATAATATCTACTTATGATTAAAGTAGTTATGAACTTCTTACTAGAGAGCTAAGTAAAATTTAAGACTTTAATGATTATGGCTTTTCACCTAGAAAAAAATAATATTTCTACACCCACAAATCAAGATAATATATCTACTTCTGTAGATATGGCTATTTTTATAGATAAATTAAAAAATGGTGTTTGGCTATTTGGTATTCCGTCTTGGCTTTTCGGTTTAACAGATAGAAGTATAGCTGCATTTGCTGATGGCTATTTCTCTGCTGTTGAAGTTTTTCAGTTATTTACAGCTTTCTTCTTTTTTGTGAGTTGGTTATATTTAAAACCAGGTGAGAGTTTTAGTAGCAGTGATTTAGAACCTAGCCAATATCAAGAATATTTATATCGTACTCAAGCTGACAAGCTGAGGCTCAAAAAGCGTCATATGATTAGCCAAGAGTACATTTTACCTTTTCCTTATCTCTGTCAAATTTATCATCTATTGAACTTAAAGCATTTAGAAAGTGTTCACAGTTTTAGTTTAAATAATTTGAAAATTTTGGGTATTAGTCATTTTCAGCAAACAAGCACAGGTGGAACAATCAAATTTCAAACAATTTTAGACTCTCCAATTAACCCTCTGAGAATATGGAGACAGCCGATTGTTGAGGTCGATTTAATATTACATACACCCTATGCTGTTGAGTTGAGTATTCCTGTATATGATAATAAAAAAATAATTGTTATTTTTCATGCATTTCCATTAAATGAGACTGAGCATCAGCTTTTTATAGATATTTATAGTGATTTAGATTGGCCAAAGCCATTACTACAAATTATTTTACATTTTGCTTCTTGCTTAACACTATTTGAGGATTTACCGTATTTACGCACCTTAACCGATAGAAATATAGAGCGTATTTTTAGTATAAGTAAAATTTCCAGTCACGAAACTATGTTACTCTTTCAAAGATTTGTTGAGTTATATGGAAGCAAAGAAGGAGCTAAGTTAATAGCAGGAAAAGAAGAAAATTAGGAGAGCCAAAATTTTTGGTTCATAACTTAATTACTCCTAAGCCTAAGTATTATTTTTAGGCACGTGCTAGTAAGGGAGCAGCAGCTAGTAATGTTTTAGTGTAAGGGTGTTGAGGATTGGCAAAAATCTGTTTGGTTGGGCCAAGTTCGACAATTTTCCCCCCATTCATTACAGCAATACGATCGCATAAAAATCGTGCTAACCAAAGATCATGAGTGATAAAGAGATACGTTAACTCAAACTCTTCCTTTAATTGCAACATTAAATCTAGTACTTGCGATTGCACACTGGCATCTAACATACTCACAGGTTCATCGCAGATTAACAGTTTAGGACGAGTAATCAAAGCACGAGCGATCGCTACTCTTTGCTGCTGTCCACCAGACAAATCTGAGGGATAACGCTGATAATACACTTGTGTGGGTGTTAATCCCACTTTCTCGAGCATCCACAAAACTTGTTCTTTTGCCTTTGTAGCATCAGCAAGATGATGGATAAATAAAGGATCAGCGATACTTTGTCCCACTGTCATCGCTGGATTGAGACAAGCATGAGGATCTTGAAATATCATCTGCATTTGTCGCCGTGAAGAACGAATTTCTTGGCGTGAGAGCTTAGTTAAATCCCGTCCTAAAAATTCGACTTTGCCACTAGTGGGATGAATTAATTGCAATATTGTACGTGAAAGCGTGCTTTTACCGCAGCCTGATTCACCGACTAAACCAAGAATTTCTCCTGAGTACAACTCCAGGTTAATGCTATCCACTGCTTTAATTGTCTGAGTTTCCCTTTGAAATAATCGCTCAACAAAGTTTGGTTCTATTGTGTAATATTGCTTGAGTTCCGTAACGCGTAAAATTGGGGATTGGGAAGAAATTTCCCCAGTACCCAATCCCCAGTCCCCAGTCCCTATTTCATCTACAGCTTGAATATGCAAAGCTGCTTGTAAGAGCGATCGCGTATATTGATGCTGGGGTTCTCTAAATACAGATGCTGTATCGCCCATTTCTACCATCTTGCCGTTATACATCACACCAATGCGATCGCAATACTCCCCAACCATTGCCAAATCGTGAGAAATCAGCAATAATGCCATGTTTTCCTCACTACATAGGCGTGTTAATTCTTGTAAAATTTGGGCGGAAACAGTAACATCTAAGCTTGTTGTAGGTTCATCGGCAACAATTAACTTCGGATTGAGAAGTAAAGCCAAAGCGATGGCTACCCTCTGTCGCATTCCACCGCTAAACTCGTGAGGATACTGATTCCAGCGGTTAGCAGGAATATTCACCTTTTCTAAGGTAGCAAGTGCTTTTTCTTTAGCTTGTCGTGCTGATAACTCTGGTGAGTGTGCTTTTAATGTTTCAATGCAGTGATTACCAATAGTCATCAGTGGATCAAGACGTGTCATCGGATCTTGAAAAATCAGCGCTACCGCTTCCCCGCGAAATTTCCGCAACTGGTTGGGCGTCAAATCAAATACCGATTGCCCTTGAAACGTTACTCGTCCCTCAATTTGACTAGATGACGGCAGCAAGCGCATTACCGCACGTCCCAAAGTTGACTTACCACAACCCGACTCTCCCACCAAACCCATTCTTTCACCGGGTTGCAAAGTGAAAGACACATCATCAACTGCCCAGTTTAATTTCTCTTCATTACCTTGAGGATAGGCAACTCGCAGATTTTCGACACAAAATAAGGCTTTATTCATAGTTATTTATTAGCCCTGAGCTATTAGCTACCAGCTTTGATATTTCAAATTTAGGCTAGTTTATCAAATTAGCAAAAGGTGTACCATGGTGCATCTCCACACACCCTTTGCCTACAAAATAGCACAGGTGTAGATTGCTTCGACTCCGCTCAGCAACCTACACCCCACACCCCACACCCTACACTCACAAGGGTAAGTTTTTCACATTCAATCCGAAAAAGCCTATTTCTTCGTTCAAAAATCTTTTCCCTCGTCTCCGCGTCGATCAAAGCGCAAAATATTAAAAACCTACACCTGTCAGCACACCCCACTCCTTACCGCTTTAAACTTGTTACCAAAATAGCTGTCCACGACAAGACATAGATGAGATGATGGAATAACTATAACAAAAGGTGAACAATTGTTATTATTCCCCCGCAACATGTTGTTGCAAGATAGCATCACAGTATTGCATGAGAGTTGTCAGGCGATCGCCAATTGTCTGAAGTCTTGCCTGGGCAGTAGATACCTGTCGTGCCCCTTGGAAAAACATCACATCTATTTCCAGCAAACGCAGTTGCTTGCTGATTTCCGTCCGCAAAGACTGTACCCGCGAGTTTTCCTCAGCCAAAGGTGCAATCTGCTGCCCAAACAACTGCTGCAAAGCGGCTACACGCTGTCGCAATTCAGGCGCATTGGGTTCAGTAACAGTGGCATCAGCATGTAATTCTGTTAGCAGAGTTGCTAGTGCCTGATATTTGTCATGATTTAGAGACATCCAGTGCTAGTTGAGATAGTATTAATGTCAAGCAATTTTTCTTATACAATAAACTTTTCTAAGCTACTGTTAGCATTAAAAGCCTCAAATCATGCTTTGAGGCTTTGTTTGCTTAAATGAGTTTCAAGTATATGATCCTTGAAACTCGCAGTGGATGATTATTATAAGCAATAAGAGAATCATCCTTACACTGTTCTTCCTAGTCTCTAGACAACGGCATCTTTTCCCAGTGATGCTGTTAGCTTTGTTCATCTCTCACTCAATCTACCGATCACCCCAAGCCCCAATTGT
This sequence comes from Desmonostoc vinosum HA7617-LM4, assembly GCA_019359515.1. Lineage (GTDB taxonomy): Bacteria > Cyanobacteriota > Cyanobacteriia > Cyanobacteriales > Nostocaceae > Desmonostoc > Desmonostoc vinosum. The sequence continues at coordinate 21,644 of JAHHHC010000062.1, read as the reverse complement.
ATGAGCAGCATAGCTATAAATTCATCAATTGATCTCTCCCTTCCGGATTGGCTCAAAAAATGTTTGAAGGGAATACCAGCAAATAGCGGCGAAGCAGACGACGAACGAAGGCATAGTGATACAGCCTTGATTTGTCGGGCTTTTGAATTTGCTTATCACTTGCATCAGGGTCAATTTCGCAAATCGGGAGAACCCTACATCTATCATCCCGTTGCCGTGGCTGGATTGCTGCGTGACTTGGGGGGTAGTCCTGCCATGATAGCAGCTGGATTTCTCCATGATGTAGTTGAAGATACAGACATTACCATTGAAGAAATAGAAGAACGCTTTGGGCCAGAAGTACGGCAATTGGTGGAAGGTGTCACCAAATTGTCTAAAATCAACTTCACAAGCAAAACCGAGAGTCAAGCAGAAAACTTCCGACGCATGTTTTTGGCGATGGCGCAAGACATCCGGGTGATTGTGGTGAAATTGGCAGACCGTTTGCATAATATGCGAACCTTACAATACATGTCAGAAGCCAGCCGTCGCCGCAGCGCCCAAGAAACAAGAGATATTTTTGCTCCTCTGGCCAATCGCTTGGGTATCTGGCGCATCAAGTGGGAACTTGAGGATTTAGCCTTTAAGTATCTAGAACCAGAGGCTTTTCGTCAAATGCAGCAGCATGTTTCGGAAAAAAGGACAGCCAGAGAAGAGAAATTAGCCAAAGCTACAGAAATTTTACAAGAGCGATTGCAGCAAGCGGGAATCCGCTGTTTGGATATTAGTGGGCGTCCCAAGCACCTTTATAGCATCTATCAGAAAATGCAGCGACAGCAAAAAGAATTTCATGAAATTTACGATTTGGCAGCGCTGCGGATTATTGTTCAAACCAATGAAGAATGCTATCGTGCTTTGGCGGTAGTTCACGATGCTTTTCGTCCAATTCCAGGTAGATTTAAAGATTACATTGGACTGCCCAAGCCCAACCGTTACCAATCGTTGCATACTGGCGTGATTGGCTTGACTGGTCGCCCCCTGGAAGTACAAATTCGCACAATGGAAATGCATCATGTCGCCGAGTATGGAATTGCTGCTCACTGGAAGTATAAAGAAACAGGCGGTTCTAGCAGTAGCCATTTAACAGGGGCAGATGAGAAATTTACCTGGTTACGCCAACTATTGGAATGGCAAAGCGACTTAAAAGACGCGCAAGAATATCTCGATAGCGTCAAAGACAATTTATTTGAAGATGATGTCTATGTCTTCACCCCTAAGGGGGATGTTGTACCCTTAAGCCCTGGTTCTACTAGTGTGGATTTTGCTTATCGGATTCATACAGAAGTAGGAAACCATTGTGCAGGGGCGCGGGTGAATGGGAGAATGGTACCCCTATCAACGCGGCTGCAAAATGGCGATATCGTTGATATTATTACCCAAAAGAATAGCCACCCAAGTTTAGATTGGTTGAATTTCGTCAGGACTTCGGCAGCGAAGTATCGCATTAAGCAATGGTACAAGCGATCGCGCCGTGAAGAAAATGTTGCCCGTGGCAGAGAATTATTAGAAAAAGAACTCGGTAAAACTGGTTTTGACAGCCTACTGAAATCAGAAGCGATGCAAAGCGTAGCCGAGAAGTGTAACTACCATAGCGTCGAAGATTTACTAGCAGGTTTGGGTTACGGTGAAATTACGCTCAACCTAGTGCTAAATCGTTGGCGTGAAGTAGTCAAAGCACAACAACCAGTCACGATTGCACCCCCGTTTCTTCCCAAAGAGTCAACAGCTACAACAAAAACTCCTGTTCGTTCTACTGATTCACCAATTGTTGGGGTGGAAGGATTGGTGTATTATCTGGCTGGCTGTTGTAATCCTCTTCCCGGTGAACCAATTATCGGTGTTGTTACTAGAGGTAGAGGTATCTCCATTCACCGCCAAGGCTGTCATAATCTAGAAAACGTCGAGTATGAGCGCTTAGTACCTGTTGGTTGGAATCCAGCAGTCGAAAATAGTAGTCGTCCTCAAACTTACGCTGTGAATATTCAAATTGAGGCCCTTGACCGCGTGGGAGTGTTGAAGGATATTTTATCGCGTTTAAGTGACCAAGGGATCAATGTGCGCCATGCCCAAGTGAAAACCGCTACTGGACAACCAGCCTTAATGGACTTGGGAATAGACATCCGCGATCGCACTCAGCTAGAACAAGTCTTTACTCAAATAAAAAAAATGAGTGACATTTTAAATATACGCCGCGTTGGTCAAATAGATGAGTAGTTTGTTGACGCTCTTTAGGCTGATCTTGACTCTATGAAATCACTTGCACTAGCAGGTTTGCACCTACTCGAATAGAGGTGTCTTGTCCCCAAGCGTTGCTCGGATGTAGTCCGAAAGTTCCGGTATGCCCTACGGTACTCAATCCTCGACTTAGGATATTTCTAGCTGCGTTGTGGTTGCGGTCTAGAACGCATCCACATTGACACACATTCGATAAAGTATTACCAAACCCTGAGTTTAATGAATTCTTTCGTTAACACAACTCTACTAGCTCTGTTACTCGCACTCAAAGAACTAGAAATTCCTTTGAACGCAGACGAACAAGCACTGCTGCAAGACATCGGACAACAACTTGATATAGATCCTGATGACTGGGAGTTTATTGAAGCCGAATTAATTGCCATAATTCAGGCAAATTCCGCCTTAAATCAGATTTATCAGTCTAACAAAGCGAAATTAGCTGCTTTAGATGGACGAATTCCTCAAGAATTGTTACCCAGCCTAGCCGACTTAGAGAAAGAATTATTCAAACAGACAAAAGCAATTATCACCTTTGACGGTCAAACTAGGGGTAAACCAGCCAATCAACAAAACCCGGTAATTAACCTTACCAGTTCCATCTTGCTTACTGACAACCAAGCTCAAACTATTAAGCGGCTACCTTTTATACAAGAAATATCAGATTATGTAGAAAATTATCGTTACTTTAACACTTACTTTGCAAATCCTCACGCTTGTACAACAATTCCACCTAGCGAACCTCTAATTCACGGGCAGACTTATTTCTTGTTTACAGACATCAGCCCAGAACGAAAAGGAATAGACCACGAGCCGATTCCCTTTCCAGAGCAAGCTTTGGCTCAGGTTTGGAATGACTCGGAATCCTTACCAGTTGATGTAGTTGTTGCTTCCAAGGATTTCAATATTGATACAACTGTCAAAAAACTCACTCTACCCCGCACTGGTGCTTCAGTGAGTGTACAGTTCACCGTTAAACCTAACTTATTTGAAGGTCGAGGCTACATTCAGGTAGACTTGTTATATCGTGGATATCTGCTTCAATCTAAGCAACTAACAGTTCTCGTTATCCCTGTCGCAGGGGCCGAAATCCCGGAGTTGCTGCGCCCACCTCAAACCGCTCGCATTACCTTTACTACCACCGACTTGTTGACTCATAAAAAACTAGCACTGCTGCCTGAGCGATTCTTAACTGTAGATGTACAAGTTGATACACGAGATGGTAGCACTGATCTACGCTTTCTGGATAGGACACAGGGCAACCAAGAATTAGTAACTTATAGTACAAATTTACAATCTGGGTTAGGAAATGCGATCGCCAGAGTGCGGCAAAAATTACACTCCATGTCTGCGACAAAAGAGGGTTATCAATTTAAAACCCAAGGCGATATGCAGCTTTTAAATACTTGGCTACCCCAGTTAGCCGATGCTGGACGTTCTTTATATCGCTTACTGCTGCCTGAAAACAAAGCTAGTTTACCATTAGGTGAAGATAGAGGCGAAAAATTACGCGCCGCCTTGAAACCTGATAGCGTTATCCAAGTTAACCCAATGAAACCAATTTTAGGATTGGGAAAGGTCACAATTCCTTGGGCGTTATTATACGAGCGTCAGGTAAAGACTAGTAAAGAGATTCATGTCTGCGAAGAATTTCTCAATCACGACATCGACTGTACTGGTTGCCCTTTTCAAGATAATTACAAGTTTGTCTGTCCTCATGCTTTTTGGGGCTATCGCTATGCGATTGAGCAACTTCCGGCTTGGACAAGTGGAGAACTGCCTCAAACACCTACCCTGGTATGGCAAATTGCCAACAATCAACCTTTGTATATCAATTTAAATGTCTGGCGAAATTTTCGGTTTTGGAAAAATCACAAGTCTAAAATCGAACAACTCGGCTCAGTTAAAATGCTAGTAGCTGAAGAAATTAACGACCTCGAAATAATTTGGGCAAACCACAGTTCTGACTTAGATATTGTCTACTTTTATTGTCACGGTGGCATAGATGAAACCGAACAGCAGCCTTATTTGGAACTAAGTGATGACAAAATTTCGAGTAACTTTCTCGAAGCCTGCGAGATCAACTGGCAGCATCGTCCTTTAGTCTTACTCAACGGCTGCGCCACTGGAGATTACGGGCCAGATAGTTACATCAGTTTAATTGATGACTTTCGTGTAGCTGGTGCTAGCGGTGTCATTGGTACAGAATGCCCTGTACCAGAATTATTTGCAGAACTTTATGCTTTTACCTTGCTAGAGCGAGTATTTCGTGGAGAACCTTTAGGACAAGCTATGCTGACAGTGCGGCGAGAAATGCTTCAGCAAAAACTCAATCCTTTGGGTTTAGTGTATTCATTGTATGCTCCTTATGAGATTGCTTTAGCTCGTGCGATCGCACAGCCTGCCATAGGCATCGCCCATAATTAGGAGGCTTTTAAGAAACACAGGGAGTAGGGAGATGAGGGGGATGCACTTCGACTTCGCTCAGTGACCAGGGAATGAGGGAGAAATTTTCTCCGCGTCTCCGCGTCCCCGCGTCTCCGTGTCTCCCCGTCCCCGCGTCTCCGCGTCTCCGCGTCTCCCCGTCCCCGCGTCCCCCCGTCCCCCCGTCTCCGCGTCCATCAAAACGCCAAATATTAAAAACCTACACCCCTATTTATTGACCTACTCATGAAACGCTGGATTACTACTGCACTCTTGATTTTACTCGTTTGTCCTGCTTCTGCTATTGCTCAAGCTAACGTCAAAATTGAAGTCGATGCCAAAGACAAGCCTTTGGAAATTAAAGGTTGGCTGGGGGAGGAGAATAGTTTAATTAGCAACATCCGCCTAACAGCTGCCAAAGAGGACATCACAGCTTGGATATTCTTACCCTCAGACTTGAAGCGCCAAGAAGGAGATGAGATAATTGGTCGCCAGCAGGTAGAGTTAATCGGTGAACGCAAGCTAGAAGCAGGATTACCAAAAGATTTCCAGGTAAAACTCAATGATGTAAAGCTACCAGGAACTTACAAAGGACAGATAGAAATATTTTTACCTAAGCAAAAGCGGTCTGAGGCATTAGTAATTCCGCTAACAGTGAAAGCAAAAGCTAGACCCGCATTAGTTGTCAAAGATTCAGAACCAGTACAGTTGCAATTAGTTCGATGCAATTGGGACTGTGGTTTGGCGCATCTATTACTTCCAGACGGCGCTTTCCAGAGTCGGCGGCTAATTTATCTAGATAACCCCAACCAAGCCACTATATCTCTCACCAATGCGGTGGTAATTTTACAAGGAAAGCTAACTAACTATCAAATTACTCAAACCGAGCTAGAATACCCACCAAATCGCCAATTAGCTGCTAATGCCATCATTAGTTTGCCTTTAAAGTGGGAGCGATCGCAAATTCCCCCCGACCGATATACCGGAGCAATTTACCTAACAATGGAGGGTAGAGAGGGAAGACTGGCAATTCCTGTGGATTTAAGTATGCGGACTGGCCCAGCGATGCCAATTTTTGTTTTATTGGTGGGTATTGTGTTGGGTAGGTTGTTCAAGTACATGCAAGAGAAAGGAATTCCCCAAGCGGATGCTTTGGCAAAAATCTACGAAACAGAAAACATGATTACTCAAGTTGACCAACAAGACCAAGAAATTCTCACTCCAATGGTCAACAAAGTCCGCAATTCTGTTACTCAAATGGATTTAGAAACGGTTAACGCAGATTTAGCGAAAATTAAAGCGCGACGCAACTGTTTAGATAGTCTGCGAAAAATCGAACAGCAGTTAGAAGGTATGGAACAAGACCCTGATATAGGTGGCGAAACTGGGTTATTAGCCAAAATTAATGAAGCGCGAAAGTGGATTAAATTTGAGAACGATGACAAAGCCAAAGAATTGCTGCAACAAATACAGGATAGTGTTGCCAAACTTAACAATGTCATGATGGGAGCAGAACAACAACTCGATCCTATTTTGACAATAGCTGCAAATAAAGCAGCTACGGCAATATCGACTGCTGTTGAGCAAAATCAATCAGCTATCTTTGCGTGGTTGCGACGGCTTTTGATAGTAATAGCGGGAGTATCTGATGAGTTGCGAGCAGAAGCAACATTTTGGGTTGTGCGACCACTGTTATCTTTAACATTGTTAGTAGGATTATCGTTAGTGGGGATACGCGCTTTATATGTAGAAAAGGGGATAACTTTTGGTGCTAACCCCTTTTCTGATTATTTAGAATTGATCCTCTGGGGATTGAGTGCAGATGTTGCTAGTCGGAGTTTAAGTAATTTGGCAAGCCAAGAAAATCAAAACTAATAATTTAATTAACCACCCAATCTCCTCTAACTATATAACTAGTACCAGGTACACCTTGTACCATCAACTTAAAGTACTTATTTTGATTTTCTCTATGGCGTAAAACTTCAGGTCTGGCAGTTGAAACTGGAATTTTTTTAACGAATTGCCAATTCCCCTGACCTGTTGTTGATTTATATAATGAGAAATTAGCACTCCCTCTCTGAACAGTAATAGTAGCTCCAACCTCAGTCAGTGGACTTGTGATATAAACTTCTGTTGATGAACTTGTTAAAGGTACGGCTTGTAAATTACCATTTTCTAATACTCTCCAAATTCTATCTGGCAATATATTTTCAAATACAAAGTTAAGTTTGCGTCCTGGCTCAAGGTTGGTTATAGTCAGCGGATCGATAGAAATATCTAAAGGTTGAATGATATTTTCTAGATTTTCATCTTCAGAAGAAATATCTGTTTCTAAAGGTGAATCTAGCGGATTTTCTGCTTCGGGTATCGAACTTTCATCTGTAGATATATTTAAGGATATAGATAAATTCTTAGTACGTTCCTCTATTTCATTTTTGCTGTTACCATAAGCTTTGATCAACAGCTTATGTCCTTGATTATTATATATGGCAGTACTCTCGTATCGAGTAATAGGTTTTGAGAATTCTAATTTTTTTAGCTCAGACACCTTGGTTTTGCTCCTGATATTTTAAGCTGATAAAACTGAAGTGAAACCCAACATCAATATCCATGTTGGGTTTCGTGACTCAAACGCCACTTCACTCAAGTCGAGCCAGCCGCTTGCGGGGGTTCCCCCCGTTGTGCGAACTGGCGTGGGAAACCCGCCCACGTGAGTGGCTCCCCAACCTACAATTTTTATTGCATCGTTTTAGCTGTGTCGTTCCACGTTCCCTCCCTAAGCAAGTAATTTCCGAAATCAAAGCAGATGGCTATATTATTTAGCACAACGTATACCCAGATCTTGATGATGAAAAGAGCTGGGAGTTTGCAAACGTAGGGTGACGCGCTCAATTTTTGACATCCAACCTCCCCCTCTAGTAATTAGAGGCCGGTTTGATTGAATTGAGTCTTTTGAACTTTTCCAAACCAATCCCAAATCGTAGTTTTTGTAGGATGGCTGATCATAGGATGCAGTCCATTCCCAAACATTACCAATTAAGTTATAAATTTCTCCTTCTTTACTTCTCCCTTGTTTATAAGCATCTACAACTGCAAAACTTTTTGGGGATTTTCCAGAAATATTGGCAAAATTAGCTACTGGAGTTTTGTTACCCCATGGCCACGGCTCGCCTTGAGAACCACGTGCAGCCCTTTCCCATTCAAGTTCTGTAGGCAATCGCATACCTAACCACTCACAGTAAGTAGCTGCATGAAAAGCTGTAACTTCTACTACTGGATATCGATCGAATTTGCGATCGCTAAATAGACTAGGATTAACTGGCCGATCGCAATGTCTAGCTTGTACACAAAGTCGATACAAACGATTAGACACTTCAAACTTTTGGATTTGAAAAGCGGAAAGCTCAAAAGAGCGTTGGGGTTTTTCGTTACTATATGCATTGGATTCATCTGTGCCAATGGTGGCTTTACCTTGGCTGATGGATACCATCTCAGTTTGTCTAATCGCAATCTGACGCAATCCCTCTCGGTAAACTAATGAACCAATAGTACCCATAGCGATCGCACCGAGTACAAAAGCTAGCCATTGCCAACCGCGTCGTGCTTGTTTCTCTCGTTGTAATTCTCGCTTTTGAGCTTGCCGTTCTTGTTCTAGTGCTTGCTTTTCTAACTGTTCGAGTTCAGCAGCTATGCAATCGCGCTCTTTCTGACTCGCCTGTATTAACTCGTAACTCAAACTTGATAGTGGTAAAGTAGCAAACTGCTCTTGCAAAAATTTCTCGGCTTCTGCTAATCTCAACCCTGTGAGCAAGTAATCAACAGACTTACTTTTATCTTCCCATTCTTCGGCTACTGCCTGAATTCTGCGCTCAGTCCTAATCGCCTCCCGATTATTATCCAGTAACTCTCGCAACCTTGACCAATGGCGAATCAAGGCTTCATGAGCCACATCCACTACTGCCACTTTCTGCTCACCTCTGCGTTGTTCGCTAGTGACGATTAACTTGGACTGTGCCAGTTTTTGAATTACTTGCTCTACCAGTGCAGATTTACCCAAAGCAACTAAATCTCGTTGCGGCACTTGCTTGCGTGTGTCTGGTGTTCCTTCCCCTAACTGAGTCAAATTAATAAAAATCAAATCTGCTATTTGTTGTTCTTCAGCCGATAGCTGTTTGTAAGTTTGTTGTGCCAAATTTTCTAAGGTTTTTCGGACTCCGCCTAATTGCTGATAACTGTCTAGCTTCAACCAATTTAATGTCTGCCGTTGCCAAAGCTGTTCTAAAGTATATGACAACAAAGGCAACATTCCCGGTTCAGGTTCTTGTGTGGGTTGTTCGACTGCAACACCCAAGTCTTGGAGAATAGTATTGATTAAATTTTCTTCTACCTTCCGCCCTAGTTTAATTGCAGGTTCTCGGATTGCCTGCTGCAACTCTTCTAAAGACATAGGAGTTACCATCACTAAATTGGCTTGAATCAATTCAGTCAGCTCATGATACGCAGCACACTTACCCAAGAAATCATCACGCATGGCAAATATAATGCAGAGTTGCTCTTGTGCTTGTTTGAGCGCCCCCAATAAAATAGCAATAAACTGCTGTCGGTCAATTTGGCTTTGACAAATGGTAAAAATCTCTTCAAACTGATCAATAATTAGTAGGGCGCGGGGCGATCGCGATGCTTTAATTAATCGTGCCAGCCCTGTTGCTCCAGAGGCGATCGCTTCTTGTGCTATTTTTAGCTGTTCTGCACGCTGGATATCTGTAGCATCCTCATCCAGAAAGACCGTTGCCAAACTTACTAGAGGTTGCTCGCTTGGGGTAAAAATCCGAATTTTCCATTGCTCTGTTCCTGGTAATCTACGCTGTTGCTGTAACTGGTACATCAACCCCGCCCGCAACAAGGAAGATTTACCACTCCCTGACACTCCTAATACTGCCAGAAAATTTCCCTTACCCACTTGAAGACTTTGAATCAGCTTTTGGGTTAATGCTTCGCGCCCATAAAAATAACCAGCATCTGCAACGTCAAAGAAACGTAACCCTTTGTAAGGACAAACTTCATCTGGGATATGGATGAGAATATCTTCTCGTTCACCAGTCAGCATAATTTCTCGGTTGGGATTATACCATATCGGCTGTTGGGGAATATCCTTGAGGGTTTGGGCAATATACTCAATCAATTTGTCATTGTTAACTAAACCATCTGGCTGTCGTCTGGGGTCAAGTCCTTGCCAAAGTGCATGAGAAAATACCCCATGCTTTCCATCAATATCTTCTTGTGCAGGTTCAAATTCTCTCGATGCCGCAATTAAAAACCGCGTCTGTTCCTGAAGCGATGTTCCCAAATCTGCTTGGGTAAAATTGAATAGTTCTCCGCTGTAGCAGCAGTCCAACCAGACGATTTGCTGCTTGACGGGACTTTTTTGTAATAGTTCTCGCAACCATCGCAAGGAAACACCCCACAAATTTTTTCGGGGATCAACATCGCTGGTAGCTAAAAAACCTTCAGTGACTCCACCGCGATTTTTGCGTAAACCATGGCCGATAAAATATAACAGGGCTGTTTCTGGAATATTTTTTCCTACAGGATTGAATAACTGAACGATCGCATCTTCCAAAGTATCAAACTTGACCAAACCATCAAACATGACTCGACGCTGTTGATGCTGAATTGTTTCTGGTAGTCGCCGCACGCGAAAATCGCCATACTCTTCTAAACGTTGCGCGATCGCTTCGGCATCGTTAGCAGGGGTAAGAAGATGTTTTGCTTTGCTTGTTGGAGTCTCTTTTAAGAAAGGATACTGATTGATTCCCACTACTAACGCATCTCGATTCATTACCTTGAGATTTACTTGATTGAAAAAGTGGATAAATACTTACTACAGTTGTAGTATCGTATTAGTTAGTCTTGATTACAAATACTACAAGGTTCAATGATACACAAATTTTCCTCAACTACTAGTAGCGTGAACCATTGCCGACCTTGCCAGAGTTGGATAGTGCGATCGCGTTCCGAGAAGCCACAAGCGTCTACGCGCTATTTGCATTTGAGGGAATATGTCGGTTATTAGGTGGTAAATCTACATCAAGGTAAGTAAAACAGTAAATTACCTCACCCCCGCCTCTATCACCAGGAGCGGGGGTTATTTTTTGAGGAGTAAATCAACTTATGGGATTTTACTCAGCGCTGCCGAATCCAAAGCCAGTTAGAGAGGTCAATACAGCCATTAAATAACACTGCCCTCTCATTTTAAAAAAAATTTGTAGTATGCCCTTGACACATTTGTAGTATTTATGTAGTATATATGTAGTGAAGCACTAGAGCCTCTCCAAAAGGCATAGCGCAACACCTCAGAACCATGAAAATTAAATAATTATCATCTAATGTGGGGGTGTAGCTCAGTTGGTTAAGAGCGCCTGCCTGTCGAGCAGGAAGCCACGAGTTCAAATCTCGTCATCCCCGCCTAGCAGCCTTGTGGACGAGTAGATAAGTCGCTTTGATTCTCAGTCAAAGAGAAGCGGGTGCAAATCCCGTCGAGGCTTCTATTTGGGTTGGCTCGCCTATTGGTGTGGGCAGCGCTCTGTAAAAGCGTCCTTTGTTGGTTGCAGGTTCAATTCCTGCCCAACCCATAGCGGGATAGAGTAGTGGTGACTCACAGGTCTCATAAGCCTGTCTAGGAAGGTTCGATTCCTTCTCCCGCATCTGTTGGAGAGGTGGCTGAGCGGCTCAAGGCGTCCTCCTGCTAAGAGGAAACGGGTTTTTAAAGCCCGTCGCAGGTTCAAATCCTGTCCTCTCCGTTCTGAGAACGTGGTGTAACTGGATGAACACATTGGTCTACGAAACCGAAAAGTGGGGGTTCAAGTCCCTCCGTTCTCACCTTATCCCCTAGTAGCTCAGTTGGTAGTAGCGCCTGTTTGAAAAACAGGAGGTCATCTGTTCAATTCAGATCTGGGGGACTGGCACATTGTCCCATAGCTCAATGGCAGAGCGAGCGGCTGTTAACCGCGAGGTTGTAGGTTCAAGTCCTACTGGGGCAGCCATTTATTTCATTGCCGAGTAGACGAATTGGTAGAGTCATCTGTCTCTGAAACAGGAGTTTGTAGGTATCCTGCGCTAAGCCGCTCCGCGTCTACAAACCCTACCTCGGCAGCCAATCATTGCCCTGTGGTGTAACTGGCAACATCCCTACCTTTGAAGTAGAAGATTCCAGGTTCAAACCCTGGCAGGGCAGCCAATATACTCCTGTAGCCCAGCGTCGCGTCATTATTAGTTTCAAATTTGGGTGTTCCATGCTAATTCTGGCGATCGCTTTGGTAGCATATAGTCAAATACCCATGAGTAATAGAACCTGCCTTTCTTAACTACTAATTATTAAAATGTCTTTTCATTCTGGCGAAATTAGAGTGCAAATCCAAGCGGGTGTGCGAGAAGAGGCTCAAAGTTTGGGTAGTGTTATCACCAGTAACATCAAGCCATCTGCTCAGGAATTTCTTCGCACGCAGCAATTAGCAGTTTCTAGCACAGTTGATACAAACAATAGGGTTTGGGCATCTTTATTAACAGGAAAACCAGGCTTTTTGCAAGTTTTAAACATGCAAACGATACAGATTCATGCTACTCTTATCCAAACCGACCCACTGTACCAAAACTTGTACAGTAATAATGATATTGGCTTATTAGTAATTGATTTGGCAAACCGCAAGCGTGTGCGTTTAAATGGTCAAGCAGAAGTACATCAAGAGACTATAAAAGTACAAATTCAGCAGGCGTTTTTTAACTGTCCTAAATATATTCAGGTACGTCACATCCAAAAAACTGTAACTGATTTACAAGAGGAACCTGAAGCTTGTGTTAGAGATGATTTGAGCGAGGCAAATCAACTTTGGATAACCCAAGCCGACACTTTTTTCATCGCCAGCTACTATCAAGAAGGCGGTGCCGATGCTTCTCATCGAGGAGGATTTCCGGGGTTTGTGCAAGTTGTGAATAGTAATAAGCTTGTGTTTCCCGATTACTCTGGTAATAATCTGTTTCAGACCTTTGGTAACTTAATTATGAATCCCAATTCAGGTTTATTATTTATCGATTTTGCACAAGGTCACACATTGCAATTAAGTGGTCAAGCAAAGATAATTTGGGATCTAGATAGATTAATTGAGTTTGCTGGGGCGCAACGTTTAGTAGAGTTTGATATTGAGCAGGTGTTGGAAATTAGAAATGCTACCTCTCTATGTTGGCGATTTGGAGAATATTCCCCTGTGAATCCTTACATAGAAATTAAGTCGTAACTGTCCGTGGGCGATCGCTTGTTGTAGATATTAAAGTTAATTTTGGTAATCATCAAATTATGAGAAAGCAGTTGCAGCAAATTAATCACTATCAATGGCAACTAGAAATACTCCAAAATAAACTGTATGAGATACTTAGATATACCAATCAAAAAAATAATTTACGAGTTATCATTACCAAATTTTTTCTAAATTCAAAACAAAACCATTTAAAACATCTTCCCCTGATAACGTCGCTGGCGAATCTAAAACCTCAACCTCTTGATCTTGGCGATAAATCTCCACTTGGCGGGATTTGCGGTTAATTAACCAACCTAAACGCACACCATTATCTAAATATTCTTTCATCTTTTCTTGAGTGGCGCTCAAACTATCGCTTGGAGAAAGTAACTCAATTACAAAATCAGGACAAATAGGAGGAAACTTTTCTTTTTGTTCTTCAGTTAAAGTATTCCATTTTGACAACTTGATCCAAGCAGCATCGGGGGAACGATCTGCACCATTAGGTAATTTAAAGCAAGTAGAAGAGTCAAAGACAATGCCAGTCTTATCTTGATCTGACCAATTAAATAACTGTTGATTTAATCTACCATTGCGATTTCCGGTTTCTCCTCCAGTGGGTGGCATGATAATTAATTCTCCCGTTGCAGTGCGCTCAAATTTCAAATCGCGGTTTGCCTGACACAGATTAAAAAACTGCTCATCTGTGAGTTCCAATACTGGTTTTAGGTTTACAGTTAAAGCATCCATGGTAAGCTAAAAAACATCTAAATTACATAATCAAATTAAATAAAACTCTTGTGGGATGGGCATCTTGCCCGCCCTAATTATGCAAGTTATATATGGAACAGCTTAATAGCAGTCCCAAAAGCGATCGCTAATTATATGATTGTACTTTAGGCGTAGCGGCTGTCGTTAGGCGATCGCTTTTTGTGATTGACTTAGTAACTTTAGATCAGCGCACTGGAAACGTGATTATTCTGGCAAAAGATCATTACCAAATCGCTGTTAAATTCAAAACAAAACCATTTAAAACATCTTCCCCTGATAACGTCGCTGGCGAATCTAAAACCTCAACCTCTTGACTTTGGCGATAAATCTCCACTTGGCGGGATTTGCGGTTAATTAACCAACCTAAACGCACACCATTATCTAAATATTCTTTCATCTTTTCTTGAGTGGCGCTCAAACTATCGCTTGGAGAAAGTAACTCAATTACAAAATCAGGACAAATAGGAGGAAACTTTTCTTTTTGTTCTTCAGTTAAAGTATTCCATTTTGACAACTTGATCCAAGCAGCATCGGGGGAACGATCTGCACCATTAGGTAATTTAAAGCAAGTAGAAGAGTCAAAGACAATGCCAGTCTTATCTTGATCTGACCAATTAAATAACTGTTGATTTAATCTACCATTGCGATTTCCGGTTTCTCCTCCAGTGGGTGGCATGATAATTAATTCTCCCGTTGCAGTGCGCTCAAATTTCAAATCGCGGTTTGCCTGACACAGATTAAAAAACTGCTCATCTGTGAGTTCCAATACTGGTTTTAGGTTTACAGTTAAAGCATCCATGGTAATAGCAGTCCCAAAAGCGATCGCTAATTATATGATTGCACTTTAGGCGTAGAGGCGTAGCGGCTGTCGTTAGGCGATCGCCTGTTGTGTAATTTAAAAATTAAGGCAGGCATAACGCCTGCCCATGTAATCCTACTCAATCCCCTCAATTCGGTCTTCAACTTCTTGGTATAACTCGCGCAGCAAGTCTAAATTACTCTCGCTAGTTTCCCAATAACCGCGTCCATTCACTTCCAATAAAGTTGATACAACTTTGCGGAAAGAATGAGGATTCAGATTCATCAATCGCTGACGCATTGCTTCATCTTTGATGAATGTTTCGTTAGTATCCTCGTAAATCCAGTTATCCACAGCGCCAGCTGTCGCACTCCAACCCATAGTATTTACTAACCGCTTGGAGAGTTCGCGGACACCTTCGTAACCGTGAGATAACATCCCCTCATACCATTTGGGGTTTAATAATTTGGTACGGGCATCTAAGCGCACGGTTTCTGATAATGTCCGTACTTGGGCGTTAGCTGTGGTGGTATCTGCGATGTAAGAGGCTGGTGTTCTACCATCACCACGCAGACTTGCTACTAGCTTGGTGGGATCTGAGTCGAAGTAATGGGAAACATCCGTTAAACTAATCTCCGAAGAATCCAAATTTTGGAAGGTGGCATCAGCAGTTTTTAAGGTGCTTTCAAAAATCTGCCGGGACTCGTCCATCATACCGGGGTTATCGGAATTGAAGGCGAAGGATTTCCGCTTCAAGTACATTTCCTGTAACTCAGCTTCGCTATCCCAAGTACTGTTTTCTACTGCCAAGTTGATATTTGACGAGTAGGAACCAGAAGCATTGGAGAAGACGCGCGTAGCTGCTTGACGCAAATTGATCCCCAGTTCTTCGGCTTGCTGCAAGGCATGTTTGCGAACAAAGTTCATTTCTAAGGGTTCATCCGTCTCAGCTGCCATTTTTACTGCTTGGTCTAGCAGGTTCATTTGGTTGATGAACAAGTCACGGAATACACCAGAACAGTTGATGACTACATCAATTCTGGGGCGTCCTAACTCTGCTAAGGGTATCAATTCTAACTTGTTTACCCGTCCCAAAGCATCGGGAACCGGACGCACGCCTACCATCCACATAATTTGTGCTAGGGATTCACCGTAAGTTTTGATGTTATCGGTGCCCCAGAGGACGCAGGCGATGGTTTCGGGCCATTTTCCACCGTTTTCCGCCTTGTTACGCGCCAAAAGCCTATCTACGACGATTTTGGCTGATTGGACGGCGGCGGTTGTAGGAATGGATTGGGGATCGAGGGCATGGATATTTTTACCTGTGGGTAAGACATCCGGGTTACGGATGGGATCGCCACCGGGCCCAGGTAAGATGTACTCGCCTTCTAAGCCTTTGAGTAATGCACCAAGTTCGTTGTCAGCGCAGACTTGCTGGAGACAGAATTCTAAGTACTCAAATAGGGGCTTGAGGGCTGCTGTGTCAACTTTGGGATACCCTGCTTGCTGCAATGCTTCTACCCAAGGTTCTTTTTTGCCCATGTTAAAGAAGTTCAGCCGAGAAACCAGAGAAACTCGTCCTTCGGCGTCGGTTTGTTCTTTGACAAGGGCGCTAACTGCGGCACGGGTTGCTAAGGTGATGTCTTGCAATAGCTGAACATCTTCTAAAACGCCTTTGTCGCTATTTTGATAAATTTCGTCAACGTTACGTCCAATGCTATTGGCGATAATTCGCGGCAAGCTAAGAATTTCTTCTTCCTGACGGTCTAAGCTAGCGATGTTGACGAGGGTAGCAACAGCTTCCTCTGCACTCGGCGGTTTACCGATGATGTGTAACCCACAAGGTAACAATCTCGATTCAATCTCCATCAACTTGCGGTAGACACTACCAACGATATTGTCTCGCTGTTCGGCATTCAGATCTTTGGCGTCGGTTTCTGGCAAGTCAATATCTTTATCCAAGTTCACCATCCGGCACTTATCCATGATGGTGTTGACAATGGGAACGCCGCGTCCAGTGTCTTTTAAGGTTTGGTAAGAAGCTATTAACTCACTAAGTTCCTTCAAACCTTTGTATAAACCAGCATTTTCCGCTGGGGGCGTCAGGTAGGAAATTGTCTCGGCGTAGCTGCGACGCTTGGCGATTGTGGCTTCGCTGGGGTTATTAGCTGCGTAATAATACAGGTTAGGAATTGTGCCAATTAAGTTATCGGGATAACATTCACCGGACATCCCCATTTGTTTACCGGGCATGAATTCCAAAGAACCGTGAGTCCCAAAGTGCAATACTGCATCAGCTCCCCAAATTTGTTCTAGGTAGGTGTAGTATGCTGCAAAGCCATGGTGGGGGCTAGCAGAACGAGAGAACAATAACCGCATGGGGTCGCCTTCATAACCAAAGGTGGGTTGAACACCGATGAAGACGTTACCAAATTGTTTGCCGTAAATTAAAAGGTTTTGCCCATCGCTGTTGAGGTGTCCGGGAGGTGGCCCCCAGTTCTCTTCTAGGCGTTGAGAGTAGGGTGTGAGTGCCTCATACTCTGGAACTGACATCTTGTAGGCGATGTTGAGTTCAGGGCTACTATACTGTGCTTGGGCGTCGTGGATGACTTCTTGCATCAGCGCCTGGGCTGATTTTGGTAGTTCCGGTACATCGTAGCCGTTGTTTTTTAAAGCTTTCATCACCTCGTAGATGGAACCGAACACATCCAAGTAGGCGGCGGTGCCAACATTACCTTTGTCGGGTGGGAAGCTGAAAACGGTGATGGCAACTTTTTTGTTGAGTTTGGGTTTACGGCGGAGGTTAGCCCATTTTAATGCCCGTTTTGCTACAGCTTCGATGCGGTCTTGCAGGGCGATCGCCTTCCCTGTCGTCCCATCTCTACCTGATAAAATTATCGGTTCAATTGCCCCATCTAATTCGGGAATGGCAATTTGTAGGGCTACTTGAATCGGGTGTAACCCCAAATCGCTATCCATCCACTCTTCTGTGGTTTGGAAGACTAAAGGCAACGCCACCATATAAGGACGATTTAGCCGCTTGAGTGAATCAATCGCTTTGGGATGGTCTTGTCTAGCAGGGCCACCCACCAAAGCAAAGCCAGTCAGCGAAATTACTGCATCAACTAGCGGCTTGTTGGTAGTTGGTTCGTAAAAGTAAGCATCTACAGGCTTAGAAAAATCCAAACCTCCGGCAAACACAGGCAAGACTCGTGCCCCCAGTGCTTCCAATTCCTGCACCATTGCTACATAATGGGCGTCATCACCTGTAACTAAGTGGGTGCGTTGTAATACTAACCCCACACAAGGCGCTAGGAGGTCTTTTAAATCGCTGGAGATATCCTTGCGGGCTGTGTACCAGTTGAGGTATTCTCTCACATCCTCGAACATCTGAGGTGCTAGAGGGTGCCAAATCCCCAAGTCGGGATACACTACTGGCTGTTGATATTCTAGAGACGAGCCTTGGCGTGTCTCCTTAAATACATATTTATCAGCCAGCATCAGCAAGAAGTTTTCCAAATTTTCTGGAGAACCGCCTAGCCAATACTGGAAACTAAGCATAAAATTTCGGGCATCCTGTGCCTTGTCCATAGGCAGAAACTTCAGCACTTGCGGTAGTGTTCGCAGTAACTTCAGCATTCCATCTTGGAATCCCGCGCCGGATTTTTCTTTGCGTTTTCGCATGAACTGCGCGATCGCACTTTTAGATTGACCCAACTGTGCCAGGGAAAAGCTGCCCATTTTGTTTAGGCGCATCACTTCTGGCATCGAGGGAAAGACAACCGCAACATCCAAGCGATCGCGGTGTGGTTCTACAGCTGCTACTACTTTCTGTGCTAAGTCTTCGATGAAAATCAGCGAGGCAATAAATATATTGGCACTCTCCATATCCCGTTTGAACTCCTCATAGTTCTCGGAATCTCGGAGTTCCTCAATCAAGTAACCGCTGATTTCAATCGCTAGGTTAGGGTTACTAGTATTAATTTCCCTCACCGCTTGCGACAATGCACTCTGGTACTGGGACTCAAGCACCACATAGACCACCTTGATGAAATTACGTCCGCGTAAGTTATCAGGCGCAATATGTCTGATGGTGGACTTAACATGGGTGAACATGCTTCCTCGGCTCCTTTGATGCGTGTTCTCTAGTTGCTTTCGATAATCGGCAATATGAGTTTTTTATCAGAAAACGCTTACACAGTGGGGATTTTGTCGCTCATCTGACACAATTCGATATAAAAAATGAAACATTTATTAACAAACTTTGACAACTTATAAAAGTAATAACTCAAGGATATGTAACAAAAAATTAACATTTATCCGTAAGCTACTATTAAATCTTGGCTAATAACCAATAGCAAATGACCAATGAACAAAGTTGATATTTTAATACTCTCCAATGGCCCTGGTGAAGTCACGACCTGGGTGCGTCCAGTGGTCAAGGCATTACGGCAAAAGCTAGGGGATGACCGTTGTGTGGTGAGGATTTCCGTAGTGTTATCACCTTGTCCCAATGCTACCGGGAAAGAAACTGCGATCGCTAGATCTTATCCAGAAGTAGATAGAGTACAGGCAGCAGAACATTTTTGGTCATTTTTGCTTTGGGGTAAAACATTTGAAAATTGGGATTGGAGAAATCATGGTGTAATTGTCTTCTTGGGTGGAGACCAAATTTTTCCCGTGATTATCGGCAAAAAACTAGGCTATCCCACAGTAGTTTATGCCGAATGGGAAGCCCGATGGCACAAATGGATTAATCGTTTTGGGATCATGAAACCCCAGCTAGCCAACCGCGTTCCCCAAAAGTATGCCCACAAATTTACCGTCGTCGGGGATTTAATGCTAGAAGCAGGAAGTCATTCTTCCTCAGCAAATGACCAACAACAAACCGAACTAATTGGTATTTTACCTGGTTCAAAAGCAGCAAAATTAGCCCAGGGAGTTCCATTAACACTAGCCATTGCCGAATATATTCATGCCAAAAGACCCCAAACCAAATTTGTGATTCCCGTCGCCCCAACTTTGGATTTACAAACTTTAGCTAGTTTTGCCAACCCACAGAAAAACCCTTTCGTGCAAACCTTTGGTATCTCTGGTACTTCCTTGCTCACTACTCTCAAATCAGCACTCACAACTCCCAAAGGTTTAACTGTAGAACTATGGCAAGAAACCCCTGCATATGATTTATTATCCCAATGCAGCATCTGCCTGACTACAGTAGGCGCAAACACTGCTGAACTCGGTGCTTTAGGAGTACCGATGATTGTTTTGCTACCAACCCAACAACTTGATGCCATGCGTTCCTGGGATGGCTTACCAGGCATACTAGCTAACTTACCAGGAGTAGGTTCCACCTTTGCAAAACTAATTAACTGGCTAGTATTGAGACGTAAAGGTTTATTGGCATGGCCCAATATCTGGGCACAGCAAGAGATAGTACCAGAACTTGTAGGCAAACTCCAACCACAAGAAGTAGCAGAAATAGTTTTAGACTTTTTGAATCACCCAGAAAAATTAGACCAGATGCGAACCAAACTCAGAAACATTAGAGGAGAATCTGGAGCAGCCGAAAAGTTATCACAACTAGTTGACGAAGAGATAGAAAAACAATTATAGAACTCCTATTTCATTTAGTGAAAAAACTCCGTATACCTTAATAATCTGCTGAATTTGAATATGAAATTTAAAAACTAACTCTTCTCAACTCTTACTCTCTGCGTCTGGTGCGCGGCAGTCGCTACAACGGGGGGAACCCCGACGCGAGTTGTTCATGGGGGAAACCACGCCACTCCCACGCCACTTGCTACAACGGGGGGAACCCCCGCAACGCAGTGGCTCCTCAAGTCGGGAAACCCGCCCACGGGGGTGGCTCCCCAAGACCACACTCGCTCCGCAACGCGCTGCCTTGCCTCTGCGTGATACAAATTCATATTTCTACTCAGCAACGTTCCCAATATATATAATTATTGCTGAATCCACAGAGGTGAGCCTGTAGTAGAATTTGCTAATCTTTTTACAGTTGAACATGGCTTTAGACTTCTCAGGTCAAAATCTCCAAGGACGCAACTTCAAAGGTAAAGACCTTGCAGGAGCAAACTTTAGCTATACCGACATTCGAGGGGCAAACTTCACCAATGCTAACCTCAAAGGTGCGAACTTCAGCCATGCCCAAGCTGGACTGCGATCGCATTCAATAATTATTTTGGTATTAACTTCATTAGTTGTATCAACAACCGTAGGAATTTTCTTACCTTACTTTGGTGCCAACACCGTATATTTGCTCATTAATGGAAAAGATCCGATTGGTTTAGTTGTAATAGTAGTATTGACTGGATTTTTTATCTTTCTTTTTGCCATCCGTCAACAGAGTGTATTAACAGCTTTAATAGTTGTGACTTTGGGCGCGGCCATAACCGGGATGAAAGCTATGGCAGCATCTTTAGCAGCATCCGTAGTTGTAACCGTAGCGGTAGTAGTAGTAGCAGTTGTTGCAAGTAAAGTAGCTATTGCAGTGACCATTGCGGCAGTTGTAATAGCTGCTATGACTACAAGTGTGACAGTGTTTGCCAAAATTGGAGCAGTTGCAGGTGGAGCTGTGACTACAACAGTGGCTACAGTAGCATTATTACTTTACATGAGCTGGCGAGTTTTGGCTGGAGATGAGAAGTACGTCTACATTTTGAGAATAGCTATTGCCTGTGGTGATGATGGCACTAGTTTTCGTAGCGCTAATTTAACAGATGCTAACTTCACTCAAGCGATACTCAAAAATACAGATTTTAGAAATGCTAATCTGACTCGCACCTGTTGGTTTCAAGCTCAAAAGCTAGATTTTGCCGATGTTTGGAAAACTTATTTAGAAAAATCACTAGTTCGGCAGTTAGTAACCACAAGAGAAGGACAAGACAAAAACTTTGATGGTCTATCGCTACGAAGTGTTAATCTGTGTAATGCGAATCTCAAAGATACTAGCTTTATTGGTGCTGATCTCAGTGAAGCCAACTTACAAGATGCCGATTTGTCAAGAGCAAAACTCAAGCAAACCCAATTAGATGCAACAGATTTAACAGGTGCAACCCTCACAGGAG
>JAHHHC010000061.1 GCA_019359515.1 Desmonostoc vinosum HA7617-LM4 | reverse complement strand
GATGGTAACTACCTGTAAATACTGGATGTAGATGGATCAATCCCCCAATTGTACCGCAATGAGTGGCGATCGCTTGCAGTTGTTGTTGCAGATGTTCTTCGCTCATGTTGGCTAGGGTGACGCGCGTCACGCCTGTAGGTAAGGGTGATTGTTCAGAAACTAACGATTGCGGGAAACTCATGACTACTACTTTCCAATCTTGGGCAATCAGGGAATGAGCCAATTTTGAGGTGGTCAGAGAACCATCATCGGTGATTAAACAGATGTGTCCCTCTGGTAGACTGCAATCTAGATAATCTGGTCGCGGTAAGATTTTGAGTTGGACAGGACAGCGTTGGATATTGTGGTCTATTCGAGGCGGCTGCTCAAACTCATGCTGATAGTTTTTTTTTTCATCTCCAATTAACTGTTGGAGATAGTTAACGATTTGACCAATTGTGCGTAGTTCTCCCAATTCTTCGACGTTCGGTTTGGGTAAGTCGGGGTACATTTCTTGCATCGTCCCCAAGATTTCTACGCGTTTGATTGAGTCAATACCTAAGTCTGCTTCCATGTCCATATTTAAATCCAGCATCTCTACCGGATAACCTGTTTTATCACTGGTGATGGTTAACAGGGTTTGACCTATATCTGCATACTCATCAGTTGCGGTAGATTCTTTGACGGTTACTTTAGTATCTTCTTCTGCTCTGAATGCTACGATTTCGCTGACTGGGGTTGATTGCTGGCTAATTGTTGACTCAAGATTAACGGGAAATTGAGAATTAGCAGTAATGGAGATTTTGGTATCGACTTCATCGCTAAACGTGAAGTTCTCAGCCTCTAATTCTTCTCCATAAGTGAAAGCTTCTGAAGAAGAAACACGGAATTGTATATACTCTACAACTTGACCGATTGTTCGTAGTTCTCCTAGTTCTTCTACATTTGACTTAGGAAAGTCGGGGTATATCTCTTGTAATGCCCCCAAAATCTCTACTCGTTTGATAGAATCTATCCCTAAGTCTGCTTCCATATCCATGTCTATGTCCAACATCTCTATTGGATAGCCTGTCTTATCGCTAATAATGGATAACAAAGTTGGACTAAGGTTAGCTACATCAATTATTGGGGATTGTGCGATGGCTACTGTTGCAGTTGCGTGATGATTCTCTTCTAGCAGGACTAGCACCGCATCTGGCGCTGGTTTTGCAACCTCAGTTAACACTGGCTCAACTTTGGTGGCAAATTCATCCTCAGATATAGCAACTATAGTTTCTTTCACTAAAGTAGGCTGATCTTCTGAGGATAGCGAAGCAGTAGGACTGTCTTCAGGTGAACGCAAAACAACCTGATTTATGTTGGCATCACCAGATAACAGCAGATCATACTGTTGTTGCAGAAATTGGAAGAATTGATTAGCATATTCCTGCTGATAGTGCAGGTATTGGTTATGAACGCGGAGGGTTTCAGCTTGATGATCGTGGAAACGCATCAAGCTACGTTCGGAACTGGAGATTGCAAGTTGCTGAGTTTGATTCTGTTGTTCGGTGAGTTTACTATTTCCCCACAATAATTGCTGTTGCTGCATTAATTGGAAGAAAGTTTGAGTATATTCTGTCTGATGCTTCAGAGATTGTTCATGAACCTGCAAGACGCTACGTTGATAGCGATTGAACTCTATCAGAGTATACTCTAGACTATCAATGACTCGCTGATAATTCACATTTGGTTCTTTTGGTTGCAGAGATGGCATATCTAGCCCTTTTGATGGCTCTTGATGCACAGATGTCTGCTTGCCGTTGGTGGAAGAGGAAGCAGCAGACGGATCTTTAATCCCATTTAACATCAGCTTGTTTTCATGCTCAGACCAACTATTAGAGTTAATCGTAGCATCATCCAATAAATTCCCCACCTCCCCGCGTCCCCGTGTCTCCACCTCCCCGCGTCCCCGTGTCTTCACGTCCTCCAAAGTAGCATTGAATTTCACTTGATCCCCATTTGCCAGTGCTTTAGCAAAAGCCTGCTTCGTTTTTTCTGAAACGTAGTTCGTGCTGTCTAAACGCACATTCAAAACGCGATTTTTGGGAACTTCTGGGATTTTACGCTCTTTTTGATAGGGATCTAAATTTTGCAGAGGTAAGCCAGCGACGCGCAACTGGATTACAGCTTCTCGCAAGGAGCGATCGCTATCCTTAGATGAGGTGGGATTCAAAGCCACTGCTAAATGAGGGCGATCGCTTAAAATATCTTTAACCAAGTTGGTCAGAATGTTGCGTGGCCCAAATTCAATGAAGCAATAACCGCCTTCAGCATAGATATTCTCAATCTCTTGCTTAAATAGTACCTGGTTCCGCAGATGTTCTTTGAGGATTTTTTGAATAACTTGCGGTTCGCTTGGGTAAGACTTACCTGTGACATTGGTGTAAACCGGAATTTGTGGCTCATGAAAAGTTACTTTTTCAATTGCTTTGGCAAAGGGTTTCTGTGCATGAGCCACCAAGGGTGTGTGGAAAGCTGCGGAAACTCCCAACAAGACAGTAGAAAATCCTTGAGTTTTGAGAACTTCCTGTACTTTGGCAATTTCTGCTTTGGCCCCTGCCAACACCACCTGACGATGGGAGTTTAAATTAGCGATCGTGACTAAAGGAAAATTTGGAATCAGTTCTGTAACTTGATCCACATCTCCCTTCACTGCTAACATACTTCCAGCATCAAACTGGGGATCTTGTGGTGCAGCCATGGCTTGTCCCCTAGCTTTCACTAAGAAAAAGTAATCTGCTGCACTCAACACCCCTGCTGCCCACAAAGCGGTAATTTCTCCAAAGCTATGTCCGGCAGTAAAATCTGGCTTAAATCCAGCTTGTTGCAATATCTTATATAAACCAACACTAAAAGCTGCGATCGCCGGCTGTGCGTACTCTGTTAACTGCAATTTTTCTAACTGAGCAGCTTTTTGCTCTGACTCAAATACAGGGTTAGGAAACACAACCTCAGACAGCGACTGTAAACTATCCTGACGTAAAAGGTTGTCTATTTCACCATAGGTTTGTCGCAAGCAAGGAAAATTAATCACCAACTCCCGACCCATTTCCAAGTATTGTGAGCCTTGTCCAGAAAACAACGCTACTACTTTTGCTTGTGTTGCCATCCCCGTTTTGCGGTAATAAATTCCCTGGGGATGCTCCCAAGATTCTGCTTGTGGCTGATTTTTCAACCAATCAATACTGATTTGTAATAAGTCACAAGCTTGTGTGAGAGAATCAGCAACAAACCCCACTCTGGCATTGGTAAGCGGAATCTCTAAAGATTCACAAGCCGCAATCAATTCTTGGTAATGTCGTTCTCCCCCATCAGCTTGTAATTGCTTGAGAGTTTGTTGACAGCGTGACAATAGCTGTTGGTGCGTCGTGTCAAACAGCAGTATTGATTGGGGAGTGTTGTGTAACCGATAGGGTAAATTGTGTTCGCTTTCATATTCTTCCAAAACGACGTGATAATTAGTGCCACCAAAACCAAAAGAACTGACTCCTGCACGTCTCGCTTGGGCATCATCTTTAATCCATGGTCTCGTTTGTGTATTTAAATAAAAAGGCGAACTCTCAATGTTCAGCTTCGGATGTGGTTTGGTGATGTTGATTGTCGGTGGCAATACTTTGTGGTGCAATGCCAAAGCTGCCTTAATTAAACTGGCCGCACCAGCAGCAGCTTTTGTATGTCCAATTTGAGATTTAACGCTGCCAAGAGCAATATATTGTTTTCTGGGATTAGCTTCGCCAAAAACTTCTTTGATCGATAAAAACTCTGTTGGATCTCCAACCATCGTGCCTGTGCCGTGTGCTTCGATTAAACCGACACTCGCAGGTGGAAATCCCGCATCTTCATAAGCACGACGCAAAGCATTAATTTGCCCTTCGGGACGTGGGGCATAGATGCTTTTATAGCGACCATCACTAGAAGTACCAATGCCTTTGATGACTGCGTAAATGCGATCATTGTCTCGCTTGGCATCTTCTAAGCGCTTCAGTACTAACATCCCCACACCTTCCCCCAGCATCATCCCATCGGATTCCGCATCAAAAGGTTTCACCTTCTGTCCTTGGGAGACAGCCGGAGTTTTGCTGAAACACATGTAGGCAAAAATCGAGTTGTCGGTGTCAACTCCGCCAGTCAGCATCATGTCGGCGCGATGTTCAACTAGCTCACTAATCGCCATTTTCATCGCACTCAAGGAACTAGCGCAGGCAGCATCTACTACGCAGTTCGTCCCACCTAAATCTAAACGGTTGGCTATTCGTCCGGCAACTACATTAGCCAGCATCCCCGGAAAGGCGTTTTCTTCCCACTGCACATATGCACTTTTGATTTTGGCGATAATCTTTTGGGTATCTTCATCAGACAAACCACTACTCTTGAGAGCTTTTTCCCAAATCGGATACTGTAATCTCGCACCCAATGGTACTGCTAGCTGTCCTGCTGTTGCTACACCTAAGATTACGCCAACAGTTTCGCGATTAAACTGCCGCGCTTCACCATAGCCTGCATCATCCATTGCAGCTTTGGCAACAACCAAACTCAGCAACTGTGAAATATCTGTAACTTCTAAGATGTTGGGTGGTAGCCCAAATTCCATGGGATTAAAGTCGATTTCTGGGATAAATCCACCACGCTTACAGTAGGTTTTATCAGGTGCTTTGGGATTAGGATCGAAATAATCCTCTATATTCCAATGGGAAGGAGGAACATCAGTAATACAATCAATTTTATGAATTATCTTTTCCCAATATTCCTGTAAATTTTGAGATTGAGGGAATATAGAACCCATGCCAATAATGGCAATATCAATTTGTTGTTTAGGCGTAGTTATTTTGTTGTTTAATTGGGGATTCTCAATCATAAATTTTTTTACCTGTATTAGCTTCAGCAGAGCCTGCTCAAAATCGCTAACTTCGTCCTCTAGCTGTGCCAAGACAGCTTCAACCCTAGAAGCAGCCATGACTTTATCTTCACTATTGTGTTTGGGAAATGTAAATGTATTTAGCAATTGAGTTCCTTTTGAAATAAGGAAACTTACAACTAGCTTTTAAGAGAAAATCTTGGTTCTTCAGATAAATAATTAATCGCTTAAAAGCTACAAAATAAATTGTTTATCAGCTTGAGCCTGGATAGTTTAATACAGAGTCATTCTATCCAATAGCATTGCGGCTTGAGTTTATCTTAAACTGGCTGTTTCTCAATTGCAACTCATATGCAACTTCATGGAAGGGAACGCTTAAAAGCGAACAGACAAGCTCAGTACAAGTATACTCAATGACTCCGCTCATACTATTTCACAAAATATCTGATACAAATGATTTGTCTATAATTCTTTCCCCCTGCTCATTTGTATCAACCTTAAAGTGAAACGGCATCAGCAACCAACACCCTTATCCCCTATTTCTTGACTACTCATTTGACGATTGTGATGGAATGCAAGAATCAGGCTCTTGGTCTTTTTTGCTCATTAACAACTGACGCTGAGCAGCAGCTAACAGCTTCTGCTCAAGTTCACTAATACTTATACCAAGCTCAAAGGCTGTTCTGTTTTTCCACTCTTCTAGCTCAAAATCATGGCGATTAAGCCATTCATGAACTGCTAGACGAGCCATCTCGGCTTTGCGAAGAGTTTGGCGAGCTGCATGAAAAATTAGCCGCTTGTTATCAAAGCTTGGTAACGAGAGCATGAATCGCTGTAGTTTCATTTTCTCCGTGGTATTTGGGTGGCGATCGCTATCACTCGCATAGCTATCAAAACTTTAATAAATTAGTATCTCACTTTAGTAATATCTCATAGCCAAAATTGCATATAAATTGCATACATAGATAGGGAGTGGAGAGTGGGGAGTGGGGAGTGGGAAATCAATCTTTTTAAGTTGTGTATACGGAGTTGTTTCAAAAACCAAATACTAGTCTTTTACTCAACTATTCAATTCTACAACCAGCTTTTACATCTATCTAAAAGTTGATATTTTTCAAAAAAATATTTAGATGTATACCAATTTAGATTATTCTGATACATCTTGATTTTTAAAATTATATTTTTTATATAAAGTAAATTTAGCAACTAGTAACTATATCTAAAGAATGAAAAATATTAATTGTCAACTGCTGATAAATCAAAAATCCTCCCTCTACAAGCTTTTTGTCGTCAACTACTGAGTTTTAATCAAAAAAAATACTTTAAAAAAGTAATATTTTATTATAAATATCCTCTATAATTTTTATCGTTCGATTCAATAAATAACCAATATAAAATATGTTGCATATAGCTTGCAATTGAGTATCAATCAGTTTATTGTATGTGACTAAATAATGTAACTCTATACTGTTCGCTTAACCAGGTGGGAGAAACCAGAGGTCAAGAGAATCACAATCAGCTAAAACACATCTAAATTGCATAATTCCTTTATCTAGTTGTCCTTTGTTCTTTGTCGTTTATAAATACAAATGACCAATGACAGTTTCAACCAAAAAATATGCAAATGGGACACATAATAGCTGATTAATTCACCTTTTACCTCATGAGTTTATCCACTTTCACTGCACAGTATTTTCATTAGGAGTATGGGAAAGGATGTAAGGGTGTGGGGGATCAGGTGTTGAACGAGAATTGAAGCCTCGCCCAACACAATTGTCCCAAGGAACGCAGCTTTTAAATAGAGGGTTGTTGAGCCTAAACCTTTCCCCTAAATTCCTACACCCCACACCCGCCCCAACGGGGCTTGATAAGTAACCAAGTTAAGATGATAACCCGTGTTGCATGAAGCGTTCTGCATAATTGAACTAACACGAAACTATAAGGGCTTGCTGGCATGAGACTATCTGAATTAGATCCACTCATCCCGCTAACTGAGTTGAAAGAAGAACTCCTGAAGTTGCCAAAAGGCTACTCGTTTTATGAAGAAGAACTAGTGGATTTCTTATCTAGACGAAGATGGCCTGAAAGCAATCGCCGTATTGACCGGACAACTTTCTGGCGCTGGAGAAATGACAATGGAATTGAGCATCAAAAAGTATTTAGTAGATTGGATATTTTGAAACTCTGCCAAATTTGTGACCATTATCGAGTAGATGGAACTCGCAGTGAGTATCTAGCGATCGTTAAAAGTAAGAAAGAGGTAGTATTAAACAAGTAAATAGGGGAATTGGGAATTGGTTATTTCTCCCCCTGCCTCCCCTGCCTCCCTTGCTCCCCTCTAACAGGTGTAGGTTTTTAATATTTTGCGTTTTGATCGATGCGGTGAGTCAGCGCGGTCTTGGGGAGCCACCCCTGTGGGCGGGTTTCCCGACTTGAGAAGCCACTGCGTTGCGGAGCGAGTGTGGTCTTGGGGGTTTCCCCCATGAACAACTCGCGTTGGGGTTCCCCCCGTTGTAGCAAGTGGCGTGGGAGTGGCGTGGTTTCCCCCATGAGCGACTGACGAACCCGTAGGGGACGCACAGAAAGATTTTGGAACGGAAAAATAGGCTTTTTCGGATTGAATGTGAAAAACCTACACTTATGAGCCTGCTCCACCTGCTTCCTATCAATCTTAAAGTGAAACGATATAACGTTGTGGGCAACCACCCGTGAGATTCCAACTTGGAAGACATGATTATGGTATTCAAACAAAGACAGTCTTTCACAAAATCTATAGGTTGGTGGTCGATAATTTTGGCAGCTATTTTGGCTGGAATTACTGGTACAATTTTCCTCTATGGTCTTTCCCGATTTCAGTTAGCTTCTAAGTTTCAGCCTCAAGCGACTCCTAGCAGTTCACCGACGCTGAAGGCTGTTGCTGCTTTAGGACGTTTAGAACCTGAAGGTGAGGTAATTCGTTTATCTGCTCCTGATTCTCAAGGAGGTATTCGAGTTGCACAACTTTTTATCAACAAGGGAGAACGAGTACATCAGGGGCAGATAGTTGCAATTCTCGATAGTTATTTTCTCCGTCTTGCAGCTTTAGAAAAAGCCCGAAAACAAATCTTAGTTGCTCAAGCTAGTCTCAATCAGGTAAAAGCAGGAGCCAAAGCAGGAGATATCTTTGCACAACAAGCAACGATCGCCCGCTTAGAAGCAGAGTTAAACGGAGAAATCTCTGCACAACAAGCAACAATCGCTCGTATAGCCGCTGAGTTGCGTAATGCTGAAAGCGAAAATCAGCGATATCAGCGCTTATATAAAGAAGGTGCAATTTCATCGTCTGATTCTGACGCTAAGCGTTTGCGAGTCGAAACTGTGCAACAGCAGCTCAATGAAGCTAAAGCCTCTCTCAGTCGAACTATAGAAACTATTCAAAAGCAGTTAAAAGAAGCTAGAGCCAAGCTTAATAGCATTGCAGAAGTCCGTCCCACCGATGTACAAGCAGCACAAACAGATATTGAAAGTGCAAAAGCCTCAGTCAGACAGGCTCAAGCAGACTGGGATTTAAGTATAGTGCGATCGCCCATAACCGGACAAATCCTCAAAATTAACACCTGGCCTGGAGAAATTATTGGCACCACAGGAATCGTTGACTTAGGTCGCACACAACAAATGTATGTGGTAGCAGAAGTCTATGAAACTGATGTCAAAAGAGTGCGTTTAGGTCAATCTGCAATTATTACTAGCGATGCTTTCTCAGGAAAAATCAAAGGAACAGTCACAGATATTGGTTTGCAAGTTGGCAGACAAAATATCTTTAATAACATTCCTGGTGCAGATACAGACAACAAAGTAGTTGATGTCAAAATTCGCATAGATAAATCCACAGATAATCAGCAGGTTGCTGGTCTCACTGACCTACAAGTAGAGGTACTCATCGATATATAGAGGCTAGGGATTAGGGGCTAGAAGAGAGAGATTTTTATACCCTACAAGGAACTATAAAAATATTTCTTCCCCACTCCCCACTCCCTACTCCCTACTCTCCAGACAGACCTTGTCTAATGTGCATCAATTGAGGTTGGCAAAATGATTCTCAATATACCTTTAGGTTGGCTACAACTAGCTAGGCAAAAAGCCCGTTTTATTGTAGCCTTGGCTGGGATTGCTTTTGTTACTGTTCTAATGTTTATGCAAATTGGATTTCAAGACGCTCTTTATGCTAGTGCTACACAGCTACATCATAATCTTAAAGGAGACTTGTTTATCATTAGCGCCCAATATAAATCTTTGACATCAAATCAAAGCTTTCCTCGTTCACGTTTATATCAAACATTAGGTTTTAAAAATGTAGAATCAGTTAGTCCTTTATATGTACAGTTTGCTAAGCTAAAAAATCCCAACAATGGGCTAAAGTTTCCTATGTATGTCATAGGATTTGATCCTGTAAAATCGATTTTTAAATTATCGGAAATTCAAAAAAACTTTAAACTGCTACAAATTCCCAATATAGTTTTCTTTGACCGTGCTTCTCGAAAAGAGTTTGGCCCGCTTGCTCAAGAATTTGAGCAAGGAAAAACTGTAAAAATGGAAATATTTACTTATACTGCATTAGTTGGCTATAAAGTCAAGATTGGTGGCTTGTTTAGTCTAGGGCCTTCCTTTGGAGTTGACGGAAATTTAATTGTTAGTTCTTCTACTTTTCTGCGAATATTCCAAGACCGTTTAGCACAAGATATAGATATAGGTATTATTAACCTTAAACCTGATACCAATCCTCAAAAAGTTTTAGCGGATTTAACTGCTAAGTTACCCAAAGATGTAAAAGTTATTACTCGTCAGGACTTTATTGAATTTGAAAAGACCTATTGGACTTTGAGAACACCTATTGGTTTTGTCTTTAATCTGATGGTGGGCATGGGATTTGTAGTTGGTGTAATTGTTGTATATCAAATTCTTTATAGTAATATTTCTACTCATTTGGCTGAATACGCAACCCTAAAAGCAATGGGTTTTAAAAATAAATATTTATTGAATGTAGTTTTTCAACAAGCTTTAATTTTAGCCTCTTTGGGTTATATTCCCGGTTTTGCTATATCTCTGGGACTTTATGATGTGGCAAAGAATGCTACAAAACTACCAGTAATTATGAGTTTAGATAAAGCAACCATAGTCTTAGTTTCTGTTGTATTAATGTGTTTAACTTCTGGATTCTTATCTACCAACAAGCTGCGAAAAGTAGACCCAGCAGATATTTTTTAATTTCAAAATGGGAGTGGGGAATAGAGAAGAGATGTTTTTAAATACTCGGTTTTTTTACATGAGTTTTTGAATCTTGCCTTTTTATTCTGTTCACTGTTAAAGACTGCCAATTCAGCATAACAATTACAGTAGAGCTATCATTATTTTGGCGAAACAACTAAGAAAAAATTTAGTAAAAGATGGAAACAAAATTTGTTATTAACATAGATAACCTCAATCATTATTTTGGTAAAAAAAACTTACGCACTCAGGTTTTGTTTAATATTAGTTTGACAATTAAATCTGGTGAAATTGTCATTATGACTGGGCCATCAGGGTCAGGAAAAACAACCTTGCTTACTTTAATTGGAGGATTACGCACTGTTCAAGAAGGAAGTTTGAAATTTTTAGGTCAAGAACTTTATGGAGCTAGCAATGAGCAATTAGTACAAGTACGTCGCTATATTGGTTATATTTTTCAAGCTAATAACTTGCTAGATTTCTTAACAGCTAGACAAAATGTTCAGATGTCACTTGAGTTACACAAAAATATTACCAAATTGCAAGCTTGCAATCAATCAGAAGCGATGCTTAATAACGTTAAACTAGATAATCGAGTGAATTACTATCCACCTGATCTTTCAGGAGGACAAAAACAAAGAGTTGCAATTGCCCGCGCTTTAGTTAGTCGTCCCAAATTGGTTTTAGCCGATGAACCTACTGCTGCTTTGGATAGTAAGTCAGGTCGAGATATTGTCACCTTGATGCAACAACTAGCTAAAGAGCAAAATTGTGCCATTTTAATAGTTACTCACGATAACCGAATTTTAGATGTTGCAGATCGCATTATTCATATGGAAGACGGTCGGCTGATTAAAGAAGTGTAGTTTAGCTAAAACATGTTTAATATCATGTTCGCTTGAAAACTTATCGTTAGGGCTGACGCGGAGACACGGGGAGACGGAGACGCACAGAAATTAGTTTATTACTACGCTTTAAATGTCAGAACTGGACTCAACCGGGCTACAACATCTATTATTTCTGCATTAACTTGGACATCAATTACAGACTCAATTGGTTTGTAAGCTGCGGGTGCTTCTTCAATTCGGCGTTCTTTACGTAAGGTGATGCAGTCTACTCCAGTTAATCCTAGTTCTGCTTCAGTTTGCAATGCACCTCTGCGGTTGAGTTCAAAACGCGATCGCGCCCTTCCCGCCCCATGTGATGCAGAATAGCAAAAGGCTGGATTACCTCTGCCCACCATTAAATAAGAATAAGCACCCATTGAACCGGGGATAATCACTGGTTGTCCTGCATAGGCGGGACATGCACCTTTGCGTGTTACCCACTTATTAATCTGGGATTGTGCAGATGTTGCATATAACATCTCCATATCTTCAACTTGGGGCAAGGTGATGTTATGCGGCAAGTCATAAACTAGAGGTGCGGCCACATCTCCATAGACTTCTCGCAAACGCAGACGTAGCAGTTCTGCCAAAAGCAAGCGATTGACGAAGCCATAGTTAGCAGCAGTGGCTTCAGCTTGTAGGTAGCTGGTAACTAGTTCAGGATGAGAATGAGTAGATAAGGGAAAAATTTGAGCATCGGGATATTTAAGCCCTTTTGGCCAAGTTGCTTTGGCACGATCTCGCCACATTCCCCCAATATACTTACCTACATTGCGAGAACCAGAGTGAATCATAAAAGTGATCTGACCTTCTCGCACTCCCCAAATGTGCGCTAAAGCTCGATTTTCTACTCTATCAACTCGCTGCACTTCCACAAAATGGTTGCCAGAACCGATAGTTGCCAGTCCACCGTCGCGTACTAGCCCATCATCGGGAACCAGTTCTGGTGGTGCTAGTTTCCAACTACCATCCATTGAACCACCTAAAAAGATGCGTTGGCCGAAGGCGTTGGCGAAGCCATCGCTTTCTTGAGTAAGTTGATGCAAATCAGATTTAACTACACTTCCTGTAGGGTGGTCTAGCATCGCATCTAGCCAACCAGGAACGCCATCCTCAAATAAAGCACGCATCGCGCCGGCAGTCATGGTTACATCGCGCGTACCAAAAAAGTAATCTCCTTTCATGAGTTCTACAAATTGGTGGCGCTTTGCCAAGAATTCGTCAATTGTTAAGTCGGCAACGTGCAAGCGCATCCCACAATTAATATCAGAACCGAGGGCACTAGGAATAACTTGACCCTCAGTTTCGACGACTGAACCAATAGCAACGCCTGCATCACCAGGGTGAAAGTCAGGTGTTGCACAGGCGCGACACACACACCCACCAGCGGGATGACGAACATTTGCGAGATTCGCTAACTGCTTTAGTGCTTTAGCTTCTATAGGAAAACCTTCCGGTAGCAGAACTTCAGCTACAGGGGCATCAGGAGAATTAGCTAAACGGACAGAATAAGTGTGTTGGTAATAAGTTACATCCAAACCCTGCCGTGATAATGCACGTAGGAGACGTTTAATATTTTTTGGCTGCATGAAAACTCCAAATAGAGTCTTAAAAAAGACCTTTTGTTGTGAAGAGATTGAGAGACATGGGTTCAGCAGCCGCGTCTCAAGTGCTAGGAGGGTGATTTTTCCTAAAGTATAGGAAAATCAATAGGCAAATTCTTACTAATTTGGTTATACAGCCTTAATAACACATCCTTCCATGAGGTGACAAGTATTTTGCGTTACACCATTACATCTCACAAGTTTTGATGTGGGAAATCGAGGTAATTGCAAATTTATCATAGATATGGTGCATTAATTGCATTACCTAGACCTTACCAGCGTCTTACAGATGCGATCCTCATGTTAGGGAATATAGATCAATGCCCCTGGCCAGCACCAGGGGCTTTTTATGTGATGAAAGGGAACAGGGCAAGAGGACGCGGGGACGCGGAGAAAATTTCTCCCTACTCCCTACTCCCTACTCCCTACTCCCTACTCCCTACTCCCTACTCCCTACTCCCTACTCCCTACTCCCTACTCCCTACTCCCTACTCCCTACTCCCTACTCCCTACTCCCCACTCCCTGCTGAATGATGGGACAAATTGTATCTTCTTGCTTGCTATTAATATCTTGCCAACCTGAAAGTAAATCTCCAATTTCCGAGCGTAATGTTAATAACTGAGCAATTTGATCATCGATTTGTGAAACTTTTTCTGCTAATTTTTCTTTGATTTCACCACAAGGGGGTTGTCCTTGGTCATAGACCTGAAGAATATCTCGAATTTCTTCTAAACTCAGACCTAAGTTTTGTGCCCTTTTAATAAAAGATAGACGAGTTAACACATCCACAGAAAATTGCCGAAAACCGCCCTCTGTTCGTCCTGAAGACTTGAGTAAACCTAAACTTTCGTAATAGCGAATCGTCCTAATAGGAACTCCGCTCATATTTGTTACTTGACCAATTAACAGCAGTTTTTGCTTTTGAGTTAACACGGCAGATTACCCCAATTCTGTAATTATTATCACATATTTCCATAAATATTAACAACCTCTGCCTATCCTTTGCGCTTAACTCTGCGACCCTCTGCATTGAAATTTTTCAATATAATATGCTACTAAAAAACTTGATATTATTTAATCTTTATAATTTTCATAAATTAGTAATTTAACAACTCTTCTGGTACTGCAAGTAACTGTTTTTTGGAGATTTCCATGTTACTTCTAGATCAACCGCTTCACTTTAAGTGAAACCATAAAATGGATGTTAATTTGCAGACTTTTAGCTCAACGCGTAAACCTAAAAATTTCAATAATCCAGAACGTTTTATTGAGGGATGGTATTGGGTAATACCTTCTCAAAATTTGCGCTTAGGTGAGGTAAAACCTATTACGATTTTGGGTAGAAATCTAGTAGTTTTTCGTGGTAAGGACAAAAGAGCAGTAATCTTTGATGCTTATTGTCCACATATGGGCGCTCACCTAGCTGAGGGGAAAATAGAGGGTAATGAGCTGCGTTGTTTTTTCCATCATTGGAAGTTTGATGCAGAAGGAATATGTGTTGAGATTCCATGTTTGGATAATCCACTTCCTATCAAGTTAAAAACTTGGCCCACTGCTGAACAGTATGGGGTAATCTGGGTGTGGACTGGTGAAATTCCGCAACAACCTTTACCTTTTGTTCCAGAGCTTGAATACAAGGAATATGATATTACTTTAGGCCCTAGTTTAATAATGAATTGTCATCCTAATGTGGTGATGATTAATGCTATCGATGCTCAACATTTCAATACAGTTCACCAACAGTCAGCAGAAATTATTTTTGACAAACAGGAATTAAATCAAAATGCTATTATCTTTAGCAACACTAGGAATGATGGTAAACATTCTTTTTTTATTAAACTCCTCCGTCCTTTTTACAAGAATGTTGCTACTTATAGTATTTGCTACTGGTATGGTAGCACTGGGATATTAACAATTAATACTGATTTCCTTCATTTACATATTATGTTTGCTTTGCGTCTTCTTGAAGGCGGTAAATCTGAGGCTCAAACCATACTGATGTTGCAAAAACGTAGAGGAATTATCGGTTGGTTATATAATCGCTTCGTGTTGTATTTGACTAAAATAGTAGGCAAGTACTTTATTAAAGGCGATACCAAGGTTTTTCAAACAATTCAGTTTAATTTGAAAACTCCTATCAAAGCAGATAAATCTATTGTGCAGTTTATCAACTATGTTGAAAGACAGAAACCTTTGATGTGGAAGACTTGGCAAGAAGTGCGATCGCCTGTCCATGAAAGTAAGCAAAATCGCGAGCAATGGCGAGATGCACTGACTAATGACTAATAATTGAACTTCAAAGTAAAAAGTTATTCCTTGAGCTTTTTACTTTGAACTTTTTTGCCTGCTTTAATATATACATAAAAAGAAGTGGCAGAGCCACTTCATAATTCCCAGGTAGAACCTAGTAACAAGTATAACGATTTCCCGAATGAAAAATAGTATAATTTGACACTGATTTTTCTTAATTACTATTACTAATTTGAGTTCAGTACCACAATTATTTGCACTAGCCTAATTCCTAGAGATTTCCAATAGGGATTAGTGAATGGAAAATTTGTATCATCAGATACTGCTTGCTAGTAATTAGAAAAATTTTTGCCAGTAGAATAAAGTATATTATAAAACATATTAATTTTATGTAAAAATATTAGTATATTTTTTTACATAAAAAAATATAATTAATTTTCGGTTTTTTATACGAAAAAATACTATTTTTGTTTGATAACATACTCATAAACTAAGTATTATTTCAGTCTGATGATAGTGACTCATACTCAAATTTGTATTCTGGGTGGTGGATTTGCTGGAATATATACTGCTTTGTACTTAAATAAATTATCTTGGAAGCGATCGCCTAAACCCGAAATTACTCTAGTTGATCAAAATGACCGCTTTCTATTTACACCATTTCTCTATGAATTAGTCACTGAAGAACTAGATCAGTGGGAAATTGCACCTCCCTATCTCAAGTTAATCAGAGGTACTAAGATTCAGTTTTGTCGAAGTGTAGTACAGCAGATTGATCTCAAGAATCGCCAAGTGCAATTACAACAGGGAAAGTTATTGTCCTACGATTGGCTGGTTCTAGCACTTGGGAGAGAAGCTTCGCTAAAGACTATTTCTGATTCTGATTATGCTTTTTCCTTTCGCACACTAGCTGATGCACAAAAGCTGAATGAAAAATTGCAGTCTCTAGAAGCTAGTAATAACTCAACCATCCGAGTTGCGATTGCAGGTGGTGGTTCGAGTGGCGTAGAGTTAGCAGGTAAACTGGCCGACCGCTTACAAGAACAAGGTCACATATACTTGATTGAACGAGGGGAAAAACTTCTCAAGTCCTTTACAACCTTCAGCCAGAAAATAGCTTTTCAAGCCTTAGCAGAACGTGGGGTTAAAATTCACCTCAAAACCAAAGTCCAATCGATTAGTTCTGACTCCATCACTTTGGAACATCAGGGTCAGATAAAAACAATCCCTGTGGACTTAATATTGTGGACTGTAGGAACTCGTGTAAATCAACTATTAAGGCATCTAAGTTCCCAGCAGAACCATCAAGATCAACTCATAACTCTTCCCACACTACAAATATTGGATCATCCTGAGGTTTTTGCCCTGGGAGATTTAGCCAATATCCGTGACCATCAAGGAAAACAAATCCCGACCACAGCCCAAGCTGCCTATCAGCAAGCAAGCTGTGCTGCTTATAATCTTCAAGCTGCTATTACCGGGCGACCTCTGCGCCACTTTCGCTATATTCATTTGGGAGAAATGCTCACCTTGGGTACAAACAGTGCGATCGTCTCTAGCCTCGGCTTTATTAATTTAAAGGGACGCCTAGCACATATCACTCGTCGATTAGTTTATCTGCTGCTACGAATGCCAACCCTCAGACATCGGATTCAAGTTAGCAAGCATTGGCTAGCAAGATTATTGCTCTTGTATTTTTCTGGTGGCAAATCCACGCGGCAAACGACTAACAATCGCTCACACTCAATTGGCTCTCCTGATCATAGCTTACATCAAAATGATTCTAAACTATAAAAAATTATTTAACCAATTGATATAAAATAGCATCTTCAAACTTAAGCAATCAAGGTAGTAATCTCATGGTATTCAATGCACTCAAAAAACAAATAGAGAAACTTTATAAAGGCCATAAATTCCTACTTATTCATTTATCAATTGCTATTTTATGGCCTCTAGTTATTTGGTTAATATATTTCTTATTCCCCAATCAAATAGCAACTCGACTAAAACTTTCAAGAGCCATTTTAATTGGTATTTGCATTCAATTACTGATATTTGCATTTCAAAGACGCCGTTATTTTTTCAAAACAATTAGAGAGTTTTTCACAGAAGAAACATATCCTATTAATCTGGCCATATTTCGTATTGTTTTGTTTCAATCATTATTTGTACAAGTCAATAGCAGTGTTTCTAAAATTTTATGGTTTAGTCAAGTACCGAGCGATCTTCTATTTCCACCCTTGGGTTTAGGATGGATAATTTATCTTATTCCTATCAATGCAACAATCGCTCAGATAACTGCGTTGCTATTAAAGATTTGTTCATTTACAGCCATGATTGGTTTGTTTACACGTACTTCAGCATGGCTAAGTGTAATTCTTGGTGTCTATGTTCTGGGGATTCCTCAACTTTATGGTAAGGTAAATCACTATCATCACCTATTATGGTTTGCTGCCATTTTAGCCGCTAGTCGATGTGCTGATGTTTTGTCATTAGATGCAATTTTCTTTGCTTGGAAACGGGCTGATCGTGGTCAAATAGAACCTCCTAGTTTGTCTCGAAACTACGCATTACCTTTACGTTTTGTTTGGCTTTTAATGGGTATAATTTACTTTTTTCCAGGACTTTATAAATTGTTTAGTGGTGGTTTTGATTGGGCATTCAGCGATAATCTTAAGTATCAATTATATAACAAATGGCTTGAACTAGATGGCTGGATGCCACTGTTTAGATTAGACAAATATCCAGTTTTATATCGCCTATCGGCCCTTGGCTCAATCTTTTTTGAATTATCTTTTATTTTTCTCATGTTCTCATCCACAACTAGATATATAGCTGCTGTAGGAGGATTACTTTTTCATAATATGACTAATTTGTTAATGAAGATTAGCTTCTTGATTCTGCAAAAATGCTATGTAGCTTTCTTGGATTGGAATGCTATTTTTCATTGGATTGGACATCGGCTTTTCCGTAAAGAAATGTATGTTATTTATGATGGAAATTGCAAACTCTGCCGCCGTACAATTGCCACTTTAAAAGTCTTTGATATTTTTGGTAGGTTAACATTCGTCAATGCTCTGGATGAGCAAGCTCTTACGACTCATAATCTTCTTTGGTTAGACTTACAAGCACTATTAGCTGATATGCACGTAGTTGTCGAAACGAAGTCTTGGAAAGCTTTTTCAGCCTATCGTGTTTTAGCAACCCGAATCCCAATTCTCTGGCCGACCTTACCTTTACTTTATATATGGCCTGTGCCAACGATTGGTAATCAAATTTATCGACGTGTTGCTGATTCTCGTACCTGTAGTTTGCCTCAGGCTCAAAATTATGATGATGTCCCAAGACGGAATTATCAACCACGAAGTCATGTGCAGATCGTTACAGTTGTTGGTACTTTTTTACTTGTAATCAATATCTTTTTTGGTTTGATTAGAGAAACTGAAGCTTGGCCTTTTAGTTGCTATCCTAAATTTTCAGGTATTGCAAACGCTCAAACAGTTGTTCTTGAAATTGTCCCTTTGAGTACAACAGGTACACCCATAGCTTTTGAGCAAAAAAGCTTGAAGAAAAAAATATCGCCTGAAAGGTTTATGGGGTTAAGTTTGTCGATCCTTTACAAAACTAAAGATCCTAATAAAAAGCTTCGGCAGTTGAGCGTTCTTTGGCAATTAATAACTAATAGTGACCCCAGCCTCAAGCAAGCTAAATCAGTACAATTTTATAAAACTACAGTATGGAATGACCCTGAAAAGCAACTAGAGAATCCGGTTAATCGCTCACTAGTATTGGAATTGAATGTGTAGCAATAGCCAAAAAGTCATGACAAATTAACCAAACACTCAAACATATCATAAATATTTGGTATTTTAGTTATAAGTCACTTGACTTATAACTGTTAATCGGATAACCTTAGCGTTCAACGACATTGTTCAGAGGAATTTGATGAACAGAAAACTCATACTTAATTTACTTGCCACTTCCTCAATTTTTACATCGTTGATGTCCACAATAGGGATCATCAATCCAGCTCATGCTAATACTAACCTCACCCAGCGATTAGTACATACCAATGACGGCCGTACTTGTATCACTAATCCCCACGGCCTTAAGGATTTTGTATGTATTCGAGATTCAGAGAGAGACCCTAAAGCTCCTCCACCTAAGTCGATGGTAATCTCAGATCAGCCATCAGATCACACAGTTGCAGAACTTAATTTCACTGACGAAGAAAGCGAAGCTGCGATTAAGTTATTTACGTGCGATTGTCCATTTTGTATCAATTCTTTACGACAACTGCGAGGTACTGGAAACTTAGTTTACTAAGATTTGTCAGCACTGATAGCAAATACCATAATTTCTACTAAGAGAATCAAAAACAAAATATTGACTACTCAAGTAGAGGTAAGCAGTTTATACAAAACCCAAAAAAGCATTTTTTACAATAAAAATTATTAACTAGGTTTCAATTTCTCACAGATTATACTTTGAATTCTCGCTTGCAACTTCTGCAATCACCTGCAAAAACTCGCACAATACAGGTGATATATTTTCATCTCCTTGACGCCACAAAGCTGCGATTTGACGGTTGAGGTTTGCACCTTGAATATTGCGGTAAACAACGCCTGCACGATGCAGAGTCCGAACATTGCTACTTAAGAGCGCCACACCAATTCCACCCGCAATTAAGCTGAGAACCGTAATCATCCAAGTTGCTTCTTGAGCTATCTGAGGCAAAAATCCAGCATTTTTACAGAGATTTATTGTTTCAGTATAGAGAGAAGGAGCATTTTTGAGCGAGGGTATAACAAATGGCTCCTGTGCTAGCGCTTCTAAAGGAATTTGTGATTGAGCCGCAAGGTGATGATTTTCTGGTAACGCAATTAGCAACGAATCTTGGAGAAAGGGTAAAAAGCACAAGTCTGTAGCCTGTTCGTAATGATTGGGTAAATGCTCAAACCCCACATCAACTTGATAATTCCGCATTTCCTGAATTTGCTGTTCTCCAGTCAGTTCGCGCAGTACCAATTCCACTTTGGGGAATCGTTGACGGAAGGTTCGCAAAATATCAGGTAACAAACTATTAGCAATGCCGCTGTTTATCCCCACAATCAAACGCCCAATCTCGCCCCGACTAACTAGTTGTGCATTATCAATAGCGCGTTCGAGATGATTTAACGCTAATGATGCCTCTTCTAGAAAGGCTTGTCCCGCAGGTGTGAGTCTCAAGGGGCGTGTTCTGCGGTTAAATAACTCTACCGAGAGAGCTTTTTCTAGTGAGCGAATTCTTTGGCTGAGAGGAGGTTGTTCTATGTCTAGTTGTTCAGCCGCCTTGCTAAAGTTGTTTCCGGCTTCAACTACTGCTAGAAAGTAGCATATTTGTCGAAGCTCGAAGTTGCTGAGGTAACGAACATCCACGACTTTTGGGCACATTATATCATTCAAGATATATTATGTTAAATAAATATATCTTGTCAATCAATTAATTTCCTCATAGTGTAATAAACAATATTAGTTAGTTCTCAGTTGGTTAATGCTTCAGACTGAAGAAAGGAAGGATTGCAACTATGAGTTTAATCAATCGCGTTGTTATTGTTGGTGGAACACATGGAAATGAACTCACAGGAATTTACCTAGTTAAAAAATTTGAGCGATCGCCTCAATTAATTCAGCGAAAAAGCTTTACAATTAACACTATAATAGCTAATCCCAAAGCCTTTGAAATCGGTCGAAGATATGTAGATACAGACCTCAATCGCTGTTTTCAACGCTCCTGTTTACAGAATCCCAATCTGGCAAGTTACGAAGCACAACGAGCCAAAGTAATTTACTCAACTTTCGGAACTGGAGGTAGCCAACAAGCTGACTTAGTTATCGATTTACACTCCACAACATCCAACATGGGATTAACATTTATTTTGGCAAGTAAGCATCCCTTTGATTTACAATTGGCAGCTTATATTAGTTGTGTAAATCCAAAGGTTAGGATTCTTTGTTCAGCACCAAAAACTCAAGATAATTGTTATCTAGATTCAATTTGCCAATTTGGTTGCACCATCGAAGTTGGTGCTGTTGCTCAAGGAGTATTAGACGCGAATTTATTTCAAAAAACAGAAGAACTTATCAGCACAATTCTTGATTATGTAGAAATATATAACCACAAAGCGTCAATAAAAATCAAAGATACATTCACCATTTATCAAAGTATTAAAACAGTTGATTATCCCAGAAATGAAGTTAGAGAAATTCGAGCCATGATTCACCCCCGGCTGCAATTTCGAGATTATGAAGCGCTGCATCCTGGGGAACCAATGTTTTTAACTTTTGATGGGAAGGAGATTATTTATGAAGGTGAATCAACTGTTTATCCCGTGTTCATTAATGAAGCAGCTTACTATGAGAAAGGTGTTGCTATGTCTCTAACTCAAAAAATACAAGAAATATTACCTGAATCATAATCATAATAATTAGTTAATAACTACAAATTACAAAATAGCAATTATTTTGGAGGTTATTATGTCTAATTCCGCTTCAAGTTACACAGGTTGTTTTGGCTGTTTAGGAACAATATTGTTTTTTGTATTTATTGGTTCAATTGTATTTGGTGCAGCCAGTATTGCAGTGAAGTTTGGTGATCTTGTATTTGGCTTTGGTAGCGCTGTTAATATTTTGCAACCTCCTGAGAACAAAAACTTATCTGTAAATGATTTAGAAATTAAATATCAAGCAGCCGAAGTGGCTGTTAAGCAATTTCACTCACAATTAGAGCAAGGCAAATGCCAAGAAATTTACGCACAAGCTAATGAACTTTTGCGGAAAAATTCTAAACAAGCTGACTTTTTAGCTTTCTGTAATCAGGTTTCTGATAAACTTGGTACGATTCAATCAACTCAGCAATTAGATTGGTGGTGGCAATTAAATAATAATGATTCGGAAAAATTGATTCTCAGTCGTTACGAGACCAAATTTTCTAAATCATCGATTCAAGAAACATTTATTTGGCTGGTTAAGGATAAGAAACCGGAACTTATAGGATATCAAGTTTCTCCGTCAGCTGTTTCCATACAATCTTTACCTAAGACTAATTCAGTTGACAACGGAAAAATTTAGTGCTGTGTAGAGACTTGCCATACTACGTCTCTACATGAGTATCATAAAAGTTACAAAGATTATGGACTGATGAGGCGATCGCTTCCATGAAATTATTTAATTACGAATTACGTTAGCGCAGCGTAAAGCCTGCGGCATAGCTTCGCTTAGAGCGTTTTGAATCTTTAGAAGGAGACAGAAAAGGTCAATACAGTATCCGAATTAATGCTCAATGGAGAATTTGTTTTAATTGGCCAAACGAATCTCTTGAGCCTTTTAACATTGAAATCACAGATTATCACTAAAGGAGGATTAAATGGCACGTCCACCTATTCACCCTGGAGAAATTCTTGCTGA
Organism: Desmonostoc vinosum HA7617-LM4; assembly: GCA_019359515.1. GTDB lineage: Bacteria > Cyanobacteriota > Cyanobacteriia > Cyanobacteriales > Nostocaceae > Desmonostoc > Desmonostoc vinosum. Next base: position 7,206 of record JAHHHC010000061.1, on the reverse strand, counting down.
CGAAATTCATGAGCTAGGAATGTCCGCGAGTGATTTGGCGCGTGTGCTTCATGTCCCTAAAAATCGGATTACAGAAATAATCAATGGCCGAAGAGGGATAACCGCTGATACTGCTTTGCGATTAGGCCAATATTTTGGTACTGGTGCTGAGATATGGATGAATTTACAGAAAAATTATGAACTGAGATTAGCCGAACAAGCATCGGGGAAGAGAATTCAAGAAACCATTCAACCCCGTATATTGTAGAGACGTTGCATTGTGTTCAATAAAAAATTTGATTGGTAGTCATTGAGCGGTGAAGTGTCCCAGCGGCCCCCGCGTGGCGATCGCACTCCGACAGAAAAATTTTGTGCTGTCCAATTGTTACCCATGACGGCGATTTCGTCATCAAAGCTTCGTTCTAAAAATTTGGAGATTCCACCGTGCTGAAGAGTACCAAGACTCATGGGGATTAATTCTCCATCTACCAATTCATATTGGGTATCTGTGCCATCGTTATACTTGAGATACTCTGTAAAAGTAACTTTTTTAGTGGTTGCAGTCATGGCGATCGCAATCTTCATTGATGACTCAGTACAGTTATTTTACGACAGCCCATGTAGAGACATCGCAATGCAACATCTCTACATGGGCAATCATTCCACAACTTCATTCACAGGAAAGCGATCAATGAGCTGCATTGCCCGATAAGCGTTACGCTGCAAGGAATCGGGTAAATAAGGAACGTGGGGAATCTGTGATAATAAATCCAATGTCCGGCGTAAAATCCTCACTACATCGCCTTCATCTAGGCTGGTATTTTCACACAATTCCGTCCACTCTATTCCCAGAGACCACTTCTCTACTAGAGCGATTAACTCAAACTCCAACCATATAGGTAATGCCACATTATACCGCCGTTGCAGTTGAAACATTTGGCGACGAATTCCCCGCAATTTCGCCAAAGCCTCTGTCACTTCATTACTTAAATCAAAATTAACCCTGCTATCTGGACGCGGGGTTTCTGTCACCAAAGCGGCGGCGGCAGCAGCTAAATGATGCGGATCTAAGTTATCTAATTCATGACTAGCAAGGGCTAAACCCAGCCATAATTCATTTTCACCGCGAATGGCAGCGGCCATTTGCCCTAATTGCGTGGGAACTAAATTATCTAAACAGCCAAAGTGTTGCAAAATTTCAATCAAGCTGAGAAACTCTTCCCAATGACGTTGGGATTGTTGCTCTAATTGCGCTTGCAATAGTTGGAGTTCGGCTTCTAATTCTACATAACGTGCTTTGCGTTTAAAAATAGTGCCGACATTGCCCGATTGACGCAGAGGATGATTATCTATTTGCTCTTGTACAGCAGCCATGCGACTGAGTTGTTCGGCTACTTCCGGTGCCATATGGACAGAATCCTCTAGTTCGGGAATAAGTCGGGCGATCGCGCCTGTCTGTTCACTACCACGGTATGCCTGTCCCGGTCTTAAAAGCATCTCTGGCGGTGGTGAAATCTCTGGTGGCACATCAACTCGCGGCAATTCGGCATATAAATCAACTACATCCTCGGTTGTTGCCACATACCAGCAGTTATCGCGTCCCAAGCACACTAAGTAAGGAGTTTGGCTTGAACTCGGTGCTTGTCCGATTAACACTGCTGTGACGGGTGATGGAACTACGATATGTTTACCCTTGAGGCTCAACAGTGTTCCAGAGACGGCAAAGCCCAACATCATCGCTAATTGCTCTTTTCGATCTTCTTGGGCTTGTGCTTGTAGAGTTTTGAGTAATTGGCGTTCTACTTTTAAACGTTGGCTCAATTTCTCATAAACAGCAAGTTCATTTTCATCAACTGCATCAATTTGTTCCTGTAATTGGGTTAATTGTGCTTGCAGTTCGGCAATTTCGTCGTAACTCGGTTTGAGGTGCAAGTTGGCCATGTATTGGCCAAAGCTGCGTTCTACCAGTTCCTTGGCTTGCTCCAAAGTGTGGGTTTGTAGCAAGTTCAGCACCATACCATAACTGGGTGTAAACTGGCTGACAAGGGGGTCTGGTTTCGATGTTGCTAAATACGCGGCTTCTTTCGCCCCTTCAAAGGGAGTTTGGACTGTCACCACATGACCTTGTTTATCCATCCCCCGCCGACCGGCGCGTCCTGCCATTTGCAGAAATTCGGAAGCATTGAGTAGGCGGTGTCCAGTGTCGGTACGCTTGGAAAGGGTGGAAATCACTGTGGTTCGCGCAGGCATATTGATGCCTGCCGCTAATGTCTCGGTGGCAAAGACGACTTTAATTAATCCCTGCTGAAATAGTTCTTCTACCAGTACTTTCCATGCGGGTAAAATTCCGGCGTGGTGGGCAGCAATACCCCGGTATAGGGGAGCAATTTGTCCGGTACGCCCCGCTTCGGGATTGCGGTTTAAAAATTCATCAATTTGCCAACGTAATTCTTGGGATTCATCATTATTTACTAGCCATAAATCGCCCACTTCTGCCACTGCCTTATCACAACCCCGGCGGCTGAAGATGAAGTAAATTGCAGGTAGCATATCCCGTTGCTGTAAATGGCTGAGGGTATATGGAATGCTGGGGGCTTCTGGTCTATTAGCCCTGCCGCGATCGCCTCCTTTGCCTTTCTTCTTTTGCAGGCGGGGGTTAATTTTGGTTTTACTCTCATTCAGCAGCGGAAATAGCCCTTTGGGATTGCAAAAATGAAATTCCAAGGGGACTGGGCGAAAATCTGAGTAAATCAAGTCGGTGGGGCCGTGGACGTGATTTAGCCAGTCGGTGAGTTGATCGCTATTGGCAACCGTTGCCGAAAGAGCTGCTAGTTGCACTTCGCGGGGGCAATAAATAATCGATTCTTCCCAAACTGTCCCCCGTTGGCGATCGTTCATGTAGTGGCACTCATCCAACACTACCGCCTCAACATCTACCAACGAAGTACCAACTTGCCCAATCGGTGTACCATAGAGCATATTCCGGAAAATTTCTGTGGTCATCACCAGAATTGGGGCATCTCTGTTAATCGAGGCATCCCCAGTTAATAGTCCAACGAGATCAAACCCAAATTTAGAGCGAAAATCACGTAATTTTTGATTTGATAGCGCCTTCAAGGGAGTTGTATAAAAAACGCGTTTTCCTCGCGACAGGGCGCGATAAATGGCGTATTCCCCAACTAATGTTTTGCCTGAACCTGTGGGGGCGCAAACAACTACGGAGCGTCCGGCGTTCAGGGACGCGATCGCATCTTTCTGGAACAGATCCAGTTCAAAGGGGAATATTGACCTGAGGTCAAGTTCTGGAGAAGGCGCGGGATAATTCACTCAATCACATTTGCAACCAGACTGTTTACTATATTAACGAGTCTTTTGTCAACTTCGTCATTAGAAGTAGGGAGTAGGGAGTGGGGAGTGGGGTAAATTTTGTGGAATTTTCACTATTGCCAATTCCCTATTCCCCATTCCCTCATTTTCCCAGTTCTTGCGATCGTTCTGTCGCGGCTTTGACTGCTTCTATTAAAGCTGAACGGAATCGGGCTTGTTCTAGTTTGGCAATGCCTGCAATTGTTGTGCCGCCTGGGCTGGTAACGCGGTCTTTGAGTTCTGCTGGATGCATTTTGGTTTCTTGTAACAATCTGGCTGTTCCCAATACGGTTTGTAGGGCTAGTTGATTGGCAACCACTCTTGGTAAGCCTGCGGCTACTCCTCCATCCGCGAGTGCTTCCACCAAGATTGCTACATAAGCCGGGCCACTTCCCGATAGTCCTGTCACTGCATCTATTAATACTTCGGAAACTTCGACAACTTCACCCACCGCAGAAAAAATTTGTTGGGCTATTTGGAGGTGCTTGAGAGTGGTATACGCACCCGCACAAATCGCTGTAATTCCTGCTCCCACTGTTGCCGGAGTGTTGGGCATCGCTCTAATGACTGGCGATTGGGGAAAAGCTGCTTCTAGTTGACTTAAAGGTATACCTGCTAGGATGGAGATGAATAAAGGCGAGTGTGCTGTTGGGATCACATCTGCCAATTCTTGAGCGATCGCACTAAATACTTGTGGTTTCACAGCCAAAAATATCACTTCTTGGGCTTGCGCGAATACCACCCGATTGTCTGCTGTTACAGCCACGTCATACTGCTGCTGTAAAACATCTTGGCGTAGAGATAGTGGTTCGCTGACTATGACTTCGGATGGCTGATAAATACCACTCACAATCAAACGGGATAACAGCGCTTCTCCCATTACCCCACCACCAATTAAGCCAAATTTTGTAGTCATTTGTCATTTGTTATTTGTCATTTGTCCTTTGTCATTTGTATCTCGACAAAGGACAAAACGCGAAGTCTGATCGCAGGTTTCCTCCGATCAGAACTTTGTAAGAGAGGACAAAGAACCAATAAGGTTTATTGTGCCATTCGATTGGCTTCATTACCCCAAGTTTGATTTGTGGAACTTGCAGGGCGTGCGGGGCGTGCTGGCGGTTGCGGTACTTCATGCAGAACTCCACCTTGAGTGCTAACTTGCACGCAGCTTGGTGTGAATAAGAAGATGCTCTCACCAATGCGCTCTTGATGTCCATCTAATGCGTATGTACCACCTGCTACAAAGTCTACCGCTCGCTGAGCTTGATCGGGATCCATTATTGTCAGGTTTAATACTACTGACTTACGCTCTCTCAAGGCTTGAATAGCCTGGGGCATTTCTTCAAAAGTGCGTGGCTCAAGGACTAAAACTTCCGAAATTCCGTTAATTGCTCCTGGCATACCGATAACATTCCCCATTGGCTTTGAACCTGCTGTTATATCATCCCCCATTGTAGGCACTGGCTCGCGCCAACGTCGATTTTGAGTTGGAGATTCTTGTGGTGTTTGTTGTAGATTGTTTTCTTGCTGATACAGATTTTGGTAGCCATCTGTATCTGCTTCTTCTTCGTAGTACTCGTATTCCACTGGCTCATTTAGACCGACAAAATCCCTGAGCTTGGAAAATATATTGTTCATCGTTTACTCTCCTAGTGCGAATAAATTTTACTGACTTGGCTAAAAATAAAAGCCAGTTTTGCTTGCTGCATGGGTTAATTACTCAGCAATTATACTGCCACTTGTAGCATTTATTACTTTTTGTGGGAGAACTAAGACTTGTGGGAATGTCTGTACAATACTTAGAAGTAATAATGAGTCAAGATTATATCCTAAGAATTGTTCAAAGGAAAGTTCCTTTCACCCTATTTTCCACTAGGAATTGCTTTTGTCAATACTATATCCTTTGTTATTTATTAAACCAGCTAATTAAAGAATGTTTGTCAAGAAAATTTTGGCTTTATGGATACTAAGATAAAACACGCAGAGGTGGGAACGTGAGGACGCAAGAATACGGAGATACGGTGACATATAAACGTGGAGATACGGAGAAAATATTTTTTCAACTCTCCGCATCCCCGCGTCTTTACTCCCCGTGTCAATCCTGATCCCTAAGTGATCGATTGACGGATTACTGTAGGCGATCGCCAAACAGGATGGTTCCCAATCTTACCATCGTCGCGCCTGCTTGCACTGCCAGTTGATAGTCACCAGACATCCCCATGGACAAATGCTGCATTTTGATGTTTGACCAGTTTTGTTCCTGAATTTCCTTTGCTAATTCTCGATTTCGAGCAAATACATCCAAAATTTCTGGATCATTCAATCCAGCAGGGGGAATTGTCATCAAACCCTGAATTTGTAAATTTTTGTATCGATTGAGTGTGCTTAAATCAGCTAAGAGTTCTGGCACACTCCAACCAGCCTTGTTGGGATCAAGGAGAAATTTTACTTGCAAGCAAACTTGAGGACTGACTCCTAGCTCTTGCGCCAATTGATTTAAGCGCTGTGCCAACTTTAGATTATCTACAGAGTGAATCCATTGGAATTGTTCAAGGGCTTTTTTAGCTTTATTACTTTGCAAGTGTCCAATGAAGTGCCAAGTAACATCCGGTAAGTCTTGTAACTCGGCTTGTTTGATGGCAGCTTCTTGGATGCGACTTTCACCAAAATCACGAATTCCTGCGGCATAGGCAGATCTGACGATCTGTGCAGGAACTTGTTTGGTGACAGCAATTAATCGGACTGAAGTAGGAAGTGAGGAACGAATCGTAGCAATACGCTCGCTGATCGAACTGCTCATTGGAAGGTGCGTTGGAAAACACTCTGAAGCTGATCGTACTCCTGGTATTGTCCATTGCGACGCAGGGTACGCAAGCGATTTTCCAGCATCATTCGAGCCTCAGTACGACCTATAGGCTGAAATTTAATCCCTTTAACGTCATTTGCCACCAAAAAAAATAAACGCTGAGCATAGAGAGTTGTAAATAGATCTTGGTTCTCATCAACCATACAGATCCTGTAGAGCAAACCCCAAGTTGGATGATTTATGTAAGTTTCTAAGTTTTCTGGATTCATTTATTAGTCAAGGTGGGAGTATGTATATATTTTTTCGCCGTTCAGTACAAGCATTCAGACGATATTACCTTCCTTTCGTCAGAATATTTGCTTGAGGTGCGAAATTAACGAACGGTTATCGGTGAAGAAGGGAATTCGTAATTCGTAATTCGTGAGGGAGTCGGAGTCTTGGCGGTTCCCGTCGAGTCCGTTAGCGCTAGCGTTAGCGACGAAGGAGCGTCACTCCCGAACCCGAAGGGTAATTCGTAATTATTTATTCTTCTCCTGTTCTCCGTTCCCTGCTCCCTGTTCCCTCTTCAATGTGTTAATTGCGGCTATAAAAACCTTGATCCAACTCCTGAAGGGCAGATGAAGCCGATAGTGGCAAAGGAGAACAGGACAGATACAAAAGAGGCGATCGCGCAGCGCCTTTGGTGAGAGCAGAAAAATAGAAGATTTTCTCTAATCGGTACTTCATTTTGCTGCTAATTCCGTTTGGGCGATCGCAATTATACTTTGGCAACTTATGCTCAAGAGATAGTCAGAACAAGATATAGAACAGTTCCTACCCTCTTGTGGAAGTTTTGCACGGTAAAGGAAAGCACCCTTGGTAGTTCCCATCGATAAAAGCCAAATCTCCGGCTTTCCTCCATACTGCCACAACTATCGCTTTATGGAGCAAAATAGACTGAGGATTGGGGAGTGGGGAGTGGGGAGTGGGGAGTGGGGAGTGGGGAGTGGGGAGTGGGGAGTGGGGAGTGGGGAGTGGGGAGTGGGGAGTGGGGAGTGGGGAGTGGGGAGTGGCTA
>JAHHHC010000060.1 GCA_019359515.1 Desmonostoc vinosum HA7617-LM4 | reverse complement strand
GGTATGTTGAGCAACAAGCGAAAACTGTAGCATTAGAAGAAATCAAGACCGTAGAAATTAGCTTTGGTGATCATGAAGTATATGCAGCTAATGAGTTGATTGCAAGTATCACCATTGACGATGACTTGACTCAACCTTGGGTAGTTATAGTGAACGGTGTAGAAGTTTTTAGAGACAATACTTATAAAAGATGCCATAGCTTCATTGTTTGGCATTGTATGCGAGGAAGTTTACCCAAGCCTGAGCAGCAAACAAGTACAAACGCTACAGACACACCTTGCACTACTGGCAATGAAATCATGACACAAATCGCTATTGAATGCGAAAAGTTTGAGCTTGACGTGATGGATGATGGCATTTACTGCAAGGATGTGAAACTAGGTGAAGTAGGATACAGCAATGGTAGATGGTGGGTATTGAGAGCCTCATCAGAGCATCAAGAACTTGTGCCGTGTGATTCTGTGGCTGATGCGGTGTGGTCTTTACAAATAGTGGAAGTAAGAGCCAGTGGTGATGTTGATCAAGAACCTGCTGATTATGAAAAATGGCTTGATATGCCAGCGAATGAATTGACTACTGAACAATGGGATCGGTTATTGGAGTACTACCCGTTTGGTGAAAGTGCGGAGTTAGTAGCGGCGTAAGGGATAGGTGGGGTTTAATGCCTCAACTCATAATCTGTCCATTCAAGTATCAAAGTCAATCAAATAATTGTTGCTCAAAAATTATTCTTTTTACCAATGGAAACCATTGAAATGCTGCAAAAATTCAACGAGTGCTATGGGAAGATTCAGGCGATTGCTCAATCAAATGAATGGCTAGAACTGTCAACCCGCAATGATGTTGACCCCGAAATGAAAACACATTTAGGCGATGTGTTGCACTATTTAGAGGGGGCGATGGGGTGTATTGAGCCTTTTATTGAGGTCAGGGTAAATCAGGAAGTATCTTAAAGTTACTCGTTAGCTTGCTGCTGTTGTAACTCTTGTACCACTTCAACTGACAAGCCAGTTAATCGAGTAATTAGGTTAACACTCATACCCTCTGCTAGCATATTGGCTGCAATTTCACGGGCTTTTTTGTTACGTCCTTGTTCTTCTGCTTCATTTTGAATCATTTGGTAAATAACTGATTCGCTCATTATATCTCTCCTGAATAAACGCCCAATTAATTCTTGTTCTAATACTAACCCGGCCAAGATTGCGGTAGCAGCAGAAATATTGCTTTGTGTCCGTCTTTCACTAATTCTATCAACAGCCGCCGCCACCTGTTGTAGTGTACTAGCCTTATTATCGGTCGCACTTAATACAGCGAATGGCAGTAACCCTGGGGTTCCCAAAAATATCTCTGGTGGTTGTTCCCACAGACGAATCACACTAAATTCATAGCGAAGGTTTTCAATACTAAATGTGGTTTTATAAACTTCTTCTGATGCAGTTTTATTCAAATAAATTACCACTTGGTACATTCGTTTGTTGGGAAAGCGGCGATATACACGGACGCGATAATCAAGCATCCGAAAAGGCATATCTTTATCAGGTTCGGTTTGAAATTCGATGTGGAGAACAACTTCATCTGATTGCAGCAGTATTAAAGCATCAGCACGAATCGGTTCTAAGGATAGTTCTGTGGGGCTTAACTTTGTCAAAGTAATCGGTTCTCCTAATAGCCAAGTTGCAAAATCGGGAGAATACAGTTCAGCAAGAAATTTACAGGTGTTATCAAACATGAATAGGTTTTATTATTGGAGGGGGAACGATGGACATTTTTGAAAACAAAGCACGGGAATTACAACAACAGCTTTATGAATCAGGACAGGTTTACTCTCTTTATCAAGTCAAACTTGCCCTTTCTCAATGGCTTGTTCAAGCATCTTATCATTTAGTTGCAAATGCCACTGATTATATCTATGGTGATAATCATCCGATAGCTCAAGATTCGTTTAAGCCGGAGGATTTCTCGGAGGATAAGCAAGTTGCAACTGTCAAGCAAGATATCAACTAATCAAAGTTAATCGTAAATGTCTTGAGGGGAGCTATGCAAAAACTAATCCCTGCTCTAATCAAAGCGAAGGCTGAATTTCAACCAATTCATAAAGACAGGACTAATCCTCATTTTAAGCACAAATACGCAACGCTTGATGCAGTTCTTGATGCTGTCACTCCTGCCCTTGGTAAATATGGATTAACAGTAATTCAAACAACAACCATAACAGAGGGTAAAACCACACTCCAAACTCATCTTTACCACGAATCAGGAGAGAGTATCATTAGCACTTACCCCTTGCCTGAGATAAGTGATTCCCAGAAATTGGGTGCAGCACTGACTTATGCCCGTCGCTATGCTGTATGTGCAATCTTATCAGTGACAGCTGATGAAGAAGATGATGGAAATGCAGCACTAAAAGGCGATGATAAGAAGACTGTTGTCAGGCAACAATCACAGGTTCATAAAAACAAGCCACCTACACAAATGGGTAATTTAGAGCAAGATTTGCGTGTTAAACAAATCAGAACTTTGTTAAATTATCCACTTGATTTAGTACTAGATTGGCTATCTCAGCAGGGTGTCAAACAACCAAGTCATTTACACAAGAACAAAGTTGACCAACTTGTAAGAACTATGTGTTTAGCCTGGGCTTACGACAAGTTTACTCATCCCGAAGAGGCCACTGATTCGTATCACAAATATGTGGTTGAAGCTGTCTTGAGAGGTACTGATGAGGTGACAGCAGTACAGAGGTGGATGCAGCAAGTACTTGTACCTGTGAGTCAGGGGAGTCAAAATGGAGTACATAATTAATGCTATTGAGGTGGACTACTACCACCATTGCGATCGCGTAGGTACTGTAAAATCTGATTCACTTTACGTTCGTTAGATAAGGCGATTTGGAGTAAATCAGCAGTAGTTCTAGAGAGGCTTAGGATTGTATCACTGTTAACTCTTGTCTCACTAGACACATTCTCCAACTGCTGTCTGATTCTAGCTACTTCTACCTCCAGAGCATCAAGTCTGCCTTCAATATCAGGTTGCTCGGTTGAATTTGTCACCTTGGAGCCTCAAGCGTTTTCATCTTGCTTCTATGTTGAAGCTAAACACCTTAATTATATGTCGAATAAGGCAAGAACTAATAAGGAGCAGAACAATGACAGTGCAACTAAGTAATTACTCTCTTAAAAGAAAATCTGCATTGATGCAACCGCAACAGCAGATAGAGCAACTTCAGTCGAGGATTCGGGAGTTAGAAAAGCAACATCAAGACTATAAACGATCGCAGAAGAAATTAATCGGGGCGATTGCTGAGATTTGTATTTCTCCCATGCAGGAAATCGAGGCCCTACGCATCCTGATATATCGGGGAGAAGCGGAGTGTCGGCGGTACTTGCGCTCGTTGTTGAAGAATCAGAATCGGGCTAGTTGAGGCTTAAGCGCGTAGTGACTCCGGTTCTGTACCTGAGATCTCCAAAACCCGACGCAACCAATCTTGTGTTTGGTTAGCAGCAGATTGCTTTTGTTGGGCATCAGTCCACATCTGTTCCCAATTGAACAGCCAATTAGTCATTAAACGCACTAAGTCAACTAGCTCACAGGCTTGGTCAATGTCGTCAGCTTTCACCATATCAGGTACAGTCCATTCAATAAAGTACCTGCTTTGTCTTACCAGAGGCAGCATCAAATCCTTCGATGAGTTCTCAGTCCACATGGAATGAATTTGTGATAGGTGTGCAGCAAGATGATGTAGGCGCGTAGAAACATCATCTTGCATAAAAATTTGTTGCTCTGGTGTCGCTTCGATCATAAATCTCCCAGGAACTCGTTAATCAGTTGAGCTACCCTTTCTCTAATATTAGGATCTAAAAGCTCCATTGAGCGATTCTGCCGAGGACGAAGGTTAACCATTGATTCAAAAATTATCTGCCCTTCGGGCAAGGCAGAAGGCAGAGGGCAGGAGGCAGAAGGGAAGAAAAAGTTTTAAGGTATGCCTTTTGCCTTGACCAAATTGGGTTTAAGACCCCCACCAAATCAAAGATTTGGTGGTCTACAATTACTGGGGGTCAGAATCCCCCTGTAATTGAACCTTCTGCCTTCTGCCTCCTGCCTCCTGCCTTCTTCATTCTTCCTGTGATAGGCATAAAACTAGCAGCCCAAATGTCTTGCTGTCTACTACTGTCTTTCAATAACTCTTTTTCACAATCAGCGTGTAACTCGCCACCTCCAACCAACACCCGCCGTTCGATATCAACTGCGGTTTTGATGTAGAACTTGTGAGAACGCAGCATAAGTTCAAGTTGTTCGACAGTGGCGCGTTCGTGTAGCAACAGAATCATTCAAATCACAACCATTATCAAGTAAAGCTTCTGGAGAGAGATAAATGTCTCACCTACAAAAATATGACAGTTCCTAGTCACTGATCATTCCCAAAATACTCATGATTTTCAACCAACTTCCAAAGGAACTGTCGTCGGAATTCAGTATTATCTTTCTGACCTAATTACTCATTGCCATTTGCCCGTTTGAACAAATTGGAGAAAGCAGGCGATTCATGCTCCCGCTCTAGGATTTGTCTGAGCAATGTTGCCAATGGTATCTCTTTCCAATTAGCAACAGCTTGGTATTGTTCATAAGTTTTTGGAGAAAGAGTAATTGTGATTTGTGGAGAATTTCTTTCCGTCATTTGATCAGCCTTCTATTACCAGTTCTACTACTTGCTAAATCAATGCATGTGATATACTTTCAACAAATTCAACAAAATGCCCCCGGTGGTAACGACACCGGAGGACTACTCCAACCATAGAATAGCCCTACAGGAGGAGCAATCGCAGTATGCCACAAATTGGTATCAGACCAATACATCCTAAAGATTTTAAAAAGATTCATCATTTCTCGACTTATCAGATGAGTAGATTATCTGGTTACTCGGTAGAGGCCGTGAAAAACTGGTTAGCTGATGAAAGTAGCTCCAGATTTGTAGAACCAAAACCATACGTACTTAATCATTTTGGAGCGATCCATAGCTGCTTAGCAAGAACATAGTGTTTGGGAAACACTAAGATGTTTGGCAAACACTACCCGCAACTGTGCGGGTTTTTTATTATTAAGTTAGCGATGTCAATGTACAAACTTGAAGCCGTCAGTTTGACTATTCATTTGACATTACTAAAAGGCTATCGAGTAGAAATATGACAATTACAACTACAAAATGATGCAGGAGTGGAAAAGCAGACTATTCTCTTCACCAAATCCTCTTTTGGGTTTGAACCTATCGGAACTACCTTTATCAATAGCAGAAGGAACAAGAATTTTGGGTATCTGTTACCGCACTTGGAAACGATGGAACGAGTTGGCAATGGATGTACCAGAGTACAAGCAGCAACACATGCAAATGTTGTCAATAGTTTCCAATGCCTCAGCTGCTCCACCAATACTTCGTTATCAAGTATGGGTAATAGGAAAGATTGGAGAAATTTACAACCAACTGCCTAACGGTATTCCCAAAAAGTGGATAGCACAGGAGTATTTACGAACCAAAAGTGATGACTTCACACAAGAACAATACCAAAAGGAGCAGTTGAACTTTGAAAATAAAAAATACATAGAGTCTCAGTACAACAAAAGCCAGTCCAATAATTAACCCACCAAAATTGTGAACTGCCGTTTTTTGACTACTTACAAACTACTACAGTTGTTGAATATGGATTTCAGACGTTTTTGCCCTTGATGACAGACTACATTCGTTCTGCCGAAAATATCAAAAAACAACCAAAAAGCAGCTTTGAAAAATATCTAAAAACCATAGAGCAGTATACTACAACAATATTGCAAGGCTGTAATGATTGTGGGATAAGAGTTCGGCAAAACGTTAGCGAGTGGGATGACCCCGATGCACCCCCAAAACCCTCAATTACGAGACACATATTCCTGAAATCAGCAGTGAGTGTAATACCCCCAATCAAACCATGAGTATCTATATACACAGGAGTAGGAGAATGTGTACAGGAAGCACACACATACAAAAACATCTATTGATGGAGAGACTGAAACAATAGAAACAATTGAAAAAACAGATTCCGGATTGTTAGAATTTTGTGGAGCGATCGCAGCGATAACTTTATCAATAATTGCAGCCACGTTAGTTTTGAAAACGGTTAGCCATGACAGTAGTCCTAGAGGATTGGATAGGCCAATCCATCAATCTCAAAACCCAATGTGAAAAGATTCGGGGAGCAAAGATTAGTGAGCGCACCTGGCGAAACTGGGAACGCCTTGCGGGTGCGGTATATCCTCCTGGGAAAAAGGTGTGCTTACGCTCCTACACCAACGAACAAACACAGTTGTTGTTGTGTTTGGCTTGGTATCGCAAGTGTTATCCCCGTGAGAAAGTAACATATCGCAGCTTGAGAAACTACTGGCAAAGTAACGAGTACAAAATTGAGGAGGTGTTCGATGCTTTTTGTGAAGCAGTTAACTCTCCCCAAGAAAAACAATCTCCACCAGAACCCGCCCCCAAACTCATAGCGTTATCTGAGGTGAAAAAATCGTGCGATCGCATTATGAATCGTTGCATTTCAAGGAACTGCTGGGCTAGTTGGAAGCAGTACTTGGGGATACCAAAATATGAACGTTATGTAGAAGAAGGACTTGCATCAATACTTGTGTATATGGCGTGTTGGAGGCATGACCATCCAACAAAAAAGTTTCCATTGGTACGTCAATTGATAGTAATGATGACGAGTGCATCACGCCTTTGCATGACTATGGAAACAGCGTCCAGTGCCAAAATGTGGCACGCTTGGCGAATGAGAGGGTGTAAAGGCAAAGACTTGCACAGATATTTAGCCATGTGCGGTTACAAGGTATCACTGCGGACTTTGTATAAGTGGGGCGATTTCAGCCAACGAAGGCATTATTCAGTATCAGAGCTATCGCAGTGGCAAGAAAAAGCATCTAAAAAGAGGCCTGCATGATTCGACTATTGGATGGATTCAATAACGTTTTAGCCTTCACAATTAACTTTGTTTTGTGCGGGGAATATTGCATGCAATTTCAGCTAGAAGTCATTTCCAATTCGCAATTGCGAATTGTTCGGTCAAATTCTGGTTTTAAGTTCTAATAATTAAGGAGAAGATATGGTACGTAAAGGTGAATTGACAGTGCAAGGAACAGAGGTGCAAACATCAATAGAGCCACAATCGAGAAAGATAACTAAGGGCAGAGAGCAAAAGATAGTGTCAGTACCAAGTGCTTTTTCACTGGTGATTGAGCAACTAGAAATAGCTTTTGATGAAGACTTGCGCCTAGCTATTTTTGAGCGATTAATACGAGAGCAGCAACAGATTGCTCAACAAGTAACGCAAGAGGAAAAAGTTACCAAAGCATTTGAAATCGCTAGGTTAGAGGCAATTGAACAAGCAAAAGAAAAGGGGAAACAATCAGCCAGGGCAGAGATAGCACAAAGAAAAAGAGAAAAATTAGCAGCTATCCAAAAACAATTCATCGAAGTAGACCTCGAAAAACTGATTGATAGTTGTGACTATTTACCTTATGAAGCGATGAAACAAACGATTGATGGATTTGCAGCCCAAGTAGGTGTGAAATTGGAGTGGAAGGAGCTAGAAAATGGACAATTCGAGTGCAACGCCAGTGTTACCTGAAGTTCAGGACTTTATACAAGCAGTTGAATCGGGAAAAGAATTTGCACAGATTACACAAATTATTCAAATGGAGGTACAACGTCAACTAGAGGAGCAATTAGCTGAGTTTCAAGATGTGATTGCACAATCTAATCTTGCGATGATTGATGTGATGCATAGTGAGCTAACGCGCCTGAAAGAAGAATCAGCAACAGTCAAGGGAGTAATGGAGCGATTAACAGCAGCAGTTGCTCCGGACATACCACAAACTGAAGACGAAGTTGTGAGCTTTCA
Source organism: Desmonostoc vinosum HA7617-LM4 (assembly GCA_019359515.1). Lineage (GTDB taxonomy): Bacteria > Cyanobacteriota > Cyanobacteriia > Cyanobacteriales > Nostocaceae > Desmonostoc > Desmonostoc vinosum. Next base: position 21,874 of record JAHHHC010000060.1, on the reverse strand, counting down.
ACAAGCGATTAATAATCTAGAGAAGTATGGCAACATTATTCCTTCCAGTACTGATATTGCTGCTTGTCAATTAAGGATGAAAAATAACCATGCCTGGTCATTGGTTTGGCAGTCTGTTGCAAAGTTGTTTATTAAAAAAATGGAGAAAAAGTTTTGCAAACCGCCTACTTCCATCGCGCCTACTGGTGCTACGAAAATAACTTAGGAATTGCCAAAATTCACTATCCCCCACTCGGAATATTCGCACTGCTGTTTGAGAATGGTATTCCTGTGACGAATGTTAATTTCCTAAATAAAAGTGAGTTTTCCTATTACTGGCAGAAGTACAAAAAAGTGGGAGTAACGTTACATCTAGGTGTTCAAATCGACCGAGATGTAGAATTAACCAGAGTCATTGAGCAGGAAAATATTTTGAAGTTTCCTGAAATCAATCTGGAAATTAAATTAGAGAATAATATTCGTTACTTTCGTGGTCTGGAGGGAGAATGGTTTGAATTTGAAGATGATGTGTTTGTTGAGTATCAACCCTGTAATTCATTAATTGATGTGAGGTAGTTATGCCAAGACCAACACCCCCAAAACCACAAGCACCAAAAAATAATGGACTAAACCTTTCTGATTTAAGCGGTGATATCAGTAAAACTTTAGTCTTTAAGGATTCTCACTTTGGGCTAGATTCAGCAGTCTGGGAAAATGCCCAGCGTATTACTGATATGTTGCCTGTTGATTTCAAGGTATTTGGCGATCTGACTGAAGAAGATATAGCCACAGCAGTAGAAAAAGCTAAGGGTGCAGAGTTTCAGGCTAAAAACTGGGCGGAATATTCAACTGCTATTAGTCGCTACCTCAAATCCCTTTACAAGGTTAGAGAAAAGCAAGCTGAAGTTAGTGAAAATGTAGGCGAAGCAAGAGTCGCTCATGCTGAACTGGAAAAAAATCTTTCGACTAATCTCGCTAATTTGGAATCTAAATTCCGGCAGATTGTAGGAGGAAGTCGTTCTGCAATTGCTTCTGTACAAGATGATTTGACTATAAGTTTAGAGCGAATTGCTTCTGGGTACTCAGAAACACTTGCCAAAAAGCAACAAAAAGCTCAAACCGAAGCTGCCAAAAAAGAACCTACACCTTATGAAGAACAAACCTTGTCTTTAGTTGATAAATTCCGTCAACTGAGAGAAGCGCGTTATTCCGGTTCATCATTTGGCATTACACAACGAATTAAATCAGCAAGTAGATAATCGCAAACAAAAGAATGTCACAAGTTTGTAAACTTTCAATTTGGATATGTAGTTTTTTAATCGCCAGTGCCGCAGCTCAATTAGTTAGTTTATTGCCTTGGTCTATGCTAGTGATTGGAGTGGTATCAGTCATGACTTATACCAAGGGTAAAACTGATGACTCTATGTTGCTGCAAGTCATTGCTGTTGGATTAACTTTTGGATGGACTAAATGCTACTTCCTTGGTTAAAAATTACTAGTAGTGGTTTGGTAGCTCTAACTTTAACCTTATCTACCAATCCAAAGGATTTAAGATTATTCATTCCTGCAAACATTGGTGCGATCGCACTCTTAAGTTATGCAGCTACCAAACTCCGAGAGCTAGAAAAATTTTATACAGACAAAGAGCGTCAAGAGGATATGCTTGCTGCCCTGAAAGATACTCAAGCAGAAGAGCAATTGCAATTCCTCTCATCTGCTGCCGAAAGAAAACGCCTCTATCAAGAGGCTGATAAAGAAACAGAAAGACAACTTCAACTGTTACAACAAACTGCACCTTTGTTCAACGAGGTTCTCACTGTGACTGGACACAATGGTGCAATCTCTCGCATGGGCTTGGGGATGATTCAGAACGGAGAAAGCATAGGCAATGTTTTACTTGCAACATCTGAAGCAGAAATGCAATTAGAACAAGCCAAGCTACAAGCACAACTGGGTCAAAAACAATTAGAACTACAGGCACAATTAGCTCATCAGCAGATCAAAAATGCTAATGCTGATGTTGTTAATATTACAGCTACTACATCTCCAACAGCTGTAATTGAGGCACAATCATCTAAAATTGAAGGATTGAAAAAGGCAGCCTCAGTTGTCGGACTGCAAACTCAATGTCTTGGTGTTGATCGGGCCCCTAGTTATCAAAGGCTGATTTTTTCTGTCAACACTTGTGATTTCAAGCTAATTCCACGATTTAAAGCCGCATCTAAGCTGGCACTGGGAGTCGGTGATAAAGAAGATTTACCCTTTTACATTTATGCTCCTGAGCAAATGGCCATAGAAGTTCCTCTTTCCCCACACGAGCGCACATACTATGATTTTCCCCAAAGAACATGGCAACAAGGTGAACGCCTGATTGTATTGGGACAGTCGCTTGATGGCGAAGTAATTATAGATTTAGCCAGTGAGGACACCCCTCAATTGTTGGTAGTCGGAACAACCGGCTCTGGTAAATCTAACTTCTTCCGTGCTGCGGCTTATTGTCTACTAATGCAGGGTGCGAGAGTCGATGTCTGCGGCGGTAAAGTTAGTGATTATGAAGATTTTGCCGCTCGATTTCCTACTATCACTATGAATGATATGGGGAAAACTTTTGAGTTTGTTGGCGAATATTACCTAGAGTGCGATCGCCGTAACAAATTGACCAAGGCACAATTAGACTTAGAACGACCTTGGATATTGTTTATCGATGAGTATAAAGGTACTGTTCCACTTGATGATACCCTACGTAAAACCTATGACCAACAGTTATGTGAGGTTGGTCGTCGGGGTAGAGGTTTAAAAATTCACATTGTTGTCGGCTTACAGCGTGGAGCTAAACGCGCTAAGGAAGATCCACAAGGGCTACCACCAGACTTACGTGACAACCTACCTTGCCGGATTGCTTTTCGTTGTGTTGACGCTACTAGCGGTCGAATGATTTTGATGCGTCGGGGTGAGGCTGTTACCTCACTTCAAGGTCGTGGTGATGGCATTGTTCAATCTGGATTGCTAGACACCAGATTTCAAGCTTATCGATTTGAAACTATTCCATAATATTATGCTTCCATCTAAGTTTGTTGAAGCTGCTAATTTTCCTGCCCGTTGGCAAGAAAAAGATTTACAAGAATATCTTGCCGAGCGCCTAAGAAGAATGGGTTTTCATACCCAAACTGAAGTTGCAGCCAACGGTGGTAGGGCCGATATCGTTAGTAACTGGCAAGGCGGGACGATTGTCGAGGTTAAGAAATACCTAGATCGCAACAGTATTTACCAAGCATTTGGACAGCTGAGCCTGTATGGATTAAACAATCAACACAAACTTATAGTCATGGGTTTTCTGACAGTTGATGCGTCAGAACAACCATCTGCCTTGAAAACTGCATCAATGATTGAGCAGAATCCTCGCATAAAAGTAATTTTTGTGAATTTGGAGTCCGAGTGGTTGCCCAATCGTCAAGTAGGACGGTTTTGGTTGCCAAATATATTTTCATTGCCAAAGATATCACTACCAAAATTACCTTTGAGTGATTGGCGCTTTTTAATGAAAATTGTGAAGGACAACCCATTGCTGATAGTTTTAGTAATCGCTTTGCTATCAATTATTACATCTAACTTGAAGCAGGAATTTACACGTTGTTATCAACAACAACAGAATTGGGATTGTGTTTTTTCTTCCATTTACCAGGGTTAAGCCAGTGAGCAATAATACTATTGATATTAGATTAGAGCCAGTTCAATATGGCACTTACTGTCTGTGGATGGGGCTTGATGCACAACGGAATCTCTACATGACTTATCCCGCGAATGCGACTGATGCAATGTATAGAGCAGTCTTTGGGATGACAGCAAAACAGATGGAAGAATCACTAGGATGTTCACGCCATGAGTCTAGGGATTATCTTGATTCCCGTAGCCTCAATCGGATTAACAGCGCTGAATCGGCTATAGTTGCTCAGATTGATAACCGAGATGTTGAGCCATTGCAGGCGATCAAGAATGTAGTAGACTTTTTGTGTTTGACGCCCTCACAACCAGTAGCAAAGTTAGATGCAGCAGCGTAAATTATTCAAACATTATCAATAATATGGACACAACTTGTGATTTTAAATTCCTCAACGAAAGAATCGCAACATATTTCAATCCCTTTTACGAGGGAGAATATTTAGTAATTCAGACCTATCCACGTGAAATGAGCTTGAGAGTGAGTAAACGAACTTTTGACTATGAATCGGCGCTTAGTCATGAAAGAATTCAGAATTTATCTCACGACCATACATCATTTAGCCTAAGAATTTTTTACCAACAACAGCTTTGGACTGTAACTGAAGGCAAGCCTAACAAAATTTCTAAACAGCAGGATTGGAAAATTGCAGGAGAATTCTTAAATGCCAACTACGATGAAAACGCTGAGGGTGAGATAGTTGTTTGTGATTGTAGCTATCCCTTTTTTCGTGCATTAATGATAGGTGATGAAAATAATGAGTTTTGGCAACCTATAACTTGCTTGGTTAATGACCAAATGCGAGAGATTGATAATTGCCCAAATTGCAATTTTTCTTTAATAGAAAATGAAGTTGATGAAGATGATTTTGAAGACCCAATACCATCCGCTTGTGTAGGTTGTCAAAATTATCATGGTATTGAGTATGGAGATAATTTCTTAGTGTGTGGCATTCATCCGTATGGGTGGGATGATAACGAGTGTCCTGATTATAGTAATAAATAACTATTTGGTAACAAAAATTATGAATGCAATTGAATTATTTAAACATGAAGTGCAGCAAACCTTAGACATTCCTTATACTTCAAAACTAGCTCAAAGTAGCATTGGATTAATTGCAGAACAAAGTAGTATATTACAAATTGCTTGGGAGAAAGATTTAGTAACAGGAGAAATCGTTTTCTGTATGCGAGAGAACGAAGAATAACATGCCAAGAAGCGTTCGCTAATAAAGAAAAAATATGACTGAAACATTAACCTTTAAATATAATCCGATAGTTGTACAAAAGATATATGAAGGACGCGAAGTAATTATCACTTACTGTCAACCAAACCCTTACGATGTTGGGCATTATTTCTGGTATGTACGCAATTCTGATTTAGAGGTACTGGCAGATAATTCTAAGGGTTACGGTTGCTCGACTGATGAGGAGGCGATCGCGACTGCAATTTTAGCGGTAGATGAGTTAATATGAAAACAATAAAATATTATCAGCGTCAAAATTGGCTGTGCAGGATTACTTTAATCCTAACAAGTGTAATCACAATAGGATGCGCTGGAACAGCGACTACTCTCGCAAAGGATGGAGATAGCTATAGTTCGCTGTTTTATAGCACTTCTTTAGGTACTATAATTGGTTTTCAAACATCAATTTTGTTATATTTTGGGTGCTTGACGCTCAGCTATAAAGTCACTGAATTAGAAGAAGAAGATTCTCGCAAGAAAAAATTAGAAGCATCAAGAGAAAAATACAAAAACCTTGCTTCAAAATCTTGTAATAACTGCCTTTATCATCATGGTCAAAAGTATAATGATACACTATTGATATGTGCAGTACATCCAGAAGGTGTAGAAGGTACTTGTCCAGACTACGAAGAGTTTTATTAATAATTGTATTAATTATCAATTCAAGTTAATGCATGTAATTCTAGAAGAGATAGTAGAAAAAATTAATCAGCATTTGAGAGATGGGAAAAATGCTGAAGATTCGTATGCAACATTAGCAGAGTTTTACAGTCCAGAGGCTATCAATGCAGCTATGATACTTATTAAATCACGCGCATGTCGGATGAAATCTGTTAATTTAAATTCCTAAAAATAATATCCCTCTTATGTCACTTTCCAGGGGGGCGATCGCTAGAAGCCTCATCAGGCAATCAATACAAGCTATACTATTAGAAAAAAATTGGTCTTGGATTTATTATTAGAAAAGAATCGCGCGAACGCTTGCTATACAAAAGCCCTAGAATTCAGAAATGGCAAATGTTTTCGGAAACTGACATAAGAGGGATATTAAGTAAATATTTAGTCAGAAGTATTTTTGATTTTTCGAGTTATTTTTAAGTTTCATAATGGCTTTGCCTGAAGCGGAGTGAATTCCCTTTGCGACTCTTCAGGAGATAAAAATGAGCTTTACACTTCTTAAAGGCAGTTGTCCCGTATGCAGTGGAACTAGAAGAGATTGCCGCCAATCAAACCAAACAGGATTAATCTTTTGTTTTGCTCATGAGGCTAATCCAGCTAATTATATCTTCCGAGGTCAAGACAAAATTGGTTTTGGCATGTGGCAGTCTTCTTGTGATGCACAAGCGTTTAGCGATGAAATTCGTGCCGAAAGAAGGCGTGAGTTTTTAGCCAACGAAGCAATGCGTAAACAGCAGCAGATTTTAAATCAGTTATCGTCAAGAGAACGCGATCGCCATTACCGAGAAATTCTGTCACAACTATCTCTTTCATCAGAGCATTACATGCACTTGAGGAATGATCGCGGCTTTACGAGTCAGCAGATTGTTGCACGTGGTTATCGCTCTGTTAGCCAATGGCAGAAAGTAGCAGGATTGTTTCCCTCAAATCTCCCTGGCTTACTGCCTTATGGTTCCCTAAATGTTGGCGGTAGTGGTATCTTATGTCCAGTTCGCGATCTTGAGGGTTTGATTGTTGCCTTACGTTTACGGTTAGATGATAGTAGCCAGGGGAGGTATCGCTGGCTAACCTCTGCCACCAAGAAAAATCCCGAGGGGGCTACACCTCACCTTGATGGGGAGTTACCGTTAGCAGTTTATGAACCAGATGTTTATGCGGGTAAAGGGATCTGGATGACTGAGGGGCTTGAGATGAAACCAGCGCTGACGTGCGATCGCTTATCTGCACCTGTGCTTGGTGGGGGTAAGTGGTCAGGCTCACCAAAGAAAGCTAAACAATCTATTGAATATCTTAGCCACAAGTATGGCACTAAGTTATTAATATTTTGCCCAGATGCAGGCGATGTTATTAACACTGATGGTGTACCAGGGCGATGGCTAGGAGAAATCAAATTCTTTGAATCTTTGGGGTATCAATGCCGAGTTGCTTGGTGGCAACAAATAACTAAAGAAGATTCTGACATTGATGAGCTTGAAGATTACTCAATTGTTCAATTTATCACACCTGAACAGTTCAAAGCCACAATTGAGAGATTTCAAATCGGAACGCACGTGATGAATGGCATTATACACAAGCCAAAGCGGGTAAATAGTTTGATATCCTCTCCGGTTAAACAACTTGTTTGAATCAGCAGACATCAAAACCGTAAGCATAAATAAAAAGAGGGGAAAAGGTAAAAGGGAAAGGGGAAAGGGATGAATAGTTGCCCACTTCCTTACGAGGTTTTTATCTTCTTCATAAATAAGGATTATTTCGCCCACTTTCAAAGCGAGGTTTTTGCCTTTCCCCTTTCCCCCTTTCCCTTCTTCATAAGTGCTTGCGGTTTTTGAGAAAGGGCGATCGCCGCCATATTCTTTGTCAAGAATACTGCTCTCTTGTCTCGTGCTTAAGTACGGGACTAAGAGCGCTTCGCGATATTTAAATGAAATAAAAACAATTAGCGAGGTTAAAAATGAGCGATTTCGATAAATTAACAAAATCTATTAGAGGTGAAAATCCTGTACCTAAAACAACTCATCAACAAGGAGATTTTGATAGGTTGATGAAATCTATTAGAGGTGAAAATCCTGTACCTAAAACAACTCATCAACAAGGAGATTTTGATAGGTTGATGAAATCTATTATAGGATCATAATATGTTTAATCAAGACAGTTTAGACTGTCTTTTTTTCTTTGTGTTAAAAGGATGCTTTTGAACTGAGACACGGAACTAACTAAAATGTTTGAATCAGAGTTTTATTTTTTTCAAATTTCATGAATGCATAGCAAGAAGCCAGCCACATAATTGCAATCGTTTTTGGTTGCAATGGAAGCAAAGCAATGTTCTTTTTACATATTGCTTTATTTTTCTCAAATTATCAAGTTATAAGTATAGGCTACGCCAGAGATATATGAACAGTTTTTATCTTAATTTCTCAAATGAAACTAAAATATCGACTAACTTCTTTGATATCTGTCAGTCTACTTCTTTTTCAGAATGTAGCCTTTGCAGCAGGAAATCGACGTAGCCTGCCTGGAGGAATTGCTACTATTGACTGTACTATTTTTCCAGATGGTACAGAGGTTTTATGGTCTGTGAGTGTTGCAGACATGGATAAACCAATCCGACAAATAGCTTTTGCAGTAACGATTGGAGGAAGTGCTACCCAAGAGTTTCATGAAATCTTACCACAAGGACAAACTAGAATTGCCAGGAAAGCTTTCTTTTCTAATCAAAGAAATTTGTATGAAGCAGCAACTATCAAAGGTTTTGCATCTGGATTCTCAAATAGAGGGGTTTATGTTTATACGATTGATCCAGAGCTTGCTGCTAGTTGTACAGAAGCACATCAATAATTAAATATAAATCTTAACAGTAATTAATTGTTATAATTACTGTTAAGATATTTTTTTGTTGTTTTCAAGTTTAAGTATGTATTTACAAGATTTGTTACCAGTATCTAATTCATCACCTCATTTTGGATTTATTGAATTGGAATTTAATACACAAATTGATTTTGCCATTTGGGTATTAATAGAGAGTGGTATACAAGTTTCTCCTTTCGATTTACATCCAGTCGAAACTTCTCTTCAAAACTCCTTAATGAAGCCAGAGCAGTGGGATGAATGGCTAGCGACTCTTGTTGCTGTGTTTGACCCCAGATGGCTGTGTAAGGTGGAAAATTTCAATAGTGAAATTGAATTAGAACTAGCTCAATACCAATCTTTCATTAATAATTACTCTAATGAGGGTAAAACTATATCCTCATTAGACTGGGTAGCTATTCGTAATCATATAGAACAACGTTATGCTTGGAAACAACTTCAGTATGCACAAGTCACTCAAGAATATGGACAACAATTAGTAAAAACTTTATCTCCAATAACATATTGGAAACATCACGATCAAACAGAGATCTATCTATCCCAGATCTGGGATAGATATCACAATAATCGTCATGAAAATCTTAATATTAATCAAATAATGGGGTTGAGTAAAAATCTTTGCTATTTTCAACAGGATACTATTAAAAAGTTTTATCTTGTTAATTATCCTATTTTTGTTCAGCATCAAGTTTCTTCAACTACAACTATTGTAGGTATTTGTCAATCTCAGGAAATTGATCTTCAGTTTCTTCTACAATCACTGAATCTTTCTGTATCTAAATCTAACTTTTAACAAAAATTTAAACTTTTTAGATCAATTTTATATCAATATAGCTAGCAAGATAACACCATCAATTCTGGCTTTAGTTCCTATCTATGAATTTCGCTGCTCTGCACCTTAGTTTTATTCAAAATCTTATCAATTTGCTGATTAAAATCTTCAAAGTTTTGAATGACTTGGGATGTAAGTTGATTAATCTTCACCTTGCCTGATTCAACGCTCAAGACTACATCCCCATTATGTTGAGCGATCGCTAAATCTTTACGCTCAGCATTGAAACGAATGTGATAAATTTTACCCTGAGCTTGAGTTGAACCATCTGGTTGAATTTCACCTAGAACAGTACCAACTTTCTGGGCAACTTGAGTGAGCCGACTAATAGAGCGGTATTCTTCTGTATCTTTATTTAAGGCTGCCAAAGCATCATTAGATAACGCTTGACCAGACTTAAATTGGTTAGCAACTTCTGTAATTCGTTGCTTGTATTGCTCGGACTTGCCCAATTTGTCAGCAGCACTGTACCAGTTTCTCAAATCATCAATAGTTACTGATTGAGTTGGGGGAGTGTTGTTCGCTGCTGTTGTCACAGGTGTTGGGTCAGGTGTAGCAGTTTCAATTTTGGGAGTAGGGGAGGGGGCGCGAGAATCTGGGGTAAATAATAAATCTCGCGGACGATTAGCAAGAGAGTTAATTTGTTGTTGATATTCGCCTGCCGACTCAATAACCGCTCCAAACTTAAGAGTCATGGCAGCAGATGCAGATGTTTGTTCAGGGATAGAAGCGCTTACAAGATTGAAAACCGCTAATCCTTTTTTGGTTTCTAGTGGAACATCTTCTGCTGTCACTTGAGTAAATGAAACATTTTGGTCAGCCAGCCATTTGGTAACAGTCTCAACTTTGTGATTATCGACTGCTAATTGAGTCAATCCCAACATTTTATCTTCAGGTGTGGTGAACAATATCGTGGGACGCTCTTTAATTTTTTGCAGCATTGGTGCAGACTTGTCAATCATTTCTTGCTGCTGCGCGTTCACTGGTTGCTGCTTACCAAAAGCCTGACTCTCTTTTTTCCAAGTTTCGGGATACTCAACAGTAGTTGGGTCAACTTTAACCAAAGTTGTGGAGAAATTACTTTGTAGCGTTGCTTGCACTGGAGTTAGCCTTCCTGTTTTGAGAACTCCAAGTTGTCTAAGAGCTTCCTTGTCTTTTTTGAAATGAAGAACTCCCAGTGGCTTACCATCAAGGAATACCGCATCCTTAATTTGAGAATGGGGAATTTCTATATTTGTTTTTCTAAAATCTTTGTCATCAAACACTTGACCTTTAAAGTCATAATGATTAACTTTATTTATTTTTAACAAATTCCCTTGAGGAGATTGAGCGAGTAAAAAAGCACGATCACCACCTTCAGAAATAGAAGTCAGTTTGAGATTTAGCTGATTGCCATCTTTGAGGTAGTTGAATCCTTGAAGCTGTTGAACAGAATCCGCATCTAGTTCTCCAAGTGTTTTTCCATCAACTTTTAGCTTTACTGTTTGGTTAGGGACTTCTACATTGCCAATAGCCAAAGTAGCTGGTTCATTATTGAATTCTTTGCCTGCATATGAGAATTTGCTAATCTCTCTAATAGTAAATTCAACTGGTGGTTTGCCTGGTAATTCAATAGTCGCTTTAGCAGTGTAAGTTTCTCCTGGTACAATTTGGGCGCTTGCTTTAGTGCCAATGGGTAAGTGTCCACCCCTTGGTTCTATGGGGGCAAATTCTTTATATTCTCCATCCGTGTCTTGTACAAATATTAATCTAGAGCCGTGGCGCTCATGCCCTTCGGGGTGGTGAGATGCTCTAATCTCTACGGGGTATTTCTGCTCTTGATTCCAAACTTGATCCTTAAAATTATTCGCTTCATTATCAAGCCTTCCCAGTTTCAAATCAGTAAACTGGAGTTGGTCTAGTCTAGAAACAATTTCATTTGGAAACGCAGCAAATACAAAGTTAGATACTTTCTTTGCTACGGCTGGTTGCTCTTTGTTTTCAAGTTCATCTTGTCGTGATGCAGAAATATTCCAGGCGGCCGCTGCTGCTGCAAGTCTATCTGATTCTGGAATTGAATCTCGAAATGCTTCTGCACTCTTGTAGGCTTGAGCAAACAGTAATTTAGTCTGTCCCTTGCTTAATTCTGGTTTGAATTCTACTACTGTAGCTCCATTTGTAGTCATTCCTGGTTTGAGATTACAGTCAGTTACAGACTGTTGGCTAACTGTACCCAACTTTCTATACTTGGGTTTTCCCTCTTCTGTTTCACCGTCAATCTGAGCCAATGCTAATAATTTATGGGGGCGGTCGCTACTACGGTATTTAGAGGGAATCTCTTCTAGTTTCAGGTTTAACGTTTTTGCATTCCAAATGCCAGGATGCCCGTAGCGTGTGAGATTTGTAATTTCTAATTGCGCCCCTTGAGCAGTTTGGATTACTGCATAAGGCCCTTTCTCAGTCTCGCGTCGTCGTTCCAGATTTACTGCCGCGTTGAATTGCTGATCAAATTTATGCTTTGCTGCGATCGCACTAAATTTCTGCTGCGGTGTAAACTCGACTCCCTTAAACAAATCCTGGAATTGCACGATCGGGCGAGATTCTAACTGAGATTGCTGAAAGTATTTATTAGTTTGATTTATTAATAATTCTACTGGAGAATAGCCAGTGGGAGTGATGCCTTCATTTAAATAAGCTGTTCTTGATTTTTTATCTTTAATATAATTAACATCTCTGTAGAGATATCGGCTATTTTCCTTAATCAAGTCCATTTCTGGCTTTTTAGAACTTTTAAATAAATCCACCGCGATTTGATTTTGATAGCATCCTTCTTCAATCATTTGGCGATACATGTTACGGTTAACATCCATCGCTTTGTGAATATTTTGAGGATTTTTATCAGCAGTATCACCTAAACCAACAAACTCCTGCATGTAGGTTTTGTATTCTGGTCTGATTGGTTTGGGAGAATGAAAATGTTCTTGCTCGAATAAAGTTTGGTAATGAGTCGAAACCTGGTTTAAATATTCTAATTGTTGTTTTAGAGTTCCATGAGTTTTGAGGATTTCGATTTCTGATTCCAAAGATTCAAGTGCCGTGACTTGATTATTGATAATACCTACACTGATGCTATCACTCATGTGGATAGCGATTTCTTCAAAAGGTGGTTGTGTTCCATCGTCTCGGTAAAAAGACTGTTTCTTGAGTTTGACTGTGGGGGCATAAGTATTTTCTGGTTGGTTCCTATACTCTGCTTCTGCTGTTAAGTTGGGATATTTGCTTGCTAACGTAACGCCAATACAGTCGCCGTCAAAATCTCGTGCTTGGCGTTCTGATTCTGTTTCGGCTGGGTCAACGAAATCAACATCAATACCTTGTGATTCCAATTCTCGAATTCGAGCTTGAATTCGCTTGTGGTCTTCATCGTTGACTACAATTACGCCTTTGAGTGATTTCCCGTCCGGCCCCAAGCGGTCTTCTACGTATTTATTAGCAGAGATACATAAACCATTAGAGTTGAGAAATGGAGAACGAAAGTTAAGTACTTTTTTTCTTTCATCTATCCAAGGCACGCAGATTTCACCATTCTTAAGTTCCTTGGAGGGAATAATCATGGCTCGGTCAAAAGTTAGGGTTCTTCCCAGCGCAATATCTCTCCACTCATTTTGTACAAATCGACTTAGCTCTTGCTTGACCTTTTCAGTTTCTAAAAGTTGATTATGACCACTAACCAGATCAGCTTTGATCAGTTTATACATTAATAAGTCATCTTTGGCATCGTCTTGGGTCAATTCCTCATCTTCCAGATCATTTTCTGTTTTGAAGTCATTAACAGAGGATGATTGCTGTTCAGTAACTTCTTGTTCTGCATTAGAAGATTTTTGTTTTAATGACTCCTTGCGCTTCTCATATTTTTCACAATATAATTGTGCAACTTTTCTCGGATCATCCTGAATGGAGGCTAGTTTTTGGGCTTGCGCTTCTAGTTCTTCTGCGAAATCTTTGATGCCCTTGGGAAAGGATGCCAGTAGTTGTGAAATAGCAGTTTGGCCTTGTTGAGATTGCGATTTTTCACCAAGCCAAATAGTTTGTTGATATAACCCTGGCTGAATTTGAGGTTTAGAAGGGCCTTGAGGGTTATCCTTGTCTGTTCCTTTGAAACTACTAATGGGGAGAATGAGATCTATCTTAGATTTGTCTTTGGGATCTGCGTATTCTATTTTGTCTAGATCATATGGTCGCAGTGTTCCTTTGCCAAAACGATATTTAGTGTCTTCACCTTCATTATCTTTCCAACCAAAGCGGTGTTGAATAACGTGATAATTTTTATCTGTTTGTGATTCCCTTTTAGTTAATTTATCATAAAGCTCAGTAGAGATTTGCCCGTAACAATCACCAACCAACTTATATGCTAAATCATTTGACAATATCCCTCCATTGTTTCCAGTAGTATCATCTACTACTAGAATGTTTAACTGTTCATTAATAGCGTTTTTACATGAACCCAAAAAAATCGAACCGTAAGCTCCCCGGTCTTTACGATCTGGGCAGAGTTTTTCAATTACTTCTGAACATTCTCCTTCTCCATAAAGCAGTCTAGTTTTAGAAGATAATAGTAGCCTGTGCCCATCTGGATGATTTGTTAGTTCTTGCGGTGTACTATATTCATCTATATGACCAAAAGAAAAATTTTTGTGAGTAAAGAAAGATTCTAAGAGAGTATTATCTAGCTTTTCGGCTAAAATTGAATCAGGATTCATTTTGTTATTATCTGTATGAATCCACTGATTTAATCTTGTGTCAAAATGCTGAAATTCAATCGTCATAGTTTTTCATATTTTCTGAGAATTAATTAATGATTTAGGAGGTTTTATGTCAAGAGTCAAGCGTTGGATAAACATGCATAAAAAAGAATTTAACTCAGATGGAACACTAAAAGATGAAGTAAGGGAACAAAAATTATCTAGAGGTGCTAATAAAGAAGCAATTAATGACTATGCTCGTAGACTTAAAGAGCAGTATGATGAATGGAAACGTTTAGATGAAACTGATCCAGAGCCGTGGCCGATTTACACAGCTTATGATTTCTTTACAGAACAAGAGAAACGGGAATTTAACCCAGATGGCTCTCTCAAACCTGAATACGTAGAATATGCCCGTAGCATTGGCATTAGTGAAGGAGCGCTCTCACAGCAAGAGTACCGTAAAAAGATTGATGTAGACAACTATAATCGGGTGTCTGCTCTATACGCAGAACAAGGCATTAATTTTGGCGAGGAACAGATGAAAGAAAAAAGGGCTGCCAGCAGAACTTACGTGCAGCGCCGCAAGCAGATGGAATTAGACTTACAGAATTTCGAGCCTGCTGATAGCTTACCTTTCGATAAAGACACCCAGTTTTAAGAACTTTTGCTTAAGCTGTATTGCCTTGTTCTACAACAGAAGAATCTAGGGTGATTTTTATCCCTTCTATTTTCACTAGGGACAAAACAACTTCTCTAACAGAATCACAAATCCCAGTACTATCGATAAAGCCAAGCTCACCAAACTGTTTCCTTAGACTTTGATCAACAATAAGTTGCTCTGGGTTTTGACACAGTTGTACCAACAATTCAAGCGCGAATCGGTCTTGATTAAGAAGTTTTTCGAGAGATGCTATTATCTCATGCATTGACATGTCTATTTCCTACAATTGAGTAACTAAATCTCAATTACAGTTGACCAATTTTCTAACTCCGGGGCAATCCTGATGAGCTTTACTAAAATTGTGTCATTCACCCACAACAGCATTGGGAACTGGAATTTTTTTCTCAACTCTTCTCTCACGTGGTTAGTTGAAATTAAAACTGCATCAATATTTTCGACAAACTCCAAACCAAAAACCATTAATGCTCGTGGCTGTTCATCTCCCAGTTGTGAAGAGATGTTGGTGTAGAGTCTTGTGACTGATGGGGGTAAAGTCAGGGAGCGAATTGTGACAGGACATATTTGGTGCAGATGTTGAACGATGCGCTGACGTGAAGCAACAGAATTACACCGCAATAAGTAGAGAGAAAATTGTCCCTCAGAAAGAGCGATCGCTCGTGCTAAAGTCAATGTTCGTTTATCTTCTTCAGCAATTGATATTTGTAGAATAGATAATTTATTCATCAATTTTTCTGCCAGCTTTCTTTAGATTGGCAGTCAAACTCGCTGGCAATGCCCTGAATAGAAACTTCAGCAGGTTTAGTAATGAAATCAGCGATAGCTTGCCTTTTCTGTTGAGTAGATAATTGTTCAACTTTTACATTAGCAGTAGGCTTAGGCAAGGTTGCTTCTTCATCTCGCCTACCTAAATAAAAACCCTTCATTTTATAGAATCCTACCGCTGTAGGATTCCCTAGAATTAAACATCCGCGAGATTTAACAAACAGGTGTATGTCTATTCCAGTGGTGTAATTATTAGTACGAACTATTTCATATTCACCTGCTGGCCCCCAAACGAATTTGCTCCCTTTTTGACATTGATTCCGTAGCTTGCGAGTGAATGAAGCAATAGTTGTCCCACATACTTCCCAGCTAACTTTATAAAGAGCAGGGGTATTGCGAACTATTTCATCGATACGTTTTTTTGATTGTGCTTCTGCTGGTGATTGACAAGAGGCAATCAAAAAGGAACAAGCTAATACAGATGCTGTGGTTTTTGGAATTTTAAACATGTGATTTCTCCAGTTGTATTTTTACCTTTTTTTGAATTGGAGCGTTGTGCAGCGTCTCATAGAGAAGCGACTTGACTTTAAGTTTCTCCAAGTGCTTCACAGATAACATTGTGGTAGTTTATATATCCAAGCAAAGCGCCGCGAAGTACTGCATGTACACGATTTTTGGCTTCTAATTTCTGATTGAGTTCATGAATTTGGGACTTAATTGTAGCCACACAAACATATTGAGCAGAAGCAATTTGCTCATTTGATAAGCCGCGTGCCATTAAATTCAGTACTCGAATTTCAGCACAAGTCAGACAATTTCGATATTTCTTCCCTTTGTGAAACTGTTTATTCTTGCTAGAGCGGTTTTCCAAAAATGACTTTGAGGTAAGTTTGTGATCTATCCAACACTCATTTTCGTAGGTAAGTGCGATCGCACTTGTGAGAGTTTCTGGTTCGGAGCTTGATAGTACAAAAGAACTAGCTCCATTCGAGAGGGCAAAATTAACAATTTCATCAGAGTCCGTGTGGTTGGACAGAATGACAATTTTACAATCTAGACGTTGTTTTATAGCAATAGTGACATCAATACCATTCATATCGGGTAGCTGTATATTTACAAGAACAATGTCAGGGTTAGTTTTCTCGGCTACAGCAAGACCTTTTTCTCCAGAGTTAGCTTCTCCGCAAACATGCATGACAGGAGATTGTAAAATTGCATTTTTAATCCCTATCCTTAACAGTGGCTGGTTTTCAATAATCACTATTCGTATCATGTTAATACCCCTCTAAATGACTGTGAATAAAAAGTTAATACTTTCACAAATGAGTACTTCACGGCAATGCCCACTTAAATTTCAGTTTTACCCCAGCAGTAATATTAGTTTGACTAGCTGAGAAAGCAGGCAACTCAAGAACATGAGTCGCACTGTTGGCATAGTAGATGGGACATGGTAAGTGAGAACAAGGAGGTGCATTACTAACCACTTTTGTGACTACCCCGTCTGAAAGATAAATAATATCAAGTGGGAATTTCACCTGATACATCCAAAAGCCGACATTGGTGTGACGCCCACCAAGACTGAACAACATCCCGTGATCGGGCTTGAGTTGGTCACGAAACTTTAATCCTTTGTAGAGCTGTTCTGGTGATTGTGCTGATTCTAAGTAGAAAGTGCGTTCCCGCTTCGGGAAGCCTGTGGCATCTTCCCTTGCCAGCTTGTACTTTACAGGTAAATGCTGGGGTGAGTTGTGCAAATACCAAATGGCGGTAGTGGCAAATATTATAGATAACCCCAAGATTGGGCCAATAGCTTCGAGCGTTTTTACAGCAATCAGATAAGGATTGCGCTTAAATTTAAGTGTTTGCATAATCAGCTAAAAATATTGACATCACCAGTACTGTAAATAGAAGAGTCAACAGGACTAGAGGGCAATCCCTGTAGTGAAGCCTTGTTTCTCATCGACTCAATTTTGTCAGCTTCCCGAATCGCCAGGGGATTAATAGTTTGTCTGGCTTCGAGTAAAGCAGAGAGTGTAAATTCTAAAGGTGGGAGTGAGCTTTGATCATGGATATCTTCTGTTGACATTTGGTAGAAAATCGCTGCGGCTGCTCGTTCCACTAGTGATTGAATTTCCGCACCAACACAGCGATTTGTTTCTTTGAGTAGTCTACGCCACTCAGTAGTCGTAAATGGGTCGCCATCAACAAATCGTTTGTCAAATCGAGAAAGGTGAATTTTGAATATAGAGTGGCGCTCACCGTTGTTAGGTAAGTCCACTTTATATATGTCATCAAATCTCCCGGATCTTGTCATCTCAGGAGGCAACCATTCCATTCGGTTAGCCGAGGCCATTACAAGTACTTCTGAAGTCCGCTCTTGCATCCAGGTTAATAACATCCCTGCTAAGCGTTTAGACAAGTCATCATCACCTGCAAATCCTTTGTCAAAATCGTCCAAATACAGAATTACGCGATTGATTCGGTCTACCAATGCCAACAATTTCTTGAGCTTATGTTCCGCCTCATGACCATAACTGCGAAAACTACCCCACTCCAGAACCATTAAGGGAAAACCAAGAATTTGTGAGCAAGCTTTGGCCGAGTAAGATTTACCTGTACCTGGTGGGCCTACTAACAGAATACCTTTAGGGAGTTTAAGATTATAAGATTTAGCTACTGGGGTGAGTAGCCTACGGTATTGCACAAAGCGCTCTTGCATCAATTCTAAGCCGCCGAGTGCGATCGCCCCTGGTTGCATAAATTCAATGCTATAAGTGCGTTTAATCAGTTCGATTTTATAATTAAATACCGATAAAGCTATGTTTTGGGCACTGAAATTACTGCCATTATTTTGGGTTAATGCGATCGCAAGCGCATAAGTAATATCAGCAAGATACATGCCCACGGCAGCAGATGCAATTGTGTTCAACTGTGCTGGTTCAATCTCTAGTGAGCTAGCCAAGTGAAGAGTAATTTCTTCTAAACTTGGAAGTTGTTGAGTAACAATAGGAACTTCAGGGGCAATATCGGAGGAAACGGTGGCATTTGTCCCCAACAAAATGGCTGTTTTGTTCGAGTTATGGTTGTAGAGTTTGAGGTTAATCAGGGCAGATTTAATCCATTCTGAAGTGAGGAAGAAATCTGGATCAGTAGTTTCTGTACCCAACCAGGGAAATATACCCTCTAGTATGAGAATGCCTTGCAAATCAGTAGTCTTCCAAAATTTCAAGATTTCAAAATAATGTTCACGTCTGGTTTTAGCGATCGCCTGATATTGAGGTACACCCCGTAAAGTCAAGTCATGTTCATTTACTTGCAGCTGATGTAATTGGTCATCCTCAAGTGTCCACAAGTAGCAATTAATATTTTTTTGTGTGCAATTAAGCGCTAAATTCTTGAGTAATCTTAGTCTTTCTTGCAATGGTACTTCTACTGCAATCAATCGATTGTGTAGTTCAATAAGAGAGAAGATTTGATTTACTACTTCCTGACTCATGAAAAATCGTCCTCGTCCTTGCTACCCGTTACTATTTATTCCTTCTGGAGTGAAGTTGGGAAATTTAAATCCTCAAATTTTACCTTCAAAATCAAACGAAAACACGCGAGTTGGGGCTTGTGAGAAGGAATTTGAGTTGATACTAAAACGTCATTTTGGCATGTGTGTTTTTTCACAACAGGAGTTGGTGGTTCCCAAACACGAGCGCCCTTATAGCGCTGATTTCCTTGTCGTGGAACCAATAACAAACTTGCATGTAGATTTAGAGATTGATGAACCATTTGCTTTCGGTACTAGAGAACCTATTCATTGTGTGGGGATGGACGATTATCGTAATAAGTGTTTTCTGGAAGCTAATTGGATAGTATTGCGTTTCGCAGAGGAACAAATTGTCAGTCAGCCTCTACGCTGTTCAAGAGTTTTAGCAAACGTTCTTTATAAATACACTGCAAATGAGACTTGGCGAGAACTGTTTAAGGATGTCGAGAAGATTACACCTATCTATCAGTGGACTGATAGAAAGTCAAAGAAACTATCTCGCCAAGAATATCGCAGAAAATATTTACCACAATAAGAAGGGGAAAGGGGAAGGGGAAAAGGGAAAAGGTATGTTATCTAAACAGATAGCTTGATCATTAGATTAAGTGAAACTCCTTTCATATTGGGTTATTATTGGTAATTTCTTCATTCCATTCCCCTTTCCCCTTCCCCTTTTCCCTTTTCCCCACTCCATTATCGTTGTCTGGTAATACCTGGTAGGGTATTAATCCCAGAGGCTGGGGATGGTTTGATTATTCTCTCGAAGAATGCAAACATCCCCAAGATGGCAAAGGCAGTTATAAATACTCGCTGTAGAGAGCCAAAAACCAGCTTCTCTTGTGTTTCTTGCTTGAGTATTTTATATCTTTGTTGCTCAATGTCTTTATTTGTTAGATAAGTCAAAACTTGAAGTTGTTGGCTAATATCTTTGTCTTGTTGAATCCTCTCATAAATTATAGTTTCAAGCTTTTGATGATCTAGGGTGGATAATTTTATATCATCCTGGGGTTGAGATTTAGTTTGCATTCTAAGCACAAGAAACTCCTTATAGTTGTTTGGTTTACTGTTAAATTTCAGTTAGTTGCTTTTCCAGTTCTTCGATGCTATGAGAATTACTCCAACCATTGTCAAATGGTAAAGTTAGCTGACGAGGTTGAGAACAAGAGGTTTGAGCTAGACATATCTGACGTATGATCTCGATTTGAGATGATAATTGTGCGATCGCCCAAACGCTTGCTTGTTTTACTTGTTCGTCACTCGCTCCTTTTTGATGCAGTAGCAAGGGCATCCAGTAAGCCCTCAAGCAGGACATAACTAAGCAAGGCATACTTGATCCAATTAATAGGGGATTGTTTTTTAGGTAAGCGATAACACTTCCTTCAATTGAATCAGGTGAGCGCTTGATTGAGATTACCTCAGCTTTTGCGTTACTAGTATTTTTCTCCATAGAATACTCCTCGTTAAAGTTCCAAATCTAAGCTGCGTGCTGATTGATGTCGCGGCTTGGCTTGCTGTGGCTCATACGGATCTGTCTGGTCAGCAAAAAGTTCTTGACCTAAACTGCGACCATCACCATCAAGGTCACTGTTAAGGATATTGCTTAATACATTGACAGGCAGGCCTTGTTGCCAAGCGTGAACTACGAAAGATTTGATGAATTCAGGCGATGCTTCACTTTGTGCCAACACTGATAGAACCCGATTACCGTCTCTGGTATTGGCATTTGGGATGTGTGAGACGTTTGCTTCTTTCCAGACATCATCAAAAATTTCGCTATTTTTAGTATCGAAACTCTGCTGTGATGCAAACTCTTTAAAGTTTTCAATACTGCTCATCCCAATTCTCCTCTCATTAAACAACAGATATAAATCAAGAAAGTCTTGCTATATCTAAATTTCTTAATTGCGATCTTCTCCTATCGGAGACGCTAAGAGCGAACGTAGCGGTAGCGACGTAGGAGCGTCATTGCGTTAGCGTAGCGCGAGTCTTCTCCCAAGGGGAGACGCTAAGAGCGAACGAGCGTCCGCAGCGAATTGGTATTATATGCCTTCCTTCATTGGTAAAAAACCTGCCCAAGGGTCTGGCTTGTTGGAAGTTAGACTAATCACTTTTTTGGACTGAGAAATTAATGGCACTTCACGGTTATATCCAAACTTCGTATCTAGCATTTCAATATAAGTAGTGTGATTAGCCCAAGCATCAGCAAGGCGCTCACCTAACTTATTAGTATCAAGGCTAGCTGGAACTTCCACACCACCATGCCAGACGATAGGTACTCCTTCTTTACTAAAATACTGGGTTAGTTCTTGACGAACAAAACAACTTGTACCACCACAGACAAGAACTTCATCGCAGCAAGCAATATTGCGAATCCATCTGATGAGGGCACGGCAATATTCATCTCGCACTTCCGCTAAGATTTCCCGAAATAGAGCTAAATCAGACTCTACTCCTTTGGGCGAGTCTTTTCGGGATAAAGTGCGTAGTTCGTTGAAATCATCATTACTAGCTGATACTAAAGCACTTGCTAATCGAGAATCATCTTTTGATAAACCAACGGCAGTCTTTTCAACAAATCGCTGCACCATCCAAGACATCCCCAAGTCTGTAGATTCTTTAACCGTGGGATTCCCTTTCTGTGAAAGGGTGAAGCTGGCATTACGATAGCCCAACATTAACATGCCAACATTTTTCTCCGAATACAACTTCCCTAGAGTGCGATGACGATCCCTAGCTATCTAATTGGTATTTCAGGGCTTGAGACTCAAGCATAGTAAGAAGTTCCGTATGTTGATCGACCAAAGCTTGTATTGTGCGAACTGGATGACGATGAAGGCGATGTTTTTGTTGGCG
>JAHHHC010000059.1 GCA_019359515.1 Desmonostoc vinosum HA7617-LM4 | reverse complement strand
CTTGGTATAAACCGAAAATCTGCCCCAAAGGATTGAGCCAAGATGAATTTGATGCTCTACCCCAAACCATAAAAGCAATTGCAAACTGCTTAAACCGCAAGTGTTTCGGCTTTTCTTAGTGCCATTCGCACATAGTCCACAACCACTAGGCTAATTTGACCACAACGAGCTTCTACATCTTGCAAATCACCTCTAATTTGTGATGTAGTCATTACAGGGTTATCATTCAGCCAAAAAGGTAGACCAATAGCTTCAGCGCAGGCTTGTGCCAGTGGATTCCAGTGAGATTCTTTAAGTGCATTGCTCTTAAAAAGCAACTCAGCAGGAACATCAGGTGCAGCCAAGCGAGAGAGTGTTTTTTTGACCATCTGGCTAGAAGTCATTTCTAGAGCAAAATAAACGGTCGTCAGACCACTTTTGGCAACCCGCAGCGCAATATCTAAGGCAATGGTCGATTTTCCAATTCCCCCGCGACCGCCAATAACAGTCAAAGCACCAAATTGCATCCCGCCGATGGTATTATCCAAGTCATAAAATCCGGTAGGAAGACTAACTTCAATTGCATCTTCACCACTGTTAGAAGCTTCAATCTCAGCGTAGACTTCAGGAACAATAAGAGCCATGGATTTAATTTGATTTTCTTGAGTTGACTGACGTAGTGCGGTTAACTTTTGCTGTGCGATTTCGATGACATCACTCGCAGCCATTTCACCAAACTTTGCAGAGTATGCAGATTGCGCTATTTGGTTAGCAATTGTGATGAGTTTTCTGAGTTTGGCTTTTTCTTTGATCAATTGTGCCAGGGCATCAACGTTAATTGCAGACACGCACCGATCCACAAGAGTTACAAGTTTATTTCTACCGCCAATAACGTGTAACATTCCATGAGATTCTAACCAGTTGGTTAAAAATAATAAGTCAGTGGGCTGTTGTAGTTGGTGCAGTTGTACTGATGCTTGATAAATATTTTTGTGCGCTGTGACGTAAAAATCATCAGGTTGTAAAATTCTCAGTACACGAGTTATGGCCTGTGGGTCAAATAATATCCCTCCCAACACTGCTTCTTCTGCCTCAATCGCCTGGGGCGGTAAATGTTCAGGCATGGTCACTAGATTATCACTATCAAAATCTGCTTGTAACATTTATCGCTCCTAACTAGCTTTAACGAATCTACGTGCTTGCTTGACTTGCGGTACTACAGCGCTCAATGTTCTCAAATCATTAGGGGCGGCGAAAGCAGCTTCAAGGGTTTGTCGTTGTTTAGATTGTGCTGCTTGTTCATCTTGGGCTTGTCGATAGCGCCGCATCAAGTTTGTCCAACCCCCCTTGTTTTTCTCCCAAGTGTTAATCACAGCGATCGCATGGGTTATTTCTTGCTCATATGGGCGTTTGGATTTGGTGGCTAATTCTTTGGCAACTAGGTCAACAACAAGTGGGTTGAAGTTTTGATACTGGTTATTTAGAGAGCTTAAGAACTTGAAAAGTCACAGCCGATATTAGTCATTCCTACTGCTTCAGGAATGCCTCAAGGACAAGGTGAATCACACTCGATAATTTATGTAATCGAACTCCGTAAGCGCTCTTGATTGGGAGTCGGGTGCTTTGTCTGTATTTATTGTGCGTGAACTAGTTCACGCTGTCAACTAGTTAACATGAAGAAAATCATGCTATATTCATGCTATGAATTAACGCATGGGAGAAAACTACGTGTCGAGGATTGCACAACTCAGGGAAGAGAAAGGGTTAACACAGCGTCAAATTGCAGAGACGCTGGGTGTTGACGTGTCCACTGTTCGGAACTGGGAAAAGAGTAGAGAGGGTGTAAAAATGTTTGTTCGTGTGGCAAGGCTTTGTGAACTGTTCGATTGCCAGCCCGTTGATTTATTTGAAGAAGAGCGTATTGGCGATGATTAGTCTTGCTGTCACCAACATCTCTGCTCTGCCATCTGTGCCTTTAGAGAAGCGATCGCAAATGTGTTTAATGAGAGTTCGCAGACTTCAGTATTTTCAGCATGACCAATAAAAACCCCCAAACTGAATATGATTCGCCGTGGAAGAAAATACTAGAACTAGCAGCGTATGCAATACATGACATCATTTGAGCGGATTGCCCGAATGGAATCTTTGTTAGAAGGGATTGAAGTCGGCTTGAAACTGAAATTTGGTACTCTTGGTTTAAGCCTGTTACCAGAAATTTCAACCATTGAGGATGTCGAGCAACTAAGAGCAGTTCTCAAAGGGCTAGAAACAGCTAGTAACCTAGATGAACTGCGTCAAATTTACCAGCACCAGGCAGAAAATTAGCGTTGTTTAATATTCGGTTTTCTAGGTTCAGCGCGCCTTGCTTGACGGCAACAGATGGAGTTGGCCTTTTGCTCAAGCGCTTAAATACGAAACGTTGGGGTTGGCATCCTCTGTAGTAGCATTAAAGATACCTGCTTCATCCCCCCAGCAGTCCCACCCCTGGCGCGACTCTCTTGCAAACATCTCCAGCTTGGTCAAGTTGGGGCGATCGCTTTTGATTTAAACACTGTTAAGTTTTAAAACTAAAATCATTACTTGGTTTAAAAAGCTACAAGTGTTCTAGAGTTTATAAGCCAATCCTGGTTCAGAAAATTGTTAATTCCTTTTTTCAAAAGAATATTACTACTTTTACCCCCGTAAGCCTTGTAACTACAGTTGTTTTGCACGTAATACCAAAAAGCTTTAATCTGTGATGCCCAACATTTGAAAGACTTTGCAGCTTTTTTTTGCTTGAATTATGGTTGACACCAATATATTAGAGCGAGTAGTATTAAATGTCAACAGGTGAGCGCAATAATAACAAGGTCGATTTGCAAATGAAAATTAAAATAGATGTTACTCCTGTAGCATCTTTCCGATGGAATGAAGATAACGCGCAAAAGTTAAGAGAACTGAGGGAAAAGGCTGGGTATAGCCGAAAAGCACTATCAGAACTAGTAGGTATATCTGCTACTTATATTCAACAATTGGAAGCTCCGCACTTGTTTATTAATCGCCCTAAAAAGCCCAAAGAAGTTACTGTTAGCACTGAAATCTTACAAAAGCTTTGCGTTGCATTAAATAGCGATGTATCCTCTTTGATTTGGGATATAAATTGCACTATATATTAGTTGCGCTCCGTTACAAAAAAGTATTGACAAATTACAGGTATGCGTTACAAAGTAACAAATATAAGGGCAGAGGAAAGCAAACAGCCAGCACCCGAACGCGAAAGAGTTGCAAATCAATCCTTACAAATCGAGTTAACGATACCAAACCATAATAACCAGCAGCCACCGGGATTAGCAGCCGGAAGCCTTAAACTTGTAATGGTCAAGCCGCCGCGAGATGATTCCGATGACCCACCACGTCTAAAAACTGGTGGTGAAAACTTCAATCTTTGCACAACAAAGGCGATTGTGGACATTAGTACAGCGATTAGCAATGACCCAACAACAACCTCATGATAAATTTGCCAAGCAGTTTTTAGAGGAATTACTGGCTCCTTTAGGCGAAGTAAAAATCAATAGGGAAGTAACGGATGCAACAAGATTTGTTGATGTGTTGTTTTCGCCTTCCCCCCAAGCACAAGCACAAAGTCTAGGATTACTGGGCAGAATCGCTGTGCTAAATACGACACTGCTAGAACCATTCAGCAATCAACCAAGTAGAACAGAAGTACGCAACTGCTTCCTGAAGCTGTTCGCTGTGATTGCAAGCTCACAACGCAAAGCCAAGCGAGAAAAAACAACCATACCAGAAGATAGTTTAGCGCGGCTGTGGATTATATCACCTAGTATTTCACAACCTCTGTTAGCAGATTTGGAAGTTAAACTAGATTTAGAAAATTGGCCAACTGGGGTTTACTTCTTTCAAAAGTGCTTTAGAGGGGCGTTGATAGCAGTTAATGAGTTGCCTGTTACAGAAGAAACACTATGGTTTAGACTTTTGGGACGAGGGGCAGTTCAAAGACAAGCAGTAAATGAACTGGTTGCGCTGCCAAGAGAAAACCCTAAAAGGCGCAATGTTCTAGAACTAGTTTTTAGTTGGCGAGTCAGTATAGAAGCTCAAGAAATTTTAACCGAAGAAGACCAGGAGTTAATAATGAATTTAACCCAAGCTTATGAAGAGGCTAGAGCGCAAGCTGTACAAGAGGGACAACGCCAAGTTGTAGAAAACCTGTTGCGATTCCGGTTCGGTTCAGTAGACGAGGAACTGTCGGGAGTTGTCAATAGTTTACTACAGTTATCAGCAGAAGAATTTACACCTTTGTGTTTGCAATTATCTCGTGAAGAGTTATTAGCGAGATTTCCCTAGTAAAAGCAATTCTAAAACTCACCACAACACACCAAAAAAACTAGAGCGGTTTATTAACAGCAGACCGCTTTTTCTATGGCATTGCTACGCAAAAAGTAAAAGTACTTTGTGAGGCGAAAACTGTGAGCAACAGTCAAATATTAAACTCATATCTCCAGCAGATAACAACTCAATTTCAACAAGAGCAATTCAATAGAGGTCGTTTGGACGGGCAGTGTGGTTACGATAATGAGAATGTCGGACATATAGCACCTTGCCCGTATTATCATGTTGGGTACATTTGCGGAATTCATGAAAGGCTTTTAGAGTCAAATAACGTGAAACCACACGACTGGAGAAATTGGGAGTTAATTGCCGAGGTACAAAACCCGTCTTATCCAATGTCTTCACCTGCAAAATATCAACTGGTTTCGACCTTGGTAAGCCTAAGTTAAATTAACCACACCAAATTGAAAAGCGGTTTGTCAGAAGCAGACCGCTTTTTATATGGAGAAAATCATGAACAATCTCACATTAGAACAAGCCTTGACATCAGACAATCGTACAGGAAGTGAAGTACTTCTTGGGCTAGAGAACATCTTCGATGCGTTAGTTGAGTTCAAAAATACCAATCCCCAAACTTTTGAGTTTTTCTGTGCAAACAGTGGGGAATCAACTTTAACAGATGCAATTGGAGCATTAGCGCAAGCATTAGAAGTATTAGAAGAAGGATAAAAATTATGCAAGTAACAATTACCATTCCACGCGGTTGGGGTTATCCCAAATTCACATTTGGACAAAGAACCAAGCAAGGCACTGTTGTAGGAATTGAGTTCATTCCTGCTGATAGCTTAATAGCAAAAACTAGCTGTGCTGGGTGGTATTACGGATTACTGCCTGACAAAGATAGCCCAGATATCATTTACCTGACAGAAGATGAAATACAACAGCTTTCGCCATCCGAATCAACTGAAGAGATATTGACCGAAATAGACAATCATTTGAATCAATTAGCAATACTTGAAGCTCAGTTACCAGACAACCTGGATATCAAAACACCGTTTGGAGATGTGAAACCGAAAGTTACCGCATCTAAAGCAAAGAGGGACGCATTGCAAGCATTGCATCAACTCACTGGCAGAATTCAAATAATTCTGTTGAAAAGCGGTTTAGAAACTGGCTAAAGAGTGTTGAGGCTCAAGATTACCCAATTAAAACAGGAAGTTTTAAGGATAGTGGAACTAATGTTGCTGCATTAATCCTGGTGATTGAGCGCCCTGATTATTAAGGAGTAGAATAACAGCAATAATCTAGAAAAATGAAACAGCCTTGCAAAGATTGTCCGTTTCAGAAATCTGTTAAATATGCACTTTTTCCTAAAAAAGCGAGTGATATTTTACATGGAATCACTCACGATAAAGCTTTTCACTGCCACAAGACTGTAGATTATTCCAAGTCAACTGAAGGTCAGATTACTTATAATTCAAAGCTGTGTTTCGGTGCAGCTTTGTTTTTGGAGAATACTGTTAGGGGCGGTTGTCGCTCGAATGTAATGTTTAGGTTTGGTTTGATGCGTCAAGAATTCACTATATCTGATCTACGTAAAGATGAAGGCGTGTATCAGTGTTTTGATGAGTTTTTGAACGAGGTAAGTTATTAAGGACAAAGCGACTTGTTGTTAACAAATCGCTTTTATGTTGGGTTAAAAGTAGTAACTTCGTTCTCAAAACTAAGTCAAAGCTACGCTTAATCAAAATTGAAATCATCTTGGGTTACTAATATGGTACAGGCAATTGCTAATCCCAACGAAACTTTTCTTGCTGATGCTATAGTCGAGCGCCACAATTTCCAGAAGTTAAATAAAACTCGTATTCGATTCAAAATTCAACTCAAGAATAGTACAAAAAGTGCTGCCCCTAAATGGGCAGATGTGCTAAAAACTGAAGGCTCTGAATCAGACCTTGTAAAGGTTACTAATTCTGAAGTCGGGTTGCGGGGCGTCAAAGTATTCAAAAAGTTGGATGAAGCAGCAGCGCAACTGAGGCAAGAGATTTCCTCAGTGCAAGAGTGGATGTCTCCCGATAATGGTGATTGGGTTTGTACGATTGACCTCGCGCCATTAGTGTGGAGCCAGCTAATTAACATTCGAGATGTGATTGCTCCGACCCTTCGCGCACAATTAAAAGATGATTACACTCAAGGATTAGAGGATTATCAACAACGTATTAATCATTTCATTTCACTGAATGTCTGGCAATTACCAGAGGGCAAGCAAGAAGAAATTAAAGCTAACTTACTTAAAGCATTCCCGACATTGCCTGAGTTGGAGGATTATCTACAGGTAATTATCGGTCGTCCAGTGATTATTCCTGCTTTATCCGAACAACTCGACCAAAAACAAGCCGAGTGCCTGCAACAGATAACCCAGTTCATCCAACAGTACGACCAAAATCTAGAACAGAAGCTCAAAGAAGCTGCAATTGCTGGTGGTGAACAGCTAGCCGCCCAGTTGTTGGAGGAGTTAGCCGACTGGGAACCGGGACGCAAGCCCGTGCAGTTCAAGAAGAAGATGGAAAAACATCTAATGAAGGTGCGGGTATTGTTAGCGAATGCTTCTGCTGAAGCTGGAGGCAGCCTTGCCCAAATGATGGAGCATCTGGATTCCATTGTTAATGATCCGGCGATTGAATCTAAGAATCTAAGTGGTGAAGGGCGATCGCTCCTTCAGACGAAGATGGATGAGATCCGTTCAAAACTGCTTGACGAACAACGCAACTTACAGCAGCTTGCAAGTGATGATGTGGGACTGGCAAAAGCTACGGTCATGCAATTCAAGTTCCGATAATCAAAGTCACGATGTCTGTGAGGTGAAGCTTACGGACATCGCACCTAATCGAAGAAGAAGTAGTAGAAACCGTAATAAAAGGTTCGGTTACTACTGTTCGGGTGTCGTTACCAAGTCAAACCTTAAGGAGATAGCAGATGTCACACTTTTCAACAGTCAAAACAAAACTAACCAATCGTGAGTGTTTGGTGCAAGCCCTGGAGGATCTAAAACTATCCCCACAAGTGCATGAACAACCTCAACCATTAACAGGCTATTACGGCGATTCCCAAGGACAAAGCGCTGAGATTATCGTCCCTAGTCACATCATAAAAGCTCGTGCCGATATTGGTTTTAAGTGGAATTCAGTTACTCAAACTTATGAAGCCATACATGATCACTATGAAACGATTCCTGGACTAGGAAAAGACTTTTTCTCAGTCAAGCTAATGCACGCTTATGGTAAAAGACTTGTTCACTCCAAAGCAATTGAATTACAAGAGAAATTCGGGGAATGCAACATCACTCAAGAAACTAATGGTACTGTGCAAACCCTACGCTTGACATTTGGCGGACATCAACAGCAGCAACAATATACAAGGAGATAGTAATGGAAAGAGCAATATTGATTCATTTCGATAGTACTACAGGTGAAGTGAAGGTGGAAGCCGAAGGATTTGACGGGCTTTCTTGTCTAGAAGCGACCAGGCCGTTTGAAGAGGCATTGGGGGTTGTAGAAGACCGCACTTTCAAACCAGAAGCCCAACAGCAACAGATTCGGAGTAAAAATACACATCAAACGCGCCTGCGTCAGTAGTCAGTAATCAGTTATCAGTCAGTTCAAGGACTAATAACTGAGACAAAAACGGCGATGCCGAAAATTTTGAAGTTGTTAAAAGATTGACTATGAACCTGGAAAATTTAATTACCACTATAGATTCTCAAATCCCGATTGTGGCGCTAGAGGTGCTGTCCCCAGAGGAAGCCACAATTATAGAGTGGTTGACAACTACTGTACAAGAAAAACTCCAAATTCCGGTGTTCTTTTGGAACTTGGGAGTTAACGGACTGGAGCAATGTTTGATCGCATCCGATGGGGGACTGGTGTTCAAACCAGTACCAGAATACAAGCGACCTGCTCACGTAGATCCACTGATTTACGTCTTCGAGTATATCCAGAACTTCGACGGTGTAGGGGTGTTTATCTTAGGTGATATTCATCCATTTGTTGTCAAGAACTCGCCGCAATTAAGTTGGGAGATTCTCACAAGAATTAAGAACCTTTACCACAGGTTGAAGCCAACTGATAAGCGAATTATACTGCTTGGTCAAAATATTCAGTTGGAAGAGGCTTTGGTGAGATTAATTCCTTACTTTGAAGTGCCTCTTCCAACAGTTGAACAAATTCAACAGCATTTAGAGTTCTACCTACAGTATCTAAAGGAAGCAGCGACTGAACAAGAAGAATGCTTTAGTGTTGTGCTAACTGCTGTTGACAAAGAAGCCTTATCAAGAGCAGCCCTGGGGTTAACTTTGGAAGAAGTAAGCGACTTTTTCCGATTAACGGTCAAACAAAGTTGGACTAAAGAACAGGGGGTAGTGGTTGATAATTCATTTATCCCCAAGGCAGTAGAGTACAAAACTCGACTACTGTCGCAAATGGGTATTGAGTTGGGCAAACCAGCTACAATCGGTTTTGGTGGGCTGGATTTACTGCGCGAGTGGTTGCAACGGCTGCGGCGGCTGTTTACAACTGAAGCGCGATCGCTCTCATTACCACAACCCAAAGGTGTGCTATTGGCTGGGCCACCGGGATGTCAACCAGCAGGCTCAAAAGTTTTGATGGCTGACGGCAGATGGAAGAACATCGAAGATATCCAGGTTGGGGATTTTGTCTTATCTCCACAGAAGGATAATACGATGATTTCTTCACAAGTCATACAAACTGTGAGCTACAGTGATCGTGACATTTATAAAGTCAGCATGAAGTCGGTTCCCGATAGGTTTTACTATTGTTCTGACGACCATATCATCCCGCATATATCATTACGTCGTCAACGAATAGATGGTAAAAGACCTCGCTCTCAATTTCTGAATGAACTGTCAGTTAAAGACTTCTTGAAGCGAGGTTCTTATTACAGAAATAAAGCTAAAATCTTTTCCTCATCTGCCTACGATTTACTACATCAAGAGCTAACAGTACATCCTTATGTACTTGGTTGTTTCTTGGGTAATGGTTCATTAAGAAAATACAGTAGCCAGAGTTTTTATACCCCATCCATTACTGAATCCAAACGAGAAGTAATTGACAAAATGATTCAGTTGGGGATGAAACTTGGTAAAGAGTATGTTCAAGCAAATCATAATACATCACGTTATTACGCAGTCAAGGAAACACGCCAGCAATTCAACAAATTATTTCCCGACGGAGTAAAAGCGTCCACAAAATTTGTTCCTTCACAGTACAAGTATGCCAGTCTTGAGCAAAGACTATGGTTGTTAGCAGGTCTGATTGATACTGATGGCACTAATTGTGAATTTGGTTCAATGTCACAACAATTAACTGCTGATTTTGCTTACCTCATACATTCTATTGGTGGTTGGGCAAGGCTCAAGAAAGAAACGAAAACCTTTAATGGTAAGCAATTTGAGTTTTACCGAGTTCACTATGCAGTTGGTGAAATTGCTATTCCTACTCAAGTCAAATACAAAACCAGGAAAGTGCGGAATATCAAGTGGAAGAACCACCGCCATCGGCAAGTTGTAGTTGAGCTAACCAATACAAAATCAACTGTATATGGTTTCACAATTGATTCTGAATCACATTGGTATGTAACTGACAACTGGCTCGTTACTCATAACTGCGGTAAAAGCCTGATTGCCAAAAATGTTGCAGATGTACTACAGCTACCACTACTACAACTTGATATCGCCTCAATGCTTGGTTCTCTTGTGGGCGAATCAGAAGGCAATGTTAGACGTGCTTTGAAAACTGCCGAAGCGATCGCCCCCTGCGTCCTGTGGATTGATGAAATTGAGAAAGCCTTGTCTGGTCAGGGTGATAGTTCTGGAGTTTCCCACCGCATCTTGGGCAATCTACTCACATTTATGAGCGAGTGTACTTCTGGTGTGTTCGTTGTGGCAACTTGCAACGACCCCTCTGCACTGCCTAGTGAATTGAAACGCAAAGGTAGATTTGATGAGAACTTTTTCGTCGATTTACCTACTTTACCAGAGCGTGTACAGATTCTCAAGATTCATTTGCAACGATTCGGCATTACTGTGGAGGATGAATACGTAGAAGCGATCGCGTCCAGTACCGCAAAATTCTCCGGCGCAGAACTGGAAACGCTAGCATCTGAAGCTGCTTTGCTGGCATTCGATGAAGGGCGACCGCAGCAGGTATCGCTTGGCGATCTGGAAGTCTGTCGGCAGACGATTACTCCGTTGGCGGTGCAAGATGCTCTTGCAGTCGAGCGCATGAGGGATTGGGCGAAAACTGCCAGGGCGGCATCAAGTGCTATTGCAGATAAACCCACTCAATCGTTGAGGACTGCGAGATTTCGTAATCTGAACTGAGGAACGGGCGATTGCTTTGGACAGAAGCGATCGCTTGAACACACTGTTTTTAAAGGATTAAGAAAATGTCTACCGACCTCGTAACTTATTACGTCAAACTGACCGAATTGACCAGCTTGTTGGTAAATATGGTGCATATCTAGAACAACTGAATAGAGAAACCAAACTCTTGTTTCGCATCACCTTGTCAACTTATGTGTTGATGCAACAAGAATACAATTCTTCTGAATATCCAATGTCATCTGCATTAGAAGATTCTTTGTGTGAGTTGGTAATTCCCAATAGTATTACTAAAGATTTGTACGATATTTTTTCGCAAATTGAGGGATTAATTGTTGATGAAGCCGAGACAATTTTAGAAGCTCTATAACATCAAATTCGTTGGGGTAATGCACGAAAAAATTAATAATCGTTTCACCCCTTCAGCAACAAAAATATTGCTCCGCAGATAGCCATCGATAGCATTAGAAATGTCAAGGAGACGATTGTGAAAAATCAAGGATTGTATTCGGCTGCACTTACAGAACTAACCCAGAGAGGATGCCCTGAAGAATTAGCTGAGTCAGCAGCTACAGTAGTTGCTAATGATGACGCAACAAAAACTGATTTGGGTAGAACTGGAAAAGACCAAAAAGTAATTCAAGAAACTCTGCCTTATTTGCAGAATAAATAAGTAGTTTGGGGAATGTTTCTGAATCGAGAATGTTCCCCTCATATTAATTAAGTAGTCAAAATCATGGAAACATATCTTGTCTATGTCGATGCTGCCAACAACAGCAATAAATTTTGGTCAGCGAAAGTTGAACAGAACAACCTAACTGTTCAATGGGGAAGAGTCGGTTATCAAGCGCAAACTAAAGTTCATTCATGTAGCAGCCATCAACAAGCTGCTTTCAAGTATCATAAACTAATAGCTGAAAAGTTGATGAAAGGCTATAGAAGAAGTCAGCCCATCATCGATAGTAGTTGTGAAGTCTATGAAATGAAAAGAGCGATTGAACTGCTTGATTTTCTACGTTGTTATGTAGAGCAAAAAAAATTTAACGCTGTTTATATTGATTTGCTAAACCAGTACTTGAAAATCGTTCCCACACCTCTAGGAATGCAGATAGATCCATACACAATATATAACACAGTGGAAGATGTAGACCATCAGCGATCGCTACTAACTTCTTTACTCCCAAATGAATCCATCAAAACTGAACAATCCGCTGTTAGCAAAAGCTTTCGTTGCTGGATGTCTGGCAATGACTCTTTATTGTGAGCATCTTCACTCTAAAGTTCAACAGCACCAGCAATACGTAAGCTCACAACGAGAACTGATTGGGGCGATCGCAGTTGTTTGTACTTCCACCATCCAGGAGGTACATGCGCTGCGGCTGCTGATTTGTAAGGGAGAAGCGGAATGTCGGCGGTATCTGCGGAGAACGTGGTCAATAACAAGGTAGTATACAGCAGTTACTTGAATACTAAGGCAGCAAGCTCATGGTAAAAATTATAGGTACTGAGGGAGACGATACTTTAGTTGGAACTGCTGGGAATGATATATTTCTCGGCAGTGCAGGTGACGACATCTTGCTTGGTGGAAAGGGTAGCGATACTGTTGACTACAGCGATTTAGGGCAAGCTGTAATTATTAAACCAAGGTTTATCCAAAAAGGTGTGATTGGAACTGATACGTTTAAAGATTTCTTTGAAGCCGTGATCGGTGCGACTGGACAAGCTAACAGTATTGATGCTACTACTGACAGTACAAATGTATCAATAGTAGTGAACTTATCTCAACAAAGGCTAGAGATTAGACCTGTGGGTTCGTCACCGATAGTAGTCAAGGTGAAAAATTTTGTCAATGTAATTGGTACAAATCAAAATGATCGGATTACTGGTAATGCTAAAGATAATAAATTATCTGGTAGTGGCGGCAATGACATCATCACAGGCAGTGCAGGCAATGATATCTTAGATGGTGGAGATGGCATTGACACGGCAGATTACAGCAAAATAGGTGTAAGCTCTACTATCTTCATTGACGGAACTTTAAAAAAAGGTGGTGGACTAGGTACAGATTTACTTGGCAATTTTGAAAACCTTGTTGCTGATGCTAGTGCAGTAAATAACATTATAGATGCCTCAATTGCTCCTTCAGCACCCTTGTTAGTTGGAGATGCATCAGTTAACGTTAACCTTGAAAGTCAAAGTTTCGTAATTAATAATGTTCCTAATATAGGCACAGTTGAATTCACATTTATAAACTTTGATAATGTTAAAGGTACAAATCAAAGTGACATCATTGTTGGAGATAGGCAAAATAATCTGTTATTTGGCAATGGCGGTAACGATACACTTTCTGGCAAAAGTGGCAATGATACACTCGTTGGTGGGTTAGGTACAGATACTCTTACTGGTGGACTCGGTGCAGATAAATTCATTTTTACCAATGTATTAGAGGGTGTTGACATTATCAAAGACTTCAAGGCTGTTGAAGGTGATAAAATTCAAGTTTCTCAAGCAGGGTTTGGTGCTATTGACCTGAGTGACTTCAGTTATGATCCCCTAAATGGTTCTTTGTTCTTCCAAGAATCTAGATTCGCCATTGTTGAAAATAAGCCTATTGGTTTTCAAGCTAATCTAGACATTCAACTAGTTTAAACTCAGGGATTATGTAAGTTCGACATGTAACAGGACTTAGATAAAAATAAACAAAAAAATACCTTAAACATATATATGGAGAAACTTTGACATCAATTTGCTTAGTTTCCTGATATATCTGGGTTTCAAGTATTTTTGAGTATTTGGTGTATTTCCTTTACTCTATAGGGGTTTAAGGTTAGTTTTTGCGTCAAAAATGTTTAAGTCCCGTTAGATGCCAACGGTAACGCTGTGTACTACTTGAATGACGCAATGGGTCGTGTGATTGGATTAGCTGATAGTAATGGTGCAAGTTCAGGAAAGTTTCTTTATGATGCATTCGGCAACATCTTGTCATAGGTAAGTGGTGCAGATAATGATGGAGGTAGTGACTTTAGATTCCAAGGGCAGTGGTTAGAGTCGGAAAGCGGTTTGTACAATTTTAGGGCAAGGAATTACGATCCTGCAATGTGTCAAAAACGCTAAAAATCAGATTTTTCTAAACAAGCTTACAAACTTGAAGAACTTGACAAATTATTTATCACTGCGGTCAAATAATTCGTCGTTCTACAACAGCTAAACTATGAAAAGTTGCAGAATAACTGTTTGGGAGTTGGTTTACTTTGTGGTTCTGGGAAAAAGACTCAGTTGAATACGAGATATTCAAACAATATGAACGAGCGTTAGTCAGTCTCGGCGTTAACTTTTCGCGCTTAAGAAGTTCAAGACGCTTTAGAAAGTTGCACCTATGGGTTAGAAGATGCCTTGAGAAGAACAATTGAGTATGTACTTTGGTTACGCGAACACCAAAGAGAGATTTTTCCAAATGCAATTTTAATTCGAGCTTTGCAAAACCAATGGAAGCCTATTGCATGGCGCTCGGAGTACCTGAAACTACCTATTTTAGAGTCACCGGGGCAAAGGTGGTGGAATGCGGCAGCTTCCATGTGGGGGTACGATGTACGTAATTGCCTTAATTTATAGGACAGCTTAATTTTTGTCTAAGTCCCATTAGAAGCCTACTGCCGTAGAATCACAATTAGTTTTCACGGGGATGCGGATAATAAACTCTGCCCCCTGTTGTGGTTGGGAATCAACTTCTAGAGTCCCTCCATGCTTTTCCACCACAATAGCTTGAGCGATCGCTAATCCTAATCCCGTCCCTTTGCCAATACTTTTAGTCGTATATAGATGCTGAAAAATCTTCTGCTTCACCTCCTGGGTCATGCCAATGCCATTATCTTGAATGCGGATCGCTACTGATTGACCATTGCTTTCTAGTTCTGTTTTCAAGGTAATCTGGTTAGGATGAGCTTGAA
Source organism: Desmonostoc vinosum HA7617-LM4 (assembly GCA_019359515.1). Taxonomy (GTDB): domain Bacteria; phylum Cyanobacteriota; class Cyanobacteriia; order Cyanobacteriales; family Nostocaceae; genus Desmonostoc; species Desmonostoc vinosum. Next base: position 15,286 of record JAHHHC010000059.1, on the reverse strand, counting down.
TTTCGGCAATACTTTTGCCTTGGTTGGACTCTTCTAGAGCATCAATTGCATTCGCCAGAATATTCATGAATACCTGGTTGAGTTGACCCGCATAACACTCTACTTGAGGAATATTGCCATAAAGAGCAATGACCTCAATTGCAGGGCGCAATTCATTGGCTTTCAGGCGATGTTTGAGAATTAGAATAGTACTATCAAGCCCTTCATGCAGGTTATACAGTATTGGGCGATCGCTATCACTGCGGGAAAAGGTTCGTAAGCTTGTACTGATATTACAGATGCGATCAACTCCTTGTGTCATCGAACCGATCAGTTTGGGTAAATCTTCTCGGATATACTTCAGGTCAATAACTGCGATCTCCTCTTCAATCTCTTCACCGGGATAGGGAAACTTCGCTTGATATAGATCGATTAATCGAAACAGATCGTTGATGTAATCCAGGGCTGGTTGAATATTGCCCCTCAAAAATCCGACTGGGTTGTTGATTTCGTGGGCAACCCCAGCAATCAGATTACCCAGCGCTGACATTTTTTCGCTTTGAATTAGTTGAAGTTGCGCTGCTTGAAATTCAGCAGTCTTCAGAGCAACCTCATGTTCCAAAACTTGGGTGAGACGGCGCAATTGCAGGTGGGTTTTCACCCGTGCCAACACTTCCTTCTCTTGGAAAGGCTTGGTAACATAATCGACTGCCCCCAACGAGAGCGCCTGCACCTTAGTGTCGGTATCAGACAAAGCTGTCATAAAAATGACAGGAATATCTTGAGTTTTCGGGTTGGATTTCAGTCGTTGACAGGTTTCAAATCCGTTAATTCCCGGCATCATTACATCCAATAAAATCAGATCAGGAAGCCGACGTTCCAAGCGTTGCAGGGCACTTTCACCACTGGTTGCGATCGCCACAGCAAAGCCTGCATCACTAAGCGTTTCAGAAATGACATCCAGATTTGTAGGGGTGTCATCTACAATCAAAATTAAACTCAGTGCTGGTGACATTTTGACAACTCCCTAGTTATTGCGATGTAAATGCTGTTGCAGCAACTGTTCTAGCTTTTCTTCCTGAAACTGTTTCGCCAGTTGTATAACCTGTTGGACAAAGGGTTGGTAGCGATCGCTGTTTTGGCCAATTTGCTCGGCAACTTCAGCTAGCTGTTTGAAAAGCCCATCATGTAATAATTCCAGTAACTGTTGTAAATCTTCTGCTGGGGGTGGAATGAGTGATTGAGAGGATGCAGGCGATGTGTTTAATTCTGTTTCAGCATATAGCCAGGTGAGGTTGAGATGGTTCGCCAGCAAGTTAAACAAATCGTCTGCTTGTACAGGTTTTGCAAGAAAATCATCTCCGCCTGCCGCCAAACTCATCTGCTGATCGATTTGAGCCACCGATGCCGAAGAAACAATCACCGACAACTGTTTTAATTCGTCGTCAGACCGCAACTGTTTCAACATCTCAAAGCCATCCATGATTGGCATTGCTAAATCCGTAATCATCAGGTCTGGTAATTGCTCTCTGGCTTTGTCTAAGCCCTCCTGACCGTTTTGGGCTTCCCTCAACTTGAAACCCAGAGGTTCTAGCAGATTTACTAACACAGAACGGTTTTCCCAGCGATCGTCCACAATCAAAATGTGACGGGGTTGCCCCTGATAACTAATGATTTGCTGTCCGGCATTCACGGTATGATGCTGTACCCAATCTGCGGCGATGGGAAATTCTGCATCAAAGAAGAAGTCGCTGCCCACACTCAGTTGACTCTTAACTTGAATTTGTCCGCCCATCAGTTGCACAATTTTTTGACTGATAGCTAGACCCAAACCTGTGCCCTCAGCTTGGCGTTGGCGATCGCCCACCTGTTCAAACGCCTGAAATAGCTGATTCACATCTGATGATGCAATGCCAATTCCAGTATCAGCAATCAAGAATTGCAGTCGCACAGATTGAGGATTTTCAGTGACAACCTTCTCAACTTTCAATGTCACACTGCCTCGGTCTGTAAACTTAATTGCATTGCCCAATAAATTAATTAATACTTGGCGCAGGCGTTTTTCATCTGCTTCAATACCTATAGGTAAGTCTGTATCTGGTTGGTAATGAAACTCAAGACCCTTTTGATCCACACGGATACGACAAATTTCCACAACCCCTTGCACAAAAGATGGGAAATGCAGCGCTTTTGGGGAAAGTTCTAGTTTGCGGGCTTCGATTTTAGACAAATCTAGAATGTCGTTGATCAACGTCAACAAGTGGGAGCCACATTGGTGAATTATGTTCACTCCATGACGCTCTTTATCAGCTAAAGCTTTAGAACGGTTGAGGATTTGAGCATAGCCAAGAATGCCGTTGAGAGGGGTACGGAGTTCGTGGCTCATATTCGCAAGAAATTCGCTTTTGGCTTGATTGGCGCTGTCTGCTTCTTCTTTGGCTGCTTTGAGTTCAACAGTTCGTGCTGACACACGCTCTTCTAACCCTTCAATCAAACCTCTTAATTGAGATGCCATCTGGTTAAAGGACTGACCCAATACTTCTAATTCATTCACTCCTCGAATCTCAACCGTTTCGTTAAGTTGTCCAGAAGCGAGCGCTTGACTTGCTGCCTTCAATTTGAGAATGGGTCGAGCAATCCAACGGGATGTGTAAATCCCTAAGACTGTTGTTACACCTAAAGCAGCGAGACACAACCACAGCGTGTTACGCAGACTAGCATTGATTTGTGCCATGAAGTCTGATTCTGGGATGACAACGATTGTTAACCAATCTAATCCTCGACCGTCACTGAGCGGTTGCACACGTACAAGTTGACGCTTGCCGTTGAATTCAAAAACGAAGTTTTGACTCTTAGTAATTTGATTAAGATTGCCAAACCGTTGCCATAATTGTTTTGCCGTCGCCTGAGTCAGAGGATTGCGGCTTTGTGTAGCCACTAGCCGAATTTGTTTATTTCCATCTGCCACATACGGTTGCTCCAAAGTTGAACTAGCAACTATTTCTCCAGAACGCTCCACAATGAAAGTCTGTCCAGATTGACTGATTTTGAGATTTCGGAGAAACTGACTAATCTGAGGCAAGAAAATCTCAACTCCGATTACGCCTTGGAATTTACCTGTATTACTATATATAGGTGTGCCAGCTTTCACTTCTAGAGCCAAAACACTAGAAGAAAGAGAAATTTCACTCCATCCGGATTGTCCAGGTTTTGGTGCGGTTGAACCTCCAGGATATTTGAGAAGAAGATACTCATTACTGTCAAATTCTGCACTTTTGAGCAGTTTAGTCCGCCGACCCTGCTCATCTAGCAAATAGACATTTCTGTTTTTCCCGGTAGATCGATCCTTAACTTTGACGATGAATTGACCATCGTCTAACTTTTGAATGCCGATAAATTGACCTTGATTGTCTGCGTAGTAAAGATACGGAATGATTGCGTGAGTTTTGATTTGCTTGAAAAAGAATTTTTCTAGTGCTGGGGAATCTTCGACATTGAGATTGCCACTGTAAATACTGGAGAGTAGAACTTGGTTAACGATATGGGGAGTATTTAAAAATCCTACTGTTTCTTTCTCAGTGCGATCAGCAACTTCTTGTTCCAATCTATTAGCTAACTCATTGACAGCTTGTTGCCCACTTTTAAATGAGAGATACCCAACAAATCCCACTACTGCGAAAATTTGTAGCACAAACGGAACAATCAAAATTGCTCGCAGCGGCACTTGATGAATGGTTTTGCTCTTTAAGTTCAATGAGGATAACATAGAGTTAGCCCTTGGGATATCAGGCTGATTAGATACATTGTTATTGTTCCCTCACTGAGCCAAAACCTAACACAGCGGTTGAGTTTAACACGGTTGCTTATTTCACACCTTAAGCGAATGTTGACAAGATTCCGTCTGCTAAATAACACTTGCCACCTTATCCGTTGAAAAATTAGCTACAGTCGCGCAAGGAAGTTTCGAGGTCGCTCCTCTCCATAACCCTTCTTAACAGCGCTTTTGGGTGAGTCAATCAATTAATTGCTACCACATAGGCTAAGTTATATTCACCCAGTTTTCTAAGAAATTGGCTACTTTCACCCTCCGGGTTCGCAGTCGCTTTAAGTCGGGCATTGCCCGCCCAACGCGCTGCTCACCATATAAACTATCAGCTAGTACTAGGTACAGTCCGGCGTAAATAAGCAGACCATTAAATAGCCAAAACTTTGCCCTTATATGTCCCCTTAAAAGGTTTAGCTATTGTTTGATTAAAGTAGTTGATAAAGTTAAGAATTCGATTTTTTAAATCATCTTGACTAGACCTATCTTTAAAATAAATTTTATAAGAAAATAAACAGAGGAGATAAAAAAGCAAGTATTAATAACGACAAGTCCCTTAAAAAGAATAGAATCATACCCAGAGGAATCAAAGCGATTAATCGGGATTAAATATGAAGATTTTATTACATTAGTAGTATTATCCGAAAAAAGGCATAAAGAAAAACAAGCAGATTACCACACCTGACAAGAAGCCCAAAAAAGCCGAACTTTCAGAAACTCAAAAATCAGACAATAAAGAATTATCTTCTAGAAGGATTTTCGTTGAACATCTGAGTTTATCAAGTTCACCAACGGCAAAGAAATCACGGTAGAGACTGCTAATCCATAGCTTGTGCTATTCACTCCCGCATCGGAAACTGCCGCATCATTTCCGCCAACTCCACTGCCTTACCCTCCGGCGTGTACACATCTGACCCCGACATTGCCAGCACAATCCTCTCCCGCCGCGCCCATTCAAACCAATCCTTCACAGCAGATTTGACCTGTTGTATCTCTGGTTTCCTACCATCCTTGCAAGCTGCCACAAACACAGCTTCCGGTGACTTTATCCCTTTCCAAGTTCAGAGTGCCTCCTTCAGGCGATCGCAGCAGAAATTTCCTGTCTACCTCTGACGGTAGAGAGATTGCGCTAAATTCCGTAAAAGCACATACTCAAGATGTAGATGCAAAAATCATGCTTTTGAGCAGTTGCCGCCCAAATTGATGAATAGTGATTCTATTGTACGTGAAAACACGGAATAATAGTAATGTGGAGTTATGCAGTTAGTGAGGTAGTTGGTAAAAGTGGTCAAACCTAATCAAATTGTTGTCAGGGTGTCTCCAGACTTGTGAATAACTACATTGAGCGAACTGGCACATCGAAGACGGATGTGGTAGTCAGCGCAATTGCCACTTATCTGGGGTGTAATTCTAATATTCCTTTAAGCCATCGAGTGATTAAATTGGAAAGTCCAGTTGAAAAATTGCAAGAATTGATTAAACAATAAAAATATTAGAGGTATAGATGAGTGAAATTCCTCTGTGTAAAATAGTTGTTTCATCTCAACTGCCGCCAGATGAGATAGAGTTTTTAGAAACATCGCTGGAACTGATTTCAATAAACGTGCAGAAGTCATCAAGTAGAGTTGTAGGAGCAGATGACATAGTTTTCGTAGCTACAGTACTTGGAGGAATAGCCGCAGGTGCTAATTTGATAGAATACAGTATCAAAGTCGCTAAAGCTATTAAAAATTGGCGACAAGAACTGCGCTCAAAAGGAATAGAACCAAAAGGGAAATTGTCACACCCAAAACGTCCTTCCCTAGACCTGAGTCAAGCTAGTGATGAAGAGATACAGGAATGGTTTTATCAAGAGTAACTGAAAAGGTTCCAATTAGTCCAGGGGTAAAAAAAGTCTCTGAACAAGATAAATCCTTTAGTAATCAAATTCTGATATTGTTTTCAGCACCTCTGCTTGACGAAAACTTCTTACCAGTAGAGAATTTATCAATTCAAGAAGAAATTGAAGCGATCGCTTCAGTATTAGAAAATGTATCCCATCCCATAGCAGTAGAAATAGTAGTGAAAGTGGCAACTTCACAAACTTTGCAAGATGTATTGTCGAGCCGAATAAAACCACTAATTATTCATTTTATTGGTCATGGAACGAAAGAAAGTGATAATACAGCTTTAGTTTTAGAAGATGAAATGGGGATTAGTCGTCATTTTAGTGAAGAAGAGCTAGATATCGCACTATCTAATCAGAAGCAAGCCCCTTGTCAATTAGTATTGCTAAATGCTTGTCACTCAGAAAAGTTAGCTCAAGCTTTCATCAAAGCAGGTGTACCTCATATAATTGCAGTGAACGCTGAGGATAAAATTCTAGATATTGCAGCCCGATGTTTTTCACGGCGACTTTATCAAGCATTATTTAATGAGGATGCGATTGCTGACGCTTTCTTGGTAAGTCGAAGCGCAGTAAAACTTGATGATAAATTAAAAAAAGTGTTTAATTCTCAGACTTTTGAAAAAGGAGTTAATTTTGATGAAGCCTTTAAATTTAAATTATTACCGCAAGCTCCTCATAGTCAATCTCTAATTATTGAACCTACTAAGGCTCATCAAATTGTTTATCCACAGTGGTTAAATACTAATATTCCTCGTGGAGATCCAAAATTTGTAGGACGCAAACAAGAAATACATCGGGTAATTAAAGTACTAGTAGAGCCTGAGAAACGTTGTATTGCTTTACATGGTATGGGAGGAATAGGTAAAACAGCCTTAGCTTATGCAATTGGTCAGTGGTTACATGAGCGTAATTGCTATAAGGACGGAGTTTGGTTTATTAGCCTGCGGGATACTGATTCTGTAGGAACAATGATTACTAAAATCCAACAGACCCTTGAGTTGAGTAGTTTTGATTTAAAGAAAGAATTAAGAAATAGTCGAATTTTGTTGATTTTCGATGATTTGGATAAGTTGATTGAGAAAGAAACGAATGAACTAATTGAAGTTTTAAACTCACTGATAGAACAATGCTCGAATTTAAGGCTATTGCTAACTGCGCGTGATTCCTTAGTAAGGGACATTGATTGCCATCAAGAAGAAGTTTGTAGTATGGGAGCATCAGAAACCAGACAGATATTTAAAAAGTATGCTCCATCAGAAGCACAATGGGGAAATGATGATTTAGCATCAGATTTTCATCTGTTGGTGCAGTTTCTAGATAGTTATCCCTTGCCTATTAAATTAGCTGCATCCTATATGGCAGAAACTCAATGTACCCTAAAAATGCTGTGTGAAGACTTAAAAATTGAACCATTAGAAATTTTGGCTGCTTATTCTGCTGAAGAGAGAAAAGAAAGAAGTCTGCAAATAACTTTAGAGCGTTCTTTTGAAATGTTATCGGTAGAGGGGCAAGATATATTTCCTTTATTAGCTTTTTTCCCTAGCGGATTGAGTCGGGATTTAGCTAGAGCAATAGCAGGTAGGAATGGAAATAAGACTTTGATGGAGTTGCTCAAGTTTTCAATGGTAGAAAAAACTAGTATTGCATCTGATTGGAGGGTGAGTATACCTGAACCTGCCCGTACTTACGCAGAAAGTAAATTGCAGAAAGGAAGAGGAATTGACTATATAGCCCCTCTAATATTAGATTTTTACAATAGTAGTTTCTGCAACACAGTTCTCGAACTTTTTGGTGACGGAGAGGAAAAGAGAGGACAACAGTTGCTTCTGCAAGAAAATTCAAATTTAATCTTGTTCCTTGAATGGGGTTATGCTCAAGAATTGAATTCAGATAATATTTGCCGCAGTGCGAGAATTACAGCATCTTTAAGTCATTATTGGCGGTGGATTGAAGCAAATCAAGACCCTTTATCAAGATTAAATTCGGCAATAGAGGCAGCCCGAAGAAATCAGGATCAAGTGGGAGAAAAGTTAGTAAGGAATGAGATCGCTGTTTTCTGTTCAAAAGAACCATTTAAAGATGTTAAATCTTTAGTCCACGAAAGTAATCATTTAAACTCATTTGAGTTTAAAACTGTTACTGTCAATCATAAGGGCAGGATTATCAAGGAAGAAACTAGACTTGCTGAATATTTCAGCGAAGACTTAGGCAACGGTATTACTTTAGAAATGGTGTACATCCCTGAAGGCAGTTTTCTGATGGGTTCGCCAGCAAATGAACCGGAGCGTTTAAGTAGTGAAAGTCCTCAACGCCAAGTCACTGTAAGAGCGTTCTTCATGGGCAAATACGCGGTAACACAAGCACAGTGGCAAGCAGTAGCCGCACTGCCGCAGGTAAATCGAAAACTAAAGCCTGACCCATCTCACTTTAAAGGCGCAGATCGACCTGTAGAGAAAGTCTCTTGGTATGATGCGGTTGAGTTTTGCGATCGCCTCTCACAATATACAGGCAGACCCTACATTTTACCGAGTGAAGCGGAATGGGAATATGCTTGTCGTGCTGGAACTACCACCCCATTTCATTTTGGCGAAACAATCACATCAGAGTTAGCCAACTACAATGCTGGCAATGCTGGCTACACTTATGGCGCGGGTGTAAAAGGAACCTACAGAGAAGAGACTACACCTGTGAGCAGTTTTAACGCGGCTAATGCCTTTGGGCTATACGATATGCACGGAAATGTCTGGGAATGGTGTCTTGATGATTGGCATGATAACTATGAAGGTGCACCAACAGATGGCAGTGCTTGGTTGAATAATAATAATCTTTCTCAAAAGCAGGAATATGCCTTGCTGCGGGGCGGTTCTTGGCTCAACTATCCTGAATACTGCCGTTCTGCGTCTCGCGACTACAGCAACCGCGACGTCGACAGCATCAATGTCGGTTTTCGGGTTGTGTGTGCCGTCGGGAGGATTCTTCGGTAGCCCTTTATACTTTAGTCCTTTTTCACTTTGCACTTGTTCTTTTTTCTTTCTTTTTGTTGCCTCATGGCGACTCGATTTTTTGGCAGAAATATTAAGATTGATTAAAAAATGAAAGAATTATCGGTCATCCAAAAGACCTATGATTGCATTAGATGGTATGTGCCAATTATTGAAAGATTGCCAAAAATTCATAAGTTCACTTTAGGTCAAGAGTGCAACCGAAGAGTCCAACCTGCACCTGTGATGCTGGTAACAGTATCCAAAAATCAAACTGGGTTGGGTAGCTTGGTAGGTGTAAACCGAACAGTTGCTCAACTCTCCACTAAAAATATCATTCCCCCACCGGAAACCGCCGTATTATTCAAGAATAACTACCTCACTGTGGTACATCTCTTGATAAACCAAATCTAATTTGAGTTAGTTAAGTACAAGATCGCTATTTTCAACAGATGCAAATAGAAGAAATCTTATCTGAACTAGAAAACAATACAGGGAAGTTTCCTCTTGTAGCAATAGAAAGAGCAAGAGAAGAACGGGAAACCATAACTCCTAGATTATTATCAATCTTAGAAGAGTTAAGCAATAATCTCGAAGAGTTATTAGAAAAATCAGATTATATTTTACATCTTTGTGCTTTCTACTTACTAGCAGAATTTAGAGAGCCGTTAGCATATCCTGTAATCATTAAGTTTTTTTCAGTTCCAGGGGAGATTGCCCTAGATTTAACTGGAGATTTAGTGACAGAGGATTTAGGTAGGATACTGGCTTCTGTTAGTGATGGAAATATTGAACCAATAAAACAACTTATAGACAATAAAGAAGTCAATGAATATGTCAGAGGTGCAGCCCTGAAATCCTTATTGGTTTTAGTGGCTCAGGATAAAATTCCCAGAAAGCAAGTTATACAATACTATAAAGAACTGTTCTCAAATCTAGGTGGGGAAGAAGATTATCATATTTGGACTAGCTTAGTTATTAATAGCGTAGAACTTTGTGCTGTTGAACTGAACGAAGAAATTAATAGAGTATTTGAAGAAGATTTAATTGAACAGTTTTTTATTGACCAAGAAGATGTTAATGACAGCTTTCAACAGGGAATAGAACCAGCTTTAAATAAACTGCGCGAAAATCCTCGTTACTCTTTTATTAAAGATGCAATATCAGAAATGCAAGAATGGACTTGTTTTCGACCAAGTGGGAGTAGAAAAGAAGAATTTACAACGGTATTTGTACACCGAGAAGGAACTAGTTTTTCGTCTTCCAAAAAAGGTAAAAATCAAGCTAAGAAGAAAAAGATGCAAGAACAATCTCGACGGAAAAATCGCTCCAAGAAGAAATGAAGTGATCGCCACAGCAGATAATCAGGGTAAACTGGAGACCATCTCCTTACCCCTCCACCGGAAACCGCAGCATCATTTCCGCCAACTCCACTGCCTCACCCTCCGGCGTATAAACCACTCTCCCTGACATCGCCAGCACAATTCTTTCTTTCCTAGCCCACTCAAACCAAGCACTCACATCGGTTGTAACGGCGTTCTTACCCTTAGCCCCACTCTTGCAGCTGTTGATAAACAAGCCCGTGGGATTGCTACACCATCCCTCCTGTACTGCTTCTTTGACACGAGCTATCGCCCCTTGTACACTCGCCCAATGCTTCTTGACTACCCCTAAACAAGGCTGTGGGTTAATTCGTAGTCGCCGCAACTCGGTACAAATCTCTGCAATCTCACTCTTGCTTGGCTTACCCGAATTTTCAGCCCCTAGTGCGGAAAATTGGTCTTCATCGTCAGCCGAATCATTCAGTTCTGGCTCCTCAACTTTTCGAGTAACCAAGGCTTTTTCTGACACCCTGCGGGTTCGCCAGTCCCTCTTTGTTGAAACAACAAGACCGGGCTGGCTCACAATTGCGTCACTCGTTTTTTGTACAGTTGGGGCGGCGGCGTCAGAATTACCCTCATGAGGGCCTGTGTTGTTAGATGAGTAATCCAGTTCTGACTTTAGGGCGAAGTGAGTAACCAGGGCTTGTTCTAAGGTCTTGGTTTGTTCCACCTCATCATCCTTTTTTAGCTCAACAGCAGCATGTTGTTGTGGCTTAGAAGTTTTAGGATCTGATCTAAGGTGTTGTTCTACATTGAATGTGGAAGGTTCAGTTTTGCACTTGCGAAGTTCAAGCAGCCGATTTAATACCTCAAAATGCAACTTGTACTGCCAAGTCTTGTCCTGCCCGTTCCCTGGATTCCTCTGCTTAGAGATAATACCCATCTCCTCAAGCAGAGCGATCGCACTCCTGATAACATGAAGACTATGTTCCCCCATTAAGTCAGCATAGATTCGCTTGAGTGGCTGGTAAATCCAGGGGGTACGGTGGTTCTTGAGCTTCCACTTTGTCCAATGCCTGAAGTACTCAATCAGCTTGGCAGCGCAGAAGTTACCTGTAATATCAAAGTATTCTCGCCGTAATATCACCAGTACAGAAAACTTATCAGTAGATGCAATGCTGCTCATATTTCAACTCCTATATCTATTCCTGGTCAAGTTAGGTTTGTTTGTTTAAAAAGGCACATCTTCTTCTGGGCTTGCTGCCCAAAACTGCCTCAACATCTCTTGTTTTGCTGTCTGAAGCTGTTGTTTCTCTTGGAGTGAGGTTTCTTTAATCAATCGCTGTAATTCGTCCCTCTGCTTCTGCTTCATCTGTTGGGTGGTGACAGAAGGTAGTAACTTGGTTTCATCTTGAGTTTGCTGCGATGGACGGAAACGACGACGGTGGAACAAAAACCTGAAGTGTCGTTTATCTTGTGGAGGTAGCGATCGCCATATTTCGGCATCCCAGCCAGGGGGTATAAAGTCAGATGACGGAGGTAACAGGTTTTGGATTTGAGTTTGTAATTGAGCGACCGCCTCTAATGCAGTTTCTAATTTGTTCTCCAATTCCAGAACTTTGGAGTCAAGCACGGTTGATTGCCCGTTCAGCATCCATTCTTCAACCCATTGCTCTACGAGATAGCCGAACTCATCCGAAAGCCAAATCCCAAATCTGACCGCCAGCTTCGGATGTATCCAAGTGCCGCCTCCGTTTTCTGGAGAGCCTTGAAACACTTGATATAACTCAAATACGGGAATTCCCGTGTTTAAACTTAAATGCGAAAGCGTCTCTTGTGTACGTTTATTTTCTAGCCATTCACTAACATCACGCCTTTTACCAATTGCCAATTTATAAGCACTGGTTAAAGCCGTAGCATTGACATAACCATCACATCGGCGTTGTTCAACAACTGAGCCATTTACTTGACGTGAAATGATTGTGATTGCATTCATGTTGACTCCAATTTTTAGCGCATGAAAATGTGAGCGACATTGCACCCATGCCGCTTTGAGTTCTTTGTGAATGTATTGACAAGTTTCTAGCTGTTAGCTTTGCAATAAGCGCAACTCATCTTTTAAATACCTGTCAGTCTTCTTTGAGCGATCTTTCCAACAATCCCACGCCACCACCAACTCTTCGCCCAAATCCTCCACGACTTCACCCCGTTCCACATACAAAGTGCGGTAAGGGTCGGCATGGGCAACAATAGAACCAAGCCCAATAACAAGAGCGCAATTAGAAGAACCAGACTCGGCAGGGATTTCGTGAAAAAACGTTGGTTCCGTAATCTTGTAGGATTCGGCTTTCTCCAAAGTATTGATTAACTCTGTTTCCTGCGGTGTCAATTCTGCTCTGATGTCTTGCTTGATCACCTCGTACTCTTGGGCCCACAGCTAAATAGTCATGCCAAGTACACCCAGGTTTAGACAGTACTTGCCGAATCTCGTTAACAGCCTGGGGTAGTAGCTGCAACTGTTCGGCGCGATATGCGATAGCCTGTGGTGTTGGTTCTGTACCTAAAACGAGGGCGGCGGCCTGTAATGCTTTAGTATTATTCATAGCACTGGCCAGATTCCCCAACGCTATACCCATCAGGCGCAGACATTCTTGGGCATTGTCTTTGGGCGGCTCAAGGGCTAGCGTTCGCAAGTCAATAGTATTTGGGGATTGCTGAACATTCTTCTTAGCTGGCTGCTCTCTAGGATATGACTGTTTTGCATTTTCCAGTTCTTGAATACGCTTTTGCAATCGCTGATTTTCTATTTCTAATTGCCTCAGTCCCTCCATTTCATTTAGACGTTGCTGCAATGACGAGAGTTGTTCTCTAACTTGTTCTTCTGCTCTAGCTCTGGCTTCTACTTGTAAACCAATTCTCAGCTCCTCTTCAAGTCGCTCTAGTTAACGTTTATGGCGTTCTTCAATGGCAGCGATCGCTTCAGCATATTCTTTGGGATATTTGCGCTCAGGTGAAAATGACGCAGCGGAAAGTCTGAGCGGCGGCTCCCGCCGTTCCCCGCAGGGGTTGCCGCAGGCATCAGAACTTTCCAAGAGGATTGTGTCATTTAAGTTAGTCAAATCAGCATTGTTTACCAGCAGTTTCTCACCATCGCTGAAGGTAACAATCTGCTGATAATTATTAGGCGCGTCTGCCTCAATTACTCCCTCATCTCCGTACCTGGAATGCGATTGTGATGAAACCTTGACCGTTTGACGTAAAGTCTGCGGCATGGAGTACTCCACGCCGCGAGCTTTACACAATTGCGTTTTGGTTTTAGGGGGTTCTGTGGTATCTTCTTTAACACTATTAAAGACCTTTGGTGCAACCTTATTTACTGCTTTAGCGAAATCTGTGGCAGTGGGGAAGGGTTTTTCTTGGGATGCGATCGCAACAGCTTGTTCTAACTTCTCTGGAGTTTTAACTAGGCGGAGTAAAGAACGTGTTTGCGAGGATTTGGTAATATGTGCTTTCAAATCTTGGGGTAGAGTATCAATTACTTTTTTTGCAGAGAGTAAATCCCTTACCCGGCGATATCCCCCATACTTTGTAAGTTCATTTTCGCAATAGGCTTGAAAGCAGGTGTACCCAGCATCTCGGTAACAGTGATTATCTCGTAGCAATCGCAGATCATCAGCTGCTTGCCATTCAAATCTGTCAATGGCAGTGAAGGTTTCTTTGATGCTGTGATTAAGGTTGTTATAATCAAGTGCTGATAGTTCGGTGTCTATTGCCAGCATATGTTTTACCTGGTGTGGTGAGGAGTTACACAAGACTTGCTAGGAGACAGTAGAGACAGAATTTCTTTTGTTCTGTTTGAGGTATAGCTCAGTAGGATAAGCATCTCCCCGACGCTGATTACAAGGACTGCAACTAAGCCGTAGATTTTTGATTTTGTTGCTGCCACCCTTTGCCAGTGGTATGTAATGGTCAATGGTTAGTGTTTCAAGTGACAAGGTACAACCACACCAAAAACACTGCATCCCATACTTCGCAATCAGGTGTGGTCTTTTATTGCGTTTTTGACTGGTGTAAAGGCGTTTGTGTAGACGAACGGGATTAATCCCCATGCAAGGCGCAGGAGGATTTGGTATTGTTTGAGTAGTCATAGTTTTACCTGATGGTTATGTGACTATCCCCTCTGAGGGCCTAGAAAACTTACAGGGGGGATTAAACAAATCAGTGTGTTTGCTGATTTATTCGCTTACGCATTTCTGCTTCCAGTTCTTCATCTGTGGTTACCGTTATCCGCCCTGGTGCAGTCTGTAACAAATCCATATATTTGTGAAACGCTTGCGTATCGTCGGGATGCGATCGCACGTAAGCTAGTAATTCATGCCGGGTCATGCTGTCAAAATTAGGTTGAGTCATAAGATTGACCGTCCGTTGGGATAAATTTCTATCTCGATTGTCTCGCCAACCAAAACAAAGATTCTCTTAATGCGTTCGTCGAAGCGTACTACATTGATGGGCTGCAATAAATTACTTGCCATCACACATACGCGGTATAACTCCCTTAATTGTTCTATTGTTGGCTCCATATTTGCTTTTTGGTAACCCTTGGTACTGTGGTAAACCTGTTGCTCCAGTTTGAAATTATTTCCTTAACTTGTCTTTTTCAGGTTACCACAGTATTCCAATTGTTTACCATATAAGTGTGTAGATGACAAACCCGCCTTACTTGTTTTGGTGAGGCGGGTCTTCCTTGGCTACTTGCTGTATTTGCTTTAGCTTTTGCCTCAGGAGGCGATTCTCGTCCCTGAGGCGATTAATTCCCCCGAACGAGCTTGCTTTAATTGCGTAATCTCCTGCTCTAGTCTTCGCAAGCGATTGTTGATATCGCTTTCAATTTCGACCTCTCCACCAATGAATTGCAGTACCAATGCCATTAGTGCTTGCGATTCTGTCTTTCCTACTTTCTTGGCTTTTTCATTAAACGCATCTTTAAGGCTTTGCGTAACGCGTACAGCCAAACGTTTGTCTGCTTTTTCTTCTGTATTCATACCTCTATTTTGCATAAACTCCAGTTGTTTACCAGTGTGGTAAACACGAGCATAACATCGTCAATAAAAATATCAAGCTCTCTGGTAACCAATGGTTGACAAATGGTAACCAATAGATTACTATAAGTATATAAGCAAATTAAAGGGCGATCACCAACAGCGTAGGAAACTTTGGAAGCAATCGCCCTCCCCTTCAACAGGAGATTCTAATTATGACCCAACCCATCCACACAAAGCAAACCCTAGAGCCA
>JAHHHC010000058.1 GCA_019359515.1 Desmonostoc vinosum HA7617-LM4 | reverse complement strand
ACGGTGAACGTTCAAAACGTAACTTTCCTGAGTCTGCCCATCGTCGTACAGTTTTTACAGAGACACCAAGCTCTTTAGCAGTATCTCCTATTGAAATAGTCATTCGAGAGTCTTCCATAATTACATACCAATTAGGACTACTCTCAATATATAGACGTTCCGTTAGTTTTGTCTAGTTATGAGTAGAAATTACCGAACAGTAGAATACCCCATAGCTTAGATAGGAGATAAGACTTCTCGATTGATTAAAATTAACTTTAAGTTATTGCTTCTGGAAGAGTTCAGCAGGATCAGTGGCTCGAAGTTTTCGCATGGCGATTACACCTGAAATAAAACACATAATAACAGTAAGCAAGAATACAATTGCTCCTCGAATTAACGTAATATATAAAGGTAAATTAGTAGCACTTCGTGTTAAAGCATAAAGTCCAAAAGAGATAGTAAATCCTGGAAAATAGCCTAAAATAGCTAGAATTAGAGCTTCTTGAAAAACAACTTTAATTAGATAAATATCAGGGTATCCTATAGCTTTTAGCGTAGCGTAATCAGCTGTATGATCGGCTACATCTGAAGAGAGAATTTGATAGACAATCACTAAACCAACAACAAATCCAATTCCAGTTCCTAAACTAAAGATAAAGCCAATTGGGGTATTGTTAGCCCAATAAGTTTCCTCAAACTTAGCAAACTCATCAAAATTCATAACCTTAACATCATTGGGTAGGTAGGTACGTAATGCTGTTGCAATTTGCTGAGAGTCATTTCCAGGCTTAAGCTTGATTAAGCCTGCACTGATTTCGGAAAAGCGACGGTGGGGTAAGATGCGGAGAAAATTTAAATCACTTGTAATCACATTACCGTCAGCGGCAAAGGAAGCGCCAGACAAAAATAACCCAGCTACCTGAATCTTACGATCTTGGATCTCACTGGAGATGATTTTATCTTGTTGTAGAGCTGTAATGGTTGTAGTATAGTCTCCACGAGAACCCTGATCGAAAAGTAAGGTATCTGGCAACTTCAGCTTATCCAAATTCTGATTAACACCTGCAATATCGAATACGGATTTATTGGGATTAAAACCGATGAGCAAGATAGAAGTCTTAAGGTGAGTTTGAGGATTTTTCCAGTCTACAAAATCTGTGTAAAGTGGCTCGGCTGATGCTACTTCCTCAAAGCTCATAGCTTGGTACAAACGACGGCGGGGAATGGTAGTCATTTCGGAAATATTGCGAGCATGAGGACTAATTAAAACAATGTCAGCTCGTAAACTTCTATGCAACCTCGTATTGCTATCGTACAAAGCTCTTTGAAAACCTAGTTGCATGAACATTAACATATCAGCAAAAGCAATTCCTGCCATCGCCACTACTAAGCGGCTTCTTTTCCGGCTCATCTGTAGCCAAGCTAGTGGAGTTCTCCATTTCATGTTGAGGTTTTATCCTTGAGTACAATTTTAACTGTTACCTCTAGATTGGTTAAGTTAGCGACTTTACGGCTGCTATTAGGATCTAAACGAATTTTGACTTCTACTACTCTGGCATCAATAGCTGCGGTAGGGTCAGTATCAAGCACATCCTTCTTACGAATTTGTAAACCAATCTCATCAACGACTCCCTTAGCTTCTCCTGAAAAAGCACTGCTGGTTACTACAGCCTTCTGTCCTAAGCGCAAATTCTTGACATCACTTTCATATATTTCAGCAACTGCATACATCTGGTCAGTTTGTCCGACTTCTACAATTCCATCACTGCTAGCGCTCTCACCTGGTCTAGTGTGAATTTGCAGCACCTGTCCATTAATGGGTGTGCGAATGTAAGCAAGATTCAACAAAGCTTGCGCTTCCTCAGTTTCGGCGATCGCACCCTCTAATTCGGATTGAGCTACCATGATGTCTGTAGGACGAATTTCAGCAATACTTTCTAACGTCGCCTTTGTTTCTGCTTGTTGAGCTTGCAGAGTGTTTTGTGTACGCTGCAAATTAGCTTGGGCTTCCTTGATCTGGGCACGACTGCTATCTAGTATCTGTTGTAAAGTGGCTTTGCCTTCGTTGACACTTTTGGAAGCTGTATCTGCGGCCAAACACTTGCTATCACGTTCAGAAGTAGCGATCGCCCCTGCTTGAAATAATGTTTGATAGCGCCTGCACTCTGTTCGGGCATTGAGCCACTGAGCTATTAAACGTTTAAGTGCAGCTTGTTGAGTCTCTCTTTCTCCTTGAAAATCAGCCTCTAGCCGTTGAATTGTTGCTTTCTGTAAAGTAATTTGCCCTTGTAATTCAGCTTTTAAATTTATAATCCTGGCTTTTTGAGCATCAATATTTCCTATTTTCGCACCTGCTTGAACTTGAGCTAGTTTAGCTTTGGCTAGCTGGACTTTTTTTTTAGATTTTTTAAGAGTAGCTTGAAGGCGATCGTGACTATCCAAAATTGCAATTATCTGTTCACGCTTAACCCAGTCCCCCTGTTTTACCAACAGTTTAGCTACACGAGTACTACTATTTCCATCTGAAGATGCTGTTGGAGCAGATAATTTTATCACTTCTCCATGGGGTTCCAAACGACCCAAGGCTGTAATCAATTTAGGCTTTAAAAGTGCAGCTGAGTTAGCACCTTTTGAGGCTTGCATCGTAGAATGCTTGCTAAATAGGCTGTAGAAAATAACTGCGCTACTTACAAGTGCGAGAGTAAAAAAAGTAGCGATCGCCCAACGGTTGAAACCTCCTTTACCTTTGGGGTATGTGTTAACCTCTGATGTAGATTCTTTAGTCTGCATAGAAATTAATCCTTTGATACATCCTGGGGTTATTATTTAGCTGAATTTAACATCCTCAATCCAAGGTTATCTAATCAAATCCCCAGATTTATCCGCAACAAATTAAAACTCACTAAACGTTCTGTTGATAATTCCCAAACCTCATGTCATTTCAATTGACTGTAACTATTAATTAGTTTTGCATAAAATTTACACAATAGCTATTACTTACAATTGGCTTCTAAACACGTTGCCAAGTCAGATGAAAAGACGCATCTCCAGCAGGAGGTGAAATTAGTATGAGCTGATCTCCAGAGAATTCAAAAGTCCGTTCCAAGTCTGTACCAGTCCAATCTGGAACTAAACTAACTTCAACATGGTGAATGACTTTATTATCTATAATTTCATATTTACCACTATAAGAAATGTAGTTTCTTGCCGCTTGGAAATATCTCAAAATTGCTTTTATATATTTTAATATATCTCCTATTAGCTGTGGTTTCAATGCCACATTTCTAAATTTTTGCATTTCTGCTATTGACATTTCAAGATTCAGGCGACCGCTTGTCATAATCGAGGCAGACATATAGCCATCTTGGGTATAAATGATATAGCCTACAGGACTTTTACCAAATGGGTAATCAATTTTTTCTGTACCTATAGATTTAAAAGCAATTAGCTTCCAAGTTCCTACTAAATCATTTTCTGAAACTATATTTTGCATCATCATCTATTAATTCGGTTAATTCATACTTGATTATTTACCAAAAGTGAGGTAAATAATTAGATATAAATATTTGAGAGCTACACAAACAATATTTTACTATTGACGTAGATAGTCCAATAAATAGCGATCGCTGCCACAACTAAAGACTTCTAAGCTTTAATCACAACTAAAACAATTGAGGCGCTATGTTAACTGAAAAAGCTGCTTTAAAACGTCAGCGGCTGGTATATCCCAATAATCAATGTGCTTAACAATTAGCCCATCCTCATTCAACTCTGCTTCACTCCGCCCTGGTATATTAATCCGAGGTTGCCACGGAAACGGGGCAGTCCAACTGAGCATCCATTGAGTTTTGATTGTATTTCCAGACTGAGTAAGTTCAAGAAGATTGAGTTTTACATCAATCAACCCAGCAGTAATCAAACCAATCATTTGCTTATACATTTCAACGCCCTGAAACTTATTAAAAGGATCTTCAAAATAGAAATCCTCTGCGTATATACTGTAGTTCTGGTCGTTGGGAAATTTTTCGTAATCTTGTTTGAGAATGGAAACAGTATCTAGTTGTTGCATTTTTTAACCTATGACTTGATAGCTAAAGATTGCACATCTGCAAAATGAGACTACAGGTTTTCTATCTTGACATCTCTTTTTTAGATAATTGCTATAGACTATAGCAATCTTATTTGACTTTTGAGAATTCGTAATGTCCATATACCCGACTTTTATGAAGTCGGGTATTTTGGTTCTCACGAATAATTTAGGATTGTTATATTACTGATTAGAAGTTATATAGTTAACTTCTAATCAGTAATAGCTATTACCAACTATTCAGAGATTTTTTTAAAATACTTGCGCTTCATTTTTAAACCTACACCAAAAATACCAGCTGTTAAAAATCCTAATACGGAAGTAGGCTCAGGTAC
Organism: Desmonostoc vinosum HA7617-LM4; assembly: GCA_019359515.1. Lineage (GTDB taxonomy): Bacteria > Cyanobacteriota > Cyanobacteriia > Cyanobacteriales > Nostocaceae > Desmonostoc > Desmonostoc vinosum. Next base: position 26,584 of record JAHHHC010000058.1, on the reverse strand, counting down.
AGGTGCAAATTTCACTGAAAATACATCACTCACATTTCCTGTAGGCACAATATTGCTCAACTCTGCTCCTCCTAAATTCACAGCATACTCTAGCGGACTGCCAGCAGCTGATGTATCGTTACCCCAACGTATGACTGAGGTTACTTTATTATCAGCAGAGCTACCCACCCATGTTCCACTGTTATCATCTGGGATGATGCCACTTAGGATTTTATCTACAGGAACACTGAAAGAAGAACCTGTAAAATCGACTAATTCTGCGGGACGGGGAGAGAATGGAACATCTGAAGAATTTACTTTAGCTGAATTTAGAGTCAATTTTACTAAATCAGCGTTCGTATAGTTACTGTCTGCTTGCCAGTCATCTCGCAGTTCTATAAAACCGTCAAATTCTACAGTAGAGTTTAAAAGAGCTTTCAGGGTAAGACTTACTGCTTGAGCTGGTCTAGCTTGTACTACAGCGCAACTAATAACCGCTGTACAAATAGCTACACCAGAAACTTTTTTCAGAAGTGACATCATAGGCTTTTACTCTCTTGAGTTGAGAACATCATACTGTTACTTGCCACGTATATTACATCAAATTGTGTAATAAGTGAGTTTAAAAAAAAGAACAAATTAGGTTAAAAAACAGCTGTATTGCCAAAAAAATTAAGCAAAACTCAAGCACCAGTTATCTTATAGCTTTATTAATGAACTGCGAAAAAATAATTTTTCAAAATACTGTAAAATTTCAGTACAATGTTCTGGCACTGAACAATACAGTAAAAAAAAATACTACTATATTAAGAATATTTAGTAAAGTTAAGAAGACAGAAACCCTACTGAGAGAGTGTGGATTCTAAGTCAGTAGTTGTAAAAATCTTTAGAAATCAAATAACAATTTCGCCAACAAAGTTACTTATTTTGCTAAGTATACTTCGTAACATTAGTAAATACAATTCATCCAAAAAAAGGTCTTAACTATTTTTGAAAAGTAATATTTTACAAACAAAGTTTTTAATTTAGCGAGTTTGTTGCTTGACCTTTGGCGTTTGACCAGGGTAATCTTATCTAAGTTGCGATTTATAAAGTAAATATTAAAAAGTAAGGTAATTACGTCTAAGCCTTGCTGTTACTGTATAAGTCATAGCTGATCGAGTAAAAAAGAGTTCTATACTCCTCAATCCTGATAAAATTTCCGTAGATAACCGTAAGGCGTCATTCCATTTTAAATAATCTGGTTTTAGTATCTCGTTGTGTCGGTAAAACATACGATTTAACCATTGGTAATGTGATGACAATTAGTTCAAATATTTTTGAGCAGACGCTCAGAAGATGTTGCTATTAAAGGTTGAATCCTAGCTAAAAACTATATCAACAGTCACTAGCCTCACAATATTAGTGAGATAAAAGATACTGAATACACAACATATGGAAAGCAAAAATAATTTTCGCTCACCGGAAAGATGGAAAGAAGGAATTGCTATTGTTGGGATGGCTTGTCGTTTTCCTGGAGCTAACGACTACAATCAGTTTTGGCAAAATTTAGAGCAGGGAGTAGATAGCGTAACCGAAATCCCTGCCCAAAGATGGCAACTGAGGAATTTTTATTCTCCACTGCTTCAACAACCTAATAAAAGTATTAGTAAATGGGGTGGGTTTGTTCAAGAAGTGGATCAGTTTGATGCTTCATTTTTTGGTATTTCTCCTCGTGAAGCTATCCGAATAGACCCTCAGCAAAGGTTGATGCTTGAGTTGAGTTGGTTGTGTTTAGAAGATGCTGGCTACTCACCACTAAAATTATCAGGTAGTCCTATAGGTGTTTTTATTGGGGCTTGTAGTTATGACTCAATTTTGACATTGAATGAGGAAGAGATTGACGTACATAGTGGAACAGGCAGTTGGACTACTATGATTCCAAATCGAATTTCTGCTTATTTTAATTTTTCTGGACCAAGTCTTCCTGTTGATACAGCTTGCTCAAGTTCTTTAGTTGCTATTCATCAGGCTATTAATGCTTTGAAAGAACAGGAATGTGATCAAGCATTAGTGGGTGGAATTAGTGTGTTGTTGTCACCAACAACGTACATTCAAATGAGTCAACAGAATATGTTGTCTCCAAGAGGAAAATGTAGAACTTTCGATAGTGGAGCTGATGGTTATGTACGTGGAGAAGGAGCTGGGGTAATTTTATTAAAACCCCTGGAGAAAGCTATTCAAGATCAAGATCATATTCATGGTGTGATCAAAGGAAGCGCAGTTAATCATGGTGGAAAAGCAAGAACTTTAACCTCTCCCAATATTTATGCTCAAGCTAAGGTAATTCGTGCTGCTCATCAAAAAGCCGGCATTGCTCCTAATACTATTTCTTACATTGAAACTCACGGAACTGGTACTCCTTTAGGAGATCCGATTGAAATTAACGGTCTTAAAAGAGCTTTCAGACAAAAGGAAACGGAAGGAGAGTATGAACTAACCCAATGTAAGCATTCTTATTGTGGTCTAGGAACAGTCAAAACTAATATAGGACATTTGGAAGGTGCTGCGGGAATTGCAGGGGTAATAAAAGTTCTATTAGCAATGAAACATAGAAAATTACCCAAATTACTGAACTTTGAACAATTCAATCCACATATTAAGTTAAATGGTAGCCCATTCTATATTGTCTTAGAAAATCAAAACTGGGAGCAAATTAAAACACAAAAAGGTGAAATAATACCCCGACGAAGTGGGGTAAGTGCTTTTGGTATTGGTGGTACTAATGCTCATATAGTCTTGGAAGAAGCATCCTTTCAATTGCAGAATCAGAAGTCTGTTGTCAAAAACGAAGGTCATATAGAACGACCATTACAAATACTAACGCTATCAGCAAAAACGGAAACAGCACTGCAAGAGTTAGCCACAAAGTATTACAAATATCTGACAACTGACACCGAAACAGAACTAGCAGACGTCTGCTACACAGCAAACACAGGACGTGACCACTTCAATCACCGACTAGCAGTAATTGGGGCCAGCAAACAACAATTAGCAGAAAAACTGCATGAATATCAAACTACTGAACAGATAACACAGGTAACATCAGGACAAATCACTAACACAAGCAACCCAAAAAAAATAGCATTTTTATTTACAGGTCAAGGTTCACAATATGTCTTCATGGGAAGACAACTCTATCAAACCCAAGCAGTATTTCGTGCAGCCATAGACCAATGTCAGCAAATCCTCGCTAGTCAATTAGAATATCCTTTACTAGAAATACTCTACCCATCGACAAGCGAAGCACAAAGTCTATTGCCAATTAATCAAACAGCCTATACCCAGCCAGCACTATTTGCACTAGAGTATGCCCTCGCTCAATTGTGGCAATCATGGGGAATCAAACCAGATGTGGTAGTTGGTCATAGCGTTGGTGAATACGTAGCCGCAACCATAGCCGGAATTATCAGTTTAGAAGATGGTCTCAAACTGATAGCCGCCAGAGGCTCGTTAATGCAAAAGTTGAATTCTGAGGGCGCAATGGTAGCAGTGATGGCATCAGCGCAACAAGTGCAACCACTGCTGAGTCAGTATCAAAACACAGTTTCCCTCGCAGCAATTAACGCACCACAAAGCGTAGTCATTTCCGGGGAAAAGACCGCAGTTGCAGCAATTTCTCAGCAGTTGGAATCTCTTGGCATCAAAACAAAACCCTTGCAAGTATCCCATGCGTTTCATTCACCATTGATGAAACCGATGCTGGCAGAGTTTGAAGTAATTGCCAATCAAATCACCTACCATCAGCCGCAAATCCCGTTGATATCCAACCTGACTGGAGAGATTGCAGATGAGCAGATCACAACGGCGCAATATTGGCTAGCTCATGTACTGAAGCCGGTGATGTTTGCTCAAAGTATGCAGACTTTGTCAACTCAAGGTTATGACGTGTTTTTAGAAGTTGGACCACAACCACATTTGTTGAGTATGGGACGGCAATGTTTGCCGAAACAGTTAGGTGTGTGGTTGGCTTCGATGCGTGCTGGTGTTTGTGAGTGGCATGTGATGCTTTCGAGTTTGGCGCAGTTATATGTCCAAGGTGTGGCTATTGACTGGTCAGGATTTGAGGGCGATTCTCTGCGTCAAAAGGTGGTTTTACCCACCTACCCTTTCCAACGTCAGCGCTACTGGATTGAAATTAAAAATAGAAGATCTAAAGAACAATGCTTATTGAGGGGAATAGTTCTCCATCCTCTGCTTGGTCAAAAACTTTATTTAGCAGGGCTAGATAAACAATATCGTTTTGAATCTTTCCTCGCTGAAGATGAGCCAGCTTACCTCAGTCATCATAGGGTGTTTGATAAAGCCTTGTTTCCGACAACCGCGTACCTAGAAATGGCTCTAGCAGCAGGGCTGAATCGACTTGGTACTTCTAATCTGGTGGTAGAAGATTTAGTAATTGGGCGAGGATTAATTTTACCAACAGGGGAAATCAAAACAGTCCAGACAATTCTTACTTTCATAGAAAAAGATAGCTACCAGTTCCAAATATTAACTCAACAGCAACAGGAAAACCAAGACGAAGTTCCCTGGATACTTCACGCTCAAGGTAAAATCCGACCGGACAAAACAAACAAAACTTTTGTAACTGAAGACCTGGAAAAATACAAAGCACAGTGTACTCAGCCTGTAGAAGTCAAACGACATTATCAACAAAGCCGACAACGAGGCATTGACTACGGAGTTAGTTTCCAAGGAATTGAACAATTGTGGTCGGGTTCAAATCAGGCACTGGCTAAGATTAAGTTACCTTTTGAACTGGTAGAAGAAGCCTCAGACTACCAGTTACATCCAGCTTTGCTAGATGCTGCGTTGCAGGTCATCAATCATGCATTACCAGAAATAGATAGCAATCAAACTTATTTACCAGTAAGAATCGATCATTTTAAAGTATACTGTCCTCCCAAACTGAATTTGTGGGCGATCGCATCAGTAACCTCACCCCAGACCAAAAATGGAGACAACTTAACTACGCAAGTGACTTTAGTCAATGATGAAGGAGAAATCGTTGCCACAGTCACAGGCTTACAAGTTAGACGAGCTACTCCTCAAACCTTGCTCCAAACTGAATCCGAATCCATCACTAATTGGCTGTACGAAGTAGAATGGAAAGCCAAACCTCGTTTTGGTCGTCTGCTACCTCCTGATTATTTGCTCAATCCCACAGAAGTAGGGCAAAAACTAAGTCACTCCTCAACAGAATTAGTAGCGTCAGCAGACTTAAACAGCTACAAAGAAATCGCAACTCAGTTAGAAGAATTAAGCGCCGAGTATGTGATTCAGGCATTATTGCAATTAGGCTGGCAATTCCCACCAGGAGCAGTCTTCTCCACAGATTTTGCAGTTACAAGCTTAGGCATAGTTCCTAGCCATCAAAGATTGTGCCATCGAATGCTCCAGATACTAGCAGAAGTAGGGATTTTACAGGCAAATCAGCAGCAGTGGCAAGTTTTAGAAACCTTAAAAGCAGTTAACCCAGAATCGAAAACCCAGATCTTACTTAGTCAATATCCAAATGCGATCGCAGAATTGACTTTAGTACAACGTTGTGCATCTCAACTCAGTCGGGTGTTACAAGGAGTCATTGACCCAGTACAATTAGTATTCCCTGAAGGAGATTTAACAACTGCAACTCAACTCTATCAAGAATCCCCGGTAGCTAAAGTAATGAACACTTTGGTACAAAAAGTCATTACTCAAGCCAGTGAAAATTTACCACAACATCAAGGGATACGGTTGTTAGAAATCGGTGCAGGTACTGGAGGCACCACCAGCTATATTCTGCCTCATCTAAATCCCAGCCAAACGGAATATGTTTTTACAGATATTGGTGTGTTATTTACTACCAAAGCTCAAGAGAAATTCTTAGACTATCCGTTTGTCAGCTATCAAGCCTTAGATATAGAAGCAGATCCCACAACCCAAGGATTTAAATTACATCAGTACGATGTAATTATTGCTGCCAACGTGCTTCATGCCACAGCGAATTTGACTCAAACCATGAACCATGTACGGCAATTATTAGCACCAGGAGGATTATTGCTGTTGGTGGAAGGGACAGTCCGTCAACGATGGTTAGATTTGATTTTTGGATTGTTAGAAGGCTGGTGGAAATTTAGCGATTGGGAATTACGACCAGACTATCCTTTACTGAGTAGAACTAAGTGGCAGCAATTGCTAAATCAAACTGGTTTTACGCAAGTGGTCGCTCTACCAAAGCTTGATGAATTGGAAGAAGCTTTATCGCAGCAAACAGTAATTGTTGCTCAAGCTGATGCAAATCAAACAGAGTCTTTATTATCTTTAAACACAAATTGGTTAATTTTGGCAGATGAACAAGGAATTGCTCAAACATTAGCCACTCAACTGCGTTCCGTAGGAGCAGTGTGTACGTTGGTATTTACTGGTAAAAAATATCAACAACTCTCACCAACAGAATTTACCCTCAACCCAGAACACCCAGAAGAATTCCAGCAACTGATAGCACAAATCACAACCCACTCTCCGAATTTATCCGGTGTTGTGCAATGTTGGACTCTGGAAGCAGGAATTGGTCAAACAATTAACACTGAAGAATTGCAGAGCTTAACAAAGCTGGGATGTGGCACTACATTATCTCTAGTACAAGCTTTAGTCAAAGGAAAATTATCCCAAACCCCACGATTATGGTTAGTTACCCAAGGAGCGCAACCAGTTCCTGATAGTATTCCTGTAGTATCTGGAGTCGCACAATCTTCATTGTGGGGGATGGGGAAAGTCATCGACCTAGAACACCCAGAACTCAAATGTGTCAGGATTGATTTAGACCCAAACCAAACTGTGGAGAAAAAAGGCTTAGCACTGTGGTCGGAAATTTGGTCGGAAGATCAAGAAGACCAAGTAGCTTTGCGAGAGGATTGGCGTTATGTAGCACGTTTAGTCAGTAGTCGTCTCCGACAAAAGACTCTAGACCAACAACAGCAAATGCCCACACAGCCATTCCGGCTAACAGCATCACAAAGAGGTACTTTAGACAACTTAATCCTCCAACCAACAGCTAGACATTCTCCAAAACCAGATGAAGTGGAAATTCGGGTGAAAGCAACAGGACTGAATTTCCTTGATGTAGTAGCTGCATTAGACTTGATTCCGAAGCAAGTAGATGGAGTATCTCAACAGCACCTATTAGAGATGGATAGTTTTGGTAGGGAATGTGCTGGGGAAATAGTAGCTGTGGGAGAAAGAGTTACTGAATTGAAAGTAGGAGACTCTGTCATTGCTATGGCTGCTGGCAGTTTTAGCCAATATGTCATCGTTGATGCCCAGTTTGTAACTCTTAAACCAGATAATCTCAGCTTTGAGGAAGCTGCATCAATTCCGGTGAATTTCTTAACCGCCTATTATGCTCTACACCATATAGCGCAGATTTCAGCTGGCGATCGCATTTTAATTCATGCGGCAGCTGGCGGAACAGGAATGGCAGCAGTCCAAATAGCCAAGCTTGCTGGAGCTGAAGTATTCGCCACCGCCAGTCCACCCAAATGGGAAGCCCTACGAGAAATGGGTGTCAAACACATCATGAATTCCCGGAATGTGGATTTTGCTGAGCAAGTGATGGAAATCACTCACGGCAAAGGCGTAAATATTGTATTTAACTCTTTGACATCAGGAGAGTTTATCACCAAGAGTCTATCAGTAGTTAGTTACCAAGGTCGGTTTGTAGAAATTGGCAAGCGAGGAGTTTGGGACTCCAGCCAAGTAGCACAAGTGAGACCAGATGTGTCTTATTGGGTAGTTGATTTAGTGAGAGAATCTCAAAAGCAACCAGAGTTAATTCAATCAATGTTACAAGAGTTGCTCAGTAAATTCTCGCAAGGCTTACTACAACCACCATTATTGAAGATTTTTGCGATCGCAGATGTCATCAACGCCTTCCGTTACATGCAACAAGCCAAACATATTGGCAAAATTGTAGTGACTCAGACAGCACAACCAACTAATAACGCAACGTCAACGCCTTTGAAGTTTCGAGAAGATGGGACTTACTTAATTACAGGCGGACTGGGAGGTTTGGGACTATTGGTGGCACGCTGGATGGTAGAACAGGGAGCTAAGCATTTAGTTTTAGTCAGTCGCCGTCCGCCTGATGATGCTGCTACAAGCAAATTAGCCCAGTTAAAAGCAGTCGGCACCCAAGTTATAGTAGCAATAGCAGATGTATCAGAATATGCAGCGATCGCTAGGGTATTAGATAACATCAACCAGTTAACTACCCCACTAGCAGGGATAATTCACTCAGTTGGCGTGTTATCAGATGGGGTACTGCAAAACCAGAGTTGGTCTAGCTTTGAGAAAGTGATGGCTCCGAAAGTTCAGGGAGCTTGGCATTTACATCAATTGACCCAAAACAAGCCATTAGACTTTTTTGTACTGTTTTCTTCGGCAGCATCTTTGTTAGGTTCGCCTGGTCAAGGAAACCATTCGGCAGCTAATGCTTTTCTTGATGCTTTAGCCCACTATCGCAAAGCAATGGGACTGTCTGGTTTAAGTATTCATTGGGGTGCGGTTGCTCAAATTGGAGAAGCAGCCGAGCGAGGTGCAGATATTAGAGCGCAACAAAGTGGTATGGGTGCGATCGCACCCGACCAGGTAATCAAAGCTCTGGAACTCATCATGGGTAATACTGCAACAGAAGTTGGCGTAGTACCTATTGATTGGTCAGCATGGCAAGACAAAGTTGCAAAATGGCCATTCTTAGCAGACTGGGAAAATGCAACTTCGACAACGGTTAATCAAAACGATCAGCTTCTAGAAAAACTCAAGCGCATTAAAGGTAATGAGCGAGAAAACATCCTCATAACTCATCTCCAAAACGAAATTGCTCAAGTCTTAGGCATGAAAACTGCTGACATTGATGCTAAGCAACCTCTCAACTTAATGGGAATCGACTCTTTAATGGCTGTGGAATTACGCAACCGAATTAAAACCAAATTAGAGATAGACGTTCCTATTACGAAGTTTATTGAAGGCGACAGCATTGTTAGTCTCTGTGCAGACATCAGCCAAAAACTTAGTCAAAGCGAACAAACTCCGTCAGAAGCATCTCTACCAACTATTGTCACTCACTCTGACCAACGCTATCAACCTTTCCCCCTCAATGAAATTCAGCAAGCCTATTGGCTAGGCCGTCAACAAATCTTCGACTTAGGTAATATTGCCACACATATCTACATAGAAATAGACTGTGAAAATTTAGATCTAGAGCGCCTCAACCAAGCTTGGCAGAAATTAATTACCTACCACGATATGCTGCGGATGGTAGTAGTTGCAGACGCTCAACAACAAGTTCTTCAGCAAGTACCTACCTACGAAATTAAAGTTTTGGATTTGGCTGGTGAACTTCCTCAAACGATTAGTTCTGAACTAGAAGTAATTCGTGAGCGAATGTCTCACGAGATTTTACCAGCAAACCAGTGGCCTTTGTTTAGCATCCAAGCTACTCGTTTAAATCAACAAACCCGATTACATATCAGCCTTGATTTGTTAATAGCTGATGCCTGGAGTATCTATTTGATATTCACTCAATGGATGCAGTTGTATAAAGATCCTGAAAGTTCGCTTCCAATCTTAGAATTATCATTCCGAGACTATGTACTAGCGGAGTTGGCCCTCAAAGATACCCCACAATATCAGCGTTGTCAGAAATATTGGTTTGATCGTCTTGATAGCTTACCACCTGCCCCAGAAATTCCTCTTAGTCAACCGATTTCTGCAATTACCCAACCTCGGTTCCAGCGTCGCAGTGCTAGATTGTCTCCAACTCATTGGCAGCAATTACAGCAAAAAGCTCGTCAGGCGAATTTGACTCCTTCTGGGTTGTTGTTAACTGCTTTTGCTGACATCTTAAATCTTTGGAGTAAATCTCCCAAATTTACCATCAATCTCACCCTATTTAATCGGCTTCCCATACATTCTCAAGTTAACCAGCTAGTGGGAGATTTTACCTCTTTAATTTTGCTGGAGGTAGATAACTCAGTTGCAAAATCATTTATAAATCGCGCTCAAAAACTACAAAAGCAACTTTGGCAAGATTTAGAGCATAACTATGTCAGCGCAGTAGAAGTTCAACGAGAACTCCGTCGCCGCGGACGTAGTCAACCAATGGGAGTAGTCTTTACCAGTACTTTAGGGTTAGGTTCTTTAGCTAATGAAGATTTAGGAGAAGGATTTGGCCTCAAGCAATTAGGAGAGATGGTTTATGGTGTTGCTCAAACTCCTCAAGTTTGGCTTGATCATCAAGTGTTAGAGGAGAAAGGAGCATTAGTGCTGAATTGGGATGCAGTCGGAGATTTATTTCCTGAAGATCTTCTCGATCAAATGTTTGCAGCTTACTGTAATTGGCTAAAACAACTAGCAACATCTGATGAACCTTGGAATCAGACTCATCACCAACTGTTATTACCAGAGCAACTAACCTTACAAACACAAATAAATCAGACAACTTCTTCATTGTCTAAGGAAACATTGCATAGTTTGTTTATCAAGCAGGTACAAGCTCAAAGCGAATCACCTGCAATTATTACCACAGACAAAATCCTAAGCTACCAAGAACTATACAGGCGATCGCATTACTTAGGGAATGAATTACGGCGATCGGGAGTTCAACCCAACACTCTAGTAGCTGTAGTTATGGAAAAAGGATGGGAACAAGTAGTAGCAGTCCTCGGAATCTTGATGTCTGGTGGCGCTTACTTACCTATTGACCCAGGACTACCCCAAGAACGCCAGTGGTATCTACTTGCACAAGCAGAAGTCAAACAAGTTTTAACCCAAAGTTACTTGCAAGAATCTCTGTGCTGGCCAGAAGGAATTACTTGTTGGTCTGTAGATACTCAAGAGATAGCAGCATTAGATCTACCTGTTTTAGACCTAGTACAAACTCCAGAAGATCTAGCTTATGTAATTTATACTTCTGGCTCTACAGGTTTACCCAAAGGAGTGATGATTGACCATCGAGGAGCAGTCAATACAATCCTCGATATCAACCAACGCTTTCAAGTAAAACCATCTGATCGAATTTTGGCTCTATCAGCTTTAAATTTTGACCTGTCAGTGTACGATATCTTCGGTATATTAGCAGCCGGAGGAGCCATAGTAATGCCAGCACCAACAGGAACCAAAGATCCAGGTCACTGGATAGAGTTAATTACAACTCACCAAGTTACTATTTGGAATTCTGTACCAGCTTTAATGCAAATGTTGGTGGAATATCTTTCAGGAAAATCACAACAACCAACTAACGACTTGCGAGTAGCTTTGCTAAGTGGAGATTGGTTGCCAATTAACTTACCAGAAAAAATTCGGTCTCTGTGGTCTAATGCTCAAGTAATCAGTTTGGGAGGAGCTACAGAAGCATCAATCTGGTCTATTAGCTATGCCATTGAACAAGTTAATTCTAATTGGAAGAGTATTCCCTACGGCAAATCTTTAGTTAATCAACGTTTTTACGTGTTGAATGAGTTAATGAATATTAGACCAATTGGGGTACCAGGACAACTTTATATTGGCGGTGTAGGATTGGCTTTAGGTTACTGGAAAAATGAGCAAAAAACACAAGCCAGTTTTATTAACCATCCAGTGACTCAAGAGCGTTTGTACAAGACAGGGGATTTAGGACGATATTTACCTGATGGTAACATTGAGTTTCTAGGTCGAGAAGACTTTCAAGTAAAAATCAATGGCTACCGTGTGGAATTAGGAGAAATTGAAGCTGCATTACAGCAAATTTCAGGCATCAAAGAAGCAGTGGTCAGTGCAGTGGGAGATTCACAACAAAACAAGCGTTTAGTAGCATATATCTTGCTAAAGTCTCCCTTACTTGCTAAAGCCGACCAGCAAAATGGAGTCACTCAGTTTTCTCAAGATTCAAATTCTATTACTAAGTACTTACGTCAATATCTCAAAGAAAAACTGCCTGAATATATGGTTCCTGCTGATTACATTATTATGGAGGCTTGGCCGCTAACTGCTAATGGGAAGGTAGACCGTAAACGATTGCCCAAGCCAGAAGAAAATACTCGCTCTAACCTTGAATATACAGCGCCTAAAACTGAAACTGAACAAAAAATTGCCGCTGTTTTGCGAGAAGTACTTCGCATAGAAACAGTTGGAATTCATGACAATTTCTATGAGATCGGAGGAAACTCATTACTCTTAATTCGAGTGCAGAATAAATTGCAAGAAATATTTGATATTGAACTAAAAGTAGTTGACCTTTTTACATACCCAACTGTATACTCCTTGAGTCAATATATTGCTGGCAATGAAGATAATTCTGCTGAAATAGGCAAAAATATTGCTAGTAATCGTTTACAAAAACGTACTGCTATCAAAGAAAAGATAAATACTAGGAAAACATTCCGGAATCAGAAATAGGTTGAAATATGAATACACACATTTAAGATATAGTACCAATTTATTTCAGGGACTTCCAAAAAATAAATTATCACACAAGGTGCGTTAGGACGTTAATCCTAACGCATCACATACACATAATAGGTGCGTTAACATACCTCAATTGCGTAAGTAAATATAAGAAATATAAATTTTAATAGATATTTTTAGGAGAAAAGTTTATGTATCAGCTAGAAGAAGAATTTTTTGATGAAAATCAAGATATTGCAATAATTGCTATGTCTGGACGTTTCCCAGGCTCAAATAGTATTGAGCAATTTTGGCAGAATATCCGAGATGGTGTAGAGTCAATTCATTTTTTCTCAGACGAAGAATTACTAGCTGCTGGTGTCAAGCCTGAACGTTTGAATAACCCTAATTATGTAAAAGCTAGCGGAACTCCTTCAGATATCGATATGTTCGATGCTAGTTTCTTTGGCTGTAGTCCTAAAGATGCTATGGAAATAGATCCGCAACAACGATTGTTTTTAGAATGTGCTTGGGAAGTAATAGAAAGGGGTGGCTATAATCCAAATGTCTACGAAGGTTCAATTGGGGTTTATGCAGGTTGCAGTATTAATAGTTATTTAATCAACAACCTTGATTCTGAATCTGACCTTGGTTTACGGGTGTACCTTAAAGGAGGTGACAAGGATTATTTAGCAACGCGTGTTGCTTACCATCTAAATTTAACTGGGCCTGCTATTAGTGTTCAAACTGCTTGTTCGACTTCATTGGTAGCAGTTCATATTGCTTGCCAAAGTCTGCTTAATGGAGAGTGTGACATGGCGCTAGCAGGTGGGGTTTCTATTTTTGTTTCCCAAGAACCAGGATACCTATATCAAGATGGGTTAGTTGCTTCACCAGATGGTCACTGTAGAGCCTTTGATGCCAAAGCCAACGGAACAGTACCAAGTAATGGCATTGGGATTGTACTCCTCAAAGGACTTAAAGATGCAATTGCTGATGGTGATTATATCTATGCAGTAATTAAGGGTTCAGCTATTAACAACGATGGTTCTTTAAAAGTAGGCTACACCGCGCCCAGTGTAGAAGGTCAAGCAGCAGTGATTGCAGAAGCTCATGCTGTCTCGGGAGTAAACCCAGAGACAATTACATATGTAGAGGCTCATGGTACAGGAACACAACTGGGAGATCCTATTGAAATTGCAGGTTTGACTAAGGCTTTTCAACAGAGTACGCACAAACAAGGTTATTGTGCTATTGGTTCAGTAAAAACTAATATAGGGCATTTGGTTACAGCAGCAGGAGTAGCAGGACTGATTAAAGCTGTGTTAGCTCTCCAGCACAAGTTATTACCTCCTAGTTTAAATTTTGAAAAACCTAATCCTAAAATTGATTTTGCCAACAGTCCTTTTTATGTCAACACAACTCTTGCTGAATGGAAAACCGATGGTACTCCTCGTCGAGCAGGAGTTAGTTCTTTTGGTGTAGGGGGAACTAATGCACATTTGGTACTCCAAGAAGCACCAAAACAAGTTAAGAGTAAAAACTTATATGACAGACCATTACAAATACTAACGCTATCAGCAAAAACAGAAACAGCACTGCAAGAGTTAGCCACAAAGTATTACAAATATCTGACAACTGACACCGAAACAGAACTAGCAGACGTCTGCTACACAGCAAACACAGGACGTGACCACTTCAATCACCGACTAGCAGTAATTGGGGCCAGCAAACAACAATTAGCAGAAAAACTGCATGAATATCAAACTACTGAACAGATAACACAGGTAACATCAGGACAAATCACTAACACAAGCAACCCAAAAAAAATAGCATTTTTATTTACAGGTCAAGGTTCACAATATGTCTTCATGGGAAGACAACTCTATCAAACCCAAGCAGTATTTCGTGCAGCCATAGACCAATGTCAGCAAATCCTCGCTAGTCAATTAGAATATCCTTTACTAGAAATACTCTACCCATCGACAAGCGAAGCACAAAGTCTATTGCCAATTAATCAAACAGCCTATACCCAGCCAGCACTATTTGCACTAGAGTATGCCCTCGCTCAATTGTGGCAATCATGGGGAATCAAACCAGATGTGGTAGTTGGTCATAGCGTTGGTGAATACGTAGCCGCAACCATAGCCGGAATTATCAGTTTAGAAGATGGTCTCAAACTGATAGCCGCCAGAGGCTCGTTAATGCAAAAGTTGAATTCTGAGGGCGCAATGGTAGCAGTGATGGCATCAGCGCAACAAGTGCAACCACTGCTGAGTCAGTATCAAAACACAGTTTCCCTCGCAGCAATTAACGCACCACAAAGCGTAGTCATTTCCGGGGAAAAGACCGCAGTTGCAGCAATTTCTCAGCAGTTGGAATCTCTTGGCATCAAAACAAAACCCTTGCAAGTATCCCATGCGTTTCATTCACCATTGATGAAACCGATGCTGGCAGAGTTTGAAGTAATTGCCAATCAAATCACCTACCATCAGCCGCAAATCCCGTTGATATCCAACCTGACTGGAGAGATTGCAGATGAGCAGATCACAACGGCGCAATATTGGCTAGCTCATGTACTGAAGCCGGTGATGTTTGCTCAAAGTATGCAGACTTTGTCAACTCAAGGTTATGACGTGTTTTTAGAAGTTGGACCACAACCACATTTGTTGAGTATGGGACGGCAATGTTTGCCGAAACAGTTAGGTGTGTGGTTGGCTTCGATGCGTGCTGGTGTTTGTGAGTGGCATGTGATGCTTTCGAGTTTGGCGCAGTTATATGTCCAAGGTGTGGCTATTGACTGGTCAGGATTTGAGGGCGATTCTCTGCGTCAAAAGGTGGTTTTACCCACCTACCCTTTCCAACGTCAGCGCTACTGGATTGAAATGGGTAATGGACGTTATCAAGATCAGTCTATTACATCGGAGAATAATAGTTCTCTTATCATTAATCTTATTAAGCAAGGAGATATAAAAGCATTAACTCAACAACTTAGCACAGTCGCAAATCTCTCCCAAAGCGAAGTTGATTTATTGCCTAAACTACTAAACCTGATAGTTCAACAACATCAACAACAATTAACAAAAGTTAGCATTGAAGAAATTCCCTTACTGCAACATAAATCTGTAAAAAAACTTGAACTACTCCAGGAACTACAAGCAGTTCCTACAGTAAAATATAAACAAACTTTAATACAATATCTACAAAAGCAAACACTCCAAATACTACAAATTAATGCGTCTGAAATTGATACACAACAATCCATCCTAGAATTAGGTTTTGATTCTTTAAGTGTTATTGAACTGAAAAATCAATTGGAAGCTCAATTAGAAGTAACTATACCTGCTGGCGAAATTATGCAAGGGCCCAGTATTATCGAACTAGCAGAACAGCTTACTGAAAAAATCACTCAAGATAGTTCTACCTTAAAGAAAGCATCTTTCCAAAATGAAATTACAGAGTTAGCTAATCAAAGAGCAAGTTGGGTTGCATACTATAAACCTAAGCCTAATAGTTACCTACGCCTGTTTTGCTTTCATCCCTGGGGGTCAAGTGCTTCAATTTTTAAAAAATGGTCTGATGAATTACCACTAAATATAGAAGTTATACCAATTCAACTTCCAGGTAGGCAACAGCGTTTAAAGGAAAAACCTTTTACAGATTTTGCAGCTTTAATCCAAGTTTTAGGAGACTTGATTCATCCTTATCTTGATAAACCTTTTGCTTTTTATGGTCATAGTATGGGTGCTTTAATTGCTTTTGAACTTGCTTACATTGTAAAAGTAAAATATAACATTAACCCACAATATTTGTTTTTGGGTAGCGCTCAAGCAATATCTGATATTTCTTTTTTAAAGAGAATTAAAAATTGTTCACAAAATCAAATTTTAAATTATCTTGTGGAGATTTCAGAAATTCCAGAGGCTATTTATAATGACAAATCACTTTTTGAAGAGTTGATGGAGATTTTTAAAGCGGATCTGCAACTACTACAAAGTTATGACTATAAGGAGCAAGAGCCACTAGATTGCCCAATTTATGCTTTTGGTGGTGTGGATGATGCTTCTCTTAGTGAAAAGCAACTTTCACTGTGGTCTCACCATACTCAAAATACCTTTAAGCTGCAAATGCTTCCTGGTAAACATATGTTTTTGAACAATAGCCAAAAATCTCTGTTAGATATAATTTCTCAAGAAATCTTAAAAATTAATAGGAATGAATAATCAATTTTTTCGTAACACTGAACAAAAACTAGAAATTGCTATTATTGGTGCTGGAATCTCTGGTTTGTGTATGGCAATTAATCTAAAGAAAGTTGGTATTAACTCATTTAAGATTTTGGAGAAAGCAGAGAGTTTAGGTGGCACATGGCGAGATAACACTTATCCCGGTGCTGGTTGTGATGTTCCATCTTTCCTGTATTCATTTTCTTTTGAGCTTAAATATAATTGGACACAAAACTACCCAAAACAATCAGAAATACTTGAATACTTAGAATATTGTGCTGACAAATACGGTATTAAGCAACATATTCAATTTAATACTGAAATTATTACAGCAATTTTTGAACAGGAGCAAGGTATTTGGAGTATTTATACCCATCACAATGAAAAGTTACAAGCTAATATTTTAATCAGTGGTTGTGGACAATTGAATCGCCCAAAAATACCTAATATACCTGGAATTAATACATTTCAAGGAACTCAGTTCCATTCGGCACGCTGGAATCATCAGTATAATTTAAGAGGTAAAACAGTGGCTGTAATAGGTACTGGTGCAAGTGCCATTCAGTTTATTCCACTAATTGCTAAAGAAGTGAAGAAGTTATTTATTTTTCAAAGTAGTGCTAACTGGATTTTAAATAAGCAGGATCATAAATTTACTAAATTTCAACATTGGATATTCAAGACGTTTCCATTAACAGTTAATTTATATCGATTATGGACTTATCTGACTTTAGAGTTTTTGCTTGTGAATGGCATTCTTCAAAAAGACGGCATTACGGGAAAATTATTTGCTGCCTACGTTAGTCGTCAGAGACATCAAAAAGTAAAACAGGCAACGCTTCAATCAGTCCTAGAGCCAATTTTTCCAGTTGGTTGTAAGCGAGTTTTGCTATCAAATGATTATTATGAAACGCTTCAGCAAGCCAACGTTGAAGTTATTATTAGGCGTATTAAGGCTATATGTACTAATAGTGTGTTGACTCAAGATGACCACGAATATGCAATAGATACTCTTATTTTTGCTACTGGTTTTCATGCTAACAATTTTTTATTGCCTATAAAAATAATTGGTCTGAATAACCAATTATTAGAGGATAAATGGAAAGATGGTGCTGAAGCATATAAAGGTATTATGATATCAGGATTTCCTAATTTATTTATGCTTTATGGGCCAAATACTAATACATCAAATTCAATTATATTTATGATTGAATGCCAGGTTCGTTATATAATTTCCTGCATTCAGCTAATTCAAAGAAAATCGTTCCAATTTTTGGATATTAAGCCCAATAAGCAATATTTATTTAACCAAAAACTACAAGCTGCTGCTGCTAAAACTGTTTGGAGTAGTAATTGTACTAATTGGTATAAAAATGAGCAGGGTAAAATTGTCAACAATTGGCCTCTATCAACATTATATTATTTACTAATAACTTTTCGAGCTAGTTTAGAAGATTTCTACTGCTTTGGTAAAGATAAAAACTAAGTTAAAATAAGAAACATTATTGATTAAATTAAAAGGTTATAAATTTGGTTTTTTGAAAAACAGTAGCTTATTGCTACAAGGTTAAAGGAAATGGTGAGGGTTTTTATGAGCAAGTAGAGAAGTTGAATTAGTATGTAAAATCTGAGTGGATTTAACAAGGTAATCAAGAGTGTGATTTTCACGTTAGTGGGACAAAAATCTTAATTATTCTTGATAATACTAGATATCATAAAAAGAAAGATTTTTGCAAAAAATTGAGCAAAATTTACCTAATATATATATAATTGCATTTTTTACCTGCTTATAGTCCTGACTATAACTTGATTGAACTTGTATGGCATTCAGCAAAGGAATATATAGCGCATCGATTATTCCAGTCAGTTTCGGAGCTAGAGGCATTATTAAATTGCTTACTTAACCAGGGCAATTCAATTATAAAATAGCACAGAAAGATTAAGAATCGAGGTAGCGCTATTATTGCAAGTAAAATGTGGAAGAAGATTTAAAAGGGGATTAGCAAAAGAGCCAGATCCATTAGAATATAAGCAAAAGCATGAAGAACTAGCATTACTTAAAAAACTGAAAAATTCCGATTTTGGAGAAAAATACACAATTAATTTTGCATAGGTACTTACTTATTATTTGAAAACTGTACACAGGAGTTAAATAATGAATTTATGGTTTCGTCTATGGTGGTATTGGTTAATCATTGTTACTTGCGGAGTAACTATATTTAGCATTAGTTTGGTTATTTTACCAGATCTTATGCAGTTGTTCTTTAACACAATGTTCTTTTCACCCTTACAAGCACATACTACCTTTGATGAAATCGTATATTCTTATATTAAATTTTTGTATGGCGTACTTGGTGCTGTAATGGTCGGTTGGAGTATTAGTTTACTCTTCATCCTTATAGGGCCATTTTATCGTAGGCAACGTGAAGCGTGGTACGCCATGATAGTATCAGTACTCGTGTGGTTCATCTTGGATAGTTCGTTGTCTATATCAGCGGGATTTTGGCAGAATGCTGTTTTCAATACTGTATTTCTCGTATTTTTCGCAATTCCTCTGGCAGCCACGTATCGATATTTTCAAAAATGATGGTTCTTCAGGACTTATTATGCCATAGTGTGGCATCTAAAGGTATAGTGACAATAGATGAAATAGAAAGAATGTTAAAAGACGCATCTGAAGATAACGGTGATTTAAAACCTGAAGACTTAAAAAGACTTGGAATTGATGAGATAGCTCTAGTGAAAGGAAAGGGAAATTACTGTGCTTGCTGTATTAATAGATGAATTATCCAGGGGACATAGAACAGGGAGATTTTCTAGAGTACCTGGTGAAATAGGGGTTTATACATGGGATTCTAAGTTGATAGCAGAATGAATGATGCTGGAATTAACGGCGATCGCCTAGATACATGATGCTTGACCGAATAAACAAGACCGCTTCATAGCGACGGGAGAATTTAAGATTGATGGAAACTGTCAGTTAAAATAATAAGAGTAGTTATGTAAGAGTGCCGATGAATATCAGTATTGATATACCTGATGAGGTGCGCGTTTATGTAGAGGCACAAGTGATGACAGGTACTTAATAGTAGCATTGGCGAATATTTTTTAGATTTGGTGAAGCAAGACCAAAAACGCAAAGCACAGGCGAAATTAGAAGCACTCTTAGCTGAAGGTATTAATGACCAAGGGCAGGAAGTAACACCGGAATATTGGCAAAATTTGCGTTCTACCGTTTTAGATCAGAACAGCATGGAGAACCCAAACGACAGATGAACTATCGTTTAATTGTCAAAGACCGGGCAACGCAAGATTTACAACATCTGGCAAACTATATACTGGTCAATGGCAATGCAGATGTAGCAGGTAAATTTTTAGACGCGGAGATAGGGAGACGCGGGGACGTGGAGAAATTTTTATGATAAGTGATTAGCCGGACATGATATGACCAGATTTTAGGGAACGAGCAGGATGTAGAACGATTTGTTATCTCTGCTTGCGATCGCATCTCTTGTTCTCTCATTAGACCTATCCGCAAAATGCTAAACGTATGATATTAATAGGTTTGAGCCATTATTTGGGGTAGGCGATCACTGGCTTGAGTTTGACGAGTGAATAAGGATTTCAAGGCTAATAGTCACACTTTTATCAAAAGTTTTACCAAAAATAGAATTAAATATATTTAATTTTGAATAGCTACTGTTAACTATTAAGAGCTAATATAAACACCTGATTCATCCGGAATCGAACTAACCCGCAAACAGTCATAATTACCCGATTGTACTTCTTGTGCCCAAGGCGAAATCTTTCACTAGCAATTTTAAATATTTTTATTCTACCTATCAGATGCTCAACACCTATTCTTCTTGAAGACAATTCTTTATTTTCTTCTTTTTGGATTTCAGTAATTTCGTTGTTTTTAGTCTTTTTATGAGGCGTTGCTATCGCCGCATCCCCCTTATAAGCTTTATCCCCTAAAAATTTTTGTTGAGGAGCAAACTGATCACGCCTGACTCTAAATAAATTAATATCACTTGTCTTACCTAGCTTTCCAACTATTACATCAACAATATCTTCTCCATTTGGTAAAACAATAAATTGATTTTTAACAGCTTTTTCTATTGTTACAACTATTCCTATACCTTCGACCTCTTGACAATCTAACACTTTCATATCGGGAAGATTCAGTATTTCTTCTACAGTAAATTTCATAGCGTTCGCTTAAAATTTTAGTAGACTACAATTTATATTGTAACGTCAGTTTTATTTGATAATATTTGAAAACTTGTAAACTATTATAATATGTGGACTTTAACCATTTTTTATCTTAAATTGTAGTTGTTAAAATCTAGTTTATTTTAATTTTTGCCATAAAAGTAGCGGAAGAACCGAAAAATCCTGAATTAGCGCAGGCGTTTGAAGAGGCGAAACATGATGCTGAAGCGCAGAGTAAGTTTCTTCGGGAGTCGGGGAGATTTCCATTAACTGCGATAGGGGATATCAATACTTATGCTGTTTTCGCTGAGACTACGAGAAGGTTAATTTTATCTGATGGGAGAGTAGGAGTTATTGTTCCTACTGGAATCGCAACTGATGACACTTGTAAAAAGTTTTTTGGAGATTTGACGCAGAAACTCGTAAGTCAAATTCTATTACGCGAACGGTGAGCTGTATCTTAAAGATTACGATTATCGTATTTGGTTGGAATTATACAGGCAATTTGTAATTTCTGGTGTCCTCCTTTTTTGAGCCGGGCGATCGTTTCTAGCAGTTGGTTGGTGCCAAGATAGCACTTATATTGTGTTTCAACAGGAATAATAACGTGTGAAGCAGCTACTAGGCTCATAATGCTTAGTATTCCTAGAGAAGGCGGACAATCAATCAAAATATAGTCATACTGGTCAAGTACATTTGAGAGTGCAAACTTGAGCCGTTGACGGTTATCAATGGTCAGGTCATGGAAAATCTTTTGCTCTGTACCTGCTAATTGGATATTTGTTGGTACAAGGTGTATTCCGTGAATCTGTTTTTCCCATATATACAGGGGAGTTTCTTCAGCGATCGCACTATAAATAGTTTGCTCGGTTTTGAGCTTAATTTCCCCTAATCCCATAAAGGCTGTTAGTCAACATACTCAAAGTAGAGTTACGCTCGAATTTATCACAAACCCGCCAAAAATATCAAAAATGCAGACTATTTGCCACACAGTAGTTGCATGACACTGTGGATGAAGGCACTTGCCGTTCAAACCGCCACAAATGGCGGCGCTCAACACAGCTTGACTAACATAAACTGTTAGAGAGAATTGAACTTAATGAAGAAGGATTAAACTGAATGAATAACAGCCCCATGAACAACAACCCTGCCACCCCTCCTGCACAATGTCCCTTCCGGGGAACCCGCATTGGCGGCGCGCTCGGCTCCAAGCCACAAGTCGATGATTGGTGGCCGAACCGACTTCAGGTCGAACTGCTTCACCAAAATTTGCCCCAAGCTAACCCACTGCGAGATTTCGATTACAAAGGAGCCTTCGCGAAGCTTGACTTTGAACAGTTGAAGAGCGATATCAAAGCGCTGCTGACCGATTCAAAGGACTGGTGGCCCGCCGACTATGGGAATTATGGACCTCAAATGATTCGCATGGCGTGGCACTCAGCAGGCACCTACCGGATCGCGGACGGTCGGGGTGGAGCGAGTCAGGGTATGCAACGCTTCGCACCCATCAATTCGTGGTGGGATAATGGAAACACAGATAAATCACGACGGCTGCTCTGGCCCATCAAGCAGAAATATGGTGCGGCACTAAGCTGGGCTGATCTGATGGTTCTGACGGGCAACTGCGCGCTCGAAATCATGGGGTTTAAGACCTTCGGTTTTGGTGGCGGTCGCATTGATGCCTGGGAGGCGGATCGCGCGACATACTGGGGGCCGGAGTTCTGGAACGGCGATCCGGTTGACGATATCAAGGAACACCCTGGTCATCCTGATGAGATGGTCACTCGCACGATTCGGTGGGTTGGGAAACCGAACGAGGAATACTACGACCTTGAGAACCCGCTAGCAGCTTCGCACCAGGCGCTAATTTACGTCAATCCAGAGGGTCCAAACGCTGAGGGCGACCCCTATGGCTCGGCGCGAGACATTCGCGAGACGTTTGCGCGGATGGGCATGAATGACGAAGAGACTGTCGCGCTGATTGCAGGTGGTCATGCCTTTGGCAAAAGTCACGGCATGGTCTCGCCGGACAAGATCGGTCCAGCACCGGAAGCTGCGCCGATTCAAGCGATGGGCTTGGGGTGGCAGAACCCTGAAGGCACTGGGTTTGCCGAATATACAATGACGAACGGGATCGAAGGATCGTGGACTCCAAACCCGACCCAGTGGGATAACAATTACCTCACCAATCTTTTTAAGTACGACTGGGAACAAACAAAGAGTCCAGTAGGTGCGATTCAGTGGAAGCCGAGCAATGCTGATGCGCCGAAGACACCGGATGCCCATCAACCGGGCGTTGAGCATCCGTTAATGATGATGACTTCAGACATTGCGTTGAAAGTCGATTCGACCTATCACGAGATCTGTCAGCGCTTCTTGGGTGATTTCGATTACTTCAGCGATGCGTTCGCGCGCGCCTGGTATAAGCTGATCCATCGGGATATGGGTCCGAAAACGCGCTATCTTGGTCCGGAAGTCCCAGAGGAAGATCTGATCTGGCAAGATCCAATTCCGGCACTGGATCATGATGTCGTTGATGCCGCCGATATCAATTTTCTTAAGGATAAGATTTTAGCGAGTGGACTCTCGGTTTCGGCGCTCGTGTCAGCCGCTTGGGCAGCGGCATCGAGTCACCGCCATTCCGACAAGCGCGGCGGCGCAAATGGGGCGCGCGTTCGCCTCAATCCTCAGAAAGACTGGGAAATGAACCGCCCGCAGGAACTCGGCGAGGTGCTATCGACCCTTGAGCAAATTCAGGCGGACTTTAACAGTACTCAGTCGAGCAGCAAAAAAATCTCGCTAGCAGACCTGATCGTCCTCGGTGGCTGTGCTGCGATCGAGAAGGCCACGCAAGAGGCTGGGTTTTCTGTTGCCGTCCCGTTTACTCCGGGGCGGATGGATACGACTCAGGATCTGACAGATGTTGAAATGTTTAATTGGCTGAAGCCAGTTTCGGACGGTTTCAGAAATTATCACAATGAGGCGGTTGGCTATAAGGTGAAGCCGGAGCGGATCTTCCTGGATCGGGCGCAGCTCCTGACGCTGACCGCGCCCGAATGGACGGTTCTGGTCGGCGGACTTCGCGCCCTCGATCAGAATTGGGACTATTCAAAGCACGGTAGCTTCACTGACCGACCGGGTGTCTTGACCAATGACTTTTTCCGTGTCCTGACAAGTATGGACTACGAGTGGAAGCCTGTTGACAATCGGGAGATGTTTTTTGATATCTGCGATCGCGAAACCGGTGCAGCGAAGTTCACCGCAACCCGCTGCGATCTCATCTTCGGCTCGAACGCCCAACTGCGTCAGATTGCTGAAGTCTATGGCGCTGATGACGGTCACGAGCGGATGGTCAAGGACTTCGTCGCAGCCTGGAACAAGGTGATGATGCTCGATCGCTTCGACGTTGGCGCTGAACAGACCCGCTAAAGTCTTGAGCGCTCAACACGCCCGAACTCCACGGGTGTATCGCTGCGCTTTGAAGAACTCACCGTGGATAAGAACGCTGCTTATCCACGGCAAGAGGAACCTTGCGCTTTGGATTAAAGCAATACGAACGAGATTATCTCGTTTGTCACTTATTTTAAGATATTTATCTAAAGATTTAGTGGGTGTTTCTTTCCGCCATACGGCAGCTGATCGCGCGTAGTGTATGGGATGGAGGAGCGGCATAAACACAACTTGGGGATGAGGTAGCGCTTGTGCCTCATTGGGCATGACTGCAACTCCTTACGGCTAAAGTTAAGTTCTTCTGCAATGATCGCAAAATATTTCAGATGCCGTAATTCCATGAATTATATTCGGTATGCCTAAAAATTATAGCTATCAGAATTATAAAGTATTGGACTCTCAGTTAAGTAAATATGTATTATTAAAGACAAAGAACTAATTTATGCACGGTTGAAAACCGATTGACGCGCGGCTATTTGCGCGACTGCTATCCGAAGCGATGCAAGAATGAGCGATCGCGTTGCTAATTCAAAGAGCGATATTTTGAACCATCCGGCATAATCGTACCTTCGAGGAAAGCACTTCTTAATTCATAATCGCTGACTTTAGCATTTTTGAGATTAGCACCAGTTAGGTAGGCTCCCTCCAAGTTAGCACCATTCAAACTAGCATCCCTCAAATTAGCACCACTCAGATTGGCATGACTCAAATCTGCATAAATCAAATTAGCACCGCTCAGGTTGGCACTACTGAGATTAGCTTGACTCAAGCGAGCAAAACCCAGTTTTGCATAACTCAAATTTGCACTACTAGCCTCAACACCAGCGAGAAGTTTTCCCAGTGCAGAATGTTCATCAGCTAAGATAAAAACGGTTGACATAATTTAAGACTGTACCAAGTGCGATCGCCCAGGTTGGTAGTGTCCAAAAAGTCTTGCTTAATTGCTTGGGAATTTTTTTGATAACTTCAATTAAGGATCTCAGCCATAACAGATAACGATCCTTACGCGGTAAGCTTTTTATACCTCTCTGAGATTTCCTCGATCTGGTACGGCTTCTTAAAGGCTGTCGCGATCTTTCGGTTTGAAATTGTTGAGATTCGCTTGGTATTTGTGTGCTTAATTCTGAAGGTTAGCGAATGTTTGCTTTTTTTGTCGGCGAGACAACTTTTGGCTCAGATACAGATTCGACTCTTGCACCTCTTAACATCTGTTGCGTAATCGTTGTTAAGGCATTTTTCCACGCTCTATTGAGTTCAGGAGTCCAATTTTCCTTGTGATACTGCTCAAAAGTCAACAGCAGCATTTTGTTGATTGTGCCGTAGTGTTTAAGCTAATCAGCATTTAAGCTGCAAAATAGCTAAAATTACCTTTATTTTTGATTTTCCGATGCCACTTAATTACTAACTCGCCTTGATTTAACAGCTTATCTAGCAGTGTTTTCAATTCGTCTACTGATTTAAATAAGCGATGAGTAATATATTCTGGTTCTTCCGCTAATTTTATGGCAAAAATTAAAATAAATTAGATTTTAACAACTACAATTTAATATAAAAATGGTTAAAGTCTACATATTGTAATAATTTACAAGTTTTCAAATATTATCAAATAGAACTGATGTTACAATATAAATTGTAGCTTACCAAAATTTTAAGCGGACGCTATGAAATTTACTGTAGAAGAAATACTGAATCTTCCCGATATGAAAGTGTTAGATTGTCAAGAGGTCGAAGGTATAGGAATAGTTGTAACAATAGAAAAAGCTGTGAACTATTGTAGTTGTCCGACCTGTGGAAGAATCACTCAAAGTATACATCAAAATCATTGGCGAACAATTAATGATTTATCTTGGAGTGAAAAAACAGTTTTATTAAAAATAAATCGTCGCCAATTCAAATGTAATAAATGTAAGAAAGTCTTTAGTGAAAAACTAGATTTCGTTGAAAAGAATAAAGCATATAATAAGAGACTAGCGGTTGATGTAGTGCAACAAGTATTAAATAGCAACATTCATAGCGTAGCAAAAAGGAATGATTTGAGTGATGAAGAAGTTGAATCAATGTTAAAAAATCAAGTTTCACAAATATTAAATATAAATTTAAATCAAGTAAAGAGATTAGGCATAGATGAAATAGCTTTGGTGAAAGATCAAGGAAATTATTTAGCAGTATTAGTAGATTTAGACACTCATAAACCCATTGAAATAGTCAATTCCAGAAGAATGGAAGAAATACGGAAAGTTCTTATAGGCTGGGGAGTTCAGATACTTGAACAA
>JAHHHC010000002.1 GCA_019359515.1 Desmonostoc vinosum HA7617-LM4 | reverse complement strand
ATTGTCATTATCAGATATCTGAGTTGTCGCTAGATGTGAGAACTTGGACTTGCCCAAGTTGCGGCACTCATCACGATAGAGATGGTAATGCAGCGATGAATATTAGAGCCGAAGGGATCAGAATGCTTGCCCTGAGCGTAGTCGAAGGGCTGTCCTCAACGGGCACTTACTACAACGAGGGGAACCCCCGCAACGTAGTGTCCTCCTCTGGGACGGGGGAGGCTAACGCCAATGGAGAGGATGTAAGACCAATTCGCGGGCGCAAACCCAAGATGCGGCAATCTTCTGTGAAGTTGGAAGCTCACACTGTACCGTCAGGTCAGTGTGGGTAGTTCACATAATCTCAACTTGAATAAGTCAGGATGCCCGCCGAAATCAGCTGATCAGTTTTACACATCTGCGAGGTACAGATGACTGCTACGGTCAATATTTCTCAAACCAGTCCTTCTGGAGTCAATTCTCACACTTTATTTGTCTGCAAGACCTGTGCCAGTGTGTGGCAGGATGGAAAACGCTTGGGTGAAAGTGGTGGTCAAAAGCTATTACAGCAACTTCAGCAACTTGCACAAGATTGGGAATTACGAGATGATTTTCTCATTCAAGAAGTTGAATGTATGAGTGCTTGTAATCGTTCCTGTGTCGTCGCTTTTACTGCCCAAGGTAAATTAACATATTTATTTGGTGATTTGGCTGTTGATGGCAGTGCAACGGCTGTTTTGGAATGTGCTAGTCAATACTATGCTAAGCCTGATGGGTTACTACCTTGGTCAGAACGACCTGAAGCCCTGAAAAAGGGTATTTTGGCTAGAATTCCATCTTTATCGTAAAGGGGGTTGGGAACTGGGCTTCTCCTGTCAAAGACGCCCTTGCTAGCTTGCTTAAGGGGAGGGGTACGACTTCGCTCAGTCCACGGGGATTGGGGTAGTGGTAATTAGGGTTTGCTGATGCGCGTTTTAATTCTGGGGGGGACGGGGGAAGCAGCAGAATTAGCTGCGAGAGTGGCGACTATACCAGGAATTGAGGTCATCAACTCTTTAGCTGGTCGTACTAGTACGCCGTCAGTTCCGTTGGGTGATCTGCGGATTGGGGGTTTCGGTGGGGCGGTGGGATTAGCAAGTTATCTGCGTCAGATGAGGATTGATGTGCTGATTGATGCAACACACCCTTTTGCTACTCAGATTTCCAGTAATGCGGCGGTGGCAACTATTGAGGTTGATATACCTCGTTTGATGTTAGTTCGTCCCCCTTGGGAGAAGGTAAGTGACGATCGCTGGCTTGAAGTTGATAGTGTTCAAGCCGCAGCTGCAAGCTTGCAAAATCAGTCACAACGGGTATTTTTAACGGTTGGTAGGCAAGAACTTGCTGCTTTTGCTCATCTGAAAGAAATTTGGTTCTTGATGCGGATGATTGAACCTCCTGATGCTGATGCTTTGGTGCCGTTGGGAATTGTATTATGCGATCGCGGCCCTTTTGCTCTCAATCATGAGCGAGAAATTCTCATGCGCTACAAGATTGATGCGATCGTGAGCAAAAATAGCGGTGGTGATGCAACTTATGCCAAAATTATGGCCGCGCGAGAACTAGGTGTCAAGGTTGTGATGGTGAACCGCCCAGCTATACCGCCTGGTGAGATGGTTACTAATGCTGGTAGTGCTGTGGCTTGGTTGCTGGAGAAGTTATCCAATTGTTCATGACGAGCTACTTTCACACTGTGATTATATGAAATTTTATATGAGATTTATGTGTTTAATAGTTGCAAAATATTAGTTTAATATTGCTACATTAATATAAAGCTGCTTGTTAACATCACGTAATAGTTTACTGTTTGTATGTGTGATACTTTATCTATAAAATAGTTGTTTATTATCAATGTAATCAACACAATATAATAGAGGAATTAATGTTAAGAAAAATCGGTGCAAAAGCTACTATTTTAACTTTAATCAGTACTTGTTTAATAAGTTGTGGAAGTGCCACAGTTGAGGAATACGAACAATTTGCTGAAGCTGGTAAAAACTACACTATTGCTCTTGATAGTTTACTAGAAACTTCCGGTAACTATTTTGTTGATGCCAACTCAGAAAGACTTATTAGAAATGATTTAGGAAAGCCGGAAACAGATCAAAAAAATTATGAAGATGTCACAAAAAGTGATGAGCAATGGCTAATATTAATTGGGCGAATGCGTCGCCATACTGGACTAGTCAGGCGTTACTTTGAACAATTAGGGAAATTAGCAGGTTCAGATGCTTCTCAAAGAGGTGAAAAAGCAACTGCAAAAATTGCAACAGAGTTAGTTAGTCTGGGTAATTCTATTCGCGAAACACCTCCGGTTAATTCTTCAAGTGCCGCATTAGTTACCTCAAAATTAACTAATATTATTATTAAAGTGAAAATTGGAGGGGCACTTAAAAGAGAAATCAATGCCAGAAAAGATGCAATTTATAAAGAACTCGAAACTCAAGATTTAGTTTTACAGCTATTAAAACAACAACTACAAACAAACATTAGAACTATTCAAAATAATCAAGATGAGCGCTTAGTATTTCAACCCTACGTTGATGAAACACCGATTAGCGCTCAAGATGATTGGATTGCGAAGCGCCGAGAAATTCGCACGATGACGTTACAGGTAGAAGCTTTAGAAAATGCTAGTAAAGCATCTGAAGCTTTTAAGGAAGCTTTTAAGGCTCTTTTAGAAGATGACTTTAATCTCGCACGAGCGAATAGTTTTTTATTAGATGTTGACACGCTTTTAAAAGTTGCTGAAGAATTAAAAGAACAGTCTGAAGCTAAATGAGGGGGATGATATGGTACATGATCTTAGTAATGAAAACACAAAACGCCGCTTAGATTTTCATAAAAAGATTAGTAATTTTGATGCAAAATTATACAAACCTGGGATAGAAAATAAATTCGCTGATGATGGACAAAAGGGAAGTTTTACAGAAAAACGTATTGAGTTCTCTAAGTATGTGCAGTGTGTAGAGCGTGACATTGCAACTATTCTCTTAAACCAGCTGGAAGCAAATTCAGTAGAATTTGAAAATGGTATAGATAAATTAGACCAGGAGATTACATCTATTGATAATACAATAGGATTTCTTGATTTATTTGGTCGCGTACTTAACACTATAGGTAGAATTGTTCGCCTGGTTTAAAAATTGAGCGCTTGGGAAAAGATTGATTTCGATAACATTCCATGCACACCTTTTTGTGGGCTATTTACAACCTGAGTAATATGAAAATTGACTGCTAAGCTACATAATACGTAAGCATCTTCTGGAGACAATTTTGTCAATTTTTGTAGCAGGTCAATCATATTTTTTAAAGCCAATTCTAAGGCTTCATCTAAGGTTTGACTAAAACCCATAGTGATGATATCTGTTGGTGTTTCTGCGATTGGTGTTGTTAGTTGTAAATCTTTGCGAAGTTTGAGTATAATTCTGCCGTTCATTGAAGTTTCAATAGCAGTAACATTCACTTCGCCATCTCCCTGTGCTGAATGTCCATCCCCAATAGAAAATAAGGCACCTGGGACGAAAATAGGCAAAAATATACGAGAACCTGCTTGTAATTCTCGGTTATCGATATTACCACCATAACAACCTGGTGGAACGGAAGTTCGAGACGTTTCTGGAGTGGCAACACCAAGGATACCAAAAAAGGGTTTGAGAGGAATTTTGATGCCTGTGCCTTGAGGAAATTCGGCTACGTTATTTGATAAATCGAGAGGAATAAATCTTAAGGCTGGTTGCTGAAATTGTTGTGATAAGGCTCCCCAACCTGTACGAATGGCATTGAAGCCTATACTTAAACGAGGTGCGATCGCCTCTAATTTTACTTCCAAAACATCCCCAGGTTCAGCATCACGCATGTAAATTGGCCCTGTCAATAAATGCGGCCCTCCAGCTACTTTGCGTTCTGGGGCGAGATTTTGGCAGATATCAACAAACTCTGGTGTGAGAAATTCTGCTGGTGCTTTGTCATAAACATAGTAACCAGTGTAAGTTTCCACATCGATAGTGTCGCCAGAATCGATAGTCAGTGCTGGTTCTAGTAAATGCGAGAAACCACCCAGATGTACGGTTTTTTTAGTAGCTTTTAGGATGTGGTGGGGCATGGGGAATTTATAATTCGTAATTCGTAATTATTTATTCTCCCTCATCTTTTGGTTGGTGAGCGTAGCCCTATGGGGAAGCAAGCTACGCGTAGCACCTCTGACACCAGAAGTCGAACCACACTTCCCTCATCTCTTCACTGATATAGCCAAACGCGTAACAAGGAGAGTAACTGTTCAGTATCTACAGGTTTGGTGATGTAGTCTGATGCGCCGGATTCGATGCATTTTTCGCGATCGCCTTGCATGGCTTTGGCGGTAAGTGCAATGATTGGTAGGGTTTTATATTGCTCCTCCAGCCGAATTAAGCGGATTGTTTCGTAACCATCCATCTCTGGCATCATGATATCCATCAAAACGACATCAATATCTGGTGTATTTTCCAGAGTGGTAATACCTTCTCGACCATCTTCAGCATATAAAACCTGCATTTGATAGCGTTCTAGCATACTTGTTAGGGCAAAGATGTTACGCATATCGTCGTCTATGATTAGTACTTTCTTGCCTATAAGTAAGTGGTCTATTGAGTGTAATTGTTCAAGAAGTTCTTGTTTTGGCGTGGGTAAATCGGCCTGGACTCGGTGGAGAAATAATGCTGTTTCATCAAGGAGGCGTTCGGGCGATCGCACATCTTTAATAATAATTGTTTCTGCGATCCGCCTGAGTTCAGTTTCTTGGGCTTTGGTAATTTCTCGACCAGTATAAACGATGATGGGTAAGGTTTCCCCATTGGGTTGTTGCTTGATTTGCTCAATGAGTTCAAATCCAGTCATGTCTGGTAGTCCTAAATCGAGAACGAGGCAATCAAAATACTGAGTGCGGATGGCTTCTAGGGCTGCTGCACCAGTGGCGACAGCAGTAGTAGCAACGTCGCTGTTGCCAATTAGCTCAACGATGCTATGACGTTGTGTATCATCATCTTCGACAATCAGCAAATTCTTGACTCGTCGCTCAATAAAACCTTTAATTTTATTCAAAGCTTGGGAAATCGTCTCGCGGGTAACGGGCTTTTGCAGATATGCGATCGCTCCTAGTTGTAAACTGCGCTGTTTGCCTTCTTCAACTGTAATAATGTGTACGGGAATATGGCGTGTATTTGGGTCGTGCTTCAAACGATCTAATACTGTCCAGCCATCCATTTCTGGTAAACGGATGTCTAACAACACAGCTGATGGTAGAAAGCGCTGTGCCAGCGTTAAACCTGCATTACCGTTTTGGGCTGCTATCACCTTAAATCCTTGTTGTTGCGCCATATCGATGAGGATACGTGCAAAATTAGTATCATCCTCGACAATCAATAATACTCGATCGCCACTTTCGATGTTGGTGCGATCGTCGCTAATAATTGCTGTTAGCGGTAGCGGGGTATTTAGCCAGTGCTGAGTTTTGTTAGCAGTAGCGGGGCGTTCAGCCGGTGCTGAGTGGGGGGTGAGGAGTTGTTTTGATGTCAACTCAGGACTGAATTGTGGTAGGTAAAAGGTAAAAGTGCTACCTTGACCGGGACGGCTGACAAGTTTAATTTCTCCGCCAAATAGACGGGCGATTTCGCGGCTAATTGATAAGCCTAACCCTGTACCACCATATTTCCGGCTGGTAGTACCATCAGCTTGCTGAAATGCCTCGAAAATAATTTTCTGCTTTTCGGGGGCAATGCCAATGCCTGTATCGCTGACTGAGAAGGCAATTACACTCTGAGCGTGATTTAAGATTTCTTGGTCGGGACTCCATCCTTGTGCTGCTGCTTCTATGTGTAAACGCACCTCTCCTCGTTCGGTAAATTTAAATGCATTGGAAAGGAGATTTGTCAAGACTTGTTGCAAGCGTTTTGTATCGGTATGGATGGCTTTTGGTGTTTCGGGAGTTGCCGCAATTGTGAAAGCTAGTCCTTTGGTTTGGGCAACTTGCCCAAAAGTACGCTCAATTTGACCAGTTAACTCTGCTAGCAGCATCTGGTTCATGTCAATCGTCATAGTTCCAGATTCAATTTTGGCGAGATCGAGGATGTCGTTGATTAACGACAAAAGATCAGTACCTGCGGAGTAGATTGTCTGGCAGTATTCGATTTGCTTAGCGCTAAGGTTGTTATCTATGTTATCTGCCAACAGCCTAGCCAAAATTAATAAGCTGTTGAGTGGTGTCCGTAGTTCGTGGGACATGTTAGCCAGAAACTCAGATTTGTATTTTGATGAGAGTGCTAGTTGTTCTGCCTTTTCTTCTAGAGATTGTCTTGCTTGTTCTATTTCGCGATTTTTGCGCTCGACTTCTTTCTTTTGCTGCGCTAGTAACTCTGCCTTTTCTTCTAACTCGGCGTTGGTTTGTTGTAATTCTTCTTGCTGTCCTCTCAATAAATCTTCGGATGTTTTGAGAGATTGGGCTTGTTGTTCAAGGCGCTTGTTAGTTTCCTTGAGTTCGTTTTGCTGGGTTTGCAATTCCTCCGCTAAAGACTGCGATTGCTTGAGTAATTCTTCAGTCCGCATGGAAGCGGCGATCGTATTGAGGACGATCGCAATACTTTCGGTGAGTTGGTCGAAGAAGGTTAAATGAATTTCGCTGAAGCGGCGGAAGGAAGCTAATTCAATCACCGCTGTCACTTGTCCTTCAAAGAGTACGGGTAAGACGACGGCGTTTAGTGGAGTTGCTTCTCCTAAACCAGAGGAGATTTTGATATAGTCATCAGGCACTTGTGTCAGCAGAATCCGTTCTTTTTCTAGGGCACACTGTCCTACTAAACCTTCACCCAAAAAGAAGCGGTGGGCTAGATGTCTGCGTTCGCGATAAGCATAGGTACTAATGAGTTTTAAATACGACGTATTTTCGGGGTTTTCCATGAGATAGAAGACGCCGTGCTGCGCTCCCACCAGGGGCGCTAGTTCTGAGAGAATTAATTTCGATACAGTTTCCAGGTCTCGTTGACCTTGGAGCATTCGGGTAAATTTGGCTAGGTTAGTTTTCAACCAATCCTGTTCGGTGTTTTTCTGCGTTGTCTCTCGCAGATTGGCGATCATTTGGTTGATGTTGTCTTTGAGGATTGCGACTTCGCCTAAAGCCTCGACGGCAATCGACCGGGTTAAATCGCCCTTGGTTACGGCTGTTGCTACTTCGGCGATCGCCCTTAGCTGAGTTGTGAGTGTTGCAGCCAGTTCGTTCACGTTGTCGGTCAAATCTTTCCAGGTGCCGGCTGCCCCCGGTACTCTAGCTTGACCACCTAATTTCCCTTCGATGCCCACTTCCCTCGCTACGGTAGTTACCTGATTGGCAAAGGTAGCGAGGGTATCGATCATTTCGTTGATTGTCTCTGCCAAGGTTTCTATTTCTCCCTTGGCATCTAACATCAGTTTGCGTTTTAAGTCTCCATTGGCAACCGCCGTCACAACTCTAGCAATCCCGCGCACCTGTGCGGTTAAGTTCCCCGCCATCGAGTTCACGTTATCTGTTAAATCTTTCCAAGTTCCTGCTACTCCTTGGACTTGGGCTTGACCGCCTAATTTTCCTTCGGTTCCCACTTCCCTCGCCACCCGCGTAACTTCACTGGCAAAGGAACTGAGTTGATCCACCATTGTATTGATGGTATTCTTCAAGTCGAGGATTTCCCCTTTGACATCAACGGTAATTTTCTTGGAGAGGTCGCCATTGGCTACAGCTTTCGTGACTTCGGCAATGTTGCGGACTTGGGCTGTCAAGTTCCCCGCCATCAAGTTAAAATTGTCTGTCAAATCTTTCCAGGTGCCGGCAACTCCCCTGACATAGGCTTGTACGCCTAATTTCCCTTCGGTTCCCACTTCCCTTGCTACCCTTGTGACTTCACTGGCAAAGGAATTGAGTTGATCCACCATCGTGTTGATGGTGTTTTTGAGTTCTAAAATTTCACCTTTGACATCAACGGTGATTTTCTTGGAGAGGTCGCCATTGGCTACTGCTGTTGTTACCTCCGCAATGTTGCGGACTTGGGCTGTCAAGCTACCCGCCATGAAGTTCACACTATCGGTGAGATCCTTCCAAGTGCCGGCTACGCCCTTGACTTCGGCTTGCACGCCTAATTTCCCTTCGGTTCCCACTTCCCTAGCAACTCGTGTCACTTCACTAGCAAAGGAATTGAGTTGATCCACCATCGTGTTAACGGTGTTTTTGAGTTCAAGAATTTCGCCTTTGACATCTACAGAAATTTTCTTAGAGAGGTCACCGTTGGCTACGGCTGTGGTGACGGCGGCGATGTTACGGACTTGGGCTGTTAAGCTACCCGCCATGAAGTTCACACTATCTGTAAGATCCTTCCAAGTGCCAGCGACACCTCTGACATCGGCTTGCACACCCAGTTTACCCTCGCTGCCCACTTCCCTTGCTACCCTTGTAACTTCACTAGCAAAGGAATTGAGTTGATCCACCATGATGTTGATGGTGTTTTTAAGTTCCAAAATTTCGCCTTTGACGGCGACTGTAATTTTCTTAGAAAGGTCGCCGTTGGCGATCGCTGTGGCAACTTCGGCGATGTTCCGCACCTGATCGGTAAGGTTCCCTGCCATCATATTCACCGCACCGGTTAAGTCTTTCCAAGTGCCGGCAACTCCCTTCACCTCAGCTTGCACACCCAGTTTTCCCTCGGTTCCCACTTCCCGCGCTACCCTTGTGACTTCACTAGCAAAGGAACTGAGTTGATCCACCATCGTGTTGATGGTGTTTTTGAGTTCCAAAATTTCACCCTTAACATCAACGGTGATTTTCTTGGATAAGTCGCCAGTTGCCACCGCTGTTGTGACTTCGGCAATGTTGCGGACTTGGGCTGTTAAACTACCCGCCATGAAGTTTACACTATCTGTGAGATCCTTCCAAGTGCCAGCGACGCCCCTGACATCGGCTTGCACACCCAGTTTTCCCTCGCTGCCCACTTCCCGCGCCACCCTTGTGACTTCACTAGCAAAGGAATTGAGTTGATCCACCATCGTGTTGATGGTGTTTTTGAGTTCCAAAATTTCGCCCTTAACGTCAACGGTGATTTTCTTGGATAAGTCACCAGTTGCCACCGCTGTTGTGACTTCGGCAATGTTGCGGACTTGGGCTGTTAAACTACCCGCCATGAAGTTCACACTATCTGTGAGATCCTTCCAAGTACCCGCTACTCCCTTAACGTCTGCTTGTACGCCTAGCTTACCTTCGCTGCCTACTTCCCGTGCTACCCTTGTGACTTCACTAGCAAAGGAACTGAGTTGATCCACCATGATATTGATGGTGTTTTTGAGTTCGAGAATCTCACCTTTGACATTGACAGTAATTTTTTTCGAGAGATCGCCGTTGGCAATGGCCGTGGCAACTTCGGCAATGTTCCGTACCTGTCCGGTAAGATTACCCGCCATTAAGTTAACGTTATCTGTCAAGTCTTTCCAAGTCCCGGCTACTCCCCCAACTTCGGCTTGCACGCCCAGTTTCCCCTCGGTTCCCACTTCCCTTGCTACCCTTGTGACTTCACTGGCGAAAGAATTGAGTTGATCCACCATCGTGTTGATGGTGTTTTTGAGTTCGAGAATCTCACCTTTGACATCAACGGTGATTTTTTTGGATAAGTCACCGTTAGCTACCGCTGTGGTGACTTCGGCAATGTTGCGTACTTGGGCTGTTAAACTGCCTGCCATGAAGTTCACACTATCTGTGAGATCCTTCCAAGTCCCTGCTACTCCCCGGACTTGGGCTTGACCACCTAATTTTCCTTCTGCACCCACTTCTCGCGCTACCCTTGTGACTTCACTGGCAAAGGAATTGAGTTGATCCACCATGATGTTGACAGTGTTTTTCAACTCTAAAATTTCGCCTTTGACATCAACAGTGATTTTCTTGGAGAGGTCGCCGTTAGCTACCGCCGTTGTCACCTCCGCAATATTACGGACTTGGGCTGTCAAGTTACCTGCCATTAAATTGACGTTATCTGTTAAGTCTTTCCAAGTTCCAGCTACGCCTTGTACTTCGGCTTGCACGCCCAGTTTCCCCTCGGTTCCCACCTGACGGGCAACCCGCGTCACCTCACTAGCAAAAGAGTTGAGCTGATCTACCATCGTGTTGACGGTGTTTTTGAGTTCGAGAATTTCGCCTTTGACATCTACTGTAATTTTTTTCGACAGGTCGCCATTAGCAATGGCTGTGGCAACTTCGGCAATGTTCCGTACCTGTCCGGTAAGATTACCCGCCA
The DNA here is from genome assembly GCA_019359515.1 of Desmonostoc vinosum HA7617-LM4. Taxonomy (GTDB): domain Bacteria; phylum Cyanobacteriota; class Cyanobacteriia; order Cyanobacteriales; family Nostocaceae; genus Desmonostoc; species Desmonostoc vinosum. Next base: position 389,226 of record JAHHHC010000002.1, on the reverse strand, counting down.
TCAAGTTGACGTTATCTGTCAAGTCCTTCCAAGTTCCGGCTACTCCCAATACTTCAGCTTGTACGCCTAGTTTCCCTTCGGTTCCCACTTCCCGCGCCACTCTTGTGACTTCACTGGCAAAGGAACCGAGTCGTTCTACCATGGTGTTAACGATGTTGGCAGTTTGCAGAAATTCCCCTTGTAAGGGTCTGCCTTGGATTTCTGGGGCGATGGTTTGAGATAAATCGCCACTAGCCACAGCCCTGATCACACGGGTAGTTTCCGCTGTTGGTTGGACTAAATCTGTGATTAGTGTATTGACCGAGGTAACACAATCTCGCCAAGAACCATGAACATTTCCTACAGAAGCGCGTTCAGTAATTTTGCCTTCTTTACCAACGACATTCCCAATTCGCTGTAACTCTGCTGCCATCCGCTCATTCTGGTCGATAATATCGTTGAGCGTATCAACTATTTTTCCTGCTATGCCAGTTTGGTCTATGGGCATCCGAACAGAAAAATCACCTTTTTTCACAGCATTTAGTGTTTTTAACAATTCTTTTAAATCAAGATGATCGCTATCTCTTGTTAACTGTTCAGTTGCCATAGATTTTCCCTATAAAAATTCTTGTATTTTTTATAACCCCGTACTTGCTTAAGGGCAAATTACATCACAAAACAGAGAGTGGAAAATGGTGATGGGTAAAAATTAAGTGCAATAGCTAAGCTCAAGAATTGCTTTGTTTTTTAGCTTTGCACGCTCGCTGAGTTACTCCCCTGATGCACCTAGCCTAGTATATATAATAATTTTGCTGGCGTTATCTGGAACACCATAGACCATCATAACTAGTTAAATTTTAATTTTAGACAAATAGCCTGCAAATATTTTAGGCGATCGCCTTTGATCGCCAAATCATGCCCAAATAGGCAACACCTTAAATCTGAATCAGGGAGTGCAAAGCATAATATTGATAATTACTCTCATTAGAGAGTCTAAATCATCTGGGACGCGATACAACAAGAGGTCTTGGGTAATCTGATTTGCTGGGAGTACATAATTACCGAACTGCCAAATATCTCCAGTACTGACTGCACCAATTAGAGGAGTTGTGGAATTAGGGTTTAAACCCAACCATTGACTCAAGGCAATTAGTTCTACTGCCAGTTGCGTGAAACCCCTAGTTAAGTCAGCTTGTTTGGCCTCGATAATCAAAATGCGATTTTGTTTGTATATGTAGTAGTCTAGTTCACCCTTGAGTTGGTCATTAACTTCAATTGGATATTCAATATTCAGATTTGCACCCGTAATCCGGATTAATTCCAGAATAATAGGGGATATCAGAATCTCTCGACGGGCGGTTTCGCTTGTGAGGCTGATGTGTGGTAATGTGTCTTCAATACGTTGCCGTAAGTCATTTAGCGAAGCAAGTTCACCAGAATATTGAGCCAGGTTCAGACGCTGCCGCACTAAAGTACATCCAAACTCTGCCAAAATATCAGCAGGGGCAAACCTCAGTTTAAAATAGTCTGCAAAAGTATAAGATTGCTCTGGTTTAAGAATTTGGGGATAATGTTGGGGCTGTCCTGGAGAAGTCATATAGTCATTGGGAACAGGGAACAAAAAAGAATTTTTAACGTTTTTCCTTGGGACTGTTGTCTGCTTTTGTAAATAGCTGAGCAACTAGATAAACTATAGTACCTGCAAGCATTCCTGGAAGAACTTCGTACACAAGACTCGATAACTTAAATACTAAGCTCCAACTAATAGCAGCAGCAATGCCAACAATCATCATCAACATCGCCACAGGTGTAGTTACAGGCAACTGCCATACACGTAATATTAATAATGGGCCAAGACCCGAAGCCAATGCAGACCAAGAGAATGTGACTAACAAAAACACATTATCACTACCCGATAAGGCAATGCTTAAAACTATCATTGTCATAGTTAAAGTTCCTAATTTTGCTAGTTTATATGAATTAGCAAACTGAGGAAAAATGTCTTGGGTAATTGCTGCTGAACAACAGAGGATTTGTGAATCTGCGGTAGACATAGTAGCTGCAAATATGCCTGCTAGCATTAATCCCACAAATATAGAGGGTAACAATTCCTGTGCTAAATAGGGCAAAGCTAACTCTGGATCTCCTCCAGTCATCAATTCTGGTAGAAGAACTCGTGCTGCTAAACCGATACCAATTGCCGAAAAAGAGTTAATCAGACCACAAATAGTTTTAATATTGAGAGCGCGATTTATATTGTTAGCTGAGTCGATCGCCATCGCTCGTGTTAGGATATGAGGCTGTCCCACCACACCAAACCCAGCTACTATCCAACCAAAAAAAAAGGGCAAGAAGCCCAACGGCAGATTTTCGGGACTTAAACTCACCAGTTTGACATCAATAGCTGCAAGTTTTGTCCAGGCTGCTGCTAAACCATCACAGTTGACAATTGCGACAGTCAACAGCAACAGCAACGAACCAATCATAATTATCCCTTGGGCTGCATCTGTCCAAATTTCGGCACGTACACCCCCAGAAAAACAGTAAATAATGACGATGATCGCCCCAAGTACTATTCCTAAATAGTAGTCCCAACCAAACACCACATTCAGCGCTTTACTACCAGCAACCAATTGTGATGCGGCATAGGAACCAAGAAAAGCAATAATGATCACACCTGAGACAATCGAAATCCAGCGATTAGAGGTATTTTGAGCTAGTAAAGCAGAGACTGTATCAGATGAAGTTTCTTCAGAAATTTTTCTTAACCGCTGGAAAAAAAACCACCAGGCTAGATAGTCTCCAATCGCCCAACCAATTACTAGCCAAATAGAAGAAATTCCTATTTTGTAGGCAAAACCAACTTGACCCAAAAACAACAAGCCACTTTGACCAGTTGACATGGCTGACAATGCTGTTAACCAGGGATTGACTCCGCGACTGGCTAGTAAGTAATCAGCGGTTGTATTTTGTTTATGGGTTGCAGAGTAAATACCTACGCAGATAATTAAAACCAGAAAGCCAATGAAAGTAAAAGCAATCAACATTTGATTAGCCATAGGGAATGGGAAATAGTTTGTCTTATTTTCTGCAATGCCCTGAGCATAGCCGTACCCCTACGCTTAAGCAAGCTAAGTGTAGCGTCCCGCAGGCAAGTATTCCTTTTATAGGAATCAGAAACTCCCACAACTACTACGTGGCATATATATATTAAGTAAAAAATATTACTCATTAAGTATGTATTCGTTTCCTATCAAAAAATAGATTTTAAGTAATACTACTTTATTGTCAATTGATTTAATTTAATCAATACAAGCAGTAATCAGCCGAGTAATTACTCGTTTTGAATCTCTAAGGGAGGAAAATTATTAAATAAACTTTAAAATATTAAAAGTAGGTTAAGTAGGAAAAGTGGGTTATTTGTATAAACTTTTAAAAGCTGCCTAATATGCTGTAAGCTAATGCATAAGCGTAATTTTGCACCAATAAAATGTGTAAAATGCATCATAGATGAACAATTGTTGAAGTTCGGTTAATGCCGCTAGCAAACCATGATTGTAATCTTAGTAACAAAACGTGAACTCTTAAAAAAATATATATCGGCGAAACAGTAACAGGTTAAAAGCATTCAATCAACAGTTGAATAACATATTAAATGATGAAAGAATGAGGAGATATTAAAGAAAAGTAACAAAAAGTTAGAATAATTATTGAGTTGTATGAAACAATCTAATAGTAGGAGAAAGCGAGGAATTGTACTGACTCCTGCCGGATTAAAGCGTTTACAGGCAGCAATTCTGGCTTTGGAGACGGCAAAAAACAACGGCGATCACTTTACGCTAGAACAGTTGGGCGATCGCATGAATTTATCTGCGAAAACACTGAGCCGATTATGGTCATTGGATGTAGGGGTAGATCAAAGAACGCTGAGGATTTGCTTTAGTGCTTTAAACTTGGAATTACATAGAGAAGATTATACAAACCTCAATGAACTAGATCAGACAGAAACTTTGTCAGCGCACTCCCTGAGTTTAGATTCAAAAGATACAGATTTATTAGTTAGCGCCCAGTATAAGCAATTTGAACATTTTTGGTCATACCCGGATGGTCTTGTACCGCTAGATTCTCCATTTTATGTTGAGCGTCCGCCGATAGAAGAACTAGTTTATCGAGAAATAACTCAACCCGGTTGTGTGATTCGGATTCGCGCCCCCAGACACATGGGTAAGAGTTCTCTGGTATTGCGACTATTAGCTTTTGCACAGATGCAAGGGTATTGCATAGTAAATCTCAACTGTTACCAGATAGATTCTGAGTGTCTCACTAATCTCAACAAGTTGCTGCGTTGTTTTTGTTGGCATGTCGCCAGAGAATTAGACATAGACCCCAAGTTGAATAAAATATGGGATGATGAAATTGGTAGTAAGCTCAGTTGTAGCTTTTATTTTCAAAGCTATTTGCTTAAACAAATTCAAAATCCAGTAGTTTTAGTATTAAACGAAGTTGATCGTTTTTTTGAATACCCTCACATTGCTCAGGAATTTTTTGCCCTATTGCGTTCGTGGTGTGAGGAAGCACAACATAGTCCCAATTGGCAAAAACTCAAGTTAGTGGTAGTTTACTCCACAGAAGAGTATGTCACTCTGGATATTAACCGTTCTCCATTTAATATTGGACTACCCATCCGGCTGCCAGAATTTACCCAACAACAGATCCAAGACTTAGCAGAGCGGCACGGGCTAGACTGGAGTAATGGCGAGGAATCTGCTCAACTAATGTCACTTGTAGGTGGTCATCCTGCTTTGATTCGGATTGCACTATATTACCTTTGTTCTCAGGTTATTACTCTTGCAGAACTGATAGAAGATGCGATCGCCAATGGTAGCATTTATCGCCATCACTTATGGCAACTGTGGATACAACTGCAAGAAAAACCCGCTTTAGCAAAGACATATGCTGAACTTGTCAAAGCAGATCAAAGTGTATCTATCAATCCTATTGAAACTTATAAGCTAGATAGTCTAGGCTTGATTCGCTTTGAAGGCGATCGCATTTTACCAAGTTGCGAACTTTACCGCATTTATTTTAAAAAACAACTATCGACAATTTTGTAACATTTAGTCGAATGGCGCGACCAGGCTAATTTAGTGCTTAAATTTTCTTGTGGGGCGGGTCGAAAAGCCAGCCATGGACGGGCGAGACGCCCATCCCACAAGAGTTTTTCTATTACACTATTTTAGTCTTGCCACGTTACTACTAAACTGTTTCAGCTAAAATAGTGCAATAAATTTTGTAGGTTGGGTTGAGGAACGTAGACGCCTGGAGGGCGGCTTCCCGCAGGGTAAACCAACACCGATGTTCATGTTGGGTTGAACGGAGTTCAACCCAACCTACATCTAATGCATTACTTTAACTCTGATTCTTTCCCCCTGCTCCCCTACCTGCAATTTGTATCAACCTTAAAGTAAAACGGTATTAGCCCTAATCCCTAGCCCCTAATACTTTGCTCAAACAATAAGCGCTATCACAGATGGTCAGTATTATGAAATGCATTATTTAGACGATAATTAATATTTATTGCTGTCATGAAAAACTAACTTAAAAGACAGTTAGGACAGTTAAGACAGTTAAATAAAAATAGACAGATTGTGGGGATTACAAAACATTAGCAAGATGCTAATATTTATGATTGATTGTATAAAAAGAGTTTTTGTTAATTAATATATGCTGAAATACTAACCAGCAAAAAAATAAAACCTAAAAATGGTAAAAAAGTAAGCGGTTGCTTAACTTGAGAATAGCTAAGCGATCGCATCAAAAGTTTGCTGTAGAAATTTGCTGATGATTATATAAGTTTCTATGTTCCCTGATCATACTTCAATATGAGATATCAAGTAGGGGGTAGCCTCCACAGCAATGATCCCACATATATTGTTCGTCAAGCAGATGAACAACTTTATGCCAGCTTGAAAGCAGGGGATTTTTGCTACATCTTAAACTCTCGGCAGATGGGTAAATCATCGCTACTACAACGTACCAGTTATCGTCTTAAAGAAGAAGGCTATAGCTGTGCTTATTTGGATATGACGCGATTGGGTAGTGAGGATACTACACCAGAACAATGGTACAAAGGCATTATTATCAGCTTATTTCATAGCTTGAATCTGGCAGAACACGTTAACTTTAAAAATTGGTGGGAGATGCAAGCAGGTATTTCCTGTGTGCAAAAACTCAACCAGTTTGTAGAGGAGGTTTTACTGCCAAATACTCAAAGCAAATCTGTGCAAAATGGTAAAGCCAATCGTATTTTCATTTTGATTGATGAAATTGATAGTTTGTTGAGTTTGACTTTTCCAGTCAACGATTTTTTCGCTTGGATTCGTTATTGCTATAATCAACAAGCATCCGACTCAAATTTTCAACGCTTGGGATTTGCCCTGTTTGGGGTAGCCAGTCCCTCTGATTTAATTGCTGACAAACGCCGCACGTCTTTTAATATTGGTACAGCAATTGAGTTACAAGGCTTTCAATTGCATGAAGCCAGACCATTGCTCCAAGGGTTAGAAGGATTAATCAGCCACAGCGAAGCAGTACTGCAGGAGATTCTCTACTGGACAGGAGGGCAACCATTTCTGACTCAAAAACTCTGTCAGTTGGTTGTGCGAACTGCGTTAAAGACATCTGAGAGAAGAATTGATTTACCGCCCGAAATCATAGCATTTTGGTTAGAACAACTGGTAAGGTCGCAAATTGTCCAACATTGGGAAGCAAAAGACGATCCGGAACATCTGCGGACAATTCGCGATCGCCTACTTTTTCACGAACAGCGAGCAGGGCGGTTGTTGGGTATTTATCAACAGGTATTGCAAGCCGAGGAAGAACAGGACGCGGGGATGGGGGGACGCGGTGAGACAGCGCTGCGGGAGGGTTTCCCTCCGCAGGCGACTGCGAATCCGAAGGGGGACGCGGGGAGGGAATATATTGACGACTCTTTGCGTCTTATTTCTCTTGTGCCGACTGATGATAGTCAAGAACAAACAGAACTGTTGTTATCTGGTTTAGTCGAGAAACACAACGGCTATCTCAAAATTAAAAATCCAATCTATCGGTGTGTTTTTAATGCTGCATGGGTGATCAGACAGTTAGATAATCTCCGTCCTTACTCCCAAACATTCAATGCTTGGGTAACATCCGGCTACAAGGATGAATCACGTCTATTGCGAGGACAGGCTCTAAAAGACACCCTCAATTGGGTGCAGGGCAAAAGTCTGAGCGATTTAGATTATAAATTTTTAGCTGCTAGTCAAGAATGCGACAGGTGCGAAGTCCAAACGGCATTAGAAGCAGCACGGACGAAAGAGGTAGAAGCAAGATTAGAACAAGAGCAAAAAACTGCTAATTTGCAAAGATTTTTGTTAATTACGGTGTGTATAGGCTTGTTTATCTATGGCGCGTTAGGGCTGGGAAGTTTCATTTTGTACCGCCAAGCTCTCAAAAGCGAAAGTCAAGCTAGAAGCAGTGAAATTCGAGCGCTTGTATCTTCTTCTGTGGGACTGTTTGCCTCAAATCGTAGATTAGATGCTCTGATAGAAGCAATCAAAGCCAAAAAAAAACTGCAAAAATTAGGTAAATCAAATACAAATATTGAGCAGCAAGTAGATGATGCATTACGGCAAGCGGTTTATGGAGCAGATGAATACAACCGTTTTTTGGCCCACACAGCAGCGGTTCTTGCAGTAGATGTCAGTCCTGATAGTTCTTTAATTGCTTCAGCCAGTGTAGATAAAACAATCAAGCTTTGGCGGCGTGATGGTACAGAAGTGGCAACTCTTAAAGGTCATACTGCAACTGTCAGAGCAATAGATTTTAGCTCTGATGGTCAGACACTCGCTTCAGCTAGTGAAGATGGTACCATTAAACTCTGGAAGCCGGATGGCACTTTACTCAATACTTTTAAAGGTCATATTGGTTCGATTTGGGGAGTGGCGTTTAGTCCCGATAGTCAATTCCTAGCCTCTGCTAGTTTCGACACAACCGTGAAACTTTGGAAGCGAGACGGCACCTTGCTTAACACGTTTCAAGGTTACAAAATGGGTTTTTTGGGAGTGGCGTTTAGTCCCGATGGTCAAATCGTTGCTGCCACAAGTGTAGATAGAACAGTAAAAATGTGGAGGCGAAACGGTTCACAGTGGAGAAATGCCAAAACCCTGCAACCTCTTTTAGGTCATACCGCTTGGGCTATAGGAATAGCTTTTAGTCCTGATGGCAAGACCATTGCCTCATCGAGTGAAGACAAAACCATCAAACTTTGGCAACGAAATAGTACAGATGGAAACTACTACTTAAATAAAACTCTTAAAGGTCACAGTGCCGGAGTTTGGGGAGTTGCTTTTAGTCCCGATGGCCAGACTATTGCCTCTGCCAGTCTCGACAAAACTATTAAACTTTGGCATATTGATGGTACAGAACTGAGGACGCTTAGAGGACACAGTGCCTCAGTTTGGGGAGTGACTTTTAGCCCTGACAGTAGCTTTATTGCTTCGACGGGTGCAGAAAACGTTGTGAGACTTTGGCGGAGTGAGAACCCATTCCAGAAAAGTATTATTGCTCATAAGTCTGGGATTTGGTCACTAGCTATCACCTCCGACAGTTCAACAATTGCTACAGCCGGTCACGACAACACTGCTAAATTGTGGAGTCGCCAAGGTAAATTGCTCAAAACTTTTACTGAATCTGGGGGTGCAATCTTTGAGGTTTCATTAAGTGGCGATGGCAAGTTAATTGCCCTTCGTACTTATGCTGATATAGTTAAACTTAAGCGGCGAGATGGTGTTAATGTCGCTACTTACAAAGATCCTCTTGGTAAACTCTTAGCAGCAGTGCTGAGTCCCAACGGGCAAGCGATCGCTATGGCAAATGTTGATAATATTGTCCAAATATGGCGACGCAATCAATCTAAACCGCAGGTTATCAAAGGACATCAGGCGGAAGTTTGGCATGTTGCATTTAGTCCAGATAGTCGGCTTGTGGCCTCAGTCAGTGGCGATAATACTGCTAAATTGTGGACACTTGATGGTGAGTTGTTAACAACTCTGGTAGGACACTCAGCGACAATATGGAGAGCGGTCTTTAGCCAAGATGGTCAAATGCTAGCCACTGGCAGTGGAGACAACACCGTTAAGCTGTGGGCGGTTAATGGTGAGCCAGCGCTGTTCGCGCAGCGTCTTGGCCAAAAGAAGGAGGGTATCTCTTTGCAGGCGGCTGGCGCTCGCGTTCGCGTAGCGTCTTTGAAGGATTCACCCCGAAGGGGTAAATTACTCAAAACATTCAAAGGTCACACAGCAGCGATTTGGGGAGTGGCATTCACCCCCGATGGCAAAATAGTTGCTTCTGGTAGCGTGGATGCTAGCGTCAAACTTTGGAAATTGGATGGTACGGAAATAACTACCCTCAGAGAACATACCGCAGCAATTAGGTATATTGCTATCAGTCAAGATGGGACTTTGCTAGTTTCTGGGGGTGATGATAACACGCTGATTTTATGGAACTTGCAGCGAATTCTCAATTTAGATGCAATGGGTTATGGTTGCGCTCTGGTAAAGGATTATTTGAAAACTAATACAGTATTAGAACAGAGCGATCGCTCCCTGTGCAATTATTCTTAATTTTCAGGATTAATACCATTTCACTTTAATTAAAGATACAAATACGTGGATAGGGGTTTAGCAATGCTAAACCCCTACGAAAGATTTATGTGTATGAGGATTTTCGTGAATTGGTATAACAGTCAATGTTCATCATGAGTGACTAGGCGACTTTAACCAGACGATTCAAGAAATATTGTCGTCTGTAATTTGCTTTTTAATCGAATCAACTTCTCCAGCTAATTCTTGGCGAGTGGAAGCTTTCAGGAAGTAGCGGAAAATAAACCAAATGACGTAACTAACTCCTATTAGCTGAAAAATTGGAGAGACTAAGGGGATATCATTAATGGCATCGACTATCGCTAGTAAGATCTTGAGTGAAGTAACTAACACCACAAGTAAGCCAAAGCTAATAATCGGTAGTTTGTATTCTTCGTAAAATCTCACTATGTATCCCGGTAATTTTTCTGAAAATTCAGAAACTTTTCTCCCGATTTCTGAGGCTTGTTGATTAAATTGATTATTGTTTGTCACCTTTGATAAATTTCCTGTTTCGGAATTTTTAATTGTTGTCATATCATCCGTTGGGCTAACATTAGCGTATTCTGGTTGTTGTACTTCGCTTTCCATGGCTTTGTTAGAAGAGATTGTTTTTGTGATACTGTAACACTACCATTGCCACATTTTAAAAACTACTTTTCATCAATCGCTTGGAATAAGTTTTGTCTATCTTAAGAATTATGATCTTTTTTATATAAAAGTTACAAAAACTTTCTTAAAATTAAGAGACTTCTTGCATAAATACTTGAACCGTCAGAGACTCAAGTCTCAGCCTAATAGCAAAAGTCCGTTGAAACGGACTAAAAATACTGTTATTAGTCGGTTGAAACCGACTTGAGTTATCAGCCAGAAAATTTATTTTCTGGCGAGTATCCGACTTTTGCAAGAGGTCTAAGGAATATAGCGATTTCAGTTGTGTTGAAAAATGTCTAAATATTTATGCTGAGGTACTCATTACTAAATTAAATGAGAATAATAGCAATATTTTTACAGCGAGGTTTTTATTAAGAGAAATTAATATATCAGAATGATGACTAAACAGAATTTTTTGTTGCGTCTCTAAATCGTTGCGGTCAAATTCTTAACTTGCTTAAGAACTCGAAACACTTTATGCAAGTCTCGATTATCCAGTGGGAAAAACAGAGAGTAAAGCTGAGAAGAACCATACTCAGGTTGCGGCATGACGTTGACTTTGAGAAAAATAAACTCATCTCCATTGCTGACCATACCATATAGCGATCGCGTTGGGTTAGGATTGCACATCATATATGCCAACGCTTGCGGCACTGCCAAGGAAACCATAATCGTGCGTTTTGCTTCCACCACCAGCACCCAGAACTGATCTTGAATAATCAGGGTGTCGATGCGTCCGCGCAAAATCTCCTCATCACCTTCGAGCTCATACTGAACCGATTTCTCTGTGCGAATGTTGAAGTCTGGTTCGTAAAAGCCAGCTAAATCCAACAGAGGAGAGATCAAAAGCTTATCTACAGCCCCTTCTGAGATTGTGCCACGTCTTCGATGAGCCGCAAATCGCTGATGCAAATGGTTTAAAGCCTCTACTTCCTGCGGTGTGAGTTCAGGTAAGTTCTGACACCACTCTGGGAAAAATGAGGGATCAGAATTTGGGTTAAGATTAAACCTGTCCTCGACATCAGCAGTTGTCAGAATTGTTTTGGAAATAGGGGATATGCTAGTCATAGTATTGGCTATTCTCTAATTACATTATCGCGGACGATTTTAGCTCAGGGGATAGGGGAAAGGAATAGAAAAGAAAAAAATTGGGCGTTGCTGAATAATGGGATGATTGAGGTTGACGCGGGGACACCGAGACGCGGGGACACCGAGACGCGGATACTGTTGGCGAAAGTGTTACAAACGCATAAACAAAAGTGTTACAACTAAAAGCTGCAACCGCAGATTGAAGGTTTGAGCTTACATAATACTTTCAAATACAAATATGTATTACATTCGCCAACGGTATCAGACGCGGGGACGCGGGGATCATGTACTGATGCAAACTCTCAAATAATCCCGCAATTATGCAACACCAAAAATTGCAACTATTGCTGTTGGGGAATAGTAATGACAAACTCAGCTCCTGCCCCAGGTGCAGAAATACACTGGAATTGTCCGCGATGATTTTTCACCACAATTTGATAGCTAATTGATAATCCCATGCCAGTGCCTTTACCGACAGATTTTGTAGTAAAGAAAGGGTCAAATAAGCGCTTATGTACTTCCTCTGTTATTCCTGGGCCATTGTCGGCAATGCGAATAATTATGCTGTTGTCTTGAGCGAGGGTGCGAATGTAAATTGTGGGAATGGGCAATTGATTATTCTCCCTCATCCCCCTCATCTCCCTCATCCCCCTCATCCCTCCCACTTCCTCAATCCCTAATCCCTCTTCTAAAGCATCGATCGCATTTGTTAACAGGTTCATAAATACCTGATTCATCTGTCCAGCATGACAGATGACTGGTGGCAAATCACCGTACTCGCAGATGATTTGAATTTTTGGATATTCTGGTTTATTTTTTAGGCGACTTTGTAACAGTAATAGAGTATTATTTATACCATCATGGATATCTGCTGGCTTCATGCCGTCTTCGTCTGTGCGAGAGAAGTTGCGTAAAGATAAAACTATCTGCCGAATTCGTTCGGCTCCTATATCCATGGAATTGATGATTTTGGGTAAGTCTTGGCTGATAAAATCTAAATCCATCACCTGAATTTCTTTTTCAATTTCTGGTGCAGGTGGATGGTAGTGCTGTTGATAAAGTTCTACCAAGTGCAGCAAACTCTTGATATATGCACTGGCGTGGCTGATGTTACCGTAGATGAAATTGATGGGATTATTGATTTCATGGGCAATACCTGCCACTAGCTGTCCTAAACTGGACATTTTTTCGGTTTGAATCAGCTGCGCTTGAGTTTGTTGCAGTTCTCGCAGCGTCTCTTGTAGTTGCTGGGCTTTTTTGCGGAGGGCGTTTTCTGTCCCCTGGCGCTGTAGTTCTGCTGCGGCTCGTGCTGCAAAAATAGCGATGATCGCTTTGGCTCGTTCTGGCTGTAATATTGGTTTGGTATCCAATACACAAAGATATCCTATTGGGGTGGCGAATGTATCGACAAGGGGCGCTCCCAAATAGCTTTCGACATCTAGCAATCGTAACTCTTCATCTTGGGGAAATAGTTGCTGCACGCCACTGGTGTAGCAACTCATGCCTTTTGTGAGTACAACTTCACAAGGGGTGTTGGCTAAATTGTACTCGAAGTTTTCTGTGAGGCGATCGCCTATCCAAAATGAGATGACTCTCGCTTTAGTGGAATCTTCTGCTACGCATTCTGCCAACACAACATAACGAACTCCCAAAGCAGCTGCTAAATGACGCACCAGAGCGGGGAAAAATTCTTCGCCTGTCACCGCAGCTGTTCCCGCCACTAAGGCTTGCAAAGCTTCTTCCGCTTGTTTGCGTTCTGTGATGTCTCTATCAACACCGCGATAACCCAAAAAATTGCCTGATGCATCAAAGAAAGGGACGCCATTAGTTTCTAAAATAACTAAGTGCCCGTGCTTGTGGAGATTTTTGTTTTCGAGATTAATTAAAGGCTGTTTGGAGTCAGCCATCACCCGGAAAATTTCTCTGACTCGGTTTGCTTCTGCTAGTGGCATTAAGTCGAAGGGGGTTTTGCCTAATACTTCTTGTGGTTCGTATCCCAAAATTTCCCGGATTTTTTGGCTAACGTAAGTGTAGACTCCCTGATGATCTATTTCCCACACACCATCGTTAGTTGTTTCCACAAGATGGCGAAAACGCGCTTCACTCTTTGCTAATGCTTCCTCGGTTTGTTTACGCTTGATGCCAATAGCAATTTCATCAGCCACAATAGCGAGTACTTTGAAAGTAGATTCTGTGAGTTCTTGGCGAGAAAACATCGCGATTACGCCTAGTGTTTCGCCTTCCACAATCAAAGGATAACCAGCAAAGGCAACCATACCCTCACGTTCTGCCCACTCTTTATTACTTATCCCTGGATCGGTTTTTACGGAGTTGGTGAGGTGAGGCTTGCCTTCTTGGGCTATCAAACCAATCTTAAATTGACCAACTGGCACTCGTCTATGAGGGCCATCTATGTGAGTATACATACCAGAACTGACTTGCAGTTCTAGTACATTTTCCTGTTTATTTAATGTCCACAGACGAGCAAATGCGACATTGATGTGCTGAACTAGAGCTTCAGTGCAATAGCGCATCATGCACTCTAACGTTTTACTCTGTGCCAAACCAGCGTCTACATCAGCACGAAAATCAGCTAAACGCGCTCGTTCTAATATTTTCTCTTCTGCTTGTTTGCGGGTGGTAATGTCGTGACAAATACCAACTAAATACAAAAAACTATCATTGGCGTCTTTAATTGTAGATGCATTGCTTGTGTGCCATCGCCAACTACCATCTTTGTGTTTAACTCGATATTCAATCGGGTCTTGTTTTTTAGCTGTTGTCAAAGCTATTTTGATATATTCTGTACAGATTGAGGTATCGTGAGGATGTATGAAGAGAATGAAAGGTTTACCTATAATTTCTGACAATTCATGTCCTAAGATGTCAGTCCAATTGGGAGAGATGTAGGAAAATATGCCTTGGCGTGTTAGTGCAAATATAATATTATTTGTATTTTCGACAATCGTGCGAAAATCGATGTTGCTATCGATAATTTTTGGGACTTGATTTACCGCTTGTGCGAAGTTGTGATCGTTGACATGCATTAATGTAGCGCTCGTCTCTACTGTTTTACTGATTTTGTGAATTTGGTTAATAGAGTTCTGCACCTTTTGAATAAATAAGAGAAATCCGAAGAAGATAAAATATTTACTCTGGAAATCTGGGTCATTTTGTAAACGAACCGCCAAAACGCCAAGTTGGCCAAGAAAATAGATGGATAGAGAGTCGCATCGATACTTTAGGGTTGTTAAACATTATTGGTGGATTTTTAATTGCAATCATTATTTTATCTAGGAAAAATCCCAACACAAAATAAATATTTATTTCTTTTTTATTTTTTGATCAGATAAAAATAAGATTTTTAAAATAACGCTGGTTAGTAAAAAGCCTCACACTAAAATAACAAATAAATTGAGGTAAATGTCAAACACAATGTTAATGCGCTACAACGATAGCTGTTGATTGCATTTTTTTATGCTATAAAGCTCACAGAAATTGACGTTAGGTGGGGAACTATTCTATGGAACCTGAAAAACTGGAGTGTTTTAAAGATTACGGCGAGTTTATCCTCCAGAAAATAGATTCGGTGCCTCAGAACCCTTCAAAACTAGAAGATTGGATTCCAGCTAGCCTTGACGAATGTCTTGTCCGTCTGCGAGAAGCTGCTCAGAAAACCGTAGAATTTGCTACTTCACCCGTCAAAATCGGTGTTATGGGGGAATTTAGCAGCGGCAAAACTTTACTTTTGGGTAGTTTAATTGGCTATGCAGATGCTTTACCAATTAGTGAAAACCCTACTACAGGTAATGTGACTGCTATTCATATAGTACCGCAGGATGATTTTGTCACAACTCAAGTAGATAGTTTTACTGTAGAGTATCTTTCTCATGAAGGGGTACACGAGTGCTTGTATTTCATGCTAGGGGAGGCTGGTAGAAGAACAACAGCAGCAGGACTTGCACCCATACCGTTTGCACAGCTAAAAACAGGGAGAGATATTATTAACTGGTGTGAAGCAACATGGAGTAGTAGCAATAACTTAGAGTTACGTTATTTGCTCAGGGAACTGGTGTTGTTTCTGCGAGCCTATCATGCTTATGGGGAGGCTATCTGTGGTCAAAGTTACCAGATTGATGCGATCGCAGCTCGTGAGGGTTTACAGTTAACTGAACAGCCTTTAGCGATTCAAGCTCTCAATTTTGAAGATTTACCCCCAGCTCATATTAGACTGCCGAGTTCACCCCAGAAGTTACCAACAAAGTTGTTGCAAAACAGCTTTCCCTTAATTCGCCGTGTCGATATTGAGGTGAAGACATCACGGGAAATTTGGGATGTCGGGGGGGCACAAAGATTTACTCTCTTGGACTTTCCTGGCTTAGGGGCTGCTAATTCTGGTGCTAGGGATACGTTTTTGTCATTGCGGGAATTGGCAGAGGTACAGACGATTCTAGTACTGCTAAATGGCAAAACTCCCGGAAGCGATCGCGCCAATCGCATCTTTACGATGATGCAGCAGCAACGTCCGGGACAAAACCTCAAGGATCTCATTCTCGTCGGTGTGGGTCGCTTTGATCAACTACCTTTAGATAATGAAGGTGGCGAAAGAGAACTTGACTCGCTAATTACAGATCATGCCACTGATCCTGATTTGCAAGAAGCAACCGTTTTCCAAAAACTTAAAGTTTTGCAAACGATTATTGATGGTGCAGAAGCATTTACTACTCAAAAAGACCGAATTGTATTACTATCGCCACTTTTAGGACTAGCGGAATTAGCCAAACGTTCTACTACAGTTAAAGCCGGTTCACCAGAATTTCTGGCTAATTTGGATTATCCTAATTACCTGGAACAATCCAAACGTTTGCAACAGAAATGGGCACGTTTAAGCGAAATATTGCTAGAGTCTAATACACGCAGCTATTTGGGTAGACAGTTAGGTTACTTTGCTCAAGATGGGGGTATTAGCAAACTGCGAGAATTGATTCAAACCCACGTAGCCACTCATGGATTAAAGCAATTATATGCAGATACTCAAAGAGCTGCTAATGTGGTGCGTCAACAACAAGATAACTTGAAAAATATCATCGAAGAAATTCATCAACAAGGTATACCAACAACAGACAGCCCTGCTTTTAATGAGCTAAATTCGACAATTGAAAGTTTAGATAAAACCTATAGAAACTTTCAGAAAAACTTAAGTAAAGAACCACTAAAAGACAAACGTGGTATTGTCGTCAGCGATGTGATCAAAGACGAACTCACCTTTAGAATCCTGAGTTGGAGTCAGTGGACTTTACTTTTCAATAAAGTGAATAATGGTGCGATCGCCCTGACAGAATCTAAAGGCGCAGCGGGTAAGTTATTTGATCGAGGCAATCGCATCAATAATTCCTTACCGACTAAAAGTGATGATTTTTATCCAGCATTTGAAAAAACCATTCAGGAACTAGAAGATTTTGCCCGCGATCGCATTCGGCAAGCAGTCATGGACTTGTTAGACAGATTATCCAATCAGATATCTCAAGAACGCGATCATTTGCTGTCAATTCTCCATCCCCAGATGGAACAAGAAATCGAAGCCAAATTCGGCGTAGAAGAAGCTGATTTATTCTACAAACTATTTTTAGGATGTGATCCGAATAAATGGCAAGAAGCAATCATCTCCGAAATGAGTCATAATGAGCAAGCGATCGCACCAGAAATCATCTTTCCTTTAGCGCTGCAAGATGAAAAACATCACATCGGGCAAATTTTTGACTGGGCACCAGAAAAAAATCAAAACTTACCCAAATCTACCAATCATCAACTGCTAGTACTGCGACTGCGAGATGAAATAATTACTAGCGGTAGTCTACATCTTGTACAGTATGTGAGCGAGATTAATCAACAAGTAAATGCGGAATTAGAAGGCATTTTAGATCAAATTATTCCCAGTCTGCAAAACCTTTCTAAAAAAGAAGCACTGCTAAGATACCTATCAGCACAAGAATCATCTCCTGAAGTAGAAGTTCCTAGTTGGTTGCAGGTACTTGTAGAAGTTGCTAATTATCAATAGTTATTTGTTACTTATCATTTGTCATTTGTCATTTGTAACTGTTCAATTCCCCACTCCCAATTCCCCACTCCCCATTACAAAGGATAATATGAAATGCCTGTGGAAATTCAGCTTGCACGTCGGTTTCAACTTTATGTTAAAGAAAATCAAGAGTTAGAACTTCCTGCTATTCAAATTTTTGCTTCTGGTAGCAATGTACCTCATGTTTCGCGCATTACTTGTTCTGTGAGAGGCACACCTAAAGAATTAGCAGCACAAATTCAAAAATCGTATAAACAATTTCAATCTGCTACACCAGCGAAAATCTCTACCCAAGGACAATTAGGAAAACACATTTGTAAATTAGAACAACCTTTAACCCAACCAATCAATTGCACTTTACAGGTAATTGTCGAGTATTTTGATTCTGACACTACCGGACACCCAATGCTGTCGGTGCGAAAACATATAGAGGCTTTTTGTTATCTGTGGTTTCTACCAAATTTTGAGCAGCCACCAATTAAGCA
The DNA here is from genome assembly GCA_019359515.1 of Desmonostoc vinosum HA7617-LM4. GTDB lineage: Bacteria > Cyanobacteriota > Cyanobacteriia > Cyanobacteriales > Nostocaceae > Desmonostoc > Desmonostoc vinosum. Next base: position 371,257 of record JAHHHC010000002.1, on the reverse strand, counting down.
AACAACAGAAATGGATACTGTCATGAACCCTTTCAAACTAAATGACGATAGTAAACAACCAAATGAAAAACCTAGACAAAAATTTCCAGGATGGTTTGCTTTAGATTTTGGCACCTCGAATTCCACAGTGACATTGTTTGATCCGATTGAAGTTCCCATCGCCGAAATTTTGCCCAAAGAACAAGAAAAACGGTTGCGCGAACGCTTGGTGCAATGGCTGAGTTCTCCTGTATCTGTGGCTTTACCAGATGTTAGTATTGCAGAGTGGGAAAAATTTATCGCTGATATTTGCCGCAATTTAGAAATCCAACCAACACAGTTAATTGAAGTCTTTGAAGGCGATAATAAAGAGCAATTCCTAGAAGCGATTCGTCAAATAGAACTATGTTTAGGTAACAGTGAAAGATTTCGCCGTGCTGTGAGCAAACAACTTTATCAGATATATCATGAAGTGTTTCGCGTTCCGACTCTAGAATCGCAAAATTTAATTCCAGTTGTGCTGGATATTGATCGCCGCGACACAGAAATCCCTAGCGAGTTGGAAGTTTCTCAATTAACCGCCTTGCAACTACGCATGGGTAGAGAAGCAAGAGATAATAGAAAAAAAGCGATCGCTCAAGGTACAAGCAGTTCTTTAAAAGAAATTATCAGCAAATTTCACCACTCACCCAAACGTTATTTTGGACAAGAGCGAGATTTTCCGATTATTGTAGATGGTAAAGAAGAAACAATCACCGCTAACGAATTAATCCAAGCAGCTTGGGCACATTTAATCGAGTTAACTGAAGACTATCGCCAACGGGCACAACGCAGATTTTCGGAAGGGGATTTCTTAACAGCAGTCGTCACCTATCCCACAGTTGCACCGCCAGTAGTCCGTAAGGAAGTCAAGGAACTAGTTGAACAGTTAGGTATCGATGATGTGCAAACAGCTTACGATGAAGCCGTTTCCGTAGCGATATTCTTTTTGTGGCGAGAATTTGGCGGTAATCTCAACATCGGTATCGAGTCATTCAAAACCCGTTGTCGCCGCGACGGCAACAAATGGTCACAAAACGTTTTAGTATTAGACATTGGCGGTGGCACCACCGACTTAGCCTTAATCGAACTCACCCTAGAAGACAAAACACCCTTCTTTGCCGACTATGAAGATAGAGGTTTAGGAGGGCGCTATTATAAACTCACCCCTAAACTATTAGGTTCATCTGGTCATTTACAATTAGGTGGTGAATTAATCACACTGCGAATTTTCAGATTATTAAAAGTAGCGATCGCTGATTTTCTCTTAACAGCAATCACCGCCGGAGATATCACCAGCGAAAAACTAGAAGACTTAATTAACTCCGAATTAAACGAACGCTTCCTAGAACAAAGTAAATTCAAAAGCGGCAGTCTTTTAAAATGTTTAGATAAGCAGAATCCAGAAGGCGACGTTGCCTATAAAGATGCCTTAGATACCGCCGAAAAAGTCCTACCCACCCGTTGGCAACAAGCACCCCAGCGTTTGCAAACATTCTATAGCCTTTGGGATCATGCAGAAGCAGCCAAACTCAAACTTGGACAGCAGCAACCACCAGCTGCTTCCCCCTTAACCTTCACGCTGACTGAACAGCAAATTTCTGAACTACTGAGTCAAACAGGCGTCAAATTGCAAATCATCAATCCTCATAACATCCACGTTATCTTAGATAGCCAGCAATTTGAACGAGCCGCCACCTCTGCAATCAAAGAGGCCATTGGTATTGCCAAAGGATTGATGCATAGTCGCTTGCGTTCCGACGAACATAACCACAATTCCGGCACACAAAAAGTTGACTGGTTAATCCTATCCGGTAAAACCTGCAACCTCGACATAGTACAGCGCCACATCTACCAAGAATTTAGCAAATCTCCGTATTTTGTTTGGAATCCCGAACGCATCACCTTTGTTTTGGAATTTACCAAACTTGCCACCTCCGCCGGTGCTTGCTACGCCGAGAAACTACGCCGACTGAGATTCGATCCCGAAGAATCCAAAGGACTGCTGCGTAAAGGAGCCAACCAACTAGAAATCGACGTTAAAAACCTATTTTATTACCTACCCTGCAACTTTAAACGTAAAACCCAAAGTAACGAACTCCTGCCAATATTCAAAGCCGGACAAGAACTTTACCAACTCGTACCACAAGAGAGTGTAGCCAAAGTTCGCACCACCTGGCAAGGCATCCAATTAACCAACATCGTCTACCGCCAAGACTACGAAGACGGAGACTTAAGACTTTGGGGTAGCTTCGACGGCAAAAGCCTCATGGAAAAACTGGGGATAGACGAACCAGAATTTCTCAAAAACATCAAAATCCAGTTCGAGATTGACCAGACATTACAGTTTAGCGTCCTACTTTGTCAAGGCAACCCCCACTATTTAATAGATGTCCCTGGTATCGACGTGCGATCAGCAATATCCACAGCCTTAGACACCTTAGAAACACCAACAATATTTACAGATGGTAACTTAACCTGGAACATCGCAGTTGAGCGTCCCCAAAAAGATCTCAACGATGGTGACATAGCCATCAACGTCATCGAATCAGCCACAGTTCACCAACCGGGTGCTTATCACCTAGTATTTGAAGTAGGAAGCGATCGCAAACTCCTGCAAGACTTCCACTACCTCCAAGATGGACAAACCCAACCAGCAACCGGCTTAATCAGTAACCCCCTCCCCCCCTTCCCCCAAACCGGGCAGCACACCTTCTACGTTTACCAAACAGACACCGCAACCAACACCAAAAAATGGATACGAATAGGCGCACTTAGCAAACCAGACATCACCACAGACTACCCCTGCCAATACCGCGTCTCCCTAGACGACAAAGGCATCCTTCGGATGCACGCCGGTGAAGTCCCCTACTGGACATCAAAAAATCCCGAAAGCCTCAAACAACCAGGATGCGTCTTCCAAACCCAACTAGAACTACAACCCAACGAAGTCGATAAAGAACGCGATCCCTTTTGCGGCATCCATTAAAACCTCCCACCACTCACAAACTTACCTCACGCAAAAGCTTTAAAAACCTCTGCGTCTCTGCGCCTCTGCGTGAGATAAAAACCCAACATCCATGCAGCATTTACATCAACTATTACAAACACAAAACTCACAACTAGCCCAACTGCTAAGATTTACCCTACACGGACTACAAGCCACCCTAAACCAAGCCCGCCTAGAAAACCCACAAGATCCAGCAGCCCAAACATGCGACGAACTCCTGCAAGAACTCCATCACCTACTACAACCAGCCCAACCACAAGAAGATCCCACCAATGACTTAAAACTCACCCACCTTCAGCAAGCCTTCAACTCCGATCCAGAACTGACACTTTACCTAGAAAATTCCCAACTGCAAAGCCAAACCGACGCCGACTTATGGAACGAAATCCAGAGAAAACTGCTGAGAGTTCCAGAAGACTTAGCTACATCATGGCGACAACGCGCCTTAGATTTAGCCCAACAAGCTGGTGCAATAGAAGATAACATCAATCTTGATCAACTGCCTTTTAACAGAGATGAAATTATTTACCCTGGACTTAGCGGTACAGTACAAGCCCAAGGTTTATGCTTATCTCAACCAGCACTTTTAAATATTAATTTATCAGAAGATTTAGATTTAATTACTAGCTTTTTACCTTTATATATCACCTTTATTGATATCGAACCCGACTTACATCACGCGCTCAAAAGCGTATTTAACTTTGATATCATTTCCTTACATTCTAAACCAGAACAGCGGACTCAATACATCGAGGCATTAAGCGATCGCATCCAACGCACCCAAAAAGCCGAACAAAATCCCGATCCATTATTAACTTTACACGCTTGGATTGACATAGACGAAGCCATACATTCCCTAGTTTTCATCCCACCAGTAGAACGTTATTCTTGGTGGGGAAAATTGCAGCAAGAATCAAGACGTATCCTCAAAAAAATTGCCGACAGGGCGAATAACGCAGGTAACGAAGTGCGAATTCGTCAACTATCTGGACTGTATGCTGATATTTGCGCCCTATCTAAAGACGACTTGCAACTAGATTGTGGCGGTGTTCCTGGAGAAGTGCTGACATGTTTGCGAGTTTATGCGCGAATTAATCAACAAGAATATCCAGGGCGAGTCATATTTCGTTCATTACGTTAGATTACTAGTATTAACAAGTCAAAAAAACTGAGGCTGCCAAAGTCTGATAGCCCCACAGTTTTGTAATTGAACAAAAGTTTTGATTTACAAACAATCAACCCACTAGCGCCAATCTGTTATCTTTGACAAGCGTCAGGATTTCTTCGTAACTATCGAAAATTTCAAACACTGAATCAAGTTGAGTAAGTTCCAAAATTAACTTTACACGAGCTTGTACATTGCAAAGAACCAAGCGACAACCACTCTGGCGTGCAGCTTTTAGCCCTTTAACTAAGGGAACTAACCCAGAACTATCCATGAAATCTACTGCTGCTAGGTCAATTACCCAGAGTTGATGAGTCTGGGGTACTACTTCAGCCATCTGTTCGCCTAAGACCATACCGCCTTGTAAGTCTATACTTCCTTGAGGTTTGAACAAAATTACTTGAAGCTCTTGAAATTCTTGTGTGAGAGTCATGAATTTAACTGGGTAGTTGAAAGATTTACAAAAACTGAAAAGTGACATCGATACTGCTTTTCCTGACAACAGCAAAGAACTGCTTTACCCAGATATTTGGGGACTTACAGCAATGCAATTGAGGTGTTTTATTTCAGTATTCATGTCGTATAATTTGTGATAACTCTCTCAATATAGGCATAAGCGCCTATGAATTTCAGTAGCAACCGTATCTTTTACAGTATTTTTATAATTCCTCTAGATATTTATAAATTTTTTATAAAAATTGTATTGCTTTTTCTCTATAACTATGTATCTGTGGTACAGAATTCTCAAAATTCAATAGCCTACATTTAAATACCATATAGTTACCATAGACTCTAAACTAGATAAAATCATGAATTCCCTCCGGTGGCTTAATTGACACCTCACTCAATAATGAGCAAGAATGTAGTAAAAGTAAAAATTTGTAAAGACGGTGGTGCGGAATGTCTTTAGAGCTGATTTCACTAGAAAACATTCAGGAAGTTGCTCATACATACGGCTACTGGGCAATTTTTTTCGGAATTTTGCTAGAAAATTTAGGCATTCCCCTTCCTGGTGAAACCGTTACCTTAGTAGGTGGGTTTTTGGCTGGCAATAATGAGCTAAATTTCTGGCTGGTTCTGAGCAACGCTGTTATGGGTGCTGTGATTGGTGCTACTTGCGGTTATTGGATTGGTAGAACTGGTGGTTGGCCTTTCTTAGTACGAGTTGGCAAGATATTTAGAGTTTCGGAAGTGCGGCTAGTGAGTATTAAAGAACAATTTAGTCAAAATGATGCAAAGGCTGTATTTTTCGGTCGTTTCTTTGCTCTGTTGCGAGTTTTTGCCGCACCATTGGCTGGTATAGCTGAAATGCCTTTCGGTAAATTCTTTTTATACAACTTGTTAGGGGCGATCGCCTGGGGTAGTCAGATGGTGACTTTAGCTTTCTTTGCAGGCAAAGTTGTCCCCTTAGAGCAATTGGTAGCTTGGATGAGTCAATTTGCAATTGTGGCGTTGCTAATTTTAGCAGCTTTGATTGCTATACCCCTGTGGTTAGAGTCTCGCCAAGTTAAGAGTGCTACGGAAGAGTGAGAAGAGGGGGATGGGGGAATCTTTTGTGGGTAGGATTTTGAGATTTCGCGTTTTGATCGACGCGGGGACGCGGGGATGGGGAGACGCAAAGAAAGATTCTAGAACAAAAAAATGGGTTTTTCAGGCTGAATATTAAAAACCTACCTTTGAAAGGATGGGGGAGTAGGGGAAAAAATAATCAATCCCCCCCAGTCCCCAGTCCCCAGTCCCCAATCCCCAATCCCCAGTCCCCAGTCCCCAGTCCCCAGTCCCCAGTCCCCAGTCCCCAATCCCTAACCCCTAGTTTGTTGCGACCAAATGCGAGTTGGTAGCCCCCAAACGTAGATGAAGCCTTCGGCGGCTTTGTGGTCAAATTGGTCTTCAGCACCGTAGGTTGCTAAATCGGTGCTGTAAAGGGAATTATTGCTCCAACGCCCGACCACATTGGCGTTGCCTTTGAAAAATTTTAGTCGCACAATTCCAGATACACGTTCTTGTGTTTTTTGAATAAAGGCATCAAGTGCAACTTTGAGTGGACTGTACCATAAACCGTTATAAACTATTTGGCTGTAAGTTTCTTCAATGCCACGCTTGTAATGGGTGACATCTGCTGTCAGGGTTAAGCTTTCTAAATCTCTGTGGGCTTGGATTAACACCAACATGGCTGGTGATTCGTAGATTTCCCGCGATTTGATGCCTACTAGACGGTTCTCTATCATGTCAATCCGCCCGATGCCGTGATTTCCTGCCAATTGATTAAGTTGCTCAATTAGCTCAACTGGTTTTTTATCAATACCGTTAAGAGTTGTAGGAATACCTTGGTGAAAGCCAATTTCGATGTATTCTGGCTCATCTGGAGTGTTAGCGATCGCTTTGGTCATTTCATAAATTTCTTCTGGTGGTTCTGCTGCTGGATCTTCCAATACACCAGCTTCGATGCTACGACCAAGTAAATTTTTGTCAATGCTGTAGGGAGAAGATTTTTTCACCGGCGCAGGAATACCAAACTGTTCACCATAGGCGATAGTTTTTTCACGGCTCATCCCCCATTCCCTGGCTGGTGCGAGTATCATCAAATGGGGATTCAAGGCTGCACAGGAGACATCAAAGCGAACCTGATCATTTCCTTTGCCAGTACAACCATGAGCGATCGCATCAGCACCATATTTTTGGGCTGTTTCTACTAATATTTTGGCAATTAATGGACGAGCAAGGGCAGTTCCCAGAGGATAGCGATTTTCGTATAGGGTGTTGGCTTGAATCGCTCTAAAGGCGTAATCTTGAACAAAACTGTCTTTGACGTCCGCCACTAGGGACTCACTTGCACCTGATTTTAGAGCTTTTTCTCGAACTAGCTCTAGTTCATCTCCTTGACCTAAATCTGCTGCTAAGGTAATTACTTCTTCTACACCCCACTCATGCTTGAGGTAAGGTATGCAAACTGAGGTATCCACTCCTCCAGAATATGCCAGGACAACCTTTTTGGCGCGACCCATTAGTTTCTCCAGTTAGGAAAACAAAGAATGAGTCATTATTATATCTAACTAACACATGTATTTTTTCTGAAAAGGGGAGTGGGGAGTAGGGTAAGAAACTTTTTTATATTTAGTTGTAGAATCCCAGTATCCGCGATTGTTGGAAAATTGCTTCAGCTTTCTCAGTTAAGTTGGGGATGAATATATTCTGGTTTTAGTCACAAAGCGATCGCTTTAATCTTAAATTTTTTGATGCTGCTTTGAACATGCCAGTATACTGATACTTTCAAATTTCTAATCTCTATAAGAATTCAGGAGTCTATTAGAACTCCTATTTGATTTCTGAAACACTCCCTACTCCCCGTAGCCTGAGCATTACCCGTAGGCTTCGACTTCGCTCAGCCTACGCAAATAATTTCATCAATCAAGTCAGATTCCTATAGTTGTTCATACAGAATTTATATATTGCTGACAAACGTAAAGATTAAGTGAAAATAACCTTATTTTTGAGATTTCTTAACCTTCATACAACGGTGAAAAGTTTATCTAAGTGAAATTACAGAATTAGTGATTTTTCAGGTTTGGAGTATTTTCTAATGAAATTAGCGAAAAACTTTGGCATTTCTGCTGCTGTTGCCATTTCTGTTACTGCTGTTGGTATTAATCCTACACAAGCTGCTTTGATTGATTACAACTTCACTGTTGATGCAACATCAGGCGACAATCCTGGTAAATATTTCGGTTCTTTTCGCTATGATGACTCAATCCTAACTGGTGTAGGCGAAGAGACAGTAGGAGTTGGCAATGGATTAACAGTTTTATTTGATTACTTGGGTATTAAATACACAGAAGTAAGCGATTTTAATTATGTTGATGGCTTATCTCCGATAGTTGGCTTTAAAGATGGCAAACTTTTGGGGCTAAGTTACTTGGTTGAAGATCAGTTTTTTATCGGCGGTGCGCCAGAACCTTCAGATATTGGAGGCAGCAATTTTTATAGCATCTTGAGTGCTGATTTATTAAACACAACCAAAGTAGGTACAGTCAGCTATGCTAAGGTACCAGAACCAATGACTGTTAGTGGTACTGCGATCGCTGCTGCTATGGGATTGTGGTTGAAGCGTAAGAAAAAAGCAACCAAAGTGGCAGATTAGAAGTAATTTTCCTGACTTTTGCTAGAGATTGCTTGCTTTGTGAGACAAAATACAGTACATTTGTACTGACAAGAGAAATCCTGATTGAATCACTCCCCACCTTATCAGTGGGGTTTTTGTATTAAGGCATATTATACGTGTAGAGACGTCGCATTGCAACGCCTCTACTAAGTACCAACGTCTCTAGGCAATAAACTTAGGTAAAACTGCCAGTGGACTTTTTAGGTTGAATACCAATGACAGATGGACGGGGGACACCTGTCGGATTACCCTTACCACCATCAGCGATGGGAATGTTACTTGGCCAGCTACTGCCGCGAGGCACGTTGCGAGTTTGATTGAATAACGTACCATCCAAGTTGAGTATTTCAATGTCGCGATTCAAAACTGTACCATCGTTGATGGGAGAATCTTCACCAGGATGCTGTACTGAGATAATTAATGTATCTCCTACAAAAGTTGGCCCAGTCATCTCGCAACGCACTGGCCCTTGAGCAAAAGGTACTAACTTACCCGCATCATCACCACTAGTCGGGATATAGAACAGCCAGTTATTACCAAAAACGCCAGTGAAATCAGATACATTACCAGATTTTGTGTGATCAATGGTGTTTTGAGTAGGCGTTGCACCCAAACTAAAACCGTTGTGGGTGCTAGTAGACATATCAGTCACACCCCAGACATTTGCTTTGTTGTCGAACACCAGGTTATCTACATTCGCAAAACCAGCACCATCATCTGATCCTGCTTCCCCACCTTGAGCAAATCTTTGCCAACGGAAGGTTGAACCTGTACCATCAGCACTATCTTCAATAATCTTGTACAGTCCGCCTGATTGCTGGGTTGCATCGACATCTGTACTCAGCTTGGCAACTTGGAAAATACGCGAATCTGGATATCCGTCGCTACCTGGCGCACCATCAGTATAAGCAATGAATACTTCTTTGGTGGTTGGATGTACTTCCAAATCTTCTGGACGTGCAGTGGGAGTTCCGCCTGCCAAGTTTGCTGCTAAAAAAGCATCAGCAAGGACAGCACCTTGGGAAGGATAGAAGTTAGATAGCTTCTTGTTTCTATAATCAGGCAGTGCTGTGGCTTCATTGGTGCGAGTGCATTTAAAAGACCCACCATCTTTAGTTTCACCTGCAACACCGTTACGTCTTGGCAGTGGCAAAAGACCATCTCTTTGCGCTGAACCCAAAGCAGCAAATTCTACAGAAGAAATCACCGATGGGGAAATAGGATCAGTGGGAGTATTTAAAAGTAACGGTATCCATCGACCCGTGCCATCTGGATTGTAACGGGCAACATACAAAGTACCACTTTCCCATAAGCTAATATTCTCTTTGCTTGTAGGCGAGGAAATAGTACCTGTACTGATAAATTTCCAGGTGTGTCCCCCACGTCTGTCATCACCCATGTAAGCTATTAATGGTTTGCCAGCTTCGGCGCGCAGGGTAACGTTTTCGTGGCGGAAACGACCTAACCAAGTATGTTTGCGTGGACGGAAATTAGGATTAATAGGGTCAATTTCGACAATCCAGCCGTATTTTTCACCGACTAAACCAAAAGTTTTGCCAAGACTGCCATCAGGATACTCTACCTGAGTACCATCAGGTTTGACTGCTTCGCTGACACTACCTTGGAAGTTTTCTTCACCAGATAAGATTGTTCCCCAAGGAGTTGTACCGCCTGAACAGTTGTAAGCAGTACCAATGATTTTGTTACCTAATCCATCAGAACTAATGTTAAACACTTGAGTTGCAGATGGGCCAGTACCAATCAAATAGTTCTGATCTCCTTGTTGATAACTGCGACTTCCCCAAGCAGTGATACCTTTATAGTCGTCTTTGCGTTGACTATTAATTCCTAACCCAGAAAGACCGTGAAGGCGGCGGTTTCTGGAATCGCCACTAACGACAGCAAAACGCTTTTTGTCATTACGGCGAGAAATACGGACAATCGATCCACCTTGGTTATATAAAAATTCCCCTTGAACTTCAATCGTTTTTGTTGAGGGTAATGCCCAACCAATAACTGATTCAAAGCTGGTGGCTAACCCTTCGACACTAGCAGGATCTTCTGCTGCTAGAACAGAAAAAGGAAAACTCACGTATTCGTGATTTACCCATAAATAACCAGTATCATTAGTTCTACCAATGGGAACAAAACCTGTGTAATCGCAGTTGTAACCAAAATAATCGTCTTTGTTAGGGAATACGCGATCGCCCCAACTCACAATTACGTAACGTTCGTATTCCGGTGGTACTACAACATCATCAATTACTGTGTAGGTAGCTAGCTTAACATCTTTTGACGCATTACGTACTTTTCCCTTACCAATTCCTGTAGGTAGGTAACTTTTCTGATATCGATAGATTTTCAAGGGATGAGGTAGGCGCACTGGTGTAAAACTCAGTGGAGTTTTTTTTGTTTTGGCAAAAACAACTCCATCTAAAACCGCGTCTCCCAACACAGCAGCGCCAGCACTACCAGCAAAAAATACTAAAATTTGTCTCCGGCTCAAATTAGACATTTAACTTCCTCTGTTGTTGTGTTGTGACAGCCAAAATTTTATAGAAGAGCAACTCTACTTATTGACAGAAAAAGCCATATGCTATTAACTGAAATTCCACATATTTCACACGGCAAATAACCTTATAAAAAATATGTGGCTCAAGCTAATATGTGCTTTTTTTTGCATGAAAATACCAAGTACATCTAAGAATTTAAAGAATAAAAATTAAAATTAGGTTATATGTCGATTAACCGAAATTTATTAAAAATTATTTTTTTATAAAAGTGATGTTCAGGAAAATAAAGCTATTATTAATCCGCTTTGATTTTTGAGATTACTTGTGTAGGTAAGGAGTAGGGAGTGGGGAGTAGGGAACAGCCTTTTCTATTGGGACTGAATTTTTTGAGAAATCAAATAGAAGTTCTATGCGATCTCAGCAACATACTAGGCAAATTGTATTTACTAAGGTTGCTTTTTTGATCAGCAGAGTGAGGTCAAAAAATAGGGGTGTAGGGAACTTTGGCATTATCCTCTAAACCCCTATCCCTCTAGTTGCAGTTAGGAACTGTGTTAGCACCTCCGTTGTCCTATCCTGGAGATGGATAGTACTGCGTGGGTGAGACTGTGTTTTTTAGTGTTGTGATCCCGACTTACAATCGCCAACCAATTTTAGAAAAGTGCCTGCGGGCCTTAGAGATGCAGGAATTGAGTCATGTAGAGACGCTACAAGCAACGTCTGTAGATGGCTATGAAATTGTTTTAGTGGATGATGGTTCTACCGATGGCACATTGGAGTGGTTAGAAGCACATAAAGACGAGTTTTCCCATGTGCGATGGTTTCAGCAAGACCATGCTGGGCCGGCAATGGCTCGAAATTTGGGGGTAGAACAGGCGCAGGGAGATGTAATTATCTTTATTGATAGCGATTTGGTGGTGCTGAAAAATTTCTTGCAAGCTCATGCCGATGCACTAGTGCAGGGAAAAGCAAAATTGGCAAGCGATCGCTTTTTCACTTATGGTGCTGTAATTAATACTTGTAACTTCGACAACCCTACCGCCGAACCCTATAAAATCACAGATTTTTCCGCAGCATTTTTTGCTACAGGAAATGTCGCTATTCCCAAATATTGGCTACAAAAAGCTGGGCTTTTTGACAGTAGTTTTCAACTTTATGGCTGGGAAGATTTAGAACTAGGTGTGAGGTTGAAACAACTAGGTTTAAAACTAATCAAATGTCCCGCTGCTGTTGGCTATCACTGGCATCCACCATTTAATTTAGAACAAATCCCCCGTCTAATTGACAAAGAGATTCAACGTGGGCGCATGGGAGTTTTGTTTTATCAAAAGCACCCTACATGGGAAGTGCGAATGATGATTCAAATGACTTGGTTACACCGCTTGCTTTGGGGCATCCTCTCGCTTAATGGCATCTTAAATGAGCGAACAATGGCTCCTTTTTTGCAATGGCTAATTAATCTGGGTAAACCTCAATTGGCTTTAGAAATTGCCAGAATTTTTCTCAACTGGTATAACGTCAAGGGTGTCTATGAGGCTTATGGGGAGGGAGTGGGGAGTGGGGAGTAGGGAGTCTCTTATGGGTGGGTTTTTTAGATTTCGCGTTTTGGTTGACGCGGGGACGCGGGGACGGGGAGACGCGGGGACGCGGAGAAAGATTTCGGAACGGAAAAATAGGCTTTTTCAGACTGAATATGAAAAACCTACCCTTGAAAGGAGTAGGGAGTGGGATGTGGTTAGACTTCGCTCACCACTCGGTAGGTAAGGGGGCAGAGGAGCAGGGGGCAGGGAGCAGAGGAGAAATAACTGGCTCACTGACCGGGAAGGCAGGGGGCAGTGGAGAAATAACAAACACTCATTCCCAATCCCCAATCCCCAATCCCCAATCCCCAATCCCCAATCCCCAATCCCCAATCCCCAATCCCCAATCCCCAATCCCCAATCCCCAATCCCCAATCCCCAGTCCCCAATCCCCAGTCCCCAATCCCCAGCCATTCCCAAATGTGTTACCCTAGTATGGTTAACTAATCTCGCACATTCAGAAATTCGGGTGTTTCCTGGTTAGGAAATACGTCTGAATGGAGGTTTAACCCGAATAGGAGTTCAAAAATATGCCAGTTGTTTCATTGGCTCAAATGATGGAGTCGGGAGTTCACTTTGGGCATCAGACCCGACGTTGGAATCCGAAAATGTCTCCATACATTTATACTTCCCGTAATGGAGTACACATCATTGACTTGGTGCAAACAGCCCAGTTGATGGAAGATGCGTATAATTACATGCGATCGCACGCTGAACAGGGCAAGAAGTTTCTGTTCGTTGGTACAAAGCGACAAGCAGCAGGAATCATCGCCCAAGAAGCTAGCCGCTGCGGTTCACATTATATTAATCAGCGCTGGTTGGGTGGCATGTTGACCAACTGGGCAACTATCAAAACCAGAGTAGACCGCCTCAAAGATTTGGAACGTCGTGAAGAAAGCGGCGCACTGGATTTATTACCAAAAAAAGAAGCCTCGATGCTGCGTCGAGAAATGGCTAAGCTGCAAAAATATCTGGGCGGCATTAAAACAATGCGGAAAGTTCCCGATATTGTGGTGATTGTAGACCAACGCCGAGAATATAACGCGGTTCAAGAATGCCAAAAGCTGGGAATTCCAATTGTTTCTATGTTGGATACAAACTGTGACCCAGATGTAGTGGATATTCCTATCCCAGCAAATGATGACGCTATTAGATCAATTAAGCTGATAGTCGGAAAATTGGCAGATGCAATCTACGAAGGTCGTCATGGTCAACTAGATGCAGAAGACGATTACGAAGATTACGAAGGTGCAGAGGAAGAATACGATTACGATGAAAGCGAGTACACCGACTCGTTGATTCCCGACGACGAAGACGAAGAAGAATAATGAAAAGTTGTGAGTTGTGAGTGAAACTTTTACTCGTGACTCACCACTGATTAAGATAGAAATACTCACACTTGGGCAATTCTGAGTCTGATTTGTGGTTAGAAGTAGCGAGCTTTGACTAAAGAACTTTCTTAAAATCAAAACTCAGCACTCAACACTTAAAACGTGGCTCAACGCTCCGCTACCGTTAACAGCACTGATTAACTAATATATTTGTGAGCGATTACAACTCAAGGTCAAGTTAGGAATTAAGGCAACATGGCGGAAATATCTGCAAAACTCGTCCAAGAGCTACGCCAAAAAACTGGTGCTGGCATGATGGACTGCAAAAAGGCGCTAAAAGAAACTGATGGCGACATAGACGAAGCCATAGACTGGCTACGAAAAAAGGGTATCGCTTCGGCAGGTAAAAAAAGCGATCGCATTGCGGCAGAAGGTTTAGTAGATACCTACATTCAACCCGGTGGCAAGGTAGGTGTATTGATAGAAGTTAACTGCCAAACCGATTTTGTTGCCCGTAATGAAGGCTTTAAAGCTTTGGTTAAGAATCTAGCCAAGCAAGCCACAACTGCTGATAGCGTTGAGTCTTTGTTGGCTCAACCCTATATCGAAGATGAAAACGTGACTGTGGAAGAATTCATCAAGCAAACAATAGCTCAGTTGGGTGAAAACATCCAGGTACGTCGCTTCACCAAGTTTGCGATCCTAGAAAGTTCTCAAGGTATAGTAGACAGCTACATCCACACTGGTGGTAGAGTGGGTGTGCTAGTTGAGTTGAAATCTCAGACTGAAACTGCTGCTGGTAAAGAAGAATTCCAAGCCTTGGCGCGGAATGCTGCTATGCAAGTTGCAGCCTGCCCAAACGTTGAATATGTCAGTGTAGACCAAATCCCTGCTGAAGTCGCCCAAAAAGAAAAGGATGTGGAAATGGGGCGCGATGATTTGGCGAACAAACCCCAGAACATTAAAGAAAAAATTGTTCAGGGACGGATTGAAAAACGCTTGAAAGAATTGACTTTGCTAGATCAGCCTTACATTCGCGATCAGAGTATTTCCGTGGAAGACTTGGTGAAGCAAGTGAAGGCTCAAGTAGGCGAAGAAATCGAAGTCGTTCAGTTTGTCCGCTTTGTGTTGGGCGAAGGCATTGAAAAGCAAGAAAGCAACTTTGCTGAGGAAGTTGCTGCACAAATGGGTGGTAAGTGATTTAGTCATTGGTCAAATCACAAAGGACAAATGACTGTTTCTACAACAGGTCGGTTTATTTTAACTGGCCTGTATTTTTTGGTACTGATTGAACTAGAGGTAATGATTATTTGCCTAAAATATTAGAACCTCTGGATGATTATTTCTCAAAAAATTCGTACATTTGTACCATGATCAAGTACAGATGGGCAAGAGCGAAAAGATATGGCAAGAGCGATAGAGCGAATTGAGCGGGATATTGCAGTGTTGCGAGAAGCGATTTGTGCGATCGCCGCAGAACTAGAAAGCGCCTATGCCAGCTATCTCAGCACTTTAGGGCAAGCTGTACGTAGACAGCTAATTCTGGCAAGCTACCATCTTTGTACCCAAGGATATCCGGAAGAATTTCTGAGTTTATCGTTAAATCAGCGGCAACAATTGCAACAAGCCATCCGGAAGTTGGGTCAACAGGCTGCTGAGAAATTACTCAGTTGTGTTGGGAGTGAGGGGGATGAGGGAGATGAGGGAGATGAGGGGGATGAGGGGGATGAGGGAGTAATATCTTCTCTATCTACTGTTAGCCTTGATTTTTCTGACCCTATAGAACTGGCTAAATGGCAGCAAAATTTAGAAGAAGCTACGCAGGAGATACTGAAAAATCTCTCGCATAATGCTAATCTTTTATTACAAAAAGCTGGTATGTTACCCAAAAAATTACCGGAGCCAATCTTAGCAGCAGTAGCAGATGCATCGGAAGCATCTGCTGAAGTCATGCCAGGGCCACCCAACTTATTAAACCTAGTAATTGAACTGGAAAATGAACAGCAGCCAGAAGACTCTGGTCTTACGCAGATAATGGCTATTAACCTGCGGCTAGGAGAAATTGAATTTGCTGATGCAGCACTCTCATCTGAGCGCAAGCAAATCCGCAATATCTTAGTTCAGTTAAACAAGTTAGGACGGGAGTATCAACAAAAGCAGCGAGAGCATTCAGTTGCTGAAGCTGAAGCCGCATGGCGTGCTAGTTGGTTTGAAGATTAATCATTTGTCCTTTGTCCAAAGTCAAATGACCAATGACCAATGACCAATGACTAATGACTAATGACTAATAGCCAATGACTAATGACAAACCAGATTGGATACGCTTGCAGAAAGCTTTGGCAGTAGAAGCCGAACATGGTTTTACTGACTTGCTGGGCAAACAATATCGCTTTAGTGAATTTCTGAGCCTAACTTTTGGCAAGTTTCCCATGGGTTTGTCTGGACGTGAGCGTCGCCGGTGGCATGAATTAGCCGCTCAATTTAATAGCTATCCAAGTTTGGGGTTGGAACAAAGACAACACTTGGTAGCAGAGACTCGCAGGTATCTTTATCAACTACAACAAGAGGAACAAGAGCAGGAAAGAAGCACTTCGGCTCCGCTCAGTGACCAGCAGGGGGGAATTTATCAATCCAAAATCCAGAATCCCAAAACTCCAATTATCGCTGAGGTGAGTCGGAGGTTGGCCCCGAAGATTGACCAGAAACTCAGCGATTTACCAGAAATAGGCATTCGTAAAGCTGAGAAGTTGGCATCTCTGGGTTTATACACAGTGCGTGATTTACTTTTCTACTATCCACGTGACCATATTGACTATGCTCGTCAGGTCAATGTCCGCGAGTTGCAGGCGGGTGATACGGTGACAATTGTGGCTACGGTCAAGCGTTGCAATTGCTTCACTAGTCCAAAAAATAAGAAATTATCAATTTTAGAGTTGTTACTGAAAGATAACACAGGTCAAATTAAAGTTAATCGGTTCTCTGCTGGTACGCGCTTTACTAGTCGTGCTTGGCAGGAAGGTTTAAAACGCCGTTACCCAGTGGGTAGTATTGTCGCGGCATGTGGGTTGGTGAAGGAAAGTAAATATGGCTTGACTCTGGATAATCCAGAATTGGAAGTTTTGGCGCATCCAGGAGATACTATTGAGTCGTTAAATATTGGGCGAGTGGTACCAATTTATGCCCTCACCGAGGGAGTGGTAGCGAATATGGTGCGACAGGCGGTAATTGCTGCTTTGCCAGCAGCAACTCAGCTGAAAGACCCACTACCAAATGGTTTGCGGCAAAAGTATGGTTTGATGGAATTGAAAGATGCGATCGCAAATATCCATTTCCCCAGCGACAGTACTATCTTGTCAGCGGCGCGTCGTCGCCTAGTATTTGATGAATTTTTCTACCTCCAACTTGGTTTACTACAACGTCAGCAACAAGCAAAGGCGATCCAAACCAGCGCTATTCTCGCTCCCCAAGGTGAGTTAATTGCCAAATTTCATGAGATCCTACCTTTTCAACTCACTGGCGCACAGCAAAGGGTACTCAATGATATTCTCAGCGACTTACAAAAACCTGCACCAATGAATCGTTTAGTTCAAGGTGATGTGGGTTCTGGGAAAACTGTTGTTGCTGTAATTGCGATCCTCGCGGCAATTCAATCTGGCTACCAAGCAGCACTGATGGCTCCTACAGAAGTGCTGGCAGAACAGCATTACCGGAAATTAGTTAGCTGGTTTAACTTATTGTATCTACCTGTAGAATTACTTACAGGTTCTACCAAAACTGTTAAACGGCGACAAATTCACGCCCAGCTAGAAACTGGTGAATTACCTTTGTTGGTGGGAACTCATGCCTTAATTCAAGACCCTGTGAACTTTCAGCGCTTGGGGTTGGTGGTAATTGATGAACAGCACCGCTTTGGAGTACAACAGCGAGCGCGTTTGCAGCAAAAAGGCGAGCAACCCCATGTGTTAACGATGACAGCCACTCCTATTCCCCGAACGCTGGCACTGACGATACATGGGGATTTAGATGTGAGCCAAATTGATGAGTTACCACCAGGACGCCAAAAGATTCAAACTACAGTCCTATCAGGTCAGCAACGCACCCATGCTTACGATCTCATTCGCCGGGAAGTTGCCCAAGGCAGACAAGTTTATGTAGTTTTACCACTGGTAGAAGAGTCAGAAAAATTGGATGTGCGATCGGCAGTCGAGGAGCATCAAAAGCTACAAGAAAGCGTCTTTCCTGATTTTCAAGTAGGACTGTTGCATGGTCGCATGAGTTCCGCTGATAAAGATGAGGCAATTACCAAATTTCGCGATAATCAAACGCAAATTTTAGTGTCAACCACTGTTGTTGAAGTAGGCGTTGATGTGCCAAATGCCACGGTTATGCTCATTGAAAATGCAGAACGATTTGGTTTATCGCAACTACACCAATTACGAGGACGTGTCGGTCGTGGTGCAGCCCAGTCCTACTGTTTGTTAATGAGTAGTTCGAGAAGTCCTGATGCTCAACAAAGGCTCAAGGTATTGGAACAGTCCCAAGACGGCTTTTTCATCTCGGAAATGGATATGCGTTTTCGCGGCCCTGGGGAAGTGTTGGGAACTCGACAGTCTGGTGTGCCAGATTTTACATTGGCTAGTTTAGTAGAAGATGAGGAAGTATTGCTTTTAGCACGACAAGCAGCAGAAAAGGTAATAGAGATGGATGCAACTCTAGAGCGTTGGCATTTGATGAAAGAAGAGTTGAAATATAAGTATGAGCGGTTGATGGGTGGAGCAATTTTGACTTAAGCGCAGCCGCAACACCCGCTACTAACTCTTTCCCCCACTCCCTATTTTCGTAAAAGCTTGCAATTGCTAAAAACTGATGCTACGATTGTGAATCGTGAGACAAATGGGTCGGTGTCCGAGTGGTTAATGGAGGCGGACTGTAAATCCGCTGGCTTTGCCTACGCTAGTTCGAATCTAGCCCGGCCCACCACTTCTAGAGTTATGCGTTATAATAGCTGCGTAACTTAATTTTTGCCCGTGTGGCTCAGTGGTAGAGCACACCCTTGGTAAGGGTGAGGTCACGAGTTCAATCCTCGTCACGGGCTTTTTAGTAGAAAATCTGTCTAAGCTTATGATGCGATCCCCTTTTCTAGGCAGCAAGCAGTGAGTGATCGCATCGTAGAATTAGCCAAAGCAAACCATGCAAGATTAATAACATGAGTGAGTCTCTGGTCATTTAGTTCATTTATGACGCGATCGCAACTATAATTGCGATCGCGTCACTAACTCTTCAAGATTTACGCCAAGAAACCATGTTTCTAGAGAACAAATCACTGAAACGATGGGTTTTCGCAAACAAAATCAGTTTGTGCAGACGTGCGCTAGATTGTGGAGTTGCTATTTGTAATATCTGATCTAGCAACCAAGGAGCAAAGCGTTGGCACCAAACAGCCAGATAACTCTGCCATCCCACTAAAATTTCTGGTGCATTCTTTTGCAGTCCAATGACGAATGTTTTAGCTACTTGCTGGGGAGTCATGGGGATCACCCAGCGAAATAATTGTAAGTCACTCACCATGTCTGTGTCTGTCAAAGAAGGTAGTAAGGCTATCACTTGGATATTGTGTTCAGCTAGTTCTCGACGCAAGGCTTGAGTAAACCCTAAAATGGCAAACTTAGTAGCTGAGTAAGTCGCCATCGTAGGAGCAGCTACTTTCCCCATCAAACTCGATACATTGACAATTGTCCCTTGCTTTTGGCTTGCCATGCGTCGAGCTACCAAACTGGTGAGATTGTACATTCCCAACAAATTTACAGACAGTTCTTCTTGAACTTGGGGGAGTTTTGATTGCAGAAACGAGCTTTGATATGCCACGCCTGCACAGTTAATCAGTAGATGAATCGGGCCGTAATTGCGCCAAAGTTGAGCAACAGCAACATTCACCTCGATAGGCCGAGTTAAATCTACTGCAACGATCGCAGTTTCTACACCCATCGCCTCGATTTGGTTAGCTACCTCAACTAACTTTTGGCGATCGCGTGCTACTAAAATTAACCGTTGCATACCTTGTTGCGCTAACTCTAACGCGATCGCTCGTCCAATGCCACGCGAAGCCCCAGTAACTAGAGCAACTTTGCCTTGAATATTCATGGATTTCAACCTCCAAAATCTAGGTCTTACCTCTGGTTATTGCCAGCAGTCACAATCACTTCTATTTACTTGCCGACACCAAGCAAGACAATATTGAAATTAGAACTGAACAAAGCTTGTAACAACGAAATATTTCTGTGTTAGTCTGCAATACCTCACCATTGCTTAGAGAAAGCAGAAATATGTCGCCCTTGTCTCGAAAATTAATTAGCTGAATGGATATAGCTCATAGATTGCCCTTCTTATAGATCTGAGCGTTCACCAGCACTGTTCTACAATACACACGTTAACAATTAAATCAAGCTTTTGCAATCTTTTTTAATATATTTTTTTAATACTTGCTAACGACCAGTATATATATAGGGAATATTTTTGAGCATAAGTTTTTATGAATACTGGTTGATAAATATCGCTATTTCCTGACAATTACTTTAAGAATTCTCTGTAGCTCAAGGATTGATATATCAAGGTCATACTTACGACATACAAAAGACATATTTTATGAAAAACATTGCAAGATAGAATTATCTCAGCAAATTTATATATGGGAGTCGGCTTTGATTTTTGAACGGACTTATGTAGTTAGGGAGTAGGGAAGAAGCCTTTTCGAGATGTGCTGATTTTTGAACCATTCGCGCCAGTCCCTACCCTCAACGTTTCGGAGGGCGGGTAAGGATAGCGCACAGGGACAGGCGATCGCATCTTTGCTCAAAAGATGCAAGCTTAGCTCATCAACATAATTTTATTTACATTATATTTTCAGCTAGTTATATACAGAAATAACTTTGATCAAGGTATTTGCAAAAATCTTCTTCAATTACTATTTCAATATTTGATTCAACTGCTCTGCATTCAATGACTGTAGCAAACTAAGATTGAGAGGAGCTTGACTAATATATTGACCATAAGATGATTGTAAATAAGAGCGGTATTCGAGACGGTTGAGAAGATGAGTTTCTAAAAAAGCCACACTTAAAGCGTTGAGATAGGAATAAACAGCAGCACGGTTAGGGCCTAGCAAACCAGCAGGTACAGGTAAGACATCATTTCCACGGCTAGGTTCAGCAAGAGCAGAAAAGTGAGTAGCATTTTCGATTAAGGCTAAGTACTTGTTGGGGTGAGAAAGCTGGGTAAAAGGGCGAATCTGTTCAGGTACGGCGGGGGCAAAAATATCTTGGCTACCAGCTACCAGCATTACAGGAAGTTGAATTTGCTTGATCCCGCTTTCACCCAAGATGGAACTGTCGATAGGATTGATGGCCATGACTGCTTTAATGCGATCGTCCTGTAGTGAATAATTTATTGGGGGTAATTTAATTGCTTCACATTGCAAAAACAGCGACACATTTAAGGATTTATTGGGATTACAATCTCGACGAAGTTGAGCAAAGTTAATCTTTGCCCCAGCTAAAGTCAAAACAGTATAACCACCAAAGGAATGACCGATCGCACCGACTTGCTGAAAATTGAGTTTACCCCGGATTTTAGGATCTACATTTTCTAAACGCTGGAGTTCGTCGAGTACATATTTGACATCCAAAGGTCGGTTAAGAAATTCGCTGGGATCTGGTGGCCCTGCTAAACCATCAAAGTACAATTGAAAGCGTTCAGCGTTACTACCAGGGTGTTCTAATACAGTGACGGCGAAACCGTAGGATGCAATATGCTGAGCTAGATAGTCAAAAGCATAGCGGTCTGAGGCGATGCCATGAGAAATCACAACTAAAGGAAAGCGCGTTGAAGGTGCGTTTTGTGAGTCTTGTGGTGCGGCTGTTGGTAAATAGAGATCAACTGGTAAACGCCGATTGCGGGATACATCATTTAAATTAATGCTAATTTTTTGAAAGCTAAATTTTCCAGGCGATCGCAAATCTGGCTGTTTTGAAAAGTCAACATTGGAATTAGCAGCTTGGGTGGTTGCTTCTTTTTGAATGAAAGCAACAACCTCATCCCTTTTTTTAAGCAACTGCGATAAATCATCGACTATGCTCAATCCCTCTGTAAAATTCAGCCTGATTGTATCGCTAGGGAACTTACGCAGCAAATTGACAACCGTTAAGCCTTCTCGATCAGCCGCTGCCAAAATTAAAGCAGCACGTATCGCATAGAAACCATTTTTGCGAGACTCAGTGAGCAGTAACTCTCCTAGACGTTGCACTACCTTTTCACCTATTGGTGAGTACGTCACCTGAGACACCAAAGTCGGAGTGATCTGGAAACGCTGCTGGAGTAGATCCCGTAATTGAGCAAGTTGCTGGCGATTGGCGCGGCTGGCATAAAATGAAAAGTCTTCGTCGATTTTGCCTTCTTTGGCAAAAGTTTCTAACGAGTCAACCGACAAAGAAAATTCCCCAAAAGGAGGGTAAAAAAAGCTAATGCGCTCAGCTCCCAATCCGGGAGTTGCGGTCAAAATGGTAGATAGCAGCCCAAAACTTAGATGTTGCAAAAATTTTTTCATCAGAGAAACCCGCTATCTAACTGCATAAGCTCTATAAGCATGATAAAGCAAGTACTTACACTCATCATCTCGTATTTACCCAAATCAAAACATATAGAGCGATAATTAATGTAGAACTCAAAGTTATGTTGTATGTCAATTCCTTCCTGTAGTTGTTGTGTTGTTGTTCTTAACCAACAACAGGAGCAGAATAATATTTGTCATCAAAACCAATGCCAAGATGAGCCAGTATACTACAGTCAAAGTGGAGTCAAAAATTGTACTGTGGTTGAAAATGGTCGGGTTGTCGTTAAACCATCACCGGAAAATAGGGGACAGGGTGCAGGTGACAGGTGATAGAGGATGTGGTTCGACTCCGCTCACCAACCGGGGGACGCGGGAGTGAGGGGACGCGGGGACGCGGGGACGCGGGGATGAGGAGAATAATTAATAACAAATGACAAATGACAAATGACAATTCCCCAGTCCCCAGTCCCCAATACCCAGTCCCCAGTCCCCAATCCCCAGTCCCCAATCCCCAGTCCCCAATCCCCAGTCCCCAGTCCCCAATCCCCAGTCCCCAGTCCCCAATACCCAGTCCCCAGCCCCCATTTCAAGCCAAAGGTAATGCATCGTGAAAGTATTTATAGTCGATGTAGCGATGTCCTTCAGAGGTGTGGTGGATAATATCGATAAAACGATGATTCCACAGGAGATCACCAGCACTATAACTATGGTACGCATGAACTACCTGGGCTACTGTTTCATCAATGCCACTCAGAGAAATCACGATTAAGGTATTTGTCTGCATTAGCGACTCTGGTGACATCCCATAAAGAGGACTAAACTCATTGATTACATGCATTGCTACCCAGGTTAGTGTAAAGCTGGGTGTTTGGTTTCTTAAAAGTTTAAGGTCGTAAAACCGACGCAAAAACTGCCCCTCAGCTGTAATTTCGTCACGCATCAGATACACTCGCATCTGCGCTTCCAAGATTTGATTGCGGCGCTGATTAGCAGTGCGAAACATTAAAGTAGGCACTCCTTCATGGGGTGTAATTACTGCTATGCGGCTAAACATAACGCGGGCCGTAGGTCGAGAAAATCGAGCAAAAGCTAATCCTGTCATTAAAGCAATTCCCATCAGACCCGCTATCGCTTCAATTGTGACAATAACATTGGCATAAGTCGTTTTAGGATACATCGCACCGTAGCCAATAGATGCTAGGGTTTGCACACTGAAGAAGAAAGCATCTGAAAAAGAGCCGGGTTGAGCGTTATTGATACAATCTCCGCCTGCTAAGTAGGCTAGGGCAAATATGGAATTAATTGCTACATATGAAACAGCGAGTAGGCTTAAAAAGCCAATCCAGGGAATTGTTAGTAGTAAATGGTAGGGATCGCGCCAATAAGAATACCATGCACCAATACCCATAATCTCAACCTGTCCATTTTGGATCTTGATATAAGCTCGTGGGATCACAGGCTGTCGTTGCTTCTTGGAGGGTCTCTTCAGTCGAAATTTCATTGCGAGTAGCCAAAGGAACGACGAGTAGTTAGTATTACTAGAGTTGGAAATAATTCAAACCTGATGATTGTACATAACTTATGAATCGAAATTTCTGGATTATTGCTTTAATTGCCTTTATTAATTCCTTAAGTTTTACAGTTTTAATTCCTATTATCTACCTTTATGGCAAAAAATTTGGTCTGAGTGATTTCCAAACTAGCTTATTATTTTCGATTTACTCTATAGCTCAGTTTTTCGCGACTCCTGTCATTGGTAAATTGTCAGATCGTTTTGGACGCAAGCCGCTGTTAATCATTAGTTTAGCTGGTACTGTCATTGCTAACTTAATAGCCGGAACAGCAACAACAGCGATTAATCTGTTTTTAGCTCGATTTTTAGATGGAATCACCGGCGGTAATGCTTCTGTGGCTCAAGCGATTATTTCAGATATTACCGTTCCAGAAAAGCGTGGTCAGGGGTTTGGAATTTATGGAGCTGCGTTAGGATTAGGTTTTGTTTTAGGGCCATTAACAAGTTTGTTTGCACAACAGATTTCCTTGGGTGCGGCATTTATAGTTTCTGGTGCAGTTGCACTAGTAGCACTATTAATTACAATCTTATTTTTGCCTGAAACTCTGCAAAATAGATCTGAGAAGGCGCACAATATTTTTGATTTGGGTTTAGGAAATTTAATCAAGGGTTTGGTTATACCAAAAGTTGGTATTCTCTTAATAATCAACTTTTTTATTGGTACAACCTTTACAATATTTACCTATGCTTTTCAGCCTTACTTTATTAATGTGTTAGGTCAAAATAGTCAGTCTTTAACACTAATGTTTCTAGCATTCGGAATTTTAGGTGTAATTATGCAAACTTGGGGAGTCTCAATCCTCAGCCGGAAATTTAATTTAGTTAATATATTGTTTTTATCATTGTTTATTCGTAGCACATCATTTGTCTTAATGCCGATTGTGCCAATAATTGTTTATTTCGTAGCAGTTAGTGTAGTTTTTTCATTATTTAATTCTTTGGTGCAACCAATGATCAACACGCTAATTTCTCTCAACGCTAAGCCACAAGACCAAGGCACTGTCATGGGATTGAACGCATCTTATTTAAGCATTTCTAATGGAATTGGCCCTGTGATTGCAGGAACACTCATTTATCAATCAAATCCCAATACCTATGGCTATCCATTATATTTAGCCGGAATACTGACATTTTTAGTGTTGTTTTTGGCGGTAGTTACGCGTAAAAGTTACACACCTTAAATTAGACCTCTTGCATAAATATTTTTTTTCTTTCACGCAGAGGCAAGGCAGCGCGTTGCGGGGGTTCCCCCCGTTGTAGCGACTGCCGCGCAGAGACGCAGAGAAGAGAACGCAAAGAAGGACTTTTGCAAGAGGTCTATTGATTAAATAGGGAACAGGGTAAATATAGTGTTTCTGTATTACTAATAGCAAAAAAGTAGGGTGATAATTTACCACCCTACTACTAGGTTAGTCGCTAGAAGCTTAATTTTCTGGTTTGGATGATTGACCTTGAGAACAGCGATCAAACCACTCTTGATATTTTTGTTTTTGCGATTCATTTTCTACAAGAATCGTTACTTTGACGTGCTGACATCCATGATTACGTTCTAAGGCGATCGCATTTAATAATAGACTAGCAATCTTGGGTGAACTAAATTCACCATTCACTGTTAAACCGTTGTAAAAATTTTTAACTTCTAGCTTTTCGCTTTCAGTTAACTCAACACTAGAAATTTCCTCTTGCCCTAAATTAATCTCTGCCAGTTGTTTATGTTCCGGGCTAATTTGTTCTATAATTAATTTCTCACGTTTGACAGGAACTTCGATCATCCGAGTTTCGATTTCTTTGCGAACAATGACATCACCGACTTTACGTTTTTTGCTATCTACAATTAGCCGTTCTTCTAATAAACGAATCGTATTTTCTTCTCTGATTTCTTCTGAGTTTACTGGTTCAACTAAGCTACTTGTAGTTTGACTAGGAGCTACTGGCTCAACGGAAGTATCGGTATAGTTTTGAGTTTCTGATATTTCTGTTTCACCAAGACTAGTTGTAGTGTGATGAATGTCTATTTGTTCAGTAGAGTTTTCCATCAATTTTTGCTCATCTAGTATTTCTGCTTTATCCCAAGTACTGATGTTTGGACTCATGGCTACTTGTTCAGTAGATTTTTCTACTACTTGTTGAGCATCTGTTATTTCTATTTTATCTGAATTTTTGATAATTGGGCTAGTTGCTATTTGTTTAGTATGGGCTTCTAAAAAGTTCTCTTCACCTGATATTTCTGCTTTTGGATATTTAGGTATATAGTCCATTTCTGATCTATCTAGATCTATAAAGATAGATTTAGTTTCCTTATCAATTTTTTTGATTTTCTGGCTTTGAAACTGAAACAAAAAATATTTATCAACAAACTGCTGAGTATCTTCTACATCGTGTTGATTTATCTGTTTAGATATCACAAGATTTAACCGACGATTAGCATCTAATATCAAATCTTGAACCTTACCTACTAGCTGACCTTGATTATCTATAACTGCAAAATTTTTGACTCTTTTTCTCAAGTCTTCTAGTAGATTGCCGATTTGAGTATTCCAATTTGTCTGGCCGATGTTTCTTGCCATCGATTGGCTGTTCATATGCTATGCAAAGTTTTTTAACTGCTTTCTAATTAGATTTATTCAATGTATATACCACAATTAGCGATTAGAAGTACAGGCAAAGCAATTCAAAAATCTCTACCTGTACTTATTTGCTATTAGCTAATAATTAGGTTAATTAGCGTTCGTCAATTGGTAAACCAGGAGCATTGACATCTAACTCTTCACGGCGCACAGTTTCTTGAGCTTCTACTGTGTCATGATCTACCACTTTTTTAACTCTAACTTCTTCGCGCACAACAGCTTCTTTGCGAATCTCAGGGGTTTCTTCGTGAATTTCGATGCGAGCAACTTCACCTTCGCGGAAGTTTACTTCTTGAGGAGAAACAGCGGTACCAGCATCTGTTGGAGTCACACGCTCAATTACAACTCGCTCTCTGTCTACAGGAATCGCAACACGCGCAGTTTCAGTTTCGATATGTTTGCTAATAGTTACTTCACCAGTTTTTTGGCGTCTTTTATTAGCAATTAGCCGTTCTTCGTACAATCTCAAGGTTTGATGATCTTGCTCATTTAACCCAAACAAAGAAGGCTCATTTTGGTAATTGTATGTATCGCGGTTGTAGATAGGTGCAGTTGCTGCCCCTATGGGTGCCGAAGCTTCTAATGGTGTTGAAGTATCTACAGGTCTAGCATAATCTTCGGAACGACGATATACACCACGCACCCGTTCTTCATAGTCGTAATCTAGCGTTTGGCGTTCATTGAACTCAGGTAAAGCTTCTGCTTGCTCTCTAGTCATACCAATCGCATAGACGCGATCAATATTGTAGTCGATACGTAACCGTCCAATTGGTAATAACACTTTCTTTCCGAAAATCCAAAAACCTAAGTCAACGACTAAATAACGAAAGTGTCCTTCGTCGTCAACTAAAACATCATTTACTGTACCAATTTTTTCATCAGTACCCTCTGTGTAGACGCCAAGACCCTTAACGTCGTTACCTTGAAAAGTTTCTCGGTAATTTTGATCAAAATCTTCTAATTTGTAAAGAGCCATTATATGTTACCTCAAACATTTCTTCTATTTCTTGCTATCTAGCTTAAATATTTATTCACTTTTATCCATCTTTCTTACGACTGAATTAATTCAATAAATATTTATCGAGAGTTATAAATTTATAAAACAAAATACTCTTTGTTAGCTTTTTTAGTTTTACTTAATAACTATATACAAATATGTTCTTTGATATCGACTTGATCCACTTGATGAAATTTAAATAACTAGTTTTATCTCTAATATTTTAGGTTTAGAGATGATTTTTTGTCTGATTACTCATTTGAAGAATAGTAATCAGACAAAAAACGCTGGTTTATCGAGGTTTTACTAATTGCGATCGCTTTTTTCTTGACTATATAGATTTAGAGTAATCTTTATAACTAAATCGTAAATTTTTTTGCGCTATCTTTCCTCTTGCCAACGACTGAATTTTATTAATTTACTTCCTGCTTTAGCACCAATACTCGAAAATCAATTTTTCTATAACTTAAGTTATAGAAACTAATCGTTTTTGAACTAGAAAATATAACTTAGGTCAGATAAAAAGCAGCTTCTACAAGAGACGCACCATGGCGTGTTTCGACAAATGTAAAAAACCTGCTGTGGAGGGCAGTAGGTAGAGATGAGCTAAACAATACTCAAAGTCATCAGGTTTTCTGCCATCTCAAAGTTAGATGTCACATTTTGAACATCGTCTAAGCCTTCTAATGTATCAATTAACTTGAGTAGCGATCGCGCTTGTTCAGGATTTGTAACCTCTACATAATTATCAGGAATCCAGCGTAATTCCGCATCAGTTACCTCAAATCCCTGATCTTTCAATGTCTGGTTGAGGACTTCTAAATTTGCGATCTCAGTCAATACTTCAGCGATCTCATCTTCTATCATCTCATAAGATTCTGCACCGCCTTCGAGAGATGCTTCTAAAAGCTTTTCTTCATCTATCGCACCTTGCACTACACAAACACCTTTTTGGGCAAACATCCAGCTAACACAACCTGTTTCACCAAGATTACCACCGTTTTTGCTGAATGCTACACGTAAATCAGCAGCGGTACGATTGCGGTTATCTGTTAAGGCTTCAATCAAAATTGCAATCCCACCAGGCCCGTAACCTTCATAGCGAATATCTTCTAAGATGGCGTTATCTCCACCAAAAGTGCCTGCGCCTTTAGCGATCGCTCGCTCAATATTATCATTGGGGATACCTGCTGCTTTTGCCTTATCCACTGCTGTGCGGAGTTGAAAATTCATCGCAGGATCTGGTACACCACTTCTAGCTGCAACGATAATCGCACGAGATAATTGAGTGAAAGTTTTTCCCTTTTTTGCATCTACTACCGCCTTTTGGCGCTTAATATTTGCCCATTTACTATGTCCTGCCATAATCTGAAATGATTAAAACTCCCTTCAAAACTAGGATATAGTACTGTGTGATGGCTAGCAGTAATCTGGTCAAAAAACCCTTTTATATCATGTCTGGTTAAAGACTTACAGCAGATTGCAGGGGGTAAGGGGTAGCTGACAAGTGTAGCGACTTCGCTTAGGCATCAAGTAAAAATAAGTAGTGCGAGCATCTTGCTCGCGCGGGCAAGATGCCCGCACTACAAATATTAAATTGTTCAACTTATTTTTACACGAATCCTTAGTACAAGTTCCCCATTCCCCATTCCCCACCTCAAGACAATTGTGCAACACTTAACAAAAGTGCCAAAGTTTTAATTGTCAATCATCTTCTTCAAGGTTATGGGTAAATTTTTTTCGCCTACCCGCTATTCCAAGCGAAAAAGAAAGAAAGTCTCGCGCTATCTACGCCGTCTACTGTTAGTAATGCTTGTAGGCATATTGGCTTTAGGTGGATGTCGGGCTATCTTCCAGAGAACTGAGCAAGCTAAAGTCACTCATGTAACCTTGTGGCAAGGGGTAAATCCACCACCAAACCGAGATGTGTTGCAAAAACTGGTGGATAAATTTAATCAGACTCACCCAAATATTCATGTAGAGTCGCTTTATGTCGGGCAACAAGATCAGCAAACGCCCAAGATTTTAGCAGCGGTAGTAGGTAATGCACCCCCTGATTTGTTGTGGTATAACCCAACAATTGGCGGACAATTGGTGGAACTAGGGGCGCTATTACCTTTAGATACTATGCTGGCAAACTCGCCAATAAAAGATGAAATTGACCCTACTTTGTATTCATCAATGCAATACAACGGTAAGATTTGGTCAGTGCCATTTGCAACAAATAATGTTGGTGTATTTTATCGTCCCAGTTTATTTAAAGCAGCGGGAATTAATAAATTACCTAGTACTTGGGAAGAGTTTCGACAAGTTGCAAAACAATTAACTCGTGATACTAATGGCGATGGACAGACAGATCAATATGGGATGTTTCTCCCATTGGGTAAAGGAGAATTTACAGTATTCACTTGGTTGCCTTTTATGTGGAGTGGCGGCGGTGAATTGGTAAAAGAAAATTCTCAAAATGCCGCAGCAGTTAATTTAATAGGTAATCAAGGAGCGATCGCAGCTTTACAATTTTGGCGTAATTTGATTACTGATGGTTCTGCTATGTTATCTGGCCCGGAACGAGGTTATGAGCCAGAAGCTTTTTTGAGTGGTAAGGTTGCAATGCAATTAATTGGGCCTTGGACTTTGGGAGAATTTCAAGCTACAGGTGTCGATTTTGGTGTCTTTCCCATTCCTGTTGCTCAACGGCCTGCTACTGTGATTGGCGGTGAGAATTTGTTTTTATTTAAAACTACACCGCAGCGACAAAAAGCAGCGTTTCAGTTTGCTGAATATACTTTAAGTGAGGAATTTCAAACTGAATTAGCTCTAGGCACTGGTTATATGCCTGTAAATTTAAAGGCGCGTCAAAGTGCTAAATATCAAGAGTTTGTGCAGAAAATACCAGCATTGAAGGTATTTTTAGAACAGGCAAAATATGGGCGATCGCGTCCTATTTTTCCTGGTTATAATCGGATTTCAGATAGTGTAGGGCGAGCAGTTGAATCTGTGTTGTTGGGCAAAAATTCCCCAGATGATGCGCTTAAAGCAACTCAACAGCGGTTAGATTTAATTTTTAAATAATTAAGCTAATGCGCTTACAT
Organism: Desmonostoc vinosum HA7617-LM4; assembly: GCA_019359515.1. Taxonomy (GTDB): domain Bacteria; phylum Cyanobacteriota; class Cyanobacteriia; order Cyanobacteriales; family Nostocaceae; genus Desmonostoc; species Desmonostoc vinosum. The sequence goes on along the minus strand of JAHHHC010000002.1, from coordinate 340,587 downwards.
ATTACAATCCTATTTGATTTAAAAATCTTGACAAATTCAGATCCCCACTTCCCACTATTTAACCTTAATCTTTTTTTCTATCGATCCAATTATCAAGTCAGCTAGTAATGCAATTACCGCCGCCGGAATTGCCCCCGCTAAAATTAGTTGATTATTCACTACTGCTATCCCCCGAAAAATAAATACTCCTAAACCACCTGCACCAATTGCAGCTGCAATGGTGGCAATCCCGATAGCAATTACTGTTGCAACCCTTACTCCTGCAAGAATCACTCCCATTGCTAAAGGAATCTCAACTTGCATTAATAATTGTTGATCTGTCATTCCCATGCCTCTGCCAGCTTCACGAATCGCTGGATCTACACCAATAATGCCTGTATAGGTGTTACGAATTATCGGTAGCAGGGAATATAAAGTCAAGGCAACAATTGCTGGAATTACACCAATTCCACCAATTATTGGAACGGGAATAAGTAAACCAAATAGGGCTAAACTAGGAATAGTTTGGAGAATATTTGCTATACCAAGAATTGGTTGGCGCAGATGCGTTTTACGTGTAATCAAAATGCCTAGCGGAATGCCTATAAGTATAGCAATTCCAATAGCAATGCCTACTAAAAACAAGTGTTCTAGAGTATGCTGAAGAATTTCCGAGGCATATTTAATTAAGAAGAAATCTTTCATAAAGTTTTGGTAGACGCCGATATAATAAATCACACAACGATCGCATGAAAATCCTCTTCCCTACTCCCTAAGCTAATCTGCCTTTAACTTGCATAATCCTTTGCCTCAGAAAGACGCAAAGAGAAGTTGCGTGCGGGGGTTCCCCCCGTTGAGCAAACTTCGGAGGACGCGCTTAAGGGGAGACGCGGGGATGCAATTTGAATGATTATTAGCTTACTCCCCACTTTCACGACAGAGAACGCAGACATTGGAGAAAAGCAAGGCTTTCTGGATGTGATGAGTGCATAAATTCATCCCTTGTCTCCAATACTGCCAATTCTCCTGCATACATTAAACCAATTCTTGATGCTAAAACAAAGGCTTCTTGAATATCATGGGTGACAAAAACCACTGTCTTACCCAATTCCTGTTGCAGATGCTGAAACTCTTGCTGAAGTTCTAAGCGCGTAATCGGATCTAATGCGCCAAAGGGTTCATCCATTAATAATACTGGTGGATCTGCTGCTAATGCTCTGGCAACACCAACTCTTTGCTTTTGTCCTCCTGAAAGTTCATGAGGATAACGTCCAGCAAATTGTTCTGGATTTAAACCTACCAAATGTAACAATTCATAAACCCGTGTTTTGATTTGTTTGGGTTGCCAACCTTCCAAAGCTGGGACTAAACCTACATTACGTTCAACAGTAAAATGGGGAAATAAACCAGTCTCTTGAATCACATAACCTATTTTTCGCCGCAGTTTAATTTCATCCCATTGAGTTGTAGGAATGCCATCAAATAAAACTTCGCCTTTTGTAGGTGTCAGTAGACGATTGATTAATTTCATTGTCGTTGTTTTGCCGCTACCACTACGTCCGAGTAAAACTAGTGCTTCTCCTTTGTGGATAACAAAATTGAGATTTGACACTAAAGGCCGATGGTTGCGGCTAAAAGTGACATCACGAAAGTCAACGGCAATTTGATTGTTTTGCACCATGGATTAAGTTATTGGTAGTAAACTGCCAAGGCTAAATTTATGCACTAGATTTCTGGTTAAGGCATCAAGTAAAAATAAGTAGTGCGAGCATCTTGCTCGCGCGGGCAAGATGCTCGCACTACAAATATCAAATTGTTCAACTTATTTTTACACGAATCCTAAGAAGGCGAAGACAGCGCAACTACGAACCTTTTCTCTCGCAATATTTCAGGCTTGCCACACCAGTAGAGAGGGCTAGAAGCTGCTAGCTAATTTCGGGACGCCATTTCTCCATCATGGCAATGATTTCTGAAATTCGACGTTCACCGCACCAAACTAAATCAAGTTTTTTGAGTTGTTCAAGACTAATACCACCATCCAAATCAGCGATTTGATGATATTCTGTATCTCCCATCGCTGCAAGTAAATCTTGGAAAATAATAGTCTCATCAAATTGGGGATTTGTCTGTTGATCGTTGAGAATTGCTATTGCTCGTTCTTCTGATAGTCCTTGCAGTGTACCAAAAATGAAGCGTGTAGGAAAGTCCACATCCCGCAGGGCTGGATGACGTGAAACTAATCCTGCTAAGATGACTCCCAGATAAGCAGCAGCTCGGGCATTACTCAGTAACTGTATTTGTTGAGATGCAATCTCTGTTAAACTGGTGAAAAATGGACATCCTAGCTGTTGTTCGATCGCAGCCATTGGATCTGCGACAATAGAGGATTGTAATTGTGCTGCAAACAAGGCTCGATGTTCTTGTGGTAGGTAGTTGAGTAAAGTTTGCTGAGCGCGATCGCTTATGATCATCTCATGATCTAGCCCAAAGCTAAAGTCTTTGCCCGGTTCTAAACCTTCACGGATTAAAATGTTAAAAATATTACCTTGAGCTTGTGCTTGCAGTTGTTCATACTGAGATTGCTTAAGAAAAAGTTGACAAAACCAACTATGGCTATCAGACTTACATTCAACCAGTATTTCGTTAACAATCAAAGCTGTTAACTTTTCCGTTCCTAAAAGAGTTTGCCAATGTACAATTAATCTTTTCATAGCAGCCTCGTCGCGATAATTCAGCGCCTTGAGTAGTTGGCGCTTCGCGGTTGCTGCTGGATGTCTATTTTTGCCAAAGCCGTTAATTTTCAAACTTTTATCAAGAGTTTTGGGTATGTCAGCTTGCTCTTCTTTTACCTCATTTAGGAATCTGATGTCATGAGTGAGATCGCGGAAAAATCAAGTAAAATCATCTATGGGATTTCACTATGTTTATAGATTTTTCGATTACATGTACTGTTAGTTATGGTACAAAATTTACTTCAACTTAGTAGCATATGACCGTAAACAGCTGCAAAAATTATTCTAAAATTTCAAAACATTCCTCATAATAGTCAGAATATAGCTAATAAGTGAGGATTGCAATTGCCAAAATGACATCTGATTTTTTCCCAGGTTTTGTTTGACTAATTAAAAGTAACCAGTAATAACACTTAAGCTATAATTGGATAATTCAATAAAAGTCTATATTGATATTGATGAACAGTCAGCTACTGGATGGACATTACCAAATATTGACAGTTTTAAACACAGGAGAATTAGTACAAACTTATTTAGTGGAAGATACTAAAATTCCTCATAGTAAATTTTTAGTACAGCGGCTGAGTCCACCTAGTAATAATCCCAAAACTTTAAGCATTCTGCGCCACCTGTTTACCAGTCAGGTAGCAAACTTAGAAAAGTTAACAAAAGAATACGATCAAATCCAAAAGCTAGTTGGTTATTTTGAAGAAAACGAAGCCTTTTATTTAGTTCAAGAGTTCATACCTGGTAATTCTTTAAATGAGGAAATTTTACATGGTGTACCTCTTAAAGAAAACGAAGTAATTAATTTATTAATAGAAGTATTAGAGATTTTAGTTTTTGCCCATACACATGGGATAATTCATCGAGATATTAAACCAGCAAATATTATCCGTCGAGAATCAGATAAGAAATTAGTTCTGACTAATTTTGGTGGTGTCAGAGAAGTCATCACTCATACTGTTGATACTAAAGAATATATGCCTGTTGAACAAACTCAGGGCAATACTAGATATAACAGCGATATATATGCTTTGGGCATAATTGCGATCGCAGCAATTACAGGTTTAAAAGCCAACGAAATTTATCAATTAAAAAATCACAAAAAATCGCTCAATGGTGAAATCATTTGGCATGATAAAACCACAAATATCAATCAAGATTTAGTCAGAGTTCTGAATAAGATGGTACGTTTAAATTACCGTAAACGCTACCAATATGCAACCGAAATATTAGACGAACTCAAGTTAATAACAAATCATGAATATCAGCAGCGAAAGCGTCAACAAAAAATCTTAGGACTAATTTCACTGGGAATATTTGGAAGTATTAGCATTAGCTTAATGATTTGGTTTTCCCAGTTACCTAAACCTCCAAGCAAGACTCAACAATTTTATCAATCAGGAGTAGACAAATATCAGTCAGGAAAATATCAACAAGCCGTTGAAGATTTGACTCAAGCAATTGCAGCAGATAATCAAAATGCCGCAGCTTACAATAAACGAGGTGATGCTTTTTATCGCTTAGGAGATTTCCAAAAAGCACAAGCAGACTCCAGCCAAGCGATTTTACTTAATCCTCAAGATGCTAATGCTTACTATGACAGAGGATTTTCCTTATATGAAATGAGTCAGCAGAAAGAAGCGATCGCAGACCACACGCAAGCAATTAAACTAGATCCTAAAAATCCATACACTTATTATGGGCGGGGTCTTGCCCATGTTAAACTGAAGAGTTATAAACAGGCAATTAAAGATTTTAATCAAGCGATCGCTCTTAAATCCAACTATGCTAAAGCATATTTACAGCGAGGTTTGATTCATCGCCGTCTCAAACTGCGGCAAGCAGCCATCAAAGATTTTAATCAAGCAATTAAGATTAATCCCAAAGACGCCAAAGCCTATTATCAAAGAGGCTTGACTCAATATCTCAGCAATCAAAAACAAGCAGCAATTAAAGATTATACAAACGCCATTAATCTTAATCCCAAATATACAGAAGCTTATTTAAAGCGTGCTGATATTTATAGTGAAATTGGAGATAAACTCGAAGCTACCGCAGATTATAACAAAGTTTTGCAACTGCAACCTAAATCAATTACAGCCTATATTCATCGGGGTTTACACCGCTTTTCTTTTGGAGATTATCGAGGAGCAATTGAAGATTATACCGAAGCCATTGAACTAAAACCAAATAACGCAGCAGCTTATAACAATAGGGGTAACGCTTATTTAGAATTAGGAAATAAAAAAGCTGCTAATCAAGATTATACACAAGCGATCGCCATTAATAAAAGTTATGCTTTAGCTTACTATAATCGTGGAATAATTCGCGCTAGAGTAGGAAATAAAAAGACTGCGATCGGAGATTTTCAAACAGCTGCAAAACTGTTTAAAAAACAGGGAGAAAAAGACAGCTATAAGGATGCACAAAAAGAAATTGCTCTTATCCAAAGGAATTTATCACCAGTGAAAGCTTATCGCATTAAATCCGGTAAACGCGAAAAAAATTGAATTATAGCTTGCAAATTGATTTGAGAATACCCGGTTATAAATTTTCTGGATTACCTTTAGGATTAGGCATTTAAAAAGTTGTTTTTATTTTTCTTTTTTGTTCTTGTCTAGTTTCTCTTGGATAGCTTCTCTACAGAATTCAGCAGGGTTATCTTGTTTTTTTACCTCTTCTTTCATTCTTTCGCTAACACGAAAGCTGAGATTTGCTGTAAGTGACTCTTCACCTTTTGGCTGTAGTGGTTCTAGGTTGTCAGGATTCCCTTTAGGATTGGGCATTATTGAGAAATATAAATAAGACTTGAGGGATAAGCGCGCATATAGATAAAGTTTTAAATCGGTGGTGTTCTTAGCCTGGAAAACTGGTTCACCACCGATACCACTTTGATCAAGAGGTAACTCTATTTTATGTTCACGCGTTCCGAACTTGAAGTCTTAACCGTTGCACAGCTAAGAATCCTATGCGCTAGATACGGTATTAAACCAACTGGCAACTCAGGATATAAAACAAGCTATATCGTTTCTTTGATGGCATTCCCACAACTAGCACTACAGCAACTCAGGCAAGATAGAGGATTAAGGCTACCTGGGTTTACTGCCATTCAGTCGCTGATAGCGATCGCAAACGAGATGAACTCACCCACTGATGAACAAGCAGCATTGATTAGAGTCACCATGGAGGGAATGAAAATGAACTACCCAGATAGATATAACCAAGAAAAACTGCTAGCGTTACATACAACCAAAATGAAACTTGAGCAGGTGATACAACTGTTAGAGATGCAATAATTTTCTTTTCCAATATGTAAGGTGTGTCAGTATGAATAATTTCTTGGGTTCTTAAGGGTTTCTCTTTCCTGAGACACCTTACTAACTTCCTCTGCGATTCGATAATCTTGAATTCTCCCTGCTACCCTCTTGCGAATCTGTAATTAATTGATACACTTGTTCTTCATTAGCCCAGTTAACCAGCGCCTATGGTGCATGTCAAGCGCGTGGAACTTACCAACTTCAAATCCTTCGGTGGCACAACCTCTGTCCCTTTGCTGCCGGGGTTTACTGTCATATCTGGGCCAAATGGTTCGGGTAAGTCTAATATTCTAGACGCGCTGCTATTTTGCCTCGGACTTGCCAGTTCTAAGGGAATGCGGGCTGATCGCTTGCCGGATTTGGTAAATAATGCTCAAACTGCTAGGGGACGTGCCGCGATTGAGGCTAGCGTCACTGTGACGTTTGATTTGTCAGGGGAAGATTTCTCACGCAGAGGCGCAGAGTCGCAGAGTGAGGAAGGCGCAGAGAGTCCCGACTCCCCACTCCCTACTCCCGATTCCCTAGCTGAATGGAGTGTCACGAGAAAGTTACGCGTGACTCATCAAGGTAGTTATACGTCGAATTATTATGTCAATGGTGTTAGCTGTACGCTGACGGAGTTGCATGAGGAGTTGGAGAGTCTCAGGATTTATCCTGAAGGCTATAATGTGGTGCTGCAAGGGGATGTGACTAGCATTATCTCGATGAATGCTAAGGAACGTCGGGAAATTATTGATGAGTTGGCTGGGGTGGCAGCGTTCGATCGCAAAATTAATCAAGCTAAGTCTACTCTGGATGAGGTGAAGGAGAAGGAAGATAGCTGTCGGATTATTGAGACGGAGTTAACTGCACAACGCGATCGCCTTTCTCAAGATCGGGCGAAGGCGGAGAAGTATCAAAGGCTACGCACGGAGTTTTTACATAAGCAGTCTTGGGAGGCGGTTTTATCTTGGCGTTCTCTGCAAGCACAGCAGGAAAGTTTAGCTACGCAAATTCAAACGGGCGATCGCAATCATGGGGAACTGACAAGCCAACTCACTAGTTTAAATACGGAAATTGCTCAAAAAACCGCCCTGTTGGATCAACTCAATGCCCATGTGAAGGCGTTGGGGGAAGAGGAATTGTTGGCGGTGCAATCTACTCTTGCGACTCAAGAGGCGGAACGTAAGCAACTCCAACGTCAACAAACGGATTTGGAAACTGCTCGCCAAGAAACTGCGAAGCGTCTGGTGCAAACTCAGCAGGAGGTTGAACAACACCAATGTTCTTTGGGACAAATTGCTGAAACACAAGATGTGGAAAGGCAATCTATTGTTTACTGTCAGCAGCAACGAGATGAAGCACAGCAGGCTTTGGAAGGTTCTCGCGCTGCCGCGGCCGAAATTGCCTCGGCTTCTGAGGCTTGGGTACAACAACAAACGGCGCTAAATCGACAAATTGAAACTTTGCTGCAAACTGTTGAACCACAACGCACGGAGCAAGCACAACTGAATGAGAGGTATAATCAGCTACAACAGCTTGTCCAGGAGCAAACTCAGCTGGTTGCAACTTTAGAACCTCAATCATTAGAAAAACAGGCTGAGTGTCAAGAGATTGAAATAGAATTTAATACTTCCAGCGAACCCATCCAAAATTTAGCCCAAAATCTCGCAGCCACTGAACAAGAACTGCAAATCCAACAGGATACTCAAAGGCGGCTTTTGCAAGAACAACGGGAAAAACAACGCTCTTTAGATAAACTAGAGGCGCAAGCGCAAGCGCAGCAAGAGGTACAAGGTACTCAAGCAAGTAAAGTTATCTTACAATCGGGAATACCGGGGGTTTGTGGGTTAGTTGTGCAGTTGGGCAGGGTGGAACCCCGCTATCAATTAGCTTTGGAAATTGCCGCTGGGGGACGCTTGGGACATATTGTGGTGGAGGATGATGGGATTGGCGCCGCCGGAATTGAATTGCTGAAGCAGAAGCGTGCAGGGAGGGCAACTTTCTTACCGCTAAATAAGATTCATGCACCCAAGTTTACCCAAGATGCAACGCTGCGTCTGGCTGGTGGTTTTGTTAACTATGCTGTGAATTTAATCGATTGCGATCGCCGTTATAAAGATGTATTTAGCTATGTTTTCGGGAACACGGTGGTGTTTGCCAATCTGGAAGCGGCGCGAAAAAACTTAGGGTTATATCGCATTGTCACTTTGGATGGGGAACTGCTGGAAACTAGTGGGGCGATGACTGGCGGTAGTAATACCCAACGTTCGGCGTTGCGGTTTGGCAATGCGGAAGCGGCGGAATCTGATGAGGCAATTGCTTTGAAAAACCGCTTGGTGGATATTGAGCGGATTATAGAGCGTTGTACTGAAGCGATCGCCTCTTTGTCAACTAAGACAAAAGCCCTATCGCAAGAACTCACAGAAGCCCGACAGGCAAGGCGAGAACAGCAACTGCAACTAGAACAGTTACACAAAGAAATTAAGAGTTTGAGCGCCCAGCTAGAAGGGACGCGATCGCAACTGACACAAAACAGCGAAAAATTAGCTCATGCTCAATCTCGCTTGGCAGTTTTATCAGGGGAATTACCAGAACAAGAAACTCAACTGCAACAATTGCGACATGTTTTAGCAGAGTTAGAAGCCTCGCAAACCCCCAGTGAATGGCAACAAATCCAAGCCATAATTAAAAATCAAGAGCAACAATTACAACAAAAAGACACGGCATTACGGGAAGCTGAGCAAAGATTAAAAAATCTCGAAAATCAGCAACAGCGTTTGCAAGAACGCATCCAAGAAGCCGAGGAGCGAATTTCTCAATATCATCAAGAGCAACAGACGCAACAAAATCAAATCAACACACTCAGCACTCAGCACTCAGCACTCAGCACTCAAATCGCTGAAATCCGAACTAAGTTGAGTGAAATGGAACAGAATTTAGGAGAAGAAAAACAAAAACGCGACGCCACAGAACAGGAAGTGCGATCGCATCTTTTGCGTCAACAACAATTGGAATGGGAACTAGAAAAACTGCAAGAAACCCAGCACAAGCGCCGGGAGGAACTAATTGCCTTACAAGCACAACTGCAAACCGTAGCAATAGAATTGCCTGATCCCTTACCAGAAGTGCCAGATCAAGTGGATTTGGAAGAATTGCAGAAAGAATTGCGATCGCTTACCAAACGTTTACAAGCGATGGAACCAGTAAATATGCTGGCATTAGAAGAATACGAACGCACCCAAAACCGCCTCCAAGAACTGACACAAAAACTACAGACATTAGAAGCAGAGCGAACTGAGTTACTTTTGCGAATTGAAAACTTTACGACATTACGCCAGCGTGCTTTTAAAGAAGCCTTCGATGCCGTCAACGAAAACTTTCAATCAATTTTTGCTATCCTTTCTGATGGTGACGGCTATCTACAACTCGACAATCTCGAAGATCCGTTTAGTAGTGGTTTGAATTTAGTCGCCCACCCCAAAGGCAAACCAGTGCAAAGACTAGCTTCCATGTCTGGGGGCGAAAAATCACTCACAGCCTTAAGCTTTATTTTTGCTCTGCAACGCTACCGCCCATCGCCATTTTACGCCTTCGACGAAGTTGATATGTTTTTGGATGGGGCAAACGTAGAACGATTAGCTAAAATGATTAAACAACAGGCACAACAAGCTCAATTTATAGTTGTGAGTTTGCGTCGTCCGATGATAGAATCAGCCGAACGCACAATAGGCGTGACTCAAGCGCGGGGAGCTTACACCCAAGTTTTGGGTATTAAGTTACAATCCTCTAATACATCTGCTTGAGTTTTTGTTAATAATAGTGTATAGATAAACCGGATTCGAGATCAGGACTCCGTATAGAATGACCTCTGAACAGATAATTAGGCGTTCCGACATATTGAATACCCAGGTAATTACCCGCGACAACGGCAAGCGGTTAGGGATCGTAAGTCAAGTCTGGGTTGATATCGATCAAAGAGAGGTTGTGGCTCTTGGTTTGCGAGACAGCCTGATCTCTATTTCTGGTCTGCCGCGCTACATGTACCTCAACAACATCAATCAAATTGGCGATGTCATCTTAGTTGATAACGAGGATGCCATTGAAGACGTTGATGTTGACACTCTCAGTAACTTAATTAACTGGGAAGTAATTACAGAAACAGGCGAAGTTTTAGGTAGAGTGCGGGGCTTCAAGTTCAACGGCGAAACAGGTAAGATTGAATCCATCGTCATCGCTACTCTGGGATTGCCTCAAATCCCCGACCAATTTCTGAGTACTTATGAATTGTCGGTAGAGGAAATCATTAGTACTGGCCCTAATAGATTGATAGTAGTTGAGGGAGCCGAAGAACGAGCGAACCAACTAACAGTTGGCTTACTAGAGCGCTTGGGCATTGGTAAAGCCCCGTGGGAGCGAGACGCCGATGAAGAATACGGCTATAGCGCCCCTCGCACAGTATCGCCAGCCAATCAACTACCCAGTGGAGTACCATTGCAGCCACCCAAGCCCAGAGTTCGGACTCCCGAACCCGTGGCACAAGAGGAAGAAGAATGGCACGAAGACTATGTAGAAGAAGAAAGACCACAGCGCCAGGTAATGAAAGCACGCCAGTATGAATCGATTCAATACGAAGAAGACGAAGAAGAAGATAACTGGAGTGAAGCCACAAGTAGGGATAGATATCAACAGCAGCCAAAGTATGAATCTCAACCTTCCTACAGCAAACCCTACACCGATGATTACGATGATTATGACGACGATGTAGACAGCGATGCTTGGGATGATGCACCAAAACCTGTAAATATTCCTAAAAAAGTCAAAGAGCGACAGCCAGAATACGAAGAAGAAGGCGGATATTAATTAAAAAACCCTCCTCTATGCTGAGGAGGGTTTTTTAACAAGTTCCGTATTACGTGCTTCGCAGCGGTAGCGAGTCCGCGATAGCGTTAGAGTCAAGCCTGCGGCATAGCTTCGCTTAGAGCGACACAGGAGCGTCACGTCATTACGAATTACGAATTACGAATTATTTAACGGTCTGACCTCAGCGTCAATCTTTTGGGCAATTGAGGTAGCTTCACGGCGAATTCTCTCAGGGTCAAGCGTTAACATATCGCGTTTGTGCATTAAAACTTGTCCATTGACAATGACAGTATCAACATCTTGGGCATCAGCTGCATAAACCAAATGCGAAATCACATCGTAAAGCGGGATTAGGTGAGGTTCTTGAAATTTAACTTGAATGACATCTGCTTGGAGTCCCACCTTAATCGCGCCAATTTTATCTGCTAAGCCTAATGCTTCAGCACTGCCGAGTGTCGCCATACGCAAAACTGTCTTAGCAGGTACAGCAGTAGGATCAAGAGTTGTCCCTTTATGAATCAGGGCGGTAAGTCGGATTGCCTTCCACATATCAAGAACGTTGTTTGACGCAGCTCCATCTGTACCTAAACCAACCTTAATTCCGGCTTTCAGCATCGCCGGAATTGGTGCAAAGCCAGAAGCCAGCTTCAAATTTGAGTCAGGATTGTGAATTACACCAACGCCTCGTTTCGCCAGTAGAGCAATTTCACTTTCGTTAGGCCAAACAACGTGCGCGGCAAAGACACGCGGGTCAAGAAAGCCGAGATTTTCTAGATGTTGTACTGGCGTTGCACCATAACGGTTTTGAACGTCTTTAACTTCGGTTTGTGTTTCCGCTAAGTGAATCGTCAGCGGCACATCATAATGACGTGCCGCTCGAATCGCTTGGACAAGATGTTCTGGTGAAACTGTGTAGGGAGCATGGGGAGCAATAGCTGGTGTAATCCGTGGGTGCTTATCCTTCCAGCGTTTGACAAAATCCACCGACGCGGCAAATGCATCATCCCATCCTTGAAAACCAGGGCTGGGAAAATCTATTGATGAGCCTGTGATAATGGCGCGTAAGCCGCACTCATCAACTACTTTAGCGGCAACATCTGACTTGAAATACATATCAACAAATGTCGTTGTACCGCCGCGGATCATCTCCCAACAAGCAAGCTGTTCACCAACACGAACAAAATTTTCATCAACAAACTTCGCTTCTGCTGGGAAGATGTAATTTTGTAGCCAATCCTCCAACGCTAAATCGTCCGCAAGACCACGAAACAGAACCATCGCTGAGTGAGAGTGACCGTTGACAAGACCTGGCATCAGTACCATCCCCTCACCTGGCAACATTCTTTTAGCTCTGTAGGATGCCATGATTTTGTTTTGTGTATTCACAGCAACAATTTTGCCGTTTTTGATGGCGATCGCACCATCTTTAATCACAGGTTGTGCATCGTTCATGGTGACGACAAAATCACCACCCACAATCAGTTCTACATTCTGCTTTCCCTGATTGCTTGGGTTATAGTTACCCTGAGCAATAACTATCTGACCGAAAAAGACAACAAACGTTGTACAAACGAAAAAAATTAACAGTTTAGAATATTTTGTTAGCTGGCGTTTCACACTATTATCCTTGTTTGATTTTTACTTTGTAAGTGGGGAGTAGGGAGTGGGGAGTGGGGAGTAGGGAGTGGCTTTCAAGGGTAGGTTTTTCATATTCAGTCTGAAAAAACCTATTTTTTCGTTCCGAAATCTTTCTCCACGTCCCCCTACCCTTCTCCTATCGGAGACGCTGCGCGAACGGGAACGCTTTCAGCGAACGGGTTTGCAGTCGCCTGCGGAGGGAAACCCTCCTTTACTCGCTGTCTCACCGTGTCCCCGCGTAAGCGCGTCAACCAAAACGCGAAATCTAAAAAACCTACCCATAAGAGGTGGGGAGTGGGGAGTGGGGAGTAGGGAGTGGGGAAAAGAGATTTTCATGTCATCTTTGTGTGATTGATCACATGGGTTTCTAGCTTGATGTTTGCGTTCAGTCTATAGAACTCCTATTTGATTGCTAAAAAAACTCCGTATACCTCGAAAAATTTGATTCCCTACTCCCTACTCCCCACTCCCCACTCCCTACTCCCTACTCCCTACCTACGCGAATAATTTCATGAATCAAGTCAGATTCCTAATAGTAATTAAGCTTTAGTTCTCGTAGCAGCTTGCTTATGCTTCACCAGCCAGCCGATGCCAGCGGCAATAACTGTGGCACCTGTTGTTAATGGCTCAGGTACTGGATTAATTAATCCATCGTTTTGATCTATTGTTCCTGCAATAGGGTTTCTCAAACGAAGCTTATTACCAATATTTCCAAACAAATAATAATCTGTACTTTGCCCGTTATCCTGACCGACATCAAAATAACCAAACAAAGCCTTCGTATTTGTGTTGTAGTTGAAATCTAAAAAATTATAAACAATGCTGCCATTGTTAACTGAGGTCAAACTATTCAATAGTTTTTTACTAGGATCAAAAAAAGAAACGGTTAGCGATTGAAGTTTGGATTCATCAATGATTGCATCACCTAGAGTTTCATCGTAGGTAAAAAAACCTTGAGCCGAATACCCCGCTTTACCAGTCCAATCAAAGTTGAGTGTAACCGCGTAGACTGGTAGAGCCTCTGCAACACTCAAGCTTATCGCTACCACAGCAGTAGTAACGATACCCAGCTTTTGAGTTAATTTCATCAGAAATTTTTCTCTATTTTTAATTGGATAATTCTAGTGTTAACTCGGAAGTTAACGTTTAATAGATTACTACAGGTATTTTTATTTTAAAAATTCTTCTTAGGTAAACTTTACCTAAATTATTTCTTAATACTCTGGAGAAAGAATAAAATGCATTTGATTGGCGATCGCCACCATCAAACTAGGCTTTAACTGAACCATCTTAGGCGATAATTAACGAGGCACTGTTGCTACCAGTGTGGGTTGTTGGTTGTGACGCACAAGAGGAGGAATTTATGAAGCATGACTTCAAAGCGCTTGCTGAACTGTACAAAAACTCACTCCTCAACGATGTCCTACCATTTTGGGAAAAATACTCACTCGACTGGGAGCAAGGTGGTTATTACACTTGCCTTGATCGCCAAGGTAAAGTTTATGATACAGATAAATTTATCTGGCTGCAAAACCGTCAAGTGTGGACTTTTTCGATGCTTTGCAACCAGATAGAAAAGCATGAAACTTGGCTAAAAATTGCCAGCAATGGCGCTAATTTTCTCGCCCAACATGGCAGAGATACCGAAGGTAACTGGTACTTTGCATTAACTCGTGCAGGCCAACCACTAATTCAGCCATATAATATCTTTTCTGATTGCTTTGCAGCGATGGCATTTAGCCAATATGCCCTCGCCTCTGGCGAAGATTGGGCCAAAGATGTGGCTATGCAAGCCTACAACAATGTTTTACGCCGCAAAGACCACCCCAAGGGCAAATATAGTAAAACTTATCCCGGTACACGCCCGATGAAATCTTTGGCAGTGCCAATGATTTTAGCTAATTTAACTCTAGAAATGGCATGGTTGCTACCCAGCGAAACTCTTGAAGATGTGCTGAGTGCAACTGTTCAAGAAGTCATGACCGATTTTCTCGACCATGAACGCGGGCTAATGTATGAAAACGTGACTCCCGATGGTTCCCACATTGATTGTATGGACGGACGACTAATTAATCCAGGCCACGGCATCGAGGCTATGTGGTTTATTATGGACATCGCTCATCGCCGCAACGATACCAAAACTATTAACCAAGCCGTTAATGTCGTGCTAAATATTCTCAATTTTGCCTGGGACAATGAATATGGTGGGTTGTACTACTTCATGGATGCAGAGGGGCATCCGCCACAGCAGCTCGAATGGGATCAAAAGCTGTGGTGGGTACACCTAGAGTCTTTGGTAGCATTGGCGATGGGCTATCGGCTGACGGGGTTAGAAGCGTGCTGGGAATGGTATCAAAAAATGCATGATTATGCCTGGTCACATTTTGCAGATTCTCAGCACGGTGAGTGGTTTGGCTATCTCAACCGCCGTGGAGAAGTGTTGTTAAACCTCAAAGGCGGCAAATGGAAAGGTTGTTTTCACGTTCCACGGGCGCTGTATTTATGTTGGCAGCAATTTGAGGCGTTGAGTCAATAGACCTCTTGCAAAAGTCGGATACTCGCCAGAAAATAAATTTTCTGGCTGATAACTCAAGTCGGTTTCAACCGACTAATAACAGTATTTTTAGTCCGTTTCAACGGACTTTTGCTATTAGGCAGAGACTTGAGTCTCTGACGGTTCAAGTATTTACAAGCACATTTCATCTGAATGAAGTACACAAGGGCGGGCAGGATGCCCACCCCACAAAATTTATCATATTAAGATGTGTACTTCATTTACTTGCAAAGTGCTGTATGCAAGAAGTCTAATAGACTTCTTGCATAAATCTTTTTTTGCCGGGCTACGCCCCGCTTCTCTACGAGACGCTTCTCTACGAGAGGCTTCGCCAACGCGAACGCTAACACGCAAAGCCGCAAAGGCGCAAAGAAGAACGCCAAAATTGGTTATAACTGATTCCTCCCCTTGCTTAACCCTGTTTTGTCAGTTTGGGAGAAGCCTATCGCTGAAAGCCTTTTGGAGCTTTAGTTTTAAGCTTTTGGTTATAAATTTTAGTTACTGTTAGAAAATAAAGGCTCAAAGCTAGATTGGATGAAAGTTTCAGAATCTTGCTTTGATTATTACTTTCCGAGAGTGACATAAAAGGGTTAATAGGTATTAAATTTGGCAAAATAACACCATCCTCCTGTTGGGTAAACCTAATGCTCATCGGCGCAATTCTTCGCAATCGCTACAAAATAATCAGACTATTGGGAAGTGGCGGTTTTGGCGACACATACCTAGCAGAGGATATGGATTTACCGAACCATCCGGTGTGCGTAGTCAAACACCTCAAACCAAAAGATTCCTCAACATTGCAAATAGCCAGACGACTATTTGACAGTGAAGCACAGACATTATACAGATTAGGCAACAACCACGACCAAATTCCGCGACTATTCGCTCACTTTGAAGAAAAGGGTGAATTTTATTTAGTGCAGGAATTTGTTGATGGAGAAGACTTGAGTCGAGAAATTATTCCTCGTCAAAAGTTGAGTGAGAGTGAAGTAATCAAGCTACTACAAGACATACTAGAAGTCTTAGCCGTTGTCCATCAGCAGAATATCATTCACCGAGATATCAAACCCCAAAATTTAATGCGGCGTCGGCAAGACAGCAAAATAGTACTAATTGACTTTGGTGCAGTCAAAGAAATAAGTACCTTAGTGATGAATGCCCAAGGACAAAGTAGCTTTACAGTTGCCATTGGGACACCTGGTTTTATGCCCAGCGAACAGGCAAACAGCGACCCCAAACTAGCCAGCGATGTCTATGCAGTAGGAATGCTGGGAATACATGCCCTAACTGGTTTACAGCCTCATGAACTACCCAAAGACCCAATCAGTGGCGAAGTGATTTGGCGTAATTGGGCAAACGTCAGTGAGAATACAGCAGAGATATTAACTAAGATGGTGAGTTATCACTTCAACCAGCGCTATCGCACAGCAACAGATGCGTTGCAAGTATTGATATCACCGTTGTTACCGCCACAACCAACACCAGCGCCAGCATCATCACAGCCACCAAAACCACAACCGCCACAGCCAACACCATCACTCACACAAAGACTAACCTTACAAATCTCTCAATTTGAAGTTGTCACAGTTGATGCACGGGGAAACATCACCAACCGCCGTAACTGTCAGGCGAAATACTTCGTTGAAGACTTGGGAGGTGGCGTCACCTTAAATATGGTGCAGATACCAAGTGGAACTTTTACGATGGGTTCACCAGCAGGGGAGAAGGGACGAATTTCAAATGAAGGGCCGCAACATCAAGTAACAGTTTCTGAATTCTTCATGGGTAAATATGAAGTCACGCAGGCACAGTATCAAGCAATCATGGGTAATAATCCCTCCAATTTCAAAGGAGAAAAAAGACCTGTAGAAAAGGTGAGTTGGAATGATGCTGTAGAATTTTGTAAAAAGTTGAGCCAGAGGATGGGACGCACCTATCGACTACCCAGCGAAGCTGAATGGGAATATGCTTGTCGTGCTGGAACCACCACACCTTTTTATTTTGGCGAAACTATTACCAGTGATTTAGTAAACTACAAAGGCACTTATACTTACGCCTCAGCATCAAAAGGTCAATATCGTCAGCAAACAACAGAAGTAGGTATTTTTCCGCCCAATGCCTTTGGTTTATACGATATGCATGGCAATGTTTTGGAATGGTGTCAAGATCACTACCATAGTAATTATCAAGGCGCGCCCACTAATGGTAGTGCATGGTTCAATGATAATGATAATCAATATTGTCTGCTGCGCGGTGGTTCTTGGTACTACATCCCAGTCTACTGTCGCAGTGCGACCCGCTACTGGAACGGAGCCGACCTCCGTTACTTCACCTTTGGTTTTCGTGTTGTCTCTGTCGTTCCCGCGTGAGGACTCCCTTCCCCTATACTCTTTTGCCCTTTTGCCCTTTACACTTCTTCACTTTTCTCTCTTCCGCCGCAGGCGGATCAAAAATTTTTTCAACATAGATAATTAAAAAATGCCTTGATTCGTAGGTTGGGTTGAGGAACGAAACCTAACACCGAAACCCATGTTGGGTTTCACTCCGCACCCTTCGAGATGAAGTGTTCTGTCATCATTCAACCTGAATTCTCATTAATCTTTGCACACTGACTAATGCGCGATTCAATTCATAATTTCGCCTTTGAGAATTTTGCAAATATGCCTGCTGTTCCTCTTCAATCATCTTGACATCTTGACGCACTAAGCCATCCAGTAACTTTTGTGCTGCACCAAATAAGCTATTTTTAATGAATCGTCGAAACCAAACAGGTAATTTATGCAAACGCCAAAAAGCATTTAATGAGGTGAAGTGAATTAAATACGCTTTGGTTTGCGTCTCATTTATCGGACACAATAAACAGTAAATCTTAAAATCTTTTCCCAACGTCGAAACCCAATGCGGATAAACATAACTGACATCCAACGGTTCAGGATGTAATTGCCGCAAAGCTGGAAAAAATAATTGCGATATTGACCAAATTTTGTCTATTTTATAATAACTTTGTGCTGTATAGTGTGCATCTACACGATGCTCATTTTCATCGATTTCTTGTAGTGCCGCTTCTGCCCAAGCTTGTAAATCTTGATGTAAATGTCCGTGATACATATCCATCAAGTTTTCGATTAAATAAGAATAATGAGCATGACAATTAATCACCGAAACTGTAGCGATATAATTTAAATGTTCCCATTCTGGTAAGCCTAATGGTTCTATAGAATTAGTGTGTAGCTTTTCTACATCTCCAGGGAATAACCAGATGAAACCGTCTTGTTCTCTGACGGGGTAATGGTGAATTGTGCAATTTGGGAGTTTCTGATTCGCTGCTAAGTAGGGAACCGCTACACATTCACCATTGGCGTTGAACCGCCAACCATGATACGTACATTCCAATTCGTTGCCAACCACTTGCCCATGACTCAGTTTAACTTGGCGGTGGGGACAGCGGTCTTCGAGGGCGTGAATCTTGCCTGACCTATCTCGATAAAGTGCGATCGCCTGTTCCCAAAGTACTATATTAATGGGCTTATCTATAACTTCGCTACTACGTGCAACTACATACCAATGATTTAGATTAATTCCTAAGCGCCGCACATCACGATTGTACACAGCTTGCGAGAGAGAAGACATAGGTTGATGCATCATATAAAGTATGTGTAGGCAAAACAGTGAGTGTATTGAGACAAAAATCTGTATGACAAGCTACCAAGAAACTCTAACTAGCAATGAAATCGTCAATGGACTAATCACCGAGACGACAAACATTAACCATTTGGAAGTTATCGAAAATGTCATCGACTCTCTAGAGCAAGATGATAGTGCAATGGTCAGCCATACTTCAGAGGGTGGTTATCTCTGGAAATTTAAGTATGGTAGTGTGGAAGTCTTTGTGCAACTCACAGGTGTAACTGATGAGGATACTATAACGGTTTGGTCTGCGGTATTACATTTACCCGCCAAAGATGAACCCAAGTTAATGCGACATTTGCTAGAGTTAAACTGCTCTAGCACCTTTGAAGCCCGTTTCGGGATCATCGAAAACCGAGTAGTTGTGATTTCAACACGTACTTTAGCAGAGTTGTCTCCTGGTGAAGTCTCTCGGATAATTACCATTGTGGCAACGATCGCCGACAACAACGATGAAGCTTTACAATCTGAGTTTGGTACCGCTTAACAAGTTCCGTGGGTTTAAGTCCCCCGGTTCCATAACCAACAAGTTTTGTGTTGGGGTGAAATCCCCATTACAAAACTTAATTACGCGCTTCGCAGCGGTAGCGAGTCCTCGATAGCGTCAGCGTAAAGCCTACGGCATAGCTTCGCTTAGAGCGACACAGGAGCGTCGCGTCATTACGAACTTGTACTGAGCGAAGTCGAAGTATTACGAATTACGAATTATTTAAGCGATTTGAAATTTGAAATTACCTAGTAAGCAGGTTTGGCGACTGATTCCTTTACTAGAAGCCGCTGGCAATGTGCAGATGGCCATTGACCGCTGGTTGCTAGAACAGCACCACGCGGGTCAGCATCCCCCAACTCTGCGCTTTTATACATGGTCGCCACCCGCCCTTTCTCTCGGTTATCATCAACGCCAATATCCTGAACATTGGCAAAATTTAACATGGCAAGGCCAAAAACTTGATCTAGTGCGGCGTCCCACAGGTGGACGGGCAGTACTACACCAAGGTGATTTAACTTATGCCGTCATTACCTCTGGACTCACGGGTACTCGGCTTGAGGTTTACGAAAAAATCTGCGAGTTTTTAATTCAAGGATGGCGATCGCTCGGTGTAGAATTGCACTACGGCACAGCTGGGCGGGGATACATCCACAATCCCAATTGTTTTGGTACTGCAACAGGTACAGATTTAGTAATGCCAAATGGCATTAAACTCATCGGTAGCGCCCAGCTGCGGCGAAATCAAACTATTCTGCAACATGGTTCAATTCAATTAAATTCAGATTCCGATTTATTTGAGCAAGTATTCGGAATGGGGAATGGGGAACAGGAGAAACTAAGCTATTCACAACTCAAACCTGATTTTGGGGTAAACCTGAGTGTAGAAGAAATTATTACAGCTTTAATTCCCGCTGCTGGTAATTGTTTTGGGATACAGATAGAGGTGCAACCCCTAGAAAAATCTGAGTGGCAGGCAATTTTAACCAGTTGCGTGGGTTTAAGTCCCCCGGTTCTATAATCAGCAACTTTTACGTTGGAATTACGAATTATTTAAATTCTCCAACCAAAGTGGTTTCAATATTTGAACAATGATTGTACCCAACTAAGAACTGCTATAAGATATTTTCATGTGAATTTAGTTCAAATTTAGTTATTTTTAGTTTTTAGAGCTAAATATATGCGCCTGAAGTTATTTGCTCAAGTATTACCAGGGTTAGCAACAGCTTCTGCGATTTCTGCATTGGCTTTAGCGATCGCAATCACCGATAATCAGCCTAGTTACGCTGAGGGCAACAAATTCTTTTGCACCCAAGAAAAAGGTGTACCAGTCACTAAAGTACGCACCTCACGCGGCCCGGAAACGTTTATGCGTTGGGTGTTTAAAGGTTTTGAGCGTTCTGGTTTCGACCCCAAAGCCCGCTGTCGTGCCGTTTCAGCACGTTTAGAGCGCTATTACGATAACGGTAGTTTATTTTTTACCAGTCGTGACAACGTTAACGGCTACCCTGTGATTTGTATTTCCAACCGTAAAGGCGTTCCTTGTTCATCAGAAAATATTCTTGTCACCCTCAAACGCGGTACAAATGCACAAGTAACGCTAAAACAAATTCATGATTTTCGGCGTGGCGTTTCTCCAACAGCAATTGATTTAGGTGGTAAGAATCCTTTGTCCTACTTTGATGGCGAACTATATCTTGATGTGAAGCAACTTGTAGATGCTGAGGGCGAAAATAATACCCAACCGTCAACTAACAATACTCCTAGTTCACTCACTGTGGAACAAAGATTTTAGTTGCCATCCATTGGGGAGTTAACATGAATTGGCTAGGGCTAAGGCAAAGACTTGGACAAACAATTTGTGTAGGCGCATGTCTTGGTGGACTGATTCTAGTGCTGCCAAAACAGCAGTCTATTTTGGGTAATGACACATACACCCAATCATCTGCTCAGTTGCCATTAGCACAGGTGCAAAAAATTGCTCAAACCATCACCGTCAAAATTCAATCAAAAGAATTTATTGGTTCAGGAACATTAATTGAGCGTCATGGCCAAGTTTACACTGTGATGACCAATGCACATGTACTTCGTTCTGCTGCTCCTCCCTATCAAATTCAAACCCCAGATGGGCAAGTTTACAAAGCTAATGTCAGTAAAACTCAGCAGTTTCAGAATGATGATTTAGCAATATTACAATTTCGCACTCCCAAAGCATCATATCCTGTAGCCACTTTGAGAGATTCATCTATATTGCAACTCAAAGAGCAAGTTTTTGTAGGAGGATTTATCCCGAACTCAGCTAGTCAGGAAGGACAAAGTAAATTTGTATTTACAGAAGGTCAAATTTCTTTACTGCTTGATAAAGCTTTAGAGGGAGGATACCAAATTGGGTATACAAACGATGTCACCAAGGGAATGAGTGGCGCACCATTATTGAACAGTCGCGGTGAAGTTGTAGGTATCAACGGCTGGCGCAAAGATCCTGTATGGGAAACTCCAGAATTGTATCAAGACGGTTCTCAACCTAGTAAAAATTTACAGGATATAATTACCCGCTCTAGTATGGCTGTGCCGATTAAGATTAGGGGCTAGGGTAGGGGGATGAGCTCTTATGGGTAGGTTTTTTAGATTTCGCGTTTTGGTTGACGCGCTTACGCGGTGACACAGGGACGCGGAGAAAGATTTCGGAACGAAAAAATAGGTTTTTTCAGACTGAATATGAAAAACCTACCCTTGAAAGAGGGGGATGAGGGGATCACTTCGACTTCGCTCAGTGACCAAATAATTCGTAATTCCCATTTTCAAATCAAACGCTCATGTTATAAATAACACAGCGAGTGATGAAATATAAATCTTCCCCCTACTCCCCACTCCCTACTCCCCACTCCCTATTTTGAAGATATGACTCAAACTCTTTACGTAAATCCAGTTACAGGTGTTGATACTAATTCTGGTAGCCTAGAAGCCCCATTTAAGACGATTACGCAAGCTTTGAAAGTGGCTACACTCGCTACTAAAATTCAACTAGCAGATGGTAATTATAATGCTGCTAATGGTGAAGTTTTCCCCTTAACTGTTCCATCTGGAGTCACAGTTGTAGGTAACGAAGCTAGCAAAGGTAGTAGCATTTTGATTGAAGGAAGTGGTAATTACCTCAGTCGCACTTTTGCTGGTCAAAACATTACTTTCTTACTATTAACTAGTGCCGAACTCCGGGGAGTGACTGTCACAAATCCAGCAAGCCGTGGTAGTGCTGTCTGGGTAGAATCAACAGCCCCGACTATTGCTAATTGTACTTTTACCAAATGTAAGCGAGAGGGAATACTTGCTACAGGTGACGCTGATCCAGTAATTGTAGGTAATGTGTTTACCGAGAATGCTGCTAATGGTGTAGCGATCGCCAAAAATTCTCAAGGTAAAATTCAAGGTAATGTGTTCTCTAAAACTGGCTATGGCATCGCCATTAGTGATACAGCATCACCCAAACTTCTAGACAACAAGATTTACAATAATCGTTCTGGCATAGTCATCTCTGGAACTGCCCGTCCAATATTGCGTAATAATCTGAGTGAAAATAATACCGACGATGGTTTAACTATCATTGCAACTGCTTTACCCGACCTTGGGAATACCACCAACCCAGGAGGCAACATTCTCCGCAATAATGGGAAATTCGATTTGCAAAATGCCAGTTCCAATAAGCTAATTTCTGTAGGAAATCAAATTGATCCTAGTAAAGTAACTGGGAATGTAGAGTTTGCAGGTAGTCCAGTCTCCACACCCACACCTGTTGCTACGCCTGTGCCTGTTGCTACAACACCTGTCGCTACGCCTGTACCTGTTGCTACAATACCTGTCGCTACGCCTGCACCCACACCTGTAGTCACACCTGTACCCATCGCCACACCCACACCTGTAGTTACACCTGCACCCATCGCCACACCCACACCTGTAGTCACGCCCACACCTGTAGTTACTCCCAGCAATATCGACTTGACCGATATTAGTAATCATTGGGCAGCTGCATTTATTCAAGAATTATATAAACAGGGAATAGTTCAAGGTTTTCGCGATCGCACCTTTAAACCCGATGCTACAATGACACGGGCACAGTATGCAGCTTTAGTAGTGAAAGCTTTCAACCCATTACCAAACCGTGCTGCGATTAAATTTAAAGATGTGCCGGCCGATTTTTGGGCATCCAAAGTCATTCAGCAAGCATACCAAGGTTTATTTCTTTCTGGTTATCCAGATAATACCTTCCACCCCAACCAAAATATCCAGCGTGTACAAGTTATTGTTTCTTTAGTCAATGGACTAGGATTAACTGCTGATGGTACAACCAGCGTTAAAGCTTTTGATGACCAAGCAAAAATTCCTGACTATGCCAAAGACGAGGTAGCAAAAGCTATCAAAAAACAAATGATTGTCAATTACCCAAACCTCAAGCAACTCAACCCTACCCGCGATGCTACGCGCGCAGAGGTGACGGCAATGGTGTATCAAGCTTTAGTGGATGCTGGTCGTGTAGCAGCAATTAACTCGCAATATATCTTCAGTAGTGCTGTTTCCTGAGTGCTGTTTTGGGCATTATCCCAATTCCTCTGGATTAACGCCTAATTCTTTCAGCTTAGCAGCCAAGCGTTGCGATCGCGCTTCCAGTATTTGTGACTGTTCCCAACCTGTCACCAGCAAATTACCCTGCTTATCCCACCACCGCAACCAGGGTAATTCTAAATTTTGATAGAGACCTTGCCAAATCCCCAACTCTACATCCATTGGTTCTATAGGATAATGTCCGCGTTCATTAGCAGGCATTAGTTCATATTGACCGATGCAATACTGTGCATCAGGATGCAACTTCTGCAAAATTGGCTCAATAGAATCTGTTAGCAATACGCTTTGGGGATGTTCTTGGAGGTTTTTCACGAAATTGCCGTCAGATTCTGGTAGCTGCGTATGGTCAGGCTTGATTCAACGCCTAGCGGTGTTTGTGCTGAGGTCATGGGAACCTCCTAGATTTGGGGTGTTAATAAGTAATATGGCATTATTTAACTAATCCCTTGCTATTTCAAGATTCTGTTACTGCCCAATTTTCTAGATTAATCCCCTCAATTCTTAATAAATCAGAATCATTGGAAACTAAAATTAAACTGCGTGCGATCGCAGTTGCAGCTATCAATATATCTTGTTCTTGAATAGTAAAACCTCTGCCCTTTAAATCTACATAGATTTGGCAGGCTTGTTCAATAATTTCTATATCATCCAAAAATATAACTTGATATTTTCCATAAAACTGATTAAATTCTACTAACTGACTCGTAGCATTTGCATATAAAAGCCCTCTTTTAACCTCATAATAAGTTATACAACTGATAAACACTTTTTGTCCTGCAATCTTAGCATCCTGTAGTTTATTTTCCACAGTTGCATTTTTCTTTAGAATGTAACTAACAATATTTGTATCTAGTAAATAGGTCACCTTATTTATTTTCGTTTTACTGCTTCATCGTACATTTTTATTTGTTCTGGGGTCAAATCATTTAACGTGCCAGAAATAGCCTCTAAAATTAAAATACTATCAATTCTATCTGTTAAGTCATCATCTTTAATTGCTCGTATTTCTTCAGGAGAAAATCTTTCAAATAGAGTTACTAGCATTTCAATCATCTCCCGTTTATTTAATTTCACTAAATATAAACTATTTTTATTAAATAGGTTTTCCACTATTGGTGAGATGCGATTAAAAAATTCTTGATTGTAGCTAGAATTTTTTTGCATAATTTATTGCCATATTATATATTACATACCTATTCTAACAGGTCAATTGAGTTATATTCCACTGACCCTTTGTTGGCAAAAGTACGAGCAGTACTGTACCAAACTCAAGATTCTGTTATAGCCCAGTTTCTCCTCAAAATGTAGCTAACAATATTTGTATCTAATAAATAAGTCACGTTGTTTATCTTCGTTTTACTGCTTCATCGTACATTTTAATTTGCTCCGGCGTTAAATCATTTAATTTACCTGACACAGCTTCTAGTACAAGAATCTTATCAATTCTGCGTATGAAATCATCATCATGAATCGCTCTCATTTCTTCAGGTGAAAACTGCCCAAATAATTCTACCAACATTTTTATCATTTCTCGTTGGTTTAACTTGACCTGATATAAACTATTACCCTTAATTAACTTTTCAACTACTGGAGATATACGGTTAAGCTGTTCCACATATAACTTGCATAATTAGGGCGGGCAAGATGCCCACCCCACAAGAGTTTTATTTAATTTGATTATGTAATTTAGATGTTTTTTAGCTTACTCAGTTCTTGATGATAATTAGTAACTTCCTGCATAATTTCCTCCACCAACTAATTACCTCAATTATAAACAATTATCCTCTGCGTTTAAAAACAAAAAAAGGGCAGGCAAAACACCTACCCTACAATTAATTTAAGAGAATATTCTGTTGCTATTAACCCAACAAAGCTTTGGCTTTAGCTAACACATTATCAACGCTAAAACCAAATTTCTCCAGACAGACACCACCAGGAGCCGAAGCACCAAAGCGGTCAATAGTTACAGTATCGCCCTCAGTACCCACATACTTATGCCAACCAAAACTAGTACCAGCTTCTACAGCCAAACGCTTGGTGACAGCTTTAGGTAGAACAGACTCTCTGTAAGCTGCATCCTGCGCTTCAAATAAATCCCACGCAGGTAACGAGACAACACGAACTTTTTTACCCTCAGCGGTGAGTTTCTCGGCGGCGGTGACAGCGAGGTTCAACTCGGAACCAGTACCAATGATGATTAACTCTGGCGTACCTTCGCTATCTACCACTGTGTATCCGCCCTTGGTTACACCCTCAATCGATGTACCTGCCAAGTTAGGAACATTTTGACGGGTGAAGGCCAACAAAGTCGGAGCGTTTTGTTTTGCCCTTTCAATAGCCACTTTGTAAGCCCCAGATGCTTCATTGCCATCTGCGGGACGAATTACTGTTAATTTAGGAATGGCTCGCAGGGATGCTAAGGTTTCGATGGGTTGGTGTGTTGGGCCGTCTTCGCCTTGTCCAATCGAGTCGTGGGTCATTACCCAAATCGAACCAGCTTGAGACAGAGCAGATAAGCGGATGGCAGCACGCATGTAATCTGTGAAAATCAAGAAAGTAGCACCGTAGGGAATTAAGCCTGAACCATGCAGTGCGATACCGTTACAGATTGCACCCATACCATGCTCTCGCACACCAAAGTGGATGTTGGGATTTTGATATTGCCCTTTCTGGAATTCACCCTTACCTTTGATTTCAGTGAGGTTAGAGTGGGTCAAGTCAGCTGAACCACCAATTAGCTCAGGTAAAACTGCCGCTAGTTTGTTGAGACAGGTTTCTGAGTGTTTGCGGGTGGGTAGTGCTTTGTCTTCGGCGGTGTAGGTAGGTAGTACTTGATCCCAACCATCGGGTAGTTTGCCGCTAATGTAACGCTCAAACTCAGCTGCTTCTTGGGGATATTTGGCTTTGTAAGCGTCAAAGGCTTTATTCCATTCTGCTTCGTAACCTGCGCCGCGTTCAACAGCTTTCCGCATGTGGTTGACAGCATCTTGGGGCACTACAAAAGGTTCGTACTCCCAACCCAAGTTGCTGCGGGTCAATTTGACTTCATCAGTACCTAGCGCTGCACCGTGAACACCTGCGGTGTTGGCTTTGTTGGGAGAACCATAACCGATGGTGGTTGTGACCTTAATCATCGAAGGCTTGTCGGTGACAGATTTTGCCTCTTCAATTGCCTTAGCAATGGCATCTAAATCGGTATTACCTTCTTTGACGTGCAACACATGCCAGCCGTATGCTTCAAATCGCTTGGAAACGTCTTCGGTGAATGCTACATCTGTAGAACCATCAATAGAGATGTGGTTGTCGTCGTACAGAGCGATGAGCTTACCCAATCCTTGGTGTCCTGCGAAAGAACTGGCTTCACCGGAAACACCTTCCATGTTACAACCATCACCTAGAATTACGTAGGTGTAGTGGTCAACAATTTTGGCATCGGGTTTGTTGAACTTGGCAGCGAGGTGAGCTTCAGCGATCGCTAAACCGACTGCATTGGCAATACCTTGTCCCAAGGGGCCGGTAGTCACTTCTACACCAGCAGTCATGAAGTTTTCTGGGTGTCCGGGGGTTTTGGATTCCCACTGACGGAATTGTTTAATATCCTCGATGGTAACGCTGTCGTAACCAGCTAGGTAGAGCAGGGCATACTGCAACATGGAACCGTGCCCAGCAGATAAGATAAAGCGATCGCGGTTAAACCACTTAGGATTTTTGGGGTTATACCGCATAAAGCGATCCCAAATTACGAAAGCCATCGGAGCCGCGCCCATCGGCAGTCCTGGGTGTCCCGATTTTGCCTTTTCTACAGCGTCAATAGCCAAGAAGCGGATCGAGTTAATACAAAGTTCTTCTAGGGATTGGGTTGCAACAGCCATAATCTCTTGTTGTTAACGACGGGTTAGCACTCTTTTAGCTTCTCTTACTGGGGGTTTAACAGTGATCCGTTATCAATTAACAGTTCTTATAAGCTTGATAACTGATCACTCATTAAAATTTTCCACAGTATCCTCATCATCCCATTCCCGAATGTCGATGGACAAGCGGGATCTTCTGAGTTTCTGGTAATTAATTAAGCTGACAATTTGGTCATGCTGAACGCTGAGCTGTGAGCGGAATGATATATATGATACTTTTGATGGCATCATCTCCAAAAAGCAGACCAGCAGCAAAATTGGAATTATTTAGATGTACTTTTTAAAGGCTAGCGTGACATTGTGACCACCGAACCCAAAAGAATTAGATAATGCCACCTCCACTTTTTGCGCGCGGCTAGAGTTAGCGACGTAATCTAAATCACATTCTGGGTCAGGGTTTTCCAGATTGATTGTTGGTGGAATTTGATCATTGGCGATCGCCAATACCGTGGCTACTGCTTCGATACCTCCAGAACCACCCAACAAATGACCTGTCATCGATTTGGTGGAACTGACTGCTGTTTTATAAGCGTGTTCGCCCAAAGCTTTTTTAATCGCTGCGGTTTCGTTAGAGTCATTCGCTGGGGTACTGGTGCCATGGGCGTTGATATAGCTCACTAGCTCTGGTGTGAGTTCTGCGTCTTTTAATGCCAATTGAATAGCTCTAGCTGCGCCTTCACCGCCAGGAACTGGAGAGGTCATATGGAAGGCGTCACAGGTCATCCCATAGCCGACCATTTCAGCATAAATGCGAGCGCCGCGACTGAGGGCATGTTGCAGTTCTTCGATAATTAAAATCCCTGAACCTTCGCCCATGACAAAGCCATCGCGATCGCGGTCAAAGGGACGGCAGGCATGAGTTGGATCATCATTACGCACAGAGAGAGCCTTACAAGCAGCAAAACCGGCCAATGTCAAGGGTGTAATTGTGGCCTCACATCCTCCACAAATCATCGCTTGAGCATAGCCCCCTTGAACCAAACGAAAAGCATCTCCTATGGCATTGGAACCAGCAGCGCAAGCTGTCACAGAACAGGAGTTTGGGCCTTTAGCACCAGTGTGAATCGCTGTTAACCCTGCTGCCATATTGGCGATCATCATTGGAATCATGAATGGGCTACAGCGATCGGGGCCACGGTTGAGGTAGATTGTTTGCTGGTCTTCTAAAACTTTGATACCCCCAATGCCAGAACCAATAATTACACCTATCTGTTCCGCGTTTAGTTCGTTAATGACTAATTTTGCATCCAACAAAGCCTGTTTTGCAGCCGAAACCCCAAATTGGGAAAACCGATCCATACGCTTAATTTCTTTGCGCTCTAGATAGTCTTGCGGATCGAAGTTTTTCACCTCTCCTGCCATCCGGCAATCATGGCGAGACGTATCAAATGAGGTAATGTAGTCAATACCATTACGTCCACTCAACAATCCTTCCCAATATTCTGTTGGTGTGTTACCAATAGGTGTAATCGCGCCAACACCAGTTACAACAACGCGTTTACGTTTAAAGTCTGTCATGATTTAATTAAAGGTGGCGAAAAATCAGCAGGCAAAACAATAAGCAGTGCTGAGTTCAGATAGGCGAACTTTAGTGAGTCGCAATCCAGGTGATTAAACAATTCGTAATTCGCAATGCTTCAACTACGCTCAGCAACCATTCGCGGTTTGCAATTACGTTTCTTGTTGGAGGATTGAGACCTCAAATAGAAACTTGCTGGAATGGAAAGCTGGAAATTTTCACCTAGATGTCCACTCGAAGTGGCGTGGATGAGATACCCTTGAAGGCAATCATCATCTGGAAAATAGTTTCCCCGATAGTAGCAACGGGTATTAAAGTGACCATTGAACTAGCACCCTTTGGGTTTGCCAGTTCCTGAGGTTGGGCAATCTTCCTCTAGGACTGGCTCAGTGTGCGATAGAAACCCATTGAGATACTTGGCATTGAATTGGCGCTCGCACGCCATTTCTCAGTCAAGATTTTACCGAAACAGTGCTGGGCAATGAATGCTCAGCTTTTATCCTATGCAGGAACTTTATTGTTGATGTAGTCTACTACATCCTGAACTGATAAAATCTTTTCAGCGGCTTCATCAGGAATTTCGATATTAAAT
Source organism: Desmonostoc vinosum HA7617-LM4 (assembly GCA_019359515.1). Taxonomy (GTDB): domain Bacteria; phylum Cyanobacteriota; class Cyanobacteriia; order Cyanobacteriales; family Nostocaceae; genus Desmonostoc; species Desmonostoc vinosum. The sequence goes on along the minus strand of JAHHHC010000002.1, from coordinate 310,706 downwards.
TCTTCTTCTAAAGCCATTACCAGCTCCACAGTATCTAGAGAGTCAGCCCCTAAATCATCAATAAAAGTGGCTTTTGGTGTCACTTTACTCTCATCTTCTACGCCCAGTTGCTCGATGACAATTTCTTTGACTCTTTCAAAAATATCTTCTTGGCTCATAGTTAAAAGTCCTTAACCAGTGGCTATGATTGTGCTCTTGACGGGGGATATTGTTTTGAGCATATACATCTTATCGGAAAGCGCGATCGCATAGACTGCGTGAAAGCCTGTATTTTTCAATTCTTGCTAAATTTTTTTTATGAAGTCTCAAGCAATATCCCTTACCTTGTTAGTGATACTAACAAGCGATGATCAAACAGTTATTGTCTTGGGCGATCGCTCTACCCAAATATAGTTCTATGCTATCTCAGACACTAAAATATGCTTACTTCCCCGGTTGTGTCGCTCAAGGAGCCTGCCGAGAGTTAACTCTCTCAACCAAAGCACTGACGCAAGCATTAGGTATCGAACTGATTGAACTCAAAAAAGCGGCTTGCTGTGGTTCGGGCACATTCAAGGAAGATTCCCAACTACTAGAAGATACAGTCAATGCCAGAAATATTGCTCTAGCAGAAGATTTAAATTTGCCCCTACTAACTCATTGCAGCACTTGTCAGGGTGTTATCGGTCATGTTAACGAACGCCTGCAAGAATCCCAAATCACCAACCCCGCTTACATTGAACAGGTTAATGGCTTGCTGCATAAAGAAGGCTGTCTACCTTATCGCGGTAGCACCAAAGTTCAACATCTCCTTTATGCCCTAATAGCAGATTATGGGTTAAACGAAATTACTAAGCGTGTAACCCGTCAGTTGACTGGATTAAAATGTGCTGCTTTTTACGGTTGTTATCTCCTCCGCGCCCAAAAGTCAATACCTGATGATCCATATCAACCAGAAGCAATGGAAAATATGTTTCGAGCCGTGGGTGCAACACCAATTTATTACCGAGGTCGCACGCAATGTTGCGGTTGGCCCCTGGCTAGTTATGCTACTACCCAGTCTTTTAAAATGGCAGGGATGCATATTCAAGAAGCCTTAGCATTAGGTGCTGACTGTATGGTTACTCCTTGCCCTCTATGCCACCTCAATTTAGACTCGCGTCAACCAGAGGTAGAAAAGGTCATTGGTCAAAAATTAGGTTTACCTGTTTTGCACTTACCTCAATTAATTGCTTTGGCAGTCGGAATTAGCCCGCAAGAACTAGGCTTAGAACGTCACATTGTTTCTACAAAGTCAGTGTTACAAAAGTTGGGGTTATAGCCATTAGAGAGGCGGCAGCTCTTATGGGTAGGTTTTTTAGATTTCGCGTTTTGGTTGACGCGCTTACGCGCTTACACGGGGACGCGGGGACGCGGAGAAAGATTTCGGAACGAAAAAATAGGTTTTTTCAGACTGAATATGAAAAACCTACCCTTGAAAGGCAGGGGGCAGGGGGAAAGAATTAGAAACAAATCATTTGTGTCAAGTACTTCGTGAAATAGTATTAGTTGATTTCCCACTCCCTACTCCCTACTCCCTGCCTGTCGCGCTTGCGCTGCGCTTCTGTGCGAGACGCTTCGCGAACGCGCACCACGCAAATAATTTCATGAATCAAGTCAGATTCTTATACAAGTATTTAATCAAATATCACCATCTTCTGAATAGCATTATATTTTGTAACTTTGATGGCAAAATCCTCAAAACTATTATCTTAATCTGCTTGAGAAGATGATTTTTAATAAATGCGAATATGAAGATGATTGCTAGCAGCAAAACGGCATATAATCAAACTATCAAACTTTTTGTTGCTTCTTTGACCTGGCTTATATATCTATTTTTTCTTCCTTATATATATGCCTCTGTCAATATTTTTGCATTTGGCTTCATGCTTTTTCCAGGAGTTTATATTTTGTGCCTATTAGCACTTTTCATGCATGAATGTTGGCATGAATATTTACCTGGTGTACATAATCATTTTTTTTACTCAGTTTTATCTTGGATGATACTTCTCGACCCCCAGGTTTTTAACATAGTACATCCTTATCATCATTCTCAGGTCAATACTTACAGAGATATAGAGTTTCATCCCCTGGGAGAGATTAAAAATCAATTCGTCAAAGCTGTTTATAATTTCTGTGAAATCTTTTTAGGAAGCATATTTGTAGTTACTATAACTACTTTCAAGATAGCTTTTCATCCAAAACTTAAAAAACAGTACAGCTTCGGAAAACTAATAATTTCTATTTTGATGTGGACTATTATTTGGGGAGGAATTGGTTATAGTTCACATTTAGTTTTCGGAGTCACTACCAATCAAGTTTTCATTTCTTATTTGCTTATCTGCTGGATGGGGTCTGTTGTGATTCATCATAATGAACTAATAGAACACGGGAATTTGATAGTCGAAGGAAACTTAGGAGAGCGCAATTTAAAAACGAGAAATTTAAACCCATCTGGTATTTTAGAAAGATTTTTTTTATTTATTACACACAACGATTCGCGAGAACACACATTACATCACTCGATGTCTAAGATTTACACTAGACCATTTTTTCAAAAAAACCCTATGCTAGACAAAATAGTATATATTTCATTTGATGAATATCTTGTCATCCTCAAAGATATGCTGACAGGTAAACGATCTGCGGTCTAATAAACGGTAAGGTGGGTACTACTCACCGTTCGCTAAAATCCCAATTTTGACGTTATGGCAGTACCCACCCCACAATAATTGAAAATGTTACAAGATTTCAGTTAACGAAGTACTTGTAGATTCTCAACTGTGAGAAATAGTTCTTCATCCGCTACTTGACTTTTGAAGTCAATATTAATTTGGGTTGGATAGCCGAGTTGAGAGTTGTATTCTACATTTAAGCTAGAGACTCTTTGAGCGATCGCATCCCTAATTATATTAAACAGCTTGGGCACTGTACTGTATTGGCGGAATAGCTCTGGATTGGCTGGTTTACCAGTAGCAACATACTTAATAGAAGTTGTTCTCCCATTACGCACCTCAATGATTACTGGCCCCCTAGCTTCTTCTGTACAGAAGCAACTTCTGCTCAGTGTATAGCGATAGTTGTAGATTCTCTGTTGATTCCACAGACGGCGATTAATCCTTAATTGTCCTAAGTTTGAGCTACTAGCAACAACTACTGGTGATTTTGCTACCTGTACTGGAGGTTGAGCCATGACTGGTGCATTCAAGGCTGCATAGGCGATTAAAACTGAACTAATAGCAATAAGTCGGCGCATATAGATACCATCGTTAACTCCAGTTCATCACTCCAATTTGCTTTAGCCTAATTCCAGAAATATTCCATTTTTAGTAATTTTTAAATTGTAATTAAACTACACATAAAATGTTCCCATGCAAGTGAAATGTCATACAGTATCTTATTTTTTTAGAAAAAATACATAATTAACTAAAATTTATGGTAATATTAACCAACTAAGGATTTACTTTTAGCGATCGCAAAGCCTGTAAAGAGTTAGAATACCAACCAATTGTAAATCCTAGCCAGATTAGAGTGATTCTAATTACGAATTACGAATTACGAACTACGAATTATTTAGACTGCTGATCAATAACATCAATAGCTGTTTTGAGCCAATCAATGTAAGTTTGTTCTCTTCGTGTGACTAAATCTAGTACAAGCCGTTGCATAATTTGTTCTCGACTTGCACAGCGATCATCAAGTGCTGGTAAATCAATTTTTTCACATTTAGTTAGCTTTTCGTGGCGAGCAGCTAATTGTTGTTCTAGCAGTTGAATAATGGCTTGATTTGGTAACTGTGCAGCAAAAAATAACTGAATAAGCAATGGTTCTCGTACTGTTGGTAAAGGCTGAGGTTGTTGCAGCCACAGCATTAATTCAGCTTTTCCTGTTTCAGTGATACTATAGACTTTACGGTTGGGGCGATCGCGTTGAATTTCAACACTACAAGTAACGCAACCTTGCTCAACTAATTTATCGAGAGTTCTGTAAATCTGTGCCTGATCTGCGGGCCATAAATGAGCAATACATTGATCAAAGCAACTTATTTTTAAGTCATAACCTGTCATTTCTTCCTGCTGAAGCAAACCTAAAATTGCATGTACTAGCGACATAGGTGGTTTTCCGTCACTAAGGTAGTAAAAACTCTCTTTGTCATTTCTTATATATATTTATGCTAATATATGATTAGTCATATGTGAGAGCTATCTAGTAAATTGTATAGGACAATAGAAAGTTAAGATTGCGAATCCATCGGCAGCGAAATCAGCATTGGACGTGCTTCTCATTGCTGGTGTACCACTAAAAGAACCAGTTTTCTGCAATGGTTCATTGGTCATCAATCAGATTATCAAAGAATACTGTCACAGGAGGATGGGTTAAATTGACTCATAACACGCTTTTACAACGAATCAACCAACATCAACATCTGCGTAATCTAAGAAATAAATTACTGCACCTCCACGCCTGTTTACTCAAGACAGAACGCATTGCCTACGAGCAGGTGAGTGGACGCTTATCAAGCGGGGAGTTGTTGCAACTTGTCATTAGTCATGAACAATTTGCGTGGTTGCATCGCATTTCAGAGCTAGTTGTGCAAATTGATGAAATGCTTTGTGCGGATGAACCCATATCTTTAGAAGATGTTCAAAATTTGATGGCTGCTGCTCGCGCCTTGATCATACCATCAGAAGTGGGCAGCGTGTTTGCCAGAAAATACTACGCTGCTCTGCAACACGAACCTGACGTAGTGTTAGCACATGCCGGGGTTTTAGAACTTTTGGCAGCTAAAGCATAGGGGCTGGGGACTGGGGATGCGGGGACGCGGGGACGCGGGGACGCGGAGAAATTTTCTCCCTCATCCCCCTCACCCCCCTCATCCTTGCTACGCGTAGCGTCTTTGAAACAGAAGTGCATCCCCCTCCCTTAGATGGGTTTTCGATTTCTTAGAATTAAAGAATATTGTTATCTTTAAAATCTATGAAAACCTTTATGTCTTGCGTTGTGCTGTTGGGAATTGGTACTGGTTTGTTGGTTGGTAATGTAGGTGTTGCAGAGACTACTAGTGGTGAAGAATTTATCGCTCATGGTACAGAACCATTTTGGAGTGTCACTGTGAGCAAGCGCGGAATTGTTTACTCGTCGCCAGATATACAAAAGCAAGCGTTCCCATATGTTACACCTTTAAAGGCACAAGGGCGTCCCGTAGAGTTGATGCGAGTGTATCCTTTAAAAGGCAGAAGTAACAATACATTAATTATCAAAAAAGTTGATGTCTGTAGTGATGGGATGTCAGATCAAGAGTATCCTTATTCGGTGACTCTCATTTTAGGCAATAAAGTTTTGGAAGGTTGTGCTGAGAAACAATGATGCCAAACTTACGGCTATCAAACCTAATTCAATAATTGGGAATTGGGAGTTGGGAATTGGGAATTAGTTAAAAGTCAAGAATCAAGGTTATTCCCTTACTCCCTCATCCCCCTCATCCCCCTCATCCCCCCACTCCCCACTCCCCACTCCCCACTCCCCACTCCCCATATTTCTTGAGAGGACAGGCGAGATGCCTGTCTTTTATTTGAGCGAAATTTGGTATTATTCGTTACTTTTTGCATTTTCATACAAAACTTGGCAATGCAAAGCAACAGACAGAAGGTTTAACCTAACTGTAGAACCAAACAGCACAACAGATGGAGAAGATGATTTTTTCAGAACCAATAGTTAATTCACTTACCTGGGTAACTTCCCTCAGTTCTGTGTTGCATTTTCCTTTGCTAGCAACAACAAACGAGGCAGAATATGCCCCCATCGTTCTAACTGGCGTATTGCTCAGCTTAGTAGTTATTTATCTAGCCAGTAAAATTGGTGGCGAGTTGTCGAGGATGATAGACCTACCTCCAGTTTTAGGGGAATTGGTTGCTGGTGTAATTGTAGGCGCTTCCGCTCTACATCTAGTTGTGTTTCCCGACAGTGGTGCGATCGCTTCTGATTCGCTGATCATGACCATCTTACAATCTATTAATGACATCAGTGCCGATGCTGCCACATCAATTTTTCAAAGCCAAAGCGAAGTCATTTCAGTGCTTGCCGAACTGGGTGTTATCGTTTTGTTATTTGAAATCGGTCTAGAATCGGATTTAAGGGAACTGACAAAAGTTGGTTATCAAGCGACAATTGTTGCTTGTGTTGGGGTAGCAGTTCCTTTTGGGGTTGGTACTACAGGGTTGATATATTTCTTTCATGCCCCTGCAATTCCCGCGATTTTTGCAGGTGCTGCCCTGACTGCTACTAGTATCGGTATTACTTCCAAAGTTTTGTCAGAAATTGGGCAGCTAAAATCTCGCGAAGGTCAGATCATTGTCGGTGCTGCTGTTATTGACGATATCTTGGGTATCATTGTGTTGGCAGTGGTTGCCAGCCTTGCCAAGACTGGCGAGATAGATATTCTCAACGTGATTTATCTGATTGTCAGCGCTACTATCTTTCTCATCGGCTCGATTTTACTCAGCAAATTCTTCAATTTCGGCTTTGTTGCTGTTACTGATAAGTTAAAAACGCGAGGAAACATCATCATTCCTGCGTTTGCATTTGCATTCTTCATGGCTTTCTTGGGTAATGCAATTCATTTAGAAGCTATTTTAGGTGCTTTTGCAGCTGGTTTAGTTTTGGATGAAACTGATAAGCGTAACGAGTTAGATGATTTGGTTAAGCCTGTTGCCGATATTTTGGTGCCAATTTTCTTTATTACCGTTGGTGCTAAAGTTGACATAGGTGTGCTTAATCCCGTTGTACCAGAGAATCGAGAAGGATTAATTATCGCCACCTTCTTAATAGTGGTCGCAATTCTTGGTAAAATTGTCACGGGCTGGTCAGTATTTGGTCTACCGCAAATTAATCGCGTCGCCATTGGTGTAGGGATGATTCCGCGTGGTGAAGTGGGACTAGTGTTTGCTGCTATTGGCTCAGCTAGTGGTGCCTTGGATAAAGCCTTGCAAGCTGCGATCATCATTATGGTGATTTTAACGACTTTCTTAGCACCACCTTTGTTGAGGTTTGCATTTAAACTATCGCCAGAATCTCAAAAGCCTATAGAGCAAGTTGACTCTGTTGGTTAATTTTCAGTCTTAAATTAAGAACCCCGATTTCTCTAGGAAGTCGGGGTTTTGTAATTTATGGAAAAATTTTCAGTTCTAATAATTTTGATGGTTTGTTTCCATCCCCGTTAGGGGAAGTAGTGGCGGAAAGCTGTTCTGCACTGAACCGCATGGGGTTCAACTTGATGTTTCCATCCCCGTTAGGGGAAGTGGTTGCGGAAAGTCCTCGGAACACTGGCCACACTGGGAGTCAAAGGACTGTTTCCATCCCCGTTAGGGGAAGTGGTTGCGGAAAGTTGGAGTCTCTTCTTAACACAAGAAGAGGCAAAAAAGTTTCCATCCCCGTTAGGGGAAGTGGTTGCGGAAAGAGTTCACTGTTGGAAGCCTTGCCAGGTGAGGGTTCGAGACCCCCTAATCGACGCCTCTCTTGATGATTGACAAAAAATTGGAAAAAATCAACAATTTTGTAGCCTGAAAACCTTACTATACAAGGCATCGACGCATCTCAACGAAATTATGCGGTTTTCAAGGATCGGAGGAGATGCGTCGATGGAATTTAACGCACCGAACAAATGCTATGACTTATTACCTATGCTTGTCAAGTAGCATGATGCACTACACCAAAATTCAGCCTCAAAAAGCTGATTTTTTTACAACCCCTTTGGCGCGGGTGTAAGGTCTTGTTAAGAGTTCCCCGTTCCTTGTTCCCTCTTAAAAAACGATAAGCAAACAATTATCTAGTTAATAGGTTTAATACTATCTATCACATCTCAAAAAGTAAAAAATCAAATTTTTACTTTTACCTTTGTATGCTGCTTCTACATGCTGAACGCTTTTAAAAGTGTAAAAACCATTCTTTATCTATAAGGTAATAATACTTAATATGAATAACGATCGCCAGCTACTTCAAAACGTCTAATCTAGCCACAAAGAGGCTTTTAAACCTGTTCCTACTAATATATAGTGCGATCGCTATCTGTTAAAAATTATCTTATCTATAGAGTTATGACTATGATCGCTATCTGTTAAAAACTATCTTATCAATAGAGTTATGACTATCCATTTATAGTCACCCAGATAATTTCTAGGTTAGATAAACTTTTACTTATATCAATAATCTAATATTTATTTAATAATTCTTGTTCGAGGTTAACCAATTTACCATAAAAGCCTGTAAACTAATTTCAACAAGCTTAGTGATGGCTCACATTCACCACGCAAAAATTAAATAAAGTTAACAAAGTGTTCACCCAAATAGTCGAGGTCGCCTTTTCTGTTAAGAAAGGGTTGAATTTACCTAACTATCTATAGCTTGGAATTTTGTTTGATAGCGCAAGAGACATGAGTTTTCTGTTGCCCAGATTGTTATGTCTAAAAAATAAAATTTTTGTTTTAGGAGATATTATGACTGAATTTTTTAATCAATTTTCTCGGCGCAAATTTATATTAACAGCAGGAGCATCAGCGGGTGCTGTATTCCTCAAAGGCTGCTTAGGAAATCCCCCTGATAGCTTGACTGGTGGTAGCAGTCAATCACAGCCAACAGCAGTATCTGTAGCTAATCTGAGTCCTGAGCAAAAACCAGAAACTACCACAGTTAAATTAGGATATATCCCAATTGTAGAAGCGGCTCCTTTAATTATTGCCAAAGAAAAAGGCTTCTTTGCGAAGTATGGCATGACCGATGTTAATCTTTCCAAACAAGCTTCTTGGGGTTCAGCTAGAGATAACGTAGAAATTGGTGCTGTTGGTGGTGGTATTGATGGCGGGCAGTGGCAGATGCCAATGCCACATTTAATTACAGAAGGTTTAATTACCAAAGGCAATCAAAAAATCCCCATGTATGTATTATGTCAACTAATTACACATGGAAATGGGATTGCGATCGCCAGTAAACACCAAGGCAAAGGTATCAATTTACAACTTGCTAGTGCTAAATCTTTATTCACAGAACTCAAATCCTCAACACCCTTTACCGCTGCATTCACCTTTCCCCACGTCAACCAAGACTTATGGATTCGTTATTGGTTAGCTGCTGGCGGCTTAGATCCTGATGCAGATGTCAAACTGCTGACAGTTCCCGCAGCGCAAACCGTTGCCAACATGAAAACAGGCACAATGGATGCCTTTAGTACCGGCGATCCTTGGCCTTACCGCCTCGTCAAAGACAAAATTGGCTATGTCGCCGCCTTAACCGCAGAGATTTGGAAAAATCACCCCGAAGAATATTTGGCCATGAGGGCTGACTGGGTTGATAAAAATCCCAAAGCCACCAAAGCAATTTTAAAAGGAATCATGGAGGCCCAGCAGTGGTTAGATAACTTTAATAACCGCAAAGAAGCAGCTCAAATTCTTGCATCTCGCAATTATTTCAACCTACCAGCCGAAATTTTGATAGACCCCTACCAAGGTAAATATGACATGGGTGATGGTCGCAAAATCGATGATAAATCCATGGCTGCTTACTATTGGAAAGACGAAAAAGGTAGCGTTTCTTATCCCTACAAGAGTCATGATTTATGGTTCATTACCGAAAACGTTCGTTGGGGATTTTTACCAAAAGATTACATTGCCAATAACGCCGCCAAAGCTAAAGAACTCATTAATAAAGTCAACCGCGAAGATATTTGGAAAGAAGCCGCCAAAGAAGCAGGTATCGCCACCGCCGACATTCCCACAAACACATCTCGCGGCGTAGAAGAGTTTTTTGATGGTATCAAGTTTGACCCAGAGAACCCAGAAGCATATCTGAAGAATCTCAAAATCAAGAAAGTCAGTGTTTAGTCATTGTGAAAGTCTGTAGTTAGTGCTTTAGCACTAAAGTCCTGACTACAAACTATACGAAAACTGACACATATTAGCTAACCTAAATTCGAGGAGAACAGATTACATGACCGTCGCGCAAAAACGCCCTGCAAGCCCTAAGTTTGATAATGGCTTTGTATCCCGTCTGCAAAAACAATTTCCTGAACTCGTCCCACCAGTTCTTGCTATACTAATTTTCTTAGGTATTTGGCAGTTGTTTTCTTGGATTCCTGGCGCTACATTACCAGGGCCAATACAAGTTATTCAAGACACTTGGGTATTAATTTTCTGGCCTTTTTATGACCGAGGCGGTATAGATAAAGGTTTATTTTGGCAGATTCTCGCCAGCCTCAAACGCGTTGCAATTAGTTATACCTTAGCGGCAATTGTTGGTATTGGCTTGGGCGTTTTGATTGGTGTTAATAAAACAATGTCCAAAGCTTTAGACCCCATCTTTCAGTTATTGCGGACTGTACCACCTTTGGCTTGGGTACCAATTTCTCTGGCAGCATTACGACAAAACGAACCAGCAGCCCTCTTTGTAATTTTCATCACCGCAATTTGGCCCATCTTAATTAATACTGCTGTCGGCGTTACCCAAATTCCCCAAGATTACAACAACGTTGCCAAAGTTCTACAACTCAACAAAAAAGAATATTTCACCAACATTTTAATTCCTGCTGCCTTACCATACATTTTCACAGGTTTGAGAATTGCGATCGGTTTAGCTTGGTTAGCAATTATCGCCGCCGAAATCGTCATGTCTGGTATCGTCGGCATTGGCTTCTTTATCTGGGATGCCTATCAAAATAACAACGTCAGCGAGGTAATTTTAGCTCTAGTTTACATCGGCGTTGTCGGTCTTTTGCTAGATAAATTAATGGCTTGGATTCAAAATAAAATTTTACCCGCAGAACAGAAGTAGGGACTGGGGACTGGGAAAGAACTATTGTAATTCCCATTCCCTGTGGGCTGAGCGAAGTCGTACCCTTCGGGATCTTGCTACGCGTAGCGTCTCGCAGAGAAGCCCAATTCCCCATTCCCCATTCCCCGTGGGCTGAGCGAAGTCGTACCCCAATTCCCCTAATCCCCAATCCCCAAAATTATTATGTCTGTATTCGTCGCTGTTGACCAAATTGATAAAGTTTTTAACTTAACTGGTGGTGGCAAGTATATCGCCCTCAAAGGTATTGACCTCCAAATTAAAAAAGGAGAATTCGTTTCTTTGATTGGTCACTCCGGTTGTGGTAAATCTACTCTCTTAAATATGATCGCGGGTTTGGATTTACCCACTGATGGTATTGTGACTCTGGAAGGACAAAGAATTAGTAAACCAGGGCCTGACCGGATGGTGGTGTTTCAAAATTATTCGCTGTTGCCTTGGCGGACAGTCAGAGAAAATATTGCCCTGGCTGTAGACTCGGTAATGAAGGGTTTACCTGCACCGGAACGCAATGCAATTATTGAGAAACACATCGATATGGTGGGGTTGCGTCCCCATGCTGACAAACAGCCCGGTATGTTATCGGGTGGACAAAAACAACGTGTAGCGATCGCCCGCGCTTTAGCAATCCGTCCCAAGTTACTATTATTAGATGAACCTTTTGGGGCGTTGGATGCACTCACACGCGGCAATTTGCAAGAACAATTAATGCAAATCTGCGAAGAAAATGAAGTAACCGCCGTGATGGTGACACACGATGTCGATGAGGCGGTGCTGTTATCTGACAGAATTGTCATGTTAACCAATGGCCCCGAATCCAAAATTGGTGACATCCTAGAAGTAGATATCCCCAGACCCCGCAAGCGGATGGAAGTAGTTGAACATCCCAGTTACTACAGCTTGCGGAGTGAGATGATTTACTTCCTCAACCAGCAGAAACGCATCAAGAAAATTCGGGCCAGAAAAACAGCGGCGATCGCTCGTCATGGTTTAGAAAAAGTTAACCTAGATATTGGCTTCTTACCTCTAACTGCTTGCGCCCCCTTAGCAGTCGCCAAGGAAAAAGGTTTCTTTACCAAGCATGGTTTAGATGAAGTCAACCTCGTGCGGGAAAGCAGCTGGCGGGGTATTGTTGATGGCATGACTGGCGGTTATTTAGATGCTGCACAAATGCCTTCGGGGATGCCAATGTGGCTAACACTGGGAGGACACAACAATCAACCTCTGCCAGTCGTCACCGCCTTGACGATGACGCGTAACGGTAATGCCATCACCTTGGCAAAACGCTTTTATGACCAAGGCGTGCAAACCCTATCAGACTTCAAAAATTACTTGCTTCGTACCCGTGACCAACGTCACACAATGGGGGTAGTGCATCCCGCATCCATGCACAATTTACTGCTGCGTTACTGGCTAGCAGCTGGGGGAATTGACCCAGACTTCGATGTAGACATGAAGACAATTCCCCCAGCCCAGATGGTAGCCGACTTGCGAAGTGGCAGTATAGATGGTTACTGCGTGGGTGAACCTTGGAACTATCGCGCCGCCGTTGAAGGTGTGGGCTTTACCATTGCTACCGACTTAGAAGTTTGGCTAGGACACCCCGGTAAAGTTCTCGGTGTGCGGGAAGATTGGGCAGAAAATCATCCCAACACCCACATTGCCTTAACCAAAGCCTTATTAGAAGCTTGCTATTACTGTGCAATTCACGACAATGCTGAAGAAGTGCGGCAAATATTAGCCCGACGCGAATATGTCAGCACAGATCTTGAGTATATCCAACTCGAAGATCCCAACAGCCTTGTCTGTGACTTAGACCATCCACTCAGGCAATACGCCCACCACCAGTTTTATTCTGAGTCTGCCATTAACCGTCCCAGCCGCACCGAACAAATTTGGATTATGAGTCAACTAGCGCGTTGGGGTGACACTCCCTTCCCCAGAAACTGGGTAGAAGTTGTCGAACGCGTTTGTCGAGTGCGTGTATTTAGCACCGCAGCGCGGGAATTAGGCTTAGATATCAGCTACATTCGCCAACCCATCAAACTCTTCGATGGTACTCCCTTTAATGCCGACGACCCAATCACCTATCTCAACAACTTGCCAATTAAACGTGATTTCTCAGTCGCCGAAGTAATTCTCGATTCCCCCGTGAGGAGAGTCGCGTCGTAGAGGAGTAAGAAGATGAGGGGGATGAGAAAGAAATTTTCTTCGCGTCCCCGCGTCCTCTTCCCCAGTCACGCCAGTTCGCTCAACGGAGGACGCCTCCGCACGCGACATCATGTCAGGCTAATCACTTATCATAAAAGTTTCTCCGCGTCCCCGCGTCTCCCTATCTCCGCGTCAGCCAAATCATAAGTCTTTAAACGGACATGATATGACTGGCTCCCCAGTCCCATAAATTTATTAAACCCAAAACAGCCATGCAAAACCGCACTTCTAGAGTAACCGACATGCCTAGAGAAGAACTAGGAAAACCATTAGTCACTACAACCATCAGCCGCCAACCTTTTCTAGAAATTAAAGATGTCTCTAAGATTTATCCCACCAAAAAAGGCCCCTTCACCGTCCTCGACGGTGTTAACCTCAACGTAGAACAAGGCGAATTTATTTGCGTCATCGGTCACTCTGGCTGTGGCAAATCGACGCTGCTAAATATGGTATCCGGTTTTAACTTTCCTACCTCCGGGCAAGTCTTATTAGAAGGACAGCCAATTACTAAACCAGGCCCAGACAGAATGGTTGTCTTTCAAAACTATGCCTTGCTACCTTGGCGGACTGCTTTTGAAAATATTTACCTTGCCGTTAACGCCGTTTATCCCAATAAACCCGAAGCTGAAAAAAGAGCGATCGTCCGCGATAATTTAGCAATGGTGGGATTAGCCGATGCCATGGAAAAGAAACCTATGCAAATGTCTGGTGGTATGAGACAAAGGGTTTCTATTGCCCGTGCTTTGTCAATTCGTCCCAAAGTTTTAATTTTAGATGAACCCTTTGGGGCGCTAGATGCCATCACCAAAGAAGAATTACAAGAAGAATTGCTAAAAATTTGGAACGATAACCGCTGCACAGTGTTAATGATTACCCACGACATCGATGAGGCATTATTTTTAGCAGACAAATTGGTCATGATGACCAACGGCCCCCATGCCAAAATTGGTGAAGTCATGGAAATTCCCTTTCCTCGTCCCCGCGATCGCGCCCGCATCATGGAAGATCCAGAATACTATAAACTACGTAACTATGCTCTAGATTTTCTCTTCAACCGCTTCGCCCATGATGACGTTGGTTAGTAATTCGTAATTCGTAATGACGCGACGCTCCTGTGTCGCTCTAAGCGAAGCTATGCCGTAGGCTTTACGCTGACGCTCGTACCGACGCTCGAGGACTCGCTCTAAGCGAAGCTATGCCGCAGGCTTTACGCTGCGCTAACGTAATTCGTAATTCGTAATTAAGAACGCAACACATCAACCATTGTAGAGACGTAACACATCATGTCTCCTTAATTTTGAATTGATATAAACTAAAACACATCTAGTTTCCCCTCGCGATAAAGGTTAGCATAAAGGCAAAAGATAAAAGGCAAAACTCAAAATCTTGTCTTATTCTTTGCCTTTTTTCTTCATATTTCGACTTTGCCTTTCGGCTCTGCTCAGGACAAGCTCATTACAAGTTCCCTACTCCCATTTACCGTGGGCTGAGCGAAGTCGAAGCCCACTCACTACTCTTACCTACAACCACTTCTCAAATGCAACATAATCGCAAAAGATAACCCATCCCATAAGGGAGTATTTGCATTAGCTTTTCGCAAACCTTCACCTGTCCAAGAATTACAATTTCTTAATATAGAATAACTACCTTTTGCCGCATAAAAACCAGCATTATCGGTGTGACCATCACCAATACGAACTTTTTGATTTTGAGCATTAAGTTGAAAACTTGCTTGAATAAATTGCATTAATTGTAAATAATCTGTTTGATTAACTTTAATACATTTAACTTCTAACTCATTAGGAATTGACTGATAACCTTTAACATACATCACAGAAGGAGTTGGTAAAAATAAAGCCTTAAAAGTCGTAGACAATTTGAAATCCGCCACATTTGGCGTTGACATATAAAAATCGCGATCGCCCCAACCAAAACTTAAATAATTGTAACTATTATTAGTATCCTTACCAATCTTATCTAGAGATATATATTCTTTCCAATTAAAAGCATCATTTTTGATGGGCACTATAATATTAGAATGAATTCCCGTGTTAGAAATACAAATATTCAAATTACACCCATGTTGTGAGTAATTATTCCATTTTCTAGGTATCAACACACCCAGAGCTAATAGAGTTAGACTAGATAAAACAAAACCAAATAAATAGTAACTGCAACGATATAGTAAACGCCGTCCCCTAGAATTATTGGTACCTTTCATAACAATCTCAAGACCTTTTTATATAGAACTCATATTTGATTTGGTGAAAAAACTCCGTATACCTATAAAATCTCTCTTCCCCCACTTCCTACTACGCCACTTGGGGAAACCCCAAGACCCTTCGGGTTCAGCACTTTGCTATCGGCGGAAACCTTAAGAGGTGCAAGTACTTCACCGCAGTGGCTCCCCTACTCCCTGTCTACGCAAATAATTTCATCAATCAAGTCAGATCTTATAGTTAACTTTAAGCAGAATATTATGAATACGGATAATTGGACAGATCAATTACCAAAGGCATTACCCACAAGTCCCCGCGCACTGCTGTTGGTAAATCGTCATGCCCGCCAAGGACAGCAACGTTTAGAAGAAGCAATTCATCATCTTGAAACACTTGGCTTCAATTTAATTGAGGAGTCAACAGAAGACCCCAAACATCTTTCTGAGGTTATATTACGCTATCAAAATCAAGTTGATTTGGTGATAGTTGGGGGCGGAGATGGTACTCTCAACGCCGCCGTGGATGGATTAGTTGATACCAAGTTGCCTTTAGGAATTTTACCTTTAGGAACAGCCAACGACCTCGCAAGGACATTGGGAATTCCTAACTCTTTAGCCGAAGCTTGTAGAATTATCGCTTATGGGGAACAGCGCCGCATTGATTTAGGCTGGGTAAACGACAAGCACTTTTTTAATGTCGCTAGCTTAGGATTGAGTGTGAAAATTACCCAGCGACTTACCACAGAAGTCAAACGTCGCTGGGGAATACTTGCTTACGCTGCTACGGCATTGCAAGTAGTTTGGGAGGCCCGGCCTTTTCGTGCAGAAATCATCATTAACGGTCAATCAATTCGCGTCAAAACAGTACAAATTGCTGTAGGTAACGGGCGCTACTACGGTGGTGGTATGGCAATAGTCCATGATGCCACAATAGATGATCAAAGGTTGGATCTTTATAGTATAGAAATTAAACATTGGTGGCAAATTATACTTATACTTCCTGCGATGCGACAAGGGCGACACATTAATTCGCGGAATGTCCGCGCCCTGCATGGACAGGAAATAAGAGTTAATACTCGTAAACCGCGTCCAATAAATACTGATGGTGAAATCACTACCTACACCCCCGCTCATTTTCGGGTTATACCTAAAGCTGTGACTGTTTTAGTACCATCAGAAGTTAATTCGTAATTCGTAATTCGTAATTGGAATCAAGAAAATTATTTCCTAGTCCCCAGTCCCCCAGTCCCCAGTCCCCCAGTCCCCCAGTCCCCAATCCCCAGTCCCCAATCCCCCAGTCCCCAATCCCCAATCCCCAGTCCCCAATCCCCAGTCCCCAGTCCCCAGTCCCCAGTCCCCAGTCCCCAGTCCCCAGTCCCCAGTCCCCAATCCCCAGAAATGCATCTAAGATTTGCTCAAGATATTAAGTCGTTGCTGCAACGCCTAGCTGAACAACCGTTAACTTTGGGTGATATTCTGGCAGAAACTTCCGAAAGGGGTTTTAGTTTGGTTATTGCGTTATTAGTTTTGCCTTTTTTATTTCCGATGCCACCAGGATTGGCGGGGCCTTTTGGTGCTGCTTGCTTGTTGTTATCAGTGCAGATGATTTTGGGAAGGCGATCGCCTTGGCTACCGAGAAGAATGGCTAATTACAAATTTCCTCGCGTTTTTGCCCAGTTACTTTTACAAAATCTCGGACGCCTCACCAAAATATTACAAAAAATTACCCGTCCTCGGTTGACAAAAATAGCTCATAATCATTTAGTTTGGCGAATTAATGGAATTTGTATCTCTTGGCTAACAATATTATTAATGTTGCCAGTTCCTTTTACAAACCCTATCCCCACGGTTGGAATCTTATTATTAGCAGTTGCCACCATTGAATCGGATGGTTTATTAATTTGTATTAGTTATGTCATCACTGGTTTAATTACTGCATTATTTGCATTTATTGGTTATGCATTATGGCTAGCACCTAGTTTAATACCAGCCATATTTAAATAAGAAAAGTCCTCAGTTTTTAGGTGAGGACTGTAATTTTTTAGGGTGCATCTACCATTTATTTATCCATTTTGCTTATTGCTAAATCCGGGAAATTTTTATTTGAAATTTGTTTTTTAAAAGTAAAGCCCCCAGTCAAAAGCTGGGGGCAATAATTTATTAGGGTGCATCTACCATTTATTTATCCATTCGATTTAGAGTAGCATCCGGGAGAAACCAATTTTTCAACTATCATTTTATAGTCATAAATATCTAAATAATTAACCACTATAAATTAATAAAAAAAGTCCCCAACTAAAAGCCGAGGACTGTGATTTAATTAAGGTGCATCTACTATCTATATATCCATCTTGCTTTTAACTGCGTCAGGAAAAATTTAAAAAAGCGATCGCCTAATTTAAGGTAATGGGTAATTGGCCTATTACCCATTACCAATTACCAATTACCAAATTCCTCGTCCCCTTGTGGGCGAGGAATTTTAATGCTAGATTTACTTCGGGTTTTTGCGTTGATTTACCCAGCGTACTGCTTCAATTGCAGATGTAATCCGCAGTGGTATCTTAGATACATGTACTTCTCCTGTACTGGGATTCGTCGCCTTCAAAAACTGCATAGGCTGGACATTAACCCGCTCGTTTACGCGTAATAAGCTGTATTCTTCCCATGAATCAATTTCAACTGCATTAAATTTTTTTAATAACTGTGTCCAGTTAATATGGTCAATTAATTTATGTATGCGTTCTAGCTTGATTTGACCGTGATCTACATTTAGACTATACCCATCTGTAAATGCGATCGCGGCTGCATCCTCAGCATGAATACGATTCTCGCTATTAATACTTATTTTAGTTGGATGGTTGGCAATAATTGCTACGTTTTCAAAAAAGAAAGTCCAGCCGCAATTCCTCACAAATTTTTCTAAGGTGATGACTGTGTCTTGAAATTGGTGGTAGTTGAGAACATGAACACAAAAGTCAAAATAGCTGCTTCCTGCAACTAAACTTTCGGGTTTTCGGCATGAAGAGAATATATTTTTCAGGATTTGGCGATCGCGTCTACCAAAATGCTGATAAAAAACATTTTCCCAATGATTTTCTAATTGGTGTTGCACCAGATTAGCATACTCGTTGGCAAGATGATTTTCCAACAACGAATGTAAGTTGCTTTGCAACTCAAATGGTACTCGTGCAAGTAAATACGATTGTAAATTATTGTAAATTTTACTCCAATCAGAACTACTTATAGCATTGCCCAGCATTGTATCAGAACTAGCTTGGAGCAAATTCCAAATGTATTCAAATGCAGCATTTGGACTATCAACAAAAATTATTGTTGGTGAAGTAAGTTCAAGTGTGGTGTATATAGCTTGAACTGCATCGATGGCTTGTTGCTGGTTAATGCATTCGATAGATAACCCGATATGTTGCCATTTTTCTCGATAGTGGGATATTAGTGTGCGTTGTTCTGGTGTTAGATGGTCAGCAGACATAATCAGAAAGCGATCGTCACTCAAACACTACTGTACGATTACCATACACCAAAACGCGATTCTGTAGATGTAAACGTACTGCTCTTGCTAACACAACTCGCTCTAAATCTTTACCTTTTCTGATCAAATCATCAACTTCATCACGGTGGCTAACTCGCACTACATCCTGTTCAATAATGGGGCCTGCATCTAAGTCAGCAGTCGCATAATGAGCAGTTGCACCAATAATTTTTACACCGCGTTCAAAGGCTCTTTGATAAGGGTTTGCACCAATAAAAGCTGGTAAAAATGAGTGATGGATATTAATTATCTGTGGAAATTTTTTAATAAAATCTGCACTAACAATTTGCATATATTTTGCCAAAACAACTAAATTAATTTTGTATTTCTGGAGTAATTCTAGTTGTTGGGCTTCTTGTTCTGATTTATTGTCTTTATTTATTGGTATGTAATGATAATCAATGCCAAATTGCTCTGCAACAACTTTTAAATGAGGGTGATTACTAATAATTAAAGGAATCTCGGCGGCAAATTCTTTCGCTCGATGTCGCCAAATTAAATCAAACAAACAATGGTCTTGCCGACTTACCCAAATAGCAATACGTGGTATGGTATCAGAAAAATGCAATTCCCATTTAGCGCCTAAAGGTTGAGCAATGGCATTAAATGCAGCAGCGATTAAATCTCGTGGTAAATTAAATCCATCTAGCTGCCATTCAATGCGAGTTAAAAATAAACCTGCGGCAAAATCTGTATGTTGATCTGCATGGATAATATTACCACCATTGGCATAGATAAAATTAGCTATTTTCGCTACTAGTCCCCGTTGATCTGGACAGGAAATTAGCAAAGTTGCCGTTGAAGTTGTCATAGATATATTATTTTATACCGCCAAGTACGCCAAGAGAAGAGATAAATAGGGCATTTCGTATTTTATAATTTAAACTACGAATTACGAACTACGAATTACGAATTTATCTTGTGGGTGTTGGTTGAGGAACGGTGAGGGGAGGTAGTTTTTCAATACTCTTTATGGGTTGTTTCCATTCTGATAGTTCACGATTTACAGCATTTTCAAAATCTGTAGATACCAACAAAACATTTACATTTTGTTGATTAGCGGGGTCAGTTTGAGCATATAAGGAACTGCGACTAAAGTCACGCTTACCTAGAAGTAACTGATGACTTTTCTGGTTTTTCAAAGTGATATTGATCGTTGCTTGGGGTTTATCTAAGCCAAATTCGCCCAATCTGTTTGCAGGTGTTGATAAAATGCGATCGCTTTTTCCTTTAACCAACAAATCCGTTAAATAAGAAACAATAGCATCGTTTGCAGGTTGCGATATCGGAGATTTAATCAACCATTTGGGATTTTCAGTTTGACTGCTACGTTCCAAACTCAAAGTCATATTTTGAGTTTTGATCATTAAAGATTGTATATCCTCTTCAGTAAAAGAGAAAACTTGTTGCTGTTTTTCCTTGATTTCTTCTTGCCGAGTCTTACCTTGAATTTCATAAAAATAAACAAAACCACCTAAACCTAGCGCTAGCGATATCAAAATTAAAGTCGTTCGTGGTAATTTCATTTTTGAGGAATTGGGAATTGTCATTTATCGTTTGTCATTGATTATTCTCCGTGTCCCCGCGTCTCCCTCACCTCTCTTACCGTCTTTGCCACCAAATAATAGCACCCATCACCAACCCACTTAGGGGTAACACTAACAGTAGTGACAATAAAGAATAGGCTTGGGTAAGCGTCAGGTTTAGCCGACGGTTTTTCTGTTCTTTAGGGCTAATTGAAAGTAGTTGCTGATCTTGTTGACTTAGCCAAGTCACCGAGTTAAGAAATACATCTCCATTTAACTGCTGTTGAAACCAACCATCGGTCATAAAATCTGAATTTCCTAACACTACTAATCTTGATTCAGTCGCAATTGGTTGGGGTTTTTGAGAGGGAGGTGAGGGAGATGGGGAAGGTGAGGTAGGGGAAATATTGGCAGGGAGAGAGGGGAGAGGTGAGGGGGAGGCAGTAGGACTGGGGTTGGATGTAGATGTTACTTTTTTCTGCAAAGCTACGCCCAAAGTTAAGGGGCCTTTGAGGTCTTTGTCGGGGTTGAATTCTAATTTTTCGCTTTTGAGGTCACCTTCTGCCCAGCTTTCGGGATAGGGTTTGGTGAGTAACAAGGGAGTAGCTTCAATACCTGAGACTGGTTTAATCTCAATGGGTCGCGTCCACCCATAAACAGAAAAACCATTACCAAACACTTTAGTAATGGGGTGTTGCCCGTATTGGGTAACTATGGGTTCAGCAGGGCCACGTCCGACTAATTCTCCAGACCTTTCTATCACCAAACGATTATCTAATTTCACACCCCATGCACTTAAAAAGCTGTCGAGCTTAGGGTCGGTGTTGGGGTCAACCATTAATAATAAGTTACCCCCCTGGTTCATATATGCTTGTAAAGCTTTAATTTCGTTCTCAAATAGCGTTCTTTTTGGGGCTATTATGACAACTACATTAGCATCTTGTGGAACGCTTGGTTGTTTTGCCAACTCCAACGGTTCAACCGTATATTTTCTTTCGCTTAATGCTGCCACTGCCTGAGAAATTCCGCCTTCACTTGGTTTAAGTACACGTTCACCGTGACCTTGAAGAAAGTAAACTTTAGCTGTGCTGAATGTAGTAATTTGTAGCAACCGATTAGTCAATTTCACTTCCGACAATCGTTCTTGCTTATTGACCGTTTGCACCAACTGTCGTCTATTTTGAGATTCTAAATAAACTTCACCAAATTTTTGCACGCCAAACTTATCTGCTAATCCTGGTCTGGTGCGTGGGTCAATGTACTCAAACTCAAAATTTGGGTTTTGCTGTTGATAAATTTCTAGTAATTCCCTATCCGAAGAGTTTTGAGTTACATCAAATACCCATACCTTTACTGGCTGTTTTATAGAACCTATCAATTCCCTTGATTCAGGGGCCAAAGTAAACCATTGAGACTCTGTAAAGTCTATTCGCAAATGATAGCGAGTACCCAAAAAATTAATCAATCCTAAAATCGCTAACACTGCGAGAGTAGCAACCAATGCATTAGTTCCAGCTTGAGTAGAACGACTAGCCCACCAGTCATTCTGCCGACTGTGCGACACTAGCCACAACCCACTAACAATAATTCCTGCAACTAATAATCCCAATGGAATTGGTATCCAATTATCAGCTACTAATCCTGCCGTCAAGCCAGTAACAAATAGAAATGGCCCAAGCCAAAATATAAAAATCCACAGTTTCTTTTTTACAAATTTTTTCATGTTATTTGTTATCCCTTCGACTCCGCTCAGGGCAAGTTTTCATTTGTCCTTAGTAACGTGACAATAGACTCATAAACCTCTTGCATAAATCAAATTCTGGTCTATAAAACAATAAAACTCTCATTACTCTCTGCGTTTCTGCGTCTCTGCGTGAAAATATAATTCTTATTTTCCCAGCAATAACCCTAAAACTATTGCCGCTGAAAACGCAGTGCATCAATTGATTGTGCTGTCAGAAAGATACCTAAAATAATATAGCTAGCAAATAAAATTAAACTGCTAGTATCAAAAATTCCTTGAACCAGATTATTGTAATGTTTTGCTAATGAAAGATGACCAAGAAACTCCCCTACCGACCCGCCAAGTTTTTGAGCAATAAAATCTGGAATTAATAACAGCATTAAACTTGCTGCAAATGTAAAAACAGCAGACCAGATTGTACTGTCTGTTAGCGAAGAAATAAACATTCCTAAAGATAGAATTGTCGCCGCTAATAAGATTAATCCTAAATGACCTAACAGAGGAATTGTCGGTTGTATTGCTGGATTTGTATTACTTAAAGCGATCGCCTCCAGTCCCAGCAAGGGTACGATCATAGTAATAAAGAATGTTAGCACTCCCAATAACTTACCTACAGCCACAGCCCAGTTGGTTACAGGCGACGTAGCTAGTAGTTCCAATGTGCCACGCTTGCGTTCTTCGGCATAAAGTCCCATCGAGAGAATTGGCAGCACGAAAAATAATAGCCATGCCATGCCAATCAAAAAATCCTGTACCAATCTCACGCCAGAATCTAGCGATGCTATTGCCCCATAAGCAACTTCGTCCTCTAAGATGCCTTGTGGCCCCCATAAAATCAAGAACAACAATAGCCCACTCAATACCCAAAATATACCAGCGATCGCATACGCTAAAGGCGATACAAAATAACTCTGTAGCTCGCGGCGATAAATGGCAATAATATTACCAAGCACTATACCCATTTACGCAGCTTCTCCTTCTTTCGCTGCTGAGTTTACCTCAGTCTCTAATGTTGTCAGTTGCAAGAACACATCTTCTAGGGTAGCGCTGACACGCCGCATTTCATGTAAACCAAATCCCCCACGTAGTAGTGCTGCGGCAATATCCCGTCCTGGTTCTTTGCCTGGTTGCGATATCACCCGCAAATAAGCCCGGTTTTGCTCAAGTTGGTAACGATTTTGGACTCCGGCGTTCGGCATTGATTCTACCAAAGCGACGCCCTTAACATTTTGCAATACCTGTTTCGCTAAGGCAGCCTCTCCATCTATTTCAATTTCATATCCTGACCCATCTGTCAACTGGGTCATGAGGTTTTCTGGTGTATTTGTTGCTACAATTTTGCCGCGATTGATGATGGCTACACGATTACAGGTCATGCTTGCTTCTGGCAAAATGTGCGTAGACAAAATAATTGTGTGAGTACCAGCAAGGCTTTTAATTAAATTCCGCACCTCGATGATTTGCCGGGGGTCAAGTCCAACGGTGGGTTCATCTAAAATAATCGCTGGCGGGTCATGGACGATCGCTTGAGCAATGCCTACCCTTTGCCGATATCCTTTAGATAGTTTGCGAATAATCACTCGTCGCTTTTCTTCTAAATTACAGCGCTTGATAGCTGCTAAGACTTTACTAGTGCGATCGCCTGCTGGTATTCCTTTAATTTGGGCGACAAAATGCAAAAATCCCTCCACCGTCATTTCTGGATATAGCGGTGGTGTTTCTGGTAAATACCCAATTCGCTGCCGTACAGCTAGAGAATTTTCATGGACATCATAACCAGCAATTTGCGCTGTTCCACTTGTAGCCGGTAAATACCCAGCTAAAATTCGCATGGTCGTAGTTTTCCCAGCACCATTGGGGCCCAAGAAACCTAAAATTTCCCCTGGTTCGACACTAAAAGTGACATCGGTAATAGCTGGGGTAGAACCGTAGATTTTACTCAAATGCTCAACTTCGATCATCGGGTTCGTGGCGATCGTCAATGATAGGGTACTCAAACCATATTAGATCACCAAAAGAGGCAGAGGAGCAGGCTTACAGGTGTAAGTTTTTAATATTTTGCGTTTTGATAGACGGGGAGACAAGGAGACGGGGAGACGCGGGGACGCGGAGAAAGATTTCAAAACGAAGAAATAGGCTTTTTGGATTGAATAGACCTCTTGCAAAAGTCGGATACTCGCCAGAAAATTTATTTTCTGGCTGATAACTCAAGTCGGTTTCAACCGACTAATAACAGTATTTTTAGTCCGTTTCAACGGACTTTTGCTATTAGGCAGAGACTTGAGTCTCTGACGGTTCAAGTATTTTTGCAAGAAGTCTAATGTAAAAAACCTACCTTTCTCAATCATGTGAGTTCGACGGAACTAAAACAATAAAAAACCTCAGTTGTGAAACCGAGGTAACAGAGAAAGCCCAATGTTGTCGATGGAAGAAACCGATACCGTTGTCTAAAAAATTTAGCTAACGCTCAAACTAACCAAGATTAAGGTGGTGACAATCAATGTAGCGAACACACCTTGTATAACATATTTACGTTGTTCCCAGATTGCAGGGTACTCAGCGTAATAAACTTGGGGTTCGTTTGCGTAGTTGTTGAGAACGCCGTTTTCGTTAACTGTGGTGTACATAGTTTTTTCTTTTGTTTGTTTATTAACTTATGTAAACAAATATAACAGTATTGTTACAAATGGTCAACAGAACTTGACAAAAAAGTCTCATACTTTTGATAAGTAAATCTTATTGATTTTGGACGTTACAAGATACTCTCCCGACGATACCCGCTCCCCTGTGCCAAGGCGACCCCAGTGCTGTACTGGAGTTGCAAGCTGTGCTAAATGCTATCTATGACGAAGCTGGGTATGATTTATCGGTAGACTCACCCAACTTCCACCTCCACCAGCATTGAGTGATGCGGATATTGAGTGGATATACAAATAGTTGGGTAAATCTTCTTTGTAGCAGGTGTGGAGTTGCTTCAATATTTAAGATGTAGTTTGTAATTCAGCATTAATACTTGCTGCTTGCCGGATTGCCTCTAAACGTTTGAGGTAAAATTCATCCATTTTGGCAATAAATTTACTATCAATAATTTCAACACCCAAGGCATCAGAAACTGCTAAAAACTCCAAGAATGTTGCTCTTTATCTTCAAAGAATTTAATTTGTTCTTCCGTGTGTCCGCATAACGCTGCCAGTTCTTTTGGCGTGATTTTAAAAGCAATTCTGGCTTTAATTAATAAATCAGATATTTTATTCATGCACTCCACTTGTAGAGTGATAGGTTCGTTGGAATTATGGGCGGCTAACATTTCATACTCAACAATTTCATCCACAAGTTTCTGCCGTAACGCATCGTTAGAATCTTGAATTAACTGCCAGCCATCCGGGTCTTTTAATCGCTTTTCTTCATTTGCCCTTAATTTCCGGTTGGCTTCAGCAAACTTTTCTACCCATTCCTTGGAATATGCCAGTTGTTTATCATCTTTAATCATGGCTCCCACTCCAATAAGTTAATAGCTACAATACCCTTACGATTTTGTTTTCTATCGCGTTGAAAAAACTCTATTGATATTGTAGACTCATCCACGGGTTGGTCGGATGAATAAATTTCCCCCTTATACTTAGCTTTCTGTGCCGCACTGTCATAATAATTCATTTAAATAATCCAAAAATGTATTGGCAAAAATGGCAGCTTGAGTACGATCGCGCAAATTCAACCGATTTAAAATATTCGTAACATGGTTCTTAACTGTCCCTTCAGATATATAGAGTTGTTGAGCAATTTCGCGGTTACTAGCGCCTGTAGCAATTAAACGTAAAACCTCTTTTTCTCTAGGAGTAAGTTCGGCTAAATTAGGTGGTATGGGTGGCGACTGAGTTGGTGTGTTGGTGGGAAACTGAGTCAATAGTTTTTTAACGATTCCTGGGCCTAGTTGAGTGTATCCTTTATGAACAGCGCGAATAGCAACAGCTAATTCTTCTGAAGGCGTATCTTTGAGTAAATAACCCATTGCACCATTTTGTAAAGCTGCTGATACATATTCATCATTATCAAAAGTTGTCAATACAAGAACTTTGGTGCTATTAAAATGTTTTTGAATTTCTCGCGTAGCTGCAACTCCATCCATAATGGGCATTCTGATATCCATTAATACGACATCTGGCTGTAATTGCCTGACTAAATTAATTGCATGTTCGCCGTTTTCGGCTTCTCCAACTATTTCTAAATCTGACTCTAGTTCTAATAACGCTTTTAATCCTTGGCGAATTAAATTTTGATCGTCTACAATCAACACTTTAATCATGTGATTAACCTAGTCATAGGAATATCAACTATAATTTGACACCCAGAACCAGGGGTGGTGTTAATCTTAAATTCACCCCCTAATGCTAGAGTGCGATCGCGCATACTTTGCAAACCAAAACCAGTGGTATTTTGCTTTAGATCAAAACCTCTACCATTATCCTGAATTATCAACACTAAACTACGTATTTTTGTAGTGATTTCTAGTTTAATTTCTGTTGCATCCGCATATTTTGAGATATTTGTCAAAGATTCTTGGATAATGCGATAAATAGAAGTACTCACTTCTATTGGGATGGGATAGACAAGATTTATTTGACAAATTGGTATGACACCATTTGAGCGATAAAAATCTTCTAGAAGAGTAGCGATCGCCTGCTCTAAAGATTGTTCTTGTAAAAGATGGGAACGCATAGTAGAGACAGATTGACGGACATCTTTGAGTGTTTTAGAACCAAGTTCTTTAGCTGTTGTTAAAAAAGTAAAAGCCTTGGTTGGATTAGATTGCCATAGTTTTAAAGCAGTTTCTAGTTGCAAATTTAAAGCCGTGAGAGAATGCCCTAATGAATCATGAATTTCACGAGCAATACGGTTACGTTCTTCCAAAGTGGCTTGATTTTCAATTTTCAGAGCATATTGACGGAGTTTTTCATTAGCAATCGCTAGTTTATCTCGACTTTTACGTTCAGATAAAACTGCATTCATCAACAATAATATAAAAACCAAACTTAAGCCAAATAACATCGCTAAGCTAAAGCTAAAAAACCGAAACTTCTCCTGTGTCGGTGGTGGAAGTGGCGGTCTGGGAAATCGATATTGTAGTGTTAGTAAAAATAAAATAAACGATAAAAATGTAATGAATAAGCGTCCAGATGACTGAAAAATTAGACAACTGCGAGTTACTAAAATGATGTATAAAAAAGGAAAAAGCCTAGCAGTTCTACCACCAAAAATTCCCGTTATAATAATTAATAAAACTTCGCTAGCTGTGTAGATTATCTTAGTAAGATAGTTATTAGTAGGTAATCTTAGACCCATTAAACCAAAAATCACAAGACAGCAAATTGTCAATTCTGGAAACTTAGCAGCAAATCGTGGTGATGGATGTGGCAGTGCAGCACTGAGAACAGCGATCGCCAATAAAATCCATTCCAAATATAGTAGAAACCGAAAAGGATGATTGTTAATCTTAATTGGGCGACTCATAAAATTTTAAGCTTGAGATTTTCGATTGGTAATCATCGAGTTGAGGCTGTTTGATGAATTTCAAACAAGACAATTGATTTGTATAATCTATCTTCCAGATCCAATTTTCAATTCCCAATTTCCAAATATTTACATATAATTGTCAGTCATTTTTGCAAGAAATGAATCATGACTTAAGTCATAGTCTAACCGTGACTTTCTCCTCATGTGGTTACTAGAGGTGAGTTTCTATGATGGTGACATCAAAACACAAAAAACCACAAGGCAATAAATGAAACTCAAAGCATTATCACTCATCGCTGGTGCGATCGCTCTTACCTTAACTACAACTCCCTTTGTTGCTCAAGCACAACCAACTGTTCCGGCTCCAACCCGTACAGAAACCCCAGAAAAAGGCCCCTGGCGAAATTTAGAACTAACCGATGCACAAAAAGCCCAAATACAACAAATTCGCCGCAACACTCGTACCCAGATTGAAGCACTACTGACCCCAGAACAAAAAGAAAAATTAAAAGCCGCATTTGAAGCACGTCAAACTCAACGACAAGCAGGTCAGCGTCCATCACGTCGAGGTAAGGATTTTGCTAACCTGAATCTGACTGAAGAACAGAAAACCCAAATGCGTCGAATTCGCGAGTCTGCAAAACAGCAAATGCAAGCAGTTCTGACTCCCGAACAACAGGAACAACTCAAACAATTCCAAGAAAATAGGAGAGAGCGTCGTCAACAACGCAATCCTTAATTATCGTCAAAAAGTCTGATGTCAAATACATAACCATTGAGAAGGATATTTCTATGAAACGCTTTATCTTTGCTGCTGTGTGTGCTACCGCGATTTTCTTGCCTACAGTAGCTTCTGCTGGTGAAGTACATAATCGTGAAGTTAGGCAGAATCAACGTATCTACAATGGTGTTAGAAATGGCTCTATAAATAGAGCCGAACTACGCAATCTCAAACGCCGACAAGCAGCTCTTGAAGCTGCACGTAGGCGCAATTTGCTTGACGGTGGACGCCTAACTCCTCGTGAACGACGACGACTCAACCAACAACAAAATAATTTTTCTCGCACTATATATCGATATAAGCGCAACTAATACAAATTCGTAATTCGTAATAACGCTTCTACATTGCTACCGCTGCGAAACGCGTAATTCGTAATTTGTAGTTTAATGAATTTCCAATCTATTTACTCTTTCCCATTTTCTATTTTCAAAACAAATAGCAACAGTTAGGGTGGGTTTTTTCCCACCTTACAAAATTTCATATTTCGACTATGCAAACCTTTACTACTTCCTCAAATCCCGTTCCGCGCTTGCAACAAGTTTTAGATTTAATTGATCGCATGACTGAAGTAAAGGGATTAAATGTACCGCAAATCGTGGACATAGAGAAATTGCGATCGCTTCCTATAGGAACTTTTGGTAGAAATTGGGTAGACTTTCTTGGTAAAAACAATTTAAAACCCTTTACTACAGGTAGCCGTCGTAAACAACTCCATGACGGCGTTCACATCCTAACAGAATATGGTGTAGATCCCATTGGTGAAGCCGAAATACAAGCATTTTTATTAGGAGCAAAGCTGCAACTAACTAACGTTTTGTTAGGGTTAGGATTGTTGCGAGTAATTCATCAAAACCTAAATTATCAACAACAATTTAGTTGGAGTCGGCTCTGGCAAGCATACCAACGCGGTCGTCACTCTCAGTTTGACCCGGATACTTGGCAACCAGAGCTGTTGTGGCATTTATCCTTAACTGATGTGCAAAAAATATTTTCCGTAATCAATAAATAACAGACTTCTTGCAGAAAGAAGATGGGACAAGGGGAAAAACTTCATCCTCTTGTCCTTTTTCCTATGGTGGACTGGGGAACTCGGGGCCCCCGCTCCCGGAGGGAGTGGGGATTAGGGGTAATGGGGACTGGTTAATAGTCAAGAGTCAAAAGCCGTGTTTCGCGTAACCTGTAGCAACTTCCGCCTCAACGTTTCCGTGTTTCGCGTAGTAAGACGGCTGCTACATTTATTTTTATTTCCTCAGAGTGATAGAAGGAGTATGTCTGCTATATAAATTCTAGACAAGTCTAGACATTTATTTCTTACTTCAATGGGAGCTGGGTTTCACTTCGTACCCCTACGCTTAAGCAAGCTACAACCCAACCTACATATCTTCTTAACTGAACCGTATTGGGGTATGTCTCCACACAAAGAAATTTCAGTCCTGTTTCTTGTTCCCTTTTATGCATCAATTTCCTCGCTGAACAACACCAAATATTTATTGAAAGTAATTATTCTATTTTGGCTACATACTAGTAAATCTACTGAACTCAATAAGTCATTAGCTTACATACATTTATATTTGTTTCTTCACAAAATCTCAGAATTCCTACACATAATCTCAGTATTTAGTAGAAATTATTTGTGAGGAATAAAAAAGTACTAATAAAAACATTACTTGGTAAAACGCTGGTCAGTATGACTATCTACCCCACTCAAGATTTGTACCAACAACAGCCCACAGAACGTTTAGTTTTTATCGACCCACAGGTAGAGGATTATCAAAGCCTAGTAGCGGGTGTGTTACCAAACACTTGTGTTGTCATCTTAAACACTGAGCAAGATAGTATTGAAGAAATAAGCCAAGTTCTGGCATCTCATCAGGAAATCAACAGCTTACACATTGTTTCCCACGGCGCACCAGGATGCATATATTTAGGTAATAGTCAACTTAGCTACGAAACAATTAATTGTTATACTGAACAACTCATGGGTTGGGCAAATGCCTTGAGCGCAAATGCCCAATTACTGCTGTATGGTTGCGAAGTCGCCCATACACAGCAAGGTATGGCACTTATTGAGCGCTTGAGCGAACTCACAGGTGCAGTAGTCGCCGCATCTGATGACTTAACAGGAAGCGCTGCATTGGGTGGTGACTGGGAACTAGAAGTGAGTACAGGGGAAGTTGTAGCGCCTCTGGCATTTGAGCCAGAAGTAATGGCAGCTTACAGCTCAGTTTTATCTGTAGTACTTCCTGACATTAGCTTTGATGGCGATGGCATAGTCAAGACTGGTTTTGGTGGCGTCGATATTGGAAATAGCATAGTCGTGCAAACAAGCAACGGCAAGATTATCGTTGCGGGAGAAAGCAGTGGTAACTTGGCTGTTGCACGTTATCTAGTCAATGGTACTCTTGACAACACCTTTGACGGTGATGGTTGACTACTGATTTTGCTGACACCGAGGCAGGCTATGGCGTGGCTGTGCAAAGCGACGGCAAAATTGTTGTGGTGGGTAAAAGCGGCGATGACTTTGTCGTAGCACGTTATCTAGTCAATGGTACTCTTGACAGCAGCTTTGATAGTGATGGTAAGAATACTCATGGTTTTCTTGGTGGCACCGACATTGCCTACGGCGTTGCCATACAATCAGATGGCAAGATTCTCTCAGCAGGAGAAAGCAACGGTAACTTTGCTTTAGCACGTTACAGAACAGATGGTGATCATGACAACAGCTTTGGTGTTAATGGCAGAGTCGTTACAGATTTTGGTGGTTCTGATGGTGGCTACAGTGTTGTTGTACAACAAGTAGCCAATGGCAAAATTCTTGTAGCAGGACAAAGCAACGGTAACTTTGCCATAGCACGTTACAACTCCAACGGCTCACTTGACAATACCTTTGATGGTGATGGCAGGCTCACTACTGATTTTGATGGCAACGATGTTGGCAGAAGCATTATCCTGCAACCTGATGGCAAGATTGTTGTAGCAGGAAATAGCGATGGTAGCTTTGCTATTGCACGTTATAACACCAATGGCAGTCTCGACAATACCTTTGGTAGTGGTGGCAAGGTTGTAACTGGTCTTGGCGGCAACGATATTGGTAGAAGTGTTATCCTGCAACCTGACGGCAAGATTCTTGTAGCTGGTAACAGTGGTGGTAACTTTGCTTTGGTACGTTACACCTCTAATGGCGTTCTTGACACTACCTTTGACACTAATGGCATCGTCATTACAGGTCTTGGCAGCAACGACATTGGTAGAAGCATTGCCCTACAATCAGATGGCAAGATTCTCGTAGCTGGTAACAGTGGGGGTAGCTTTGCCATAGTACGCTACAGAATTAACAATGCTCCCACAGACTTGAGTCTGAGTCCAACAAGTTTCAACGAAAACATCGCCGCATCTACCGACGTTGCTACTTTCTCAACCACTGACTCAGATACAGTCGATACATCATTCACCTATACCTTGGTTTCTGGTGCGGGTGATACCAATAATGGTGCTTTCACTATTAACGGAAATCAACTGCAATTCAATTCTTCCCCAGACTATGAAACCCAAACTAGTTACAGCATTCGTGTCAGAACAACAGACGCTGCGGGAGAATATTACGAAGAGGCGTTGACTATCAGCATTACCAATATCAACGAACCTCCCACTGATTTTGCATCAAATCCAAGTCCAGTAAATGTTGACGAGAACATACCAGTATCTACCGACATTATTACTTTCTCCAGCACTGACCCTGAAGGTCAAACATTAACTTATACATTGGTTGCTGGCACAGGTAGTGATGATAATGGTGCTTTCACTATTAACGGTGGCAATAAGCTGCGATTTAACTCTTCCCCAGACTATGAAACTAAAACTAGTTACAAAATCCGTGTGAGTGTGTCGGATGGTTTTAACACTCCTGAAGAAAAAGAGTTTGTCATTAATATCAACGATATTAATGAACCTCCTACAGGCTTTATATCAACTCCAGTTACACCAATAGCTGTTAACGAAAACATAGAAACATCCACTGTCGTTACTACCTTTTCGGTCACTGACCCTGAAGGTCAAACATTAACTTACAGTTTTGTTGCCGGCATGGGTGATGATGATAACGATGCTTTCACTATTAATGGGAATGAACTGCAATTCAATTTTTCCCCAGATTATGAAACTAAAACTAGTTACAAAATCCGTGTAAGTGTATCGGATGGTTTTAACACTCCTGAAGAACAAGAGTTTGTCATTGATATTAATGACATCAACGAACCGCCCACTGATTTTGCATTGAGTCCCATAAGTGTAGACGAAAATGTAGCAGCATCTACCGACATTGCTACCTTCTCCAGCACCGATGAAGAAGGCAATACATTAACCTACAGCTTTGTAACTGGCACAGGTAGTGATGATAATGGTGCTTTCACTATTGATGGGGATAAATTGCAATTCAACTCTTCCCCAGACTATGAAACTAAAACTAGTTACAAAATCCGTGTGAGTGTGTCGGATGGTTCTAACACTCCTGAAGAAAAAGAGTTTGTCATTAATATCAACGATATTAATGAATCCTTCACAACATTGATGTTAAGCAATACAGAGGTTGACGATAACGCACCGAAGAATAAGGAAATTGGAGCTTTCTCAACTGATAACCCGGATGAAAACGACCCGTTGACTTATGATTTAGTTGCCGGAACTGGTGATACTGATAATCCGGTTTTCATCATTAAAGGCAATAAGCTGTTTATCAGGAAATCTCCGAACTTTGAAACTAAGCCTAGTTACAACATCCGTGTCAAAGCAACTGACACTGCTATGAACTCTAAAGAAGAAGAGTTTATGATCAATGTCACTGATATTGATGTGCCAACAAAATTAACCAAGGTTAATGACAAAGATGTCTTTATTGTCAACAGTGACAACGAAAAAGCCAAACTCTCAATCAAGCTGACTGGACAAAGTTCTAACCTACTTAATGAATTGGGAGTATTCATCGTTGACGATGAAGAAGGGACAATTGATGGTATTGGTCCTGGTGAAGAAGGTTATACCGAAGCGGCTTTAGAGCGTTCTCAGGTGTTATTTTCCACTATTGTTAAAATTCCCAACGGGTTTATTAACAAAGCAACGCGCCTACTAGAAGTCGATTCTAGCGAACGTTTGCGATTTTTTATTGTACGCAACAGCACTCTTGATGAGGTGATGAGTGGAGAAGGTAGTCTCGATGATGTACTCTTTTCCTCTGATGCTAGTTTCAACATCAAAAACTTAGAGGATGGAGGGTTTTCTCTCGGTTGGAGGGATGCCCAAGGTGCTAACACTGATGATTTCCAAGATTTGGTGGTGACGGCAAATGTCACGGATGATGATTTAGTTTTAGGTACAGGTTTACAAGGAAAACCACAAGGCGAAGTTCTTGATTTGCGAGATGTTACACAAGTAGTAAATGCTGAGTTTGTTGTCAATAGAGAAGCTGTTCACAACAACTTTATCGGCTTTTATCAGGTAATTGATGAGGATGGTGGTATTGACACTGACGGTGATGGTACAGCAGATTTATTGGTTGGGCAAGCTGGCTATACTGAAGCAGCTATTCGCAACCGTGTAGGCGGTCTTGCTTTGACTGTGGAGAATCAAAGCGCTGCAAGTTACACTGGCACTTTGCAGCCTGGTGGTATTTTTGTCCCATTCATGATTGTTGATGGTACGCCTGATACTTTTCTTGCAAGTAATTCTAATAATAATCCGGCTGTTTACTTCCCATTCTTGGGGGCTAATACAGACCAAACTGATCACGTTCGCCTATTAGGAGATAACACCTTTGGCTTTGAGGATTTAGCACACGGCGGTGACTATGATTTCAACGATATTATTGTGAAGGTGAATTTGAGTATTGCTTAGGGGAATTCGTAATTCGTAATGACGCTCGAGGACTCGCTACCGCTGCGCTAACGTAATTCGTAATTAGGAATTATTTATTTCTCCCCCTGCTTTTTTACTGTCTCATTTCCCTGGCAGAGACGCGCTATGGCCCGTTTCTACCAGGGTTTATCTTTTATTTATTACTATTCCCCATTCCCCATTCCCCAACTAATTCTGCATTACCGCATCTAAAAGCACTCCAGCATCGAAGCGTACTGCATCTGTACATGGTAGTCCGGTTTCGGCTGTTGTTTGCGCGATCGCCTCTTTAGCCTTAATCTCATCTAAGTGTGCAGTATTCAACGCTATACCAACTACTGGCACTTTCCCAAAAGCACCCCCAGCACTTGCAACAGTCTCATAAAGCCGGATTACTTCTGGTAAAGATGGAATGGGTACATAGGGATTATTACGGTTATGAGTTTGTCCGGCTCGATGCACTAATACTAGTTGAGTTGGTTGAGAACCACGAATTAAGGGTAAGGTTGCTGTGGAACCAGGATGAAGTAACGAACCTTGACCTTCGACATGAAGGATGTCGTAGTTTTTACCATAGCGCATGACTATTTGTTCGACAGCACCAGCGGCAAAGTCTACCCGGACTGCATCTAAAGCTATGCCATCTCCTTCTAGCATTAAACCAGTTTGACCCGTAGCGATGAACTTAGAACGCCAGCCCCGCAGTTTTGACGCCCAATGTAGTTCTAAACTTGTAGACATTTTACCGATCGCCATGTCAGTTCCTACAGTCAGCACTCGCCGACAGGGAAGAGTACGTGCTATGGCACTAGCAACCTCTAAATTTGGTGGTTCTCTGCGTACATCCCAAATTATTTGCCCTGGTTGCAATAGGGCATTTAACTCTGGCATGTTTGCCATTGGTGTGTGCAAACCATTGACTAAAGACATACCAAATTTTAGGGCATGTTTAATTTCTAACCAATAATCATCTGGTACACCACCACCCTTTGGCGCAATCCCAATCACCAAAACCTCGGGTTTGTATTCTAATGCTGCTGCTACCGATGCTACAATCGGTACTTCACGCTTGATACCTGTGAGTTCTACTAGAGATTTACCCGCACACTCGCGATCGATTAGTGTTACTATCGGGGCTTCGCTATAGCGTAAAATTGATAGTCCGGTTTTGCCCTGGGGGCCGGTGACTCCTTCATGTAATAAGATAGCAACTCGTTGATTAAGCGACAGACGCACTGTGTTGTACCCCCAAGCCTGGTAAATCGTTTGGTAATATTCTTCCTTCTTGCATCAATGCACCCGTGAAGGGGTCATCAATTAAGTTTAGGTGACTGTCTAAATCTAAATAATCAGCTAGTGGTGCTAACTGAGCAGCGGCTGTATTTGCTAAAGTACTATCTGAGTAGCAACCGAACATTACTTGCAAACCACAACTTCGTGCTGTGTGTACCATCCGCATTGCCTCAGTTAAACCCCCTGATTTCATCAATTTAATGTTAATACCATTCACGCAGTTTGCTAGATGAGGAATGTCAGCGCTGGTAAAACAACTTTCATCAGCAAAAATAGGTAGAGGCGAATGCTCTTTGAGTTTTGTTAAGTTTTTTTCCTCTCCTCGTGGCAGTGGCTGTTCTACATACTTTATACCTAAATCAGCTAGCCAACTACACATCTCAATCGCATCTATCAAATTCCAACCCCCGTTGGCATCAACGAAAAATTCCAGATCAGGTGCTTGTTCTCGTACCGCTAATAGCATTTTTCGATCTGCGTCTATGCCATCTGGGCTACCTAATTTCACCTTAAACAGCTGAACATTCATAAATTGTAACCAATCCCGTGCCCTTGCTTTGGCTCCCTCTGGTGAATTAATCCCAATTGTTACCGAAGTTGGTACTATCACATTGCGATCGAGTCCCCAGATTTGCCACAGTGGTAAACCTACATACTTGCCAAGCCAGTCATGCATCGCCATATCCAATGCTGCCCTAACCGAACAAGGAACTTGAAATTGGGTTAGCACTTGCTCAACTTGCTGCCGTTGTAAAGGGTTGAATCCTTGCAACGCAGGTACGACTTGCTGTAATGCGATTCTGATTGTATCAGTTGATTGTGAGTAATTGCCCACACTAAAGGGTGATGCCTCTCCCCAACCTTCAATCCCATCTTGGGAAATTTTCACCCATATATTCGTTGTTTGTGCCGTTGTTCCTCGGCTGATGGTCAAGGGAAATCGTTTGTTTACGGTAAATGATGTAACATCTATTTGCATAAGTATACTATGGTGGATGAAATAATACGTTAGTGATAATTTCTAGATTAATTACTGAAGTGCTTTCCTCTTAGAGGATTAAAGTCCTCACTCCAAAAGCTTTTTTATACATAAACTTATTCTTGATTGATCTTATGAACAATTTAAAAAAATGGAAAATTTTAAACTCAAAAATGGTTTTAGATGAACGCTGGTGTCAGGTAAGACAAGATGAAATCGAATTGCCTAATGGTAAAATTGTAGATGATTACTTTGTCACTATTAAACCAGAAGTCGCGTTAATTTTACCTATTACTAGTAATCAAGAAATTATTTTTGTTCGTCAATACAGACACGCAGTAGGAGATTTTTTTATCGAACTGCCAGCAGGGAGTTTTGACCACACACAAGAGAGCGCTGAATTAGCAGCTATGAGAGAATTACAAGAAGAGACTGGTTATAGCGCCAAACAGCTACAGAAAATTGCAACGTTATATGACAAACCTAGCAAAGATACTAATAAAATACATTTATTTTTAGCAGAGAATGTTATCAAGTCTGGCGAGCAAAACTTGGACATTACAGAAGAAATTGAAGTTATCTTAATTCCTATAGAATTAGTTTTGGATAAAATCAGCCGAGGCGAAATTTCTGTTGCAGGAACTGTAGCGGCTCTTTTATTGGGTTTAAATTTTATTATTTAATTAATAGTCTATGAGAAAACCACAAACTGTAGAAGCTTTAGAAAGATTGGGGCGTGTTCAACTTTCTAAGAGTTTTTTTATGCGTGAGTTCCTGTACTCTGAGATTTCACAAATAGAAGGCATTCCCAACATACCAGATGATCCAGACTTAGCGATCGCAGCCGGAAAAATGCTCTGTGAGCAAGTGTTAGAACCAATTCAAGATGCACTCGGTAGAATTAGTGTGCGTTCTGCCTTCCGTGCTTGTACAGTTAATGCTAAAGGTGCAGAAAACAAAAATCAGTACAACTGTGCCAGCAACGAATCAAGTTATGCAGGTCACATTTGGGATATTAGAAGTAAAAAAGGTTATATGGGTGCAACCGCGTGTATCATTGTCACCTCGTTTATTCCGTACTATGATCGCACCCAAGACTGGACAGCTTTAGCTTGGTGGATACATGATCATATTCCTCACTATGCTAATATGGTTTTCTATCCAAAGTTGGCAGCATTTAACATTAGTTGGTATGAAGCATTAGAACGCTCAAAAGTTATCTATAGCTACGTTAAAAATCCACACACAAAAAAGGCTGGGTATTTAACTCATCAAGGAATGGACAACTATTTGGGTTCACACGAAGAATATTACCAAGAATTCATCCAAGAACTACAGATAGCTAAGTAATATCGTGTTCGATTAATTACGAATTACGAATTACGAACTATTTAACGTGCCCACTGCTGTAAAATGTAGGCATAAAAAGCTTCTTTATCTACTCGATCCATTGCATAAATTTTACGACCACCAGGGACTATTTTTGTACGCCCCTGACTAATACCTGTGGTAATAATTTCTGTTTCCCACTCGCGCAATTGATAAAATTCTGGATGTCCGAGGTAAGCTGTTGCTAGCACATCCCAGAAATAATAATCTTGGGGAATCACTAATGCATAACATTGTCCGGCTAAATCGGATATGGGATAGTGGCGTTGTCGTCCCATTTTTTGTACTAATTCTGATGTAACGGGGACATTGTTAGTTAAATCCAAAGGACACATGATAATTTCAATCGGCGTTTCCCACACTCTTGCTGCCGAAACCGCATCCCAATAAGCATTCCATTCTGCGGAACCGTCTTGTCCTGGTTCCCAATTTTTTTCGACATTGCCAGGTACATTTAATGCACCCCCCATCCAGACAATTCTTTGAATTTTGGCGCTAATGTCTGGTGCTTTTTCTAATGCTGCGGCAACCGTCGTCAAGGGGCCTGTAACCATGAGTGTGACTGGTTGCAATGCCTCACGCAACACTCGAACCATAAAATCTTGACCTGTTTGTGCTACCAAAGGTGTGTTAATGGTTTCGCTTTGATTGAGAATGGGAAGATGGTCAATCACAAACGAATCTCGGCGATAAAGATAAGGAAACGGGTTAATACCGCGCACAGTGCTTTCTGCAACCGAGATGTGACAAGATGCCATCAAATCAAGAATTTTCCGGGTAGCGCTGAGAGCTGGTTGAGGATAACAATCGGCAGGAGTGACAACTACACCGAGAAGTTCGATATGATCCATCGTTAGCAATAGCATAATTGCGAGAAAATCATCTACACCGCCATCATGATCCATTAATACGAGTTGTTTTGACATAAAAGGAGGTTAACATGGATGAGTTTATGGAAGTTGCGATCGCTCAAGCTAAACGAGGCAGGCAAGAGGGTGGAATTCCCATTGGTTCTGTGCTTGTCAAGGATGGCGAAATCCTCGGCAAAGGACATAACAAGCGCGTACAAGATGGTGATCCTGTTACCCACGCCGAAATTGATTGTCTGCGTAATGCGGGAAGAATTGGCAGTTATAGAGGCACAACTCTCTATTCAACCTTAATGCCATGTTACTTGTGCGCTGGGGCTGTAGTGCAATTTGGGATTAAAAAAGTCATCGCTGGAGAATCGAGAACTTTTTCTGGTGCTAAAGATTTTATGGTATCCCACGGTGTAGAAGTAATCGACCTCAACCTTGATCAATGCGAACAGATGATGAGTGAATTTATTGAAGCTAATCCTGAACTTTGGAATGAAGATATTGGCAAGTGAGAGGGAACGCTTAACAGGGAAAAGGGGAAAGCAGCGGTTGTGACAACCGCAGTCATAGCTTCTCAAGGAAGGAATAGGGAACAGGGGATTTTCCTGCATGGTTAACAGTTTATGGTTATTAAAGATTCTCTATTATTCAATAAAATAGTACGATTAAATAAGAGATTCAGTAAAACATAAATATGGCCCATACGCTAATAATCTCAATCATGTCTTGAAACATATTGAGGGGCATTACATTCGCGGCTATGGTGATGGAACTGCTAAAGCCGAAAGTGCCGAAATTTATGTTTTACCAGAAGGCAGAGAAACAGCACAAGCTTTTTTATCAACAGAACCAGAAGCTCAGAAGCGGTTAGAGCGAGTTAGCAATCTCATCACTGGTTTCGAAACTCCCTATGGTATGGAATTGTTGGCGACAGTCCACTGGGTGGCTATCAAAGAAACCACTCCAGCCAAAGATAGCGAACAGGCGATCGCTTTAGTGCATGAGTGGAGCGATCGCAAACGCAAAATCTTCAAGCCTGAGCATATTCGCAAAGCTTGGCTACGGCTGCATCAGCAAGATTGGCTAACTGCTATTTGAAACCTCTTATCAACCAAATGAAGCCTGTAGAACTCCTAAAATAGTTGGGATATCAAAACTATCAATTCCTTGTGCTAGCCCAGTAATATTACACACACAAGTTTCACAAAGTGTTTCATCCCGTAAAACACATTTACCCACACTCTTGCCTTCAAAATTTAAACTTTCAACACGTTTTGCTACAGAGCAAGTAGATGGGTTATCAATGGTATATTTTTCGTCAAATAAAAACTCGTTTACTTTAGGTTTATTGAATGGAAATAGTTCCCATCCATACTTTTGACCACAAGTCGCAATCATTTGCTTAAGTATTTGTCTATCTTGAACCTGAAAGGTAACGGGATCAGCTTTGTCTTTTGTGGCAGCACCAGAAACAACAATACCACGTAGCTTTTTGATGTCTCTAACAAGCCAATCAACAGCATTAGGAAAGTATTGCATTGATTGTGGTGTTAGCGTTATGTGTACATAAGCTCCTCGCTCTGATTCGTTAATATTTCGGACAATTACCGCAGCCATTCCTGTTAAATCACCGTAACGGTTTTTAGCAAAAAACTAAAATATGATCAAAAGGGTAAACATTTAAAAGCCATCGAGAAAGGCAAGTCTCCCCTCGCGGGAATATTGGGTTGGTGGCTTCGCAAGAATCAGGCTACGATTTGAAATCTAAAGTTTTAGGTAAAGGTGGCGACCGCCGATTTCATGCAAAATTCATTGATGGTATATTACACTTCCCTGGTTTGATAACAGAACATTAAACACACATAACTATGACAAGGCTCGAATTGAAAAATCATCAAGTCTGGCGAGATTTAACTGAAATACTAGAAAATTTAGATGCTAATATTCTTGTTCAAGAACATCTTGAACAATGTAATTATCAAGTGTGCGGCTACTGGGATGAACAAGATGAATACTATGAAACAATTACGTTGCCTCGTACCCTAGAAGCCGAATTAATTAGCAGTTCTATTGGCGTTACTCACACTGAACGTTTTTTAAAACTAAAATTTTCACTTATAGCTGATACTGTTGATCATACAAAAACTGTAAGTAGTAAAGCTCAAAAACTTGGTGAATTGGTTCTTGTTTATAATGAAAATCTAGAATTTGTTGATGAGAATTGGCTTCTAGATGTAGATTCTCCAATGCTTGTGAAGTGATCTGGCTCATTTTAGGCAATTGAGCAGAAGTAAGAAACAACTAAGCAACGAATTTTCACGCCTAGCTCAAAGCTGAATATATAAAGGTTTGAGCTAGGCAGTACGGCATAGCTTTATTGCTCAGTATTGGCTATAGTAAAAATTTTGTAGTTAAAACCGCAGGCTGGTGTCTGGCGCATCCAGTCGCCTGCCTGATTTGTTATGCTTTTATATTATTTTTTTTACTAAGATGAAACAATTTGCTTTATATTTGGATGAATCTGGAAGTCAAAAACCATCTCCACATGACCAAGCTACATTTTTTGCTATGGGTGGTGTAATTATAGAACGTGGTGGTGAAACAGTTTAAAATCACTTTTGCAATGATAGCGGCGATCGCCTAACGTGATTTACTCAGCCGTTGCGATCGCACTACCTCGAGCATTTGGTTAAAAGTATCCGGACGTACGCCACATAAGCGTTTAAAGTCTTCTGGTTTCAGACTTTTTACCTGTTCGTAGGTCATAGATGCTACCCAACTCTAACTTACTTGTCCCACGCATCTGGGACTTTTGCAAGAGGTCTATTGCGGTTCTTGTCCACAAAAACCAGCGCTGTAATAATTATGCGTTTTCGCTTCACCTGATGCTATTCAAAAGGTGATTAAACTCCATACAGCTATACATGATTCCAAGATTGGCGATCGCTTCGTAAAGTATAATTACGTAAAAAAGTACATCAAATGAATACAAGCTAACATCATTGTATTTGAGTAAGTATGAACAAAAATTATGACATCCACCACAATTTATCTCTACAATACTCAAAGCAACTCCATCTTTAAGGAGATTAACGAAAACAATCTGATCACAGAGCGAATTGACAGTGATAGTGATGGCATAGCAGAGTCAGTCATCACCTATAACCTCATCAATGATGGAACTACAAACTATGCCTATAATTCTAGAGGCAACCGGATATCTGAAACCAGTGACTATAACGCAGATGGTACTGTAGACAGGATTAATACTTATACTTACAATTCTCAAGGACAACTGCTATCCAAAAGCTTTGATGATGATGCAGATGGTCAGCCTGAAAACGCTAGCATCTATACCTACGACGCCAACAGCAATCTCGTATCATTCCTCGATTTTATCTATGATGATGATAATAACCAGCAAATATCCGACGGTATCTATAATACCTATGATGACAAAGGCAATCTGACAGCATCAGATCCTTACGGCCCTTACGGCGAATTTAATAACGGGTTTGTCTACAACTATACCTACGATGCTAAGAGTAGAGTTATAGCTAGTAGCTTTGCTGTTGATAACGCATCTGGCGAAATCAATATTCTCAGTAACACCACCATTACTTACGATGCTAACGGTAGTTTATTAATCAGTGACACAGAACCTACCTATGAAGGGGGTGGAGAATCCTTCATCAGCAATACCTACGATGCCAAAGGCAGACTCACAAATACTTCTGAATACAATGCCTTTGAGAGACCTGGTGGAATTACTAACTCTACATATAGCTACGATGCTGAGGGCAACCTCATATCCATCACCTCTGAAACTGCCAATGACTCTGGAGGCTTGTATGTTAGAACCACACTAAATTATACATACGATCCTGAAGGCAATCTGATCTCCGAAAACTATTGGGAGGGAAGCTTTGAAGGTGTCTTATTCTCCAGTTACAACATAAAATATACTTATGATGCTGAGGCAATGACACAATTTATAAGGACGGCTAGCTGAAAACCCTTGAGGAACAGGCGCACAGCGCCGTATTCC
Organism: Desmonostoc vinosum HA7617-LM4; assembly: GCA_019359515.1. Classification (GTDB taxonomy): domain Bacteria; phylum Cyanobacteriota; class Cyanobacteriia; order Cyanobacteriales; family Nostocaceae; genus Desmonostoc; species Desmonostoc vinosum. Next base: position 267,856 of record JAHHHC010000002.1, on the reverse strand, counting down.
GTACTTTAGGCAAGGGATGAAAGCTGCTAGAAGGCGTTTACGCCTCTGTAACGTTTTCAATCACGTTGTTGTTCAATATATCGTTTTACCGATTCTGTGCTGATGTTTCCAGCAGTGGATACAAAATAACTGGGTGTCCACAGTGTTGGTAATTTGAGCAATTCGGGAAATTCTTTTCGCAGGTGATGGCTAGCCCTCCCTTTAATTTTGTTCATCATTTGAGCAGGATTATCTATTGGTTTGGCATTTAAAAAAAGATGCACATGGTCGGGCATAATTTCCATTGCAATAATTCGCCATCTGTTCTCATTGCAAACATCACAAATGATTTGCTGTAATCGTTCCGCTATAGCTCCTATTAGTACCTTTTTTCTACGTTTAGGGATAAAAACAAAGTGGTAGTTAAGTAATGATATAGCATTCCCCTCATGCCTATATTCATCTGGTGTAAAAGCTGCCATTTTCCGAAATAACCTATTGTAAGTTTGTATAAATATATAGTATAATCGACATAATACATAAACAACAAGGAGGTGATTAAGTTGCTAGTTCTAGAATACAAAATTAAAGCGAAGAAACTTCAATATTTAGCTATTGAGGAAGCCATCAAAACAACTCAATTCATTAGAAATAAGTGTTTGAGGTATTGGATGGATGCGCCAAGAGAGTCGAAAATTGATAGATTTGCGCTCAATAAGTATTCAACGGAACTACGCAACGAATTTAAATTTGTGGCTAACTTAAATTCAATGGCTGTGCAATCAGCAGCCGAAAGAGCATGGTTGGCAATATCAAGGTTTTATGACAATTGTAAAAAGAAAGTATCCGGTAAAAAAGGATATCCGAGATTTCAGCATGATAACCGCTCAGTTGAGTACAAAACATCAGGATGGAAGCTAAACTCAAACAAACGGCGTATTACCATTACTGATAAAAAAGGTATTGGTGAGTTGAAATTGTTAGGCAAGTGGGATATTCAAACCTACCCGGTTAAGTCAATTAAGCGTGTTAGATTGGTACGCCGTGCCGATGGTTACTACTGTCAATTTTGTGTTGATGTCGAAGTTTCAGATATTCAGCCATTGACAGGTAATGAAATCGGTTTAGATGTTGGGATTGAAAGTTTTTACACCGATTCTAACGGTCATCAAGAGGCTAATCCAAAGTTTTTAAAAAAGATTGAAAAATCAGTTAAACACGCTCAAAGACGCATTTACAAAAAGAAAAAAGGTTCATTAGGACGTAAAAAGGCTAGAGCTATATTTGCCAGAAAGCACCTAAGAATAAGTAGGCAACGGAATGAACACGCTAAGAGAATAGCGCGTAACGTGTGCAAGTCTAACGACTTAGTAGCCTATGAAAACTTACAGGTACGTAATTTACTCAAAAACCATTGTTTGGCTAAGTCAATTTCTGACGCTGGCTGGTATTTGTTTAGGCAGTGGATTGAGTATTTTGCTGGTAAATTTGGTAAGTTAGCAGTTGCTGTAGCACCACATTACACCTCACAAAAATGTTCAAATTGTGGTGTGATTGTGAAAAAATCTCTATCAACCCGCACCCATGTATGTAGTTGTGGATGCAGTCTTCATAGAGACGAAAACGCAGCAATTAACATTTTGAATCTTGCTAAACTTGCTAGGGACGGGCAGTCCCGAAGTAACGCTGTAGGACTCGTGACCTCTACTTTGCTTGGTGAAAACCTGGTAAAGCAAGTGACAAGGCAGATTACAGAATCCCCGTACCTTTAGGTCGGGGAGTGTCAAGGAAAAGATGGCAACGATGAACTATTAGGGTTAGGTGGTAACGACATCATCTATGGTGGTAAAGGCAATGATGACCTTGTCGGGTTTGATGGTTACGACCAACTTTTTGGTGGCAATGGTAATGATCAACTTTCAGGTTTTGACGGCAATGACCAACTATTTGGTGGCAATGGTCGTGATACCTTGATTGGTGGTGCAGGTGGCGATATTCTCACAGGCGGCAATCGTCGTGATACGTTTATATTTGAGTCTTTGAGTGATTCGTTGCTGGCGAATTTTGATGTGATTAAAGACTTAAACATTCATGTAGATAAGATTGATGCACCAAAGGCTGTAAATGCTCGTAATGTTGAGCAATTTGGCGAGATTAATCTGCTAACTGAGTCTAGAATTCAACTTTTGTTGGATAATACTAGTCTTGTTGCTAATCAAGCGGCAACCTTCACCTTGAGAACAAATAACGGTAGTACATTTGATGAAAATCTGCGAACATTCTTGGTAATTAATGATGCGACCAATGGATTTAATGCTGCAACTGACGCCATCATTGAGATTACTGGTTACAGCGGTAATTTAGGTGCATTGGCGATTGTTTAAGTTGAGTGTAGGGCGGGTATCTCGCCTTACACTCAACTTAACGTAAAACTGCTATTAGCATAGCAAAAGTCATCTAAAAGACTACCTGACCCTGCTGCCGGATCAAAATTACTCGTTCCTCTGGACGTAGCCGTTCTAAAGGAAGTAGCTCAAGCATACGTTCAGCGATCGCAACTGGAGTATAGTGTCGTTGTAAGTCAGTCCATTTTTGACCACTTACATAATCTGGTAATTCTTTAATTACGAATTCTTTAATCAGGTGGAGTTAAGCGGGTTCGAACCGCTGACCTCTGCAATGCCATTGCAGCGCTCTACCAACTGAGCTATAACCCCATAAAATTTCAGTCTTTCATTATCTCTAAGTAGTAAATACTTTGTCAAGCTCTCTCTATAATAAATATAAAACTTATTGCTTACTCTTCAGCACTCAGTACGTGGCTCAAAGCCCCGCTACTGCGCTTCAGCACTCAGCACTCTTTAAGACACTTGCAATAGATAAGTCATACAATGCCCCATCAAGAAGTAAACTACTAACATGGCAGCAGCAGCTAAAGCTACTAAAGTGCCAGCCAACATGAAGGAAAATTCTTTGCTCTGGTAGGCTTTTTCCATTAGGTGGAGTGACCACGCCACTAGTGCCACATCAAAAAGTAAAATAGGAAGCAACATATTTCTTAATATTTATTAATAGATGTAAATTAATATTAACACCCTTTGGAGAGTGTGTGTCTGGCCAAAGATAGATGTGGATGTTGCAGAAAACCCATTTCAAGAAAACATTCGCACAGGTACTTGACGATCGCACAAATAATTTTTAATTTCTGCTACGCTTAATTGCCCGTAATGTAACAGAGATGCTAAAAGTGCAGCTTCGGCTTTACCCTCAGTTAGTGCTGCATGGATATGTTCACAATTGCCTGCGCCGCCAGAGGCTATAACAGGAATTTTTACAGCTTCAGCGATCGCCCGCGTTAACTTTAGATCGTATCCGGCTTGAGTGCCGTCTGCATCCATACTTGTCACTAGTAGCTCTCCTGCGCCGCGCTTTTCGACTTCTTGTGCCCACAGTAAGGCATCCAAACCTGTGTTTTCCCTGCCGCCACGCACGTACACATCCCAGCCTGGATTATGAGATTCAGTTCTGCGTCTGGCATCAATAGCAATAACTATGCACTGATTACCAAAGCGATCACTGGCTCGATTAATCAAATCTGGTTCGCGTACTGCCGCAGAATTAATACTAACCTTGTCTGCCCCGGCGCGTAACAAAGCTTTAACATTTTCTAAGGATTGAATACCGCCGCCCACAGTTAGTGGAATAAAGACCTGCTCGGCAGTGCGGTAAACTACATCAAAAATAATATCCCGGTCTTCATGAGTGGCAGTAATATCCAGAAACACTAACTCATCCGCACCGGCTTCGTTGTAAACCTTGGCCAATTCAACCGGATCGCCTGCATCTTGAAGGTTTACAAAATTAACTCCTTTTACAACCCGTCCTGCTTTTACATCTAAGCACGGTAAAATTCTTTTAGATAACATAATAACTTTTTATTTTTTCGGTAATAGCCCGGAATTTAAATTTTAAATTGACGTGTGTATTCTCCAACGAAAATTTTAGCCCGTGTTTATTCTTAACTATTGCAGTGTATATGGCTTTCCGTGACTGGCCAGTTAGCTGTCAAGAGTCACATAACACTTTATCCTCCGCACTTCTTACTCCCCTACAAATTGAACTATGGCGATCATCTCCTCTAAAAAACAGCCTCCAGAACCCAACGGACAACCAAAGCAACGCCGGGAATCGGTAAAAACACCACCCGATGACAAGATTTTGCAACCTGAAGCTGCTATTGATGAACAAGGTAAACAAGAAGAGAGTATTCGACCACAGCGATTTGCTGATTACATTGGGCAGAAAGATTTAAAGGATGTGTTAGATATTGCCATTAAAGCAGCAAAATCTAGGGGTGAGGTGTTAGATCACTTGCTGCTGTATGGACCTCCAGGATTAGGTAAGACAACAATGGCGATGATTTTAGCATCGGAAATGGGGGTAAGTTGCAAAATCACCAGTGCGCCGGCACTAGAACGTCCACGAGATATTGTAGGACTATTGGTGAATCTGAAACCTGGGGATATTCTATTTGTAGATGAAATTCATCGCCTCTCCAGAATGACAGAGGAAATTCTCTACCCAGCGATGGAGGATTATCGCTTAGATATAACTATTGGTAAAGGTTCGAGTGCCCGCATGAGAAGTTTACCGCTGTCAAAGTTTACCTTGGTAGGAGCTACAACTCGTGTAGGAGCGCTGACTTCTCCACTGCGCGATCGCTTTGGTTTAATTCAAAAACTGCGCTTTTATGAAGTTCCAGAACTAAGTAAGATTGTACTGCGAAGCGCTCAATTACTCCAAACCCCCATCACTGATAATGGTGCTACAGAAATTGCCAAGCGATCGCGTGGAACACCAAGAATAGCAAATAGATTACTTAAACGAGTGCGTGATTATGCGGAAGTAAAAGTATGTGCAGAGATAGACGAAACTGTCGCTTCTGAAGCATTGCAACTATTCCAAGTAGATCCATGTGGTTTAGATTGGACAGACCGTCGAATGCTCAGTGTAATAATTGAGCAATTCAATGGTGGGCCAGTGGGATTGGAAACAATTGCTGCTGCTACAGGTGAAGATACCCAGACAATCGAAGAAGTCTATGAACCTTACCTGATGCAAATTGGCTACCTCAGCCGCACACCTCGCGGCAGAACCGCTACCAAAGCAGCATACAAGCATTTAGGCTTCATCCCTCCCAATGAACAGTTGTCGTTACTGCCTTGATTTAAGGTAGAGGGATGAGGGAGATGAGGGGGATGAGGGAGATGAGGGGGATGAGGGAGAAATTTTCTCCGCGTCTCCGCGTCCCCTCGTCCCCGCGTCCTCTTGCCCATTCCCAATTCCCCAGTACCCCCATTCCCCAAAATGATTAAAATAATTAGTATTTTTCTTTGTATGTTACTTGCGTTTGGCTGGGCTACACCAGTCATGGCACAATCTCAACAGCCTAATATTACTCAAGAGCAGTTAAAACAAGGGGATGAGTTAGCAAATCAAGCGTTTGCAGCGACAAATAAAGGTGATTTTGCCACAGCTGAAAAGTACTGGACAAAGATTATTGAGCAATTTCCTACGAATGCTGGGGCTTGGAGTAATCGAGGAAACTCGCGTGTCAGTCAGAATAAGTTACAAGAAGCCCTAGCAGACTATAACAAAGCTATAGAACTAGCCCCTAATGTCACCGATCCTTATTTGAATCGTGGTGCAGCTTTGGAAGGGTTGGGTAAATGGCAAGACGCGATCGCCGATTATAATCATGTCTTAGAACTAGATCCCAACGATGCGATGGCTTATAATAATCGCGGCAATGCCAAAGCAGGTTTGGGCAAATGGCAAGATGCGATCGCAGATTATCAAAAATCTACAGACATAGCACCAAATTTTGCTTTTGCCCGTGCTAACTATGCCATAGCACTTTATGAAACTGGCCAAATAGACAAGGCTATCAAACAGATGCGGAACATCGTCCGCAAATATCCCAAATTTGCTGATATGCGCGCCGCCCTCACCGCTGCTTATTGGGTAAATGGTAAACAAGGTGAAGCTGAAAGCAATTGGGTGGCAGCTTATGGACTCGATACACGCTATAAAGACCTCGATTGGGTGGCGAATATTCGTCGTTGGCCTCCTAGCTTGGTGACAGCTTTGGATAAGTTCTTGAAATTACAGTAGGTACTCTTAAGAAAGACAGGGAGTGGGGAGTGGGGAGTAACAGATATAGAAGCTATCAAGCAAGAAGCCCGTAAGCGTCTAGGTAAAGTCTCTCACAAGGATGACTGACCTGCTATTATCTAATAATTTTCCTATCTCCCGTGAGGTAACAGTCGTGCAAAATCTCACCAGAATTAACCGTAATGCACAAGTGATGGGTGGCAAACCCTGTATCAGGGGGATGCGTATTACTGTTGGTACTATCGTCGGCTTAATAGCATCTGGACACAGTAATAGTGAGATTCTAAGTGCGTATCCTTACTTAGAAGAAGCCGATATCTATGAGGCACTTGCTTATGCTGCGTGGCGGGCCCAAGAGATTGAAGTTCCTCTTGTAAGCACATGAAAATTTTGATTGATATAAATATTTTTTGTCTCACGCAGAGGAGGACACTTGCGTGCGGGGGTTCCCCCCGTTGAGCAAAGTGTTCGTCGCGCAGAGGCGCAGAGAAGAGAACGCAAAGAAGAACTTTTGCAAGAGGTCTACACTGTTGACCAAGCCCAATCTAGGGTGCGTATTTTGCCGATTAGATGTGTATAGCTGGTGTCCCTTCTCTATATACTGCGATCGCTGATTTCACTTCCGGCTCTAGATCTGGCATAATTCAGCCTATATTCCTAAATTTATGGCAATGCTCGCCAGCTACGGCCGCTGTTTTATGGTTATGAATTTATTATCATCCCGCTTCCATGCAATTGTTGGTCTGATGGGTACTGCTGTTATACCATTAGTGCAAGTTGAAATTGCGATCGCCTTACCAGCATCGGTAAATAGCATAGCCCAACAGGTGACGGTTCGGATCGATGGGGCTAATACTGGTTCTGGGGTAATTATTAACCGCCAAAGCAATACTTATACTGTTTTAACTAACTGGCACGTAGTTGCACCCGGAGGAAATTACACTCTCCAAACCTATGACGGCAAGACTTACCAAGTTAGTCGTAGCGCTATGAAACGTATTGGTAATCTTGATTTAGCCGAATTACAATTTACCAGTACAGAAAACTACCGCAAAGCAGATTTATATTTAGATCAGTTAACTGCTGGGACGACAGCATATATTTCTGGGTGGGCTGATCCAGATGCTGTGAGCGTGACTCGTGAGTATGTAATTATACCACAAATTATTACTAGAGTTGTGCAAAAGCCCAAGGATGAATACTCCTTGGTATTTAGCACCCCCATTAAACCAGGGATGAGTGGCGGCCCTGTATTGGATGAACAAGGACGCTTATTAGGAATTCATGGACAAGCGAGGATAGATGTCAGAACTGAAACAACGGATTTTTTAGGTATACCTATCAATACATATACAAGACTCGCCTCAGTAAAACCAGCTACACCAATACAGTCAGCAACTACTGGACAACCAAGACCCACGTCACCAGTTTCCACTGCTGCTAGATTAGACAATTCTAAAGAATTGATAGATGAAGTTTGGCAACTAATCAACCGTCAATACATAGACGATACTTTTAACAAAACAGATTGGCAAGCTGTCCGTAAAGAATATTTAAACAAGTCTTACAGTAATAAACAACAAGCTTACCAATCTATCAAGGAGATGGTGAAAAAGCTCGACGATCCATACACCTATTTTATGGAGCCAGCAGAATTTAAGAAAACGCAGGTAGATAATTCTGGAGAACTAATAGGTGTCGGTATCACTATCGGACAAGATGAAAAAACAAAACAGCTGTTTGTAATTGTCCCAATTGAAGATACACCAGCTTTTAAGGCTGGAATTTTAGCTAAAGATACCATCCTCAAGATAAATGGGAAAAGTACACAAGGAATGGATACCAATCAGGCGGTATCTTTAATTCGAGGTGAACCAGGAACGACAGTCAACTTGACAATTCAGCGTAATGGTCAAATCAAACAGTTTGCTATCAAACGAACGCGGATTGAAATTAAACCAGTGCGCTACAATCAACAGCAAACTCCAGTGGGGAATTTGGGCTATATTCGCCTTAAGCAATTTAGTGCAAATGCTGGCAAAGAAATGCAAAATGCAATCAAAGATTTAGAAAATAAGCGAGTTGCTGGATATATTTTAGATCTGCGTGGCAACCCTGGTGGTTTATTGTATTCCAGTATAGAAATAGCCCGCATGTGGCTAAATCAAGGTACTATTGTTTCTACCGTTGACCGCAAAGGTGAAACAGAAAAAGAAGTAGCAAATGGACGTGCTTTAACCAATAAACCCTTGGTAATATTAGTAGATAATGCCAGCTCTAGTGCTACTGAAATACTTTCAGGTGCTTTACAAGATAATAAACGTGCTGTTTTAGTAGGTAGTCGGACTTTTGGCAAAGCTACTGTGCAATCATTACGTCCTTTAGAAGATGGTTCAGGATTAGCAGTAACAATTGCTAAGTACTATACACCCAAAGGTAAAAATATTGAAAAACAGGGGATTACTCCAGATGTGATTGTAAATCTAAGTAATGAGCAAAAACAGGATTTGTGGGCTAATCAACAGGAAAAAATTGGTACTTTGCTAGATCCTCAATTTATTAAAGCAGTGGAAACTTTAGGTAAACAAATTGCTGCCAAGTAAACTGGTTGAAGACCTATGATGTAGGCTGACATAAAGAGATAGGAACATCAGGATACGGAAATGGAATTTTAATGATTATTAACTCCAAATAGAGTAATGAAAATATACTTCCAAATGCCTATTTTTATTACGCTTTGTGTAGAGATGCTTTTAATTGCATGAAAATATCGATAAATTAAAGATAGTTCTTTGCTTAGCTCAAGGAGTTAAAAGCAATGACTGGAATAATCTTGTTTACAACCTTTTGTTTTCTTTGGCTGATTGGCTTAACACTATTAGCAGAAATTTGGCTGGATGAAGAAGAGGAGCAATTGTAATTGCGATCGCTCGTGGTAAAGTGTAGAGATATTCCATATAAGGTTCATAGTTGTGCTATCCTCCGGGAAAGCCCCGCGAACAGTGCTAAAGTAAGCTTTAATTATGCGATCGCATAATTAAAGTCATGTCACACCGAAAGCAAAGACAGCCCAACTAGGAACCTTTTTTTGCAATATTTAAGGCTTGACACGCTACATGAATCGATTCACCCCTAAAAATTGGATTTTACTTAAACACCAATTAACTCCCTATTTATTTTTACTACCTGCATTATTGTTATTAGGTTTAACCGTCTTTTATCCCGCATTGCAAGCATTTTACTTGAGCTTCACTAGCTACGAAGATATTACTCAGCCGCCGCAATGGATAGGTTTGACAAACTTTCTCAAGCTTTGGCAAGATGCAGTGTTTTGGAAAACATTACAAAACACTTTTATCTATCTTGTCGGTGCGGTACCAATTTTGGTAATTGCTCCTCTAGGATTAGCAATTTTAGTCAATCAGAAACTGCGGGGGATGAATTGGTTTAGAGCCGCGTATTATACTCCAGTCATAATTTCCATAGTAGTTGCAGGTATAGCTTGGAAATGGCTGTATGCAGAAAATGGTTTACTCAATCAACTCCTCAAAACTTTTGGTATTGCTGCTGAAGGTATTCCTTGGTTAACTGATAATCCACCAATTAAACTTTTTGGCATTGTACCGATTTCTCTGGCTAGCGTCATGGTTGTCACTGTCTGGAAAGGACTCGGTTATTACATGGTGATTTATTTAGCAGGATTACAATCAATTCCTGCTGATGTGTACGAAGCCGCAGCAATTGATGGTTCTGATGGTATCCGCAAACATTTGGATATTACTGTACCTTTGATGAAGCCATATCTCGCACTTGTAGCAGTAATTTCTGCTATTTCTGCCACTAAAGTGTTTGAAGAAGTCTTTATCATGACTAAAGGACAACCACTGAATAATTCCAAAACTATTGTCTTCTATTTGTATGAACAAGCATTTGACAACTTAGCAATCAGCTATGCTTGTACAATTGGTTTAGTGCTATTTTTGATAATTTTAGGATTATCAGTTTTACGCTTAGCTATTAATCAGCAGGGAGGTGATAATATTGACGGTCGGTTGTAAAATCTTAAGAAGTTAACTACGAATTACGTAAAGAATTAAAACCCAAAGTGAATCAAAGCTGCGCGAATTGCAATGAACCACACCGCAAGCGTTGCGAATAGGTAGAGGTAGAACCGAAGCATAATTAAATTGAATGTACAGTGAACAACGCTATGCAATGCTCGAAATACAACGAAAACCCACGCAGCGTTGACATACACTGTATCTACTTGCTTGGTAACGAACAGGTATAAAACGAGTGCATAAAAAAGTACTGGAACCTCAAATAGATTCTTGAGGTTATCTGAGGGATTGGATACGTTTGGTGGTGATATCTGCGCTAATGTGCCTGGTACAGCAAGATCCTCTGAACGGATTTTTCTATTTGTGATGAAACTGATCCGGCGGATATACATATATACCCAAACTATGAATGTCAGAAATACTGTTGCAAAAAAAGGACTAAAAATTGCGTCTTGCGTTATTTCCATCTCTCAAATTCGATTTAATGTCAAGTTGTTTTTCAGATTAAAGGATAATATAAACTTCCTTGCTTCAATCTTCTAGTCCCCGAATGGGTACACTTGCATGTTGCAATAACTATTTTCTTTTGTCTGCGTCAAATCATGAGAGTTGCCTGCACAATTACATCGTTAAAATCTTTGTCACCACCATTTGCTAAATCCTCAAAAGCGAAGATGTTATCTCCCAGCAGGCGAATATGGTCAACTTTGTCAGAATTAGCACCCAAAAATGAGAAGTAAACCGCCGGGTCGTTATTAGTACTACTATCTAAAATGGCATCGGGTCTACCATCAGCAATCATAAATGGTGCAAAGATGCCACCAGGTTGAAAAGTACCAGTGAAAGTAGCCGTACCTTGGTTACTAACTGTCAGGTCAATACCTGCAATACGCCCACGCACAGCCGCTTGAGTATAACCAGCCTGTCCGGGGAGAATATCTGCATTGCGATCGCCATCAATGTCAATCCCACCATTTTCATCGGTTATCTGATAAAATCCTATAAAGTTATCAAAAGTTGCTTCTCTGTTGACGACAAAATCAGCTTTTACCAATTGTGTCTCACTGCGTAAATCAATCAGTTCTGCTTGTGAATTGCCTTGCAAATTTGTACCCACAGGTAAAGATTGATTAGTACCCTGAATCTTTACTACCAAATTCTGGAAGTCAGTAGTGCCAGTACCATCTTCCCAAGCCAAAGTAAACTCATCATTACCCAAACTAGTTACTTTTTGTGTCGCTGTATTGGACAGCAAGACTTCTGTAACCGGGGTAACTCCAGCGACGACAGCATCTGTTGTACTATTTTTGACTAAATAAAATCTCAGGTTGTCGCCGGAATTCAATTCTACTAAGCGTGTTAGATTACTAATATTAAAACCATTGGGGACATTGGTAATAGTAGAGAAAATTACCTGAGCGCGGTCTAAAGCAGCTTGGGTGTAACCAGCCTCACCTGGAGCGATACCATTAATTTTACCAGTAGCATCGTCAACAATAAATACTCCCAGTTCATTGACTTGATTAGAATTGCGTCCTGTGAGAGTGACTTGGAGTGTGGCTTTGGTATCGTCACCTGTAATGTTAAAGATATCATCATTCTTTGTTGTCAGCCTGGTGGGGATATCAAGGTCATTGACAGTGATAGTTAATGCCTTTTGGTAAGATAGTCCACTAGCGTCGGTGGTTTTAACTCTAATGTTGTAACTCGATTGAGTTTCAAAATTGGGAGAAGCTTTGATTTTGAGTTGATTGCCATCAACAATGAAGGCATCATTATCAGCATCGCCATTTCCAACGACTAAGCTGTAGGTGAAGGTGTCGCCTGTGTCGGGGTCGGTGGTTGAAAACGTCCCAACGACGGTACTCACTGAAGAGTTCTCAGCTACGCTAGTGTTGTTCAGCGCTAGGTTGGTAGGTGTCTCGTTGACATTGGTGACGTTGATGGTCAGTTCCTTCTCATAGAACAAGCCATCCTGGTCAGAGGTTTTAACTTTGATGGTGTAGCTGTTGTCGGACTCGAAGTCGAAGGCAGCATTGGCTTTGAGTTGGCTGCCATCAATGGTAAAGAGGCTATTGTCGGGGTAGCTAGCGCCACCGACAAAGGTATAAGTGTAGATATCCGTACCGTTGGGGTCTGTGGTGACAAAGCTGCCAACAACGGTGTTGATGGGCGAATTTTCTGGAATACTGCTCGGATTTAACACCAGATTTGTGGGAGCGGCGTTTTCTAACTCGAAAGCTCCTATGTCATCAAAAGCACCTTGGGGACGGGTAATGCCACGCTGGTCGGTGGTGAGAGTAGTGTTGCCTGCACCAATGGCTGGGCTACCGGGTAGGAGCGCATGGGTAGGAGTGGAACCCCCGTTATTTTGCAGAGAACCCAGCAGGGGATTGGTGTTACTTAGGTCACCAGTAGCAGTGAGGTTGCCGCTGCCATCGCTGTTGATGTTGTAGCCCAGCGATTGTACTTGCGCCCCCGTACTGCCCGCAAGGTTGCCATTTACTATGTTTGCCGACCCTGTATTGTTGGCAAAGATGCTGTTGCTGTATCGGGTGACGGCACTAACGGCACCATTTTGACTGCTGTTTCTCAATCCTGAGCCAAAAGCAGCGCTGTTATTGGCGATGGTGACATTGGTTAAGCTTAGACTGCTGGTCGCTCCAGTGCCATCGGCAAAATGGATAATACCTCCTCCATTGTTGTCGCTGTTGCTGCTTACAGTTACGTTGCTCAAGCTAGCATTGACGTTTAGCAGCCCCATCCCGCCTCCAAAGCCAGCAGTATTGTTGCTGACGGTGCTATTGGTGAGGTTCAACGTTCCAAACGATAAGAACAGACCACCGCCATTAGTACCTCCACTGCTAGCTGTATTTCCGGTGATTACAGTGCTATCGATGTTCAGGGTATCGTCCCCATCCTCCATTAAAATCCCACCACCAAAGCCAGTGGAATTACCGACACCGTTTCCTCCAGTGATGGTTACGCCCGAAAGGTTATAGGTGTTGCTACCACCTCCGCCGAACTGGAAGACGCGAGACGCATTATTGCCATTGATGGTGAGTAGGTTGGCTCCGGTTCCGCTAATGGTCACACTGTCTGTAACCAAGAGTTGTCCACCCGTGAGGGTGATGGTATCGGGGGTGCTGTCGGTGAAAATGCTGCCCGCAAAGGTGATGGTGTCGGCTCCAGCGTTGGCATTGGCATCCAGAATTGCCTGCCGCAAGGAATCTGCACCACTGTCATTAGTATTGGTCACCGTGTAAGTTGCCATAATGATTAGTTTCCTTTGGTAAATAACTTGGTATTGATAAGAATGACAATGCCGCTTTTTACCTGGCGATCGCGCTATCCAACGGCGGTATCAGTAGCGCTACAAGTGATATGCGCGGGTTTGCCGTCGTGCATCGCTAACCCGTTGAGGTGACAACGCTCTTCAGTCGCCAACTTTCGAGATCAAGAGCGGCTGCCACAGGGAAACAAAACCGTAGTCGTTGCTAATGGTGGCGAGGCAAAATATAACTTTTTCTGTATTGTCCAAGACGACATGTGGACATTTAGGTCGCCAGTGGTGTATACTGTGGAGGGATGTAAAGACGATGTTTAACGACAAGCCACTTCTCTACCAAAAGCTGCACCAACAGCAAGCTCAGGGCAACGCGCTCCGCGAACGCATCTACACTTCGCTGATATATCTCCCCTCGTGTTAGCAAATTATCAAAGCGCCAAATTTGATCATGTGTGCTAAAACATAATCTGCTATTTGATGCATACATACCCATTGGTTTATCAAACAGTTGCTCTTTGGCAACCACTAGCCCTTGGGAATTGCAACCGATGAAAAATAAGCGGTTGGTTTGATAAGTAGTGAAAGCTAGACTAAGAAGCTGGGTTTGCAGCCAAGAAACAAAGTGCGGTGAGTAAGCAATCTCCAGTTTGGGCGTATTAGAAGAGGGTATGGGGTTACTGCGGGGCAAAAAACTTTCCATACAAAGGCTTTGAATTCATTAATAATTTTTTGACAACATAAAACAGCTTCCATTACTACTGCAATGGAAATCTGCACAGACAGCACCCAACTAATCTGTAATTTTTACTTATTAGTAGTATTAGTAATATTACGTCTAAATACTTGGTATCTAAGGGAAGTTTATCAAAAATTTAATAAATAAATATAAGTCATCCCTCTAAGGTTATAAAACTGCTCAGAAAGTTCTCAATTGTTTTATTGCTGAACTAATCGGTTCAGTTTAGCTATTTAGCTATTTAGAGAATTCGCCAACGGTATCAGTGGCGCGAGAAACCCGTCCACGCGGCTGTCTAAGCGTTGTAGCGACTGCCGCGCAAAGAAGAACGCAAAAAGAATGACTTTTGCAAGAAGTCTATTCTTGTTCTAGACGCAATAACTCATCTATAACTGTATTTGCTAGTTTCATACTCTTTAAGTAAGTATGATAAGCTGCTACTGGCACTGTCAAAATATCACTCCATACTTTCTCTTGTTCATGAAAATCTTGGATTTTTGAGTTATTTGTAGTAGATAAGCTACTATTAGTTAACCCTAAACTAAGGATTTCTGATATTTTTGGTAGTTCATTAACTAAGCCGTGATTGTAGTCTCCAACTGTTAGCAAAAGGTCGTAAATTTGCCGCGATAATATTTTGCCAACTGGGTGTAGTAAATTACAAACCAAAGCCGGAATTATGTGCCAAGTCTCTGCTAACAAATCTTGCTCTACCCCAGAGATTGTGGCGGGAATTAGCAAATCTACATCACTCAGAAAATCTGTGTTTACAGATAAAAACATTACAGAAACAATTAGCCACTGTTCGTGTTTTTCTACAGTTGCAACAGGCTCTTTGACAATCATCACATAACGTGGTGGAGATTTACCTGCTAAAAAGCTTTGCACCGAAGCAGAGTATAATTTTTGTTGCTCTTGACTTGAGAACTCTAAAGGACTTTGCACTATTCGATTCACTTCCCAAATTTCTCCGGGTTGCGGAATTAGTATGTTACCCCCTTGCCTGTTACTCAAGTTTACACGCATAGATTTCTACTTCCCGATAGGGATGAATGACTAGTTGAAATTCTATGTAGGTTTGCATCTGTACAATATTAATTAACGAATCAGTGCCTGCGAATATCACAATTTGTGGTAATCTTTACAAATTGCAGCAAAAAGAAATTTAGAAGTTATTCAACTACCACTGTTGTGTAGAGCGATCGCGTCTTTTATTTTGTTGATGAAGTTTTTGGTTTTGTTGCTTCACATCTTCAAATTCTAATAATCCTAACATCTGGGCAATACGCCCGACAAGTTCCTGCCATCGTTTGGAGATTTCACTCTGGCTGACTCCCAGTTTGGCAGCAATTTGAGTTTGGGTTTTTCCATCAACCTTCTCTAGCCACAGTTGGAGATATTGTTGCTGAGGATGGCTTTGATGAAGTTGGTAAATTGCTTCTATAGCTTTGACAACTAAATCTGCGCGTTCTGTTGCTTCCAAAGTATTGAATTCATCAGGAATCGTATCTAACAAAGTAATGTCTGTTCCAGGGATACTGCAATCTAAACTCTGGCAGTTCCGCAAACTTTCTTTACGAACAAAATCTAGAATCTCATATTTGGTTACAACAACCACCCAAGCAAAAAACTGTTCAATTCCTCCTTGCCTAAATTTTGCATCTTGAATAACCTGAAGAACTTTTAAATGAGCCGCCTGCACAGCATCTTCCCAAGATAAGCCTGTACCTCTGGTATATTTACGAGCAATCTTTTCCAGTTTTTGACGATAACAAGAATCGCACAAAAGTTCTAGATAATAACACTCTGATTGCTGTTTTGATATCATGTGACACACCCTCCTCCGTTGGACACTATGCGTCAGGCATTACAGCATTTACAAATCAAATATTTAGCAATGCTATGGCAGTTCGCTTGCATTTTTGAACTAACTTGTGCAAGTTGATAGTAGTAAGTAAGGAGTAGGAGGGAAAGAAAGCCTTATCGGGATGTACCGATTTTCTCAAAAATCAAATAGGATTCGCATATATTGCTAAATAAACATAAATTTGCTTGTTTATTCTATTGCCGTCAGATAGTTTTTACTGGTTAGATAGCCAGTATTTTTAGTAAAGTGAGATAAACGTTTCGGATATGCAGCTTTATATGGAACAGCTTATCATCACTCAAACTTAAAAATTTTTACCTAATGCATGAAACTTCAGAATATTCTCGTGGTCTAACAGTTACTTGTACTGAGCGACTTGCATTCAGCGAACTTGTTTTGTTTTATTGCTTGGCGAAAACCACATCTATTAGTGGAAGTGCTAGCTGGTGGCGGGTCTACATCCCTTAGCATACGCCTAATAAATTTTCATTGTATACTGTTCGCTGATTTAAAGAGTAGATGAATGATGTCGCGAGTGATGCAATAGTTCAAACTTCTTTAATAAGCATTACTTATCTTTACTTTTTTTGAGTATTTACTATTGCGGTTGTTGTGAAAATGGGGACTGGGGACTGGGGATTGGGGATTGGGGACTGGGGATTGGGGACTGCTGATATCTTGCACCAGTCCCAAAAACCGCCATAGGTTAGAAACCTATGGCTAATAGCAAAAGTCCTCTCAAGAGGACTAAATCTAGGCTGTAAACTTTGTACTCTTTTGCCCATAAGGGTTCATGCAGAAAGTGTGTTGACTATTTTTGTGGAAAAACGGCTGTTCCAGCCGTTTTTCCACAAACAAAAAAGAACACGAATAATTTTCCGCAAAATCGCCTAAAAACCAACAAAGTCAACAGCCTAGACTAAATCTCACAAAAAGCAGAGATTTTAGTCCACTTAAGTGGACTTGACCTAATAAGAGCGAGAATTTATTCTCTGGCGGGAGATTGGGCAGGTGCAAGATCTAAGACTGGGGATTGGGGACTGGGTGTTTGCTATTTCTCCCCCTGCTTCCCCTGCTCCCTCATCCCCCGGTTGGTGAGCGAAGTCGTACTGCGAAGCAGAACCCGCAGGGTACCACATCCCTCTCATCCCCTCACGAACGTCTGTCGCGAAAAATCAATGATACTAACCGTTTGAGCTTTTTGGCTGCTGATTGTTCAGCAAATTCAGAATTTAAGGCCTCTTGTGCAGCAATTTCTGGATGCTTGAGTGGTATTTGTTTAGTAAACTTTGGTGGTTCTGGGGGTATTCCTAGTAATTGCTCAATTTGAGCTAACATCTGGATTATGTCTTCTTGAGTTAGCTGTTTTTTATTGGATGTAGCTATATCAGTTTGTTGATTATTGTTAACTTGAGACAAGTTACCGCTGCTAAGGCTCTCGGAATTACTACCCGTATTCTCAGTTATTTTTCTTAATGCTTCTATTTGAGTGTTTGAGTAGAGATCAGGACGCTGTAGAGCTGCAAATACTGTGTTTTCTAAATAACGAATGTGTTGATCTTTTTCTAATAACAGTAGTTTTTTTTCTCCAATCAAGTTTTTTAGCTGATTATAGGTAGCAAAATATTCTTCACTCAATTGTGATTTGTCAACAGTAGGAGCAGTTTTAGCACGTAGTATAAATCTATCTTGACCTCGTTTCTCGATCGCAACTATTTCTAGCTTGGCTTCAGGATGATTTTTGGCTAACTGTTTCAATGAAATAGCGATCGCATGAGGATCAACCTCTTGCTGATGATAGAGGTCTAGTGTGTCAACAAGTGGTTTAATAAAATCAACAAATTCTCCTCTTTTAAATACTCCTCGCCTGTTGTCTGGTTTGCGTTGAGGATCAGGATTTTCTTGTGTGGGTAAGTGCCTGTAAATGTATTCACACCTTACTCCATCGAATTTTGTGTTACTGGTAATACTCCAGTCTTGTATAAAAGCTCCAGTTAGGTAAGCATCTGTAAAATCAGTTCCGTCTAACTGTGTTTGTACTAACTTGGCTCTGGATAAATCAGCATTTTGTAAGTTGGCTGTACTTAAGTCTGTACCAATAAAGCTGGCATCGACTAAGTTAGCTTTTTGTAAGTAAACTCCCCGCAAATCTTGATGCTCAAAATTTTTATTTTGTCCGTTTCCTGTTACTAATAGTTGGCATATTTTTTGATTTTGTAAGTAACTTTTTCCTGGACGAACGCGGTTAAGCAATTTAACCTGATGCCAACAGGTATGGGTGAGGATTGCATTTCTTAAGTCAGTGTTTGCCAGCGTGGCTTTAGTGAAATTGGCGTTAGTTAAATCAGCTTTGCGAAAACTTGTGCCTCCTGTCGCCGCAAAATTGATCGCCAATGAACGCACCCAAGTATTTTTTTCTCCAGCTAAAGCACGCCACCCAATGTAAGCACTCAACAACACTGAAGCACCAGCCGCAATCCCAATCAACACTCCAGCCATCACCCCGGCAATCACCCCAGTAGCAGAACCGGCAAAGGCCAAACCAAAGATTAAAACAGCTGCTGCAATTATGGCTCCTGCGTTAGTTAAGGCAAAAGCGCCAGCAAAAGCGATCGCCATAGCCACAAAAATTATCCCCGCGATCGTTCCACCCAAACCACCAACTAAAGCTCCAATTAAGGCTCCATTCACAGATTCAGTGATGCCTCCAATCAAAGCTCCATTTACAGCTCCAGCGATCACTGCAACTCTCAATCCTGTTAATAAGTTCTTGTTAACACTGGCAACCAAAAATACTACATATCCAATAACAGCTATTACATTGATAAATATTTTTTCTAGAAATGTAAATTCATAAGAATTAACATAAGATATGACAAAATCAAAAATCAATTGCGAAAACCATCCCAACATACCTAGCATTAGCCATAAGACTAGCAACAACCCAATTAGTTGAAGATGCCTTAATCCTGCTTTAGCATGACTAAAATTTGCATTCCTCAAGTTAGCATCAGTAAAATCTGCACTTGTGATATCTGCATAGCTAAAGTTTGCATTTGCAAGGTTCTGGTTCTTAAAAGAACGACCTCTGAGATTCCGACCGGAAAAGTCTTGAGGCATGGCTAGTACTAATTCGTAATTCGTAATTCGTAATTCGTTAGTTGATACGCGTTTAGATTGTATATTTTGGTGTTAAAACTGTCCTTTGTCATTGGTCATTTGTTCTTGGATGTAAATGACCAATGACAAATGACAACCCTCACAAGTAAATATACAAATAAAATGCATAACAGCTTAATGAAGCTTGGGGACTCTAAGCGAAGCTATACCGTTCGCCCTTGGCGTCTCCGTTAGGAGAAGGCTTTACACTACGCTAATTTAATTTGTTTGGGTATATTAAAATACACCTTTACTGTTTATCCAAGCAGTTTCCAATACATCACCCTGATTTTGAAATAATACATCTTTTCTCGGCTCAATTATCAGTCATCACTAATTTCTTCTCCCTCATCCCCCTCATCTCCCTCATCTCCCTCATCCCCCTCATCCCCCTCATCTCCCTCATCTCCCTATCTCCCTGCCTTTTTGAAGAAGGAATAAAAAGTATTGATTTTTGTAGATTAATTGCTAAAGAATCATAAGGAAAATCAGAAAGAGCGCGATCTGAATTATATAAAAATCTGTATTAGGAGTGAACGGGTGTTACCGTAAACTATCTAACAACCTGACGTAACTCACAATCTTAATCTGATTTGCAACTCTTACTTTACTTCGCTACGTAAGGTCAAAAGTTCAGAGTTTCTTGACTATTTACTGTTTACTTCTACTCTAAATTTTTCTGAATCACTTCAAAATTCTATGAAACAACCATACCTATCTCCAGATGACTTGCCTTCATACAGAACAACGCTAATTAGTGAAATTCTGCTTAGTCAACTCGAAGAAACAATCAAAAAAAAGTTTTTCTTAGCGTGCGATCGCATGGTGCGTATTGTACTGTCTAGTTGTCACTGGTATTTTAAGGTCAATAGTGGCATTTTGATGTTAGTCATGATTTGTCATGATATAGAAAGCTATCAGCAGATCATGATGACTGTGCCTCACTTGGCTAGCAAGCTAAAACGGTTTGCCAACCAGGCCAAAATTAGTATCAGTTCTCCAGTTAACCAAGGTATCCCGTCGGTAATCAGCATCACTGACATCTTCTCTGATGAAGACTCGCCAAGCATGTAATATAGCGTTTCTCTTCGTTGAGATGAGGGGGATGAGGGAGACGCAGGGACGCGGAGAATAATCAATGACAATTCCCCAGTCCCCAGTCCCCAGTCCCCACTCTCTTTTCAAGACAGTTTTTGCTAACATTGTTTACATTACTTAAAGTTAACAATGTGTTATTAGCAAGATACGTATCTTTGCGTAAACCTTATGAAGACCGTTCTCAAGACCAACCAAGAGCAAATTACTCGGTTGTTTTCACATCTAGAATTTGATGGTAATCAGCTACATCATCAACCGGGTAGTGTATTGGGGAGTACAGCATTGATTGCGGGTACTACAGTTGGTGCAGGGATTCTTGCTTTGCCTACGGTAACTCTACCATCTGGAATTGTGCCTTCGACAGCGCTGCTCATTGCTGTTTGGCTCTATGCTTTAGTTTCAGGTTTGTTGATTGCGGAAGTGACTTTAAACGCGATGCTTCTGGAAGGACGGCCAAGTGTAGGCTTGTTGGCAATTGTTGAGAAAACTCTTGGTAGGTTGGGAGCGCGTATAGCTGGTGGTGCATACTTGTTCATGCACTATGCTTTGTTAGTTGCATACGTTACTCAAGGCGGAGAGATTTTAGTATCTGCGGTTGAAAAAGTTTGGGGTTTACAGAACATCGTGCCAACTTGGGTAGGCACAACGGCTTTCACGCTTTTGTTTGGCGGCATCATGTATCTGGGACGAGAAAGGTTTATTGAGAAATTAAACAGCGCCTTTGTCGGGATTGTGATCGTATCCTTTTTGGGACTATTGTTGCTAGCCGGAGGACAGGTTAAGAGTACCCAGTTTTTATTTCAAGACTGGAGTGCTTTGGGTAGTGCTGTCTCAGTTATGTGTGTCGCCTTGTTTTACCATAATGTTGTGCCCGTGGTTGTGACTCAACTTGAGGGAGATGCTCGCAAAATTCGGCAATCTATTATCATTGGTTCTGCAATTCCCTTGATCATGTTCTTGG
The DNA here is from genome assembly GCA_019359515.1 of Desmonostoc vinosum HA7617-LM4. GTDB lineage: Bacteria > Cyanobacteriota > Cyanobacteriia > Cyanobacteriales > Nostocaceae > Desmonostoc > Desmonostoc vinosum. The sequence continues at coordinate 246,532 of JAHHHC010000002.1, read as the reverse complement.
CGTGGAATACAGTGATTTTGGGAAGTGTGAGTCTTGAAATGTTGCCTGGTTCATCTGATGGTAGAGTCGTTTTTGACCCACTGCAAACTCTGCGAGCTGGTGGTACGGGGGAATGGTTAGGAGTTTTAGTCTCTATTTTCTCGGAATTCGCGATTATTACATCGTTTATTGGATTTGTATACGGGTTACTGGATTTTTTCAAAGATATTTCCTTAGTTGCACAACGCGAAGCTTTTAGTCGCTTCCCCCTATATTCTCTAGTTCTTTTCCCTCCCATGGGTATTGGAGCAGTCAATCCTAGTATCTTTCTGATAGCTCTAGATTATACTGGCACTTTTGGTGTATCGGTTTTAGGCGGTATTATTCCGGCTTTGATGAGTTGGAAGCAGCGACAACAGCAGAAAGACTCCAATCATATTAATCAATCGCTTGTTCCTGGTGGTAAAGTCACTCTCGCGATCATGATTGGAGTTGCTTTAGGTTTGATATTGAAACAACTTTTGACATTTTCTCAAGTATAAAAATTTCCCTACACCTATTTTCACAAAAAATGGCGATCGCATTTGTATCCATAGGGCAGAATCTCAATCTGTGACTTTCCCATGAATAATCCTCGCCTTACAAAAATCAGCAAATATCTCAGTCTACATCTACGCCACCAACCAGATCGTATTGGTATTCAACTCGCTCCTGGTGGTTGGGTTGCTGTTGATGAACTGATAGCAGCCTGTAGCAAACATAAATTTCCAATTACGCGTCAAGAACTGAATGAAGTAGTCGCTACCAACGATAAAAAACGCTTTGCTTTTGACTCTACAGGCACTCTCATTCGTGCTAACCAAGGGCATAGTGTAGAAGTTGATCTACAATTAGAACCTGTTACACCTCCTAGTGTCCTTTATCACGGTACTGGACATAAATCAGCCAAGTCCATCATGGAAACAGGACTTTGCAAAATGTCACGTCATCATGTCCATTTATCGTCAGACATTAATACAGCAAAAACCGTAGGTGCAAGACATGGAAAACCAATAGTTTTTGCTATAGATGCTACAGCAATGCATCAGTTAGGTTACATTTTCTACTGCTCTGATAATAATGTTTGGTTAGTGGAACATGTGCCACCAGAGTATCTTAAACAAATTTAGATTTTGAGAATTAGGAATTGGTGTATTTGTCATTTCTCCCCCTCATCTCCCTCATCCCCCTCATCCCCCTCATCCCCCTCATCCCCCTCATCCCCCTCATCCCCCTCATCCCCCTCATCCCCTTCCAGAGTTATTTCTTACGATAGACGGATAAGTCCATAGCAATTTATAGGCTAGATATCAGCTTATTGTTGGATTAAATTATGCTGAACATTATTGCTTGGATAATTCTGGGTTTACTTGCCGGAGCCATAGCGAAAGCTATTTATCCTGGTCGGCAGGGTGGTGGAATTCTTTCAACCATGATTTTAGGAATTATAGGTGCTTTAATCGGGGGAATCATAGTTACTCTCTTGGAGACAGGAAGGTTTCAACTAGCCGCAGCATCTCTAAGTATTTCTGGTGTAATTGTTGCTGTGCTTGGTGCAATAGTTGCCATATTCCTTTGGAACTTAGTAGCTAACCGTGCTAGTTATTAACCGAATCATCAAAAAGAATCATGGTTATAGTCGAAATTCGAGTTAATAAAAAAAACTCCACGTCTTTACAAAGACAGTGGAGTATTTAACTCTTAGCCGATAAACTTTGCCTGAATCCTCGTCAAACTTGTAACAATCACAAATTCTTGAACCTACAGAATATTAATTACTCCAAAACTTTTTTGATTTCGTCTTTAATGTTTTCTGTAGTGTGAATCACTTGGGCTTCTGCTTGCTTTGCTTGACCTTCAGCTTTATCTTGAGGATTTCCAGTTACTTCACCAACAATCTCTTGAACTTTGCCTTCGATATTCTTAGCAGTGGCTTCTACTCTTTTTTCAATGCTCATAACTCTTATTTTTTGATTGATATGGAACTAGATTATTAACTGTTAAAAAAATATCAGTATTGGATAATTTTTTACTTCTATCTAATGATAGAAGATATTTGTTCGATAAAGTATCTCCAGATAGAAGTGTAAATAATTTAACTATGTATACTTAGGTTAAGTTAAGTTTATATTTAAAATTTTATTTTTGAGATAAAAAATCATACTATCTATGAAATAGTATGTAAAAACTTGGCTTGTAGATACAAAAATCTCAAATCCTACGTTTGGACAAATTATTTATTAGCAAGTTTGAATCACAAGGAAAATAGAGGAGTGGCAAGTAAGCGTCAGAAAAATATTTGGAGGAGTGAGATTAATGACATTATTAGAGGCGTGTGTGGAGGATTTTTATTTGGGATTCCGTTGCTATATACGATGGAAGTCTGGTGGATTGGATCGGTAGCAAGACCCCAAATGATGATGATGGCGATCGCATTGTTATTTATTGTGGTATTCTTACTCAACCGTACAGAAGGTTTTCGTAAACGTAGACATGGTAAACGAGCTTTTGAAGCTGTAATTGATACTATTGAAGCAATAGCGATCGGAATTGCTTGCTCTACTTTTGTATTGTTGCTATTGCGAGAATTAACACCTGAAATACCTCTTAAAGAAGCTTTAGGTAAAATTATTTATGAAAGTGTACCGTTCACTTTTGGCGTAGCATTAGCTAACCAATTTTTGGGAGATACTAGGAATAGCAATGACCAAGAGCAAACAACTCCTCAAGAAAACAGCACGACTAAAAACAAACAGAATGAGGAGCTACATGCTACTATTGCTGATTTGGGCGGAACGCTAATAGGTGCAACTGTACTTGCATTTAACATTGCTCCAACAGACGAGATTTCGATGTTAGCATCCGCAGCCTCACCACTTTGGGAATTAGCCATTGTTGCCACATCTCTACTCATTTCTTATGGCATTGTCTTTGAAGCAGGCTTTTCTGATCAGCGAAAGCGCCGACAGCAAAAAGGAATTTTTCAACGGCCATCTAGCGAAACTGTTGTATCTTATTTAGTGTCACTTTTAGCTGCTAGTTTTATGCTGTGGTTTTTTCAAAAATTGACTTTTAGCGACCCTTGGACAATGTGGTTAGATCACGTTCTCCTGCTGGGTTTGCCTGCAACTATTGGTGGTGCAGCGGGAAGGTTAGCAATATGACTCCAACAGAATCACAAAAACCGCAGAGAACGCTTGCCGAATGGGTGACATTTATTACTGCTTCGCTGATTTTAGCAGTGATTGTTGGCTTGGTGGGCTACACTTGGCTCAACGAAAATAATCAACCTCCTAAACTTGCTGTCACCAAAAAAATAATTGAAAAGATTGATGGACAATTTTCTGTTCCCTTTGAAGTCATTAATACTGGAGGCGAAACTGCTGAATCAGTTCAGATAATAGCAGAATTAGAAATTGACGGCAAAGTTACAGAAAGTGGAGAGCAACAAATCGATTTTTTATCTAGTGGTGAAACAGAAGCCGGAGCCTTTTTATTTAGCAAAAATCCAGAACAAGGTCAATTGACATTGCGCGTTGCTAGCTACAAATCTCCTTGACATTTCCCTGCTGTCACTACCATTGATAAAAAACCGAGCATTGCCAAAATTGCGATCGCCCACACAGTACAAGTCTTTTGCAGTCGGGCAAGGAAAAACCAGACCAAAGGCGCAACATTATCTAAGGATTTAATAATTATCTTTTGGGCATTCACTCATTAATTTTTTCAGCGTTCGTGGCTAGTTTGGTGGGGTGTTACCATTACCACCTTGCCTTAATAAATACTCCCAAATCCGATCAATATTCTGTTGGCTAGTCCTAAGCGCCTGCTGGTGTAGGCGAGCAATATCGGCAAGGTTAGCTACTGTCCTTTCTAGTCGTGCGAGCGCTTGACTATTGGCACGAGTTTCACGCCTTACCCCATCTTGAATAGTACGAATAAGATCGATTTCGTCGCCTAATTGCTCTAGGCGATTATCAATATCATCAAGTCTTGCGGTTGTATCTTCTGGTTGAAAATTAGTCATGCTACCTTAGCGCTTAACAAATTTGTCAGGACAGCGATCGCCTAATCTGGACACCCATAATAAAACCAACTCCTGATTGTGGCGAACTGCGGCAGATTTACTCCTGTATTTTTATAGTAGTCGGTCAATTGCTCCTGGATTAGTCTCGCGCCAACAGCAACATATGTCATTTATTCTCTACCTGTTAAGTGAGTTTGTCGCCAACGGGTAAAGCCATAGATACCTACCGTCAAAATTAAGAAACACGGACTATAAACAATTAACCAAATACCCAATTTTAATAAGCTAACGGTCAATTTCCCAAAGGAGTTGGTGGATTTTTCCCAAGTTTCTTGAACTTGCGAACCTAATGCTGGTTGCGGACTGGTGCTAGATACTGCGGCTTCTAAGTTGAGTGTGATGGTAGAATAAGCTACCTGATTTTGTAAGCTTTTGAGTAGGGCGTCAATTTGCTCTATAGATTGACGGACATTACTCAATTCTTGGGAAACATTGAGTACATCTTTCACAGAACCAGCCCGATCCATAATTTTTTGCAAATTAGCCTCTGTTTTTCGCAAGTTACTTAATCTAGCTTGGAAATCTACCAGGCGATCGCCTACATCTTCGGCAGTAATATTACGGCTTGTTACTGTACCTAATTTGGTGAGTTCTGTCAACGTCGATTCCAATTGATTTTGTGGTACTCGCAGTTGGATTGATGCCGTGTGACGCCCATCGTTATTTTTGGGTTGTTGTTCTTTTAAGCCAATTAAGTCACCTTGCTGTTTACTAATAATTTGTGAAACGGCCTCAATACTCTTATCGACAGAGTTGACAATCAGAGTCATCGTTGCCTTTTTAACTAGTTGAGCGCGTCGTATTGGTGCAGCTTCAGCTTTTTGAGCAATACTACTCTCAGCTACAGATGCTTTATTATCCATTAAATCGCTACTTGCACTTAGAGGTAGTTCCTGATTTGACACAGGAATATCAGCAGCACAACTAGTGAAAATTAACCCTCCCAATAGCGCACTCACCAATAAAGCAGATTTGCGAAATGATTGAGTCGAGGCGTTCATAATCTACCCCCAAGTGGATGAAATTAATCTCAGTATGGCTGAGTAAAAACTTCAGGCTGGTGTTGTTGCGATTTATGTAACGGGGAATTCGTAATTCTCCCCTTACCGCGTCCCCGCGTCTTTGCGTCGATCAAAATGCAAAATATTAAAAACCTACACCTGTCATCTACCCCAATCCCTATTCCCCATACCCCCATTCGAGGTACAATCAAAAGCCTGCCAATTTAATGACTATGCTTGCTGACAGGAGATGCTTCTATGGCCCAGATGTATTATGACGAAGATGGAAATTTAGACCTTTTGACGGGAAAAACGATCGCTATCATTGGCTATGGTTCCCAAGGTCATGCCCATGCCCTAAATCTTAAAGATAGTGGTTTGAATGTGATTGTAGGGCTATATCCGGGTAGTAAGTCAGTGGCAAAAGCTCAAGCAGCTGGGTTAACTGTGAAAAATGTCGCAGATGCGGCTAATGCTGCTGACTTTATCATGATTTTGTTACCTGATGAAGTTCAAAAAGCGATTTATAAAAGCGAAATTGAACCAAATTTAGAAGAAGGGAATGTATTAGCCTTTGCTCACGGATTTAATATCCACTTTGGGCAAGTTGTACCACCTGCTAATGTTGATGTGGTGATGGTAGCACCGAAAGGCCCAGGGCATATAGTGAGAAGAACTTACGAACAGGGACAAGGTGTACCAGCGTTATTTGCAGTTTATCAAGATGCCAGTGGTCAGGCACGCGATCGCGCGATCGCATATGCTAAAGGTATTGGCGGTACTCGTGCTGGGATTCTCGAAACAACTTTCCGTGAAGAAACTGAAACAGATTTGTTTGGTGAACAAGCCGTTTTATGTGGTGGTTTGAGTGCCTTAATCAAAGCCGGATTTGAAACTTTGGTAGAAGCTGGTTATCAACCAGAATTAGCTTATTTTGAATGTCTCCACGAAGTCAAACTAATTGTTGACTTGGTTGTAGAAGGTGGATTAGCTAAAATGCGCGATAGCATTTCCAACACCGCAGAATATGGTGATTATACCCGTGGATCACGGATTGTCAATGACCAAACCAAGGTTGAAATGCGGAAGATTCTCAGCGAAATTCAATCTGGACAATTTGCGCGAGAATTCGTCCTGGAAAATCAATCTGGCAAACCTGGATTTACAGCCATGCGTCGTCAAGAAGCTGAACATCAAATTGAATCGGTTGGCAAAGATTTACGCGCTATGTTTAGCTGGTTAAAAAAGGTTTAAATAATTCGTAATTCGTAATGACGCGACGCTCCTGTGTCGCTACCGCTGACGCTCGTACCTCGCTACCGCTTCGCTAACGCTATCGAGGACTCGCTACCGCTTCGCTAACGTAATTAAGTTTTGTAATGGGGATTTGACTCCAACACAAAACTTGCCGGTTATAGAACCGGGGGACTTAAACCTACGGAACTTGTTAAGACGCGCCATGGCGCGTCTCTTTTTTCAGATTGCCTCTTTTCCCTGTTCCCTGCAATGCACTGAGCGTAGTCGAAGTGTTCCCTCTTAACAAAGCATTTATTCAGCATCACAAGTACGATAGAGCCATAAATTTCAGATTGTGGCAATTTGGCAGCCAATATTTTTCTATTGGGTTTCAATAGATATATCAACACAACGGAACAGCGAAGTTGTACGAGAAAGGGTCTAAACCCTGCTTCAAAAAGTTCCGGCTATGCCAGTTGTAGTTAAGTGCTGTAGAACGGCTCTACATGATTGATACAGCACTTATAGCGTTCAGTCACCGCTCTACAACTGGCTATAAATCCAACTAAAACACATATAAGAACAAGACGCGATTCATTAAAATAAAGTAAGCGATCGCTAACAGCAAATATAGAATGCCGATAATTCCAGCGAAATTCAAGCCAAAGTTTACTTGAGCTAATATGAGCATTTTTGAAAATCCTACTTGATCACAATCGGCATAAAAAATACAGGGTTAAGTACTAACAAAACTTAACCCCAAATTCTCCTTCATCATCGACCCAAATATCCTATCTTTGATTACTTGGAGGTGAATGACGCTGCACAGAGTTATCTGTTCGCAGCTGTTGCCGACCGTTAGTAATAATTCGCAACATCTGTTGGAGATCCTGCTCGATATTTTCCAAAACGTTGTCAGCATATTCGTCAGCTCCATTTTCAATTTCTTGAGCTTGAGCGATCGCTAATTGTCGCATTTCCTCCAATTCTTGCAGACAAGCACGTCGTTTGCGCTCAATTTCGGTGAGGGTTTCTTGCATCATGGCCTCACACTCCTGTTGTACTTGTCGTTGTAATTTTTCTGCCTCCTGTTGTGCTTGTCTGATAATCTCGCTTTCAGCTAGAATTTGCGCTCTTTTTGCTTGTGCGGCTTCAACTACTTGCTGCCCGTACTCTTCTGCTTCCAGCAGAATACCCTCCTTTTGTTCCAGGATTGCCATTGCTTCCTGAAAAACCGCTGGTAAGGAAAGGCGAATAAAATCGAGTTGATCTAGCAGCTTTTCTTCATCAATGAGCGTGCGTCCCGTCAGCGGAATTCGCACACTAGAAAGAATCATCTCCTCTAAATGATTGAGTTCCTCTTGAATATCTACATTTCCTGTTCGCGTTCTTGAAGCATCCCCAAGGGAGGTGTCTCCGTAGGGAATTCCATCGGCATACTCTTGAGAGGAGAGATTGCTTCCGTTGAGATTGGATTCAACATTGGAGAGTTGTGGTTGTAGCATTGGTATATATCTAGAGCAATGTGCGCGGGAACGAGATGATTAACAGAGCCACCAAACCTTGCAATCTCTTTTACCACACTACTACTTAAAAAACTATACTCATTCGAGGTTGCTAGAAAAACTGTCTCTATTTGAGTAGAAAGAGTTTTATTCGTGTGAGCCATTTGCAGCTCGATTTCAAAGTCTGACACCGCTCTTAAACCACGTAGCAAAACTTGCGCTTGTCGCATTTGGGCGTAATTGACGGTAAGACCGTCAAAACTATCTGCTTCGACATTAGGTAGATGCTGCGTACAGAGACGAATTTGTTCTAGCCGTTTCTGGACGCTAAATAATGGCATTTTGTTTGGATTTCGCAATACAGCGACGATCACCTGCTCGAACAGGCGACTTCCACGCTGAATGATATCAAGGTGCCCCAAGGTTATGGGGTCAAAGCTACCAGGATAAATAGCAATCACAAATCTGAGAACAAGTTGTTTAAGTGATTATATCGAAATCATTTTGTCTAACCCACTCAAATTTATCATGGGTGCTGGGGACTAGGGACTGGAGACTAGGGACTGGGGACTAGGAAATAATTTTCTTGGTTCTCAATCCCCGATACCCAGTACCCAATCCCCAACACCCGATTCTCAGAAGCCGGAAGCTAAGCTAGTGTAAAGAGTGCTTGGGTAATTCATGAACTTTTTTAGGTAATTTTGCATGGCACTGGATTTTTCCACCTTGCCCTTGGCGTTTCAATTTACTTCTCCAGGCCCAATTGTCAAGGAAATTGGGCCAATCACTATCCGCTGGTACGGTTTGCTGATTGCCACGGCTGTTTTAATTGGCGTTATTTTGTCTCAGTATTTGGCAAAGCGTCGTCATGTTAACCCGGATTTGCTCAGTGATTTGTTCTTTTGGTTGCTGATTGGGGCAATTCCTGGCGCTCGGATATATTACGTTTTATTTCGGTGGCAGCAATATGCTTCTAACCCAATAAGTATTTTTGCGATTTGGGAGGGAGGTATTGCCATTCATGGAGCGATTATTGGCGGTATTTTGGCAGCATTAATTTTCGCCAAGCTCAAGCGTGTTTCTTTCTGGCAATTAGCAGATTTGGTATCACCTTCGCTGATTTTAGGGCAAGCGATCGGACGTTGGGGTAATTTTTTCAACTCCGAAGCTTTTGGTCGCCCCACCAATTTACCTTGGAAGTTGTATATTCCATGCAATCCAGACAAGATTACGCAAAGATGTTTAGGTCGTCCCCCAGAGTATGAGAATTTCGAGTACTTCCATCCCACCTTTCTCTATGAATCTTTGTGGGATTTGATGGTATTTGGACTGCTGCTGACGCTATTTTTTCGATCTTTATCTGGTAAGCCACGCTTAAAAGTTGGCACATTATTTCTCGTTTACTGGCCAGCCTACAGCTTAGGACGCCTGTGGATTGAAGGTTTTCGCACCGATAGCTTAATGCTAGGGCCATTACGAATTGCCCAAGTAGTGAGTTTATTAGGAATTGTTTTAGGGTTAGCTGGGTTAGCTTGGCTTTACATCATCAAACGCCCTTTACCTGATGTTGTCCCGTCTAAAGGTGATGGGGAGTAGGCTGGGGGCTGGGGATTGGGGACTGGGGATGGGGGGACACGGGGACGCGGGGACGCGGGGACGCGGAGAATAATCAATAATAAATCACAATTCTCCATTCCCAATTCTCCATTCCCAATTCCCAATTCCCAATTCCCAAAAATAAAAAATGCCCCAGAGTTTTCTCTAGGGCTTAACCAGGGTGCATCTACCATACATATCTACTGGGGAAAAGGACTGAATCCGGAAAGATACGGAGGAAATGCCAAAAAAATTTTTGGAGGGAATTGTTCTGGGTTCTTATAAACGTGAATATACTAATAGTGTGTGTTATTCAAGAACACCACATATAATGGAATCATCTGTGTATATTGTAGGCGCAGGGCCTGGAGATCCAGATTTATTGACGGTAAAAGCGTTAAAAATACTGGCTGTGGCAGATGTAATTTTATTTGCTGATTCTCTTGTACCTGAGCAGATTTTGGAGCTTTGCCGACAAGATGCGGAAATTATCAGGACTGCAAATCTAACTCTAGAGGAGATTTTGCCAATTATGGTAGAACGGGTGCGATCGCAAAAATCTGTAGTCCGTCTCCATTCTGGCGATCCCAGTCTCTACAGCGCCATCCACGAGCAAATGCACCTCCTAACAGAGGCAAAAATCCCTTTTGAAGTCATACCCGGTATCAGCGCCTTTCAAGCCGCAGCTGCCAAACTGAAAATAGAACTGACTGTACCTGGTTTAGTTCAAACCATCATCTTGACGCGCATCAGCGGACGCACAGAAGTCCCTGCGAAGGAAGAATTAGCAACTCTCGCTGCACATCAAGCCAGTCTTTGTTTGTATCTGAGTGCGCGTCACATCAAAAATGCTCAAGCGAAACTACTAGAACATTACCCAACCGAAACCCCGGTAGCGATTTGCTTTCGGCTGGGGTGGCCCGATGAAAAAATTAGAGTTGTTCCCCTCAACCAATTGGCTGATTGTACTGAACAAGAAGAACTGATTCGTACCACACTTTATGTAATCAGTCCAGCACTCTTGCAACCAACAGGGCGATCGCGTTTATATAATCCTGAACACAGTCATCTATTTCGTTCGTCTCATTCTTAAACTCTTGTCCGAAAATTGTTAATTTTTGACTATGCCATTAATTAAAGTACAAACTTCCATATCTGCCTCTCAAATAGCTGATGTTGAATCACTACTTTTGAGCTTATCTGCCAAGCTAGCACAACATTTAGGAAAACCAGAATCCTATGTTATGACAATATTTGAGCCAGAAATTCCCATGACTTTTGCTGGAACTACAGAGCCAGTTAGCTACATTGAAATTAAGAATATTGGCACTATGAAGCCAGACCAAACCGCAGCCATGAGTCAGGATTTTTGTCAACAAATTAGTCAAACTCTGGGTGTGCCTAAAAATCGAATTTACATAGAATTTACAGATGTTAAAGGCTCAATGTGGGGTTGGAATAGTGCTACCTTCTAGCTTTGAGGATATCTAATTTTGAGCAGTAGTTTTTCAAATATTCTCAGTTGATTAGAGTGCGATCGCTTGGCAACTTAATTCTTGATTTTTATGACCATCCCTGCATAATACAATGCATCTTCAAGGACAAATAGATTTCTGTTACAACTTATACAAATCCTCTCAAATATTGCAATGTATTCCAACCCACAAACCCAGATAAAATTTGAATTTTGAATTGGTATTAGTTGTACTATACTTAATTAGCCAATTTTTTCAATGAAATCACAAATTAACGCTATTTTTTAGCTCTGTCCACAGATGCGACTGCGGAATTTCTTGCCTCCAACCCCAAAAGGTTTATTGAGAGTACCGTTGTGTGTAGCTCTTGTAGTTCCCTTTGTCCTGCAAATCTTCGCAGCTGTAGGACTAACAGCATTTCTGTCTTTCAAAAATGGTCAAAAAGCTGTTAATGAGGTTGCTAGTCAACTGCGATATGAAGTTGCAACTCGGATTCATCAACATATTACTGACTATATAAAGACACCTCAAATAGTTACTCAGATTAATGCTGATGCTGTGCGTTTTGGTGGATTAAATTTGAAAGATGTAAAGACCATAGAACAGCATTTGTGGCATCAAATGCAACTCTTTAAATCTTTAAATCCGATCGGTTTTGGCACTACGCAGGGAGACATTTATTCGGTCGGTCGCCTCAACAATGGCTCAGTGGTAATCCGTACCAAGAACTCAGCAATAAATAGTAATTATTATACTTTTACTACTGATAATAAAGGTAATCGCGTTAAGTTAATTCAAGTTAGCACAACTTTTGATCCTCGTACTCGTCCTTGGTATCTCAAGGCCATAAATTTACGTAAGCCTGTGTGGAGTAAAATTTATCCCTATTTTTCTTCATCAGGACTAGCAATTAGTGCTGCTCAACCTGTTTATAGCCAAACAGGAACTTTATTAGGAGTGACAAATGCAACAGTTTCTCTGACGCAATTGAGTAATTTTTTACACAATTTAGATATTGGTAGTTCGGGACAGACTTTTATTATCGAGCGTTCCGGGGAATTAGTAGCAAGTTCAACGGCTGAGGTGCCTTTTATCCTGACAGGAAAAAACAAGCACAAACGGCTAAATGCGATCGCCAGCCGCGATCGTATAACTCGTCTGACAGCAAAGTATTTGCAAACAAAATATAGTAACTTTAAAAACATTAATCAAAGCCAACAACTCGATTTTAAAATCGATGGTAAGCAGCAATTTATACAAATAATGCCATTCATAGATGACTACGGATTAGATTGGGTAATTGTCGTAGTGGTTTCAGAGGCTGAGTTTATGGAACATATTGAAGCCAACACACGAATTACTATGTTGCTTTGTTTAGGAGCATTAACGCTGGCTACAGTCGTAGGTGTAATTACTTCTCAGTTAATTACTCAACCAATTATGCGCCTGAGCTTAGCTTCTGAGGAACTCGCCAATGCCAAATTAGACCAAACAATTAAAATTGAGGGCATTGATGAATTAAGAACTCTCGCTCAGTCCTATAACAAAATGGCGGCACAATTGCGAGAATCCTTTGCTGAACTATTAGAAATTAATCGATATCTAGAGGCTGAAATTGCTGAACGCAAACAAATGGAAGAATCGCTGCGCCTGAGTGAAAAGCGATTTCGATTGGCAATTGATAACATCCCTCATACATTTGTGATTTATGATGCCGAGCGACGGTTGCAATTTATCAATACTTTCGGAGTGAGACGTAGCGGTTATGCCAAGGAAGCACTTTTAGGTCGCAGAGATGAAGAAATATTTCCACCAGAAGTGACCAATACATACCTGCCACTTCTAAAAAAAGCCGTAAAAACACGTACCTTGCAAACTGGAGAATGTCAGATCAGTCTTCCTAGTGGCTCTTTGATTTTAGCTGTCACCTATGTACCACTGCTAAATGAACATGGGGAAATTCACCAGATTCTTGGGCACACATACGATATCACCGAGCGCAAACAAGCAGAAGAACAGCTACTACAAAATGCGTTTCACGATGCCTTAACAGGTTTACCAAACCGAGCTTTGTTTATGGAGCGCTTAAAATATACACTTGGGCTAGCTCAACGACAACAAGATTATTTATTTGCAGTGCTGTTTTTGGATTTGGATGGGTTTAAGGTGATCAATGATAGTTTCGGACATCTACTCGGAGACCAATTTCTGTTAGCGATCGCCACTAGACTATTAATATGTTTACGCTCTACGGATACAGCAGCCCGGCTTGGAGGAGACGAATTTACTATCCTGCTTGAGAAAATCCAGAATGTATCAGAAGCTATCAAAGTGGCTGAGCGAATTCAACAGCAATTAGCCTTACCTTTGGAGCTGAATGGGCAACAAGTGTTAACAAAAGCCAGTATAGGTATTGCTTTGAGTTCAACATTAGATTACAGCCAGCCAGAAGACATACTCAGGGATGCTGACATAGCAATGTACCGCGCCAAAGCGCTGGGTGGGGCGCGGTATGAACTCTTCAAGCCAGATATGTATACTACCAATCAGTGACCGAGGAACGAGGCGCAAGCCCCTGGCTTCAGACATGGGGATAAGCCGATAAGCGGTTTTAACCGCCTTGAATAAATGGTTATACGTTTATTCAAAGCGCTATAATTAAGCGATGCAAACCCTAACTTACGAGTACAAACTAAAACCTACACCTAAGCAGTCCCAAATCTTTGAGCAATGGCTTGAGATTTGTCGCCAGGTCTACAACTATGCTTTGCGCTCTCGCAAAGACTGGGTTAATTCTCGTAAATGTCAGGTGAACGCTTGCAGCATCAAGCAGGAATATATCCTGCCTGCTGATGCAGCAAAACCTACGTTCTATAGTCAATGCAAGTCACTTGCAGCGGCAAAACAAATCAATCGAAATCTCAAAGTCCCTCATACTCATGTGCTGCAACAAGTTCTTAGAACATTAGAAGCAGCGTTTGTAGCAATGTGGGAAAGAGGTCACGGGTTCCCCCGCTTCAAAAAACGGATGCGTTCATTTGTGTATCCGCAATTGAACAAAGTGCCAGTTAAAGGAGACAAGGTAAACCTGCCTAAGATTGGATGGGTCAAAATGCACCTATCTCGTCCCTTGCCAGAAGGCTATGAGCTAAAACAGGTGAGGATTGTCAGGCGAGCTTCTGGTTTTTATGCCATGCTCACCTTGCAATCCCCTGCCGAAGTTCCTCAAGCAATACCCTCTGGTCATGGGATTGGAATTGATTTAGGGCTGCAATATTTTTTAGCCACTTCTGAAGGTTATCTGATTGCCAGACCTCGGTTTTTTGTGGATGGACAACGCAAGCTCAAATCGCTGCAACGTCAATTGAAGCGTAAAACTAGAGGTTCTAAGGAATCGCGACGGCTGAACCGAAAGATTGCTCGACACCACGAATACATCTCGAACGCAAGAGCGGACTTTCATTTCAAAACCGCTCATCATCTGTGCGACAGTGCCGACACGATCTTTGCTGAGGATTTAAACCTCAAAGCAATGTCAGCCGGAATGTTGTGCAAGCATACACTTGATGCAGGATTTGGGCAGTTCCTCAATATTCTTAGCCATGTATGTTTTAAGCGAGGCTCGTATTTTGCTCAGGTTAATCCCAATGGCACAAGTCAGACTTGCCCCAACTGTCAAACGCATACAGGCAAAAAAGATCTCTCAGAGCGAGTTCACAACTGTCCTGAGTGTGGGTATGAAACGAATCGAGATGTAGCCGCAGCGCAAGTGGTGATGCAACGTGGATATACAGCGGTAGGGCATACCGCAGTGAAGCTTGATGAGGGTAAAGTCAATAGACTCCCATAGATTCAAGAATCCCCGTCCCTTTAGGGCTGGGGAGTGTCAACTTCAGTTCCCAATTTCCTCAAACCTCAGCAGTCTGATGTTCTTGTTGTCTTTCTACAAATGTCTGGACACGGGCGCGGTATTGTCTTAAGGTTTCATCTACCCAATCGCGATCATTACTATTAGCATACAAATGTACTAGTGGTTCGCTAGCGTCTGGTAGAACTAATAGCCAACTGTCGTCATAGGGCTGACAAATTTTCACGCCGTCGATGAGTTCGAGATTTTGGGCTGGGTGAGTTTCAACTAAGTAGCGCATCAACGCACCTTTGGCTGTCCAAGGACAGCGAACTGTGTGAGCTTTGTGAATCACACGGGGCAATTCTGAGCGGACTGTAGCCAAAGAACGCTCCTGGATGGTGAGCATTTCAATGATTTTGGCAATGCAAAACATGGAATCAAATCCTGGATGCAATTGCGGGAAAATGAAACCGATGTCTCCACTACCACCCAAGACGACATTTGGGTTTTTCTGAGAAGCTTCCATCAAAGCTGTTGGGTTGGCTTTGGTGCGGATGATTTTACCATCGTGGCGACGGGCAACTTGTTCGACTCCGCTAGAAGCATGAACCGGTACAACTACTGTGCTTCTGGGATTAGCCATCAAGATCATGTCCACCATTAGCGCTGTCAACATTTCCCCACGAATCGGAAAACCCGATTCATCAACTAAAATCAGTTGTTCGCCATTAGCCGATACTTGGACACCAAAGTTAGCTTTCAATGCCTCGACTACATGGCCTAATTGAGTCAGCAATCCTTCGCGGTCAGTGGTTGACATGGCGGTTTGATTGAGACTGGCATTTAGTACCACCGCATCAGCACCAAATTTATCTAACATTTGCGGCAAGACTGCCCCAGATACGGCGTATACATAATCAATCACCACTTTGGCTCTGCTGTTTCGCAATGTATCGACATGCAATAATTTCTCAAAGGCGGTGCAGTAGCGGTCAATGACTTGGCTGGGATAGGAAACATCGCCAATTTCGTGAATTTGCGATCGCCGCATATCTTCTTTAAAATAAGCCCCTTCAATTTTCTTTTCTAGGGCTTTTGAGATATTAATGCCCTTGGCATCCATGAATTCGATCAAAATGTAATCTGGGCGGTCTGGGTGGACTCGCACATGAATACCACCAGCTATCAACATTGTAGGGATAACCGTGCGAGCGATGGGGATAGCTGTGGCATCGAGGTTTTGAATATCAACACCTACTGACATCAAACCGGCAATGAGCGATCGCGTCACCATCCGTGAGACATTACGCTGGTCGCGGGAAACCGTGATTTTAGAACCAGGCTTCAAAGTAGAACCGTAAGCAGCCCCCAACTTTACGGCAAATTCTGGAGTAATGTCAATATTAGCTAATCCTTGTACCCCGCGCTGCCCAAATAAATTGCGCTGAGCGGTATTACCCCAAATCAGGTTGATGTTTAAAATAGCACCTGACTCAATCTTTTTACTCGGCCAAACACGCACACCAGGGCTAATTTGAGCTTCTTCTCCAACAGTAGAAAGCGAACCGACAACAGCCGCTTCTAATACATGAGCGCGGCGGTCTACACGAGTACCACGGGAAATTACACAGGCTGAAAGATGTGCTTCTTCACCAATAATTGCACCGTTCCAAACAATCGGTCGCTTGAGATTTGCATCTGCGCCAATCGTGACATTATCACCAATTACTGTACCGTCTTCAATCTGTACTCTTGCCCCAATGCGGCAATTATCGCCAATCACGGCTGGGGTTTCAATCACTGCTGCATGATCGATATAAGTATTTTGACCTACCCACAACCCAGGTGAGATTTCTTTATAGGGAAAGTCGAGTTCTACCTTACGAGCTAGTGCATCATACTGGGCTTCACGATAGGCATCTAAATGACCGACATCGCACCAGTAACCTTGGGCGATGTAGCCATACATAGGTTCATTTTTTGCCAACAGCAGTGGAAATAAGTCTTTGGAAAAATCAGATTCAGTGTTAGCTGGCAAATAATCTAAAACTTCTGGTTCAAGAATGTAAGTGCCAGTATTGACGGTATCAGAAAAAATCTCACTGGTAGAGGGTTTTTCTAAAAAGCGACAAATTCGTGCTTGTTCATCAGTAATTACCACACCAAATTCAATCGGATTCGGAACCCTAGTTAGAATTAAAGTTGCTTTTGACTGTTTTTGTTTATGAAATTCAATTGCTGCGGTGAGGTCAAAATCTGTTATGCTGTCACCGCTAATTACCAAAAAAGTTTCATCAAGGAGTTCAGCGATATTCTTCACACATCCTGCCGTACCCAGAGGTTGGTCTTCTTCGACAGCGTAGGTCATCTGTACACCAAAATCGCTGCCATCTTGAAAGTAGTCTCGCAGAACATCAGGTAGATAATGCAGTGTTGCAATAACTTCTGTGATTTGATGTCGTTTGAGGAGATTAATGATATGTTCAGCAATTGGTCGATTTAATATCGGCACCATAGGTTTGGGCAGATCGCAAGTTAACGGGCGAAGCCGCGTTCCTGAACCGCCTGCCATCAGCACTGCACGCATAAATCCTCCTTAGCTATTTGCAGCATTTGCTGCTTCAAGACCCATGAGATCAGTTTTGTGATTCTTGTTCTAGTCTCCTATGGATATTGATATTTAAGTAACATCCGCAAGACGCATCTATGAAAAATGAGTATATTTACTCTGTAGATAGCTAGTTTTGCCTAACGATAATCAATTAAGAAAAATTGTCTTTGAAGTAACTATACTAGACCTGCCGTGAAAATGGGAATTGGGCATTGTCATTCGTTATTGATTCTCCGCAGAAGGGCAGGGCTTTAAACCCAATTTTTTGGTAAATCGACCGAATGCAGCACATCAGGCTTCAGAGACACTACGCGAACAGCTCAAACTTTTGGCTTTGTCATTAGTCATTGGTCATTTGTATTGACAAAGAACAAAGGACAAATGACCAATAACAGTTTAAGTCCTGCTAATCGTCATTCAAATTACATCTTTGCGTCTCCGTGTCACGGCGTCTTAAGAGCAGTTTGAACTATACAAATTAAAAGCGCAACAGCTTATACTTGATGTAGGACTACTTAACTCAAATGCTATTAGTTACTCACGGAGTTCATGGGAATGGTTAAATTAATTATTGTTGCTTTGATAGGGGTTTATGTAGTTGGTGTTTGGAAGTTTTGGAAAGGATTTGAGCGGACTAATTTTAGTCCAAGTTTACCAAACCGTATTGGTTTAGCTTTGTTATGGCCAGCTTTATTTATTACTAATCCATCCTATCGCCGTAACTTTAGAAAAGCGTTGAAGGGCTAGAAACTACTATTAACGAGTTCCGTGGGGTTAAATCCCCCGGTGCTATAATCGGCAAGTTTTGTGTTGGGGTCTTACAAAGTTGAGGCAGTGTGATCTTGGGGAGCCACTGCGCCCTTCGGGTTTCCCGGCAGCCGCGCAAGTGGCGTGGTTTCCCCCATGAACAACTGCCGTCAGTGAGGAGGAAACCCAAAGAGTGACTTTGCGCTAAATCCCCATTACAAAACTTAATTACGGATTACGAACTTGTATTTAAGCGATCACATTTTTTTAATAAAATAAAGTCGGCTTCAAGACCTAAGTTATCCCTATCCCCTATCCCTTATCCCCTGCTCCCTATCAATCATTTCTGTTGATTCTTTACCCTCAAGCAAATTATGAGAATAACTAGGTTGAGAAAAACCATCTGCGATATCTTTGATAAAACCAGCTACGGGTACTGCAATTAATAAACCCAACACACCAGCAATATTGGTTCCTACCAATAAAGCAACTATCACCCATATTGGTCTCAAACCTGTAATACTACCCAACAAACGTGGTGCGATCGCTTGGTCAATTAACTGATCAATTACAATAGCTACAGCAAACACCTTCAACGCTAACCAAAAATCGTGTGATGCGATGATTAAAACTATTCCTAACAAACTCACAATATCGCCAAAAGGAATCAAACTTAAAAATCCAACTCCCAAACCAAACAGCAAGCCAAACTGAACTTGAAATATTAAGAATAATAAAGTTTCTGAAACTCCCATTAATAAAGCCAAAGTTCCCTGACCAATTAGGTAATTTTGGAAATTCTGCTGAATAGACTTGCTGACCTTTTGAGCAAAATTACCTGGTATTTTCTTAAATATTCCCTCCCAAAGTCTGGGCCCATCTAATAATAAGTAAAAAGTTATGACTACCGTAATTAACGCTTCAGATATACTATCAATAGTATCAATAATAATGCCCAATAGTTTATCAGAGAGATACTCTAATTCATCAGGTAATCGGTCAGTTATGCGTGTGAATAGCTGACTTAAATCTATATTTAACTTATGGCTAAAAAGCCAGGTATTTAAAATTTGTACTTTCTCCTCGCTGGAATCAATCCATTGAGGTAGCAGTCTAACCATCTCATGAAATTGCTCTAAAGCAATAGGTAATAAAGTAATACCTACAGAAATAATAAATACCAAAGTCAAAATAAAAACTAATGCTACTGCATAGTTGCGTTTAACTCCTTGTCGCTGGAGAATTGAGACAGGGTAGTTTAAAATGAAAGCCAGTAAAGTAGCTAGGATAAAAATTGTTACTAAGGGTTGAAAACTTTGAAAGAACTGAAACGCTAGCCAAAAATTGAGAAAGGCTAAAGGAAATAACAGCGTTAAAATTAACCATTTAATTAGTTGGTTGAGTGAAAAAGGCATATTTGAAATTCAAAATTAAAGACATTTACCCTACGTAGTCTTGCTATAGGCAGAGATTTAAACTTTGACTAAGTAAGTTAGCAAGAGAAATTCAATGTATATGAATAAATATGATTTTAATGTATAGTGCGTTGTCGCGCAGCGCAACTTAAATTGTTGACGGTGCATTAGCCTACGGCATAATACACCCTACATTGATGACATTCATATTTATTCATATAGCTTGAAGTATTAGCGCCGATTTACTTACTAAGTTTCACTAAAAGCGGAAAATTGCTCATCATTTATTCTGCCTGCTTGATATAGAGTTGTGGTAATTTCCGAAATAGTTAAAACCGCATGAGCGCGATAACCATTTTGTTGCAACTTATCTTGCACTTTTTGCTCATGATCAATAAGTACCACAATATCATTTACATTTAATCCTGCTGATTGTAGCTTTTCTGCTCCTTCCATCACACTTTTACCACTGATCAGAATATCATCAACTACCGCAACAGTTTCTCCAGGATAAAAATTACCTTCAATTACTCTCCTAGTTCCGTGTGCTTTAACTTCCTTGCGAGGAAAAATCATCGGACATTGAAGACGCAAGGCTAAACCAGTAGCAGTAGGTAAAGAACCATAAGGAATACCTGCCAATCTATCAAAAGTAAGGTTTTTCAAAATATTCTCATAAGCAGTGAGAACTTGATTAAATATTTGTGGATTAGAAATGATTTTGCGTAAATCGATGTAATAAGGAAATATGGCTCCTGATGCTTGGACAAAATTGCCAAACATAATGCAGCCAATATCATAAAGTTGTAAAATCAAATCTTGTTGAGGGTGTCGATTTAAAAAACAAACATCAGGCAGCCACACAGAACAGGTAGAATTATCTTGAACATTTTCAGCTTTTAAATGATTAATTTCTGCACGTAAAATTTGAACTTCTTCAGATAATTTTTGATGTCCCAACATATCTTGAGGAACTGGAATCAGCAAACCATCACCGCTACTATTTAAACCTGCCGCTATAACTTGCTTTAAGTTACCACCTTCCGCCCAAATGCTACGTGCCATAATCAATCTTTCAGGAGCAATTGAGCGAATAAGTGCAAAAGTTTCAGGATTTGTTGTACCTACTTCCAAACCCAACTGTTCTGGAGTTCCCCAGTTTTTTGATTCCTTGACTACCTGTAAATAAAAAGGTGACTCCTTTGTCGGGTGTTGTTGTAAGATTTCTGCTCTGGAATTAGCAGTACAACATAGAATAAACACAGCTTTATCAGCATAGACCAAAAAAGGTGCTACATGGTCTTGTCCGGCGTAGGGACTGAGGGTTATTGCATCTACGTGCCAATCTGTAAACACGGTGCGAGCAAAGACAGTACTAGTATTTAAGTCACTATGTTTAGCATCTAAAATAACAGGGATATGGTCTGGAATAATGGCTAAAGTTTTATGCAATAGTTCTAAACCTGGGATTCCCAAGGCTTCATAAAAACCAAGTGTAGGTTTATAAGCACAAACAAAATCAGCAGTTTCAGTAATAATAAATTGCAACCAATTCCATAAATTAGCAATAACATCTTGAGATTCGTAACTAGCAGGCATCATCTCTGGATTAGGATCAAGACCTACAAATAGTAAGCTTTGATTTTGTAAGATGTTATAGTTCAATTTATCAAAAAAGTTCATTATTTTAAGTTCTGGTTATGTAAATAGACAATTTATGACTTTCTCAAAGCCCTGCAAACCATTCGTAACCTTGGTCTTCCCAGTAGCCCTTAAAAAGGGATAAGTAACTAACTAGCGTAATTTGAGTTACCCACTTACTCTGCTTATAACCAAGTTTGATTGGTGAAGCTAAACGTAAAGGCGCACCATTTTCTTTTGGTAAAACATCGCCATTTTTTTGATAAGCTAATAAAGTTTGCGGATGTAAAGCTGAAGCTATATCCCAACTTTCATAATAGCCGTCGGCAGATTTAAAGTATGCATATTGGACATTATCTTTAGGTTGAGCAAGTGCAATAATTTCTTGCAAACGCACACCACCCCACTGCACGATCGCAGCCCAACCCTCAACACAAACATGGCGAATAATCATAGAACTTGAAGGTAAAGCTTGAATTTCTGTTAGGCTTAGACTCAGAGGATTATTGACCTCACCGTTAACAATCAAACGATATTTTTCTAGGTCAATAATCGGAGTATTTCTAAATGAATTAATAATCAACGCTTCTGGCTCAATCTCACTTAGAGAAAATTCCGGTACAGGCTTTTGCGATTTAAAGATTAACTTTTCGACATTCTGATTTAATGGTTCTGAAAGCTTACCTACAATATCTTCAAATATCGGTGTACCGCAGCCACCAAGTAAGAAGCTAATGCCAGAAACCCCAGAGAGTTGTAAAAAATTACGGCGTTTTATTAGAGAGCGATTAACACGAATTATCATAATTTGTGATTTTTTATTTTTCCCTTATTTCACATTTCCTATTCCCCATTCACCAAAACATCGATTCTGTCAATTCAGTACCTCCGGCTTTACGTCCTAATAGAGAGTGAATTATGGCAAATGCAGTTACTATTGGCACTGAGGCAAAGTGAACGATTCGCAGGGCTTGCCAACTGCCAAATATATCTACAATCCAAGGAAATTGAGCAGGTTTATACATACCAATTCCTGTGAATAAAGCTAACAGCAAGATAGGGATAATCGCTGTATAGGCAATGCGATGCCAAGCATAAATTAAGCGTTTGGAATTTTGACTTTTTTGTAATGCTTTAATGTCATTAACTCCTACGAATCGATATCGCCAACGTTGAGTAATTAAAATATAAATTCCATACCAGAGGAGATTTAAGGAAAATAGCCACATCCCTGCAAAATGCCAGTGTCTACCACCTGCTAACCAACCTCCTAAAGTAAATATTGCAGGAATGTGTAAACCTGCACGTCCACCAAAAACAGGATTGGCGTTGTAAATTTGTAGTCCGCTAGTGAGCATGATAAACAAGCTAATGATGTTACATGAGTGAAAAATTTTGGCTCCTATTGCTTGGGTTGGTAACTTTTGAGTTTTGATTGAGGTCATACTATATTTTGGGAAATAGGAGGGGTTTAAAATGCAGAGGGACGCAAAGTAAGCGCAGCGCAAAGTTTTGTTCGCGTAGCGTCTCCGTCAGGAGAAGGAGGGTTTCTCTGCGTAGGAACGCCACTTGCTTCAAGCCGGGGAACCCGTCCAACGCAGTGGCTCAACTTTTCAAGACAGAGGTATGCAGAGGTTTTGCAAGAGAATTTGCGAATAATTGTTTAAAGCACCATTATTTATTTATGGAGATTGTAATGCGTGAATTTTGAATTAAGCGAAGGGGTTGACCTCTGTTACAAGAACTTTATTTGCACTACATTTTACAGGTTATCCGGATCTGTCGAGACGCCCTGGAATAAAGCTACATACTCAATCCTCTGTATCTCAGCCGGAACATCACTCTTTGATGTACTCGACAGCAAAACAACTCTCATCAAACTGCCTCAGTGATTTTACTGGGGCAGTTTGGTATTTGCTCGGTGAATTTCTAGGTAATACCTTGAGCTAAAACTTCGTTACCTAAGTAAAAAAGCTTAACCTAAATTTGTACAAAATTTAACTCAATCTTTGCTAATACTGTGTGGCTTAGTAAGAAGATTGTGTGGTAAGAATGTTAAAGCACAGTATATCTATCGGGATTTAGATGTATCAGTTTCATCAACACAGAGATAAAACCCAAGTTAAAGGCTTTTGGAAGTTGCTGTCCACCACAATTAAAGATTCTAGATTAAGGATTGTAGATTCATGAAACTGCAACTTCTCATCCCAATTTACAAAAATCCTGATACGCGTGGGTGTTTCGTAGGGGTTTAGCATTGCTAAACCCCTATCTGGGTATTTGTATCGTTATTAACGTGAAATGATATCAACATCAGCAGATTCTGAGCAGAACTATTCAGTATGCACGCGCGGACTCTCTTCATTAGCAGCTCAGGTACATACTTAATCAACAAAGTGTATCACTTGGGACGATTAGAGATACTGAGATAGGCGATCGCTTGATTCTGCATACAATTTGGACAATTTTTTCTGTGGTGTTTTTTTACTGAACTTGAGGAGTATCAATGCTTGAGGCTGTCGTTGTTGCTTGGCTATTACTGTTTGTTGGTGATTTCCTTTCGACTTTCGTCTACCACGTACCAGAGCATGTTTTTGGTAGCCTTCATTTAACAACGCATCATTCTTGGAAAAAAGACTTTCGCCACTACGCCATTCTCACATTCAATGCCCAAGTTCTCTTGGATGGTATCTTAGGTGCGCTGCCATATCTGCTTATGGCAGTTTTTTTATGGTCTTTCTCTCCAATAGGTGTTATTTGTGGGCTACTGTTTGGTCAGTTTCATGTGTGGTGGAGACACATTGCAGTTTTAGGTTGGCAAACTCCAAAACCTATAACAATACTGTGCCAGTTTCTTTTTATCACCACACCTGAGCAACACTGGATACACCATCAAAAAACTAACGTAGGTTTTGGTGATATTTTCACATTCTTTGAACACCCAGCTAAAACTTGGATGCGCTGGTTACGCTTACTCAGGGTACATTTGCGTTACTCGCGTGTTTAGGGAATGGGGAATGGGGAATTATCATTTGTCATTTGTCATTTATTACTGATTATTCTCCGCGTCCTGTGCGTCCCCCCATCTCCGCGTCTCAATCCCCAGTCCCCAGTCCCCAGTCCCCAATCCCCAATCCCCAGTCCCCAGTCCCTGTGATCTTAAAAATCCACTCCTCGTTTAAGTTCTACTCCTTGATTGGCATAGTGTTTGTGGCAGTATACTTCAGAGTGAACGCTGGCTAGGTCAAAGTAAGCAGGTTGATTTTGACAGCGGCCGGTGATGATGATTTCGGTGTCACGGGGTTTGCGGAGTAAGGCTTGGACTATGGGTTCTACGGGGAGTAGTTCTAAGTCAACGGTGGGATTGAGTTCATCGAGAATGATGGTTTTATATAGTCCAGAAGCGATCGCAGTTTTGGCAATTTCCCAACCGCGTTCAGCTTCTACGTAGTCCAATTCTTGCCGAGAATTACGCCAGACGATCGCATCTCGACCACAGCGTTGATGATCTACTACTTCAGGATACGATTGCTGTAAGGCGGCGATCGCTGCATCTTCTGTGTAACCACTGCCACCTTTGAGCCACTGCATAATTAATACACGAGTAGAACCTGGGTGATTGATGCCTCTACCGATTGCCTGTAAGGCTTTGCCCAAAGCGCTAGTAGATTTACCTTTACCTGCACCAGTATAAATTTCAATACCCTCAAGTAATAGTGCTTTTGCAGTCGCGTGGTGTTGGGGTTTCATTTCTGAGTGCAGATCTGCAATATCAAGCAACTTTTGTGGCGCACCGCGTCCAGTAGCGATGATTTCTAACTCCTGGGGTTTAGATTTTAATGTCTGCACCACCTCGTCCACTGACAGTAAACCTAAATCTAAGACAGGGTTAATTTCATCTAAGACTACAACAGAATATAAATCAGAAGCCAGCGCACCTTTAGCCACATCCCAACCCCGTGCCGCTTCTGCTCGGTCAAAGGAAGTAATTTGCTCAGGCCCAAAAAACTCTGCTCTGCCGGTGCGAACTTGGTCTATTAAATGCGGAAAACCTCGCTGCAAAGCTGCGATCGCACCATCTTCATCATAATCACGTTCTGGCCCCTTTAAAAACCGCAGTAGTAAAACCCGGTTGGAATAGCTAGGTGTATTTATCCCCAAGCCAATCGAGCGCAAAACCACCCCTAAAGCTGCTTGAGACTTACCTTTCCCCGCACCATCGTAGACGTGAATTTGACCAGCGAGCCGTTCAGGACGCACTTGCGCCGTGCGAATACCGATACCGTTCCTTGTCATCTCTCGAAAAGCTGTATTCTAGCGTAATTTATACCAATGTAAAAGGGACTGGGTTTGAATTTTGAAAATGTTGTGGATTACCAGGTAGAGACGCGGTAAGGCATCAAGTAAAAATAAGTAGTGCGAGCATCTTGCTCGCGCGGGCAAGATGCCCACACTACAAATATTAAATTGTTCAACTTATTTTTACACGAATCCTAACTTCAGCAACTAAGTATTAAAAGCAAGAGCATGTATAAACACAATCAATAGGTAATACTGTTACACAAGTATGGCAAACAACAAGAACAATGCGATAATTGCCCCCATCACCCTTAACATGCTGTTATGCATTCAAATTACGTACCTATTTTTGAGGTTCATCCTTTGTCATTGGTCACTGTTGGGCGTTAAGCGTTCCCTCTGAAACAAAAAATACGCAATTTAGACCTACATCCGCTGATCGCAGTTATACTCTCTAAAGTTAACACTTGCCGCTAACCTTTATGCTAGAAAACTTCGCACTTCCTAAAATTATTCCAATTGGTGTAGTTTTGTTTAATTTTTTATTTTTCTTGATTGCTATTCCTATTGAAGCATATATATTTCATAATCGGCTAAAATTCGATAAAAAAACTAGCACTTTTTATGCTATATCTGTTAACTTATTTTCTGGTGTAATTGGTTGGGTTGCATTTTTTTTGTCAGAGCCAATTTTGGCTATAGATATCAAATCAGAATTAATTAATTATGTATTTTTCAATAGTTTTAAATCTGCCAACACACCATTTGTATTAATTGTAACTGCTTTTATAATTTTCTTCGCTACCTTCTTAGCCAAGTTTTTGATTTTAAGAATATTATTAGTAACTTTGACAGAAAAACCTTGGGAGAAAAAAGAAGAAACTCAAATTTCTCTACAGCGACGAAAATGGCGTACTTTTAGCATGGCTAAATTGCAAAATACAAATTTAGTGACTACTACACTAATAGCTAACTCGTTAAGTTACAGTGTGATTACCATTATTTTGTTACTTCGTTATCGGTAAATCGAATAGAGAAATTCCCAACTTAATTTTTGAGCAAAATTATGAGACAAAGGCAGAATAAAAAACATGAATACTTTATTTAAAGATGTAATAGGAATTTTTAAATTTGTTGAAGAACTTTACGCAGGAGTTAAAAAAGTATTAGTTCCGCCAAAAGCTTATTCATGGCAGACATTGATTTATTTGAGTGTTTTTTCGTGGATAGTATCATATTTTGCGATCGGTTATATAAAAGATATCATTGCCTTTTGCGGTTGGTTATTTTTAATTGCTGGTACAGCTTGGTATACAACTGAAGATCCTCTGAGAGTTCCTGGTACTTTTATGCCAGTGGGAGCAGTCATCACCGGCTTTTTAGTTAGTGTTTTTGCATTTGGAAACCAAGAAGATATAATTACGCCAAGAACAATAGTTCTCTGGCCAACGATCGCAGCACTAATTACAGCAATTCCCGAATTTATTGAAGGAGATGATACAGACGCCAAAGCTCAAATTCCTAAACCAGAAGACCGCCAAAGAATTTTAATTTTACTTGGTAGTTCCATGGTACTGAGTTGCTGGCTACAGTTTTATTTTGTGATGGATAACTGGTTACAAGAATATCCGAGTTTACAAGCTGATAATTTTAAGCGTAGTACATTTGTTGTTAGAACAGAACAGCCAGTCCGAATACCAGCTAATGGTGTGATAATTCTAGACAAACTACAACCATTAGTAGAAGATCAAATAGCTGCAAAACCTTGGTCAGTAGTAGAAAGATGGTTGCTAGATGCAAAACCACAAATAGACAAATTGAGTAGACCAATAATTGAAAAAAACTTAGTCAAGTATGAAGAAAAAAGATTATGGGTTGCTGAACCACGTGTAGTTAATCTGAGGTCTAGTTCTGGATACATTCTAGATTTGTTAAGTATTTGGAGAGGGCCAAGTTCTAACCCACGGGGATACTACTTGAAAAAATCTTGTCGAGTAGAACCAGTTGCTGCAACCAACAAAGCCGGAGAAAAAATCACCGTTGCAGAAATTGCTTGCTTGCGCCTCAGCAAATTGATTGCTGGATCACCTCCGCCGATGCAGTAATGGGGAGTGGGGAGTGGGGGGATGAGGAAGACGCGGGGACGCGGGGACGCGGGGACGCGGTGAGACAGCGAGTAAAGGAGGGTTTCCTGGAGCAGGCGACTGCGTTAGCGCAGCGTTAGCGAGCTTGCGAGCGTCACCCGAAGGGGGACGCGGGGACGCGGAGAAATAATTAATTACAAATGAAAAATCACAAATGACAAATCATAGAATTTTTGTACTAGCAAAGAATGTGTTTCAGGAAGTTGTACGCGATCGCATTCTGTATATTATCGGTTTTTATGCGCTCATCCTTGCCGCTGCTTTTCGCATTCTACCGGAATTTGCGGCATCAACACAAGACAAAATGTTTTTAGACTTTGGTATGGCGGCGATGAGTGCGATCGGTTTAATTGTGACAATATTTATTGGTACAGGATTGATTAATAAAGAAATTGAAAAACGCACTATTTTATTGTTAATTGCTAAACCTGTCAGTCATAGTGAAATTATCATCGGCAAATACTTGGGTTTATCCACAGTACTAGCTATTTTGTTAGCCTCTATGACGGCGATTTATTTGGGTTTATTGCAGTTTGGCCATATTTCTCATCAAACAACGAGCATTATTGTTGCAGCAATGTTTATATTTTTGCAGTTGTCATTGATAACTGCTGTAGCTATTATGTTGGGTGTTTTTACTGCTTCTTTATTGGCGACTACTTTAACCTTTGCTGTGTATTTAATGGGTAACATTACACAAGATTTATTAGAATTTGGTCGGCTGAGTCGTAATTCCAGCGTCGAATGGTTAACTCAGGGTTTATATCTTATCTTGCCAGATTTATCGCGATTAGACTTGAAAAACGAAGCCGTTTATGGTGTTCAAGCACTACCAGATGCGATCGCACTCATGAGTAGTGCTGGCTATAGCTTGATTTACAGTACCATGTTGTTGGCGATCGCCATTTTCATCTTCTCAAAACGCGAATTTTAAAACTCACAAATTCAATAAATCACTATCTGTGGTTGCTCAATTGTGCCATCAGGCATGATGGTATCCCGCAATTTGGCATAAATTAGCTTTGTTTCCCAAAGATTGGCATCACGCAAATTTGCTTTAGTTAAGTTTGTCCATGTGAGGTCTGCACCAGTTAAATTAGCCTCGGTCAAATTAGCTTCTAACAAAATTGCTCCACATAGCTTTGCACCAGCAAGATTTGCTCTCACTAAGTTAGCTTCAATTAGTGATGTTTCTATTAACTTTGCTTTCCTTAAGTCTGCTTCACTCAAATCTGCACCACACAAAGAAGTACCCCAAAGATTACTACCCATCAGCTTGACTCGCCATAAAAAAGTTCCACACAAATTTGCTTGTTTTAAATCAGCATCAATTAAATTAGCCTCACACAAAGAAGCTTCATACAAATTAGCTTCACTTAAATCAGCACCCATTAAATTTGCACCACTTAAATTAGCACGAGTCAGGATAGAACCACACAGATTTGCTGAACGCAAATCCGCACCTATTAAGTTAATACCACTTAAATCAATATCTCTTAAATCAATTCCACTCAAGTCATATCCACTAAAATCCCGGTGCTGAAAACATTTATTTATAATTTGACTTGATATCAATTCCTGTTTGTCAGCATAATTTTTCATGGTATTTGCCTCTGGTGTAATCTGTCTGTAAAGGTCAATTTGGAGAGATACTGTATATTGAGAATACACTCCAAATGTACATAAACTGAACAGATATTCGGCAATAAATTTAGACAAAATTGCTAAAACGTTGAAAATCCACTGTTGCTTGAGTTTTTATAACAATAAATGCTGACATAAATCAGGAAATATTGATATAGCAATCCTAAATCATTAGCGGTAGGGATAGCGTAGCGTAAAGCCTACGGCATAGCTTCGCTTAGAGCGAGTCATCTCCCAAGGGGAGACGCCAAAGGCGAACGAGCGTCGGTACGAGCGTCCGAAGGAGCGTCATTACGAATTACGTCAGCGTAGCGTCAAGCCTGCGGCATAGCTTCGCTTAGAGCGAGTCCTAGATAGCATCAGCGTTAGCGTTAGCGAGGTACGAGCGTCAGCGTCAAGCCTGCGGCATAGCTTCGCTTAGAGCGACACAGGAGCGTCGCGTCATTACGAATTACGCCTAATGTGAATTAAAAACTTTAATTTTGTAGGGTGCGACCAGGCTGAAATGATGTAATAAGTTTTCTTGTGGGGTGGGTCGTAAAGCCATTGGTGTCAACTTAAGCTAGAAATATCTTCGGTATTAGCTTCCTCACCCGCCAAGAAATAAATTTCTTGGCTAATAGCTCAAGTCTACTTCAGTAGACTCAAAATCTTGGGGGATATTCAGTCATCTTGAGATGACTTTTGCTATTAGCAAGGAACTTCAGTTTCTTGCGGGACATCGGTTCTAATTTAACTTGACAACAATGGGCGTCTAGCCCGCCACGGACGGGCAAAACGCCCATTCCACAAGAGTTCTTTTTAATGCAATATTTTAGTCTTGACACACCACTGCTACTGAATGGTACTTAACCTAGATTTAGGGTGAGGGCATTGACAAAATCATCATTCGTTTTAATATCTAATTCACATTAGACGTTAATTATTTAATCTTCCTCTGTACCCAGTTCCTCCGGGAGCGGAGGCCCCAAGTTCCCCAGTCCCTATCATTTTTATCTTTTAAGATTATTTCAATCTATACTTAAAGGTTCTTAATAAATTTCTACTTTTTGTTGTAACTTTAATCACAAATCGATCCAGCTAACGAAAGCTATTCGAGGTAGGGCATCTACGGTTCAGTACTAACAAAAATCATCTCTAATAATCCTTGTTTACTAAATTTTTACTAAACCCCTATCTCAAGGAGGATTTATTTGACTCTCAAGTTCGATTAAAAGAATACGGGGATTCATGATGTTTGATACTTTCAAAGCTGAGAGTGGGGATTGGGTAATGGAAATTAAAATCTAATACTTGATACTCAGAACATAATACCCAATATTTAATACTCAATACCTGATATAGGAATCCGATTTGATTACTGAATACTCAATAAAAACAAGCCGTATTTTTGAGATAAACATTGTAAGCCTCACAATACTTTCCTGATGAATAATTCTAGCTTTTGAGTAAAAAATCCCGTTGAGTTTATTGCAACTAACAAGATGGAAGACCAGGAAAAGTCAGATTATCAGCCGATTGAAGAGGAGCTAAAAAATACACCCCCAAGTAGAACACAAGTGGGCGACTATACGATCGCAGTTGTGAACGAGGGGATGGTGCTTCAACTCTTTGACGGCAGCATAACAGCATGTAATGCCAGTGCCGAAAGGGTTTTAGGACTCACAACCGAGCAAATCCAGGAATGGATTGCTCAACAACCGCAGTTATTACCCTTTGGTCAGCCACCCTCAGAGAATTTACCACAGGAAGTTGTGAAATATCACAGCAGCGATGAAGGGGAACCCTCGCTTGGCAACTTTCCGCAACTTCGACTCCAGAAAACCCCTGCTTCAACATTTGTTTGTCAACAATTGACTCAACTTATTTGTGAAGATGGGTCGCCCTTGAGCGCGGAAAATCACCCGTCTGTGGTGGCTTGGAATACAGGAAAACCTTGTTGTAATTTCGTTTTGGGTTGGTATAAACCAAACGGTGATTTAGTTTGGCTGTTGATGAACTCACAGCCTTTATTTTTACCGAATACGGTCGTGCCCTATGCAGTTGTATTGACCTTTATTGATATTACAGAGGTCAAACAAGTAAATCACAAAACAAACCGCTTAGTGGAGATGACAGCGGTAGATAGGAATATAACTGAGCGCCAGCAAAGGCATGATTCGTGGCAAGATGCTTTATCGATTCTCGCCTTTCATCTAGAGAACTCCCCTTTGGCGGTAATTGAGTGGGATCATGAGTTTCGTGTGTCTCGTTGGTCACAGACAGCTGAGCGCATTTTTGGCTGGCAAGCTGAGGAAGTTATGGGTAAAAGATGTCACGAATGGCAATTTGTTTCTACTGAAGATAAAGAGACAGTTCAAGACGTAATTAGAAGGTTGTTTCGTGGCAGTGAAAAACAGCTGATTTGTCGAAACCGCAACTATACTAAGGATGGTTCCGTTGTCTATTGTGAGTGGTATAATTCAGCCTTATCTGATGAATCGGGTCAGTTAGTTTCAGTATTATCTCTAGTACTTGACGTGACTAGTCGCACCAGAGCAGAGACAGAAAAAGAACAAATGCTGATGCGATCGCGGCAATATGCGAGCCAACTACATGGATTAACCGAGGCTGCATTGACGATACATTCAACACTCTCTATCGAAGAAGTTACCCGAATCATCACCGAGCAAGCCCGTACTATTATTGGCGCACATCAATCAGTCACCAGCTTAATAGACAGTCATGGTTGGGCACACTCGATTAGTTCGATTTCACTTTCAGATAAGTATGCTGCGTGGCGAAATTACCAAGAAAAACCAGATGAATCAGGCATTTATACTTATGTCCGTCAAATAAATCGTCCGATACGCATGACTCAGGCCGAACTAGTAGCCCATCCTCGCTGGCAAGGATTTGGTAAAGAAGCCGACAAGCATCCACCAATGCGGGGGTGGCTAGCTGCACCTTTAAAAGGCAGAGATGGAAAAAATATTGGACTAATTCAGTTATCAGATAAATACGAAGGTGAATTTACCCAAGAAGACGAAGCCATTCTAGTGCAATTAGCCCAGATGGCAGCGATCGCCATTGAAAACACCAATTTATACACAGCAGAACAACAAGCGCGAACTCTAGCCGAACAAGCAAACTGTATTAAAGATCAATTTCTCGCCGTCCTTTCCCACGAACTCCGCTCACCATTGAACCCCATATTAGGTTGGTCTAAACTCCTCCAAAGTCGTAAATTTGACCCATCAAAAACAGCATTAGCACTGGAAACAATCGAGCGAAATGCTAAGTTGCAAGCTCAATTAATTGAAGACTTACTAGACGTATCACGAATTTTTCAAGGTAAACTGACCTTAAACGTAGAGACAGTAGATTTAGTATCCACAATTATTGCTGCGCTAGAAACGATACGCTTAGCAGCTCAAGTCAAATCCATCGATTTAAAATTATCGATTTTAGATTTTGGAGCAGAGGGGAATGCAAAATTTTTAGTTATGGGTGATTCCAATCGCTTGCAACAAGTTCTTTGGAATTTGCTCTCCAACGCTGTTAAATTTACACCTCCAGGAGGACGAATAGAGGTGCAATCGTCAATAATTAGTTCTCAGTGGTCACTAGTCAGTTGTCAAGAAAAACAGCTAATCAGTAATCGTTATGCTCAAATCAAAATTACAGACACCGGTCAAGGTATTAACCCTGACTTTTTACCCCATGTGTTTGATTACTTCCGGCAAGCAGATAGCGCCACCACCAGAAAATTTGGTGGATTAGGACTAGGGTTAGCGATCGTCCGACAAATAGTAGAACTTCACGGTGGTACAGTCATGGCAGAAAGTTTAGGCAACGAAAAAGGAGCGACTTTTATAGTCAATTTGCCACTACTGCACGCAAAAGCAACTGTAAAAGAAAGCCAGCAAGAAACACAAGTGGATTCCGAGTTCACCAATCTTCAAGGATTTAAAATACTAGTTGTTGACGATGACGATGATTCACGAGACTTTATCAGCTTCGTGCTAGCAGAAGAAGGGGCAGAAGTAATCGCCGTACCGTCAGCAGTTCAAGCATTGCAAGCCATCACAGAATCCAAACCAGACGTTTTATTAAGTGATATTGGAATGCCAGACATGGACGGTTACATGCTGATCAGCCAAGTCAGAACTTGGAAACCAGAGCAAGGGGGGCAGATCCCAGCGATCGCCCTCACAGCCTATGCAGGAGAGTACAATCAACAACAAGCCCTCTCAGTAGGATTTCAGATGCACATCACCAAGCCAACAGAACCCTCTGAGTTAGTTGCAGCAGTGACAAGATTGGTTAGTCATTAGTCATTGGGAACTGGGGACTTGTACTGAGCAAAGTCGAAATATGGGGAATTGTGTAATCTCTTTACTTCCCTGCGTCCCCCTCATCCCCCCACTCCCTTCGACTTCGCTCAGGGAGCGGCTTAATTACGAATTACGTTAGCGCAGCGGTAGCGAGTCCTCGATAGCGTTAGCGTTAGCGAAGCGGTAGCGAGTCCTCGAGCGTCAGCGGTAGCGAGGTACGAGCGTCAGCGGTAGCGAGGTACGAGCGTCAGCGTTAGCGACGCAGGAGCGTCGCGTCATTACGAATTACGTTAGCGCAGCGTTAGCGAGTCCTCGATAGCGTTAGCGTTAGCGACGCAGGAGCGTCGCGTCATTACGAATTACGAATTATTTAATCTCCCGCAAGTGTCCGTGTATAAATTTCTTGACCTTGGGCATCAAAGAGGAAAAGAGACTGGTTCGCGTTTTCAGCGATGACGGCTAGTGCTTCTCGTAGGGTTTGTAAATGATTGCTAACTTCGATGGAGGTACTTGAGTTTTCAGGATCGGCATTAGCGATGCTATTTTGCACTACTTGGTCATACTCTGGAGTTAACTGTACGATAATTCCTTTGTTGTTGATGTTAAAGCTGCAAATCCGAATTCCGTTAACACAAGTTTTTTCTAAGTCAGTGCGAGTTTGTTGTAAATTTCCGATGATTTGGAGTTTTTCTTGCGCTTGTTTGAGTGCAGTTGAGTAAGGTGTAATCAAGGTTTGAGCTTGATTGTAGTATGAGCTATCACCAGAAATTTGTTTAGCTGTTTGCAAAGCTTGTTCCCAGTAGGTGACTGCTGCTTGCCATTGATGTTGTTGTTCATAGGTTTTAGCAACTTTGGCATTGCTAATGGCTTGTTGGTAGGCTTTAGCAGCTAATTGTTCTTTGGTGGCGCGATCGCGTGCTGCTGCTAATTTAGGTTTATATTCTGCTAATAGCTTTTGGGTTTCTTGGTAGGCTGGGCTAGTTCGGGGAATGGCATTTAAAGCATTAACTGCTAACTGCCAAGTAGATTGCACTTTTTGAAAATCTCTCAACGATTTGGCAGTGGCTGCTTGTTTTGTCGCAGTGCTAGCTACAGCTTTTGCTGCTGAGAGTTTTTTCAACCATTTTTCCTCTCCCAACATCTGTTGATTTACAGTGAGTAAATTAATCCGATAATCCAGTAATTTTGCTTGTACTAACTCATAAAGCTCGCTGTTGGGACTGATTGCCTCTAATGGTGCGATCGCCTGTCGCCACAGATGTTGTCTAGCTTGCAACTCTTCTAGAGAATTTACAGGAGCTTGAATTTTTTGTGCCGCTAAGGCAGCCACATCCAACGCCTTTACCACCTGGTTAATTTTTTCTGACTGTCCAGACAAACTTGTTTTTAGTTCCTCTGCTTGCTGGTAACGAGTAGACCAACCAGGGACATTTGTCAAGTCTGTACTCACTGCCTCCAATTGCTGTTGCACCAGTAGCAATTCCTTTTGGGACTTAGCACGTTGCATCAGTCGTCTAGATTCGATTTTGAATTGCTCAGCAACTTGTATTTCTTTACACTCTAACAGCACACAAGGGCGAGTCAGCAAATAGCCACCAGCACCGAAAACAACACTTACCACCAAAGCTGCACCCAGCAAAATCGGTTTAACTTGGTGTACAGGCTTTTTCGGCAACAAATTCGGCGCATCGTCGAAAAACGGATCAAACGCGATCGCTTCTTCCTCCCCTGTTTCCTCCTCTACCGGATCAACTAAGGGGGGGAAGATTATGGAAGATGAGGATGAGGGAGATGAGGAGGATATCTCCGCGTCCTCTTCCCTCTTTGCGTCCCCCTTCGGGTTCGCAGTCGCCTGCGGAGGGAAACCCTCCCGCAGCGCTGTCTCACCGCGTCCCCGCGTCCCCGCGTCCTCTTCCCCCAGTCCCCTCGGCTTCACTGTGAGTAAACATTGAGCATAGGGGAGTTTTTCACCAAAAACTCTTAGGTAACATTGCACCTGTTGTTCTCGATGGGGTGTTAGAGATAAGAGTACTTCTTCAAATACTGCAAAGACTATCTGTCTATTAACTATCAAATCTGATGGATGTTGGGTTAAGATCATTAACCCGTCTTTATTGACGGCACATTTAACCTCGAAGACTTCAGCAGATGGTACTTCTGCAAACAATTGTTCTTGCAAAGTTTTGGCTAACATCTGTAAGTCTTCCTGCTGGACTGCTACTTTCATAGAGCGTTCCCGCTGATATTCGATATTGTTTTTCTTATCTGTGAGGATACAAGATGAACTTTTGGGGTTTGTTGAATGCAGATGCACAGTTTAATCAACCACAGCCTGAGAATCAGATCGACCAACTTTCTAACACAAATTCTGACTTTTCACCAAAAATTATCAGAGTGGTAATTGTTCGCTCTGCTACATTTTTTTTATCGCTAGATCAAAAATTAAAAAATTCAACTCCCAATAGAAATTACAAGTAAAAAATGGGAATAATATGATTTTTGGTCTTTATAGCGTGGGCACTGTTGACAATTTAACAATCAGAGTTTGAAAAAATACTTAATAGTGCTTACCTAAAAAAATTGCTAGTTTCGTATTAGTAGTTACAAAATTATCCCATGATTAATAAAATACTGGGATATCAAAGGTTATTGACAAAAATGCTAATTATCATCCATACAAGCAAATTTACTGAGGAGATTGATTAAGTTTTTACACTTGGCATAAACTGGTTAGCTATATAAATTAATTTGCCTAACTTACCAAATTGGATAAAATTAAACGGTGAAAAATAAATTTTTATAGCTGTCCAAAGCTGAGTTTTGCGATTAAAGTGCTGAGAAAGATAGCAATAGCTAAATGTTTTGAAGTGTAAATACAAGGTGTATCGATGGATTTATTAGAGTACCAAGTTAAAGAATGGTTTAGTAAAATAGGCATACCCGTACTGCCTTCTCAACGAATTGACCATCCTACAGATTTGAAACGGTTAAAAATTCGCTATCCAATTGTACTAAAATCTCAAGTACATGCAGCAGAACGAGCAAAGGCAGGCGGAGTAAGGTTTGCAGAAACGACAATCGATGCGATCGCAGCTGCTCAAACTATCTTCAATTTATCAATTTGGGGTGAGTTGCCAGAAGTATTACTCGCAGAAACTAAATACGAAGCCAACCAAGAATTTTCTTTAGCAGTAGTTTTAGATACAGCTGCCTGCCGCCCAGTGCTTCTAGGTTGCAAAGAAGCAAATATCGACTGGGAATCAGCAGGGGAAAAAATGCACCATATTGTGGTAGAGCAAGAATTCTCACCATTTTATGCCCGCCGATTAGCTCTGAAAATGGGCTTGCAGGGTAATTTGATGCAGTCGGTAAGCAGCGTTGTGGAGAAGCTATACCAATTGTTTGTCCAGAAAGACCTAGACTTGGTAGAAATCAATCCCCTGGCGGTTAGTGCCTCTGGTCAAGTTATGGCCCTCAATGGTAAAGTCAGCGTTAACGAACGAGCAATTAAACGTCATCCAGACATTGTTGAGATGGCAGCAAAAATAGTCAGTCGTCATCCCAGTGGTCAGATTAATGGCATTTACAGTAACTGGAATGGCTCGCAAACGCAAGGTAAAATTGGCGTTCTAGGTAATGGTGCTGGTTCAGTGATGACAACTTTGGATTTAGTTGCCAATGCAGGCGGCAAACCTGGTATCTGTATAAATCTTAGACACAGTTTTCTGACAGATACCACACCATCGACATTTTGCGATCGCTTAGATACAAGTTTAAAAATCCTGTCCGCAGATCAAAGCATTCAAACAATATTGATTAACTTTTTAGGCAACATTCCTCAAGTAGAGGAAGTTGCACAAGTGATTGCGAAATTTGTTCAGCAAGAAAATACCCCAGTGAGATCACCTTTACGCAATGGCAGCAAAAACCATCGCCAAACTCATATACCATCATTAGTTGTCCGTCTTGCTGGTTCTGAGTTTGATGCTGCTAGGAAATATTTAGCAACACTCAAAACCTCCAGCCATACATTGGTATTAGTAGAAAATTTAGATGAGGCAGTAAAAGAAGCAGTGCATCTTGCTCAGCCCATTGTTTCTCAAGTCTAATGGTGGAGCAAAGGATTATTTTGCACAACCAATAACCTCTGTAGAGACGCTTCCAAAGGGCGTCTCGACGCTTATAAATAATTCTTAGGAAATTTTCATGATTTTATCAGGGCTAATTCAGGGCGATCGCACATGCTAGTGATTAGCTAAATTGGTAATTGGATTTTGAAAAAACGATATTTTTTACAAGCTAGTGCAGCAATAGTTGGCACAGTATGGTTGTCGCATCATTTAACTGGGAGATCGCGAGTTATGGCAACCAAAAATGAGTTTGAAATCACCAAAAATGATCAAGAATGGCGTAAGATTCTAACACCAGAACAGTTTCGCGTACTGCGTAAACATGAAACTGAACGTGCCGGCACCAGTCCACTCGATAAGCAGTATGCCAAAGGTACTTATGTGTGTGCTGCTTGTGACTTACCATTATTTATATCTGCAACCAAATTCAATAGTGGTACGGGCTGGCCGAGTTTTTACGCACCTATCGATAGGGCAATTGGCACATCTGTAGATAAATCATTTTTTATGACCAGAGTTGAAATACATTGCCGTCGCTGTGGTGGACATCTGGGTCATGTATTTGACGATGGCCCTGCACCCACAGGCAAACGTTACTGTATGAATGGGGTCGCAATGAAGTTTGTAGCGAGGTGAGATTTTGGTACTAGGCGATCCTGGAGATATCAGGAAACTCCTGTTATGTGCCTATTTCGCTTTTCATTCAAAGCTAATATGCTCAGATTTATATGTCGGTGGCTCGACATGAATTACAATCCTTACAGGGCTGAAGCGTTCTGCTAATCGGCTTTCTACTTCTTCGGTAATGCGGTGGGCAGTTTCTACATCTGGTGCATCGACTATTAGATGCATTTCAATAAATACCTGGCGACCTAAAACACCGCGAGAAGCGATATCATGACAGTTAATTACACCAGGTACAGAAGTTGCGATCGCATGTATTGCTTCTGGTGCGATCGCTATTTGATCTACAAGCCAAGGTAAATTATCTTTTAATACTGACCAACCACTCCAAAAGACCAACAAAGCAACCGGAAAAGCTAAGGCCACATCCAGCCATTGATAACCCAACCAAACGCCAATTAAACCGCCAATTACCGAAATTGTCACCCAAACATCGCTCATCGTATGAGTAGCATCAGCAATTAAAATTGGGCTACCCACTTGATGCCCTACACGACGTTCGTAAAAGGCTACAAAAATATTTACACCCAGCACAATTAGTAATAACCATAACTCTGTTGGGGAAATTTTTACAGGTTCACCACCTTTGATAATTCGCTCAATAGCTCCTTGAAGGATTTCAAAGCAAGCTATTCCTAGAAACGCAGCAATTCCCAAAGCTCCCACCGCTTCAAATTTTTGATGTCCATAAGGATGTTCGCGATCGGGTTGCGGGGAAGAAAACCTACTAGCAATTAATCCTAAAACGTTGTTAGCGCTATCTGTAACACTATGTAAAGCATCAGCTAATAAGCTTAAAGAACCCGTCCCAAATCCCACAACTGCTTTTAATCCCATGACAAACAGATTGAGTATTAAGGTAATAATTAAAACCTTTTGTACGGCAGCGCGATTATCGCTAGTCATAGAGTTTTTACACAAAGATCTATGACTTCTAATGTAAAGCTCAAGATACCAATTATTTCGACATAGGGTAATAATTACAAAGAAAGGGAACAAGGAACAGGGAACAGAGAACAGAAAGTGTCCTGTTTATTGTTTCCTAAAATACTTTAATTCTGGGTTTAAAAAATATGTTTTTCTCGCGCTTCGCGTCTGTAAAAACGGTGTTCTTGTTAAATATCCTGTTTTTAAGCAGGGGTTTTCCTTATTAAGCGTTAAGCGCGATACACTGAAGCTCAACGAAGTGTTCCCTGTTCCCTCCGAAGAATTATTTTGATTACCCAATTCCAGTAACATAAAAGATTATCAAGAAGTTTTAATCAAGAGCTAATGTCTTCAACTCCTTTGACACTCAACCTCATTGAAGGTTCTATCTCTTTTAGTTTTTCACCTCAAGCAGCACGGGAATTAAAAGCAGCAACTGATGAACTCATGGAACGCTTGAAAGCTGTTGCCACTAAATCTACTCCTAGCAGCAAAGCTACTCCCCAGCGTCCTTTAGAATATCGTTACACTGGTGAGATATTTCTAGAAATTTTCTGCAATCCTAATATTTGGCCAACTCCCTTCGCGGCAAAAGTCCTGCTGACTGTCCGCGATGCTAGCATCCGCTTGACTACAGAAGCTGAACTTACCCGCATCGTTGAAGATATTAACCAGTATTTAGAGCAAGTGGGATAGATAAAAATCACCGGGATAGTTCAAAATATCGAACTACCCCGGTCAGGGAAATTACGCACTATACTCAAGCTGTAGCATCGGATATACACAACAACTGACTTCGATGCGTTTACTAGATTGAAAAGTTGTATAAATCAGACTCTAATGCTTGCGTGTTAATAGAAAATCAAAGATTCTGGATTGGGTGGTGTACTCGTCAAAACCAAAAATTATTCCTCAGATTTGGCTTTGAGTTGCCGATGGTAAAATCCATAGATAAAATATAAACTCCTGCTCCAAAACCCTACATTCAGCATCACCCATTGGTTAGTCGTTGTCCCACTCTTCACGACCAATCAGATCGCCAATGCGATCGCGTAATAAAAAGTCACATTTCTCTAACTCACATTCAACGCAAACCCACTCTCTCGCTGGGATGTATTGGCAGAGTGTATATATTGGCTGCTGTCTGCTGACCATTCCCTTTTGCACCAGTCGGCGTGCTTCGTCTTGAATCACATCCAGAGAGTAGTAATTTATAGAAGGCACCGTATTCACACTCATTGTTTTACTCACAAATTTACACGTAGATAGTGTTCCCGGTATTCATTGGGAACAAACATGACAAGGACTATACTTGTGGCTAGGGTTTTGTAGTTTGCTATACGGAACTAGTTTCATTTTGACGTTATACACCCTAAAATTATCTAAAGAAATGTTAAAAAAGTCAACGTTTCCTGACATTTGCTCAAAATATGCTTCATTCCAGAATATCAGAGTAGTTAACTTAACTTGCTAGGCTAGCTATGTGAATTGTACTTAACAAGTCTCAAGCGCTTGATAGTTATCAAGTTTTAGACCGAATTGAGCTGATGTTGATGGTTCATATGGCGATCGCTAATGTAAGAAATAATGATCAGTAGACTCTTTCTAGAGCTAGTGGTAGTTGGCCCAAGCAAAGCAAACTAAAAATATTTGGTGAGAGCCGGAGTATAAACTAATGCAAAGTACAAGGGCTAACCTACACCATGAAAGCTTTTAGTTTGATATCCATTAACAATTTTTTAAACAAATTCACTTTTTCTGAGACACTCACGCAGAAGAGTTGGTGCATGGAAGTGCTGAGTGAAGAGATGAGGGAGACGCGGGGACGCGGGGACGCGGAGAATAACCAGTCCCCAGTCCCCAGTCCCCAGTCCCCAGTCCCCAGTCCCCTGCCACATACCCAACTACTGAACCCTCAAGCATGTATAGTCACATTAAAACAGACGCGATTCCGTGACGTCTGTAAAGTGATGATCTGATTTCTAGATGTCAATTGTTCTGAGGTTACATTGTTGTCTAAGTTACTTATTGTGCAAATTGCTCATCATCTTCATCTATGTTGTCTTCTAACGCTGCTAAACTTTCCGGCGGACGCTCATGCTTAAGTTGATTCAACAGACTCAGCACTTTAGTACCCCGTTCAATAGAACGGTCTTCGATAAAAATTACCTCTGGTGTGCGACGTAGCCTGACTCGTGCGCCAAGTTCACTGCGAACATAACCAGTCGCTGACTTTAAGCCGGCCATTGTTTCTTCCTTAGCCTGCTCTGTACCATAAATACTGACGTAGATTTTGGCGTGTTGCAGATCGCCGGAAACGTCAACATCGGTAACACTCACCATTCCCGTACCCACACGGTCATCCTTAATACCGTTGAGCAGCATTTGGCTAACTTCCCGTTTGATTAATTCAGCAACGCGGGAAATGCGGCGATTTGTAGCCATAAAAATTTCGCCTCCTCACAGAGGTTGTACACATCAATAAAATGCAAGTTTGGCGATAAATTTACTTGGCGCTTGCAACGCCAAGCCCCATCCTAGATTGTACTCAAGCCCAGCATTGCGCGTAGGGTAAGAGCAACAAACACTAGGCTACCCACAAATAAACCCAACATAGCAATTAAGGTAATTGGGCGCTTAAATAATGGCATTAATGGTGCAAATGTATTCACCAATACGCCTAAGAGTACAGTAACAAAATAGCGGGGGTAGCGAAAGACGTTATCCCAAAATCCGTCAAACATTTGAATATATGCTGCCTTGTTATGGAGTTACGCTTGTTTTGATATGGTAGATCTATTTAATTGTAATCTATGTGGTTAGCAAAATACTCAGTTAATATAAAATATAGTTCGTCAGTTATATTAGCTATATTTACTCGCGATTATTTTAATTAAATCATCAGGAAATGGTAAGTCAAATTCCTCAGCAAGCTTGCACGCGTCCATTTTTAAAGTGGGCAGGTGGCAAAGGTAGATTGATTCAGCAGTATCTTCGCTATTTTCCCAAGAATTACAAGACTTATTATGAACCGTTTTTAGGTGGAGGTGCTGTTTTTTTTCATCTCCAGCCAACCGCTTCAATTCTGACTGATATTAATACTGATTTGATAATTACTTATTGCTGTGTTAGGGATAATGTCGAAGAATTAATCTGCTTATTAAAAGAACATAAATCCCGCCATAATAGAGATTATTATTATAGTGTACGTTCTAGTAATACAGATTCTAATTTAGAAAAAGCTGCTCGGCTGATTTATTTAAATAAAACATGTTTTAATGGTCTTTATCGGGTTAATTCACAAGGTAAGTTTAATGTGCCTTTGGGGAGGTACCATAATCCTAATATCTGTGATGAAGATTCGCTGCGAGCAGCTTCGGTAGCACTTTCTCAATCTGAAATTAAACAAGCTGATTTTGCAGATATGCTAAATCATACAATGAGTAGTGATGATTTTGTGTTCTGCGATCCACCTTATTATCCTATCAGTAATACCAGTTATTTCACTGGCTATAGTCGATATTCTTTTGATGCCAAAGACCAAGAACGTTTACGAGATACTTGTGCTGAACTAGCAAGTCGTGGTGTCAAAGTTATGATCTGTAATTCTAATTGCGAATTTATTAGAGACTTATATAACGAAATTAACTTTAAGATTCATTTAATCGAAGCAGCACGCTCGATAAATTCTAATACGAAAAAAAGAGGATTAATTTACGAATTACTGATTACGTCGTATTAAAAATCTTTATTTGCCCAAGCAATAAATCGATCTAAACTATGAACTGCTAATAAATTGTGATTATATTTAACTTGTTGCTTCAGCCATTCGACTGCTCCTTCTCTCATCCCTTCACCTCCTATCACTACAACCGTTGGTGCTGGATAAGAGTCTTGAATATTTAAGTTCAAATAGGGAAATTTCTCATCCACAGAACCTCCACTTTCTTGCCATTTACACTCAATAATTAGTC
The DNA here is from genome assembly GCA_019359515.1 of Desmonostoc vinosum HA7617-LM4. Classification (GTDB taxonomy): domain Bacteria; phylum Cyanobacteriota; class Cyanobacteriia; order Cyanobacteriales; family Nostocaceae; genus Desmonostoc; species Desmonostoc vinosum. Next base: position 203,232 of record JAHHHC010000002.1, on the reverse strand, counting down.
CAGATGGCTTGCTAGGTATTCCAACTACATAAAAGTCAACTTTGAGGACAGTTTGATAAATTCCCGCACCAATATAGACCTGCTTAGCATACCTTTTTGGTAATAGGTTAGCAGTTAATAAAAATTCTTCGCTGACATGGTTTCCTACTTGGAAGTAACCATGTAGCCTCAAAATTGTTTCGACATTACTTTCTAAAATTTTCCCTGCTTGGTTTGCTCGTCCGCCTTGAGTCAGAGCCATTCCTGCTTCCTCTGCCAAAAGTCTCACTTATTATAGGATTCCACGGAAGTTGCAGTAAATGGTTAATTGCTTAATATGAATTTTTGATTTTATTTGTCACATTAAGTTTGAGGGGTAAGAGAACAAACCACAGAGGCACAGAGAAAAGTGCAATCTTGGGGTCTCCCCAAGTAGAGGAACTTTTCAAGACAGAGAACTCAGGGGAGGGAAAGAGAGATTATAAAACTTGGTATGTAGCTGAGAATGAGGACTAAAGTCCTGACTACGAACTTATTTACTTAACAAAGGAAAATTTGGTACTTGTGTACTAAATACAAATGTATTAATAATCGGAATATAAATAAAGTTATTGATTATAAATCATCGTATTTGTGATCAAGTTTGCAGTGTTTAGGATTGTATTTGGATGATATTAGCTATTTTGCTTTAGCCTGTTTGAATTTCAGTATGACCATTACGAATAGCCCATGCTATTTCTAGGAGTTGAGTCCAGCGCTTTTGCAATTGTTTTGGTGTACATTTTAAGGCTTTAGCGATCGCCTGATCACTTTCGCGTGCAGTTTTCATCTGCAAAATTTGCTGTTGCTGTTCTGTGAGTTGACTCAAAAACACTTCCCACTGCTGCGAAGATAGACCCAACTTTTGCTCTAAACCCGCGCCTAACCATTGATGTACCAATTGCCATTGATGTTGCTTGGCAAATTTTTCCACATGGTATTTAAAACGCTGTTGCAGATAGTCGCGCTGACGGCTGGTGAGACCGAGAATTTGGTCAATTTCTGGTGCTGAAAGGTCTTGGAGTTTGAGAGTTAGGTAGTCCATACAGTCAGACTGACCTTGAGACTCTAAGTATTTCATTAACTCAGTGATGACGCGATCGCGTTCTGATTCCTCGGAGGGATCAAAATTAGCTTGGGCAATCATTTGCGATCGCAGTTGTTGCACCGCCGAGTTACGCTGGTAAGATTCTCCATCCTCACCCTTAGCAGACTCCACCGCCATTTCAATATCCACAGTTGTTTCTTGTGGCTGACGACGAGCAAAACCTTGAGCGCGGAGAATAATCAATTGCTGATTGGCACCACCAGGTAAATTGATGCGGCGTTTGGCGTATTGCTCGCTAAATGCCATGTATTCCGCTAATTGCAACTGAGTACGCGGTGTATAATCTTCCGGTAGCTCGTTTTCTCTGCGGAAAGCTTTGATAGCTTCGATATAAAAGGCTTGGAGGAAATCTTCAATCAGGTTGTAACGAGCCTCAAAGCCCAAATCAGAGCCTGATATAGTGACGTGACGGTAAACCATAGCACCTAAATTACTATGTAATTCCACCCGTCCTTGTCTTGATCCCAGTTGATAGTAGCGGAGGCATTTTTGGAGACGATGCCTGCCTAAAGTAATCTGCCAAGACTTGATTTGTCCAGATGTTTGAATGCGGGAGCTTTTATCGCAAATACGTTTTACTTCTTTAGCTATGCGATTGGCGACAGCTTGGACACACCTGGGGCCTGCTTTGACTTGGGCTTGCATTTCTTGACACAGCGAACCGATTAAAGTTTCAGTACTGTTGGCTGACAATTCCTCGGCCGAGATGTAGTTATCAAAAGCAGGTGTAGAGTTCGGTAGATTTACAAGATTAGCTTTCATGACTTTTCCACAGAGGTATTGCACCGTAATTAAAACGCAGACACAGCAATTAGAGACAGTTTTGGCTGAAACATCTTCTGGTATTCGTCCATCAAGATTCGCCGCATGTACTGCTTACTTATAAGGTTCATATATTAAGACTGTAAGAAATCCTAAAAAGTTACAGGCATGGCTGTGTGTCGGTTTTTTCACAAGCCACTAAATCGACGCTGGCACATAAGCATCTACCATTAATTCAAAGTGCTAAAATTCCTTTGTGTGCCGACTTTTGCTACTGTCCTGTTCTACCTACTGCGATCGCTTTTAATTATGACGATTTTAAAACTGGAGTTTCTTTTATGACATTCTCCGAAACTGGGGGATGCGCTTGTGAAGTATGATTTTTATACCCACGCTGTTGCTGTTTCCCAGCCTAAACCCCGTCTTGTAATCATTGGTTCATCTCCTGTCAAATCTAAAATAGTAGACACCTCATACGTAGGTTCCTCGCCAGTATCTACAATGACATCTACCAAGTTATCCAAACAATCAAATAACTCCACCCGTGAGAGAATAGATTCTGGGCTGACTGCCAGCATTCCATCACCTGTTTCATCTGGTGGCAAATGTGCTGAAGTTGAAATAATCGGATTGCCCAACGCTGCCAGCAACGCCAAACACACATTATGATTTGGCACACGAATCCCAGTAGTTTTGCGCTTAGGATTTTGCACCAATCGCGGTACTAACTTGGTAGCTGGTAGCAAAAACGTGTATGGCCCCGGTATTAGGCGCTTCATGATCCGATAGGCTGTGTCACTTACGAAGGCATAAGTAGCCACATTTGAGAGCGAGGGACATAAAAATGTCAGTGGTTTATCGTTTGCTAGCTGCTTAATTTGCCGCACTCTTTCCACCGCCGACTTAGCATTTAAATCGCAACCGATCGCATAAACTGTATCAGTAGGGTAGAGCATGACTGCGCCACTAGAAAGCGCCGACTTTATTTCCTCTATTCGGCGAATTTGAGGATTATCCGGATGAACTGGGAATATTTTTGCCATGGGACACGGGGAAGGGGACTGGGGACTGGGGAGATGTGGTTCGACTTCGCTCACCAACCGGGGGATGGGGGAGACGCGCTTACGCGGTGAGACAGCGAGTAAAGGAGGGTTTCCCTCCGCAGGGGACGCGGGGACGCGGGGACACGGTGAATGACAAATGACAAATGACAAATTTCTCTCTATGAGTAAAATAGCTTATCTTCAATGTCCGACTGGAATTTCTGGTGATATGTGCCTGGGAGCTTTGGTAAGTCTGGGTGTTCCTGTGGAGTATTTGAGCGCAAAACTCAATGGGTTAGGAATTGAAAAGGAGTATCAGTTAAGAACAGAACTTGTCCATCGCAATAGCCAACAGGCGACTAAAGTTCATGTCGATTTGGTACACGAGCATCACCACCATCATGAACATGAACATCATCACCATCATGTGCGCCACCTGCCAGAAATAGAGCAGATGATTCTCAAAGCAGGGTTGCCATCACGAGCAGAGGCTTGGAGTTTGGCGGTTTTCCGACAGCTAGCAGTGGCAGAAGGGGCTGTACATGGCATCGCGCCAGAAAAAGTCCACTTCCATGAGGTGGGTGCTGTGGACGCAATTGTCGATATTGTTGGTACTTGCTTGGGGTTGGATTGGTTGGGTATTGAGAGCAATGAGCAAGGATTGCCTTTGCTGTACTGCTCAGCTTTTCCGACAGGCGGGGGAACAGTACGCGCTGCACATGGGCAGATGGCGGTACCAGTACCAGCAGTGCTGAAGTTATGGGAAATGCGGGGTTGTCCAGTTTACAGTAATGGCATTGAACGAGAACTAGTGACACCAACAGGAGCTGCAATCGCCACTACTTTAGCGCAAGAATTTGGTGCGCCACCTGCAATCACCATCAAGCAAGTGGGATTGGGAGCAGGTTCTCTCAATTTACCCATTCCCAATATATTACGCCTCTGGTTGGGCGAACACACAAATACAAAATCCGATTTTGCGAATTCTCAAGATACTAGCCCCTCTCTGGAGACTATATCAGTACTAGAAACCCAAATTGATGATTTAAATCCGCAGGCGATCAGTTACGTGTTTGAGGCATTATTTCACGCTGGTGCAGTAGACGTTTTTACCCAACCCATAGGAATGAAAAAATCTCGCCCAGGGATTTTACTGACTGTAATTTGTCATCTAGAAAATTTACTTAACTGTGAAGCAGTTCTATTCCGCGAAACTACTACTTTAGGAATTCGGCGAACAACTGGACAACGCGCCATCTTACAACGAGAAATTCAACAAGTGGAAACCGAATATGGTAAAGTGCGCGTCAAAGTTGCATGGCAAGGACAACCACAAGCAAGATCTCTGGCTAACGTACAACCAGAATACGAAGATTGTGCAGAACTAGCGCGAAAACACAATATTCCGTGGCGCGAAATTCAACGCTTAGCACTACAGAATTGGTATTTGGGGAACGGGGAATTGGCAAAAGGTTTTTCTAGCTTAATTGTGTAATTTGTTACGTTAAATTCTGACAATAGAGAGTGAGTAGTCGGGAAATAGGCAAATAAGTACGTAGTAAGCACTTTAGTGCTTACTACGTACTAGTTAAAGTTACTGGGACAGACCACTAGCCTTTTAAACTCTTTAAAAAAATATTCATTTATAAGAAGAAACAGTAAATCTACTGAGATTGAGTAGCCCTGTTAACTTTTAGTGATTAACATGGGAAGATATAAATTACACATTTATATTTACGCAGTATAGAGGAATTCTCTTAAATAACCCATTCTGCTGTTTTGATCATTGGAGGCTTATGTTGATAAGTTTATCCCGTAGCTATTTAGAAAGATTTTTTATAAAAATTCATAATTGCTTTTACGAAAATTATAAAGGACTGACTAAAAACCCTAGATGGCTTTTAATGCGTAAAATTGCACGATTTAAAATCATGCAAAAACTGATGATATATTTATCGCCATCTGCAAATAAATCATATGTGCTAGGGATCAATGAAAAAAATACTTATTTTCCAGATGTAAATGTAGATGCTGCTGTCAATATCTTGAAAACCGAAGGATTATATTTAGGTATAAATTTACCTCAAGATATGGTGAAAGAAATAGTAGCGTTTGCTAAATCAACAACTTGCTATGGAAATAGAAAACCCAGCTTGGGTTTTCATTATCATCAGAAACAACAAGCACAACAAAAATCAGGTAAAAAGTTTGTAGTTGGTGGTTATTTTAACACAGCTTTACTCTGTCCAGCTATTAAAAAACTCCAAAATGACCCAAAATTATTAGCGATCGCTGCTAAATATTTAGAAGCAAAACCAGTACATCAAGGTAATTTAATGTGGTGGAGTTTTGCAGGCGAAAAAACACATGATCAACAAAGTCAAGCCGCTCAATTTTTTCACTATGATCTAGATGATTATCGATTCTTAAAATTTTTCTTTTATTTAACAGATGTCAATGAACAAAGCGGCCCTCATGTCTGCGTTCGTGGTAGTCATCAAAAAAAGAAACTCTCGCATCTTTTAGTACGTAAACGAGAAACAGATCAAGATATTATCGATTATTACGGCATAGAATCATTAGTTAATATTTGTGGCAAAGCCGGTTCTGGGTTTGCAGAAGATCCGTTTTGTTTTCATAAAGGCAACACTCCTACTCATCAAGACCGCTTAATATTACAAATAGAATTTGCCAGAACTGACTACGGTATGCAGCATGACCTGCGACCAACCTCTATACTGAAATATATTCAGTAATTTGCGAAAAATTACTGAATATATTTCAGAAACATCTTAAAATTTAAGTATAAAACTATATTTTTTATTAATTCTCATTCCCCCTGCTCCCGCTTTCAAGGGTAGGTTTTTCATATTCAGTCTGAAAAAACCTATTTTTTCGTTCCGAAATCTTTCTTTGCGTCCCCCTTCGGGTGACGCTCGCAAGCTCGCTAACGCTGCGCTAACGCAGTCGCCTGCGGAGGGAAACCCTCCTTTACTCGCTGTCTCACCGCGTCCCCGCGTCCCTGCGTCAACCAAAACGCGAAATCTAAAAAACCTACCCATAAGAGCCTGCTCCCCGCCCGCTGCTCCCTTGCCTCCATTCCCCAACCCAGAAGATTTTTAGCAAAGCGATCGCGCATCGGCCGCCAAATGTAACAGATTGCAACGTATAATGAGAACGGTCAAAACCATTAAGAAATATTGAATAACAGTAGGTTTAAATGCGAGTAGCGATCGCCGGTGCTGGTTTAGCAGGGCTTTCCTGCGCGAAATATCTCATAGATGCGGGTCACACACCCATCGTCTTAGAACGCCGTGACGTATTGGGTGGCAAAGTGGCAGCTTGGAAAGACTCTGATGGAGATTGGTATGAAACCGGTCTGCATATATTTTTTGGGGCATATCCCAATATATTGCAGTTATTCAAAGAACTGGATATTGAGGATAGATTGCAGTGGAAAGAACACACAATGATTTTCAACCAGCCCAATGCACCGGGAACCTACAGCCGCTTTGATTTTCCAGATATACCAGCACCTTTAAACGGGATAGTGGCAATTCTGCGAAACAACGACATGCTGACATGGCCCGAAAAAATTCGCTTTGGCATTGGGTTGTTGCCTGCAATGATTCAAGGGCAAAAGTACGTAGAGGAAATGGACAAATACTCGTGGCGGGAATGGCTGAAAAAGCAGAATATTCCCCCAAGAGTGGAAAAAGAAGTTTTCATCGCCATGTCTAAAGCGTTGAACTTCATCAACCCAGAAGAAATTTCCTCCACTGTCTTGCTGACAGCCCTCAATCGCTTTCTTCAAGAAAAAAACGGCTCAAAAATGGCATTTCTTGATGGTTCGCCCACAGAAAGATTATGCCAACCCCTAGTAGATTACATCACCGAACGTGGTGGGGAAGTTCGCTTAAACGCCCCATTGAAAGAGATTTTGCTCAACCCTGACGGCACAGTCAAAGGCTTCTTACTGCGGGGGTTAAATAGTGCAGCAGACGAAGTTTTCACAGCTGACCTATACGTGTCCGCCATCCCAGTTGACCCGCTAAAAGTTCTACTTCCTCAGCCTTGGCAACAGATGGAGTTCTTCCAAAAGCTAGAAGGACTCGCAGGCGTACCTGTGATTAACTTACATTTGTGGTTTGACCGGAAGCTTACACAAATCGATCACCTGTTATTTTCGCGATCGCCCCTGCTCAGCGTTTATGCTGATATGAGTAATACTTGCCGTGAATACGCCAACCCTGATCGCTCAATGCTAGAACTAGTCCTAGCCCCAGCAAAAGATTGGATTGCTAAATCCGACGAGGAAATCGTCGCTGCAACTATTGCCGAATTAGAAAAACTCTTTCCTGATCACTTCGGGGGAGACAACCCAGCCAAATTATTAAAATATCATGTAGTGAAAACGCCGCGTTCAGTTTATAAAGCGACCCCTGGTTGTCAACAATACCGTCCCTCACAAAAAACTCCCATCGCCAACTTCTATCTGGCAGGGGATTTCACCATGCAACGCTATCTGGCCAGTATGGAAGGAGCTGTGCTTTCTGGTAAGCTAACAGCGCAGGCGATCGTTGATGCGCCCCCAGTAGCAAATGCCTTAAACCTGCAAACGCTCACCCGACCGCCTGCAACGAATGCTGCAACTGCTTGATTCCCCCCCGCGCATGAAAATGCTGGTCTCTGTAGACGAGTCCTACAAACTTTGTCGGCAACTTATAGCCAAGTATTCCGCGACCTTTTACCTTAGCACTTTGCTCCTGAGCAAAGAAAAACGCCCTGCTGTGTGGGCAATTTATGCTTGGTGTCGCCGTACAGATGAACTGGTAGACGGCCCCGCGTCTGCTCTTACCACGTCAGAAACCCTAGACTTATGGGAGCAGCAGCTAGAGTCAATTTTTGCTGGGCATCCAGTAGATAATTTCGATGTCGCCTTGGCTGATACCGTTCAAAACTTTCCGCTGGACATTCAGCCTTTTCGCGATATGATTGCCGGTCAGCGAATGGACTTATACCGCAGTCGTTACGAAACTTTTGAGGAACTATACCTCTACTGTTATCGTGTTGCTGGCACTGTCGGCTTGATGTCAACAGCAATCATGGGTTTAGACAACACCAGAAATACAGCGCCGTGGAACAATGAACAACAGCGCTATGTTCCCACAGAAGAAGAAATTGCCTTGGGAATTGCCAAGCAATTAACTAATATCCTCAGAGATGTCGGTGAAGATGCGCGGCGGGGGCGAATTTATATCCCTCTAGAAGATTTGGCGCAATTCAATTACACAGAACAAGACTTATTCAAAGGCGTAGTGGATGACCGCTGGCGCTCCATAATGAACTTTCAAATTAAACGGGCACGACAGTTTTATACCAGAGCAGAAAAAGGAATTTCTTACTTATCCACTGATGCACGTTGGCCTGTTTGGGCAGCTTTGATGCATTACAGCGGAATTTTAAAAGTCATTGAGCGTAACGACTATAACGTATTCACTCAGCGTGCTTACGTACCCCAGTGGCAAAAAATCTCATCTTTGCCTGTGGCTTGGATGCGATCGCAAGTACTATGAGAAATTAGTCCTCTGTCCTCTGTTACAAAGTTCTGAGCGTCGGAAGCCGGCGCTCAGACTTTGCGCTTTGTCCTTTGTTATTTATGACGACAAAGGACAAAGAACTATTGACCCAACAATAAAAATCTGCTAATATAACTATTCGTGACCCTGGAGAGGTGGCTGAGTGGTCGAAAGCGGCAGATTGCTAATCTGTTGTACGGCAGGCAACTCCGTACCGAGGGTTCGAATCCCTCCCTCTCCGTTTTCTTCATCCCTTACGTCCAAGAATAAATTCTGATACAGGGATAAGTGCTTTCACTCTCTGAGGAGGATGATATTATTTATCCTTTGGAGTCTGTTGAGATCAAGCTAAGCTAAAAATCTAGTTTGAATCTTACTTGCAGACTCCTGAATATTAGAGGAGTGAAAGTAATCTATGTCAAGAATTAGGGCTGCCTTAGCGCTGAGTTTAGCTACCATAGCAACTGGGTTTCTTGTAGGGGCTTGTGAGGATACCGGAAGCGGGCCTGCAAACACAGCCAGCCCAGGTACCACAGCCAGTAGTGCCGCAGGATTAAAAATTGGTTCCTTGCTGCCAACAACAGGAGATTTAGCCTCCATTGGACAGCAAATGGCACCTTCTGTTCCCTTGCTAGTCGAAACAGTCAACGCTTGCGGCGGTGTCAACGGTAAACCTGTTTCTTTAGTTTTTGTAGACGACCAAACAGACCCGAAAGTCGGTGCTGCTGGTATGACTAAGCTAGCAACAGTAGATAGAGTTGCAGGTGTTGTTGGTTCCTTTGCTAGCAGTGTTTCCACAGCTGCTGTCTCAATTGCTGCCCAAAATAAGGTGATGCTGATTTCACCTGGTAGCACCAGCCCCGTATTTACCCAAAAAGCGAAAAACGGCGACTTCAAAGGCTTTTGGGCGCGTACAGTTCCCCCTGATAGCTACCAAGGCCCAGCTTTAGCCGAACTTGCCAATAAAAAAGGCTTTAAGCGAGTCTCCACCGTCGTCATTAACAATGACTATGGCGTCGGTTTTGAAAAAGCATTTGTCCAAGGTTTTGAAAAATTGGGCGGAACCATAGTTAACAAAAACAATCCTGTACGCTACGACCCCAAAGCGACTACCTTTGAAACTGAAGCTACAGCCGCTTTTGCTGGGAAGCCAGATGCAGTACTTGGTGTTTTTTATGTAGAGACAGGTAGCCTACTGCTAAAATCTGCGTATCAGCAAGATTTGGTGAAAGGTGTACAGGTCATGCTGACAGATGGAATGAAGTCAGACGAATTCCCCGGTCAAGTTGGTAAAAGTAGCGATGGTAAATACATTGCTTCTGGAGTCATTGGGACAGTACCTGGTTCTGATGGTAAAGCATTAGATGCTTTTAAAAAACTCTGGCAATCTAAGAAGGGTGGTTCGCCAGGGGAATTTGCTCCCCAAGCCTGGGACGCTGCTGTTTTATTAGTACTATCAGCCCAAGCTGCTAAAGAAAACACAGGTACAGGGATAGCAAGCAAAATTCGTGAAGTTGCCAATGCACCAGGTACAGAAGTTACCGATGTCTGCGAGGGACTCAAGTTACTCCAAGAAGGTAAAGATATTAACTACCAGGGAGCGAGTGGTAACGTAGATGTTGATGCCAATGGTGATGTTGTCGGCGTTTACGATGTTTGGCAAGTAGGCGACGACGGCAAAATTAAAACGATTGACAAAGTTACACCAAAATCAGCTGGGGAATAGGGAATGGGGAAGGCGAAACAAGACTGCCCATAAGTGGCGTCGAAGTTTGAACTTACTGACGTGGCAAGACTAAAATAGTGCGATAGCCGTAGTGTAACAACACAGCTAATACCATTTCACATTAATGGCGATACACATAAATCTTGTAGAGACGCGCCATAGCGCGTCTCTGTATTTGTAAGCTAATAATCATTCAAATTGCATCTCCGCGTCTCCCCTTAAGCGCGTCCTCCGAAGTTTGCTCAACGGGGGGAACCCCCGCACGCAACTTCTCTTTGCGTCTTTCTGAGGCAAAGGATTATGCAAGTTAAAGGCAGATTAGCTTATCAGGATTTCCGTGAATTGGTGTTAGTCCACTACAAATTTTCGATAAAAAGTTAAGAGTTATGAGTGAAAACTAACTCATAACTCTTAATTATCGAACAGTACTGAGTACAGTCAACACTTAAAAACCAGTGAAGTTATAACCAACACCTAACATCAAGCCAATATCAGTTTCATCAAAAAAGCCAGCATTGACTGCGGCAGTTGCTGTAAATTGAGCATTTAGAGGCACATCGATGCCGCCTGATGCTAAAACACCTACTTCTGAGTTATCGCCAGTTTTGATGGCTGCACCCACTCCTACGTAAGGCGCAATGGCTAGCGGTTCGCTAAAGGGATCAGCTTGTTGTAAGGTGAAATCGTAGGTGAGGGGAATAAGAATTGTTGTCTCGTTTCCAAAGATTGCTGACGGACGTACCGATAGGGCATTTGTCAGCCCGACTTTACTGATAACTGCAACGTTACCGTCGCTTAAAGATGATTGATTACCATCTATACCAATGTTACCAGCAACACCGATATAGCTTCTACCGCCACGGGTAGGTCTACCGATATCAATATCTGCTTGGGCTACTTCTGGTGCAGATGATGGTTGAACAGTTGGTTGAGTAGTGGGTTGTGGATACTCAGAAGTCAGTGCTACAGATGAAGTTGCTACTGTTCCTGGAACAGGTGTAAATGTCCGGCTAGCAGTTTCTTGGATATTAGCACTGGGGAACTGCTGAATTTCAGTAATCTTGGTTACTGGAGATTGTTCAGTTGTTTCAGTCGCTAAATTTTGGTTTTGAGTTTCTAATGACGCTAGGGTTGCGGAAGATTCGGTCAAAGTCTGGCTGCTGACTGTGTCTGCTGTCTGTGCAGTTGCGGATAAGCCAGTACCAAGAACTGCAAAAGCAGCTAAACTTGGCAACCAAAAAATACCTTTACGCGGAAAGATAGTATTCACATTCACTCCTAAAAAAATATTGCCACAATAAATAAAGGGTTATGTTGATTTGGTCAACAAATTCTGGCAATACTCAAAATTTAGCACCAAAAAATCGATTTTTGCATCTTTATTTTGAGGTATATAGCTCTTTTGGGAATTACACAAGAATTGCCGAAAAGTTTAATTTGTTGTAGACACATTCGCGTAGCGTCTTGTAGAGAAGCGGCTTCTTGCAGGATACCGCCAAGATGCCGAAAACACCAAGAATTCGGAGAGTGTGCGTAAGTCGTACCTTTTTAATTACGTCAAATGCTGCTTTTTGTGGCGCACAAAATTGTTGTACTTACTGTATATTGAGTAACTTATGTATACGAGAATTAAAGATTACTAACTGCCTGGGCAATTAATTTGGAGACGAAGGGCAAAATATCGCGACTTTTAGCGTGTGCTTTGCCTTCGGTAAAGACTACTAATAGGTAGGGACGCTGATTTGGTAACTCAATGTAGGCTGCATCATGGCGAACTTGACTTGTCCAACCTGCTTTTGACCAAATTTGGCTATCTTGAGGAAGTCCACCACCTAGAAAACCTGTGACCTGATCTTCTTCGACATCTGTGGGTAAATCATCGGGTTTGAGGCTGCGTTTGAGTAAAGCCATCATCGCTTGCGATCGCCCGCTTGACACCGCTACCCCACCGATAATACTATGCAATAATTTGGCGATCGCATTTGTTGTTACCATGTTGCGATTGTCGAGCATTTCTCCATAAAATGCCCGTTCTCGACCATAGGGGCCGTCACACCAAGTTTTTTGACAGACGTTAATCGTCTGCATTTCTTCCCAGCCTAAAGATTGGTAATAGCGGTTAATAATATGACGTTGATATTTCCATGTTTCAAATGGCGCTGCTGGTAATTCTGGGCCGGAGGTTGTGCCGCTGAGAACATCTACAACTAGGCTAGTGGCATCGTTGCTAGACTCGACAATCATATCGCGCAGGGCACGCTCTAATTCCTTGGAAGTTTGAGCCATGCCTCTCTCTAGCCATTCGTTAACTGCTACTAAATAGAATAATTTGACCACACTCGCTGGATAAATTCGCTCAAATCCACGATAAGTAAAACCACGTATGTGATGGTTCCAAAAAGCATCTGGAGTTAAAGCACCACCAGTATTGACTAGGACTGGCGGATCGTAAACAATCCATGTCAGTGCAATTTGGTTACGGGCTAACATCCCAAATGCAGACCATGTTGTCTCTAAAATTCCATTACCAAGATTTTCGAGTTGTTCGTCTTTATTAAAAAAAATCATTCTTGAATAATGTCCTTTAACTTAAAATCGGCTGAGTATCAGTGTCTGGCAGACCTGAACATCTATGATTCTCCTGAGTGTGTGCGCTTGGCAACTCAAGCCGCATCTGGGCGACATTTATGGGTAACATCAAATCATCGAGATTGTGCGGTTGAGGTGCATTTGTGTGAAGATGACTATCCAGGGTGGGTATCCTTTGCTGATTTGGGTACGCTACAACCTGCTAGTGTACTTTATCAGGCTAAATCATTTTCGCGATCGCAGATTAAAAAACTGCTACTGGGGGTGATCGAATTTACTCAAAAAGCGATGCAACAGACTAATTATTACCTCTGGGGTGGTACAGTCGGGCCAAATTATGATTGTTCTGGGTTGATGCAGGCGGCGTTTGTGGCAGTAGGTGTTTGGTTGCCTAGGGATGCCTATCAGCAGGAAGGTTTTACTCAAACAGTCGCAATTGCCGAGTTGGCAGCTGGGGATTTAGTATTTTTTGGAACTAGCCAAAAAGCCACGCATGTAGGACTTTATTTAGCAGATGGCTATTATATCCACAGTTCGGGCAAGGAACAGGGACGCAATGGTATTGGTATTGACATACTCTCAAAACAGGGAGATGAGGTTAGTCGGTCATACTATCAGCAACTGCGAGGTGCTGGTAGAGTTGTGAAGAGTTACGAACCAGGAAAACGCAGAGGACACGAAGGTATATGAGGAGTGGGTTGGTTTTTGAGGGGATGAATGCAGAGAATGGGGCAACTTCAGCAAATATCCCTGATGTTTCGGTGGTAGTGCCGGTGCGTGATGAAGTGGAAAGTCTGCCAATGTTGGTAGAAGCGATCGCTTCTACTTTATCAGCTACTCAGTTAAGTTATGAAATCATTTGTATAGATGATGGTTCAACCGATGGTTCGGCTGAGTTTCTTAAACAACAAGCGCAAGTACGTGATGATTTAAAAGCGGTGATTCTGCGGCGTAATTATGGACAAACGGCGGCGATGTCGGCTGGATTTAATTATGCAGTCAGCAAGGCAATTGTGACTTTAGATGCTGACCTCCAGAATGACCCGGCAGATATCCCGATGTTATTAGCAAAATTGGATGAGGGTTATGATTTAGTGAGTGGTTGGCGGCAAAATCGCCAAGATGGGGCGCTAAATCGGCTACTACCTTCTAAAATTGCCAACTGGCTAATTCGCCGTACCACTAGCGTAGATATTCATGACTATGGCTGTTCGCTCAAAGCCTATCGGGCGGAGCTAGTGGCAGACATGAATCTTTACGGGGAACTACACCGATTTTTACCTGCTTTGGCGTATATTGAAGGGGCAAGAATTACCGAAATGCCTGTACGTCATCACGCTCGCCGCTTTGGTCGCAGTAAGTATGGACTATCGCGAACTTTCCGGGTATTGATGGATTTGTTAACCATTTTGTTTATGAAAAAGTTCCTCACACGCCCGATGCATGTTTTTGGGCTGTTGGGCTTAATTTCGATGGTTTCAGGCGGGATAATTGGAATTTACTTGACTTTTGTCAAATTGGTCTTGGGTGAGATGATTGGTAATCGCCCTTTGCTGATTTTGGCGGTGCTGCTGCTGGTAACTGGAGTGCAATTGTTTTGTTTTGGTTTATTGGCAGAGTTGCTCATGCGTACATACCATGAATCTCAAGGAAGGCCTATCTATCGCGTGCGAGAGGTAGTAGCAAAAAATGTTAAATAAAGTAACAATATAAAGACCTCGCCCTTTAAGGGCGGGGTTTAAATCAAACACACTTAAGCATTAAGTTGCATCTACCTTGAAAATTTTTCATACCTTTGATGCCCCATTGCGGCACAACCTGCTGATATTATTTACGGCAGGTTTATTGTTCTGGTCGAGCGTCACTACGTTCTTACCAACTTTACCACTCTACATCGAAGATGTGGGCGCAACCAAGCAGCAAATTGGGATTGTGATGGGCGGTTTTGCCATTGGTTTGTTGTTATTTCGCCCCATGTTGGGAAAGTTGGCAGATCAACGCGGCCGTAAACTAATTTTATTAATTGGTGCGGCCGTAGCGGCGATCGCCCCTTTTGGTTATTTAATATTTACATCACTACCAATGTTGATGCTGGTGCGAATTTTTCATGGTGTCAGCCTTGCGGCTTTTACCACTGGCTACAGTGCTTTAGTAGCAGACTTAGCCCCTGTGGAAAATCGGGGTGAAATTATTAGTTATATGAGTTTGACGGGCCCCATTGGTATGGCAATTGGCCCAGCTTTAGGAGGTTATTTAGAAGATACAACAGGTTACGCACTCTTATTTCTCATCGCTGCGGAATTAGGTTTTGTGGCCCTGTTGAGTACTATACAAATCATTAGTCCACCCCTACAAAAACAGCAGCAAAGCCAGGGGAATGATGATAAATTTTGGCAAATTTTGATTAGTCCACGGGTGAGAGTACCAGCCGTGGTCATGCTGTTAGTGGGTTTAACGATTGGCGCTATACATACTTTTGTACCGTTGTTTATCAAGTCAACTGGGGTAAATTTGAATGCTGGATTATTTTTTACAGCAGCAGCCCTCTCCAGTTTTAGTTTAAGGCTGTTTGCGGGTCGAGCTAGCGATCGCTTGGGTCGTGGTTTATTTATTACTCTTGGGATATTCTGTTATGGCTTGGCGTCGCTGTTGCTATGGTTAGCCAATAGTGCCAACGCTTTTTTAATCGCTGCAATCATTGAGGGTTGTGGTGGTGGTATGCTAATGTCTATGATTACTACGATGATGGCAGACCGCTCGCTACCACAAGAACGTGGGCGGATATTTGCCATGTGCATCGCGGGATTTGACCTTGGTATTGCGATCGCCGCACCACTTTTGGGTTCTATTGCTGAACAAGTCGGATATCGAAATATGTTTGGTTACGGTGCTGGTTTGACATTCCTGGCACTAATTATCTTCCTAACCCAATCCAGCAAAGATTTGCCTAATTCCTTGCGTTTTGCCCTTGGTCGTGGTCAAGATGTATATTCGTTAAAAAAATTGTAGACATGTACCACGTTACAAGTAACAGAGACGCGTCGCTGCGCGTCTCTTTGCAGTAATATACGGGCGAGGAGGGATTCGAACCCCCGACACCGTGGTCCGTAGCCACGTGCTCTAGTCCACTGAGCTACACGCCCTTACAAGAAATCAATAATAGCATGTTCCGATAAAATGATGCAAGACAATTCTTTATCTAGTTCTGCCAGTTTAACCCATCTTGATGATCAAGGACACGCACAAATGGTTGATGTGTCTGGCAAAGCGCCCACAATCCGAGAAGCGGTTGCAGTTGCTAAAGTGCGAATGTTGGCGACGACCTTTGGAGCGATCGCTGCTGGCAATGTTCCCAAAGGTGATGTCTTAGCAACTGCCAGGTTAGCTGGAATTATGGCAGCGAAACAGACTGCTAATTTGATTCCCTTATGTCATCCCTTGCCTTTGCAAAAAATTACAGTTGACATTACACCAGATCCTCAACTACCTGGTTATCAAATTTATGCCACAGTTAAAACCAAAGCCGAAACTGGTGTAGAGATGGAAGCCTTAACCGCTGTTTCTGTGGCAGCGTTGACTTTATATGATATGGCGAAAGCTTTAGAAAAGTCTATTCAAATTGAATCAATTAGTTTAGTAAGCAAAATTGGCGGAAAATCGGGAGATTATTCTATTTTAAAAATGGGAAGTGGGGAGTAGGGAAAAGTTTACTAGGTTGGTAGTAAGGACTTTAGTAGACCTCTTGCAAAAGTCGGATACTCGCCAGAAAATAAATTTTCTGGCTGATAACTCAAGTCGGTTGAAACCGACTAATAACAGTATTTTTAGTCCGTTTCAACGGACTTTTGCTATTAGGCAGAGACTTGAGTCTCTGACGGTTCAAGTATTTTTGCAAGAAGTCTAGTGCTTAGAATAAGGACTAAAGTCCTTACTACGAACTTCAGCTTACTCAATCTCACCGATGGCTTTGTTAAGAGCGGTTGGGCCTTCGTATTCTTCATTTGCTGGCAATTGCTCTAACAAAGAAAGAATTTTTTGATCAGCACCGTGTTTTTTAGCGTGCTTAATCAATTCTTGTTTACTGGCAGGATAGTCAACACCTTTCAAGTGTTTTTGTATTTCTATAGGATTTGCCTTGGCCATTTTTATCTACCTTTGAAGGTCTTTTTTATCTTCACCAGGAGATACATGCCTTCCCTCTATCAAAAAGATGAATCATTTTTAACCATAGATAAATAAAAGCTCATCCACTTGGTTGATGAACATTGGACAAAAGGGACTAGGGAATGGGGAATGGGGAATGGGGAATGGGGAATTGGGAATGGGGAATTGTCATTAATCATTAATTTATTCTCCGCGTCCCCGCGTCCTCGCGTCCCCGCGTCTCTCATCTCCCTCATCCCTCGGTTGGTGAGTTTCGGCTACGCGGTAATCGAGCGAAGTCGAGATTCAATTACCGCAAAGTCGAACCACACCCCCCTCATCTTCCCTAGTCCACTGTCCACTGTCCCTAGTTTCTAGGGTAGGTTTTCGGGATCAACGCCAATGCTACGTAAATATGCTGCTAACTGTTCTGCCCGTTGACGTTCATGCTCAGATCTTTGTTGCTCTTGCTGCAACAATAATTCAGCTTGTTCAGCTCGTTGATTGAGTTCCACCGAGGTTAAAAATTTTTGTCCATCTGGACGATAAATTGCTAACTCTCCTAACCCAGTTTCAAAACGGCATCCTAAACGGGGACTAACCCAGCCATCTATTTGCCACAGCTTTGTTAAATGGTCATTTTGTCGCCACCAACCATCTAATTGAAAGCTTTCTGGGTTGTATAAATAATATTCTTCGACACCGTAAGTATCATAAAATTCTAACTTTCGTTCCATTTCTTTAGTGTCGTTACTAGGAGAAAGAATTTCAAAAACTACTTGCGGTGAGATATTTTCTTCTTGCCATTGACGATAAGAACCTCGTCTACCTTTTGGTCTGCCAAAGATAACCATTACATCAGGTGCTGTTGGGGTAATCAACTGAGAACGGACGGGATACCATAATAAATCTCCGGCAATCAAAACATTGTCATTTTTAGCAAACAGAATCTCTAAATTCTCCTTGATTAGGACAATCCAACGATACTGTTCTGTGTTTTCTGACATTGGTTTGCCGTCACTGTCAGGATAGAGTAAGTCGGAGTCTGTTTGCTCAAAGACATTCATAAAGCAATTAAATTCAGAATTCCAAGTGAATACTTACTTTAAATTTTAATGTTTGTAGCTCTCAACAGCTGCCCTGAGATTACCTTGATGCTCTGATAGAAGCTTTTCACCTTCTTGTTTTGCTAATCCAGTCCAGTGCATTAATAGTGCTAACTTGACCCATTTACCGCTATTTTCTAATAAAAAACCAGCGGCTTCTCGACTTAAACCTGTGAGGTCTTGTAGAATTCGTAAAGCGCGATCGCGTAATTTTTGATTGGTAACTGCTACATCTACCATCCGATTTCCGTAAACTTTGCCCAGCTTAACCATCACTCCTGTGGAGAGGATATTTAAAGCTAGCTTGGTGACTGTACCCGCTTTGAGGCGAGTTGAACCTGCTAGTACTTCTGGCCCTGTCAGTATACGAATGTCCACATCAGCATCAAAGCTGACTTGTTCAGCGGGAACACAGGCGATAAAAATAGTCATTGCTCCCCGTTGCCGGGCGGCGTTGAGGGCACCGTAGACAAACGGCGTTGTCCCACCAGCGGTAATCCCAACTACTACATCTAATTGTGTAATATGTCGTTGAGCGATCGCTGCTTCGCCATCTTCGGCACAGTCTTCTAAATCTTCAGAACTGCGTACTAATGCACCAGCACCACCAGCAATAATTCCCTGTATCAATTCTGGAGGTGTACAGAAAGTTGGGGGGCACTCAGCAGCATCCAATACTCCCAACCTCCCACTTGTCCCCGCACCAACATAAAACAGGCGTCCTCCATGGTGTAAACGTTCTGCGGTACCATCAATTGCTTTAGCCAGCTGAACTTTTACCGCCGCCACCGCTGCCACCGCTTTTTGGTCTTCGTTATTAAATAACTCCACCAACTCTACAGAACTGAGTTGGTCTAAATTCAGGCTATCAGGATTTACCTGCTCGGTTAAAAGATGCCCGCGTTCCTGCAAGTTTGTCATTTTTTCTTTGTCCTTATCAACTGAATGACCAATAACCAGTTACAATAATCCTTCTAATTTGCGACGAATTTTTTCTAGTTCCGAATCAGAAAACTCTGACTCTTCTGCTGGTGGCACTTGGTCAATAGAGAAGGTATCCTGATTAAGATCATCCTTTTGGTCTTCTAGTTGCCAGTCGGTTTCTTCTACGTTGATTTCTGGGGGAGTGACTACAGAAGTGCTGTTTTCTGGAATAATTTCCCATTCATAGCCAGCACTATCGCAAAAGTCTTTGATTTCCTCTGGATCAATAGCCTCTATTGAAGGTGAGGGAAAATCTTGGGCTTCCAGCATTAAAGCATAACGCGTGGCATCGTCTTCTGACTCAAACATGAGAATTTTATTGCGATCGCCCACCCGAATCGTGTGAATTCCCTCATTTTCCGTGCGAGCATTAAAAATCAATACAAAAACACGCATTGGTATAGTCATCTGTCCTTTTTTTCAACTATCTATTCTTATTAAAGTTCTAGGTTGTACTTCTGGGAAAGACACAGCAATAATTTTCACTCGATTGCGGAATTTCCTGAGAGGGCCGATATTATTAAGCATAAATATGGAAGATAGCGAATGCCGCAACTTAACCGATGAGGTCTTGGGTTTTGTTGACGTATCCTGGAGGTGGCACAGCAAATAATGTGCCCGTTTATGCTAGTGGCGTGCCAGCTACATCCGGCAATTGATACACTAAAAGCCAATGATTAAATCTCCCAATCAAGAACATCAATCTACCTCCTCTGTTCGCAAACGTCTATGGTTGCTGGTGTTGAGCCGTGGTGGTATTGCCTTGGGCGGTTTTTTACTAGTAGGAATTGTCACTGGGGCTTGGCGATTATGGACTTTTGTCCAAAAAGATTTAACGCCATTAGCACAAAAAAGTCTCACGACTACGCTCAACCGCCCGGTACAACTGGGAAAAGTGACAGGATTTTCCCTTACAGGAGTGCGGTTTGGGGCTTCGGCTATCCCCGCAACAGCCACAGATCCAGATCAAGCCGTAGTTGAATCAGTAGAGGTGGGTTTTGACCCATTGCTGTTAATCTTTGACCGCCAACTGAAGCTAGATGTCACCTTAGTTAACCCTAATGTTTATATTGAACAGGATACTCAAGGGCGCTGGATTACTACTAAAATAGCGCCACAAGGTAAAGGCGGCGTCATTAAAACCAACTTAGATAACCTGCGATTTCGCAATGGCAAGTTGGTATTAATGCCACAGAAGAGGACTAAAGAAGACGCGGGGACGCGGGGACGCGGGGACGAGAAGAGGACTAAAGAAGACGCGGGGACGCGGGGACAGGGGGACGCGGTGAAATTTTCATTCTCCTCGTCCCCTCGTCTTTCTGTCTCCGCGTCCTCTTCTTTAGTAGCCTTTTCTGTGGTCAATGGCACTGCTAAGCTGATAGATAACAACCAGCGGATTAAGTTTGATGTAGCAGGCCAACCTGATAGGGGTGGTAATATCTCTGTGCAAGGAGAAACCCTTGCTAGGGTACTAGCAGGTACTTTACAGGTGCGAGGGCAAGGTTTACTGGCTTCTGATGTTACTCGCTTGATCAAGTTACCGCTGAGTTTACAGGCGGGTCGAGTAGATGGGGACTTGCAAATCCGGTTGACACCAAAGCAGCCAACTTTGTTATTTGGGAATGCGAATTTACAAGGGGTAACTATTCAGATACCCCGTTTACCACAACTGTTGAGCAATTCCCAAGGAAACATCCGCTTCTGGGGAACGCAATTACAGCTAGATAATGCTATTACTAACTACGGCAAAGTTCCCGTTACGGCTACGGGCATTATTGATACTCAAGCTGGCTATAAGTTAGCAGGGCGAATCAATGCGGTGAGCGTGGCCACAGCCGCCCAGACGCTAAAATTCAAATTACCTTTACCGACAGTTGGAGAAGTCAAAGCAGATTTACAACTGGTGGGGCCAGCTACTAAGCCGATTCTCTCTGGTACGGTTACTACCATCAAAACTGCACGAATTGATAAAGTTGATTTTAAGAGTGTCAGTAGTAAGTTTAATTTTATTACTAGTGCTTCAGTAATTAAACTGAGTGAGATTCAAGGTATATCTACGGTTGGTGGTGAAATTACAGGCGCTGGTACAATCCAAGTTGGTAAAGCTCCCCGCGTGGATTTGAATTTTGCAGCCAAGAATGTTCCTGGGGATGCGATCGCCAAACTTTATAACACAGCACCCAATTTTACAATCGGCAATGTCTCAGGGACAGCTCAATTAACTGGCGCTGCTAATAATGTGCAAACTGTGGTAAAATGGCAAGCCCCAAATGCAGCCTATCCTGGGACAGGTGAAGTGGCGATCGCCCCAAATCGGACTGTCAATTTCCGCAATGTCGCCCTCAATGTCGGCGGTGGTGTAGTACAGGGATTTGGCAGTTTTGCCAATCAACGTTGGCAAGCCGTTGCTAATGTCTCTGGCGTCAAATTAACACCCTTTATCAACCCCAATCAATTGCAAAATGTCTCCTTGGCAGGGGCGCGATTTAACGGTCGTCTACTTCTGTTGGGAACCTCAGCACCTTTTCAAATAGCCACAGTTCGCACCGAAGGCGCAAAAGTACAAGTTGCTGGCGGTACAATTGCAATTTCCAATGTCCAACTACAAGACCAAAGCTTTTCGGCCAAATTAGTGGCCAATGGCGTGAGGCTAGCGCAGATATTCAAGCAATCTCCCCCAGCCTTACGTCAGCCATTGACGGGTACATTCCAAGTAGCAGGTAACAGAAATAATTTCAGCCTGAAAACCCTGCGTGGTAACGGCCAGGCCAGTCTGGCATTCGCTGGTGGTACACTCACAGCGGCAAATATCCAAGTAGCAGATGGCTTCTTCCAAGCGCAACTCAAAGCTAATAACGTTAATGTCCAAGAATTAGCATCTACTCCCCGACAATTTCAAGGCAAATTAACAGGTCAAGCAAACGTGGCTGGGTCTGTTGAATCCTTCCGACCGCAAACCATCCAAGCCAAAGGACAAGCACAGATTCAGGTTGGAGGTGGTATAATTACAGCCTCCAACATCCAACTGGCAAATGGTCGCTATCAAGCCCAAGTCCAAACAAAGAACGTACCCTTACAGCAATTGGCAGCAGTACCACCGCAATTTCAAGGTGGGTTAACTAGTCAATTCAACATTGCAGGTACAGTTGGCGCTTTCAATCCGCAAACCATTCAAGCCAGTGGTCAAGCACATCTGAATCTTGCAGGTGGTACAGTCACAGCTTCTAACATCCAATTAGCTACTGGTCGTTATCAAGCGATTGTGGATGCTTCAGGTGTGCAACTCAATCAGTTAAATCAGCGATTGCGGGGTCAGTTTGGTGGTAAGCTGCAACTGGTTGGCATCCTGGGGTCATCTAGATTAGCTGATGTGCGTGCCGCAGGTCAGGTACAGTTATCTCAAGGGCTACCTGGTGTAGAGCGACCTTTGAATGCTGCGATCGCTTGGAATGGTGAAAAGCTATCTATTGAACGAGCCACTGCCCCAGGGTTAAATGTCAGTGGTGATATATTAGCCAACGCCCAACAACCAGGCATTCCCGAAATTACATCGCTAAATCTCAACGTCCAAGCCCAAAATTACAATCTGCGTCAGTTACCCATCAATTTGCCGAATCAGCTGGCGTTGACAGGGAACGCAGATTTTAACGGTCAAATCACTGGCAAGCTACCTTTACCAAATGTCACAGGGCAAATCCAGTTACGAAACTTAGTAGTGCAAGACTTCGCTTTTGAGCCATTGTTAAGTGGAACTATCCAGTCTGCACAGGGACGTGGTTTAAATTTAGACTTAGCAGGTACAAGCGATCGCCTTGCCTTTAACCTCGATGCCAATAATCGCCCCCAATCGTTTTTAATCAAGTGGCAACAGGCATTAGCCACAGGTCAAAACCAAGGTGATAATTGGGCACTGCAAGTAGCAAATTTTCCTCTGCAAGTATTAAATTTGACTGCTCCTGCAAATCTGCGTTTGGGTACTGGTAGAGTCGCTGGGTTATTGACAGGAGACTTAATCTTTAATCAAAATACATTAGCAGCTAACGGGAATTTAGCGATCGCCAAGCCGCGAATTGGCCGGATCATAGGCGATCGTTTAACCGCTCAATTTCGCTACGGCAATGGCACAACTAGCGTCACCAGTAGCGAATTTGTTAAAGGCAACAGTAGCTATGCCTTTGCGGGTAATTTTGGTCAAACCTCACAAGGGCCACTATTGCAAGGTAAACTCAACGTCAACCAAGGCAACATCCAAGATGTCTTGACAGTAGCACAGATATTTGAATTACAAGATTTTCAACGCGGTTCAGCCAAGCCAACCTACGGTACAGCAGCGGATTTAAACACCTACTCTCAAGGATTACAAAATCAGCCTCTGTTGAATCAACTCCAACGCTTCGCTGAAATTGACGCCCTACTAGCACAGCAAGAACAACAGCGACTTGAAGCCTCGCCAGCACCAGACTTAGCATACTTAAAAGGAACCTTCAACGGCGAAGTATCTATAGATACTGCTACCGCCAACGGACTGGCAGTGCAATTTAATTTTAATGGTCAAAACTTTACCTGGGGTAAAAAAGAAGAACCCAGTCGTTTTTATAATGCTGATCAAGTGATTGCTCAAGGCAACTTTGAAAATGGTGTTTTGAGATTACAACCTTTACGAATTGAGTCACAGAATAGACTACTGGCTTTCACAGGTAACATTGGTGGTAATGAACAGTCTGGTCAATTGCGGGTGAATAATTTTCCCCTAGAGATAGTAAATAATTTCGCCAAGCTGCCAGTTCCCATTACAGGTAATCTTGACGGTACAGCAGCGTTAGCAGGTAGTGTTGCTAATCCACAAGCTAGAGGTGAATTGCAAATCACCGAAGGAACACTGAATAATAAAGCAATCAAATCAGCAACAGCAAGTTTCAGCTATGCTAATGGCCGTTTGAACTTTGGTAGTAATGTCTCAGTTGCTGGCCCAGAACCGGTAAATATTATTGGTAGCATACCCTATCAATTACCTTTTGCGACTGTAACACCAGATAATGAGCAAATCAGTCTTGATGTGAAGGTAGAAAATGAGGGATTGACGTTATTAAATTTGTTAAATAACCAAGTAGCCTTCGAGGGTGGTAAAGGACAAGTGGACTTGAAGGTGCGCGGAACGAAACAGCGACCGGAGGTAAACGGAATCATCACAGTCAACAATGCTATTTTTTCAGCTCAAGCTTTACCAGGGAAGCTCAAAGATGTTACAGGTAAGGTACAGTTTGATTTTGACCGCATCTTGGTAGCAGGTCTTCAAGGCAGATTTAGCCGGGGTAAGGTAGAGGCCGCTGGCGAAATTCCTATTTTCGACAACGAAACAGCCATCACTAATCCTTTAACTGTTAGCCTCGATCAGTTAGTGTTGAATCTCAAGGGACTTTACCAAGGAGGTGCTAGTGGCAATTTACAGATTACTGGTTCCGCTCTTACTCCTAAAGTCGGCGGCAAAGTAAATTTATTTGATGGTAAGGTGTTACTGGCAGAATCTACCAACACCAATCAAGCTGCAAATAGTAACAGCCTCAATCTATCAACAAAAGCTAATAAACAGAGCAAACCTGAACTAGGAAATACCGTTGCTAGATTTAATCAACTACAACTAGAACTAGGTAAAAACGTCCAAATTACCCGTCCGCCTATTCTTAGCTTCCGTGCCACTGGCAACCTAACAGTTAATGGTTCCTTTGCTGACCCAATACCCGATGGTACTATCCGACTACAGCAAGGTGACGTAAATTTATTTACCACTCGCTTTAGCCTTGCTCGTGGATATGAGCATACCGCAACCTTTAGAGCCAATGCTAATCAACCCCGCGATCCCGATTTAGATATCCGGTTATTTGCTAAGGTCTTAGACGTAGTTCAAAGTAGCGATTTCAGCCGAACAACCTCTACAGGGTTAGCAGCTTTAGAGACTGTGCGCGTCGAAGCCAATATCAAAGGCCCCGCCAGCAAACTCAACGAAAATCTCCAACTAACCAGCAGTCCCTCACGTGGGGAAACAGAAATTGTGGCACTGTTGGGTGGTGGATTTGTAGACACTCAAGGACGTGGTGACAGTACTTTGGGTTTAATTAATATTGCAGGTTCCGCTGTATTTAATAACTTTCAAACAGCTTTTACTCAGATTGGCAACGCTTTTGGCTTAAGCGAACTGCGTGTGTTTCCCACAGTGATCTCGGAGAATCCCGAAGCAGGAAAGAGTAATTCCAGTATAGAATTGGCAGCAGAGGCAGGAGTTGATATTTCTACCAAAATATCTGTGTCTAGCATCAAGATTTTAACAGCTAATGACCCTTTTCAGTGGGGTATAAATTATCGCATTAATGATGAGTTTCGCATCCGGGCTTCCACTAACTTAGAGGATGACAGCCGTGCCATAGTTGAGTATCAAACGCGATTTTAATTTATGAAAACTTGCTTGCAAGTGACACGAAAGAATCCTTGTATTGTAGCGTAGTGGAACGACACAGCTGCCTTAAAAATAGGGAGTGGGGAGTAGGGAGTAGGGAGTAGGGAAGAAATATTTTTATAAAGTGGTCACTGAGCATAGTCGAAGTGTAGGTGATATCATGTCCGGCTAATCACTTATCATAAAAATTTCTCCCTTCCGCGTCTCCCTATCTCCGCGTCAGCCAAATCATAAGTCTTTAAACGGACATGATATGATTTAGTTTCCCCTGTTCCTTTTTATGGTTGCTTAGGATTGGTGTCGCCACTGATAATTGCTTGGAGAATGTTTGCTAGTAATGAAAAAGTTGCTGCAACTAAAATCACTAGCATTAAACTAGCAAGGGCAGCAAAAGGAGAGAAGATGAACAATACTAAGAACGCAAATATCAAAATTGTTAGTAGTGTTTTATTCGTGTTTTTTGCCTTGATGTAGTAGCTATGTTTAAGCTAACTAATATCGCTCAATATCACATCTTACTTAATTCTTCAGAGGGAGTGGTGATGTGGGAGTAGGGAGTAGGGAACCCACGCCTTAAGGCGTGGGATTGAAGTAAGGACGCATTGTGCCTCGTTGCAAGCAATCTCAGCACAAATCTTTTCCTAACAGTGGGCTTTATACCCACAAAAGACAGTTTTTAATGTTTTTGTATCCCTACTCCCTACTCCCTACTCCCTACTCCCTAATCCCTGTTTTGGTCAATTATTTGATATAGAGTATCACGTTGTTGGTAAGGTCGTTTTATGGAAGCGATCGCAGTTTGTAGGGTTTCTACTTCCATGCATGTACCACCTACAGCACCCGCCATTGTAGTGATGTGTTCTTCCATCAATGTACCGCCGATGTCGTTACAACCCCAATTTAAGGCTTCTACTGCACCAGTAAGCCCCAATTTAACCCAACTTTGTTGATGGTTGGGTATCCAGTTTCCTAAGAAAATCCGCGCCACAGCCCCCAATAGCAGCGCATCAGCTAAAATTGGTTGGTCGCGTCCCACACGACGACGTAAGGGTTTGGGCGCTTCTTGACCAACAAAGGGTAATAAGATAAATTCAGTAATACCTGCTGGATATCCGCGTTGGATGGCAGTTTTTTGTAGCGATCGCAATTTTTCTAAATGCTCGATTTGCTGTTGGGAAGTTTCAATATGTCCAGACAGCATGGTACTGGTGGTGTGTAAGCCCAATTTGTGGGCTGTGCTAACAATCTCTAGCCAAGTGGCTGTGTCAATTTTCTCTGGACACAGCACCCTTCGTACTTCGTCATTCAACACTTCTGCTGCTGTCCCAGGCATTGAACCAACGCCGGCATCTCGCAAAGCAGCAATTACATCAGCATACTCCAGTCCATCAATTCTGGCGATAAATTGCACTTCCTGGGGAGAGAAAGCGTGTAAATGTATCTGGGGAAATTCTTGCTTAATGGTTTCTACTAGCTTGAGATAATAAGGCAAGGATTTGCCATTGAGCTGTGCTTGTGGGTTTAATCCTCCTTGCATACAGATTTCTGTTGCACCCCGCTGCACAGCATCTGTTGCCTTCGCTAAGATTTGCGCCCAATCTAGCCAGTATGCACCACTAGCGCCATCGTCTCGCCGGAAAGCACAAAAACTACAGTGCTGCTCACAAATATTAGTAAAATTAATGTTGCGATTAATTACGTAAGTAACTGGATCACCAACTTGAGTGTAGCGGAGTTTGTCAGCTGTGGCGCGAATTGCGGCGATCGCCTCTGGAGCAGTTTGTTCTAACAACACCACCCCTTCTGTGGGCATCAAATCACACCCCATCAAGGCACGATCAAGAATATGATTAATAGTTATAGTAACCACAGTTTATTTAAATACAAACCACTATTAAAGATCCTAAATGATTTTGCGTCTTTGCGCGGCAGTTGCTACAACTCTCTCGACCAGAGCAAGGCAGTGGCTCCTCAACTTAGATCTTGCACCTGCCCAATCTCCCGCCAGAGAATAAATTCTCGCTCTTATGTAGGTCAAGTCCACTTAAGTGGACTAAAATGTCTGCTTTTTGTGAGATTTAGTCCTCTTGAGAGGACTTTTGCTATTAGCCATAGGTTTCTAACCTATGGCGGTTTTTGGGACTGGTGCAAGATATCAGTCAACGCACTGCCTTGCCTTTGCGCGAAATAAAAACTCCACTCAGGGCACACTCTTAGTTTCTAGCCGCCATAACCTCCTATTTTGATCAACAGCAGTTAGCTTGTATTTGCCCTCCAAATCAGACTTAAATTGCTTAGAAGGATTAAATAAAAATACATCACTGAAACTGTCAGGAATATTTGGTATGGCTGGTTCAATTACCAATTGCATCTGCACTTGAGGATTTAGCAGATGGCTAAGAGACATTAAATCTCCAATATTTAATGAATAAGGACTACTAACTAATACTGGTTTGATAGCCTGGTTAATAATGTGGGCTATTTGATAACTGGCATGACCACCTTTAGTCCACCATGTCTGAGCTTGAAAACTAATTGCACAAGATAAAATTCCTGTGGAAATTATTCCTACCATTACCAATTGCCAAAATTTCCGCATTAGTAATTTCGGTAAAATAATTTGCACTGATAACAAATAAGCAATAGCTATTTGAACACCTAAATAACATGGAATCACATATCTAGCTCGTAAACTCAGCTTACCTCCAATAATTAAATCAGGTAATATGAGAGCTAAAGCAGGTAGTCCACTTAATAGGAAAACAAATAACCAAACTCTTTGTCTTGTATGGCGATAAATAAATATAAAGGAATATACGACTAAAATTAATATTAATGGAATTAAGAATCTACCCCAGCGCAAAATCGGTAAACTTAACTCAGGATAATATGGTTCATAGCGCCAAAAATCACCAAATAAACAACTAAGATTAACCATCCAACCTGAAACTAAAGCTGATATCGATTGTCTTGTTTGGGCGCTGGCTGTTGTCCGATCAATTTCAGATGAATGATTAATAATAATTAAAATCCAAGGTACAAAAGCAAGAATGCCTGTGCTGGTTGCAACTAAATAATATTTAACTGTTTTGGTGAATCGCAAGCGTTCAATGATAAATACATAAATACCGTGAGCGATCGCTAGCAATCCAGAAAATAAAAACGTATATAATCCCAACACTACTGTAACTGCATAAATTCCCCACAATCGCTTACTTTGCAGTCGTATTGCTCGTAGCAGTACAGCGCTACTGAGCAAAATTATTAATGTCCACAAACTAAACTGTCTTGCTTCTTGAGCATACAGCACATGAAAGGGTGAAACTGTCAAAAATATGACGCTCATCCATGCTGTTATGGATGACTGAAATAACTCTATACACAACCAATAAATGCCAACAAAGGCTAGTAAACCAATAATCGCTGATAAGCTTCTTGTCGCTGCTACTGAATTGCCAAAAACTTGCGTCCAGAATCTTACTAATACGTAATAAAGTGGAGGGTGTTGTGGTTCTTCCACTGCCAAAGAATTGATTGTATTAATGACAGTTTTTTCCGAATTGGGACGCTGGTATTTTTGTATAGATTCCACAGAAACTATGCGACCATGGAAAATTTGTTGTACAAATTCCCTTTTAGTGTAACCAGAAATCCGTAATGAGGTATGAGATTCATCATGCCAGTAAACTTTTCGATCAAGATTCACAAACCGGAAGAATATTCCTAGTGTTAATAAAACAATTATTAAAAATTGCAGCCAAGTTGGAATAAAACTTTCGGCATTTTTTGATTTTCTATCTATCATAGATAAACCCTAACAATGTGGTTTTTATTTTGTTATAAAATATACCTTGAAATTACATATTCAACTTGCCAAACTGCAATAATCAATTAGCGATCGCTATAAATAAAATTTAAATTCTGTTAATACAAAATTCATTTATTGTATGCTATTTTAATATGGATACCGTCAAAAAGCATTTAATAAAAAATTTGAACTAAACGGGATTACTATTACATAAAAAATCCAGTTTAAAGTTCACACAACTAATGCTAAACAGTGACTAAATATTGATAAATTTCCACTGTGACACAATCTTCGTAAACACAAAACAACCAAGCCAAAGTATAAAAATACACGATACATCAAGGTATATACTATTCAATTAAACATTAACTTTTGCACTTTCTCTGCTGCTATTCGCAATTTACTGTATGAATGTCAACTCACCCAACTCACTGTTAACAGTTCCAACTGGTCAGTTAAAAATTCCTGAATTGCCCCCTACTAGCGTGAGTGTGGGTAGTAAAACCATCCTTCTTTCTCTGGTGATTCCCACTTATAAAGAGCGTGACAATATTAAGAATGTTGTCAAAACATTGAGTCAACTGCTAGATGAATCGATCCCCAGAGATTATGAATTGATTGTGGTTGACGATGATAGCCCAGACCGTACTTGGGAAGTCGCACAATCTTTGATCGGAAAATACCCGCAATTGCGGGTGATGCGACGCCAGCAGGAGAGGGGATTGTCCTCAGCAGTGATTCGCGGGTGGCAGGTAGCAAGGGGAAGTGTATTAGGGGTAATTGATGGGGATTTGCAGCACCCACCAGAGGTATTGACACAACTGTTTACCGCCATTGAAAGAGGAGCAGATTTAGCAGTCGCCAGCCGTCATGTTGATGGAGGCGGAGTTAGCAGTTGGAGTATTGTCAGGCGTTTTTTGTCACGTGGCGCTCAAGTGTTGGGATTGATTATCTTGCCTGGGGTAGTTGGTAGAGTTTCCGATCCGATGAGTGGTTATTTTATGGTGCGTCGGAGCGCGATCGCAGGTACAATACTTCACCCAGTAGGATACAAAATCCTCCTAGAATTAATTGGGCGGGGGAGAATAGGCGAAATTGCGGAAGTTGGTTATGTATTCTGTGAACGCCAGGAAGGTGAAAGTAAAGTGACATGGAAACAGTATGTAGAATACATCCACCACTTATTACGGCTGCGGCTGTCTACAGGATTGCTGGGAAAGTTTAGTAATCGTACACGCTTCCCCATTGGTAGGTTTATCCGCTTTGGGTTGGTGGGTTTTAGTGGTGTGTTTGTCGATTTGACTGTGTTTCGCCTGCTACGTACCGTGATTCACTTGGGTTTAACTCGCAGTACAATTTTTTCTGCGGAAGTGGCGATCGTCAATAATTTTCTGTGGAATGATTTGTGGACTTTTGGGGATATTTCCAAACGGCAACAAGAACCCCACCAACGTCTCAAGCGCTTCTTGAAGTTCAACGCGATTTGTTTGGCGGGGGTAATTTTACAAACTCTGGTGGTGAATCTTCTTTGTAATGCTTTGGGGATGAACGAGTATTTCGCTAAGCTAATAGCGATCGCAATTGCCACAATCTGGAATTTTTGGCTGAATTTAAAACTCAGCTGGCGAGTCACCGATGTTAAATAATTCGTAATTCGTAATTCGTAATTTAAGTTTTGTAATAGGGATTTGACCCCAACACAAAACTTGGCGGTTATAGAACCGGGCAGGGCAAACGCATCTAAAGTACTGCCGATTATGACCAAAATTAAGAACCAACGAAAAAATCAGGATTTCTCGTTTGATTTACTTTCCAAGATTTAAAGCGATGCCTATGGCAAGCCGCAGAGCGTCTACGCTAAAATCTTTGTCAATAAGCAGGGACTGATGACATTATTTTGAAGTTTATTGAGAATAGACTAGTCTTATTGACATGATGCGGCCGCCCTGTAGAACCGGGGGACTTAAACCCACGGAACTTGTTAAATAGCTTTGGTGTAGGGAGAACGATTTGCATGAATTTTTGTGAGGGTAGGAGTATAGTAGGAAACAGGGAACAGATTTGAAAGTCCCTTTGTGTTTGGGTTTTATGTTCAGTTGATGTCCTAAACTATGCTTCGACTGGTATAGCTTTAATTGTAAGCGATGTCTATCGGCAAGCCGAGTCAGCGTTTACGGTTTTGGTGGGTGATCGCTATTCAATTTTGAAGTTGAAGGGCAAACGGGCGTAAACTCCTTGGGGGTCGTTCATCTTTTGCAAAGTTGCTATTTCTTGTTGCATTTTTTGAAACTCAGCCACGAGGGGGTTATTGGGTGACTTGAGTTCTTTTTCTATTCCTAATGCATTTTCCACCTCTTCGGTAGCCCGACCGAAAAAGCGTTCTCCAAAGGTGCTGGTTCGTGGATACTCTTTTATTTTCCAGTCTTCTCCCAAATTTGCCTGTTTAGCAGCATAAGCGATCGCTGTATCTAAACCGCCAATTTCATCTACTAACCCCAGTTGCTTAGCTGCAACACCAGACCAAATCCTTCCTTGGGCAATCTCGGCAACTTTTTGTTCTGGCAGTTTCCGACCTTGAGAAACTTTATTCAGAAACAGATTGTAAACACGGTTGACACTGCGCTGATAAAGTGCTATCTCTTGGGTCGATTTTGGGCGAGAAGCTGTTTGCAGATCGGCAAATTCAGCGGTTTTCACCGAATCCCAAGTGATACCGTTATCATTCGCCAGCTTTTGTCCATTCACCAGCACACCAAACACGCCAATTGAACCTGTAATTGTATTTGCTTGGGCAAAAATTCGATTGGAGTCGGTGGCTATCCAGTATCCACCAGAGGCGGCGACATCACCCATGGATACCACAACTGGTTTGACTTGACGAGTTAATTTGATTTCTCGCTGGATGGTTTCAGATGCGGTAACGCTACCACCAGGACTGTTAATTCTTAAGACAACAGACTTAATATCATTATCTTGTCGGATTTTATTGAAGATTTTGGCAAAGCGATCGCCGCCGACTTCGCCATCTTCGCCTCTACCATCGACAATTTCACCTTCAGCGTAAACCACAGCAATTTGATTTTTGGATTCACGTTCTACACCCAAGGATTTGCCAGGAACTTGTGCATATTCACTGAGGTTAATTTGTCGGAATGTTTTTTCGTTCTTACCAGTAGCTGTAAATTGCTTGAGGTTAGTCACTACTTGATCGACATATGCGACTTGATCCACCAAACCAGTAGTTTGAGCATTTGGTGCTTCTAGTACTCCTTGAGTATCGGCGATCGCCTGCAATTTTTGAGCATCAATTTTCCGACTTGTGCTTACAGTAGTTCGCCAATCTCCCCACATATCATCCAATAATTTTTGAGTTTGTTCGCGGTTTTCTGGGCTTAGCTTTGTGAGGGTTAAGGTTTCAACAGCTCCTTTAAATTTCCCTACTCTGACAATTTGTACACCAATACCGTATTTCTGCAATGCACCTGCCAAGAATATTGGTTGTGAACTCATACCGTTAACTTCCACTAGACCCAACGGGTTAAGTACAATGGTATCCGCCATTGAACTCAGGTAATATTCACGTTCACCCCAGTTGCCACCATAAGCAATAATCTTTTTGCCAGCAGCACGACATTTTTCCAGTGCTTGACGAATTTCTTTGAGGGAGGCATAGCCAATATTGCTGCTTGCTGTGGTGTGCGATGCATCTAAGTAAATCCCCACAATTCGCGGATCGCGCTGTGCCTTTTCCAGAGTTTCTATAACTTTGCGGAGTGTCATTCTCTGCTCATCTGCACCTGAGAATGTGCTTTGAAACACTTCATTGGCACTGGGTTCGCCATCGGTAATTTTCATTGATAAGTCAAAAACCAGCATTGACTTGTCTTTCACTTCTGGCCCAACATTTTTAGAAGAACTGGCAGCTATGATCAGTAATAACAGTCCAAAGGTTCCCACACTGGAGAAAATAATCAGTCCTAGTAAGCTGCCAATTAAGCTAGCAAAAGTTTGTTTAAGAAAGTTACGCATAAGTTAAGAGTCATTGGTCATTGGTCATTAGTCATTAGTCATTGGTCATTTACAAAGGACGAAGCGCAAAGTCTGAGCGAATGTTTCCTCCGCTCAGACTTTGTAACAGAGGACAAAGGACAAATGACTAGGGTCTACTTAACTATTGTATGCGTTGTAAACTGCCAGAATGCTTGAACTGAGACAAGGTTGCGTTACCAGTACAAAATAATACTGTAGTAATTTCAGCAATTAATACCTCAGTTAGTTCAGACACTGCTGTTTCTGATACCGCTGCTGCTTGCAGAAAAGGCATAGCGAAACCAGCGATATCTGCACCTAAAGCGATCGCCATTGCTGCATCCAAACCATGACGCAACCCTCCCGAAGCAATTAAAGGCACATCCGGTGCTAGCGATCGAATACTCGTAATGCACTCTGCCGTGGGTAAACCCCAGTCGGTAAACGTCCTCCCCAAACGGCGTTGCAAGAAGTTTTCTGCACGTTCGCTTTCTACCTTTGCCCACGAAGTACCACCCGCACCAGCGACATCAATAGCCCTCACTCCAGCGGCTATCAGTTTCTGGGCCATTACTGCGGAAATGCCATTACCTACTTCTTTAGCAATTACCGGGACTGGTAATTTGCTGCATAAAACGGCGATTTTGTCAAGTAATCCCCGAAAATTCACATCACCTCGCGGTTGAATGCACTCTTGCAACGGGTTGAGGTGCAAAATTAAGGCATCAGCTTCTAGGATATCGATAATTCGTAGACATTCATCTAAGCCGTACTTATAGTTAAGTTGCACAGCACCCAAGTTAGCAAATAGAAGCACATCGGGAGCGTACTTACGGATAGCGAAGGTATCAGCTACTTGAGGTTTTTCCACCGCAACTCGCTGAGAACCAACACCCATAGCAATTTTGTAGTGTTGCGCGGCTTCTGCTAGACGTTGGTTAATCATTCCCGCTTGTGCTGTACCGCCAGTCATGGAAGAGATTAACAAAGGTGCATTTAGGTGTTTACCTAAGAAAGTCGTACTAATATCAATATCGTTGCGGTCTAATTCAGGTAAGCAACAATGAGTAAAACGATAGTGTTCTAGCCCATTAGTTGTTTGATGAAATCGAACATCCTCTTCTAAGCAGATCCGAATATGATCGGCTTTACGAGTTTGGGTTTGTGCAGAGATGTTGTTAGGGACGTTCACTGGTAGGTGTGAATTAAAGCAGTTGGCATCACTATTTTTACAGCCTCTGGCATTGTTTGGCACGGAATTGGGGAACTCGGGGCCCTCGCTCCCGGAGGGAGTGGGGATTAGGGGTAATGGGGAATTGATTATCTACCCTGCTCCCTGCCCCCACACTGAATCTTTAGCAGTTCTTTTGAGGTTGAGTATATGATTATTGATAATGACTTCTATCCTTTTTCACCCTGAACTAAATATTTAATTAGTTTCATGAAAAAATTAATTTCAACTATTGTAGTAATTATTTGCTCTGTTGGAATTGTAAGTTGTAGCAGTTCACAAACGGATATCTTAAGTAAAACTTCAATAAACACAACTCAATCACCTAAGAATCAATCTACACAGAAAACTCCCAGTTTTACATCTGGTACATCTCAGAAAATTGCTACCAAACAACCAAAAACTGGCACAGTTAAAGAGATGGTAAACGGTGACATTATGTGCTACGTCACTTTAGTAGATGAAACTGGAAGGGAACATAATGTAGGTGCATCGTTTGAAATCTGTGAAAAACAAGACGCTTTTTTAAACAAGAAAGTACGCGCTTTTTATGAAATCGCATCAGTTAATGATTGTCAAAGTGCTGAACCTTGTGGCAAAACTCGCAAAGAATCTTTAATTACAAAATTGGAAATTTTGCATTAAATTATAAGCTTTTTTAATGTTTAATACAAAGACACCCAAAGATCAGAAGTTAACGATAGCTACGAAAGGAATTATGTAGGCGCTGAATGATCGGTATGGCGGCAGGATTCTGCTCACTATAAAAGCTGATAATACTAACAGTCTCTTTGTTTCCATGACGGACAAGAGTTAATATTGATTTACCTTCTATGCCGGAAATCCATGCTCTAAATGCCTCTTTACCACCAATAAATATTTTACCAAATTTGGTGATTTTTTCGTCTTGATTGTCGTTTCTACTCTGGATTACTTTCTGAATGCTAGTTTCTAGAGATTCAGGATTAATTTGAATATCAGTTTTAATCAAATTTGGAGGCAATTCTCCACTACCGATTTTTGATGGTTTTAAGTTGGTGATAATTACTAATTCTCTAGGAGTTGTATTTGGAGGGTTGGTTGTATGTTGAATAAACCATCTCGCCGGATATGAAACTGAAAACTCATTCGGGAGATTAAAGGTTTTAAATTTACTGACATTTTCAGCAATTACAGGTTTGATTATCGGCACTATAGCAGTTGATGAAAATACATTAAATGTTACTATTGTAGGTAACAATAATATAGCTAAAAGCTTGAGTTTCATCTTTAAACCTATTGATATCTTTTTGTACTTATTGATGTTAATCAGAAGTTGCTCCTTCTAGCCAAATTTCTACATCATCTGCTAACAATTTTTGTGCTGCTTCTAGCATTGATGTTGCTATGTCTTTAAGGTCTTCTCGATTATTTAAATATGTTTTCAATGCTTCCATTGGGTCAATGCTGTTACTCGCACTCAATTCGGGGATGCGGGGTCGAGCTAATTGACTCAGTAATTCTGCTTGAATAGTATAAGTATGGGCTGATTTTAAAGCAGCATGTAGAGAGGCACTATCAATTAAATCCATCTGTTCAGAACGGAGTTTGTAGATTAGCCGTACTACAGAATCTTCAATGTCATGTTTAGCGATCGCTTTCATTAAAGCAGTTTGTGGTTCATCTGCTTTCGATACATCCACCTCAATTGTACGAAAAGACCGGACTGGTAAAGAACAAAATTCCCACTGAGCGCTACCAGGCTCCAATTCTATCATCACATAACCTTTGT
The DNA here is from genome assembly GCA_019359515.1 of Desmonostoc vinosum HA7617-LM4. GTDB lineage: Bacteria > Cyanobacteriota > Cyanobacteriia > Cyanobacteriales > Nostocaceae > Desmonostoc > Desmonostoc vinosum. The sequence goes on along the minus strand of JAHHHC010000002.1, from coordinate 166,884 downwards.
CTTCTTTTTCTTCGCTAAAATCTACTCGCTCAATACTCCCTGGATAAATTATCGGCGGGTTATTAGCTTTATTCAGGTTTTGATGACGATGGACGTGTCCTAGCGCTACATAATCAAAACAAGGCCGCGTCAGCAAAGATAGAGGTAGAGTAAAGCCTTTTCCCACTGCTAAAAGACGTTCTGCTCCTAAAGTAGCATTGTCAGCCATCAAATGAGCTAAAAGTACAGTAGGTATATCGGGGTCAAGACGACGAATTTCTGCTTCTAGGACAACTTGCAAGCGTTCCGTTAACATTTGGCTAACGTCTGCAAGAGACATACTCTCTGTCTCTTGGCGCGTCATCAGCGTTGAACGAGTCAACCACGGTAGTGTAATTACCTGCACTTTACCATTGCGGGTTGGAATGTGGTGGGTGGTTAATGTATCTCCCACAATAAACCCCGGGACTCCCAAAGTGCGGTAAATACATAAACTTGCTCCTCCCAACCCTTGAGAATGTTGGTCGTGGTTTCCTACCAACAACACTGTGGGAATCTTCGCATCCACAAGCCGACGAAACTGGCTGGCAAAAGCTTCTTGGACATAAGGCGGCGGTGTCGCATCCGGGAAAGCATCGCCGCCAAATATCACTAGGTCTACAGCATCTGCTAACGCTCGGTCAATACACAAAGATAATGTCTTGACAAAATCTTCTAATCGTGTATTCAATCCTGTCGCGGGATTAATTCGTCCGTGGGAAAAACCACTTCCCATGTGGATGTCGGAAAGGTGAAGGATTTTGATCATATTTGTCCTTTGTGGTTAGTCATTTGTCCTTTGTCTAAATACTAATGACAAATGACTAACGACTACTGAACATATGACTAAATATGAATTCCACATTCAGTTTTATTGCTTCCCCGCCAGCGTCCGGCGCGTTCGTCTTCGCCTTCACCTACTTTAGTTGTGATAGGTTCGTCACCAATACTGGGATAACCTTGGTCGTGTAAAGGATTGTAAATTACTTTATGTTCGGCTACGTATACCCAACTGTCTTGGCGTGTCCAAGTGGCGATGGGATTTACTTTTAGCCGTCCTTTGCCATCTAATTCAAATATGGGCATATTAGCACGGGTGACAGCTTGGTCGCGCCGACGACCGGTAATCCAAGCGATGGTGTTTAATTCGTCTAAACCTCGTTGCAGAGGTTCAATTTTGGTAATTTGGTGGAATTGGGTAATATCTTTATCCCACAGTGCTTCGCCATATTTGGCGATAAAGGCTTCGCGGGTATCGACATCTGGAGTTTTGTAAGTTTTCAAATCTAGGTTGTAGATATCTTTGGCTTTGGCTACTAGTTCTAGACTTTCGCGGAAGTGGTACAAGGTATCGAGAAAGATTACGGGAACTGGGTGCTGAAGTTCACTGTAAAGAATGTGGGTAATTACCATGTCATCCACGTTAAAGGCGCTGGTTTGAACTAATCCACTGGGGGTATTTTCTATAGACCATGCCAAGATTTCCTTGGGAGTGGCAGTTTCAAACTGTTGATTTAATCGCTCTAAGTCAAAAGTGGTTGTCTGGTTTGTAGACGCTGTGGAGACTGTCATGATAATTTTTTGTGCAAATAATTTCAACCTTGACTAATGTTAATTTTACTCCATCAAGACACATATCCCGCTCGGAAAGCAGGTGTAGTATCTGGTTCGGCGATCGCTAAACTCATAGCAACAATCATCACTCAGTATATGAAGCAAATACTATAGTCTTTACTAAGAAAATTTACAGTGTTTTAAGTTTTACAGTGTTTGTATGGATATTTATACTGTCCCTGTTATTTTGAATAAATACCCAAAATTAAAGGATTTTAATAAAATGAATAATGCAAATCAATTTGGTAAATCCATAGTTATGGGCGCTTTGATCATGTTGACCAGCGCTAGCATCATCACAATCATGAATATGTTTTAAGAAATAAGTTACAAAACTTTAGTCAAAAAGTTCACTAAACCCTGTTCAAAAATGAGCAGGGTTTTTACATTTGTTAATATTCTAAGTCTACCTGTAGCGATCGCTCCTACTAACAAAACATTGAAGCCATGCTAGATTTAGACGGATTTACAAAAACTCGATTGTACCAGAGCATCTTAGCAAAAACAAAGCCGGAAACAGAACTAGAAGTAAAATTAAAATTGGTTTCAAAATGTATTGATAGAGGTATGAGTATTCAAGAAATAGCAGAATTTTTAGAACTAGATCTTGAAACTATTAGACAATATCTACAACAAAAGCCTGAATAAGGTGAATTTGATCGCTCAAAACTTTTATCAGGTATGTTACGGCATAAAGAAATTAAAGATAGCGCCAGAATAGTGCTTTAACATAGTCTACTGACGTAACGATCACATCCACATTCAATAACTTGCGATCGCTCTCAGTTATGCTATATTAAACGTAGTCGTTATGAGTTCGTATAACTGTCATGACTAACCCGACTGTAGAAAACGTAGTAATTATTGGTTCTGGGCCAGCAGGTTATACAGCTGCCATATATGCGGGACGCGCTAACTTAAAACCTGTTGTATTTGAAGGTTTCCAAGCCGGGGGGTTGCCTGGTGGGCAACTGATGACAACGACTGAAGTCGAAAATTTTCCTGGGTTTCCCCAAGGTATTACCGGGCCGGAACTGATGGACAAGATGAAGGCGCAAGCAGAGCGTTGGGGAGCTGAGTTATATACAGAGGATGTGGTTTCAGTTGATTTAAGTCAGCGTCCTTTTACTGTCCGTTCGGAAGAAAGGGAAGTCAAAGCCCATAGCTTGATCATAGCTACTGGTGCAACAGCTAAGCGTTTGGGTTTACCTAATGAGCGTGAATTTTGGAGTCGGGGTATCTCAGCTTGTGCAATTTGCGATGGTGCAACACCGATTTTTCACGGTGCAGAATTGGCTGTGATTGGTGCTGGTGACTCAGCGGCGGAAGAATCAATTTACCTCACCAAGTATGGTTCTAAGGTAAATATGTTAGTACGCTCCGATAAGATGCGGGCTTCTAAAGCGATGCAAGACAGGGTTTTGAATAACCCCAAAATCCAAGTGCATTGGAATAGTGAAGCTGTAGATATTTTCGGTAATGGTCACATGGAAGGGGTGAAAATTCGTAATACCAAAACCGGGGAAGAAAGCGAACTGCACGCTAAGGGTTTATTCTACGCCATTGGTCACACTCCCAATACTTCTTTATTTGAGGGACAACTGGAACTCGATGAAGTCGGTTATGTTATCACCAAACATGGTTCTGTAGAAACTAGTGTAGAAGGCGTTTTTGCTGCTGGTGACGTGCAAGATCATGAATTTCGTCAGGCAATTACAGCGGCGGGTACCGGTTGTATGGCGGCGATGTTGGCTGAACGCTGGTTGTCATCGAGTGGTTTGATTCAGGAATTCCACCAACAGCCAGAAACGGTAGACAATGAATTAGCACATCAGCCAGCCGCGAAGAAAACTGAAGCTGAGGAAGAAGCCGGATTTAACTTGAATGCGACACGCCATGAAGGTGGCTATGCTTTGCGGAAGTTGTTCCATGAAAGCGATCGCCTACTCTTGGTAAAATACGTTTCTCCTGGTTGCGGCCCTTGCCATACCCTCAAACCAATTCTGAATAAAGTAGTGGATGAATTTGACAGTAAAATTCACTTTGTCGAAATTGACATCGATAAAGACCGAGAAATTGCTGAAAATGCCGGTGTGACAGGAACACCGACAATCCAGTTATTTAAAGACAAGGATCTGGTGAAAGAAGTTAAAGGTGTCAAGCAAAAGAGTGAATATCGTCAGTTAATTGAAAGCAATCTTTAGTAAGTGAGGAGCTACTGTCTTGGGGAGTAGAAAGTGGATACTAGAAAATAAGTTTTAACTCTAGCCCAAATCTTCACTCCCCTACATCACAAACTAACCTGTTAAATAAAGATACAGAAATAGCAGAAACTAAAACATTCGTGTCAATAACAACTTTCATTCGCCACGTCGATAAGCTGCAATTTCTGCTGCAATTTCTGCTTCTGTAATATCTTGTACTTCTGGTAGCAACTGTGTTTCCTCAAATAAATCTCTCAGCTTTTTACTAATTTCCGCTTTGGGATGCTCCTCAGCTAAGATAATTATTTCAACTCGCTGTCCTGCCTGAAAAGGTAAATCAGATAATATCACTTGTTTTGGATCTGTGATAGTGATGTATTTCTTGTAAGCGTTTATAATTCCTCCCTTAATTTAGCCTGACTCTGTTAACTCTAACAGGTAGATACAGTTATCCACGGTATAGCTCTTTCATTGCCACTAATCAGTCAAACTTTTATGATGTTTAGTTCCCAATCCCTAATCTCCAGTATGTAAAATGGTCAGCGTATCTAGCTGAATGGATCGCTCATGGCCATTACCAAACGTCCACTGCCAGTATTTTTACGTTTTGCGAAAAATCCTTACCTTTCTCAACAACTTATGTTTATAGGGTTAGCGATTACCCTATTTTTCATTTTTATAGCTTTTTTCGCTCCTGTATTTGAGTTCTTGGGATGGCTGCAAAATCCTCAAGAATTCCTCTCTAACCCGGTTCAAACACCACCGTCAGCAAAACACTGGTTTGGTACTAGCCGCTTGGGCTATGATGTATTCTCTCGCACTGTGTTTGGCGCTCAAGCGGCTTTGCAAGTAGTCATTTTGGCAACAGCGCTGAGTATGATTATCGGTGTACCTCTGGGAATGTTGAGTGGTTATCTCGGCGGCAATCTGGATAGGATATTGCTGTTTATTATGGATAGCATTTACACCTTACCAGGACTGCTGCTTTCGGTGACGCTGGCGTTTGTGGTAGGACGAGGAATATTAAACGCAGCGATCGCTATTAGCATTGCTTACATCCCTCAATATTACCGTGTTGTTCGCAACCACACTGTCAGCGTTAAAACAGAAGTGTTCATCGAAGCAGCTCAAGCAATGGGCGCTTCTACCTGGACTGTGCTTTCTCGATATCTGTTTTTCAACGTCATTCAAAGTGTTCCTGTACTATTTACCCTCAACGCCGCCGATGCAATTTTAGTATTGGGTGGTTTAGGCTTTTTGGGGTTAGGACTTCCCGAAGAATTGCCCGAGTGGGGACATGATTTGAAACAAGCCTTGGAAGCACTGCCCATCGGCATTTGGTGGACTACACTTTTCCCAGGCTTGGCAATGACAATCATGGTGGTAGGGTTATCACTACTTGGTGAGGGGTTAAATGAATTTGTCAATCCTCGATTGCGAAGAGAAAATAGAATCCGAAAGTAGTCATTAGTTATTGGTCATTAGCAACTGACAAATAACAACTAATAACAGAGGATTCGTGTGAAAGATAACTTAACTTTAATTGCTGCTGCTACTGGTGGTTTCATGCTTTCGGTTGTTCTTGCCAGTGTCTTGAGAGGTGCGCCAGCTACAGCTTGGCAAGAGCGATCGCGTTTCGGTTCATACCCAGTAGCCAATGTCACAATTGTTGATAGCCATAAATGAAAGGGAATAGGAAAAACTTAGCTAAACTTCCTTACGGGACGCAATGTGTAGCTTGCTTAAGCAAAGGGGTGTAATACCAATTCGTAATTCGTAATTCGTAATGACGCTCCTTCGGACGCTCGTACCTCGCTACCGCTGCGAAGCGCGTAATTAAGAAACTCTTATTTAGTAAGGGTTTCGGAGTTTGAATGTGTAGCCGAATTTTAGAGAATTGGTGTAACTACAATGGGGTTTCAGCCTGCCTGACAATACCAGGATTCTTTCGTGCTACTTGCGGGCAAGGTTTTAAACCTTTAGCTTTTTTTGATGATGAATTGTAGTGTAGAGACGCGTCATGGTGCATCTCTACCATGTATATTTATGTTTTTATACAGATAAAGTTTGGAATTGCCATTGTGGATCAAGTAGTTGGCATCGATTTGGGCGGAACAGCGATTAAGCTGGGGCGTTTTACACCTGATGGTACTTGTTTACAATCTTTAACTGTGGCAACTCCGCAACCGGCAACACCAGAGGCGGTATTGGCGGTGATGCTGGATGCGATCGCACAAGTTGACGCAGATAATCAAACTGTGGCTATCGGTGTTGGTACTCCCGGCCCTGCGGATGCAGCGGGGCGTATTGCCCAAATTGCTATTAACTTGGCAGGATGGCACAATGTACCTTTGGCAGATTGGTTGGAAGCTAAAACGGGTAAGCCGACTTTGATCGCTAATGATGCTAACTGTGCAGGCGTTGCAGAAGCTTGGTTAGGCGCAGGTCGCCGATTTCAAAATTTTATCTTGTTGACTTTGGGGACTGGGGTCGGCGGTGCGATTATTCTAGATGGTAAGCTGTTTGTTGGACATCAAGGAGCAGCTGGAGAATTAGGTTTAATTACCTTCAATCCCAATGGCCCGGCGTGTAATAGCGGTAATCAAGGCTCTTTGGAACAATACACCTCAGTATTCGCCATCCGTCGCCGCACAGGTAAAGAACCTGCTGAGTTGGGTGCTTTGGCTCAAGCCGGTGATATCAAAAGCTTGACTTTTTGGCAAGAGTATGGTAGAAATTTGGGCATTGGCTTAGCGAGTTTGATTTATGTGCTGACACCGGAAGCGATCGTGATAGGTGGTGGTGTTAGCGCCAGTGCTGAGTTTTTCTTACCAGCAGCGAAAGCAGAAATTGAACGGCGAGTACTGCATACTTCTCGTTTGGGTTTGCAAATATTACCAGCAGAGCTAGGTAATTGTGCGGGAATGTTGGGTGCAGCAAGGTTGAGCTGGCAAAATTATTTAAGGTGATGACTTCAATCTTCTCAGAAAAAACTCGCAGAACTCAAGTAAAAATGTGTGCTGCTATACAATGAATTCAAATCTACCGTTATATACTTACAAAGCCCTTTACTTTTACACTTTGGTGGAACTTAACCACCAAAAAGCACCAGAGTGATGGGAATTACCTGCGATCAAGTACGATTGATGTTCATCAAGCGCAACTGTTTGTTGTCAAGTTGAACATATCACTGTCAACGCTATAGGTTATTTCCTACACTCTGGTTACTTAGTTTTATATTTGCATTCTAAATTAGATATCTAAACCAAGGAGAATGTTTGACTAGGATACATTTACGCAATGTCACGCTTGATAATTTTCATGAATGTATCGGTTTAGAAGTGGAAGAATCTCAAAAAGGTTTTGTGGCATCAAACGTCAAATCATTAGCTGAAGCTAAGGTTAACCCAAATCTTTTTCCTTTAGCTATCTATGATGCCACAGTATTGGGTTATGAGCAGCCGCGATCGCCGATGGTTGGCTTTACAATGTATGAAATAGATGCTGGCGTTGGATTTATTATCCGCCTGATGATTGATCACAAATATCAACGAAAAGGTTATGGACGCGCAACAATACTTGAAGTGGTTCGGCGTCTCAAACTTTACCCAGAAGTTGAATTAATTGCGACGAGTTACCAACGAGGTAACGAGATAGCATCAAAACTTTACCGCAGTCTTGGATTTACTGATTGGAATATTGAATGGGCTGTCAACCACAAATCTGATATTTTTTTAAAGTTAAACATTGCCTTTGACGCTTCAATATTTGAGATAAAAATTTAGGTGGGCTAGATGCCCACCGTACAACTAAGCAGCGTTTTGACGATACCACTCAATCGTATTCTTTAACCCTTGCTCAAAGCTTACTTGAGCTGTGAAATTAAAGGCTTGCTTTGCTCGTTCAGTGTCTAAACAGCGGCGGGGTTGACCGTTGGGTTTGTCAGTTTGCCAAACTATTTCACCATCAAATTCCATCAGTTCGCAAATTAGAGTAATCAAATCACGAATAGAGATTTCATAGCCAGTGCCTAAATTTACTGGTTCTGAGTCATTGTAGAATTGAGTGCCCATCACAATTCCCCGCGCCGCATCTTCTGAATACAAAAACTCGCGGGTAGGACTGCCATCTCCCCACACAGGTAGTTGTTTTTCTCCCTGAATTTGGGCTTCGTGAACTTTGCGAATTAACGCCGGAATTACATGAGAACTTCTGGGGTCAAAGTTATCTTCGGGCCCGTATAAATTCACTGGTAGTAGGTAGATGCCGTTAAAGCCATACTGCTGCCGATAAGATTGCAGTTGGACTAAAAGCGCTTTTTTAGCAATTCCGTAGGGGGCGTTGGTTTCTTCTGGGTAGCCGTTCCACAGGTCATCCTCCTTGAACGGCACTGGGGTAAATTTGGGATAAGCACAAATTGTACCTACACAGACAAATTTTTCTACTCCAGCTTGATAGGCAGCATGAATTAGCTGGGTTCCCATGATCAAGTTATCGTAGAACAGCTCTGCGGGTTTTTCGCGATTAAGACCAATACCACCAACATGAGCAGCTAGGTGGATAATGATATCTTGTTGGTCTACTGCACGTTGGCAATTTTCCCAAACACGGATGTCACACTCACGCGATCGCGGTACAGTTATTTTCTCACTCTCAGCTCCGGCTCTGCACAGCTGAACTATTACCTGACGGCCCAAAAACCCAGCCCCACCAGTAACGAGAATCCGTTTGTTTTTTAGTTCTAAGGCAGTCATATTTTTATCCTCAGAGGTTGGAATCAGAAGTGGAGAGCTCCCAATTCTTGACGAATAGTAGCAATATCATGCGCTGTGTGCGAACTATTTCCATTGGGAGAAGTACAACCCAATGCTTGTAAGTCAGCTTCTACCATTAAGGCTACAAGTTCTTTGAAAGTTACAGAAGGCTTCCAGCCTAATTTTTGCTGTGCCTTAGTAGAATCACCAATCAACAAATCTACTTCAGCCGGACGCAGATAACGCTCATCAAACTCCACGTAATCTTGCCAGTTGAGATTTACATAACTAAACGCTAGTTCTAAAAATTCTCTTACTGAGTGGGTTTCACCAGTGGCAATTACGTAATCATCTGGCTGGTCTTGCTGCAACATTAACCACATGGCCCGGACATAATCTTTGGCGTAACCCCAATCGCGTTTAGCGTCAAGGTTGCCCATATAAATATTTTTCTGTTTACCAGCAACAATACGGGCGACCGCTCTAGTAATTTTACGGGTTACAAAAGTTTCACCACGGCGGGGTGATTCATGGTTAAAAAGTATGCCATTGCAAGCAAACATTTTGTAAGATTCACGATAATTAATTGTTTGCCAGTGGGCGTAAACTTTAGCACAAGCATAGGGGCTACGAGGATAAAATGGCGTTGTCTCGCTTTGGGGTACTGCTTGTACTAACCCGTACATTTCCGAAGACCCGGCTTGGTAAAACCGTACCTCAATGCCGGTGCGTCGTTGGTAGTCGCGAATTGCCTCCAACAGACGTAGTGTTCCCATTCCTACTGCATCTACCGTGTATTCTGGTGAATCAAAGCTCACCCTCACATGGGATTGAGCGCCCAGGTTATAAATTTCTGTTGGCTGGACTTCTTCTAAAATGCGGCGCAGTGTAGTACCGTCTGTCAGGTCGCCATAGTGAAGAAGTAACCGCACTCCATCCTTGTGGGGGTCTTCGTAGATGTGATCGATGCGGTCTGTGTTGAAGGTAGAAGTACGGCGAATAATACCATGAACTTCATAACCTTGCTCTAGTAAAAATTCACTTAGATATGAACCATCTTGACCAGTAATACCAGTAATCAGCGCTCGCTTTTGTTGCGTCATGCCCAATAGATCCCTCGATTATCTTTGATGAAAAATTTACATACAATCTGATACAACTTAGCAGCTAATTACTAAATTGCATAATGAGAAAACTACGAGTATTAATTGATATGATAAGTTTACCGTCAATAAATATACTTAATTAAAAATAATTTAACAAGTAACCTTTATCTAGGTTAAATCAAGATACTTAAGTAACTATTGATCATGTTTTTAAAATTTGCTGAAACTTCATATAGTTTTGTTGTTTGTGAAGGCTGAATAAATCAACGCGAAAATAGGGGCTAGGGGCACTTAGAAGAGGATTTTCATGCCCTATATAGGATTTATCAAAAAATCAAGATAACCTGCGGGAAGGCTTCTCTACAAGACGCTACCGCGTGGCTTGCTTAAACAGACAGGTGCTAACAAAACCCCGCCCCTTGTGGGTGCCTAGTCTTTGCCTATTCCCATTCTCCTGTCAAAGACGCTGCGCTAACGGGTGACGCTCCTTCCCCAAGGGGAGACGCTGCATGAAGATCGTGCAGTCGCCCATGGGGGAAACCACGCCACTCCCATGCCCACGGGGGTGGCTCACCTATTCCCTTTCATTAAAGCCATGAGTCATTAGTTCCCGGTACTAATGACTCATTGATCAAGGACTAATGACTCATTTCAGTATGCTCCGTTATTTTTGGGCATAACTACCACATCAATAGTTTTCAGGATGATCCATAAATCGAGCCAAAAGTTTCTGAATTTAACATAATGCAGGTCTATTTGGACTCTCCGGGGGTACGGAATATCGTTACGTCCAGACACTTGCCACAGTCCTGTTATGCCTGGACGGATTGTTAAAATCTCATCGATATAACAACCATATTTCGGTAGTTCTTCCTCTACAAGGGGTCTAGGGCCGACCACACTCATATCCCCTTTTAAAACATTCCAGAACTGAGGAAATTCGTCCAAACTGGTAATTCGCAGAAATCGACCAATTTTAGTGATTCTGGGGTCTTGCTTGAGCTTAAAGCTGGTTTCAAATTCTTGCCGCAATTGAGGAGATGTTTCCATCATTTGCACGAGAACTTCGTCGGCATTGCTAACCATTGTACGGAATTTAATACAATTAAAGCGTTTGTAGTTTTTACCAACTCGTTCTTGGACGTAAAAAATCGGGCCTTCCGAACTGAAAGCAATCAGCAAGGACAAGATCAAGTAGACCGGGAAAAACAAGATTAATACCGACAGTGAAAATACAATATCGAACAGTCGCTTGGCAAACTCTCCGTTCAAACCTTGAAAAGGCAAACCTTTGGGTTTCACCTTAGGCATCTTTGTCTGTTGACCACGTTTTAAGAAAGTACGCGTAGACGCTTTAGCGTCTTGCCGTATGCCTCGCTTGCCGGAGAGGAGTGAGCTCTGGGCAGTCATCATACTCCTTAACAATCCACACCACACATAGTCCCAATCTTAAAGCCAAAAGGAGGTGCTTCTGGGGGAAAATTACCAAAAGCATATAAAATAAGCAAATAAATTTAGATCATGACACCAAAAAAGGGCTTTTTTGCTGGCATTGATTTAAAAATTCCCGGTAACGATCTGCAAAGATTTGTGGCGAGAACTGGACAGCGTGCGATCGCAGATACTCAGGATTCATTGAAACTTCATACATTTCAAACTTTTCTACTGCTGCGATTAAGGCTGCCTCTGTTTGTTCTGGAAAAAATATTCCAGTTCCTGTCTCAACACAAGAGCGAACATCTCGCACAGTCTCTAACGCCCCTCCTGCACCGTAGGCTATTACCGGAGTGCCACAAGCTTGTGCTTCTACCAAGGCAATACCAAAATCTTCACAGGCTGCATAAACAAAGGCTTTTGCTTTAGCCATATATTTTTTTACAACATCATCTGGTTGCCATCCTAATATCTGAATATTAGAGTTAGCTATCTTGCGAATCTTTGTCATTTCGTCTCCTGTACCAATGACTACTAATGGTCGTTTGAGTTGGTTAAAAGCTTTCACAATCAAAGTTACTTGCTTATAACTTACTAGCCGCGAAACTGTCAGGTAAAAATCCTCTTTTTGAGGAGAAAATGGAAACTCTGCAATGTTTACTGGTGGGTAAATGACTGTTGCTTCTCGTCGATAGCAACGCCAAATTCGACGCGCTGTATGCTCAGAGTTAGCAATAAAGTAATCAACGCGATTTGCACTCAATACATCCCATTGACGCAAACGATGCAATATATATCGCGTTACCCAACCAGCTAAACCACTACCCAGCTTGCTGTGGTGCAAATAGTCAAAAGTTAAGTCCCAAGCATAGCGCATAGGACTGTGACAGTAGCAAATATGCAACTGAGTTGGAGTAGTCAAAACTCCTTTGGCAACGGCGTGAGATGAAGAGAGAATTACGTCATAGTGGCGTAAATCTAGCTGTTCAATTGCCAATGGCAATAACGGCAAATATTTCTGTACACCATTGCGTGCAGAGGGTAAGTACTGGAGAAACGTTCTGCCAATTTGACGCTTGTATAGATAACTTTCGGGATTGCTGGATTCAAAATCAATGAGGGCATATAAATCAGCATCAACATGATTCAAAATTTCCCTGACAACGAGTTCTGATCCGCCAGTGGCTTTAGGTGTTAGCCACTCATGAACTAAAGCATATTTCAAGGGCACAGCTAACTTGAATGGATGAAAAACACTTGGGTAAATTATGAGGTTAACTGAAAAGTTTCCCTTTGTGGAATGGGAAGCGCCCCAGGTTAAATCTAAGACGTAATTTCCCATAAGAGGTTCCAGAGGGATACTGTAACCTGATAACCTCAGATTGGGGATTGGGCAAGAGGATGCGGGGAAAATTTCTCCCTCATTCCCAGCCCCTAATCCCTCAACAATTGAAATAGGAATTGGGAATTTATGCGAATTCTGATTATGGGCGGCACTCGATTCATTGGTGTTTACCTGACACAACTACTAGTGGAACAGGGGCATGAGGTAGTATTGTTTAATCGTGGTAATCGTCCAGTACCTGATTTACCGGGAGTAGGACAAATTACAGGCGATCGCACCGATGCTACTCAATTAAAAGAAAAGTTAGCACAAGAAGAGTTTGATGCTATTTTTGACAATAATGGACGAGAACTAACAGATACTCAACCGCTGGCAGAAATTTTTCAAGGTAAAATACAGCATTTTGTGTATATGAGTTCTGCTGGAGTATACCTGAAATCTGATCAATTGCCTCATGTAGAAGGCGATAAGGTCGATCCAAAAAGCCGTCATCAAGGTAAGCATGAAACAGAAGCTTACCTAAGACAACAGGAATTACCTTTTACCTCCATTCGTCCTACTTACATCTACGGGCCACGTAATTATAACGAGTTAGAAAGCTGGTTTTTTGACAGAATTGTACGCGATCGTCCAGTTCCAATTCCTGGTAATGGATTACACATTACCCAACTAGGACATGTCAAGGATTTAGCCAAGGCAATGTCTCAAGTTTTGGGCAATGAACAAGCTCTAAAGCAAATTTATAATATTTCTGGCGATCGCTTTGTGACTTTTGATGGTTTAGCCCGTGCTTGTGCTGTAGCTGCGGGTAAATCAGCCGATGCTGTAAATATTGTCCATTACGACCCGAAAAAGTTTGATTTTGGCAAACGTAAAGCTTTTCCCATGCGGGTACAGCATTTCTTTGCTGCGGTGAATAAAGCGGTGACTCAATTAAATTGGCAACCTGAGTATGACTTAATTTCTGGGCTAACTGATTCCTTTGAAAATGATTATCTCGCGGCTGGAAATGACAAAGCAGAGGTTGATTTTTCTGTAGATGAGGAGATTTTACAAGCTTTGTAATCAAGAACAAATCTTTTGGCTCGTATCTCTCCCTCAACAAAAATTAGAAAATTTCGATAATAATGGTAATTAATGTCAGTTAAACCTATGACAAACAAAGTAGCAATTCTCAACCAGCCGTTAAAACTATTGTGTGGGGCGCAGTTACCAAATCGCATAGCTAAAGCTGCAATGAATGAGCAATTAGGTGATAGTAATAATGCTCCAACACCAGAAATAGTTAGCTTGTATAAACGATGGGCATTAGGAGGTGCAGGATTATTAATTACAGGCAATGTAATGATTGATAGTTCAGCACTAGTTTTACCAAATGACATTGTAATTGAGGATGAACAACATTTAGTATTACTAGAACAATGGGCAAATGCAAGCAAAACAAAAGGAGGTCATGTATGGATGCAGATTAACCATCCAGGACGGCAATCACCAAAATATTTATCATCTCAACCTGTGGCACCATCTTCAGTTCCCTTACAACTGCCCGCTCAAGAATTTGCTCATCCTAGAGCATTGACTCCAGCCGAGATTGAACAATTAATTGAGCGTCACATTTATACAGCAACAGTAGCCAAAAAAGTTGGTTTTACTGGCATACAAATTCATGCAGCTCATGGCTATTTGATTAGCCAGTTTTTATCTCCTGTTTCTAATTTACGTACTGATAAATGGGGAGGAACGCCAGAAAAACGTATGCGTTTCTTGTTAGAGGTGTATCAAGGGATACGTAGCTGTCTTGGTCGAGATTTTCCGATTAGTGTCAAACTCAATTCTGCTGATTTTCAACGAGGTGGTTTTACGGAAGAAGAGTCTATTAATGTTGTTCAGGCTTTAGAACAAGTTGGTGTTGATTTAGTTGAAATATCTGGTGGAACTTACGAAAAATTGGCAATGATGGGTCAGGTAAAAATTCCTCAAAAAGAAAGTACAAGGCAACGAGAAGCTTATTTTCTAGAATATGTTCGCCTCGTGCGCTCAATTGTTTCTATTCCAATTATGTTGACTGGGGGCTTTCGCTCAGTTAATGCTATGGTACAAGCAATTTCTGAGGACAGTGTGGATGTGATTGGTTTGGCAAGACCTTTAGCAGTTGCACCAGATCTTCCAATGCAACTTTTAACCAGTCGAACTGAAAATATTAATCTACAGCCACAGCTAACATCAAATACGGACATGGATCAGGGAATGCTTGAAATTATCTGGTACACTCAACAAATTCATCAATTAGCAGGAATCAGGGAATGTTGAGCGTTTAATAGTGGCATTACAAAGCTCGAAAGAGAATTAATTGAGCAGGAGATTCGCGAACGCTTGCTATTGGAGCGCAAGGTCGAGTTTTCTCTTGAGATTGATATCACTGGATTACCTAGTTATAGTTTTTAAGGATAAATATAAAAACAGTTCGTAGTTAGAGAATTTTAGTGCTAAAAAACTGTATTACCATCAAACTAAGAACAACTAGTAAGAGCTGCACCACACTGATCTTCTTTTGCTAACCAACCCTTCAATCCTTTATATTCTACCTTTGCCCAATCTCCTTTACAACCTAATAATTTGATATTCAAACTAGCAGGAACTCTAATGATTTTTCGGCTTTGCAGATTAGCATTTGTGTAAATATCTACGCCATTAGTAGCATACCCTTTTGTTGATATACCTAAATTTTTGACAAATACCCATCCCGTTCCTTGAAACCCGTCGCTAGCATTGGTAATCTGTACCCAATTTCCAGCAATAGCGATAATTTTAACTGTTTCATTAATGGGTATTTTCCCGACAATTCTATTCCTAGTGCCCGCAGCTTTCCGTACATTTATACCTTGCGGATCTGTATCGGTGACATAAGCAAAAATATCGCACTTGTGTAGATTGGTTGGTTTTGCTAAAACCAATTGATTAGTCATAGTACTATTAACAATCACACTAGTAAAACTGAGTGCTAATCCCATTACTAGCTGTGATGTAAATTTTTTCATATTTTCTCCAAATTTTTATTATTAGCTCAACAGGCTTTAGCTTGTTGGACTAATTTATTTTTTTCTATTTCATATCGTAGCCAAACAAATTTGGGTCAACTTCTCCTAAGCGCAAATCTGCTAAGCCATACTCTGTCCATCGTCTTTCTACCATCTCTGCTACATCTGGATCTGATTCTAAGGTCGCACCCCATTCATGTTCAGTTTCTGGCGGAATCTTTGTCGTTGCATCAATTCCCATGCGTCCACCTAAACCAATTTTCTCACTAGCGAAATCTAGAGTATCAAAGGGTGTATTTGGCAAAATAAATACATCTCGCACAGGGTCAACTTTGGAACTAATTGCCCACACTACTTGACGCGGATCGCGAATATTTATGTCTTTATCTACGACAATCACAAATTTGGTGTAAGTAAATTGAGGCAAGGCACTCCAAAAGGCCAAAGCTGCCCGTCGTGCTTGTCCTGGATACGCTTTATCAATGGAAATAATTGCTGCTTTGTAACTTAAAGCTTCCATTGGCAAGAAGAAATCGACAATTTCTGATACCTGTTGCCGCAGAATAGGGGTATAGATGCGATTGAGTGCGATCGCCATCATCGCCTCTTCTTTGGGTGGGCGTCCACTAAATGTGGTCAAATAAATCGGATTTTTACGGTGTGTCATGCATTGGAAGCGGATTAAGGGTGAATCCTCTGCACCTCCGTAGTAACCCATATGATCGCCAAAAGGCCCATCTGGTAAAACTTCCCCTGGTGTAATTGTCCCTTCCAAAACAAATTCTGCATCTGCAGGTACTTCCAAATCTACGGTTTTGCATTTTGCCAGTTGCACACCCGAACCACCATAAAGCCCAGCAAATAGCCATTCTGATAAATCTACAGGTATGGGCGTAGCCGCTGCCATGATAATTAGCGGATCAACACCAAGAGCGATCGCTACTTCTAATTTCTTCCCACGTTCGGCAGCTTTTCGCAAATGTCTAGCCCCACCACGCACTGATAACCAGTGGACTGTCATCGTATTTTGGGATTGCAGTTGTAAACGATACACGCCTACATTTGGTGTTCCTGTTTCACAATCCTTTGTAATTACTAATCCTAGCGTGATAATCTTACCTGCATCACCAGGATATGGGCGTATCAAAGGTAACTTATTCAAATCCAAATCATCGCCTTGGATTACCACTTGCTGACAAGCAGGAAAAAAGTCACGTCCTGGTTTTGCCTTGACGACATCAAACAGCACTTTTCCAAAATCTATTGCTTGGGAAATCTTTTTCGGCGGTTTTGGCTGTTGCAACATCGACAACTTCTTACCTAAAGTTTCTAACTCTTCTGGATGCTGCATATTCATTGCCCAGCATATCCTTTCCACGGTTCCCATCAAATTCACCGCTACGGGGAAAGAAGCGCCTTTGACGTTTTCAAATAACAACCCTGGCCCACCTTTTTGCAGCATCCGGTTAGAAATCTCCGCTATTTCTAAATCTGGGTCAACTAAAGCTGAAATTCGCCGTAATTGACCCTTTTGTTCCAGAATTTTGATGAATCCCCGTAGATCTCTTGCCATTGTTCTAGTAAAGTTGAATCTTTAAAGAAGTGTGAAGTGCCTTCTTATATTATTAGTCATTTGTCGCTTGCAATGGGAATGGGAAACTCGGGGGCCCCACGTTAGCGAAGCCCAGTGGGGATTAGGGGAATGGGGAACTTGTACTGAGCAAAATCGTACCCCTACGCAATAGCAAGCTACGCGTAGCGTCTGTGACAGGAAAAGTATGGGGAATTTTTCTCCCCCTGCCTCCCAGTCACTGAGGCTTTCAAGGGTAAGTTTTTCATAGCAAAATCATACCCTTAAGCAAGCTACGCGTGCGGTACGTTTTTAATTGATTGTGCTAAATCTAAGATAATTTAGCGCATCTTCATACAGAATTGGTATAAAAACAATTATTATTTTTACGATTAAGAATAGCTAATAAAATTTTTATATTTGCAAAAAAATAAATTTATAATTCCATATGTTTTGGAAACAAAAATATATGAACTTATCTATATCTAATATAGATTAAGCTTGTGTACAAACGAAATCTTAATCACTTGTTAACTATTTATTTATCAGTTGTTAAATTGTTTTCAACTATAAAGAATGTAGCTTACATAAAGCAGTCAATACGCCAGGAAAAATATTTCTTTAATACGAGGCAATATGATTTTTTCGACTACCATCTTGAATCGTGTAGTTACTACTTCAATTGTGACAGCTAGTGTGGCACTAAGTCCAGTTTTTGGCGCGATCGCCCAAGCTCAAACTCTTAATGGTGCAGGAGCTACTTTTCCCGCTCCACTTTATGAAAAATATGCTCGTGAAGTGAGAAAACAACATCCAGACTTGAAAATCAACTACCAAGGAATTGGTAGCGGTGGCGGTATTCGTCAAGTTATTGCTGGAACTGTTGACTTTGGGGGCAGTGATGCAGCAATGAAAGATGAAGAAATTGCCAAAGTCAAGAATGGTGTCATTTTAGTACCAACAGCAGGTGGTGCTGTTTCTGTCGTTTACAATCTTTCAGGTGTTAATAATCTGAAATTGTCTCGGTCTACTCTACCAGCAATTTTTTCGGGTCAAATTACCAACTGGAGTGATGCCAAAATTAAAGCGGATAACCCTGGTGTCAACCTACCAAATCAACCAATTAAATTTGCTGTTCGTGCCGACAGTAGTGGTACAACTTTTATTTTTACAAACCATTTGAGTGCTATAAGTGGTTATTTCAAAGGGAGAGTAGGAGCTAACACTGCTCCAAGTTGGAATCTACCAAACGTACTTAAAGGCAAAGGCAACCCTGGTGTAGCTTCTTTAGTAGCTCGTACTTCTGGCTCTATTGGTTATGTTGAATATGCCTACGCTGTCAAAAACAAACTAAAATCAGCACTGGTACAGAATAAGCGAGGAGAGTTTGTTGCTCCTTCCTTACAAACTGCAAATGAAGCTTTATCAAATGTGACTTTTCCAGAGAACTTCCGCGTTTTTGTGGGAGACCCAGGACAAGGTTATCCGATTGTTGGTTTAACTTGGATGATGGTCTACAAGCAATATGCTAATTCTTCTAAAGCTGATGCTGTTAAAAAATGGGTTAATTGGGTATTAAAGGATGGTCAACAGTATAATGACGATTTAAACTACACTAGAATTCCATCTAATGTGGTAAATCGAGTACTTCAGACGGTTAATAGCAATGTCAAACCATAGTTTTTTATCCCATTAATTTTTTCTTTTAGTAGGGTGAATCAATAGTTCACCCTACTGTTTTGAAAATGGGGAGTGGGGTAAGAAACTTTTCCCTACTCCCTGTACATGTAAATAATTTCATGAATCAATTCAGATTCCTATAGTTTATTTTCTTAATTGATAATGGCAACATCAAAGGTACCGGATAATAACTCATCGAATCAGACAAATTTAAATAATAAAAATTTTGACTTAATGGCTAGTGATGCTAAAGACTTATGGTTTAATCAAGGCTTTACAGGGCTAGTTTATATTTTTTCTGTGATTTCTGTGGCGGTATTATTTGTGATGAGTTGGGTGATTTTTCAAGAAGCCCGACCAGCTTTGATGCAATTTGGACTAGGTTTTTTGTGGAGCCAAGATTGGGATACAGGTAATCAGATATTTGGCGCATTACCTTATATTTATGGAACTTTAGTAAGTAGTGCGATCGCTCTTTTATTTGCTGTGCCAATAGGTATAGCAGTAGCTTTGGTAACAAGCGAAAATTTCTTACCTTCGCCATTACGAACAACTTTAGCATTCGTTGTGGAATTAATTGCAGCTATTCCAAGTGTCATTATTGGTTTGTGGGGTATTTTTGTTTTCATACCGTTCTTAGAACCTTTACAAAAATTGTTATCTAATATTTTTAAATGGATACCATTATTTAATACACAAGACCCTTCTGGAACAAATATGTTGACGGCTGGAATTATTCTAGCCATCATGATTTTGCCAATCATGTCAGCAATTACTCGTGATATATTGCTGGTCATCCCTAAAGAGTTACGTAGTGCATCTATGGCTTTAGGTGGTACACGCTGGGAAACAATTTTTCGAGTATTACTGCCAACTGGATTTTCTGGAATTATCAGTGCGGCAATGTTAGCTCTAGGGCGTGCTTTAGGCGAAACAATGGCTGTGACTATGGTGATTGGTAACTCTTCACAAATTAGCGCATCTTTACTCGATCCAGCCTATACAATTCCCTCTATATTGGCTAACGAATTTGCAGAAGCTGAACCGGGATTACATATTGGCGCTCTCTGCTATCTGGGATTAATTTTATTTGGGCTAACTTTAATTGTGAATATGATTGCATTACTAGTAGTGCAATGGATCGGCAGAAAAAATCATTAGAATTTAAAATCTCAACCTATTATGAATGATTATTCAAAATCGGCAGTAGATGAATCTCTAGTAGCAGAACTATACAGTCCTTTAACTATCAGACGACTGTTTTTTACCTATGCAATGAATGCGATCGCGTTTATTTTTACAGTTTTAGCACTCGTGCCTTTATTGTCAATTTTATGGGAAATTCTCGCACGAGGAATAACTGGAATTAAACCAGATATATTTATTAAAGCAGTAATTGACCAAGGTTTTGGCAATGCTATTTTAGGTACCATAACCATGGTGTCTATCGGTGCGCTCTTAAGCATTCCCACAGGGATCATGACGGGAATCTTCCTATCAGAATTTAGTCAAACTAATTCAACTACTCACCTAGTTCGCTTCATTATTAATATTCTTACAGGTGTTCCCTCGATTATTGTCGGTATATTCGCTTACGGTATAATCGTTTTGGCGACGAAGGGATTTAGTGCGATCGCTGGGGGTTTTGCTTTAAGTGTAATTATGTTACCTGTTATTATACTGACAACAGAAGAATCCTTAAAACTTGTTCCTACATCTCAACGCCTTGCTTCTG
The DNA here is from genome assembly GCA_019359515.1 of Desmonostoc vinosum HA7617-LM4. Classification (GTDB taxonomy): domain Bacteria; phylum Cyanobacteriota; class Cyanobacteriia; order Cyanobacteriales; family Nostocaceae; genus Desmonostoc; species Desmonostoc vinosum. The sequence goes on along the minus strand of JAHHHC010000002.1, from coordinate 146,386 downwards.
CTGCTTTAGGGGGAACTCGACTGCAAACTACTTTCCGTATCGTTTTTACTGCTGCCCTCCCTGGAATTACTACAGGTGCTTTGTTAGCCATAGCCCGTGCTGCTGGTGAAACTGCACCTCTAATTTTTACAGCCCTATTTAGTTTAGATTGGTCAGCAGGATTACTTAATCCAACAGCTTCTTTACCTGTGCTAATTTTCAACCTCTATAACGACCCCGACCCACAAGTAAACCAATTGGTATGGACTACTTCTATAGTCTTACTTTGTCTAATTTTGTGTGTCAGTTTAGTCTCTCGCTTAGTTATTCAACAAAGAAGAATAAAGTAAAAATTTAGTTTTTATTATACATATTTAGTTAGTATGAGTAATTTAACTCCAGCTATTAAAGTGCAAAACTTAAACTTTTATTATGGCACCTCAAAAGTGGTTGAAGGGGTGACAATGGATATTTATCAAAACCAAGTTACGGCCATCATTGGCCCTAGTGGTTGTGGTAAATCCACATTTATTAAAACTCTTAACCGCATTAGTGAATTAGAAGGAACTGTAAAAGTTGAAGGACACGTAGAATTTTTTGGACAAAATATTTATGACCCTCGAATTAATATCAATCGCTTACGTCGCCAAATCGGTATGGTATTCCAAAAACCGAATCCTTTTCCTATAAGTATTTACGAAAATGTTGCCTACGGTGCGAGAATAGCCAACAGACATCCCAAAGCAGAATTAGATGGAATTGTCGAATCTGCTCTCAAAGATGCAGCACTTTGGGATGAAGTAAAAGATAAGCTGAATAAATCAGCATTAATGCTTTCTGGAGGTCAACAACAAAGACTGTGTATTGCGCGTGCTTTAGCAGTTAAACCAAAAGTTCTTCTCATGGATGAACCTTGCTCAGCTCTTGACCCCATTGCCACAATGAAAGTTGAAGAACTGCTTCATGTTTTGCGTTCTGATTTGACTATTGTAATTGTCACTCACAACATGCAGCAGGCTGCTCGTGTCTCTGATTTAACGGCTTTTTTTAGCACAGATGAAAGTCGTATTGGCAACATGGTGGAATTTGGTGTTACAGAGCAAATATTTAACAACCCCCTCGATTCTCGCACCCGGGATTACGTTTCTGGGCGTTTTGGGTGAAGTGTAAGGCAAATTTGTGTATTAAACTTCTGCGTGAAAACTTAATATTTACTTGATAAATCAACTTTAAAAGTTAAATATTTAACAGTAAAACATACGTGCATATACTAACAGCCTACCTGCTGTATACACGAATAATCTATATAAAATTATGCTTTTTCGGAGTAACATAGTGTCGCAGTACTGCTAAACTTATACTGCGTTACTCAGTAAATGCATCATACGTATTATAAATATGAGTAAATTAATTCCAGCCATCAGAGTTAAAAATCTGAGCTTGTACTACGATGCTCAAAAGATATTTGAAGGCGTATCGATGGATATCAACCAGAACCAAGTCACGGCAATTATTGGTTCTAGTGGTTGTGGCAAATCTACTTTTATTAAATCGCTCAATCGGATGATTGAACTAGAAAAAGAAGTGCGGGTTGAGGGTAGAGTAGAGTTTTTTGGTCAAAATATTTATGAGCGTCGCATTAACTTAAATCGGTTACGTCGCCAAGTTAGTATGGTTTTTCCTAAGCCGAATCTTTTTCCCATGAGCGTTTATGATAACGTTGCCTATGGAGTAAAAATAGTCGGGTGGCGTCCAAAAGTAGAACTAGATGAGATTGTTGAGTCTGCCATTAAAGCTGCCGAACTTTGGGATGAAGTCAAAAGTAAGCTACACAAATCTGCTTTAGAGCTTTCTGGGGGTCAGCAACAAAGACTGTGTATTGCTCGTACTTTAGCAGTGAAACCGAAAGTTCTCCTGATGGATGAGCCTTGTTCGGGTCTTGATCCCATTGCTAGTATGAAAATTGAGAATTTAATCCATAATTTGCGTTCTGAGTTGACAATTGTGATTGTCACTCACAACATGCAGCAAGTAACCCGCCTATCTGATTTCACAGCTTTCTTTTGTAACAATGAAAACCGTGTTGGGCGGCTGGTTGAATTTGGTTCTACGCATAAAATTGTGACTAATGCTCTTGATTCCCGTACTCGTGACTACGTTTTAGCGCGTCTGAGTTGAGATGTTTCTTTATTTGAACTTCTTGCAGAAGCTGGGAAAAGGGTAAGGGGGAAAGGAATAAGAAAAAACCTTTTTCCTTTACCCACAAGAGTACAAAATTCATGAAAGCAGAAGGTAGAATCTGAATTCTGTCTTTACCTACCTACTCACCGCGTCCTTTGATTACGGGTTGACTTGAGTTAGCGTTGAATGAGATACAACCAATTTTTCATCAGCTACTTGGGCGTGTTCAGTAACAATTTTACGGAATAGTTCGCCCTCAATTGTCTCTTGGTCTGATAGCAAGTCTACTAAGCGCTCTAGAACTATACGATTTTCTTGCAACAGTTCTTTCGCGGTTCGGTAGCAATGGCTAATAATGTCCCGTACTTGGGAATCGATTTTAGCAGCAATCTCCTCAGAATATTCTGATTTAGTCATCCAGTCACGTCCTAAAAATACTTCTCCACTTTGATTTTCTAGGGACAGTGGGCCTAATTCAGACATTCCGAAGCGCGTCACCATTTGCCGCGCCATGCTTGTCACTTTTTGTAGGTCATCTCCTGCACCTGTTGTTACTTCTGCTTTGCCAAAAACAATTTCTTCGGCGGCGCGACCACCCAAAGTTGCAGTAATTCTGGCTTTCAATTGAGAACGAGATATTAATCCTTGTTCTTCATTGGGAGTAAACCAAGTTAAACCTAGTGCTTGTCCCCGTGGGATGAGTGTGACTTTCTGCACGAGTTCATGGTCTTTGAGCAAAGTACCTACTAAGGCATGTCCAACTTCATGATAGGCAATTAAACGCTTGCTCTTGCTGTCTACCAAGGCAGTACCTTCCATACCCGCTACTACCCTATCTACAGCATCATCAATTTCGAGAATGGTGATGGCTTCTTTTCGCCGTCTGGCAGTGAGAATGGCAGCTTCGTTGAGTAAGTTAGCTAAATCTGCGCCTGTAAAACCAGGAGTGCGGCGAGCGATCGCATCCAATGATACACTAGGATCAATTTTCTTATTACGCGCGTGGACTTGCAAAATTTCCAGTCGTCCTTTTAAATCTGGTGCATCCACAATCACTTGTCTATCAAAGCGTCCTGGACGTAACAGTGCGGCATCCAGCACATCTGGGCGGTTGGTTGCAGCGATAATAATGATACCAGTGTTACCTTCAAACCCATCCATTTCGGTAAGCAATTGGTTGAGAGTTTGTTCGCGCTCATCGTTACCGCCACCGATACCAGCACCCCGTTGCCGGCCCACAGCATCGATTTCATCGATAAATATCAGACAAGGAGCATTGTCTTTGGCTTTCTTGAACAAGTCACGCACGCGGGACGCACCCACACCCACAAACATTTCAACAAATTCCGAACCAGAAATACTGAAGAACGGGACACCAGCTTCCCCAGCGATTGCTTTTGCCAGTAAAGTTTTACCTGTACCAGGAGGGCCAATTAACAATACTCCTTTGGGAATACGTGCGCCTACTGCGGTAAATCTTTCTGGTTGTTTGAGGAAAGTGACAACTTCTTGCAATTCTTCTTTAGCTTCTTCAACCCCTGCGACATCCTCAAATTTCACCCCAGTTTTTGCTTCCATTTGAAAACGCGCTCTAGATTTGCCGAAGTTCATCGCTTGGCTAGAGGCATTGGTAGAACGGCGGAGGAACAATAGCATTAAAGCCACCAACGGCAAAATCCACATGAGATTAATTAATAAACTCACAGCGGCTCTACTGTTAGCAGAGGAAACTTCACCAAACTCAACATTCTTTTCTTTGAGAATATTAATTAACTCTGTGTTTTGCGTCAAAAGTCTGACTTGCAGCGGCGGTTTATCTGGCTTTTGATCTTGTAGATATACCTTTGCTATTTGCTCGGTTTCATCTAGCTCTACTCTTTTGATTTCTCCCTGCTTTGCTTTCTTAATTAACTCGCCATAACTTAGAGAATCACGCTCTGCTTTTTGTGCCAAGGCAGGCGTAACCCCAAAAATACTTGGCAGCATAATCAAACCGGCTGCTAGCACACCAGTCCATGCAAGGCGTTTCGGCGTAGACGCAGAGCGGCTTGTCGCAAGACATCGCTGTTTTATCAAAGCCTTCTTTACAGAATTTGTCATAATAGTTACCTTTTGTCTGCTGCCATAGGCTGAGCGCTAGTTTTATGCCTATCCTTCTAGCAAAAATTGTAATAACTGGAAATTACAGTTTTCTTATCTAGTCTAGCTTCCACATAGGGAATGGGGATTAGGGGTAATGGGGAATTGCGAATTGATATTCTCCCTCATCCCTCTTATTCATGACACATAAAATTTGGCACTAGAGTGTAATTTGACATATTACGACGTAAATCGCTACTATAAGCATAGTCGTAATGACTTCGTTTTTAAGAAGTTTGTTGTTAAAAAGGGAACTCTTAACGGATGACTCTTAATAGGGAGTCTTTTACTCAGGGCTAGAGAACAAGAAATAGGAAAAACTTTTCCCTGTTAAGAGTTCCCTTCTTCGATGATAGCCAGTTAGTAATTAGTGGGTGAACTATGGTAAGAATTGTTGGCCTTGGTGGTAGTTTAAGACCCAACTCGTATACCCAAATTGCTTTGCAGGTAGCAGCACAAAGGATAGAAGCCTTGGGTGCGGAGGTAGAAATTCTTGATTTGCGACAGTTACGGCTACCGTTTTGTAACGGCGGCAAGGAATATCCAGATTACCCAGATGTCAAGCGGTTACAGGATACAGTTAGCCGCGCTGATGGGTTAATTTTGGCAACACCTGAGTATCACGGTGGTGTTAGTGGTGTTTTGAAAAATGCTCTAGATTTGATGAGCTTTGAAGAACTATCTGATAAAGTAACAGGACTGATTAGTATCTTAGGAGGTCAGTCTAATAGCAATGCTTTGAACGATCTACGGATAATTATGCGCTGGGTACACGGTTGGGTAATTCCAGAACAAATTGCCATAGGACAAGCATGGGGTGCTTTTAGTCCAGAAAATAAGTTAACGGATGAAAAGCTTTCTCAACGGTTTGATCAGTTTGCTCAAAGCTTAGTGGACAACACTCGCAAGTTACGAGGCGTTAACTAGTTCCGTGGGTTTAAGTCCCCCGGTTCTATAACCTGTAAGTTTTGTGTTGGGGTCTGTCTGACAAAGTTGAGGCAGTGTGATCTTGGGGAGCCACTGCGTTGGACGGGTTTCCCGGCAGCTGCGCAAGTGGCGTGGTTTCCCTCATGAACAACTGCCGTCAGATCGAAGGAAACACCCTGGTGACTTGGCGCTAAATCCCCATTACAAAACTTAATTACGCGCTTCGCAGCGTAAAGCCTACGACATAGCTTCGCTTAGAGCGACACAGGAGCGTCGCGTCATTACGAATTACGAATTACGAATTATTTAATGATGGTGGTGATGATGTTCAGCTAATTGAGGATTAACCGTCATCGCTTGCTCATTCCTCAACTCGGCAATATGAGCATTTGCCCACTCGGCTGCCATTGCTAAAAAGTCTGGGTGGTCGTTGACGCAAGCCATTTGTACATAGTCTACGTCGGAATGTTGTTTCTCTAAAGTATGGATAATATGGTGTACATCCAATAGAGTTTCGTGGTTTTCTGTAGCAAAGCCAATTGGCATAAATACCACCACTTTTGCACCCAATTGAATCAGGTTATTAGCAGCTTGCTCTGCATTTGGCTGTGTCCACTCAATTAGAGGTGTATCGTGATTCAGCCAGCCTACCGAAATTAGAGGATAGCGATTAATCAACCGATCGCGTACTAAATCATATAGTGCTTGACTTTCGGTAATCCCAGAGGTGAATCCTTTGGCTTTATGGGGACAGCCATGGTTCATTAGCACAATCCCAATTTGAGAAGGTAAATAAGCACTTGCTAAGTCAGCATTAATTTTTTCTTCAACCAGGTGAGCCATTAAATCGATGTAGGCTGGTTCGTTGAAGAAAGAAGGAATGTAACGCTGTCCTTTTACCCAGTGTTCTTCACCATCGGCGATCTCAGCTAAAGCTTTGTTAACTTGCTCGATCGCAATTCCACTGGTAAAAATAGAATCGACAACCAGTAGCGGGTAAATTAGCAACTTATCAAACCCTTGGTTTTTGATTTCTGCCAAGACTTGTTTGGGTAAAAAGGGGGCACAAAAGTTGAAAGCTTTGAAGACTTGAACCCCATCACCCCACTTTGCTTGTAAGTGCTTTTCAATCCCAGCACGCTGCTGTTCAAAGATAGCGTTGTGTGGCGAGATAAAATCGTGATGTGTATGTCCCCATTCATGGCGATCAAATAATGCTAAAAGCCTTGCTAGGGGGGGATAAATCCAAGTTGGTACTGGTGCAAATTTTGCTGTCAGCAGATTTAAAGCTTGCTCGTTATAGTTAGCAAAGTCTTCGTAGCTTTCGACTTCGCCGTAGCCCATAAGCAGTACTGCTACACGGTCTTGACCTGGTAGATGCTCGTGGCTGTGTTGCAGTTTTTCGGGGGTAGCAACCACAATTAATTCCTCAATATAACCAAGGTGGAGAGCTAGGTAATAGCTCAATCATCTTCCATACTAGTAAATAATTATCCCATCCAGGGGGATAGGATAATTATTAAATTTAAAATCAGGAGTATAAAAAAGGCTGATTTTATGCATGTTAGGAAAATGGAGTGATTTTATTAGTAAAACTTATGTATTCTTTCTAAGATATAGAATTGTAGAAGCTGTTAACACCAAAGACGAATGAGTATAATCATTTGCCCTGGAATTAATGAGCCAGACTTAACAGAAAACTTTGTATCGGGATGTTTAGGTTTAGTTTGCGATCGCCCTCAACAAAATGCCGCAAATATACTGATTGTTCCCAGTCAAGGTTTTTTGAGCTTATCAGCATTGCATAGTTGGCAGTTTTTGCGCGATCGCTTGGGTAATCAGATAAAATCGCCAGTTATATTTATTAGTTTTAGCGCTGGAGTCGTTGGGGCAATAGGAGCAGCGTATTTATGGCAACTTATAGGTGGTTGCGTCAAAGCATTTATTGCTATAGATGGATGGGGAGTACCCCTTGCTGGAAACTTTCCGATTCATCGGCTGAGTCACGATTATTTCACCCATTGGAGTTCTTGCTTGCTGGGTAGTGGGCAAAATAACTTCTATGCAGAACCAGCGGTTGATCATTTATCTATGTGGCGATCGCCGCAAACTGTAAAAGGCTGGTGGGTAGATTCATCTATTGAATATTTTCCCCCTAAAGGTCATCTAACAGCCGCTGAGTTTTTGCATATGCTAATAGAGCGCTATGAAGTGAAATAGTCCGGAAAACAAAGCTGGCAAGTAGGAGTGAGAAATAAAAACAGAGTACGGGGATGTGGGGACGCGGAGACGCGGGGATGTGGGGACGCGGGGACACGGGGACGCGGAAAATAATTAATGACAATTCCCCAGTCCCCAGTCCCCAATCCCCAATCCCCAATCCCCAGTCCCCAATCCCCAATCCCCAATCCCCAATCCCAGTCCCCAATCCCCAGTCCCCAGTCCCAATCCCCAATCCCCAGTCCCATCTACCCTAGTTAATATCCTAAAAGTGTTTAATGTTTCCTACAGAACCTGCCACTGTTAATAATGGGTTTAGCGCGCTGCTAAAAAACCGTGGCTTTATGCTCTTGTGGATTGGGCAACTAGTTTCCCAATTAGCAGATAAAGTCTTCTTCGTTTTGATGATTGCCTTGTTGGAGGTTTACCCGCCTCCTGCTGGGTTGGCAAAAAACTCGATGTACTCAACTTTGATGGTGGCCTTTACGATACCAGCGATTTTATTCGGTTCCGCTGGTGGGATCTTTGTAGATCGCTTGCCAAAAAAGTTGATTATGGTTGGCTCAGATATTGTGCGTGGATTATTAGCACTATGTCTTCCCTTTTTGCCAAGGGAATTTTTGATTTTGTTGCTAATCACCTTCGCCATTTCCACGGTGACACAGTTTTTTGCACCAGCTGAGCAAGCAGCAATTCCATTGTTGGTGCGGCGAGAGAATTTGTTGGCGGCGAATGCACTGTTTAGTAGCACAATGATGGGAGCTTTAATAGTTGGCTTTGCGATCGGAGAGCCTATTTTGAGTCTAGCGAAAGATTTGTTTGGAGAAACCTACGGTCAAGAGGTTGTGGTTGGTGGACTATATATTTTATCGGCGGCAATCATGCAACCGATCAAGTTTAAAGAACACAATCCCCATCCAGAACATCAACAAACAGATCACCCTTGGGCCGAATTTACCGCAAGTGTGCGCTATCTCAAGAAAAATCGCTTGGTTTTGAATGCGATGCTGCAATTAACTACTTTATATTGCGTATTTGCAGCCTTAACAGTCCTAGCTATTCAATTAGCAGATGAATTTGGTCTTAAAGAAAAACAATTTGGCTTTTTCTTAGCAGCAGCAGGGGTGGGTATGGTATTTGGTGCAGGTATTTTAGGTCACTGGGGTGATAAATGGCATCGCAAGCCTCTGCCTTTAATTGGATTTTTGATGATGGCGTTAGTTTTAGGGGTGTTTACTTTTACGCATAACTTGTTACTAGCGCTGGGACTTTGCGCTTTGCTGGGTATAGGCGCTTCTCTCATTGGTGTGCCGATGCAAACTTTGATTCAACAACAAACCCCACCAACAATGCATGGTAAAGTGTTTGGTTTTCAAAATCATGCCGTCAATATTGCTCTGTCAGTTCCTTTAGCAATTACAGGGCCATTAACTGATTTACTGGGCTTGCGAACTGTGCTAGTAGCAATGAGTGTTGTTGTCGCAGCGGTAGGCGTTTGGGCTTGGCAAAATACCCGCAGAGTCTTGCAAGATGTGATTTGATGAACTGACTGCGTGGGGTGGGAATGGAGAGTAGGGAGTAGGGAAGAAATCAAAATCTAGGGATGAATCTTGTAGGGTAGGCCGGAAAGCCCGCCTGAAAATACAAGTAACGGGCGAGACGCCATTGGTGTCAAGTTAAGCTAGAAATAGCTTCGGTGTTGGCTTCCTCACCCGCCAAAAAATAAATTTCTTAGCTAATAGCTCAAGTCTACTTCAGTAGACTCAAAATCTTGGGGGATATTCAGTCATCTTGAGATGACTTGTTTCCCGGCAGCCGCGCAAGTGGCGTGGTTTCCCCCATGAACAACTGCCGTCAGAGTGCAGGTTTCCCTCTGGTGACTTGGCGCTAAATCCCCATTACAAAACTTAATTACGTTAGCGTAGCGTAAAGCCTACGGCATAGCTTCGCTTAGAGCGAGTCCTCGATAGCCTTAGCGTAAAGCCTACGGCATAGCTTCGCTTAGAGCGACGCAGGAGCGTCGCGTCATTACGAATTACGAATTATTTAATATCAGGCAGCCTTTGGTAAGTTTCGCGTCGCAGCAACCGTTTGCTCGGAAAACGTAAAGTTTAGTATCAAAAAAATACACCCTTATCTGGTAGTGATATTTTATTAGTAGAAGCAACAAAGCTTCTCTGGCAGATTTAACAGCCAATGTTCAATTGAGTTGAGAGGTAAATAAGCTGTTTGGTAACAATCTGTCTCACCAAAAAACAACAACACCCAACTTGAACACTAAATATTTCCTCATAGTAGCAAAAAGGGGATAATGCAACTGGTTGTTTAGCAGACTTCAATCAGTGCAGTCCTGAAGGGAAGAACGAAGGAGAGGAGATAACTAAGGTAAGTAAAGCTTGGGTGTTGTTGTTTGGCAAAGAGAAGCAAGCGATCGCCGAACTTCGTTCAACAACAAATAAACTTGCAAATTCATCAGCGTAATCATGAGTTCACTCAGCAAAATTTTGAAGCAGATAGAATTGCGATCGCAGAACTTCGTTCAAGTGCAAATTCACTACTACAAGTAGCTGAACTTCATCAGAGTAACTTTGAACAGCTTTCGCGGCAGTTGCCACCTTCAACGTACTCTAATGGTAGGTAAGGATAGCGGCCGCCCTGGAGGGCATCCTCAATCAAATCAAACCTACGGTTTGACAGAGCGGGGGATGTCCGAGGAATTGCCATATTCGGCAAAGATTTTATATAGTCTTGAATGACTTCAGACATAGACACATCTAGAGTCATCGCGTAATTTTCTAGTTTTTCTTTTTCTTTGTCTGTTAATCTCACAATGATTTTATTTGTTCTAGCCATTATTTGGAATATATGTTAGTCTTAATGTGTTCATAATAAGGCTAACACAAATGAGGTAAAAAACAAAAAGTGGCGACAAGAAGAATGACTTTTAGGTTATACCCAAATAAAAAATGAAGTCGGAAGTCGGAAGTATTAAATATATAAATTAATACACCATTATTCAGGATGGACTTATCCCGATTTGGCGAGTTTTAAAGTGCAGTCCAATGGTGAAAATGAATACCTAAATCTTTCTAAAATTGGGCGTATTCAGATGCGTGGTAAAGCAAAGTACTGGGGTAAGCCCACTACTTGCACTATTGTTTACCGTAATGGTAAATGGTACGCATTAATCACAGTTGACGTTTTAGACCAAATACTAAAGCCTGAGATTTTACCAGTTGGTGCAATTGGTATTGATTTAGGATGTAATATGACCAATGCAATACATCTAAATGTCTACGTTCAAGGTCAAGGATTTCCGATTTTAGCCCTGCATGGACATCCTGGTTCGGGCCGTAGTCTTTCTGTTTTTACAAATCATTTATCAAAGCGCTATCAAACCTTTGCCCCTGATTTACGTGGGTATGGCAAAAGTCACTTCGGGGGCAATTTTGATATGAATGACCATTTGACTGACCTAGAGGCACTACTAGACCGCTTTGAGATAGAAAAATGCTTAGTGTTAGGGTGGTCACTTGGGGGGATTTTGGCTATGGAATTGGCGCTACACTTGCCAAAGCGTATTACTGGCCTGATTTTAGTAGCGACAGCAGCAAGACCTCGTGGGAGTCATCCCCCCAATACTTGGCAGGATAATCTCTACACTGGCGTTGCCGCGCTACTGAGTTGTATAAAACCAACCTGGGATTGGAATATTGAGACTTTTGGCAAGCGATCGCTTTTCCGTTACCTAATTCAGCAACATACATCCACTGCCTATGGCTACATTGCCCAAGAAGCTGTCCCAGCCTACTTACAAACCTCTGCTGCTGCGACTCGTGCCCTCTACAGTGCAATTGCTGCTGGATACAACCGACTTGCAGATCTAGAGCAAATTCAGTGCCCTAGTTTAGTACTTGCTGGTGCTGAAGACCGCCACATTACAGTTGATTCTAGCTTAGAGACTGCCCAACATCTGAAAAATTGTCATTGGCATCGCTACCCTAATACAGCACATCTTTTTCCCTGGGAAATTCCTCAGCGCGTACTAAGTGACATTGACCATTGGCTGGAACATCATCCAAAGGGACTGTGTTGAAAATGGGGACTGGGGATTGGGGGCTGGCAAAGAGATATTTTCATACCCTTGTTATGTGAAAAAGCACATGGGAGTTTAACTTGCAAATGGGGAGTAAGGAGTGAGGGAGAAAATTTCTCCGCGTCTTTGCGTCCCCGCGTCCCCAGATCCTAGCCCCTCTTACCGCTAGAGACCAAATATAGGCCGCACTTTTCGGTCATTTCTTTCGCCCAAGTCTTCAGCAATTGTCAGAGCATCGGGTTTGCAGCGCTTGACATTGACAATAATTCCCTGCGCTCCTTCAAATTCTAAATCTTCTACATAGCCTTTGCTTGCCAGTGTTGCATCGGAAGCATTTAAAAATGGCCCAAAATAGTATGTGCAACGGGGATTTTGTGTTATAATTTCTACCCACCAAGCAAAGCCGAGATTGTCGAATATGTTAATTAATCCTTCCTTGAGGTTATGCCAAATGGTTTTCATGGTTTCTGGTGATTAATAAACGTGATACAGGGTGTTAAACGATATGCTGTAATTTTTTGCTTTACAATTCTTTATACTCTTTTCTCTTGTTTTTTAAAAGAATTTTTTTGTAATTTATCTAGGTACAGCGTATTTGACGAGCGTTGGCGATAGATTTCGTAAAGCGCCATCCCTGCTGCTACCGAAGCGTTGAGGCTGGGAGTTTTGCCTTGTAGAGGAATCGATACTAAAACATCGCAGCAGCGTTGAGTTAACATGCTCAGTCCTTCACCTTCAGAGCCAATTACCAAAACGATGGGGCCACTGAAACTAACTGTATGCACAGGTTCGCTGCCGCTTGCCGCAGTCCCATAAATCCAGAAGCCAGCGGCTTTTAACCCTTCAAGAGCGCGGCTCAGGTTAATGACTCTAGCTACGGGAAAGTTTTCTAAAGCACCGGCTGCGACTTTGACGACAGTGGAAGTGATCCCGGAAGCTCTTCTTTGGGGGATCACCAATCCTTGAGCGCCGATAGCTTCTGCGGTGCGAATAATTGCTCCTAAATTGTGGGGATCAGTAATTCCATCCGCCACTACAATTACAGGATCTGTGTAAGTTTTCGCCTGTTCGATTAACTCTGGTAATTCTATATAGGTGTAGGGAGCGATTTGTGCTGCCACCCCTTGATGATTAGCCCCATCAGTGATTTGGTCTAAGCGCTTGGGTTCAACTTCGTCAATGACTGTACCATTGTCCTTTGCTTGGAGGAGAAGATGGTGAAAACGGGGATCGTAGCGCAGACGTGAGGTAATCCAGATGCGGTTGAGACCACGCTGACTTTCTAAAGCACTTAATACTGGATGGCGGCCATAGATGAGATCGCTATCTTCCGTTGTTTTTGCAGAAGACGATGGCCCAGAGAAGTTATAATTTGGGCGTGTGCTGTTGGGGGCGAGGTGGCCATCTTTTTTTCTGGGATGGCGAATCGGATTAGCGATAACGGGCTTGCCTTGGATTTTCACAGGTTTACCACGATTTGGTTCGCTAGATATCTTGATTTTTTTTGGTTTATTCACCATATAAATTTTGGGCGTTGCGTATGGGTGAGCATCCCGATTACTTGAATTTGATTGATCTGCCACTATTTTTCTAGATGGATTATTTGTAATAGTTCAGTTAAGCGCTGGTAGTCCGTGAGATATAGATAGCCAATTAAAGTTTCTAGACTAGTCGCGTGCTGATAAATTTCAGGATTAACTCGCTTAGGACGCCCTGTGGCGGCGTTTCTTCCCCGTCGGACAATTTCTAGTTCGCTGTCCCTTAGATGAGGAATTAGCGATCGCAAATGTAGCGCTTGTGTTTCTGCTCTTACCTGTGCCACCACCAGACGATGATAAGTTTCTGGTCGCTGCAATGGCATTAAGAAGAACATTCTAACATATAGTTCATAAATTGCATCCCCTAAATATGCTAGGGCAGTTGGAGAGATTTGCTGTAATTGGGAATGGGAAATCTGTTGGGATAGTTGTGTGCTGTTAAGCAAGAATGCTTGAAACCAAGGTGAATTTTGCTTGGTAGCCTCATCTTGTCCATCTAATAGCTCATCTTCCTTTGATTTCACTAGTAAACCATTCCTTATGCGGGCTATATTAGGGAGGCATTTTTCGCCAAAATTGTTTTCTTAAAATATATATGCCATGTTAGTATACCTGGCATTATCCACACTATCAAAATTATTGAACTAATTTAAATAATATAGCTCTAACACCAATTAATAATTCATAATTCGTAATGACGCTCGTACCTCGCTCTAAGCGAAGCTATGCCTTAGGCTTGACGCTGCGCTAATGCTACCGCTAACGTAATTCGTAATTAAAACATAGTTTGAAAAGATTGATACAAGAGGTTTCCACTCCGTTATCCTGCGTTTGACACAATTATTTTTTCCCAATTTGGTATGACTGGCTGAGGGCCTCTCTCATAGAGTTACAGTGTACACATGTCTTAAAAATTCTCGTTCAAATTGACTCTAACAACCCTACAATTAAAACCTCACGCTCTGTTTTTGCTGTACAAAAATCTTTCCCTATTCTTGCTAATAAAAGGGATGTCCTTGAGGACAAGGTGAGATTGTTGAGGAATTTTAAGCAATTTGATCGCTTGTGCGTACACTGTAGCCTACAAGGAGAGAGGTGTTTTGACCAGAAGTTTTAAAAATTAAGCTATCCAGATTAATGATTGGATAGCTAAATTTGTCCCGCGGGTCAAGCAACCAAGACTACTTAACGTTTTCTAGAGCCGCTTCAACTGTTGGTTGCAGGGAGAGAAACTTCTCTAAGCGAACAAGCTTGACCGTTTGAGTGACGCGGGCGTTGGTGACAATTTGCAAAGTACCAGTGGCGTTTTGAGCCTGCTTAGCCAGCTGCACCAGAGCGCCTAAGCCAGAGCTATCAACAAAGTCGATTTGTGAGAGATCCAGAATAATATGCTTTGGGCCCTCATCAATCTTGTTGCCAAGTACCTTACGAAATGTCGGCTCAGAAAAAGCATCTAACAATCCTGTGAGGCGGAATAGCTGACAGTTATCCCGGACTTCACGAGTGCCTCTCAGGCTAACGGTTAGATTTAGTGGCTCAGCAATAATTCCCTCCTCATAAGTTAAAGTGGAACGCTCAAGTATAGATGTTTTTTGAGCAAATTGTCTACAATCTGTCGGGGGTATTGGAGATCGGGGATTGGGGATCGGGACGCGGAGAAATTTTCTCCCTCATCTCCCAGTCCTCATTCCCTATTTTTACCCAACTTTGGCTTTTATAGCTTGGCGTGCTGTTCGCATTTCTTGGACAAATTGCTCAAATAAGTAATCAGCATCATGAGGCCCTGGACTGGCTTCTGGGTGATACTGTACGGAAAATATGGGTAGAGATTTGTGACGTACTCCAGCAACAGTGCGATCGTTGAGGTTTAAATGGCTAACTTCCACAACTGCATCAGGTAAAGAATCGGGGTCGATCGCAAAACTGTGGTTTTGGCTAGTAATTTCTACCCGTTGTTGTAACCCTGCTGGCTGATTTAAACCCCGGTGTCCAAATTTGAGTTTATAAGTTTCTGCTCCTAAAGCGTGACCTAGTATTTGGTGTCCCATGCAGATGCCAAAGATGGGTTTTTGGCTCAACAGCAATGCTTTGGTGGTCTCTATTCCTTCTGTCACCGCAGCAGGATCGCCAGGGCCATTGGAAAGAAAGATGCCGTCTGGATTGTAGCTGAGGATTTCCTCTGGTGTGGTATTGGCTGGAACAACAATCACCCAGCAACCATAACTCGATAAGCGGCGTAATATATTGCGTTTGACGCCAAAGTCAAGAGCAACAACGGTGAAGGATGCTTCCTGATTTTCCCCAGCCTCTGGTTTGAACTCCCAAGCTGGGATTGTTGGATCTGACCACTCATAGACTGTTGGGGTAGTGACTTCACGAACTAGGTTTAATCCTGCCATGTTAGGCGCTGCTTGTACCTGCTCTAATAGCTCTGCCTCATCCAAAATGGATGTGGAGATGCCACCGTTCATGGCTCCAAAGAGGCGAATTTTGCGGGTGAGGGCTCGGGTATCGATCCCATAGATGCCTGGTATTTGGTGGTGTTTGAGGTAATCAGGTAAGGATTGTGTTGATCGCCAGTTACTCGGCCTGTGGCAAATATTGCGAGCGATCGCACCTTTTACTTGTGGTCTTACCGATTCGTCATCTTCGAGGTTGACGCCGGTGTTCCCTAATTCTGGATAGGTAAAAATAACTATTTGACCGCAGTAACTAGGATCAGTCAGCACCTCTTGATATCCGGTCATGCCAGTATTAAAAACTACTTCACCGATTGCAGTTCCTGTAGCACCAAAAGACCAACCGCGATAGGTAGTTCCATCTGCCAAGACAAGTAGAGCAGGTATTGCATCAGACAGCGGCATAAGGGGATAGGGGATAGGGGAACTCGGGGCCCCCGCTCCCGGAGGGAGTGGGGATTAGGGGTAATGGGAAACTCAGGGCCCCCACTCCCTCCGGGAGTGGGGATTGGGCAAGAAAATAACTATTCCCAATATTCTGCGATTGGTTATTATCCCATAAGTTCAGCTATTCAGTTTTGTTAATTAATTAATAAAAAGTTAAGAATCCATTGCTCTTACCAAATCCTTAGTCCCCAACCCTTTTGACAATTTCACCAAGGAATTTGGCAAGCGAGTAGATTTGAAGGAGCTAGGGCGGTTAAGATTAAAATTAACTATGCTTCAGTCTTTTTTATCTCGCGCAACTCTAATTGTTTTGTCAAGTGCTTTAGCGGTTTTGAGTGTTGCCTGTAATCAAGACAAACAAAATACCGCAACTAATGGTAATGAAACATCTCCGCCTATCGGGGATCTGGCTGCGGTACAACCTGCCGCTGAACCAACAATACCATTAGCTAGTCCAGAAGCACAGTCTAGAGAACCGTTTGAAATTGAACCAAGTTTTTTTGAACTGGGGTTAGATAGGGCTGCTGGTGCTATCAGCATCAGTCAATCTGCTCAATCTCCCGAGGATTGGAAGTTGGTAGGAATTCAGTTCCAGGAAGCGATCACGCTGATGCGAAAAGTCCGGCGACAAAGTTCCGATTTTGCGATCGCCCAAACAAAAATTGCCGAGTACCAGCGCCAAATTAAATATGCTCGACAGAAAGCTACTCCTAGTCGGCAGCCGAGAATTGCCGAACGTCAAAAGAGAGTAGTTTTAGTTCCTCAGCCAACACCAACACCAAAATTCACACCTGCACGGCTTCCTACTGTACAAACAAGAACAACACTACCACCAAAGCCAATTTTGCCTCCTTCACAACTGTTCAACACAGAACAAGAAGTATTTACAGCCCCGATTAAAAGGCGAGTTGGAGGAACGCCAATTATTCAAGTTACATTCAATGGTCAAAGGCAGTTTGACATGATTGTGGATACGGGAGCAAGTGGTACTGTAATTACGCAACAGATGGCGAATGCTTTGGGAGTAGTGCCGATAGGAAAGGCGAAGGCCAACACCGCGAGTTCTAGATCTGTGGAATTTCCCATTGGCTATATTGACTCAATGGCAGTCGCTGGAGTAGTGGTGAGTAGAGTACCAGTGGCGATCGCAGGCGCGGAATTAGAAACTGGGCTTCTAGGGCACGACTTTTTTGGTAACTACGATGTTACCATTAAACGCAATGTCGTCGAATTTCGTCCGCAATCACACGCAGAGATTAATTCTTCAGAAAATCGACTAATTGCTCCAATTTTGCCCAAGCAGCGCCACTCTGTAGAATATCCCTAGCGATGCTAATACCTTGAGCATGGTTCAGCCAGGGTGTAGCTTCTGCTACTTGTAGCGCTAATGAGGTGTTTAAGGCTACTACATCCTGTTGAGCAGTCGTTCCCTTACCTTGTAGTACAGCTTTTAAAATCTCCGCATTTTCCTGAACATCTCCACCCCGCAAAGCACCTATGGTAGCAGGTGTCAAATCTAACTCTGGGGGATTAATTGTGGTTAGTTGTATTTCCCCCGCCGACAACACAGCCAAGTCGGTTAAATCTCCTAACCCCGCTTCATCGAGTCTTTCTCGTCCATGCACTACTATTGCCTTTTGCTTGCCTAACTGATGCAAAGCTTGAGCAACTGTTGCCAAAAGTTTGGGAGTAAATAATCCTACCACTTGCCCAGTTGGACGCAAAGGATTGACCAAAGGGCCGAGTAAATTAAACACTGTTCGTACCTTCAGAGTTCGCCGCAAGGAAGCAACGGCTTTGAGTGCTGGATGCCAACCAGGGGCAAATAAAAATGTGATCCCCACCTCTTTGAGTGCGGCTTGCACTTTTTCACTGGGGGCACTCAAATTTACTCCCAAGGCTTCCAAAACATCGGCGCTGCCTGTAAGGCTTGATGCGGAACGATTGCCGTGTTTGGCGACGGGTATACCATAAGCTGCGGCAACAAATGCTACTGCTGTAGAAATGTTAAAGGTTGATGAACCATCACCGCCAGTGCCGCAGGTGTCAATTATGGGGAATGGGGAATGGGTGGATTCTTGTCCAGTCCTCAGTTTTGATTGGGATTGTAATACTTCAGCCATGCCTGTTAATTCTTCGGCAGAAACGCCTTTGAAGTTCAAGGCTGTTAAGATTGCGCCTGATAACTCTGGGGGAACGGATTCTGTTAACCAGCCTTGCATTAATTCGGCTGCTTGAGTGCGCGATAGGGATTCGCCATCTATTAATTGTTGCAGCAGCACAGACCAGTTAGCGATCGCGGTCTTAGTCATAATCAAGTTTGTTATGTGGGTAGGGGCATGGGAGTTATCCTACCGAAAAATGGCAAAGTTGGTAATGAATAATTCTTTGCCTTTTGCAGCTTTATTTTGTTTATAATTATTCATGCCATACTGCAATTCCCACTCGCAGATATTTGCCCATTTAAAGTTTTCTCGAATTTGTGGTGAGTCATCGTAGGTTATTAGCCAGCGATGATGACATTGTTTTACAAGTTCAGCAAATTTTTGATGATCGAAAGAGGTATGTAAATTACCATCTTTACCGTATAGTTTTGATTTTGTGGCACTAAAATAGGGCGGATCTAAAAATATAAATACGTCTTTACCTTCTGCATTTAATAAATGACTATAATCTAAGTTAGTAATTTTAATATTTGCTGTTAATATATTTTCTAATTGTTCTAGCCGTTCTATTGAAGAATTGGTAAAACGTTTATGAAAGGCTTCTTGAGAAAATCCACCCGATTCTACTGTTCCTGAGAAGGTAATTCTATTCAGAATAAAAAAGCGTATTGCTCTTTGAAAATCTGATATTTTGTTAATATCTATAGTAGTAAATTCTGTAAATAGTAATTTGCCATCTGTATATTTATTTTTGATTGCGTGTACTTCTTGAACTAATTTATCGATATCAGATTGGGCAAACTGCCAAAACAAAAATAATTCCTGGTTTAAATCATTAATCCAAATCTTCAAGTCAGGTAATTTTTGCTTTAAGTAAATAAATATCGAACCACCACCTACAAAAGGTTCTCTCAATTCGGAAAAGCTTTCTGGTAAATATTTAATTATTTGATTTAGGGCTTTTGATTTACCACCAGGATAACGTAGTGGGCTTTTCAGCATGGATGATGTTTGCATTCAAATTCTCTTACAATAACAAGACTGACGCTACTAGCATAGTGCGATCGCTTTTGCTTTGGGATTGCTAAAATAAACACAGAAATACTTGATGCCCTATCGATTCTATGACCATAGCTCAAGATAAGATATCTCAACAAGGCATCTGTGAAGATGTGATCTTTCCCCCTGGTGATTTATATAGTGACGAGCCTCCCTTGGAAACCGAACTGCATCTGAGACAAATAATCCTACTTTTAACCTGTCTAGAATGGCTATGGCGAGATCGAAACGATTTCTATGCAGCTGGAAACCTGACAATATACTATAGTCCCAACCAACTCAAATCAGAAGATTTCCGAGGCCCAGACTTTTTTGTAGTCTTAGGATGCGATCGCAAAACCCGTAAAAGTTGGGTAGTTTGGGAAGAAAATGGTAAATATCCGAATCTAATTATAGAAATTCTGTCAGACTCAACAGCGAAGACAGACAAAGGTTTAAAAAAAGAAATTTATCAAGATACTTTTCGCACTTTAGATTATTTTTGGTTCGACCCATACACACAAGAATTTGCGGGATTTCATTTAGTAGATGGAGAATATCAACCTCTGCAACCAAATGCACAAGAATATTTGTGGAGTCAACAGTTAGGGTTATATTTGGGAATTTATCAGGGACTATTGCGGTTTTTTACACCAGATGGGCAACTAGTACCAACACCTGAAGAAAAAGCACAACAAGCAGAACAAAAGGCAGAACGTTTGGCTGCAAAATTGCGGGAGTTAAATATCGATCCAGATACAATCTAGACTACTGGACTACTAAATTGTTGTAAAACCTTCCCAATAAAAATTTTAGGCGTTTTGGGGAGTAGAAATATTGCTTTGACCAGTTCCTGGACGTGAGAAGTTAGGCAAATCAATCCCACTATGACTAGAATGGCGGGTTTTGAGTGCCAAACGGTAACTTACACTTTGCAGTTCTGCTTGCAATTGGCGGTTTTCTCGTTGCAAGCTTGCCACCTTTTCTCTCACTGGAGCCATGCGCTCCTCGAACTTGCGACGGTAAATTTGAGGTAATTCTTGTACTACTTGCTCCAACATGCGGCTGCGGTCAGTCAGTTCTTGGACAGTTTGACGCAGTTGATAAATTTCGGTGTCACGGGTTGTGATTTGCTCTTGGTAGAACGCCACCTGTTGCTCAATAGCTTGGAGTTGTTCGCGCAAAGCTTGTAACTGGGTTAAATCTCGTTCAGGCTCCGGTCGTTGGGGTATGAAGTTAGCATTACCCTTCACTAGTCGAAAGAGTTCTTGAGATAGCTGTTGCACTAATTGATCACGAAGTTGCAACTCTTGGCGTAGCTGCGATACTTCCGAAGAAAGAACTTGGATGTTAGAGGTATCAGATTGGCTCACAGGGGCTTACAGTTTTTAAGTATAACTGCGGTAATTCTGCCTTTGGCAAGTAATAGTTAATTTAGCATTCCCAGTTCAATTTCAGAAAATAAAGAGTAAAGATAAAATTTTGGGGATTTTATTGGGGAATGGGGAACTTGTACTGAGCGGAGTCGAAGTATGGGGAATGGGTGGTTTTTATTTCTTCCCCTGCCTCCTCATCTCTCCCAGTCCCTAGTCCCCAGTACCTAACCCCTAGACTGCTGCTGCCACTTCAACAGGTTTTGCATCTTCGGCTTCTTGCTTAATCGTTAAGTAACGAATTACTTCTTCGCTTAAACGCATAGCACGTTCCATTGGGGCGATCGCGGTTGGAGGTGCGGTATAGTTCATCTGGATATAAACGCCATCTCGCTGTTTTTTGATTTCATAGGCGAGGCGACGCTTACCACGATTTTGAATTTGGATATCCTCACCACCTTGTTCGCGTAGTAAGTTCTGATATTTAGCAACTGCTTGCTCTACCTGTTCATCTCCCAGGTCAGGACGCAGAATGTACATTGTTTCGTAAACTGTGGTCATAATCTTTTAGTCTCCTTATGGACAATGTGGCTGCTAGTGTAAATTTGTACACTGTGCTGATGGGCGCTACTAGCATCAATCAACATCTGAAGCAACAAGGAATTATAATCTTACCAGTTTTCAATTTGAATCATTAACCCCATCTGCCGAAGTTTGGATCTCTAACGAGAACTAGAAGCCGAGCCACCCTAGCGGGAAGACGCTCTGCGTCTACGGACTTCTTCAGCAAGTAGAAATCTCTGTTTTGCTCAAAGCTTAACCGATTTCTTCAACAGCTAACCGAGGGTTGCTTCCGCTCACAGCTTTTAATCGCAGACAAGAGGATACTTATCAAGGTTATGGCGCAGCGCTATGTGCGAGTTCAAAATCAACAAGGACAGATTTACTATGGGTTACTACAGCTATCCCTCAGCGTGCAGGTGTTAGATGCTCCGCCTTGGTTGCAAGGTCAACCCACAGAATTAATTTTAACGCCGGAAAATTATCAAATTCTGGCACCCTGCGCTCCTTCTAAAATTGTGGCAGTGGGGAAGAATTATGCTGAACATGCAGCAGAAATGGAAACTGCTGTACCTCCTGAACCATTAATCTTTCTCAAGCCGCCTACGTCGATTATTCCTTCTGAAACAGAGATTAAATATCCGCCGCAATCGCAACGGGTAGACTATGAGGGAGAGTTAGCACTGGTGATTGGCGATCGCACCTTTGACTGTACGCCAGAAGAAGCCCAAACTAAAATTTGGGGCTATACTATCGCCAATGATGTGACAGCAAGGGATTTACAAAAACGAGATGGTCAATGGACGCGAGCTAAAGGTTTTGATACGTTCTGTCCTGTGGGCCCTTGGATTGTGCGAGAATTAAGTCCTGGAGCCAGATTACAGACTTTCTTAAATGACGACCCCAATCCTGTACAGTCTGCTGGTGTTGATCAGATGGTGTTTCCGCCGGATTTTCTGGTGTCATATATTAGTCAGGTGATGACGCTACTGCCAGGGGATCTAGTGCTAACGGGTACACCATTTGGGGTAAGTGCTTTACGCTTAGGCGATCGCGTCCGTATAGAAATTGAAGGTATTGGTCGCCTAGAAAACACAGTGGTAGGCCGTTAAGCAATTCCATCAATTAGCGTACTTGCATATACACAGCATCAGAAATCGCCGGAATTTCTGCGTAACGCCCAATTAAAGACTGGACAACAGAATAGACAACCGCTGCCACTATACCCAAAAAGATGGTACTGGCTAGTGTTTCTATTGCAAAGCCAGCGCCAGGAACCGGGGTCAAAATTCGCAGTAATATGGAACACAAAAATATAACAATATCCAATAGAATTGCCTGCATAGTGTTGAAACGAATAAAGTGATTGATTTTTTCGTTTCTCACCACCAATAGAAATAAAGCAAAGAAAACGATTAGTTGACCAATTTGCCCTAAGCTAGCGTAAACTACCAGCACTGGTTGTAACGGTAAAATTAGCACTTGTAGTGCTGGAAATTGGCTTAACAAAAAGCTACCAAAAACCAAACTATCAATCAAGGGGAGCAAATAAGGTAAACAAGCAAAAATTCGGTCGGAAACCGTTGTAGACCCGCGCCAAGTCATTGTGCGTTCTCCTGTAATTAAATTTCAACAGCTACTTGAGCTTAGGATAACGCAGTTGTCTTCTGTTACTGGCAAATTCAAATTATTCTATATACGCGATGCGGAAACCCATGACACATTCATACTGGTCTGGCTGTTGTTCAGTGAGTTTGCGAATGGCTTGACCACAACGCAGTTGACCTCCACGCCACCGGGGTTGACCATTGCCATTAGCCAATAAACAGGACTGGCAAACTTGCTCAGGGGCAATGATTTGATCGTCCATTAAAATGATTAACATCGAAATCCCTCCCAATAAATCCTCATCTTTTCCTACATTTCACTCAGGAGGAGGACACACTTTATGGTGGTTTTAAGAGTGGCTTGAAAGGTATGTGTTGGCTGCGCGTTGTCAGCTGTTATGATTTGTGATGGTAAATCACACCTAAGAGTAACCTCTAGCACTCTTTTTGGCGAAAATATGGATCACAACAAAATCGCCAATAGAACCTAAATTTATTGTATGTTGTGTATGCTGTTTCTAAAGTTGTGTAGTAAAAAATAATACTTAAATTCTTAAAGTAGTGTTTAGTAGGAATAGGCAATTGTATTTATTAAACCTGTTAAGTTAGGGATGGAGAGTATTTAAGTTTAATGTCTGGCAAAAAGCTTTATAAAAATTGATGCATTCACTAGGCTTGCACCTAATAATAAATTAGGTCAGTATAAACCAATGTCAATAGTCACCACTCAAAACGTGAAATCATCAGCCCTTGATTGTGGACTGTTAATTGGGTGGTGCGTTTAACCAAAATCAACAATTGTGTAAATTATTACAAGGATAGTTGCAGTGACTAGGACTAACTCAGATTTTTTGGCTTCTGGCGATGCTGCGATCGCGGATTTAATTAACCAAGAACTACAGCGTCAACGCGATCACCTAGAGTTGATCGCTAGTGAAAATTTTACTTCTGCTGCTGTACTAGCAGCTCAAGGTTCTGTATTAACGAATAAATATGCCGAAGGATTGCCTGGTAAACGCTACTATGGCGGTTGTGAGTTGATTGACAAAATCGAACAGTTAGCTATAGACCGAGCTAAAAGCTTGTTTGGCGCAGCTCATGCAAATGTACAACCCCATTCTGGCGCACAGGCGAATTTTGCAGTATTTCTGACGCTGCTGCAACCGGGAGACACAATTATGGGAATGGATTTGTCTCACGGGGGACATCTCACCCACGGTTCGCCAGTGAATGTCTCAGGTAAATGGTTCCAAGTTCGTCACTACGGCGTTAGCCAGCAAACAGAACAACTAGATTATGACCAAATTCGGGAGCTGGCGCTGAGGGAGCGTCCTAAGCTGCTGATTTGCGGTTATTCGGCTTATTCTCGTGTAATTGACTTTGAAAAGTTCCGCAGCATCGCCGATGAAGTTGGTGCTTACTTACTGGCGGATATTGCCCACATTGCTGGTTTAGTGGCTACTGGTTTTCATCCTAATCCGATTCCTTACTGTGATGTTGTCACCACGACTACACATAAAACTCTGCGCGGCCCCAGAGGCGGTTTAATCTTAACTCGCGATGCAGAACTTGGTAAAAAGCTAGATAAAGCCGTCTTTCCTGGTACTCAGGGTGGGCCATTAGAACATGTGATTGCTGCGAAAGCAGTAGCCTTTGGAGAGGCTTTAAAACCAGAATTTAAAGCATATTCGGCTCAAGTGATTGATAATGCTCACGCTCTAGCTAGTCAACTCCAAAACAGAAATTTAAAAATAGTGTCTAATGGCACAGATAATCATTTAATCTTAGTAGATTTGCGTAGTATTGGATTGACAGGTAAGCAAGCAGATCAGCTGGTTAGTGGTGTAAATATTACCGCTAACAAGAATACAGTTCCCTTCGATCCAGAGTCACCATTTGTAACTAGTGGTTTGAGATTGGGTTCTCCAGCGATGACTACAAGGGGGTTGGGAGTAGCAGAATTTACCGAAATCGGTAACATTATTGCCGATCGCCTACTGTCTCCAGATTCAGATGTAGTTGCTCAAGATTGTCGGCAACGGGTAGCGACATTATGCGATCGCTTCCCGCTATACCCTCATTTGGAAATTCCCGTACCAGCCTTGGCGTAGGGACTAGGGATGAGGGAGATGAGGGAGATGAGGGAGACGCGGGGACGCGGGGACGCGGGGACGCGGAGAATAATTAATCACAATTCCCCATTCCCCATTCCCCATTCCTATGCTGATAAGTGTTTGAAATGTAGTAGATATAAGGTAAATACATCCCTTGGCAGAGTTTAGTCTGAACAACTACTTATTTAAAGATCCAAATGCTTCCTCAGATCTATCATCTGATTGCTTTTCTTGTTGCCGCAGTAGTCGTTCTCTGGACTACCCCTGATATTAAAAAAATCGGTATAAAAAGTGGACGCGTAGACCAACCGGGCGATCGCAAAGTCCATCAACGTCCAATGGTACGCTTGGGAGGAGTTTCTATCTTCGCAGGTACTATTATCTCGCTACTTATTGTCTGGTGGTTAGGTGCCTTTGGAAATCTACCGCCGGAAAAAGAATGGCAAATTTGGGGGGTCACTTTAGGCGGTCTTGGCTTTTTTTTGATTGGTTTAGCAGATGATTTATTAAACTTATCACCCCTAACACGTTTGCTAATGCAAATTATTGTGGCAGCTGGTGCTTGGAAAGCAGGGGTAAGTATAGATTTTGTGAGTATTCCCACAGTCGGAATAGTTAACCTTGACTGGCTGAGTTTGCCCATTACAGTCATTTGGTTAGTAGGAATGGTCAATGCCATTAACTGGATTGATGGTTTAGATGGCCTAGCCGCCGGTGTTTCTGGAATTGCCGCCGTCGTGATGTTGGTTGTTTCATTATTTATGCGACAACCAGCAGCAGCTTTAATTGCCGCAGCCCTAGCTGGTGCGTCATTGGGATTCCTCCGTTATAATTTCAACCCCGCGCAAATCTTTATGGGAGATGGCGGAGCTTATTTTATGGGATTTACTCTAGCTGCTGTGGGTGTAATTGGTCTAGTCAAAATCCCTGCTTTCACTGCTGTGTTATTACCTTATCTAATTTTGGCAGTGCCAATCGTGGATATGTCAGCTGTCATTTTAGCGCGACTCCGCCGTGGTAAATCGCCATGGGTAGCAGATAAGCGACATCTCCATCACCGACTGCTCAACGCTGGTTTATCCCATCGCTGGACGGTTTTGTTCATTTACTCTCTAACCCTGTGGGTAGGGAGTTTGGCGTTAGCTATTGCTGGTATACCTAGCGGTATTACTTACGCCTGTGGTGCGACTTCGCTACTCAGTTATGCAGTTTGGCGAGTCTGGAAAGTATCTCGACAACCTTAAGTATTGGGTATCGGAAATCCTTAATCAAATGAGTGCAGAAATTATTTGTGTTGGTACTGAATTGTTGCTAGGAGATATCCTCAACAGTAATGCTCAATTTATAGCTCAACAATTAGCTCAGCTAGGTATTCCCCATTACTATCAAACTGTAGTTGGGGATAACCCAGAACGGTTAAAGCAAATTATCGAAATTGCTATTTCCAGGGCGCAAATTCTCATTTTTACTGGTGGTCTTGGCCCTACACCCGATGATCTCACCTGTGAAACCATCGCCGATTTTTTTAGCGTTCCCTTGGTAGAACGGCCGGAAATCATTGAAGACATAACTCAGAAGTTCGCCCAACGGGGTCGGGTGATGACCCCCAGCAACCGCAAGCAAGCCTTGATTCCTCGAGGTGCAGAAATTTTACCCAACCCCACAGGTACAGCACCTGGTATCATCTGGGAACCCCATCCTGGGATAACGATTTTCACCTTTCCTGGTATTCCCAGTGAGATGTATCAGATGTGGCAAGAAACAGCTGTACCTTTTCTTAAAAATCAAGGCTGGGGTAAGGAAATTATATACAGTCGGAGTTTAAAGTTTTGGGGTATTGGTGAATCTGCTTTAGCGGAAAAAGTTGCTTCTTATTTGAAGTTGCCTAACCCCACGGTAGCGCCTTATGCAGGTAAGGGAGAAGTGAGACTGCGAGTTTCTGCGAAAGCAACTTCGCAAACGGCAGCGGAGGCTTTAATTGCACCGATTGAAAAACAAATTCAAGAAATTGCTGGACTTGATTATTATGGTGCTAATGATGACACTCTCGCCTCTGTAGTTGGTCAATTGTTGCGAGCATCACAGGAAACTTTATCGGTAGCAGAATCTTGTACTGGTGGTGGTTTGGGACAAATGTTGACTGAGATTTCTGGTAGCTCAGATTACTTTTGGGGTGGGGTAATTTCGTATGACAATTCTGTGAAAGTTGGGTTGTTGGGAGTAAATGCAGAAGATTTAAATCAATTTGGGGCAGTAAGTGCTACTGTGGCTCAACAAATGGCACTGGGAGTAAAAACCCGACTCGCAACTACTTGGGGATTGAGTATCACTGGAATTGCTGGCCCAACCGGCGGTACTGATACTAAGCCAGTTGGTTTAGTTTACATCGGTTTAGCGGGGCCAAAAGATGAGGTAGAAAGTTTTGAGTATCGCTTTGGTGTGATGCGGGGACGTGCTTTAATTCGTCATGTGAGTGCGAACGCTGCGTTGGATTTGCTGCGACGGAAGTTATTGACCAGAATTAATGGGATACAAGCCCCATCCTTCTAGGACGGCTTTTCTTGATTTTTGATATACTCCTTTAAGACTTCTAGCGGCGCACCCCCTACAGAAATCGCAAAATAACTTGGACTCCACAAGGCTTCTTTGTGGGGTTTTTTATATCCCATCTGCCCATATCTGCGACTAGAAACGCCTTTTAATGCATTAACTATTTGAGAGATAGACAACTTTGGCGGATATTCGATCAAGTTACCGTCAGCGCCTAGTTCTGTAACGGTAATCAAAGATTGCGCTAATCGCTATTTTTTAAGCTTTGTGGTAGAAGTTGAACCCGTTCAAGTTGATGCTAAAAACCAAAGTATTGGTATTGATTTAGGAATCGAGACTTTTGCTGTAATGAGCAACGGCGACAAAGCTATCAGCCCCAATTATTCAAAGCTGGATAAGAAAATACGCCGCAAACAACGTAAACTAGCACGGCAATCTAAAGACTCAAAACGCAGGAACAAAACTAGAATTCAAACAGCTAAACTTCATAACCGAATAGCAGACACAAGAAAAGACTTTCTACACAAGCTATCAACCAAAGTGGTGAGCGAAAACCAAGCTATTGTTTTGGAAGATTTAAATATTTCAGGAATGGTTAAAAACCGCAAATTATCACGCGCTATTAGTTTGCAGGGATGGCGAGAGTTTAGAACGCTTTGTGAAGCTAAGTCAGTCAAGCTAGGGAGAGATTTTCGCGTTATCAGTCGATGGGAACCCACTAGCCAGACTTGCTCGGAGTGCGGTTATCGGTGGGGCAAGCTTGATTTAAAAGTCCGAAAAGTTCAATGCTTAAACTGTGGCAGCGAACACGATCGAGATGAGAACGCTGCAAAAAATATAAAGAAAGTCGGGATAGGGCATTGCCACGACTCTAAACGGACACAGAGACAGAGTAAGACTATTTCGGTAGCGTCAGTCATTGAAGTGTCAAGTGTTTCCCCGCGCCTTTAGGTCGGTGAGTATGTCAAGAGGTAGCAGTTCAGCTACAGAAAAAGGCTTGCTCCAAAAAGCCATTATTTACGTCTGATGTGAATTAAAAACGGCTATATCGTACTTGTTATGCTAAACAAACACTCTGTTAAGAGGGAACAGAGAACGGTGAAAAGAGCAATCTGAAAGAGTCGATTGCCTCGTGAATTTCTTCAGAATAGTTTCAATCCCTAATAGGTTGTTTGAAAAGTCTAAATTAATACTAAAATAGGCGATTAGAAATCGCGACTATACAGACAAAACCCACCTCCGTGGGTTTCAAGAACTCGATTTTCCGTGTTTTCCAAAGGAGGTGGACTTCGCTTGTGTAGTAGCGAATTATATTCGCCCGAAACTTTTCAAACATCCTCTAATAGGGATTTGGGTTAATTAAAACCTGGCTTAAATGGCGCTCCTGGGAGAGATGGGCAAAACGGTATTGTTTCAATCCCTAATAGGGATTTAGGTAAATTAAAACGCTTTGCGGGAAGCCCGCCCACAGCGCTGTCTCCCCGTTTCAATCCCTAATAGGGATTTAGGTAAATTAAAACCAAAACCCAATCACCGTTTTCGATTTGCCTTACCTGAAGTTTCAATCCCTAATAGGGATTTAGGTAAATTAAAACGCTATATCTGCAATCTGCATCTACAGTAGTAGTAGGTTTCAATCCCTAATAGGGATTTAGGTAAATTAAAACTCGTGCTTGCCTTTGAGGATTTGAATGCGATCGCCAATGTTTCAATCCCTAATAGGGATTTAGGTAAATTAAAACTTTAGTCCGCGCTTTGTTGGCCACAGTTGGCCAACGTTTCAATCCCTAATAGGGATTTAGGTAAATTAAAACATTCTTCATACTATAGAGTCATGTAGAATATTAAGTTTCAATCCCTAATAGGGATTTAGGTAAATTAAAACATTATCCCAGTTGCGATCGCGTCTCTAAACTTGTGCGTTTCAATCCCTAATAGGGATTTAGGTAAATTAAAACATCTGAAAATGTAGCAGATAAGTCTGCTATAGATAAGTTTCAATCCCTAATAGGGATTTAGGTAAATTAAAACAAGTTGTTGAGCCTGAAGTTACAGTGCGATCGCCTGTTTCAATCCCTAATAGGGATTTAGGTAAATTAAAACGCGACCTTCTTAAATGCCATCAACAATCCCTCATTTGTTTCAATCCCTAATAGGGATTTAGGTAAATTAAAACTAACAGTTCGATATACGGAGAACAAGAAGACTTGTTTCAATCCCTAATAGGGATTTAGGTAAATTAAAACAAGTCGGACTTGTCAAAAGTCAAGGGAGACTAGTTTCAATCCCTAATAGGGATTTAGGTAAATTAAAACCTCCAAGACATATGAAGTACTAACCTTCCCAGTAGTATCAGTTTCAATCCCTAATAGGGATTTAGGTAAATTAAAACTCCCGGATTTTCCGCTCCACTGTTTCCATAAGAACTGTTTCAATCCCTAATAGGGATTTAGGTAAATTAAAACTTTGACTCTGAATCTGATTGCCAACTTTCCAGGTTTCAATCCCTAATAGGGATTTAGGTAAATTAAAACTTTGACAACAAAGTTTGGATTTGAAAACAATTATTTTGTTTCAATCCCTAATAGGGATTTAGGTAAATTAAAACGTGATAGATCGGTATTCAATAAACTAGTCATCAAAGTTTCAATCCCTAATAGGGATTTAGGTAAATTAAAACTTCTGATTTCATCCGGTTGCATATCCCTAAATAGGCGTTTCAATCCCTAATAGGGATTTAGGTAAATTAAAACTTGCTGATTGGATTATCTGCTTGCGATAAACTTGTTTCAATCCCTAATAGGGATTTAGGTAAATTAAAACAGAAACGCTTCAAACGGGTAAATGCGACTGAGCAGGTTTCAATCCCTAATAGGGATTTAGGTAAATTAAAACTCTCTACGCAGCAATTAGTACTCTATCTCAGTGCTAGGTTTCAATCCCTAATAGGGATTTAGGTAAATTAAAACTAAAATCCGGTCAGGTAAAGGTCGTGTTGATCGGTTTCAATCCCTAATAGGGATTTAGGTAAATTAAAACTCGGGCGAAGGGCGATCGCTCCCAAAGTGAATTTGCTCGTGGTTTCAATCCCTAATAGGGATTTAGGTAAATTAAAACAACTAAGATGCAATCGCCTCAACAATTGGCAGCATTGTTTCAATCCCTAATAGGGATTTAGGTAAATTAAAACTTGTATGGCGATACACCACAATCGGCATATGGCGTTTTAGCAGTTTCAATCCCTAATAGGGATTTAGGTAAATTAAAACCCAGGCGATCGCATACAACATCGGCAATCGAATAGTTTCAATCCCTAATAGGGATTTAGGTAAATTAAAACCTGGCGTTCAACAATCAACAATCATCAATAACCGTACGTTTCAATCCCTAATAGGGATTTAGGTAAATTAAAACGGCCGGGGTCTGCGAGCCTTGGTATATTTGGTTTTCAAGGTTCAAAAGTGGCAACCTGTAGCTAAGATACCTTTTCAGACGTTTGGCTGTCAAGAGCGCAAGAATAATAAATCACCTCAAAAGCAATTGTGATAAGGATTTGAGGGTGTGGTGTCAACCTCCAAAACACTCAAAGAGGATTCAAAGCTGGAGAGGATAAGCTTTTCAGGCACAAAATTTTATTTTGTTTGAAAAACACCTACTGGTTGACCCCATAATTACTAATTCACATTAGGCGTCATTTGGAAAATATTAACTGAATCGCCGTAAGTCCCCCTGCCTCACCTATGCATTATAAACATCTTTGGTTACAGAAAAGTTGACAAAAGGCAGAAATTGTGTTTTTTATCTAGCAAGACCTGGAAGCAGACCAAACTCAGCAAATGGAACAATGGATTACACAAGAACTAAAAACAACTGAATTAGGGGATACCAGACTCACCGTTCGCGTAATAGAATTTGACTTACGAGGAATTATCCACAAGATTGCTATAAATATCAGGTGAAAGTCCAAGTAAACTAATGATTTCCTGCTGTAGAGGGTTTAAAGGAGGAACATAACCAAAATGCTGACCACGGACTTCTATAATCGTCAAAGTGAGGTTAGAAAAAGCACGTAAAAACCTCTCAGCAGCAGGTTTATCAGTTTGTTTTTTTGGGGTTATTATAGCCCAGTAAGAATTTTGCTCTGTGTTTCTAGTTATCGTCGGACAACAAACTCTATTGGACTTTGTAATACAAACATCAAAAACCCAGTCTTAGTGACCGGGTTTTTGAGCAATAAGGATGGGGTGTATTCCCCAAAGATTAGTTATAAGTGTTAAGTATAGACTCTAAATATGAATACCACAGTAGTTTGAGCGATTCCGGAGGATTCCTCAAAAGTTTTTAGAGTAGTTTTTGTCGCCAAGGGCATGAGTGATATCATGTTCGTCTGAAGACTTATCGTTAGGGCTGACGCGGGGACGCGGGGACACGGGGACGCGGGGACGCGGGGACACGGGGACAGGGAGAAATTTTAATAATAAGTAATTACGCGAACTTGATATGAAATACAGCCTGTGATGGAACGCGTCTTTGCGTCTTCTTCAATGACTATTGACTAGGTGGACTTGCTTGCTCAAAGGGACGGATAATGGCAGGGGCTGGTGTGACTTGTGGTTGAAAGATTGCCTGTAGTGCTTGCTCTAAGGTCTGTGTCATGACAATGCGGTTTTCATAAGCTACTACCACCCGCACCAGAGTTGGTAAGCTATTCTGTGTTGCTTCTAAATAAATTGGCTCGACGTACAGCAGCGATTGCTCAATTGGAATTACTAATAGATTACCTTGAATGGCTCTCGATCCTTGACGATTCCACAA
The DNA here is from genome assembly GCA_019359515.1 of Desmonostoc vinosum HA7617-LM4. Lineage (GTDB taxonomy): Bacteria > Cyanobacteriota > Cyanobacteriia > Cyanobacteriales > Nostocaceae > Desmonostoc > Desmonostoc vinosum. The sequence continues at coordinate 114,177 of JAHHHC010000002.1, read as the reverse complement.
GGAAATTTGTTGGGAAATTACCGGGTCTTGGTTGATTCGGGCTTCGATTTGTTCTGTGCCGTAAACTAGACGCTCTTTAGGAAAGACATACAACAATAACTTACCGTAGTTTTCACCATCCGATCGCGCTGCTAACCAAGCTATTAAATTAGTCCTTTGTTTAGGGGTGTAAGGCAAAAGCAAGATAAATTCTTCAAAGGGAACAGTAGGCAAACTGGTAATCAAATAATAAGGTTCTACTGGTCGGGCTTCGCTACCATAAATTTCATTGGGGATTTGCCACTGGTCTTCCCGGTTGTAAAATACCTGGGGATCGGTCATGTGATATGTCATCAACCGCTCAGATTGAATTCTAAAAAAGTCCGTTGGGTAACGCACATGACTACGGAGGGTTGCAGGCATGGTACTCAGCGGTTGGAACATCTTGGGAAATATTGCTGACCAGGTAGTAATTAGCGGATCGCTTGTATCAGTGGTATAAAATTTTACTGTTCCATGGTAAGCATCAACTACTACTTTAACGGAATTACGAATGTAGTTGATGTTATCCCTATCTGTATCTGAATAAGGATAGCGATCGCTGGTTGTGTAAGCATCGATAATCCAGTAAAGATAATTTTGATTGTGATCATTGCTGGTATTGGTATTAGCAACAACTAGATAAGGGTCGCTGTCAAATTTTAAAAAAGGTGCGATCGCGCGAATTCTTTGGTTAATGTTCCGTCGAAATAATACCTTTGTCTGAGGTGTAAAGTCCTGTGTAAACACCATCTGCCAGTCTCTTAAATACGTAGCAAATAGCCACCGACGCCACAGTGAACTAATGGAGACACCACCCTGTCCATCATAACTATTGTATACATTATCACTACCACTGGGATAGTCTAGCTCTTTGGCTTTTGTGCCTGTCATGACATACGTATTAGCAATTTCACCATAATAAATTCGGGGTTGCCCAATGGGAATGCTGTTACGAATGGTTTCGCTAGATGTGCTAAGGGCACTCTTGTTACCGCTAATATCTTTGACAAAATATTCTGGTAGTCCACCTGTTCCGGCTGTATTCACCGGACTCATGGTAAACCCGTAGCCATGAGTATAAATTAAATGACGGTTAACCCAAGTTTGAGCTTGTTGTGGTACGGCAGTGTAGTCTAATTCCCTTGCTGCAATTAGTACTTGCCGCTGTTCGGTTGCTTCGGTTGGCTGAGATACTGGTGGCTGTTGAGATGCAGCTGGTCTGGTTGCAGTTATGTCTGTTTCTAGGGTATACCGATCAATATCGGCATCGGGAAACCGATAGTAGGGTCGAATTTGTTGCAGTTGACGGTTAGTTTCTAGCAGCGGCCGCTGATCCCAAAGGCGAATATTACGAATGGTTAAGTCATTAGCTTTGATATCTGCTTGAGTTAGTGTTCCTTGCGGGTTGAAGGGAATAGTATTGATTGCTTGTAAGCCGAATGCCTGCCGAGTCAAGGCAATAGTCCGCTGAATGTAGGGTTGCTCTCGTTGCAATTCATTTGGTTCAACAATTAAATATTGCACCGCAGTTGGCAAAATCCAGCCACCCAAGACAGCTAAGACAAAATATAGCCCTGATAGGTAAAATCCAAATCGGTGATACCGAGACTTATATCGCCAAAAAATCGTTCGCCACAGTAGATAAAATGCGATCGCCACTGCCAGAACGCACAAAATTGTGTAAGCTGGCAACTGTGTTGTGACATCGGTATAGCTAGCACCATAACTCACCCCACGGGTAGAATATACCAATTCGTAACGGCTAAGCCAGTAGCTCAAAGCTATCACCAGCATTAAACAGCCACCCAAACCAGACACATGACGCTGCTGTCTAGGCGAAAAACCAGGGAAAATTCCCTGACTTAAACTGTGTCCCGAGAGGAGATAGGTAAGGGTGACAGCCACAAAACCATATAAAGATAACCCCATCAGCCACAGTTCCAGTATTTCCCAGACTGGGAGGTGAAATACGTAGAAGCTGATATCTTTGCGAAATAGCGGCTCAGAGTTATTAAAGAGCGTGGGGTGAAAATATTGTAGTATCTTTGCCCAATGTTGGGATAATAAAAACCCGAATATGGCAGTAAACAAAACTGCGATCGCGCTGAGGATAAATTGGGGATAAATTAGGATAGCGATCGTTATTCCCCCAAGTAATCCAAGATACCAAACTTGAGAGACAATTTGCTTACTAAGTTGCCCGATAATTTCTGGTCGAAACAGCATCGGCACAGGTAAGCTAGCTTTGCTAACTGGAGAATGCCAGTAAGAAAGGGCAATCTGACTGTAATGGGCTAGCATTAAGCCTACCAATAAGCTCAACACTAAAGCTAATGGTAATAGCCAGCGCAGTTTTAAGGGTTGTAAGCGTTGATGATCGGATGTTTTAGTTGCATCGAATCTCTGATAGTCAGGACTGAGAAAGCTTTTGAGTTCACTATCTAGTCCTTCAACTTGCTCAAGCTTCCAAGACTGGGGATACTTCAAATGTTGTGCTAACCACAAATTTCCCAGAAGATAGGCAGCAGTTATACTAACCACAACTGCCCACAAAGCACCTTTAGTGAGTACTCTCAGTAAAAATACTTGCAAATAACCGACTTTTTGAAACCAGAGAATCTCTGCACCCAAGTGGGAACTCAAATCCCAGAGTAGCCACAGCGCTAATAATCCAATTAATAATCTAAAGCACCACTTCCAGAACATTTTACTTGGGGTATCTGTAATTGCTTGCGTGCCCTATGCTCTATTTTATAATCGCCTGAGATGCAAAGCGGCAGAACGCCAAGAATACTGAGGAACAAAGGTATCGATGAGATGCAATTTCAAAAAAATAGAGTGGGAGGAAGCATACCACTTAGCTTTACAACTCCCACTCTGCCATTTGCCGCTGGAGTGAACAGAAATATTTGTACAGACGTTGTTTGTGATTTAGGGGGCTAATTCGTATTTCAACAACGCCACGTATTGATTAGTTCTGTTGCAGCAAATGTCAAACTTAATTATTAATATTTATTTGGCTAGATGTAGATTTGTTTGTTCTATGATTCCTACGCTAGAAAGTACTAGTAAATAAGCTAAACTTACGTGGTAGACCCTGATAACAACACCCTTGAAGTCGTTTATCTTCTACAATTTAACTTGACTTATCTAGGATGTGGTTGCCATTTTGGCAGGTTTTTAAATTTCTTGGTTGCTCATCTCAAATACTGTTTATTAATTAAAATTTTCTATTTTCACGCAGAGACGCAGAGGCGCAGAGGCAAGGCAGCGCGGTCTTGGGGTCTCCCCCATGAGCGACTGCCGCGCAGAAGAGGACACTTGCGTGCGGAGTTCGCCCCAGTTGAACAATGTGTCCGTTGTGCATAGAGTGAATGATATGAAAATATCTCTTCCCCCCACTCCCTACTCCCCATTACAATTGGGATTACCACTGGGAGTAGCATCAGGATAAAAAGTACGGATAGCACCTTCTCTTCTGACAAATACGGCTTTGAACGTTTTACCATCGTCGGTTACACTCAAATTACAGGCTTGGTTGGTAGTGCTGGTGTTGGGGTTGTTCTTATAACCTAAAGTTGCTACTGATAGAATTTCTTCAGCGTTGAGAGTGTAAGGATAACCTTTGATAGAAGATTGAGCTGTTCCGTTGCCAACCTTCATCACTACGCCCATTGTGTAGACTGCACCGGGAATGACTTCTTCTCTATAAGTGTTATTGCTCAGCCGTCCGGCTAAACCTTGATTTTGAAGTTCAATATAACGGCCAATAAAATGTAGTCCGCCAATAGAACCACCTATAACTGGTTCGCCACAGAAGACATGCTCAAAACCTTCCACGTTAAACCAGACATCGGTTAAGTCTTCTAAGAATTGTGCATCAGAAGTCCGACCTGTTTCTAGAAATCCTCCTACATATGCTTTGATATTTGCCAAGACAGTAGGATTATTTTGCATTAAAGATTGGAAACCGCTACGACTAACGACTGTACCGGGTGCGCCACAAAGCTGATTCACGGCTGTGTCAAAACTGTTGAGAGTTGGTGGTATGGGTGTAACATCAGCTGGACTACCGTAGGCTAAGCCTGATACAGGATTGTTGATATCGTCAAAGAAGGGTAAAGAACCAGATGGTAGGGAAGGAGAACCAGAAGAACCATAATCAGTAATTACGATGTCATCAATGTTGGTTCTGTTTGCAGTTCCATCTGTCTTACGAACTTCACAGCGAACTGTGCCAGCAATATTGGGAGTAAAGGTTGCTGTTTGCAGTGTTGTGGAAGTAGTAGTGATTACAGAACCAATTTGTGCCCATGAAGAACCGCTGTTAGTTGAACACCACATTCCCCAAGTTGTGTTACCGTCGGAACCAAACTTAGCGTGTTTAATAGTGATGGAACCAGCACCCGTAGTACGGTCAAATTTCATAGTCAATTTGCCGCTGTTGCGAATGCGGGCAGACTGTACTCCACTCTTAGCATCAGAGCTAAGATTGCCAATCAACGCGTCATTAAAATTCCAAACACCTGTACTGAGGTTAGCATCGGCTGCTGCATAACTGCCTTTGACGCCACTCTCAAATCCTTCGGAAATTGTAGCGCCATTCACACTGGAGACATAAAAGAAAAACAACAGCGCGGTTCCTGCTGATACCTTTAAAGGAAAAGCTAATTTGTACATCACTTAACTAGGTTAGATCCTTGATACTAATAGAAATGGTATTGAAAGTAAAATTAAGGCTGAGATTTATTAATTAAATTAATTGATTTATAAAATAATTTTCAAGAGTAAAAACTTTAGTTTTGTATAAACTTAAATTACTCTTAGATTCAGTGAATAATTATTAGTCCTGAAATATACTGATGACTAATAACTATTAAGTTCTCATAGTTTGATTAAATTGTGATTAACTCTCGATTAAAGTAGAGAGACGCTGCAAACAGCGCGTCTCTACGTCTTAACTAATCTTCATCTTCTACCCACAGCATCCCAATTTTTGTATTGCTGAGAATAATAATTCCCGTATCAAATGTTGCTGGAGTTACGGGATTCCATGAGCTGATAGCGGAGTAATTATCGACAAATATTGCATTTGTAAAGAACTGACAATCTTTAGCAAAGAGGTTGAAGATTTGAGTGGAGATTTGCTCAGCTGCTTCTATGTCCATGATTTCTCCACGATAAGCTAAGTCTTTTGTCATCACAAGTAGTGAAATTTTCTTTGCTTCTTCTTGATTAATTTTTAACCATTTATTATCAATATCAAAATATCCTAGTTGAGTGACAAATAAATTGAGAATATTAGTCACGTTTTCTAACTTTTCAACGGTACTATCAGATATTAATTGCTTGATTTCAAACACAATCTTGCCAATATCGCGTTTTGATATTATTTCGGTCTGAAGTTTGGCAAGTTCTGAAGAATCTGAGATGTCTGAGAAGGTAATAGTCATTTTATTTCAGCAATTAATTTATTCAAAACAGTTAATAGGTGATGAAACTCAATACTTATTTTAGTTCGACTTTTAGTTTCTTATTTGTTTGTCGCGGATCATGATTTTTACTTATTTGCTTGTCACCAGTGAGTGACTTTTATTTTCCAGTTAACATCATGCAAAAAATTAGCTTTGACTTAGAAGTTTACTCTTATCAAATCGATTTTTTGGGACATGTCAATAATGCTGTTTATATTCATTGGATGGAGATAGGAAGAACTAAGTTATTAGAGGCTATAGGACTGCCAACTCATGAGATTTTCAATCAAGGTTTTGCACCTGTTTTGGTTCATACTAGTATTACTTATAAATCGCCTTTATATTTAGGCGATCGCGTGCAACTTGAACTTTGGTTAGCTGAACTACGAAATGCTTCTGCTATTATGCAGTTTCGCTTTTACAATAGCCAAAAAACACTTGTTGCTGAAGGACTACAAAAAGGATTATTTGTTGATAAGCGAACTATGCGCCCACGGCGGCTTAGCCCAGAAGAACGCGCTTTGTTTATACCATATTTAATTGCCAACGATGCTGAATCGAATAAGTTTTTGACTGGCATTTAACCTCGAAAGGAGTAATTATGAATATTAACGTTAAACGTCAATCTCTACTGCAATTTTTGTTAATTGTGAGTATTATCGCTACAAGTATTCACTATACAGATAACTTTCTATTTATTAATAGTTATCCTGAACCAAACTGGATTACTCCACCTTCAATTTATATTTCATGGATAGTTATGACAACGGTTGGTATTGTGGGATATTTATTGTATGGGAATAGAAAATATTGGCTAGCGTATATGTGTCTTGCTATTTATTCTTTAACTGGTTTGAGTAGTTTAGGACATTATTTATATGGAAGTATGTCTCAATTTTCGTTGAGAATGCACTTGTTTATCTGTACAGATGGGATTACAGGATTAGCAGTTCTGGGATTTACGCTTTGGTCTGGATTAATTCTGAGGGAATGGCATACTGAACTCAATTCTGTTGATCAAGAGTAATCAAATGATCGTCTAAATCGAAGGATACACAAGGGCTGTCAATTTCCTGTGTTGGTTGGAATGAATTGCAAAAAATCACAGTAGAACAATTAATTTCTATCTCATCAGGATGAATGCACTCTATGATTTTTTCTATCAGAATATGAAAAGCACAGTCGTTGCAGAGAGTTTGATGCTGCATAGTTTATGAAGTTGGAAAGGAAAGAGAACTAACCGCAGAGAACGCGTTTGTAATTCGTAATTCGTAATTTGTAATTGTCAACTTAAGCTAGAAATAGCTTCGGTGTTGGCTTCCTCGCCCGCCAAGAAATAAATTTCTTGGCTAATAGCTCAAGTCTACTGAAGTAGACTCAAAATCTTGAGGGATATTTAGTCATCTTCAGATGACTTTTGCTATCAGCAAGGAACTTCAGTTCCTTGCGGGACATCGGTTCTATGTTAACTTGACACCAATGGCTTTTCGGTCCACCCCACAAGAGTTTGATTTAATTTGATTATGCAATTTAAACGTTTTTTAGCTTAGTAAGGACTTTAGTCCTCTAACATGAAAGCACGCTTTGTGCTGACTACGAACCTTGCAGAATTTAGGGGACAAACCACTAGCATGAAATAAATATCTTGGCTGTGTAGCTGGGTAGGTCTGTAACTAAATCATCTTCTCCTATTTCTATTTCACGGTTGCCAAACCAATCTTGCCAATACTCAACTTCTGGAAAGTTGGGAATTTCATGTTTGATGAGATCTTGGTCAGAGAAATTAGCAACAACAACGACATGGGAAACTTGGTTGTTCCAGCGAGTGTAGGCTAACACTTTGGCCTCCGCATTTTCGTAGAAAAAATCGATATTGTTGCTTTGTAATGCTGGGTTTTGTCGGCGTAAGACAATCAGTTTTTTGTAATAGGTAAATAAATTTCGATTTTGGTCGTTTGCTAATAAAGACCAGTTAATTTTTTGTGGCTGTGTGACACTTTCACTTTTTGGTTGGTATTCGCCAAATTCTTCTCCCATCCATAACATCGGTATGCCCATTGCTGTCATTAATAAGACAGCTGCTAGTTTATCGCGTGCAAATGCAGCTTTGTCAAATATGGAGCGATCGCCTAATTCTTTTAACAGACGTTCGCGGTCATGAGTTGCGATATAGTTGATCACATTGGTGGCGATCGCATAACCTTGTTGTTTAGGATCTAAAATCTGCTTCAAATGATCTAATTCAAATTTTTCACCACTGATTATTGGCACCATAAAGTAGCGAAAACTCTCGTGCCAACATCCATCTAATGGCCCATCTGGTTTGACTACGGTGTTTGTATCAGGGATGTGTTCGGCGATGTTATAAAACTCCTTGGGTGCAGCATGGTTTTTCGTTTGCTTGGCTAGCCAGTCGAAAAATTCAAAATTAGCCAATTGCCGCACTGCATCAAAGCGAATTCCATCAATGTGATACTCTTTAATCCAAAATTGCACTACATCGCCAATATATTTCCATGCAGGCTTAACATCTAATTTTTGATCATAATTGTTGTAGTTAAACTCTGGCCCCCAGTAATTTGCTGGGTCTTCTGGATAATGCATGTGTTCGTAGTACCAGTAATTTCGGTCAATCAGCATTAAGGGGCATTCTTCATCTGTATGATTATAAATTCCATCAATGAAAACGCGAATGCCTCTACCATGACACTCATCAATTAAGTGTTTTAAATCTGCTGTTGAACCGTAACTAGATTCTGTTGCAAAAAAGTGCCGAACCTTATAACCCCAACTGTAATTACCAGGGTATTCATTAACAGGCATTAATTCTATTGCGTTAATTCCTAGTTCACTGAGATAATCTAACTTATCAATTATCCCTAAATATTTGCCTCGTTTTTCAAGATCAGTTTCATCACCTGTAAAATCGGCAACGTGCATTTCATATATTACTAATTCCTGATTATTAGATAATGACTGATCATCGTGCCGCCAAACATAAGCGTCAACAATTCGTTTACCATCTTTAATTCGCACAATCCCTTGTTTTTTAGCTTCATCAACATCTGTGGCGTAGGGATCAATCACCTCTATCCATTCATTAGAGGCAAAATTCGGACTTTGAGTTTGAATGCGAAACTTATATTGATAAATGCCATCTGCCAATTCTATTTGAGTTCGGAAATAACCATCTTCACCTTTTTGCATGGGTATTTCTTTCCCTGCTAAAAAAGAACCAATTAATGCGGCTTTCTGATTACGAGGAGCAAACAATTTAAATTCAATGGAACTTGTCATTTTATTTTTTTAAAGTGATTGATATAGCAATTTTCAATTAAGTTAGTTAACAAATGGCAGTGTCAGGTTTTACACTTTTGTTTATTAATTTATATTGAAAAATGCTATCTGGTTAATAAGATAATTTTTTAGTATATTATTATTGGTAGCTTCTGCCTCAAGAAATAACAATAAATAATATTAAAATATTTAATCTTTTACCAGTTTGAAATAAGAATGCAAAAAAACCCCGCTTTTTTAAAAAGCCGGGAATCTGAATTTTCCACTTTTTACAAATCAAATATAATTACTGGAAAACTTAAGCGTTTGCTGAGGCAACTGGTACAGCAACATCTGCTACCGAGCCATTTTTGGGAATGGGCTTACGAGTCTTGAGGTCAAATTTGTAACCATGGGGCAAAATATGTAACTTCGCGCCAAAAATCGCCAACGACTCATCTTTTAAAATTTCATCCATGTTGTTATATGTAGCTTCTGATTCATCCACAACTGTGATAGCACCTTCGCCAATTACTTCAAATTGGTTATCAGTAACTGCCATCGCGGTATTTTCATCAATACCAAATCCTAAAACAGCAGGCTGTTGTACCAAAGCAGAAATTAGGCGTCCTAAGCGACCGCGTTGTAAAAAATGTTGGTCAATTACTACTCCTGGTAAAAAACCCATACCAGGGCCAATTTCCACAATTTCCATCCGAGGATTAGTTTGAGAGTCACCCTCGACAATCATATTATCTGGCATCACCGCAGCACCTGCGCTTGTGCCTGCTATGACTGCGCCTTCTGCAAACCGTTTGTGTATAGCTGTATCAATTTCAGTATCTTTAAGAATACTAGTAATACGAGCCTGGTCTCCTCCTGTAAAGAATACACCAGTTGCTTTGGCGATCGCAGCTAGTGCAGTGGATGAGGTTGCATCTTCACGGGTTTCTGTATCTACAATCCGAACATCTTCGGCCCCTAAACGTTCAAACACCCTGATATAATTCTCTCCTACTTCTCTTGGCAGTTCTGTGGCTGCTGTCATAATCACAATATTTGCTTTTGTACCCCCAGCGCGGCGAACAAATTCTCGTAAAATATGGCATTCCCCTTCTTTATCTTCAGCACCGCCAATAATTATTAGCTGCCGCTTAATATTGCTTTCTGTCATATTGGCTCCTAATATGAGTTATTTAATTTCACTAAACCATGACATTCGTACCTACGCAATCAGCTTTTTGGTAGATTACGACACATAAATAGAAGGAAATGGGGTACTGGGGAACTCGTGGCCCCCGCTCGCGGAGGGAGTGGGGATGAGGGGTAATGGGGAATGGATAAAAACATGTTGTTAATATTTCGTCAACATACTCAAGAAGGAGTTAGAAATACTTGTGATTTATAAAATTGATTTTTCAGTACTATGATGCTCAAGTTGCTATAAAAAAATCCCAAATAGCTTGCTATGTGTGGGAAACTACGCTAATTTTTCGACATTAATTTCTTAACACTGCCTTTTTCCTTTGTTAAGCGTTCCCTTTTGCAAACATGTCTATTTGGTATAACAAGTACGGTAGAGCCATAAAGTTGTACTAATGACCCTAATTTTATGGAAACAATCGGGTCTAAAACCTTGCCTTTGAAGGCGAAAGGTTTTTGGAGGGGGGTTATAAATCCCCGTTACAAAAATGGCCCCCTGCCTCCTAGCTTCGTTAAAATATAAGTCCTTGAAATTCTCGACCAAATGGTAGAAGCAGAATCTATCTTGCAAAAGATGCTAAAGCTTAGCGCTTAGTTAAAGATGGAAATAAGACATGCACAATATAAATTTTTGGTTCTATAGGTGAAGAAAAATGATGGGAACCTTTTTAACCGCGATCGCTACAGCTTTAAGTCTGCTAATTGTTGATTTAGTAATCCCTGGTGTTAATATCGCTAACTTTCCCGCTGCTATAATTGCCGCTTTAGTAATTGGTGCAATTAACGGTTCAGTTAAACCAGTTCTTTCTACTCTCTCTCTACCGCTTAACTTTGTATCATTAGGAGCCTTTTCGCTAATTATTAACGGTTTGTGTTTCTGGTTAGCAGCAGTGCTGGTTCCTGGATTCTCAGTTAGAGGAATTATCGCTTTTCTGATAGGGCCAGTAATTCTATCTTTTTCTAGCACCTTCATCAATAAATACTTTGCTGAGAGAAATCTGGCTTTAACCAGCGGTGGTGATGTAAAAAGCCAAAACGAATTACCCTCTAGCTAAGTAAAATCCCGAATTAAAATAATTCAATGGATGGATTTTATAATTCGGTATGATCACGAGAATGTAATTGACCAATCGCAAAACTGTAACAGAATCAATCATGAAATTAGCTCGTTTACTTTTAGGTTTGGTATTGCCTCCTCTAGGCGTTTTTCTCACAGTTGGTATCGGCCCCAGTTTTTTAATTAACGTTTTACTCACACTTCTTGGCTGGCTTCCCGGTAGTATTCACGCAGTTTGGGTAATTGCTAAGTATGAGGAAGCACTTAATAGACAAGAACCGATTTCTTAATTTTAGCTGACACTCTTGTTCACGAAAGTCTCAGAAGAAATTCTGAGGCTTTTAGCTGTTATGATTAGGAATTATATTTGCACGCAGAGGCGCAGAGGCGCAAAGAAGGACTATTCGTAATTCGTAATTAATAATTCTTGTGCAACGCACTGGCTTTTCTGCGTGAGATAAAAATAGTTAGGATATATATCCTAACTATTTTGATGTTTATTTCTATTTCTCAGAATGTTCTCTTTCTTTAAATAAGTCGGCTGCTGATAGCAACAATTCTCTGAGAATTAGTTTTACTTGCCGTTCTTTTTTCGCTATGGCTGTACCTGCTTCACCTAGTTTTTGGTCTAACCGTGAGTGCTTTTCTTGTACTTGTGTAACCATAGTTTCGGCTTGTGGACGAGCTTGACTATACCAGTTTTTAGCCTCATCTAAGTAGTCTTTAACCTCATCAGCACGTCCACCGTAGCGTGCTGCTAAATTTGCTCTGACAATAGCTAACTGTGCTTGTAATTGAGCGTAACGCTTTTGTAGTAAGGATGCTTCTTCGCTATTTTTAATCGCATCAACAGCAGAGTCAATTGCAGTCTTGGTAGTAGCAGGTTTTTCTTTACTTGTTTCTTCAACCTCGGCTAAAATTACGTCAACTTCTTTTTGGAGTTCGGCTTCTTCGTTATCTAATTGAGCCTGCAACTTTTTCATTTCTGTTTGAGTTTTAGCAATAGATTCGTGTCTTTTTGTATTAATTCCTTCTATTGCTCCTTCTATTGAAGCTGTCACTTCTTCTTTCAGTTCGCTACCTTTTTCTTGAAAGTTTTCAATCACAGCAGAAACCACATCTCTAACAAGACTACGAAGTTCGCTAGAACCTTCTTTGAACTCAGAAGATACTTGAGAAACTGCGGCTTTGACAATTTCTCTAATTCTTTCAGTTCTTAACTGACCAGTTGCTTTAGCTTGTTGTAAATCAGCCTGGATTTGCTCTTTGATATTTTTAGACATCTTCAACTCTGGGGATTAAGCTAATTTGGAAAAAATTATAGACATGATGCTATATTTACATTATGACGTAGCCCTATTTAGCTAATCCCTTCCTTTAGATAGAAAACTTCAGCCATTGAACTCAGTCTTTTTGATGCCTACCTAATCAAGTCAGTGATAAGCTAAAAAACATCTAAATTACATAATCAAATTAAATAAAACTCTTGTGGGGTGGGCATCTTGCCCGCCCTAATTATGCAAGTTATATATGGAACAGCTTATGTACTATGTTGCCTATTTGTGAGATGATGAGTATTTGTTGTTATTAAATAAATCTCGATTATGTGGCAAGTAAACATCACCTGTTCAGGCGATGCTTGGAAAATTTATGGTAGTGAATTTAAAGCGATCGCAGATAAATATCAAGGCGATTGTACTTCTTCTAAAAAGATGCCAGATGGGACACGCATCATGACATATAAAATTGAAGATGTTAGTGATGCTGAAGCATTTCAAGAAGACTGTACGCATTTTGCAGGATTTACGGCTGACTTTGAATCCTTATAAGGAGAAGCATAAGTGAAAAAACTACTAACACTAGTATTAGTAATATTTGGGCTATTGACAAGTACTATAATTTTGCCTGCTAGCGCCGTAGATATAGCAAATGGCGAGCAAATATTTAGCACTCAATGTGCTGGTTGTCACATTAACGGTGGTAATATAGTCAGGCGAAATAAGACATTGAAAAAGAAAGCATTGAATAAATATAAAATGGATTCAATGGAGGCAATTATATCTATTGTTACCAATGGTAAAAATAATATGTCAGCTTACAAAGACCGTCTGAATGAGCAAGAAATTCAAGATGTTTCTGCTTACGTTCTCGAACAAGCTGCAAAAGACTGGCGTTAAAAATTCCAAATCCAAATAATATGACATTACCCGTAGAAAGTCGTTTACAATTTACTCCTGATTTAAATATTTGCCGGATTTTAAATGGCATGTGGCAAGTCTCTGGCGGACACGGAAGCATTAACCCTAAAGCTGCTATTCAAACTATGTTTGATTATTTGGATGCAGGCTTTACCACTTGGGATTTAGCAGATCATTATGGCCCCGCAGAAGATTTTATTGGTGAATTTCGCCGTCAATTAATTGCTAATCGCGGGAAAGAGGCTTTAGCTAATTTGCAAGCCTTTACAAAATGGGTTCCTCGTCCAGGGAAAATGACGAAAAAGCTAGTGGAGGAAAATATTGATATCTCCCTCCGCAGAATGGATGTTGAATCATTAGATTTGATGCAATTCCACTGGTGGGAATATCAAGATAAAAACTACCTTGAAGCCCTCAAATATATGGCGGAACTTCAGACTGAGGGAAAAATTAAACATCTTGCTTTAACTAATTTTGATACCGAACATCTCAAGATTATTGTGGACGCAGGTATTAAAATTGTGTCTAACCAAGTACAATTTTCCTTAGTTGATCGCCGTCCTGAAATTAATATGGTGCAATTTTGTCAACAGCACGACATCAAACTTTTTACTTACGGCACAGTTTGTGGTGGTTTGTTATCAGAAAAATATTTGGATAAACCGGAACCAGGAAGGTTTGACTTAGGTACAGCCAGCTTGAGAAAATACAAAAATATAATTGATGCTTGGGGCGGTTGGCGATTATTTCAAGAGTTGCTTTCGACCCTCAAGCAAATTGCTGATCAGCATGGGGTAAGTATCTCGAATGTGGCAGTACGTTATATCTTAGATAAACCCACAGTTGGCGGCGTAATTGTTGGTGCTAGACTTGGTGTATCTGAACATATCCAAGATAACGCCAAAGTATTTACTTTGACGCTGAATGCTGAGGATGGCGATCGCATAGACACAATATCTCACAAATCACGAGATTTATATGAGCTAATTGGCGATTGTGGTGATGAATATCGACGGTAAAGCTTGAGATTGCTAGTTAATTTCGTACATCTGTTTATGCTTGGCTAACAGTTGGAGATATTTTGCATTTGTTTTTGCTTCTATCCATTTGACTTTAAATATTGCTGCTGACTCGGCTTTTACTGGGTCTACGTCGTAGGCTAAAATCTCTTTTTTAGAATTGGCTAGTTGTGAGTTTTGTTTGTATTTTCTCCCACTTTTATGATTAGCATAACGGCGAGAGCGTGTATAGCCCATTTGTAAAAATTTACGTGCCATATCTGCACCAACAAAATCATCTTGTTCTAAGTAATCAAGAAATATTTTGTAGATTTTTTCGCTGGATTGTTTAGCAATATCAGGTGTTTTGAAGCGCCAATGGGGAAGGATTTCGGATTTATATGGTTCTACTAAGAGTACACCTTGCTCGCCTTTACCAACACGATAAAGTTCGGGATGTTGGCGAAAATCAATGTGATGAAAATCTAGGGAATAATCGAATGACATAACGAACTGCTAAGACGCCAAGAGAGAGAATAATATCATGTTAGCTTGAAGACTTATTGTTAGGGCTGACGCAAAGATACGGGGACACAGAGAAATTTTAATAATAAGCGATTATCCGAACTTGATATAAATAGAGGATTTCGCTAGTTTGCAAATTGTTTAGAATTTATATAAATAATAAAATTTAGTAGAATAGTTTAACTTCTATCTTTGTAGAGAAATCTTTTCTATCATGCTATCTAGTTCTCAAACAGTGAAAAGTGTTTTAGCAGTGGGAAATCTGCGTAAGGTGCATCATATTGCTTTGAATGTTTGTGATATGCAAGCTTCTCGATACTTTTACGGTACTATTTTGGGTTTGCATGAACTCGTTGGCGATGAAGTACCGGAAACCTTGCTGGAACTTGTAGCATCAGGAAAGGTAGCCAATTTTGTCACACCGGATGGCACAGTTTTAGATCTATTTTGGACACCCGATTTAACACCACCTGATCCAAATCCAGAACGGAATTTTACTAGAGCTTATCATCTGGCTTTTGATATAGATCCGCCGTTATTTGAGCAAGCGGTGGCAGTATTGCGAGACAATGAGATTGCGATCGCTCATGGCCCTGTTACCCGTCCCACTGGTAGAGGTGTGTACTTCTACGATCCTGATGGCTTGATGATTGAAATTCGTTGTGATCCAGACTTATGACAGCACTTACACTAAATCTTAATTCTGTAATTATGCTCACATGTGTGAGGAAAACCCCGATTTAAAATTAGAACGCAATGCTCAGGGGGAATTGATTATAATGCCACCTACGGGAGGAGAAACAGGAAACTCATGCAAATATTTAAAGTCATTGAAGAAACGATCACAAAACCGCCAATTCCTCACGAACCATATAAACAATCTTTGAAAGCTTGGGCAATGTATTGTTTACGAGACAAGGGTTTTAAAGTTATTTATGCCCAAAATGCCGACTTTGCGATTGAAACTAAAGGTGCAGAAAAGCTATATTTTAAAGTTTCCAATAGTGCTGTTGATTTAGATGATTCTGTTAGCTGGATAGTGTGGGATAGTACAACCAAAAGCGCCAGCTTGATTCCTCAAAAATCTTAAGCTTGCTTTTCAAATATCATTAAATGCTGCTGGGGTAATAAGTTTTTGGTTTCACGCCAAACCAAACCAATAGCTTGCATTTCCTTACGAACCTGCTTTTGAGTCATCTTGTGCAGACGTTTGATCATAATGAAAGGATTTTCAGCCCGATACTCAACCAAAACTACCCTACCACCTGGTTTGAGCGCGTTCACAATTTTTTTCATCACTTCTTGGGGATACTCAAGTTCGTGGTAAGCATCCACCATCAATGCTAAATCGACACTTGCGGATGGCAGGTTGGGGTTGGTGAGGGTTGCTAAAACAGGTTCAATGTTGATAATATTTTTCTCTTGTTGAAAAAACTTGATGATATCTAACATTTCTGGCTGAATATCTACAGCTAAGACTTTGCCTTTTGGTAATAAAGGTGCAATGATAAAGCTTAAATAACCTGTACCTGCACCAATATCTGCAACCACATCGTTGGGTTTAAGGTTAAGAACACTCACTATTCTGCTTGGTTTTTCTTCTGCTTCTCGGCTTGCCCTTTCCAGCCAGCCTGCACCCGTATGTCCCATAACCTTAGCAATTTCTCGCCCCATGTAGTATTTGCCGATGCCGTCTAGGCTGTGGATGGTTCGTTGTTTGTAAGTTATGGCGGTTGCAGAAGCTACTGCTGTGTCAGTGTTGAATAAGCAGCAAGTAACTATTAATAAGCTGGCTAGGATGAGATGTAAAAGCTTCTGTTTGGGCATAAACACAAAGGTGAACGCAGAGGGGTACGCAGAGATTTTATACTACAAATGGCTGAAACTGGTGACTATACCACTCATCGTTGATACGCTCAGTAACTAGGGGTTTGACGATAAACTTGGGGGGACAACCATCTAAAACATCAATTCGCACGCATGAGTAAGGTAGTCGCTT
The DNA here is from genome assembly GCA_019359515.1 of Desmonostoc vinosum HA7617-LM4. GTDB lineage: Bacteria > Cyanobacteriota > Cyanobacteriia > Cyanobacteriales > Nostocaceae > Desmonostoc > Desmonostoc vinosum. The sequence continues at coordinate 97,426 of JAHHHC010000002.1, read as the reverse complement.
TTGGGAAGCGTAATCATGACGGCCGATGTAAAGCATTGAATCGGCAACTTTGCGAGTGGATTTACCTGTGATTTCCGTAAAAGTTTCCATCAATTCAGTTCCCTCCTCTCTCTGGCGGCGGGGACGATGACCGCTACCACCGGAGATAATACAGTTGATGTGTGAGTCAGCATATCCGGTATCAACTGTACGGAGATGTTCTAGACAGTGGGCGTGACCGTTTAAGATTAAATCGACTATGGGACGTTCTTTAATTAGGGAACCAAGAGTTTCGGCTACTGCTTCAAATACCCAACGTAAACGGTGGCGAACCGCTAAGGTTTGTGCTTGATGCCACTTGGTAGCCTCTGTAACGTAGGGGGGATGGTGGAAATAAATTACTCGTCCGCGTACATCTGCTGTATTCCAAGATTCGATGAGTCTGTTTCGCAACCAATGGAGTTGTTCAAAGTCTACTGCTGGCACTTTATCGGATGTCAGCTGTTTTTCGATGTCGATTTTGATTTCGTTGATTTGGTCTAATTTGGCACTAAGGTAATCGAGTTGTTCGGCGTCTGCGGGTATATTTGGGTTAAGCCGATCGCATTTTGCTAAAATCTGTAATTCTTCTTGGTCTATCTGTTGGCGACGCTGATGCAATTCTCGACGGTTCAGATCACCTTCTTTGGTTGCAGGTAAAGGTGACGGGTCATTAAAAGTATTAGAATCTAAGGCGAAAAAGTCAATACCGCCGTAACGAAAAGTATAATAACGATTGGGTACGCGGGTAAAATATCCTGGTTCGTAACGCAAACACCGCCCTGTATTGGTTTTAGCGGTGTAGTGTTTATCTAAATGATGTTCTAAATCTTGTGGAGAATTTGCCCCCAAATAATCCATAAATGCCCGTGCATAGGCATCGCCTTGATAAGAACCATGCCAGCCAATCTCAATATCTTTGTAGCGTAAGAGGCGGCGCAGTGGTAAGGTGGTTCCAGCTAGCCAGCGATACATCAATGGGACATCGTAATAATCGTGATTACCAGGCACTGGCAGAAATGGCAAATTAAATATCATGCGATCATAGGGAATGCTTTTAGGGTTGTCGCCACCTAAAATAAATTCCCGGTAAGGTTCGATAAAGTTGCTTGAGTAATACTCTTGGGAACCCACCACATAAATCACATCTCCTGTATGTAACACAAAACGGCATTCATCGCGGTGAGCAAGCATCAACTCAGCAACTTTTCTTTGTGGGTGGTTTCCGTAGTGAGATTTAGTACCCGAATCTCCGATAACCATAAACGAAAATTCTGGATTATTTTGGTTGCGATCGTCTAGTACCATGCAGGTTTGGTCAATTCCTCGCTGCACAATACTCGGATGCTTCCACCGCACCCGTTCCTTCATTTTTTGAATTTTTACGGGAATCGATGGATCACAAATCAATTTCATAGCTGATAACTCTTAAAATGCCTAACCCATAAGCTGATTTTAACGAGTTGATTTGTTATGAGACTGGGGAACTCGGGGCCGCCGATCCTGGAGTGATTAAATAATTCGTAATTCGTAATGACGCTCCTTCGTCGCTAACGCTACGCTAACGTAATTCGTAATGACGCGACGCTCCTGTGTCGCTACCGCTGACGCTCGAGGACTCGCTACCGCTAACGCTAACGTAATTCGTAATTAAGTTTGATTTAACCCCAACACAAAACTTGCCGGTTATAGAACCGGGGACTTAAACCCACGGAACTTGTTAATTATTTCTCCCCCTGCTTTTTTTACTCCCTCATCTTTCCTGTTCCCTTTTATAAAAACTATACACAAGTCAATATATTTAATGTTAATTTAAAGTATTAAATTTTACACACATTTAGGTGTAATTTCATGTTTAAATTAGTGTCAGCAGCTTTAGTAGCAACAACTCTGCTTTTTACATCAATTAATCACCATAACGCTGTACTGGCTGGAACTTGCGCTTCTAAATGTGGGCGGCGTCCAATTCAGTTTACACCCGGTCAACGTATCCGCATAGAAGTAGTAAATGCCACATCTAATTTAGTCAAACTAGAGAGAGTGCAAGGAGGTACACCCATTTCTTTGCAACCTGGACAAAAATTACAATTAGAGCCAGGAGGCAATACACAGCCAAATCTCTCTCTGATTTTTTGGAGTGAAACAGAATTACCTCTCGAAGCCATCGTTACTAAACCAAACTTTGGTACTTTACACCTAGAAATCCGTCCTGGTTGGCGCTACCCTGGCGATCGCTCTCTCTATATCCTCAATGACGGTAGTATAAATGTGTTCTAATGATTAATTTTGCGTGATGTAAAGACGCGTCATGGCGCGTCTTTACATTTATTAACAGACGACTTCTAACACTGTGCCTGAAAACCATTTACCAGAACCTGTAAAACACCGGAGGCGCTTACCAAATCAGCGCTGGCAAATTGCACCACAACAAACCGAATTAGCTCAAAATTTGGCGGTTGCTACCAAAACCACGCCCATTATTAGCCAGTTATTAATTAATCGTGGCATTGATACGCCAGAACAAGCACAAGCATTTTTAAATCCAGAGTCTTTAATTTTGCCTTCGCCACTAGAAGAATTTCCCGATTTAGCGGTAAGTGTGGAATTATTACAAGAGGCGATCGCTTACCAACACAAAATCGCTATTTGCGGAGACTACGATGCTGATGGTATGACCAGTACTGCTTTATTATTGCGTAGTCTGCGTACCTTGGGCGCTAATGTCAACTATGCTATTCCCAGTCGGATGCATGAAGGTTACGGAATTAACAAACGCATTGTTGAAGAATTTCACAGCGAAGGTGTCGGTTTAATTCTCACTGTAGATAATGGCATCTCAGCATTTGAACCAATCGCTAGAGCCAGAGAACTGAACCTAAAAGTAATTGTCACCGATCACCACGATATTCCCCAAAAATTACCCCCAGCTAACGCCATCCTCAACCCCAAACTGATAGCCGAATCTTCTCCTTATCGGGGTGTTGCTGGTGTTGGTGTTGCCTACATCCTTGCGGTATCGCTTGCACAACAACTAGGTAAAATGCAAGGCTTAATTCAGCCAATGCTAGCACTATTTACATTGGGAACGATCGCAGATTTAGCACCCTTAACTGGTGTCAATCGCCGCTGGGTAAAACGCGGCTTAAAACATCTACCCACATCCAAGTTACCTGGTGTGCAAGCTTTAATTCAAATGGCCGGAGTACAGATACAAGGGGGACACGGGGACGCGGAAAGAGGACGCGGGGACACGGGGACACGGGGACGCGGGGATACGGAGAGCTTATTCACCGCGTCTTTGCGTCTCCCCATCTCCGCGTCTCCCTCCCCCCCCAAATCACTCAAACCAGAAGACATCGGCTTTCGCCTGGGGCCGCGAATTAATGCCATTGGTCGAATTGCTGATCCTCAAATTGTAATTGAATTACTGACTACAGATGATATGGGAATCGCGCTTGAGAAAGCAATGCAGTGTGAAGCGATTAACCAGCAACGTCAGCAAATATGTGAGCAAATTGAACAAGAAGCGATCGCAACTGTAGAAACGCATCACATCACATCTTTACAAGACGATCGCGTATTAGTGATTGTCCAGCAAAATTGGCATCACGGCGTCATTGGGATTGTTGCTTCGCGCTTGGTGGAACGTTACGGTGTTCCTGTTTTCATCGGTACATATGAGAATGAGGAACATATACGTGGTTCAGCACGGGGAATTCCTGAGTTTCATGTATTTGAAGCATTGGAATATTGTCATAAATTACTAGGCAAATTTGGTGGACACAAAGCTGCCGGGGGATTTTCGCTACCAGCAGAAAATTTGCAGAAATTGCGATCGCATTTGAGTGAATTTGCTAACCAGTGTCTCGAACCCCAGCACCTCAAGCCTTTACTCAAAATTGATACCCAAATTAGCCTCAATCAAATCGAGCAGCAGCTTTACCAACAACTAAATATTCTTCATCCCTGCGGTATCGATAACCCTGATCCCATATTCTGGACAGCAAATGTGCAAGTAATCGAGCAACAAATTGTAGGTAAAGGTCACATCAAACTCACACTTGCTCAAACTATAGATCACCAGCAGTATAAACTTAAAGCGATCGCTTGGCGTTGGCGCGACTATTTTCCTCTACCTTCACGATTGGATATCGCTTACAAACTGCGAGAGAATTACTTTAACGGCAACACCACTATCGAATTAGAGCTACTAGGTGTAAGACTTGCAACTCATCCTCAAAAATTATTCGCCTCACCATCTACCCCGTCAAGCACCACCTTTGAGTACAATCAACGTCAATATATCTGTGGCATCTATGCCAACGGTTCTGGTTCAGAATTAAGAATTAAAAATCCTGAAGGCAAAGTTTTAGTAATGCAGCCAGGACATATAATCGGCCTGCTGGGCACTAATCGTGAAACTTCCCAACAGGTTGATATCTCTCAACCACAATATGACAATATTATTCAAGCTGCTCTAAAAGCCTTGTCAGTAAATGGGGGCGGGTTTACAGATATCACCAATTAACAAGTATCTCAGTAAACCCGCCCCTACTAGTAAAATTCACTACTTTAATTACGAATTACGTTAGCGCAGCGTAAAGCCTGCGGCATAGCTTCGCTTAGAGCGAGTCCTCGATAGCATTAGCGTTAGCGAAGCGGTAGCGAGTTCTCGAGCGTCAGCGTTAGCGACGCAGGAGCGTCGCGTCATTACGAATTACGAATTATTTAAAGGTTGCCGTTGCGAAATGCCAGCACAAAAATTACCGCTGGGCCAGCAAGCACAATCAGTGCTACAAATAGAAGTTGGAAGATAACTTCCCAATTAATGCTGGTAAAAGTGTTAACTAAAGCGTCAATCATTTCCCTCTTGTCCTCCCAATTGTCTTAAAAAATTCAATAGCTCATTTACAAAACCCGCAATTGATCATATCTGGCGATCGCCTGCCACTTTTAATTTACTTAACAAAATTATAAAAAAAGATATAAAAAAGTAAAATATGGGCTAGGTGAAGATGAGGGGGATGAGGGAGATGAGGGAGCAGGGGGAAAGTTACACATAGATCTCCCCCTTACCCTCGCACCCTGCCCCAATCCCCAATCCCCAATCCCCAATCCCCAAAATGTCAACTTGGCAATGTGTAAAACAATGTGGAGCCTGCTGTAATCTTGAGCCGGCAGATCGACCAGATATACATAAGTATCTCTCACCAACTGAACTGGAACTGTATCTCAGCATGGTAGGTGAGGGTGGGTGGTGCATTCATTTCGACCATACTACGCGAGAATGTCGCATCTATCCCCATCGTCCCCGCTTCTGTCGTGTGGAAGCAGAAGTGTTTCAAGATATGTATGAAATTGAGCCAGAAGAGTTAAACGATTTTGCTATTGACTGCTGTCGCCAGCAAATAGAAGGGGTATATGGCGATCGCAGTTTAGAAATGCTGCGCTTCGATAAAGCAGTCGGTTTGTAAGCAATTTTTTAGACATTTCTTTAGCTTTGCAGCATAGAGTTGCAATTTATTACAAGAATCTGAGAATATGATAAGAATATGAAAGCAATCTAGGAAAAAAACTACCGCCTGTGAAACTTGACATTGCACCCTCAAGCAGTTCTGATGTATCTGAAACACAAAGCCAACCAGAACTCCAAAACAGCACCGATTTTAATTTAACTACTGCCACTATTGAACCAACTCAAGCAGCAGTTAACGATAGTCAGAAAAACCAGCAGTCCACAGCGGTAGTTTTTGGTACCACCTTTATCACCATTTTTCTCGCAGAAATTGGTGATAAAACTCAGCTATCAACTCTATTGATGAGTGCAGAATCTCATTCTCCATGGATAGTATTCATCGGTTCTGCGGCTGCACTCATAACTACTAGCTTGTTAGGTGTGCTGTTAGGTAGCTGGATAGCTAGCCGACTCAGCCCCAAAACTGTACAAAAATCAGCCGGAATCATGTTGTTATTGATTTCTTTAATGCTGTTTTGGGATGTAGTTATTGGTAATTCGTAATTCGTAATGACGCTCCTACGTCGCTACCGCTGCGCTAACGTAATTCGTAATTGGGAACTTGTACTGAGCTAAGTCGAAGTGCTGCCTCTCCTACTCCCCCATCTCCCTCATCTCCCTCATCCCCCTCATCTCCCCCACTCCCCACTCCCCACTCCCCACTCCCCAACTAATATGGATTGGCATCTTTTAGGATTAAGCTTTATTACAGTTTTTTTATCAGAATTGGGTGACAAGAGTCAGTTAGCAGCGATCGCGCTTTCTGGTCGTTGTCGATCTCCGCGTGCTGTATTCTTTGGCACAGCGAGCGCACTCCTGTTAACAAGCCTTTTGGGAGCTTTAGCAGGAGGAGCCGTGTCAGAATTATTACCTGCGCGTGTGTTAAAAGCGATCGCAGCTGTCGGATTTGCGATTCTCGCTGCGCGTCTACTGTTATTCAACGATGAAACATCATCAGATTCTAAATAAATAATTTAAACAAGATAAAACCGCAAAGATGCTGAAGTTTTTTAGCATCTTTGCGGCTTTTTTGAAACTTAACTTTTAACCTTGCGGCCGCCAGTACCAGTTTAAAAGCATACCACCTACCACAAGTTTGACAATCTCTAAAAGCCAATAACCGCCGTGTAATAAATTCATTGTTGTTGGGATTGCTGCTGCTGCCTCAAACAGGTTGAGCTGAATTCCTACAGCACACATTTGTGGAGTTAAGAAGTAGGTATCAAGCAGTGCTACAGATAGCAATAATACAGATAAAGCTACACTGCTAAGACGCCACTGAGATTGAGTTTTATTTAAAGCCAACGCTCCAGTTAAAACTACAGCAGCAGATAATAATTCCATGCGATTGAAACTCCAAAAAATCGCATAGCCTGCTGTAGTAAAACCAGCTTGGTTCATCATCCCAGAAAGATAAAGACTAGGCATAATTACCCAATCTAAAACTAAGCTGGCACTGAGCCAAAAGCCCAAAGTCAAGACGATGGCGGTTTGCCAAATCGGTCGCTTGTATTCAAAGTTAGAAATAGCATTCATAAAAATAATTGCCTGTGTTGTATCTATTAGTTTCTAATCTTAGGAGTGGGTTTGACAACTAATATCAATTATCCTTTACAAAACACTTGTGAGTTCAAAGAGCGATCGCTATTTTTGTGACTTAATATCAACAATGTTTGATTTTCAGTTAAGAAGTATTACTTTTATCGAAAATTTGGGTTTAAAACCCCGTCCTTTAAGGAAATAGAGGACGGCTTTACATACACTCATGTTGAGTGTAAAATATAGCAAATGTTAAACATGACGTGGGAATTCAAACTAGAACCAACTTCCAAACAGGTCGATACCATTGAGCGGATATTGTTCGTGTGTCGCCAAGTGTGGAATTTTGCTTTGCGGGAACGTAAGGATTGGTTGAATTCACGCAAATGTGCTGCCAATGCTTGTTCTACCCTTGCGGAATATATTCTCCCTGCTGAGGAACTATATCCTAGCTACCACACTCAAGCCAAGCGATTAACTCTTGCAAAAGAGAAATTCCCACTTCTTAAAGAAGTACATTCTCAAGTATTACAGCAAGTCTTAAGAACTCTGGATAGAGCTTTTGAGGACATGAGAGCGAAGAAGCGAGGCTTTCCTCGCTTCAAGAATAAATACCGAATGCGGTCATTTGTATTTCCTCAATTAGGCAACAATCCAATCAATGGTAACTTGCTTAAGCTGCCTCAATTAGGATGGATACGATGTGGATAAGAACTACACTTCACAACAGTGTCCTGAGTGTGGAACGCATACTGGCAAAAAACAATTAAATCAACGTATCCACTCTTGTCCTGTGTGTTTCTACACTACATCACGTGACGTGGCAGCAGCGCAGGTAATTAGAAATCGCGGTTTGGAATTAATTTCCGCTTCTGGGCTAGGGCATAGCCTGGAAGTCAAAGAAATTGCCTATGGAGGCGATGCGGCGGGGATTAACGCTAACGTTAGTCTAGCTGGCAGCCGAAGAGATAGGAAACTCAAGAAGTGATTCTTGGGAATCACTGCCCTTTAAGCGCAGTGAGGATGTCAATTCGACTACGCTTAATACAAATTCGCTCAGTCACCAACACTTCGGCTTCTTTTGTCAAAGACGCTATGTGTAGCTTACTTTCCATTCGGGATACACTCAGCAAACGAGGAGAAATAACCAACACCATTCCCAATTTCCAATTCTTAATCTTCATAAAGATATAAATCGCATTATGAAGTTTTTGATAATACTTATCTCAGCTTCTACATTCATATCGAAAGATGCTGCCGGAATTGTGTAATCTGAAAAAAGCTAAGCTAATGATTCAATTGAGGTCTGATGACTCCTACAGTTATGCGTCAGCTTTGGACTGTGGTTGAAACTGCCCAAGCCAAGCTCCTCTTGCAGTTGGACGATGCTAGCTTGGTGCAGTGGTTGGTGAAACAAACCCAAACGCAAGTTTTGTTAAATCCTAACGAAACCGATTTCCTCAGCCACTACATTCAATCTCGGCTATCGCTCATTCGCGATCTTGCTTATGAACGTCAGTGTTCATAGTTAAAAAAAGTACAATAGTTTCAACTCGTGTACAATGACCAAGGACAACCTTGCTAGTAAGAGTGCAATTTACTTGTGTAAAAGCTTACTAATAGTCAATAGTTTTGACTATTGATTTTTGGAGGCAGATAACCTTCTACTAAACAATCGGAACCCACTACACGCCAACGGACACGTTCTAGGGGCAGTGCCTGAGTCATGGAAGTAAAACCTAAATCCCCTACTGGTGTGGGGGCGTTGTCGCCACCAATAATTTTTGGGGCAATAAAAGCCAAGACTTTTTGCACTGCTCCTTGAGCGATCGCACTTGCTGCTAAAGTACCACCACACTCCCACAACACGCTACAAAAACCCCGCTCATACAAGTACGTCATTGCTTGTTCTGGTGTCAGAGATGTAAATTCTACTACTTCCACGCCCCGACGACGTAAAAGTTCTTGAAACTCACGTGAACTTCCTAATTCTGTTAATACCAGCGTAGGAGCATCCGCAGTTTGCCACAGACGGGCATTTTCTGGTAAGTTGAGCTGGCGACTCATTACCACGCGCAAAGGATTATGTGCCCCTTCTAAATGACTGGTTAAATAAGGATTGTCTTGTCGTACTGTATTCCCGCCAACGATTATGGCATCGCAAGCAGCCCGGAGTTGATGTACTTCGCCACGGGCGGCAGGGTTTGTTACCCAAGCGCTATGACCAGAGGTGGTAGCAATTTTGCCATCTAAAGTCATAGCGTATTTCAAAATACCTAAAGGTCGTTTGTAGAGAATGCGATGTACAAAAGCCTCATTTAGCTGATGGCAGGCTGCTTCTTCTACTCCGACCACTACTTCTATGCCAGCTGCACGCAGACGCGCAATACCACCCCCTGCTACCAAAGGATTGGGGTCAACCATACCCACTACAACCTTGGCAACCCCAGCGGTAATTAAACCTTGTGAACAGGGGGGGGTACGTCCATAGTGATTGCAAGGTTCGAGATTAACATATATAGTTGCACCATCAGCAACATCACCTGCTGCCCTCAAAGCAAAAACTTCTGCATGAGGTTCGCCTGCCCGCGGATGAAACCCTTCACCAATAATTTCTCCATCTTTGACAATTACTGCACCTACTAGGGGATTTGGTGAGGTGCGTCCTAAAGCACGACGGGCAAGTTCCAAACACCGCTGCATCATGCGGGCGTCAAAATCACTTCCTACTATTGTCTTGACTGGTGAATCTGATCCCAGTGGCGATCGCATTTGAGTGTAATTGAGTAGGGATGCATCTGCTGGAGTGACCATTGGAGAATTATCCATAAATTTTGGGCCATGCTATAATTTTGCACGCATTGACGCAGCCTCTTGACAAGAGAGTCACGCTTTGATTGTAATTATTAAACAGCAATGTCTCAGCACTATTGTTGGCTGCGAACTAAATCAGCCTTGAATTTGGATAGTTCAACTTTAACGTTAACTGCACCCTTTGTAGATTTGGGACTGGAAACTGGGGATTAGGAGCTAGCAGGTGTAGTTTTTAACACCCTACGTTTTGATTGATGGGTTGCAATCCTCCGACTGCAAGACTGCCTATCGTAACCGTTTTTAGAATACCAATTTTTTCAACGTGGGGTACGCAAACTGGTAGGAAATTTGACACCTCCAGATGAGGGGTAATTTAGCTTGTGCAGGGTTAAGAGAATAGTGATAATTAATTTCAATAAGTTCTAGTTCGATTAGTCATGACCATCGCTATTTCAGCACAAACTTACCAAGAAATTTTTGCAGAAGCTAACGAAACTCCACAAAACAGTGACTCCGATGATGAGTTAGATGTTACCTACAAGTGTCCCCAGGTATTGGGGGAAGGGTATCTTCGACGAGTGGAACTGCGACAAAACTTGGTGTTAGAGATTGAAAGCTATCAGCGCCATGACAACCTGATAAAACAACGCATTGACCATCCTCATCCCCTAGAGTTTTGGTTGATGCTTTCAGGACAGTGGTGGGAAAACTCTGTTTGGGGAGTTAATGAGACAGCAGCCGGACAGTATGGTTTTTGTGGCAGTGGTATAGGTGTTAGAGGAGAAGATAATTTTTCACAAGGACGGCAACTGTTTGTGGGTGTGCATTTTCAACCAGAATTGTTGCAGTCCTTCATCAGCAATTCCACCGGGGAATTACCACAAGCATTGCGACATTTAGTGCGTCAGCCAGACCAACCCCTCCACTTTCGCTCCAATCTCATGACTCCGATGATGCAATACAATGTGCGAGATATTTTAAATTGTCCCTACCAGGGCATGATTAAGCGCATGTACTTGGAAAGCAAAGTGCTGGAACTATTAGCACTACTGCTGAAGGAAGAAGCAGAAATTCAGATGGGAAGCCAGACACACAAGCCGCTAAAGCCGGGAACATTAGAGCAGATTCTCCATGCCAGAGACTTGTTATTGCAACAAATAGATAATCCACCTTCTACCGCAGAACTAGCACGCTTGGTCAAACTCAATGAGTATGCCCTCAAGTGCGGGTTTTTACAGGTATTCGGCAAGCCCTTGTTTGCTTATCTCCACGATTACCGCTTAGAACAGGCGTATCAATTGCTGGAAACAGGGGAAATGAAAGTGAGTGAAGTTGCCCAAAAAATCGGCTTTGCCAGCCGCAGTTACTTTGCCGCCGCTTTTAGGAAAAAATTTGGTGTCAACCCAAAACAGTACTTGATGCAACGCAAAAAATCCCGCTAGTGACCAAAAAAACTACAGCTAGCGACCAAAACAGCTTTCTTATGGCACTAGATTACTGATAGTGTTTGTTGATAAGAATTCTTGTTTGAGTCTGGTGTGGGGTAATTAAGTGAAACAAAAACAGTTGGTAAAGATTTTCTTACTGACAACTTCCGTTTGGCTTTGGGGTGCAGTCAGTGCAGCTGCAAAAGAAGTACCTAAGCAAGAGATACAAAATAAATCTGTGGCATCGGTAATACGTAATTCCCGGTCAATTAGAGAGATTCCTAGACTCGATCAGATAGAGCGTCCTAGCACTAGCGCCCAAATGCTAGTACAGTCGCCAATACCGACAAATCAAGTTGTACCAATCACCGGAGTTAAAGCCAATCCCACAGATAAAGGTGTGGAGGTGATTTTAGAAACCCCGCTTGGGCCTCAACTGCAAGTGACAAATCGCAGTACTGGTAATAATTTTATTGCCGATGTATCTGGCGGACAATTGCGCTTACCTTCGGGCGAGGCTTTTACATTTCGTTCTGAAAAACCAGTTGCGGGAATCACTGAAATTACAGTTACTCAAGGGACCCGGCTCTGTCTTGTTTGGTGCGCTAGAACCCGGTGGAGTTATCAATACGATCACCAAAAAGCCGCTGAGAGAGCCTTATTATAAGCTTGGTTTTGAAGCAGGTAATCGTGGATTTTATCAGCCCAGTATTGATCTATCCGGTTCATTGACTACTGACAAAAATATTCTCTATCGGTTTATTGCCGCCTACAACACGTTTGATGGTTATTTTAACGGTGGTGGCAAGAACAATACATTCATTGCACCTTCGATTAGCTTGAATTTGGGCGATCGCACCAGCCTGGATTTATTCTATGAATACAGTAGATACAGAGGAGATCTTTATGGTGGTCTCCACACTGCTGTACTTAGTGATGGTAGTCTTCTACCTAGAGGCGTTAATGTTTGGGGTAATCCAGATTTGACCTTTGACAACAGGCAAAGTCAACAGTATGGCTTCGAGCTAAAGCATAACTTTAACGACAACTTGCAGGTTCGCAGCGCCCTTTACATCAACAACTTTCAAGTTCCCAATCAGAGATTTGCTGTCCCTATTGCGATCGTGGACGATCGCTTTATAGATTACCTCTATCTTGATCGTTTCTATTCAACTAACATTTATTTTGGACAGATAGACTTGGTGGGAAAGTTTAATACAGGTTCGATCAAACACCAACTTGTAGTAGGCTTTGATGTTGAGGATAAATCTGGGAGCTTTAGCTCTTTCACCAGTCAAGAACCCCTACCTCGTCTAGATTTGCTGAACCCAATCTACAATGTCACAAGACCCAGCGATTTAGTCCAAGATTTTGTGTCCGAGTCGCAAACTCGCTCTTATGGCGTTTACCTTCAAGATCAGATTGAGTTTAGCAATCAATGGAAACTACTCATTGGCGGTCGCTATGATTTGGTATCTAATGAATCTGAAACTCTCTTTAATAACACTGATGAGCCAGTGGTAACTGATGGTGCTTTCAGCCCACGCATTGGGCTAGTGTATCAGCCCAGCGATACCGTTTCTCTCTATGCCAGCTATAGTCGCTCCTTTGTCCAGACCACATCATTTACCCCAGATCAAATATTTGAGCCAACGAGAGGGACTCAGTATGAAGTTGGGATTAAAACAGACTTGCTAGACAGAAGGCTTTCAGCCACCTTAGCCGCCTATCAAATTACCAAAACAAACGTGGTTACAGCCGATCCCAATAACCCATTCCTTTCTATCCAAACTGGGGAGCAACAGAGTCAAGGGATTGAGCTAGATGTTGCTGGTGAGATTTTACCAGGATGGCGGGTGATTGCCTCCTATGCTTACACGGATGCAGAAATCACCAAAGATAAAACCTTTGCGGTTGGCAATCGACTCTTTAATGTGCCCTACAATCAAGCCAGCCTGTGGACAACCTATGAAATTCAACAGGGCGATCTCAAAGGTTTAGGATTTGGCTTGGGACTGTTTTACATAGGTGAGCGTCAAGGTGATCTGGCTAACTCGTTTGAATTGGATGATTACTTACGTACTGATGCGGCACTTTACTATCGTCGAGATGGGTTTAGAGCCGCACTGAATATTCGTAACTTATTTGATACAGACTATGCTAGCTACTCAAATAGCCCACTTTATATCCGCAGAGGTGCGCCTTTTACAATCACTGGCTCTATCAGTTGGGAGTTTTAACTTGCTCGCTTTGTTAGTCATTGGCTCTTTCGATACTGTTTAGGCGATCGCTCTTAAAGTAATAGTTAGAAATTGGTATAAATTCTGTTCCCTACTAAACATAGAGCGATCGCAGTAGTCTAAATTGTATCTGGGTCGATATTTAACTCCCGCAGTTTTGCTGCTAAACGTTGTGCCTTTTCAGCTTCTTGTTGTGCCGTTTGTTGTGCCTGTTCTAATCTTTGTTGTGTCTGTTGTGCTGTTTCTTCAGGTGTTGGTACTAGTTGCCCATCTGGTGTAAAAAACCGCAATAGTCCCTGATAAATTCCCAAATATAACCCTAACTGTTGACTCCACAAATATTCTTGTGCATTTGGTTGCAGAGGTTGATATTCTCCATCTACTAAATGAAATCCCGCAAATTCTTGTGTGTATGGGTCGAACCAAAAATAATCTAAAGTGCGAAAAGTATCTTGATAAATTTCTTTTTTTAAACCTTTGTCTGTCTTCGCTGTTGAGTCTGACAGAATTTCTATAATTAAATTCGGATATTTACCATTTTCTTCCCAAACTACCCAACTTTTACGGGTTTTGCGATCGCATCCTAAGACTACAAAAAAGTCTGGGCCTCGGAAATCTTCTGATTTGAGTTGATTTGGACTATAGTATATTGTCAGGTTTCCAGCTGCATAGAAATCATTTCGATCTCGCCATAGCCATTCTAGACAGGTTAAAAGTAGGATTATTTGTCTCAGATGCAGTTCGGTTTCCAAGGGAGGCTCGTCGCTATATAAATCACCAGGGGGAAAGGTAACATCTTCATAGATGCCTTGTTGAGATATCTTATCTTGAGCTATGGTCATAGAATCGATAGGGCATCAAGTATTTCTGGATTTATTTTAGCAGCGTTGTAGTTGGCTATCGCTACACAGCCAAGACATAGATTTCAATAACTGAGCGCGATCGCTTGCTGACATTTAGAGCGATCGCTCATTTTTTTCTTTAGACCAAATATGGTGCTGCCTCAATTTTTCGATCCTGTTTAGGCGATCGCTCTTAAAGTAATAGTTAGAAATTGGTATAAATTTTGTTCCCTGCTATACATAGAGCGATCGCAGTAGTCTAAATTGTATCTGGGTCGATATTTAACTCCCGCAATTTTGCTGCTAAACGTTGTGCCTTTTCAGCTTCTTGTTGTGCCGTTTGTTCTGCCTGTTCTAATCTTTGTTGTGTCTGTTGTGCTGTTTGTTGTGCCTGTTCTAATCTTTGTTGTGCTTGTTGTGCCGTTTCTTCAGGTGTTGGTACTAGTTGCCCATCTGGTGTAAAAAACCGCAATAAACCCTGATAAACTCCCAAATATAACCCTAACTGTTGACTCCACAAATATTCTTGTGCATTTGGTTGCAGAGGTAGATACTCTCCATCTACTAAATGAAATCCCGCAAATTCTTGTGTGTATGGGTCGAACCAAAAATAATCTAAAGTACGGAATGTATTTTGATAAATTTCTTTTTTTAAACCTTTGTCTGTCTTCGCTGTTGAGTCTGACAGAATTTCTATAATTAAATTCGGATATTTGCCGTTTTCTTCCCAAACTACCCAACTTTTACGGGTTTTGCGATCGCATCCTAAGACTACAAAAAAATCTGGGCCTCGGAAATCTTCTGATTTGAGTTGATTTGGACTATAGTATATTGTCAGGTTTCCAGCTGCATAGAAATCATTTCGATCTCGCCATAGCCATTCTAGACAGGTTAAAAGTAGGATTATTTGTCTCAGATGCAGTTCGGTTTCCAAGGGAGGCTCGTCGCTATATAAATCACCAGGGGGAAAGGTAACATCTTCATAGATGCCTTGTTGAGATATCTTATCTTGAGCTATGGTCATAGAATCGATAGGGCATCAAGTATTTCTGGATTTATTTTAGCAGCGTTGTAGTTGGCTATCGCTACACAGCCAAGACATAGATTTCAATAACTGAGCGCGATCGCTTCTCGTAAATCCTATTGACATCTCCCCTAGTTGGAAATGTTAAGCAATATTTCGTCAACAGCATTTTCTTGATAACAGCTTCGGAAATAATGATATAATTTCTCAATTATTTTTTTTACAAACGATTTGGCGGTCTTAGATAAATGGGTGTTTCAAGCCCTCACTAATCTTTTGAATGCATGAATTTTGAATTGGAGTGAAGCGACTTGAAAATCACCATCCCACTGGAAGGCTTCGATGATTTACATGATGAAACGGTTGAACAGTGCTATCAATTAGATCCCGATGATGAGCTAGATATGGTCCATCCAACGCCTATGCTTCTGGGAGATGGCTATTCAAGAACAATCATACTCAGGGAAGGATTGGAACTGTGGATTGATAATTTTCGATGGCACAATCGCCTACTTATTACTCGTCCAGAACGGGAAAGTTGGCTAGATTTTCACTTCCATCTCTGTGGACAACACAAGGATAAGTATACTGAGGTCGGTGACAATCAGTACGCCCTTTATGGTAGCGGCATAGCCCCCAAAGACATCATAGATAGTGTTGACAGCCATTACATTTTGGAAATAACAATCTCTATACAACCACAGGTGCTACATTCTTTCATTGGCAACTTCCAAGGACAACTTCCTGCACAATTTTCGCATTTGATTCGTCAACCCGATCAAGAACACTACACGCGCTGTGCAAGTATAACGCCTATGATGGAACGTATGTTGTGGCAAATTTTACGCTGTCCCTATCAGGGTATTACTAAACGGATGTGTTTGCAAGGAAAAGTACTGGAAGTAGTGGCATTGGTACTAGAGCAAGAGACAGAAATTTACAAAGGGCGAATACAGGCTATTAATCTAGAGCCAGAGCGACGCGATCGCATCTATCACGCTAGAGAAATTTTATTACAGAATTTAGCTCATCCGCTTTCACTGGGCGAGTTGGCAAGGCAAGCAGGACTAAACGAATGCACCCTCAAGCGCGAATTTCGTCAAGTGTTTGGTAAGACAGTATTTAGCTACTTGCATGATTATCGCTTAGAACAAGCTCGCCAATTACTGGAAACGGAAGATATAAATACGACGGAAGTTTCGCGGTTGGTGGGATTTGCTAATCGAGGTTATTTTGCGGCTGCATTCCGAGATAAATTTGGACTAAACCCCAAAGAATACAAAAAGCAACGAAAAAATTCCGTCTAGGGATCAAAAAAATTCCGTCTAGCGATCAAAACTCTATTCATCTGGACTGAACAAAGTTGTAGAGTACCTGAGAGTGTTTCTCAGTGTGGTGTGAGCAATGTTGAGTCAGCTACGGTGCTTATCTTTGATAGGTGCTTTATTGGTGCTAGTAGCCCAACCAGTACAGGCACAAGAAAATAGCGATCAAATAGATCGGAAGGTTGCAAAGACAAAAGCGGATACAGCAAGTAAAAATATTTCCCAATTGAGTGAGATCAAACTTCCCGCGACTAGCGCTCAAATGCTGGTACAGTCGCCAACACCAGACAACCCTCCTACTCAAGCAGGTTCAGTTGTCACAATTACGGGAGTAAAGGCAAGTCTCACCGAGAATGGTGTGGAGGTGATTTTAGAGACAATCGCAGGGGATAAACTGCAAGTTGCCAATCGCAGTACGGGGAATAATTTTATCGCAGACATAACTGGTGGGCAGTTGCGATTAGCCAATGGGGACGCTTTCACCTTTAAATCGGAAAAACCTCTTGCGGGAATTACGTCCATTACAGTTATAAATATTGATGCGAATACTGTCAGGGTGACGGTAATTGGTGAGAAAGCCTTACCTGTAGTTGAGTTATTTGACGATAACGCCGGGTTGATTTTTGCAGTAGCATCGACAGAAACTGCAACGAAACCACCAGACACAACCCCAGTAGAGGAAAAGCCAGTAACCGAGAAACCCCAAGAGAAGCCGGATGACCCGATTGAGTTGGTGGTGACAGGTGAGCAGGATGGGTATAATGTGCCGAATGCGAGTACAGCAACGCGGACGGATACGCCGATTCGGGATATTCCACAGTCGATTCAGGTGGTGCCGCGACAGGTGCTAGAAGACCGCAAAACCACAAATATTACCCAGGCAGTGGAAACCGTTAGTGGAGTTCTCGATGGTGGAAATAACAACGGACAAACTGGCAATAGAATTATTAGAGGATTTGAGCAGGGATTTGTAGGTAGTGCTGCAACTTTGCGAAACGGTACTCGCGATGTTGACTACTATAGTGTGTCATCTATCGGTACAATCGAACAAGTGGAAGTCCTCAAAGGCCCGGCTTCGGTTCTATTCGGTGCGTTGGAACCTGGTGGTGTAATTAATATAGTGACTCGGCAACCTCTAACCGAACCTTATTACAGACTAGAGTTTGAAGCAGGGAACTATGGAGTTTACCAGCCCGGTATCGATGTCTCTGGACCATTGACTGGAGATAAAAACCTGCTTTACCGATTCATCGCCAGCTATCGAGGGGCAGACAGTTTTCAAGACTTTGTCAACTCGGAACAAACAACGATCGCACCCTCAATTACTTGGAACTTAGGCGATCGCACAAGCTTAAACCTCTACTATGAATACACTCGTGTTACTTCCAACCCACCTGAGTCGTTTGCTCTACTTCTAGCAGATGGCAGTCTAACTCCCCGCAACCTATTCATCGGTTATCCTGATATCGCCTTGTTTGAGAAAACCACTCAGAGATATGGTTATAGCCTCAAGCATGAGTTCAATGATAACTGGCAAATTCGCAACACCTTTGCTGGAACGGGATCAACCGGCAAACAGACAGATGTTGTACCTCCTTTCAGTGACGTGATCGATCAATCTGCACCTTTTCCTTTTACTCTTTTTCTTGATGGTACAAATGCGAATGATAGCTATGCTGCCCAAATCGACGTGTTGGGCAAGTTTAAAACGGGTAGTATTGAACATCAATTGTTAATTGGTGCCGATTACTATCGGTCTGTATACCAAGTAGGTGAACTGCTTACTGGCGATTTACCACCTTTCGATATTCGGAATCCCAACTATGATGCTTCCATATCCAATGTCAGTGTATTGCTAACTGGTTTCAGCAATATCAACTCAAACTATGGAATTTACCTACAAGACCAAATTGCTTTTAGTGACAACCTAAAGCTCCTGATCGGTGGGCGCTACAATTGGGTTTCCTCTGAAAATGAAACCTTTGAAGATGGAATCGACCAACCAATCCAATATGATGGAGCCTTTAGCCCTCGGATTGGCTTGGTATATCAGCCCAGTGACGCGGTTTCTTTGTATGCCAGCTATGCCACTTCATTCTTCCCAACTTCAGGATTTAACCCAGATGGGAGAGCGTTTGAACCCACCGAGGGAACTCAATACGAAGTGGGTGTAAAAGCAGACTTTCTAGACAAGAAACTTTCAACAACATTAGCTGTTTATCAAATTACCAAAACCAATGTCACCACAACAGATCCCAATAATCCTCTATTTTCCATCCAAACCGGAGAGCAACGGAGTCGAGGTATTGAATTAGATGTTGCAGGTGAGCTTTTACCCGGCTGGAAAGTGACGGCATCCTATGCTTACACAGATGCAATTGTGACGAAAGATGAGGTGACTCCTGTGGGTAACCAACTACCCGGTGCGCCACAAAATCAGGCAAGTCTTTGGACAACCTATGAAATCCAGAAAGGGGATTTGAAAGGTTTAGGCTTTGGTTTAGGGCTGTTTTATGTGGGCAATCGACAAGGTGATTTAGATAACTCATTTGAGCTAGACGATTACCTGCGGACTGATGGGTCGCTTTACTATCGTAGAGATGGTTTTAGGGCAGGGATTAATATCCGCAATTTATTTGATATAGATTATGTCAGAGCTAGCACTAGCAGAAACTACATCTACCGAGGTGAGCCTTTGACAATCACTGGCTCGATTAGTTGGGAATTTTAATTTTTCAAGAAGGAAAAACAACTTTTGAACGCTTAAAACAAAGACCACTGTGGAAAACGCTCAAAGCCGTTCAGAAAGGTCAGGTTTATCTTGTCAATAATCAATTTTTGCCTCAATTCCTTCTGTAGTTACTGCCAATAAACCCAAGCAGTAGCGAGTAAGGGACAGGTTGCAGATGAAAGCGCGATAGCTTCGCTATACTGCGTAAACGCGTAGCGACTCCCTTGGAGTATTACGAGCATTTTTAAGCTTTAAGTGCTGCCAACCAAGCATCCAAATTTGGTGATTGTTGAAATAACTTATTACGAATTTTTTTAAGAATGCTGGGCCAACTTTAACTTTTGCCACCACCGATTGAGCGGATAATAAACAACAGGGGCCCACAGACTACTCAAAATAGCCGAAGCAAGAGCCACACGTTGATAATATGTCCAGATATCTGCTATTTTGCGATCGCCGATCAAGGTCAATTGCAATCCAAAAATAGTCTCTGTTAAAACTGCCATCACAAAAACAATTAAAGCGATAGAAATAAAATCTTCTTCAATAAAACGCTGTTTTTGGATGAGACCAGTGAGCAATCCAGCTATACCAAGACTTAAAGCATGAGTAGGATGAGGCGCTGTCATCGCATCTTGAAGTAACCCTAAAATTATACCTGCCATAACTCCGGTAAAGACAGACCGTTTAACACTCCAAGCTACTACCCAAATTAACAGCCAGTTAGGCCCAATTCCCAATAATTCCATACCCGGTAGGCGAGTTGGCAATAACAGCAAACATAACACTACAGACCCAACCGTCACCATCCAATCCAGCAATTTACGAATACGGGGATGCAAATGTGCAATAGATTGAATCTGAATTCTTGATCTTCTGCGAGACGATTTTGGCTTTTTCTGTCTGCTGCTACCAAATGCAGGAATCTTCATTTTCTGATAACTTTTCTCAAAGAATTTAGTTAGACTTTTGCGGTTCTTGGTTTTCTAGCTTGGGATAGACAGCTACCCAATCTAGAGAACGAATTGGGGGAAAAAGCTCTACTTTGGCTACTGATGCTGGAAGTTTCTTCAAATCTAAGGACTTTATACGTCCTACCGCTAAACCAGAGGGAAATTTCTGACTGTAGGTAGATGTAGAAATTAAATCTCCCACTTTCACATTTGGAACTTTTTCATAAAATTCTAAGACTGCTTCTGCGGAAGAATCTCCCCGTAAAACGCCTTTAGCTCCTGTGCGGCTAATTGTTACACCTACTTGACTCTTAAGGTCACTAATTAATAATACGCGGCTAGTGTTGGCAGTTACACTCTCCACCAGACCGATTAATCCACCATCTGCCTTGACGATGAAACCCTCCTGAATTCCAGCATTTGCACCACGATTGAGGGTAACTTGTTGCCACCAATGGTCTGCACTGCGTCCCATCACCCGCGCTGGTATTGGGCGCGCTGACAACGGCTCTTTTTCGACATACCCTAGTAAATCTTGCAGCTTTTGATTTTGACTTTCCAGGTCTGCTATGCGCGTTTCTAACTCCATTACTTGGGCATTCTTGAGACGTTCTTCTGAAGTTGGCCCTGGCTGCAACATCTGCAAGGGACGAGTAATACCTTGATAAATAGTTTGGTACATTTCAAGCAGCAGTCCGCCTTGAGTTTGACGCAGTATCCAGGCACTACCAACTAATAAAGCCAGTAGCCCGATTTGTAATCCTTTACGATTCCACCAACGCCGTACTGTAACCATACATACCTTATGATTCTAGTAATATACTTATAAATTGAGTTCTATTTGAATTCTTTTTATATAGAACCCAAATAGAACCCAAATAGAACTTAATATCTAATATTTTTTGCTACATATTGCGGGAGCGCCCACTGAAAACCCGCTCTAGCTGTTTAAAGTTTTCTAACACACGACCTGTTCCCAGGACAACACAGCTTAGAGGATCGGCTGCAATGTGTGTTATGATTCCTGTCTCGTGGCTAATGAGAGTATCTATACCTTTAAGCAAAGCACCACCACCAGCGAGCATAATACCTCTGTCAATAATGTCTGCTGCTAGTTCCGGGGGTGTGCGTTCTAATGTCCGCTTCACAGCTTCTATAATTACCGATAATGGTTCTAGCATACTTTCACGGATTTCTGGGCCTTTAATTGTTACAGTTCGTGGTAAACCGGAAAGCAAATGTAAACCTCGGACTTCCATCATGGCGTCAGCATCATCGTTGGTGGGATAGGCTGAGCCAATACGAATTTTGATATCTTCGGCAGTACGTTCCCCAATCACTAAATTATGAACTTTTTTTAAGTACTGAATGATTGCTTCAGTCAGTTCATCGCCGGCGATGCGTACTGATTCACTCAGCACCGTGCCTTGGAGACTCAGCACTGCTACTTCTGTTGTCCCGCCACCAATATCGATAATCATGTTGCCAGTTGGTTCGGCAACCGGGAGTCCTGCACCAATTGCCGCAGCTACAGGTTCATCGATTAAATAAACTTCTCTAGCCCCAGCTTGAGCAGCTGCATCCATGACAGCTCGCCTTTCTACCCCTGTAACGCCACTGGGAATCCCAATCACGATTCGGGGTAAGATTAGCGATCGCCCTTCATTTACACGCTGAATAAAGCTTTTTAGCATCAGTTCAGCTGTATCAAAGTCAGCGATTACACCATCGCGCAAGGGACGCAGAGCAATTACATTTCCAGGCGTCCGGCCGAGCATTTTTTTGGCTTCTTCTCCTACTGCCAGTGCTACTTTTTCATTTTGATCAATAGCAACTACTGAAGGCTCTTGGAGTACGATGCCTTTACCAGATACATAAACGAGGGTATTTGCAGTACCGAGGTCGATACCCATATCCCATGATGTGCGAAGAAAGTTCCTGAAAAGACCCACGCGTCTCTGCGCCCCCTATTTGCGCTACTTTTTACTACAACGGTAAGAGTGAATCGTGCTGGATTTTATTACGTTTTTTATCCTGAGTCTAGTCACCCAGACTATATATGATTTTCAGCATTATTTACTATATCTGAGGTCTCTACTTTTTAAATTTCTCAAACGGTATAAGTATATCCGTATACTTTTTGAGGTTTCCCCTACTAGTTTGTATCATTTTTAATCTTAATTATATTGTTTGTTAACTGTTTTACTCATTTTTGATACTTACCCTTAACTCATTACTTGTTAATTGCCATCAGTAGGTAAGTGTTGATCTCATAAAGATTACAATCCTATCCGCTCTAGTTGTACAAGCACAAGGGGAATATCGTCAACATCAAAGAAGGGAGTGGGGAGTGGGGAGTAGGGGGATGTGGTTCGACTCCGCTCACCAACTGGGAGATGAGGGAGAAAAAAGCTGGGGGAGAAAGATAATTACAATTCCCAATTCCCCCTTCCCCATTAGCCTGACTGGCTCACAATTGGTTATGATGAAAATCTCAATTAATAAGTACACCTGTACTGAAAGGTAACATCCATGAGTATTAATGTTGTCACCCTCGTTGGTCGTGCAGGCAGCGATCCGGATATTAAGTATTTTGAGTCTGGCAGTGTTAAGTGTCGATTGACACTAGCAGTCAAGCGTCGATCGCGCAATAGTGATGAACCTGACTGGTTCACTTTAGAACTTTGGGACAAGACAGCGGAAGTGGCGGGGAATTATGTCCGCAAGGGTAGTTTAATTGGCATCAAAGGTTCCTTAAAGTTTGACACATGGAGCGATCGCCAAACAGGAGCAACCCGTTCCACACCCATCATTAGAGTAGACCAACTAGAACTTTTAGGTTCCAAGCGTGATGGAGAAGGTGGTGCAGATATGTCTTCAGAGCATTTTTAATCTAGTTATTGGTCATTTGTCCTTGGTTATTTGTTAGGGTTAAAAACCAAGGACAAAGGACTAAGGATACTTAGTAACTAATTTGCAATGTCACTGATGCTTCTACTTGCTGTTCGCCACCAACTATCGGGGTAGAGACATCAGCACTGCTGAGTTTGGCAGCTTCAGCACGAAGTTGTACGGGTGCTGGAGGTAGACTAGCATTGTTAATTTGAATACTTACTACCTCTTTAGAATTGAGACCCAAGGCACTAAAAACGGCATTAGCTTGCTGCTGGGCGTCTTGAGTCGCTTCTTTTAATGCCTGTTTTTGAGCGATGGCGATCGCTTCATCACTAGCAATGAAACTAATACCGTTGATTTGGGATGCACCTGCTTTCACTGCTTGATCTAACAATGTGCCAGCTTTCTCAGTAGCAACACGGAAGCTGACAGTATTACTTGCAGCATAACCCGTAATCCGCTGTACATTATTGGTATAACTGTAAACAGGATTCAGTTGGATACCAGTAGTTTGCAATTTTTCCACATTTTGGCTTTTCAGGAAAGCAACTACGGCTGATGATCTACGCGCGGCTTCTTGTTGTACTTCCTGTGCTGTTTTACCCTGAACTTCCACTCCTAAACTCACTTGCGACAGAGTTGTGGGAATTGTTTCCACTCCCCGGCCACTGACGGTAAGGGTGCGCCACAGTTTCTCTTTTTCTTGGGCGGATGCAGGTATGATAAAAATATTACATAAAAGTAAAGCTAAGGGCAGTATTTTACACATTTTGGCAGCGGGAAACGAAGAACCGGATAAAGCGGCTCTATTCATAAGATTTGCACTCCTCTCAAAATTATTTACAGATGCTTTTAACAGAGCGTATTTAGCAGTCTCAATAGCTATCACAAGTTTTTCACAAGTTAAATGCGATCGCTAGATACGATTTGTTATATTCTTACTTTGCCACCACCATCATTAAAGGCTGGAATGGTTACGTTTTTGGAAACTAAAAAAATTACATTAACTTTTTGGGAGATTTGGCAATAGCATATTTTGGCTGCTAAAGACCAAACCCGTAGATTATTTATATTTTTGAAGCACGCACTCTTGGGTTTGCTTTGTTATCTTCTTCTTCTACGTCGTCGTCGCTTGTGAGAACGTGAACTTCGACTTTTAGAGGAATCAACACGCTCTTTGCCGCCAAAAGAAAACGAATCGCAAGCTGTTCCATTGCCGTCTTTATCTAGTTGCGGATTAGATGACAATGCTGCTTGAGCTTCCTTTTGGGTAGCAAAATTCTCGCACATTGTGAAGTCATTCGTCTTTGTTGTTGGTGTAACTACCCTCATTGGTTTAGATTTTGGAACAAAGCTCAGCATTCCAACAAAAGAAAGCACAAAGGCAAAAAAGTATACCTTGGAGCTTTGGCGCCGAGTGCGTTTGTTACCGCGAAGTACCAGTTTTGGGTTAATTAGCCCAATCACAAAAGCAATAAGCAAAGTAATATTAAGCAGTAAAAACAGGTTAAACATAGATGAAAATCCGAATATTGCGGATTTCTGTAACCAAAATCATAAAGTTTTCTTGGTGCTGACTGGCAATCCCAATGTAAATTAAACCCAGGATTCCCAGCAATCGTGAGGGTTTAATTATGCCAACTTTCCTGATTGCAGTAGCCATCTTTGGTAAAGTAATCACAGGCTTAACGGTATTTGGTCAATCGCAAATCAACCGTTTAGCGATCGGTGTCGGTATGATTCCCAGAGGTGAAGTTGGGTTAGTGTTTGCTGGTGTTGGTGCCGCCAGTGGCGTTCTCTCAAAATCATTGGGAGCAGCAATTATCATGATGGACATTTTGACAACCTTTTTAGCTCCTCCCTTGTTACGATTGGTATTTCCAGAACCAAAGCCAGAAAGCAGGGAAGCAGGGGGAGCAGGTAAAGAAAAATAATAATTCCCCATACTTCAACTTCGCTCAGTACAAGTTCCCAATTCCCCATTCCCCTTGTCGCACATATCTTGATGGAAACTTATCTACTCGAATCTCCGTCCCCTTTGATTGTAAATTTTAGTTAGTTGCAAATTTTTAACTAGCATTTGGAATGTTATTGATTTTCAGTCTCCCCCTACTCCTCAGTTTTAATTTAAATATCTTTCAAGTAATTAAGGAGCAACTTCCATAAATCATAAATCTTGCTAGATTCAGCTGACCTGCTTGGGAATTATTTACTTAGTGCATCAATTGCAACAATTTAACAGGGCAACATCAATCCTAATGCAGTCAAATGTTCCTAACTGGGATTGTTTAGGTAGTATCAATTCTAGTTATTTGTTGAACTATGTCATCTGATGCTTTGCAAGTCGAATTTGGATATGCCAATAGCATGGCAAAATCAGAGGAGCGCATTAGAACTGACGCTACCAAATTTGTCTTTATACTCAGTACAAAACTCAAAAAGGGCATTAAAGCTCAAGTTGAGGTGGGGACGGTGTGACAACTTGCCAATATATTGAGATCTTGACTGCTCCCATGAATGTGAATCAGGAGAAAAAACTGTGAAACTACACTGGTTAATACCTGGTACTTTTGGAACTATCCTCATGCTATCGTCACCGACTTTGGGGGCGAGACTGGAATCTTGGCGTTTTGATGCCAACCAAAACCGACTGGAAATTAACACTGTGGGGGCTGTTCAACCCAAAGCTCAATTAATTTTCAACCCCACGCGTTTAGTAATTGATTTACCAGAAACTATATTTGGGCAACCGCAACTTACGCAGCAACTTGGCGGTGCAATTCGCTCTGTTCGTGTTGGGCAGTTCGACAAGCAAACGACGCGCATTGTCATAGAAATTGCTCCAGGTTACACTCTAGACCCCAAGCAAGTGAAATTCGTTGGCACAACTGGCAGTCGGTGGACAGTACAAATACCAACACCACAAGCTGATAAAGTAGCGTCTTCTCCTAGAAATGCCTACAGCGTAATACCTAGTGACTCTCAGCCCAAGCCTGATGTCTCCAGACCAAATCCCCCACAAGCGGTACAAGGGGGTACTCAAATTGAAAATTTACAAGTTACAGGCGATGGCTTTTTCATCCGTACCAGTGGTGGTAATCCTCAAATTCTGGTAAATCGTAGCCGCGATCGCGCTACTATCTTCATGGATATTTCTGGAGCCACTTTATCATCACGTCTAGCGCAGCAAGATAGTTTACCAGTTGATAAGCATGGTGTTAGCAGTATTGAATTTACCCAGCTGCAAACTCGATTACCTGCTGTCCGACTGACGCTGCGAGTAGACAAAAATAGCCCAGACTGGCGAGCAACTAAAAGTAGCGCTGGTGGTCTAGTGGTTTTGCCTAGTCGAATTGTCAGATTACCCAGAAATAATGATGCCAACGGCTCAGAAAACAATTTACCAAGACCCTCTCTATTGCCCCGTAGACCAATAGTGAGCAACTCACCAGCAACTATCCAGTCTGTAGAATTATCAGATAATGGTACACAACTGCTGATTAGGGCCAACCAAACTTTATCTGCGACAGGAGGTTGGGATAGAGCTTCTGGTTTGTTCCGCATCACTATTAACAACGCTAATTTAGCTCCCAGAGTTACCGGCCCTGTTTTTAGACCCAATAGCCCTGTTCTGCGAGTACGTTTGCAACCACAAGAACCCAACACTGTGATTATTTTGGTGCAACCAGCAGCAGGCGTTCAACTTGGGCAACTTAACCAAATCGGCGACCAAGTTTTAGCTTTACAGTTACAAGGTTCTCGGCGAGTTGTGACACGCCCTGGTTTGCTTTTACCTCCGCTGCCACCACCTAATCAAAATGCATTACCAGATCCAAACAATCCTAATCCTCAGCCAGCGACACGCCCAATACCCAGAGGCAGATTAGTAGTGTTAATTGACCCTGGACACGGGGGTAAAGATCCTGGAGCAGTTGGTATTGGGGGAATACGAGAGAAGAACATCATCTTGCCAATTGGTAAAAGGGTGGCAGAAATATTACAGCAAAATGGTGTGCAAGTGGTGATGACGCGGGACTCTGATTACTTTGTGAGTCTGCCGGGACGAGTTAGTATGGCAGAGCGGGTTAATGCTGATGTATTTGTGAGCATCCATGCTAATTCAGCAGGTGCAGGTCGTCCTGATGTCAGTGGCTTGGAAACTTATTATTACGACAGTGGTCTGAGTTTAGCTCGCATTGTCCATAACAGTATTCTTCAAAGTCTGAGCGTCAGAGACCGAGGAGTACGTCGAGCTAGATTTTATGTTCTCAGAAAAAGTTCTATGCCTTCGATTCTCGTGGAAACAGGTTATTTGACTGGTAGACAAGATATCGCTAAGCTAAGAACCTCAGCTTATCAAAATCAAATGGCAGAGGCGATCGCTCGCGGTATCCTCCAGTACCTCAGACGCAGATAAGTTAAGTTAATACACTATAAACTTGTAGTACAGTACAAATGACAAAAATCATTTATTACTTTTTTTCCTATTCTCAAAGTAGTTTAAGCAATGATTAAATACATCTAAAATGGGTTCGGCTTTCATACAACTTAATCACCATGTCCGATTTTAATTTTATTAATCGGCAGTATTTAAAGTTGAATAATAGGATTTATCCCGCTTTTTTGTGGTAGCTTAACTCATCCTATAAGGAATTTTTACGCGCAAAAGACATTGCAAAATCAGAGGGGCGTGCTAGAATCTTACGCCATTAGCTGTGTCTGAATAACAGTGCCAAACCCAAAGATGCATCAAAGCTCAACTCTAGGCGGTGACGGTGTGAGGATTTGCCAACATATCGAAATATTGACCACTCCCATAAATATGAATCAGGAGAAAGGACTGTGAAATTACACTGGTTACTACCCAGTACTTTTGGAACTATCCTCATGCTATCGTCGCCGGCTTTGGCTGCGAGACTGGAATCTTGGCGTTTTGATGCCAACCAAAACCGACTGGAAATTAACACTGTAGGGGCTGTTCAACCCAAAGCCCAATTGATTTTCAACCCCACGCGCTTAGTAATTGACTTACCGGAAACCACCTTTGGACAACCGCAACTTACACAGCAACTTGGCGGTGCAATTCGCTCTGTTCGTGTTGGGCAGTTTGACAAACAAACAACACGCATTGTCATAGAAATCACACCTGGTTATACTTTAGACCCCAAACAGGTGAAATTTGTTGGTACGACTGCTAGTCGCTGGACAGTACAACTACCTACACCAGAAGTAGAAAAATCACCTTCGTCAACAGCTCCAGGAGAGCAAGAAAGAGGAGTTCTAGCCACAGCAGTTCCCTCAACGCCTAAACCAGTATTTTCCCCTAGAAATATATATAATGTTGTCACAACCAGCCCTGTCATCCCAGGTAACAAGCAACCTGTGATCAGTGCTACAACAGGAATCACTCAAATTGAAAACTTACAAGTAACTGGTGATGGCTTCTTCGTTCGCACCAATGGTGGTAGTAATCCGCAAATTCGGGTAAATCGCAGCGATGACGAACAAGTTATTAACATTGACATTGCAAACGCTTCTTTATCCCCAAACTTAGAGTCAGGGGATGTATCAATTAATCGCTACGGTGTTAGCCGTATCCAATTTAGCCAACTACAAGCTAAACCACCTGTAGTACGCATGACTTTGCAGGTTGATAAAAATAGCCCAGGCTGGCGAGCAAGTACCAGCAGTGTTGGCGGTTTCGTGGTTCTACCGAATCGTGGGATTTCTCAATTGCCTGGAGGTAATATTCCCCGCCCACCTGTATCACTTGATAACAGTTCACCAGCTACTATCCAGTCTGTAGAATTGGCTGGAAATGGTACACAATTACTAATTAGAGCTGACAAAACCTTATCGGCCACAGGAGGCTGGGATCGAACCTCTGGTTTATTCCGGATTATTATTAATAACGCTAACTTGGCTCCCAAAGTTACAGGCCCTGCATTTAACGCTAATAGCCCCATTCTACGGGTACGTTTGCAACCACAAGAAGCTAATACTGTCAACGTCTTAGTCCAACCGGCAGCAGGAGTACAAATTGGCGAACTTAACCAAGTCAATGACGAACTTTTAGCTTTACAATTACAACGCTCTCGTGCTAGCAGCGTACCTCCCTTACCACCACCCAATTACGGTCAATTACCAAATCCCAGTGGCGAGAATCCCAAACCCACACCTCGGCCACAACCACGCTCCTCAGTTCCTAGAGGTAAATTACTAGTGGTTATCGACCCTGGACATGGTGGTAAAGACTCCGGCGCTCCTGGTTTGGGTGGACTGTTAGAAAAGGATGTAGTATTGCCTATTGGTAAAACAATAGCAGCCATCTTAGAGCAGAATGGTGTACAAACATTACTAACGCGGGACTCTGACTTTTTTGTAGAACTTCAAGGACGAGTGGACATTGCCGAGCGAGTCAATGCAACTGTGTTTGTCAGTGTTCACGCTAATTCTGTTGATGGCCGTCCCGATGTCAATGGCTTAGAAGTATATTATTACGACAGTGGTTATGCTTTGGCTGAAGCAGTCCGCAATTCTATTCTTCAAAATATTAGTACCATCAAAGACCGGGGAACTCGTAAAGCTAGGTTTTACGTTCTCCGCAAAAGTTCTATGCCCTCAATTTTAGTAGAAACAGGCTATATGTCTGGTCGAGAGGACAATCCTAGATTAGGAACACCAGAATACCAGAATCGGATGGCAGAGGCGATCGCTCGTGGTATTCTCCAATACTTAAAACAAAGGTAATATTAGGGATTGGGAAAAGAATTTTATGCCTTATTATCTGATTGCTTACATGCGGTTCTATCTTGAAGAGGTAGTAATTAAACCGCGTTTACATGCAAAATTTAGTAGTCAATTAGCAAATTCTCTGCTAAATTCTGTATTTTAAATCCAAAAACCTAAATCAACATCTACCTGTGTATTCATCTTCTATTTTTGAAGGAAATTTTTACGATTTTTTTGAGCAAGAACCCCAACGTGCCCCAATTGGCATTTTTGATAGTGG
Source organism: Desmonostoc vinosum HA7617-LM4 (assembly GCA_019359515.1). Lineage (GTDB taxonomy): Bacteria > Cyanobacteriota > Cyanobacteriia > Cyanobacteriales > Nostocaceae > Desmonostoc > Desmonostoc vinosum. The sequence goes on along the minus strand of JAHHHC010000002.1, from coordinate 67,091 downwards.
TGTAGGTGGTCTGACGGTACTGCGACAACTGTATCGACAACTCCCCAACGAATCAATTGTTTATTTTGGGGATACAGCTCGACTTCCCTACGGCATTCGCTCACAAACAGAAATCTTACAATTTACACGCGAAATTCTTACCTGGCTGCAACAGCAGCAGGTAAAAATGGTGATTATGGCTTGTAATACCAGTTCCGCTTTAGCACTAGAAACTGTACGTCAGGAATTTAATATTCCCATTCTGGGTGTCATCTTGCCAGGGGCAAAAGCAGCAGTCCAGCAAGGAAAGCGCATTGGTGTAATTGCTACCCCAGCCACCGCTAAAAGTAATGCTTATCGCCAAGCTATTCTAGAAATTGACCCTGAAGTTCAAGTTTGGCAGGTTAGCTGCCCTGAATTTGTACCACTCATTGAGCAAAACCGGATCTACGACCCCTACACTACAGAGGTCGCTAGAGCTTATCTAGAGCCTTTATTACAGCAAGAAATTGATACTTTAGTCCATGGCTGTACCCATTATCCTCTGCTGACGCCAGTATTGCGATCGCTCCTCCCTGCATCAGTTAAGCTAGTTGATCCAGCTGTTCATGTTGTCACAGCTTGTACCCAAGAGTTGGACTTATTAAGCTTAAGAAATACCCACCCACCACTACCAACTCGTTTTGCTGTTAGCGGTTGTTCGCAACAATTTGCCCAGTCTGGTTTACAGTGGTTAGGTTACACACCTCTCGTCGAAGAGGTATGCTTCACTGGCACTACAGTTTCCTAACTCCAACCAAGAGGACAAAAGGCAGGGAGAAGCTGACAGGTGTAGGTTGATGTTTTGATAACAAAAAATATAGAGACGTGCCATGGCGCGTCTCTATATAAAGGATTTGTTGTAATCATTAAAATTAAATCCCAAATCGGCACAGTCAACAGTCAAGGAACTATTGACTATTGACAGCTTCAGTTATTTTTGTCCTCACAGATATTTCCTCGTTACGTTTTCCTTTAACCGAGGAAGAGATATTTGTATGATTAACTTTTCTGCCTGTACGCTTTGCCAGTGCTAATAATAGGTAAACAGCAAACAAATATCCAGACGCTAAAATAAAAATCATCATAGGCACACTTCCGTAAATCCCGTAAATCATTGTTCTCCCAGCACCTTATTGACATCGATATAAAATTTCATAAATAAACCTAGTAAAATTCCAGCCATTCAAGTGCATTCTCGATGGCTTTATTTTGCTATGCCAAACCTTCGCGTAGAAGTATAATACTCTTCGGCAAATGAATTTAACTATTTAGCTCAATCTTTTGCAGACCAACATCCTACAGCAGGCAAACTGCCAAACAGCAACTTGCAACTGCGCTCCTCAACAGTCTACCTGGCCTGCTCTATTCCTATGTGTAACCAACATAGCAAGAGCAAGCTTGCGCTCAACGTGCGCTAAAGACGTGTAGCGGCGGCCCGTAAGGGTGTTGATCACTCTAACTAAGTAGTTTCACATGCCCAGAATCTACTCAAGGAGTTACGTCCTTGAACTGAATCCACGACGAGTTATTTTAAATCCACAACTCCAACCAGTTAATGCCATTAATAGGTGACTTAACCTTTTGGAGGTGAATATTAGAAAAATTTAAAATCCCTAATTTTAGCCTAACACAACGGCCGTAACTTTTCAGCTAACTTATCTACTAAATTTCAAATTTTTTAGACAATTGCACATTAAACTCAAAATAAATTTTTCAAAAAATCTTAACATTATGTTAATTTTACCATAAGTAATTTTACTATAGTAATCCGCTTTGATTTTTGAAATTACTTGCGTAGGCTGGGAGTAGGGAGTAGGGAGTAGGGAGTAGGGAGTAGGGAGTAGGGAAAAACCTTTTCGATTGGTACTGAATTTTTTCAGAGATCAAATACGATTCCTATTTATTCTCTGTGTCTTTAATGAAAAACAGACAATCCATGAAAAGTGCTGAAGCGCGGTAGCGGGGCGTTGAGCTGCGTGAGGATTGGGTGTTAGTGATTTCCTCCCCTGCCTCTTTTGCTCCCTCATCCCCCTCATCCCCTACTCCCCCCTCCCAATTTTCAAGCAAGATTTGTGGGATTACCTCATGAAAACTTTGCGCTAGCACAGCGTTATCTTAAAATGAATATAGGATATGTAAACTTTCGTAACCTAAGCCAGAGTCCGCCCATCCATGACCCCAGCTACCTCCCTGTTTACCCCTGTGGAAGCAGACTTGCGAATACTAGCAGATAATCTCAAACAGCTAGTTGAAAATCGCCACCCTAAACTCTTTGCAGCAGCCGAATATCTATTCGGAACTGGAGGGAAACGCATCAGACCCGCAATTGTCTTACTGATATCGCGGGCTACCATGCTCGAACAAGACATTACACCCCGTCACCGACGCCTAGCAGAGATTACGGAAATGATCCACACAGCTAGCTTGGTGCATGATGATGTGGTAGATGAGTCAGATATGCGACGTGGTGTTCCTACTGTTCATAGCTTATTTGGTAATCGCATCGCCATATTGGCAGGAGATTTTCTCTTTGCCCAATCATCATGGTATTTAGCAAATTTGGATAACTTGGAGGTGGTGAAGCTACTTTCGGAAGTGATTATGGATCTGGCTACCGGGGAGATCCAACAAGGAATGAATCGCTTTCATATTAATGTCTCAATTGAAGATTATCTCGAAAAGAGCTATTACAAAACCGCCTCGTTAATTGCTAACAGTTCCAAAGCAGCCGCATTACTTAGCGAAGTTTCTCAAGAAACAGCCGATCATTTGTATAACTACGGGCGTCATTTTGGTATAGCGTTCCAAATCGTAGATGACATTTTAGATTTTACAAGCACGACAGATACCTTGGGTAAACCAGCGGGTTCGGATCTCAAAAGTGGTAATCTGACCGCACCAGTTCTCTTTGCTTTAGAGGAAAAACCATACTTAGAAGCACTGATTGAGAGACAGTTTGCTCAACAAGGGGATTTAGAGCAGGCGCTAGCACTAGTTCAGGATAGCCAGGGTATACAGAGGGCGCGAGAATTAGCAGCTTATCACACTAAGTTAGCATCTGAGCATCTTTGTGATCTCTCACCCTCAGAGTCTCATCAAGCCTTGATTAACATAGCTAACTACACTCTCGGTCGGCTTTATTAGGGATGAGGGAGATGAGGGAGACGCGGGGACGCGGGGACGCGGGGACGCGGGGACGCGGGGACGCGGGGACGCGGGGACGCGGGGACGCGGGGACGCGGGGACGCGGGGACGCGGGGAGACAGCGCTGCAGAAGGGTTTCCCTCCGCAGGCGACTGCGTTAGCGAGCTTGCGAGCGTCACCCGAAGGGTGACGCGGAGAATAATCAATAACAACTTGCCCTGAGCGAAGTCGAAGGATGACAAATGACAATTTCCCAGTCCCCAGTCCCCAGTCCCCAGTCCCCATTCCCCAGTTCAAGCAATATCAGGGGGTATCGGTCTGTGAGGTCTATTTTGCTGTAGCTGTTGTTGAATGAGGTTTTGTAAGTCTGTTCGCCGCACCTCAAAAGCATTGGTGGTTGTGCCAGGAGTTTCTAAAAAAATTATGCTATCTACGGGTTCTAATACTACTAGTTGGAACAAAATATTGATGACAGGAACAGCTATAGCTATTAGTTGAGGGTCTAGCCCAGCAGATGAGATTAGGGAAATATCCTGTATGGTAGGAAAAGCATAAATGACGCGCTTTTCCAATTCTGGATTTGCACGGTTGCTTAATGTCGTTAAAACCCAATCTTCCTTCACGCTCTGAAGAATATAGTATTGGGAATAGCGTAACTCTTGAGCGATCGCGCCCAGCGTCGGGGCGATTGCTGCGACAAGTTGTGGTGTTACACCATCATCGGGTGCATTGTCAATCAGCAATTGAATTTGTGCTTCTAAATCCATAATGACTTGTAAACGGCTCCTGGGTAATGGCTATAACATCTATCGAAGTGTAAATAATCCAAACAGAGTTGGGAACAATAAACTGAAGCCAAATCCTCATCGCAGGATGGCCTGCGTTTAGCTTATACGCAAAACTTACTAAGCCAATACCCACGGTCGTACAGGTTGTATTTAAGTACGTTAGGGTCTGTTTAAAACCGAGACTATGAATTCAGCCGCAACCGCAAATATTCTGGGAGAAAATTCTATTGACGTGGAGGTGATATTTCAACTCCTGTTCAAGGAGCTTCAGCAGTCAACCAAAGCTTCGGAGCAGAATTGCCACGATGTGGCGTCAAGAATAGCCGCCGAAGTTTACCGGATTTGCCATGAAAGTAAACGCATCCAAGCTTCCGGTGCTGTAGAAAGTTCAGCAATCACCCTAGCCCGACATCGGCTGCAACAGTGTCTCAGGTATTACGTATTAGGTTCAAATCGAGGCAGGGTAGAATTACACAGCACTTTGAGTGCCATTATTTATCGTTACATTAATCCTCCGCAAAGGCAACTCAGCTACCAAGGGCGGCTGACTATAATCGAAGATTTTCTACAAAGTTTTTATTTAGAGGCTTTGAACGCTTTTCGCCGAGAAAATCAACTCAGCGCTACCTATCGCCCGCAAACCCTTCTGGAATTGGCCGAGTATATGGCTTTTTCCGAGCGCTATGGTAAGCGCCGGATTCCTCTACCAGGTCGTCAGCAGCAGCTGATTATCTTACGAGCGCAAACTTTCTCCCAACAGCAACCCCCAGAAACCAGTGTAGATATCGAACAAGCAGCAGAAGGTAGTACTAGCGAAGCTGATGGGAATTGGGAAGAACCAGCAGTGCAGCAATTGCGCTCAACAATGGCAACGCAACCAGAACCAGAACCGGAAGAAGATACTTTGCGTTCTGTTGTGATTACCGAATTAATGAGTTATTTAGAACAACGACAACAAACCGATTGTGCTGATTACTTTTCTCTGCGTCTCCAAGATCTATCAGCACAGGAAATTGAGTCGATTTTAAATTTAACTCCTCGGCAGAGGGATTATTTACAGCAGCGCTTTAAATATCACTTAATTCGGTTTGCTCTGTTGCATCGCTGGGAATTAGTTCACGAGTGGTTAGAAGCTTCTCTACATACAAATTTGGGGTTAACTCCCCAGCAATGGCAAGCTTACACAGCGCAGTTGGACGAGAAACAGCGGTCTTTACTAGAGTTGAAGCAACAGGGACAACCCGACGAAAAGATTGCTAAGGCTCTGGGACTGTCGATGGCACAGCTGCAAAAACGGTGGTTTAAAATTTTGGAACAAGCTTGGGAAATTCGTAACTCATTAGTGTCCGGATCTGGTGCTTCTACCCATGAATAGTGTCTCAGAATCCTTACAATACCAGTGTCTCTGGGGGTTATTGAGATTTACTCTCAATAATTACGAGAAGACCCCGGTAGAATGTAGGGAAATTGAAGGGGTGTATAACTTAATCAAGGAGGCTGCTACTTCCAAAAGTGGTGAGCTAAATTGAGGGGGGACACCCCAAACCTTTCAAACGGGAGAAATTCCTACTGTGCAAGAACGTTTCCAAGCCGTCCTAAAGCGTCGGTTACAAATCCAAGTCCAGAACCACCCACCCTTATTTCCGTGGGAAACACAATTAGTAGACTATCCTGAAACTGTTGATGAGGTTGCGATCGCAGCAACAGTTCCTGCTTGGGGATGGAAAGAGCAGCAATCTAAGCTGAATCTACCCATACCTTTGCCGGAGAAAGTCTTTCGGCAATTGCTAGAACAGTGCCAAGCGTTGCTCACATCTTCATTGCCGCTGGGGGCTAAATTAGTTCAGGCGGTAGAAAACTTCTTTCCTGACGACTCTCAAGCACTTAATGACATAGCTGGATTAGTGCTAAGAAGCACCTATCGCTCTGTGGATACCCTGGAAACAATGCCCCAGATTCTGAGCGATTATTCAGATTTACAGCCGCGCCAACAAATGGCATTGTCCTTACTAGCAGCTAAACGACTCCTAGAAAATCTGACTCTGCCGCTTTCGTTGAAAGAGCCGATAGTAGAAAGACAATGGCTAACTAGTGCAGGTACTCTCGGTATCAGAGTAGAATGCCAGTCTCTTGGTAAAACTACCAAGATTCGTGTTCAAGGTCAGTTACCCGTTAAAGGTATTTTGACATTGCGGGGAAATGACACTCTAGCAGTCGCAAAGTCTTCAGAACCGGGTAGCTTAAGTGTCGAATTATGCTGCCAACAACTCAACCAAACATATACTCTGGAAGTTGAATTTCCAGAAATAGATCAAAAACCGCTGTCGTTTGTAATTAGTCCCACCATGTAGTCGAAATTGCCACCGCTAGCACTCTACTTCGATTAACGCTAACACAATATTAAGATGATTTTCCTGGTTTAAAGCTCATCCCATCTGTTAACAAGTGATCATTAGGGCGTCGACGAGAAGCAGCTAAAACAAGGACACCTGTATAAAATATATATATCTCCATAGATAGCCTGCGGGTATCTATGGAGAGGATCAAAAAGCTTTCTCAAGGAAGCTGTTGAAACAGTGAACAGTTATCAGGCATGTGGTGTGGGTTTCGCTCCCGCAGTGAAACTGATAACTGATAACTGATTGTGTCCATAGCATCTACATCATTGCTTCACAAAGACTCAAATGTTTAACTTATCTGGGATGAATCAGTTTAGGCGTTTATCTGTCAGTCGTTTTTGGCGATCAAATATGCAAGCATCGCCTTTGACAGAAGTGGAAGATTCAATTTCTTTGCGGGTGCTAGTGCTAGCGTTGGTGATTTTGGGAATCGCGGCCACAGATATTGCCGCCCAAACTACATTCAGTTTTTGGGCAGTACCGTTGAGTGTGTTGGGTGCGATTTGGGGTTACTATCATCGCCGTGATGCCAATGTAGCCGTCAAATTCTGCATAGCCATTGGTATGTTGGTAGCATTGGGTGCTTTTTTTGGGCGATTGGTGGGGGAGTTGAATGATACGCGGTTGAATTTGGCAGAGTTGTTAATTCAACTGGTGATATTACATAGTTTTGATACACCCCGCCGCAAAAGCTTGGGATATTCGATTGTGATTGGGTTGATTTTAATTGGTGTGGCGGCAACACTCAGTCAGACTCTGGCTTTTGCGCCTGTGGTGCTATTATTTTTAGCGATCGCCTTACCAACTCTCGTTATCGATTACCGCTCACGTTTGGGTTTGCTAGCAACAAAAAACAAACAGGAAAAATTATCAAATAGTAAACCTGTTAATTTTAGTTTTAAATTTCTCATCATAAATTTTTTGATTGTTGTCGGGTTGGGGCTGGCAATTTTTGCTGTTTTACCCCGCTTCCCTGGTTATCAATTACGGATGTTTCCTGTAAGTTCTCCAATTGAAGTTAAAGGTGGCTTTACAGGACGTAGTATTATTAACCCCGGTTATGTCCGCCAAGGTAATGCCAATAATCAAGGCAGTGGTAACAGCAGTACGGGACAAAACCAAACAGGCCAACCAGGAAAAATAGATAATAACTTTTATTACGGTTTTAGTAGTCAGATCAATCAAAACCTGCGGGGTGAGTTGATACCCAAGGTAGTAATGCGGGTGCGATCGCAAGCCGAAGGATTTTGGCGAGTGTTGGCGTTTGACCGCTATACAGGTAAAGGATGGGAAGTTTCACGCAATGATCAAGTTACTACTATCAAGCGATCGCCTTGGTCTTACCAAATCTATCTTTCTCCACCAGCAATTGCGGGTAAAACCAAAGAGGTAGTACAAACTTATACAATGGTATCGGATTTGCCGAATCTGATTCCAGCGATGGCTTATCCAAAAGAGATTTACTTTCCTACACCAATAATCGCTGTGGATAAAGAGAATGGATTGCGATCGCCTGTGGAGTTATCGCAAGACTTGACTTACACAGTAATTTCGGAAGTACCATACCGCGATCGTACCTTGTTAGGGCAAGCATCGCAAAATTACCCACAACATATTAAAAAGAATTATCTGCAAATCCCTCCTGAAATTACCACCAAAGTTCGGCAACGCACCGAAGAAATCATCGCCAACTACAACAAAGAACGAGTCGCCAAGTCCTCGAAAACTTTGGATTCACCCTATGAAAAAGCTCTTTACTTAGCTCAGTATCTCAAGCAAAACTATTCTATTCCTCAAAATCCTTCAGAGTTTCCTTATTTAGAGGAAAAAGAAGACCTAGTAGAGGCTTTTTTATTCAAGCATAAAGGCGGCTATCCAGATCACTTTTCAACAGTTCTCACAGTCATGCTGCGTTCCATTGGAATTCCCGCGCGATTAGTGGCGGGGTTTAGTGCGGGAGAATTTAATCCCTTCACGGGGATGTATGTTGTGCGTAACACTGATGCTTATGCGATGACAGAAGTGTATTTCCCTAAATATGGTTGGTTTGCTTTTGATCCAATTCCCAACCATCCTTTGATTCCCCCTTCAGTTGAGGATACGCAGACTTTTAGCGTTCTGCGCCAGTTTTGGCACTGGGTTGCTGGGTGGTTGCCTTCTCCGGTGACAGGTTTATTAAACAAGATTTTTGGGACAATATTTAGTTGGGTGAGTAAAGCGATCGCTTGGTTTTTCGCTTTATTTACTCAAGGTTGGTTCGGCGTATTAACTGGCTTAATCTTGACAACTACAACAGCTTTCTTAGGATGGCTGGGTTGGGTACAGTGGCAAGAGTTGCGTCACCGTCGTCGGTTAAGGAAATTGCCAGCGATGGAAAGTCTTTACCAACAAATGCTGCAATGGACAGCTAAAAAAGGTTTAGGTAAGCATCCAGCACAAACGCCTTTGGAGTATGCTCAAGTATCGTATCAGCATCATGCACTAGCAACTGCTGAAGTCATAGATGATATTTGTCAAGCCTATGTTAGCTGGCGCTATGGTGGTCATACTCCCAACTTAAAGCAACTGCGACAAAGATGGCAAGAATTGAGAAAGACTGCTAATTGACAAGCTCAGTGAAACTCAACCTCGCATCTGCATCAAGTTTCCTGAAGAGTAGCGACGCAAACCGTGGTAGAACACAGCTACACTCACTAACAGCACCGCAGTTGAGCCAGCAATTGCTGACAAGGCATGAATTAAGGATAGCGATCGCAATGCCTCTATCGGTAAGTAACTCACAAAACCTGCGGGAATCAGTGTATACAACACTAACTTTACTGGGCCCTCAAACAAAGTTGCTGGGTAGGTACTGAAGGTAAGCATGGCATTTCGCCACTGCTGTGTCAGTCCTTCGGAATTACCCAGGTAAAAGCTGAGGCTTCCTGTCAACACGTTAAAGCCAACAAACAACATTGCTACAGAAACAGTTAACACAGTAAACAGTGCTAAATGTACTATATCTGGCTTGACAAATAACACATATACCCCATATCCAAATAACATGTCTCCCCAAGACATGGCATTCATTCGCCCCAAAAGTAAGTGTGGTAGCAAGGCACGCGGGTACAACATCCACACGTCTAATTGTCCTTGCACAATCAAATTTGACAGTTGCAAAGCGTTACCACAGATAGTGTGGGCTAAACCAAAACCTGCTCCGGCGATCGCCCAGAGTGTAATTACATCTTGTACCGTCCAGCCGCGTAGCACCGGAAAACGTGTGAAAAAAAGCCCCCAAAATGCTATCCAAACTAGGTTATTGAGCAACATTGCCACTACTTGTGTGATGAAGGCGCCGCGATACTCCAAGTGGGCATTTAGGTTGAGGCGGACGTAAGCAGCAGCTAATTGGAGAAATGAAAGTAAAAGCCACATAATTAATTCGTAATTCGTAATTAAGATACGTTGTTTTTGAGACTTTTTAAGTACAATTAACCTCCGTGGGCGTGGATGCGTTTAACTGCTGTGCGGTAAACAAGAGCTACTAGGCAGGCCAACACACAGATGGCGACTGCTTGGCGCATTAATAATTCACTGACAAAAGCTAAATCAGGGTGTACGAACACACGCGCAGGGCCATACAAAATGCTGGCAAAGGGCAGAATTTTGAGTATTGGTTGCCATGTTTCTGGTAATAGTTCTAAAGGAATCAGCATTCCACCTAAAATCATCGTCAAGCGAGAGTAGATGAGCATTAGCCCTGTGGTGTTTTCTAGCCAAAAAGCTCCTAAACCTACTAAGAATGTTGCTAAAAAATCCAGTACAAATGCCAGGGGTAGCACCAATATAAATAGCAAGATGCCTCTGAAACTTAAAGGAATTGGCCCCACAAATAACAGTACGACTGAAGATGCGATCGCCACATTCAATCCAAAGCGTACTGTTCGCTCTCCTAAGGTAGTCCACAAGCGATACAAAGGATATGAAAGAGGGCGTATTAATTGCACTGCTAAAGCGCCGGTTCGCACATCTTCATCTACTTCTAAGGCAACTTGCGGACTGGAGAGGACAATCGACTCGGTAATACCTAGATACCAAAGCATCTGAGGCAATGTTAAACCTCCCAACTGTTCAGCATTGGTCTCTGTATAAGTTACACGCCACAGTTGTAGGAAGATGTAGAGAATAACAAATAGAAAAATTCCTCTGGCAGCCACTTCTCCCAAGTAAGCCAAGTTGGAACGTGCTGCCGTCAAGCCAATCCAGGTATATTTATTGAGATTATGCATTTAATACCTACTCTTTAAATAAACCGACCCAGTTCCCGTGGGCTGAGCGAAGTCGAAGCCCACGGGATTGGAGACTGGGCAAGAGGACGCGGGGAGGCGGAGAAAATTTCTCCCCAATCCCCCGGTTGGTGAGCAGAGTCGAACCACATCCCCCCACCTCCTGCCTCCTGCTCCCTGCTCTTTTAATTACGAATTACGTTAGCGCAGCGGTAGCGAGTCCTCGATAGCGTTAGCGTAAAGCCTACGGCATAGCTTCGCTTAGAGCGACACAGGAGCGTCGCGTCATTACGAATTACGAATTATTTAAGAGGCCGCTTGAGCGTAAATGTGTGCGATTACTTCTTCTAGAGGGGGGTCTTCAATGGCTATATCAGCGACTGAACCCGCTTTCAGGATTTGAGTCATCACGGTTTCAATCGGTGTGATGCGAGTATTGACTTCCAACTTGAGGGCATATTCGCCAGCTTTGAGTTGAGTTACTCCTGGGAGATTGATTTGTGTTGGGGAGTTATGAAATTTAACTCTGAGAATTTTTGAGCCAAGGTATTGGCGGCGCATTGTCGAAACTTTGTCATCAAGTACTACACGCCCGTAATTGATGACTACTACCCGCTGTGCTACTTGTTCGATATCCCCAGCATCATGGCTTGTGAGAAATACTGTTAATCCTTCAGAACGATTCCACTCGCAGATCAAGTCACGTAATTCTTGACGGGCAATCACGTCTAATCCAATAGTGGGTTCATCCAGAAATAGTACTTTAGGCGCGTGGAGTAAGCTGGCTGCTACTTCTGCTCGCATCCGCTGACCTAAAGATAATTTACGCACTGGGGTGTTCCAAAACGGGCTGAGGTCAAAACGCTCGACTAGTAAGTCACGACGTTTAATATATTCTTGGCGATTGAGGTTGTAAATCCGCGCTAGCAATTCTAAGGTATCGCGGGGAGGTAGATGATACCACAACTGCGATCGCTGTCCAAACACTACCCCAATTTGATAAGCCAGTTGACGGCGATTTTGCCAAGGATCTAATCCCAATAACCGCGCTGTACCAGATGTAGGCTGTAGTATGCCTGTAAGCATCTTGATTGTAGTAGATTTACCCGCCCCATTCGGGCCGATAAAAGCGATCGCCTGACCCTCAATAACGCTCAAACTAATGTTATCTACAGCGATAATCTCTTTGTGCGTGCGGTTACGCCCCCAACCCCGACTCAAAGTAAACTTTTTGCATAAATTTTCCAGTTCGACGGCTGTCATTACCGATGAACCTCTTCAAATATTTTGTATTACAATTATAATACAAAAAGCTGACAACATGATATAACTTGCATCACAAAAATGGCTCGCCTTTGAGATATCTACTACAAAGCTTCTCTGTGATGTAGGGTATACTCTGCGCTAGAAAATCATATTCATTTGGCTGTAATGCCAAAAAAGCAAAGTTATCTATCGTTGCCCCAAGCAATAATGCTTCTAAAATATTTTGATCATCATGGGGAAGTTGACGCAGGCTTTGATAGCCGCTGAGAAATGATTGACGATTTTCAGGAGATAGATGTTTGAGTGTAGAGGCAATGTCGTAGAGGTAATAACCAAAGCCACAGCAAGAAAAATCGATCGCTCTTACCTCATCTGCATCAAAAATATAGTTATTTTCGTTGAGATCAGCGTGAATTAAACCCCAATTCCAGAGGGTTTTTCCGAGTGCTGACATGACTTCCCTAATTCGCTGCACCACAGTCTCAAGCACAGTAAAATCAGTCATAGATATGATGTCAATATCTACTAGCGATCGCAGCCTCATCAAAGAAGTGTGGATTTGCTGCCAATCGTATTTTGGTCGCGTGAAATTCGGTGACTCCCACAAGCTGGCGTGTTGATGTAACTTAGCCATCAGTTCCCCAACACATCTAGCTTGTATCGTAGTAGGTTCAGTGTCAAGGGGAGAACCATCGACCCAAGTTAGTAGTGTACAGTTGAGCGTCTGTTTTGTGTCATTAAGGATAAGTGGGGTGACGAAAGCACCATCCAGGTTTTGTACAGGTAGTGGTGCAACTACATCGGTATCTTGATGTAATGCATTGAGCCAAATGAGTTCCGACTCAATAACGGCGTAGTTTTGCCAAATGCGATCGCGAAATTGGGCGATTGGGTAATGGATACGGAGAAGAAATGACTTAGTTTGATTTTTAGTAGATTGAGTATCAACGCAAAACGTCACATTCTCACTATGACCTAAGAAAACTAATTGCTCAGCACTGATATTGTAGTGAGCCAGTGCCGTAAGAGCGAGATTGTGCCAATCAATTTTGCTCTGCATCAATTTATGATTCAAAATAAATATATAGGACTACTATTTGATTTTTGAAAAGTTGATTCCCTACTCCCCACTCCCTACTCTCTGCTTGCACAAATAATTTCATTAATCAAGTCAGATTCTTATATCAGCTAACTATTACTCATAGCTAAGAATCAATCTATCATCTCAAAAGTGGTCAAAAAATCATCAAACAATAATTTAGAACTTATCCAATTTCACAGATTTTGAGTTGAGACTATCAAAGTCTAAAGTCCAAAGTTCAAAAAACCTTGATTTTGACTGTTGACTGTTGACCAGCTTTGTAAGGGTTGATGTGTATCAAGTACTATAGAATGGTGTCAGGGTACAAGGGTTTAGGAATGCAAGGAACCCATGTTTAAAAACATGGGACTCCTGAAAAGGACACCTTGCTTTGTTCAAGCTAACCCACTCAAAGCAATTATTTTTTTCAACTGAGGTATAGATTTAATAAATGTTTTTATTTATACATAGCATCCTTGCGACCTCGCACCCTACACGCTTTTTTTGCAAGCCTTACAATTTTTGAATTTTGTGTTGTAGTCCTAGCTTGGATCAATATTATTTTGCATATATCTTTGGGAAGATTTTAGGCAATTCTGACTGATATATAGCTAAAAAAAGCAGACATTATTTAAAAACAAAAGCTGGCTCTAATTTAATCATTGTAACTCCTATTTTTTGGCGATAACATGGGAATAAGTTTATTCCTAAGGTTATCAAACCTCATTTGACCTCAGCTTTTTTTATGGACATTCAGTTAATTAACATCGGTTTTGGCAACATTGTGTCTGCCAACCGTGTAGTTGCTATTGTCAGTCCAGAATCTGCCCCAATTAAGCGGATCATTACCGATGCAAGGGACAGAGGTCAACTGATTGATGCAACTTACGGTCGTCGGACTAGGGCTGTAATTATCACCGATTCCAGCCACGTAATTCTGTCGGCAATTCAACCGGAAACTGTAGCGAATCGCTTCGTGATTTCCCGAGAACATCAAGTTGTAGATAATTGATCAAGGAGAGCTTAGGACTATTGGCTCTTTTGCACCGGATCAGCAGTACCATGTGAATTAGACGATTCTGTCACTCGTGCTACAAATTCCCTAGTTTAGCCTTGGTAACAAACACAAGGTTAATAACTAATGAATGATGTATACTGATAAATTCACAGGTTGATTGGATGATGCAAGTTTTACCCATCCAGGCTAGTGCTACTACCAAACAATGTCCCTCTACGGGCGGACTGATTATTTTGACCGGCCCCAGTGGAGTCGGCAAAGGTACTCTGATGCGATCGCTCTTACAGCGTCATCCAGAATTATATTATTCAGTATCTGCAACAACTCGATCTCCACGTCCGGGGGAAATCGATGGCAAAAATTATTACTTTATCAGCCGTAGTCAGTTTGAAAAATTGATTGCTGAAGGCGAATTCTTAGAATGGGCGGAATTTGCTGGTAACTATTACGGTACTCTTCGTGAAGCTGTACTTAAGCAAATTCACTCTGGTAAGTTGGTAATGCTAGAAATTGAATTAGAAGGAGCAAGACAAATTCGCGCTTCCTTTGCTAATGCTAAGAGCATTTTTATCTTACCACCTTCTTTTAAGGAATTAGAGAAACGCATACGCGATCGCGCCCAAGATTCTGAGGAAGCGATAGTCCGGCGTTTGCGTCGTGCCCAGGAAGAAATTCAAGCCGCAGATGAGTTTAATATTCAAATTGTCAACGATGATTTGGAAACCGCTCTAAATGATATAGAAGCAGCTTTGTTTGCACAAGCATCATAACAACATATCCGTTTTTAGCATGAACAAATAAAGGACACAAAGTTTTTTCTTTGTGTCCTTTATTTTTCCTCTCTTACAAAGTTCTGAGCGGAGGTTTCCGCCGCTCAGACTTTGCGCTTTGTCATTTGTCCTTTATTTGTTATTAGTTGTCAGTTGTTAATCAATATTTTGGCTACTAACTGCTGACTAATAACTAATGACCAATGACCAAATTAACCGAATAGACTTTGAATCAATCCTATATTAAGAGTCAAAAAGTAAGCAACTACTGCACCGCCAATACCACCAATTAAGAAGGCGCTACCGAAGTTACTCCAGCTTTCGTTGGAGTTAAAAGCATCTACTGGAGGATTGGGTACGGTAACACTAGCAAGTGCTTTGGGAGGATTGCTATTTGCATACAGAGATAGGCAAGCTGTAAGTAAAACAACTAAACCTATGCTTGATAACAAACCAGCTAAATTAGCATTAGGTGTATCCCGCAGTGGGCCTAATTTAGCGAAGGGCCCAAATAACAAGTAACCATGAGCCATACCAACTTCTAGCCCACGTCTGAAGGGTGTGATACCTGGGCGATAGGCGGGCAAGTTGTTGATAAACCACTTAACTGCGGGAGAAGAATTGACAGGGGTTTCTAGATTGCCCAACTGTGAATCACCCTCTGCGGGAAAAACAACTTCCCGATTTCTCGGATCGCTGGGTAGATTTTTTGATGCATCTACTGCTTGCGCCATATTTTATGTTCGCCTCTAAATTAAAAAGGTGGCATTTTTATATTAATAATAATTGTCGCTCAAGATGCTTTTTGATTCATAAGTTTAAAAAAATTAATTTAGCTGTTTTCATAAAATATGAAACTCGTTAGCTGTTGTCAGCATCACGAGTTTCAAAAACCATTTTTACTGCCTATTTGAGTTATAGTTTTACCTAATTAGGTTAAATAACTCAACTAGACAATATTAGGCAAAAGACAACGCATTCAACTTTTAAAATCCCGTCTTCAACTTATGGCAGTGGGTGGAAAAGTAGGTCAGGGAAAAAGCGGTTAAATTCAATCAAAATACCTGCTGTAATTGTCAGCCATATGGTAGCTGCCACCGGCGCTGTGGAAATAAACTTGACCAAATAGGATGATTGGTCGCCTTTGTCTGCCATGAATTTAGTCTCCAAAACAAATGAGTGAGTGATGTTGAATTAGCGTGGAGAAATAGGAATTTCTGTATCTTTGGCTGTCAATTTACCAGAGAGAAATTCTTGAAGCGCTGCTGCTGGCCAAGCAAAACCTGTAGCCATGAGCGGAAGTGCAAGTGCTAAATCAATTTGGATTTCTTTTTGTTCGGCATCAGATTCCTTTTTGATGGCTTGTAGATAGGCACGGCCCACCCAACCAATCCAACCAGTAATATACAAAAAGAGGATGCTGGGGATTAAAAAGTCACCAGCACGATCCAAACGTCCATCAACAATCAAATGAGGGTAGCCTTCAGGGCCGCACAAAGCTTGAGAATAACGCTCAAACCGCTTCTTACCTGATTCTGGGTCAGCGGTCGTATTACGGGCATTTGCTGCTAGCTGTTGAAATGCGGGAGAGTCTTTACAGGGTACAAGATCAGCGCCCAGTGCTTTCGCTGGTGGGGCGAAGTTGAACCAAAGACAAATCGCTAAAATCAAAGCAAACAATCGTCGCATGGAGTTGTTTCCTTTTATTACAACACAAAAAGTTTTTTGTACAAAACGAAGCGGCTTGTACAGTCTTTAATTTGCTTAACTAGCAAGTCATCATACTCTTGGGTGGGAACCGAGTAAAGTTTAAGTAAATAAAAGTTAAAGCTTCTCAAAGAAGGGGCAGGGGGGTGTGGTTCGACTTCGCTCACCAACCGGGAGATGAAGGAGAAATTTTCTCCACATCCCCGCATCCTCTTACCCAGTCCCCAGTCCCCAGTCCCCAGTCCCCAATCCCCAGTCCCCAGTCCCCAATCCCCAATCCCCAATCCCCAATCCCCAGTCCCCAGTCCCCAGTCCCCAGTCCCATGCCAACCGTCCTAGCCATAGAAACCAGTTGTGATGAGACAGCTGTCGCAATTGTTAATAATCGTGAAGTTTGTAGCAGTGTTATTGCTTCCCAAATTCCAGTCCATCAGCAGTATGGTGGGGTGGTACCGGAAGTAGCATCTCGCCAGCACCTAGAAATAATTAATGGGGCGATCGCCCAAGCCTTGGAACAAGCCAAACTAGATTGGGAAAGTATTGATGCCATTGCCGCTACTTGCGCCCCTGGACTTGTAGGAGCGCTATTAGTAGGTTTAACTGCTGCCAAAACTTTGGCGATGATACACGAAAAACCATTTCTGGGAGTTCATCATCTCGAAGGTCACATCTGTGCCACTTATTTGAGTGAGCCAACTTTAGATCCCCCTTTTCTTAGCTTACTTGTTTCAGGCGGACATACAAGCTTGATCTATGTCAAAGATTGTGGTAACTACGAAACGCTTGGCGAAACCCGTGATGATGCAGCTGGTGAGGCCTTTGATAAAGTAGCGCGGTTATTAAAGCTGGGTTATCCTGGTGGGCCAATTATTGACAAGCTAGCACAGGCGGGGAATCCCCAAGCCTTTACCTTGCCAGAAGGAAAAATCTCCCTGCCGAGTGGGGGATATCATCGGTATGATGCGAGTTTTAGTGGTTTGAAAACGGCTGTGCTGCGTTTAGTGCAGCAGATAGAGAAAGATCATGGACAAGTGCCAGTAGCAGACATAGCAGCTAGCTTTCAGCAAACCGTGGCGCGATCGCTCACCAAAAGAGCGATCGCCTGTGCCTTAGACTATGGTTTAGACACAATTGCCGTTGGTGGAGGTGTAGCGGCAAATAGCGGTCTGAGAAAAAACTTACAAGCTGCTGCCATCGAGCATAACCTACGGGTACTATTTCCGCCCTTGAAATTCTGTACCGATAACGCCGCCATGATTGGCTGTGCTGCGGCTGAGCATTTATCCCGTGGTCATCGTTCATCCCTGACTTTGGGCGTTGAATCGAGATTGCCATTGACACAGGTGATGAAGTTGTATCAACTAGGGAATAGGGAATAGGGAATAGGCAAGAGGACGCGGGGACGCGGAGAAAATTTCTCCCTCATCTCCCTCATCCCCCCTGCCTCCTTTCCTCTTTTCGACCAATAACTACTACCCACTCACCACTGACTCTTGTCTAGTAACAATTGAGCGAATATTTTCGGCAACTGCATCTGGCTGCTCTAACATAGCCAGATGTCCACAATGAGGAATTTCAATCACATTGTCACCGCAGTACTGAAACAATCGATGAAAGCTGGCTAGATGGCGCACATACTTTGGTTCCATTACCTTGTCTTCAGCACCAGCCAAAAAATAAACTGGCTGTTTGATCTGGGACACCAGTTGAGGTAAACGGTTAATTTCTTCCTCTGTGGTCGAGTCTAGCAGCGTTCCGAGTGCCGCTTCGGGGTCAGCCACGACAAAATCAATCACTCGCTGACGTGCCCAGTAACGCTCTAGAGGACGTGCCACACTTGCTCTTGTAAAGAGTAAATCAATTAAAGGAACTTGGGACAACCAACGGGGGCGGACTTGTAAAAATTTCTGACCGGCTGAGCGAAATTGCTCAAAAGCTTCTTTGAGATATATACCACCACCTGCATTGATACAGATGACTCCCTTGACACATTCAGGTAATTGTGCTGCTGCCCAAAGCGCGATCGTGCCTCCCAAGGAGTGACCAATTAGCCAAGCACTAGTAATATTTAGCTGTTGCAAAAGTGCTGCTAAATCCTGAGCATAGGCGAATGGAGTATATATAGAATCGAAAGCAGCACTAACTGCACTACTAGAGACAGTAGTCAAGCTTAGAGAAGTTGTTTGTTCCCGACTAAAATCTGTTTTTACTTGGGACTGAGATTCACCAAAACCTCGCAAATCATAAGACAAGCACTGCAAATCAACTGATAAGCGAGAAATCACAGGCTGCCAGTATCCACGACTATTGAGCCAACCGTGGATAAATACTAGAGCATGAGGGCAGGAAGTAGGAGCTGTTAGCTCGTATGCGTGTGGAACGCCCAAAATTTCGATGATTGCCATACTTCTATCGTACCCTTAAGGGCGGGCGCGACCAAATACGGAGTAGATAGGGGAATGGGGAACTCGGGGCTCCCGCTCTCGGAGGGAGTGGGGATTAGGGGTAATGGGGAATGGGGAATGGTTGGTTTATTTACCTAGCAACCGCTGTCTGACCCCTTCAGCAATTTTATGTCCCAGATATTCAGGAATCAGACTTTCATTCGGCCCCAATAAATAGAGAATTAGTCGTGTACGCCCTCGCCAAACTAGCAAATTAGCATTGACTATTAGTAAATCTTCCTGCCAAATAGCGTACATGACTTTGTAGAATAACCCTGGTTGATTATCAGCTTCAATCACCAAAGCAGGGAGATGAAAGACTGGATCTACATAGAACTCAGTTTGTACTTGCTCTAAGCCAGCGTCCAGATTAAATTCTACCGCTAACATCTCTTCTACCTCAAATCGTCCTCTTAAAGCCTCGCGGATGGCGCGACAGACATTTTCTGCTGTTTTATCGGTTAAAGCTTTGCTACCACGGGATACCAGCAGTTTGATAAAAACTAACATTGGCGGTCTAATCTGACCGTATAAGCTTAAGCCGTGGATAGTCAACCCATAAGCTGCTAACACGCCAAAAATATCGCTGAGCAAAAAAGACTGATTGCGGTATGCGAAATGCAAGGCACTTTTGTTACCTTCCGATTTCAGTTCTATAACAGCACGTCTGGTTTTATAGAGACGATAGGCTAACCGCAAGTTTTGCAGTTGAATTTCACTGCTGACAAATTGCTCATAAAACTGGGGAAACGCTCGGTTGAAGCGCTTTAAAAGTTCCAAAGTTGAAGATTTTAAACCAGAAGCCATTGTAGGGGTTGGGGGCTGGGGACTGGGGATTGGGGACTGGGGACTGGGGACTGGGGACTGGGGAACTCGGGGCCCCCGCTCCTGGAGGGAGTGGGGAATGGGGTATTGGGGACACTTCGGCAAGCTCAGTGCATCGCTGGGGACTGGGGATGTGGTACCCTGCGGGTTCTGCTTCGCAGTACGACTTCGCTCACCAACCGGGGATGAGAGAAGCAGGTAGCACGGAGCAGGGAGAAGGTTACAGATAGACTTCCCCTTTCCCTCCGCACCCTGCCCCTCTGCCTCTTATCCATTCCCAATTCCCCATTTTCAATTCCCCAATCCCTAATTCTTATATCTTTCCCTTTTTGGGAATTTCTTCTAGGCTTAACAACAAAATGCTAAAGTTGAAAATGATTGGTGTAAAACACACTCTAATTGGCTGTTAACATTGCAAATCCCAAACACAACCGAAAAATTTGAGTGTTAGGGATAGCAAATGGAAATAGCTGTGTTGGGCGTGAGCGCATTCTCTTTGAGAGTGAAACCAATTTAGTTATACTACCCGAACCGCGTTGGCATGGGTTTTTGGAAAACTTGGTTTAGTACTCCTGAATCTGTAGCGACAGCTAAGACTCCGTTTGAAGAGCAAACAGTGGAAGCTGGGAGCAATTCTAGCTCTAGCAGCGATCGCATAGTCTTTAGCACAGAGCGAGATATCGACCTGTATGAACTAGAGGAACTCTGTGATGCAGTCGGTTGGTCGCGTCGCCCTTTAAGAAAAGTCAAAAAAGCTATTGAGCATAGTTTTCTCGTCGCCTCAATGTGGCAGGTACGAGGAAATCAAAAGCGGCTGATTGGTTTTGCCCGTGCTACCTCAGATCATGCGTTTAACGCCACTATTTGGGATGTAGTAGTTCATCCAGATTTTCAAGGTAAAGGACTGGGCAAAGCCCTGATGAAATACGTCCTCAAAAAACTCAGAAGTGAAGAAATTAGTAATGTCACACTCTTCGCTGATCCCCATGTTGTAGATTTCTACCGAACTATGGGGTTTATGGCAGATCCAGAAGGCATTAAGGGTATGTTTTGGTATCCTCATTAAAATAATTCGTAATTCGTAATTCGTAATGACGCGACGCTCCTGCGTCGCTAACGCTGACGCTCGTACCTCGCTACCGCTGACGCTCGAGGACTCGCTACCGCTTCGCTAACGCTAACGCTATCGAGGACTCGCTCTAAGCGAAGCTATGCCGCAGGCTTTACGCTGCGCTAACGTAATTAAGTTTTGTGTTGGGGTTAAATACCCCGACACAAAACTTGTCGGTTATAGACCCGGGAGACTTAAACCTACGGAACTGGTTAATGAGAGGGAATAGGGAATAGGAGAGACTAAGCGACTCACATTTTACTGCGAGACGCTACGCGTAGCTTGCTTAAGCAAAGGAGTAGGACTACACCCTTGTTCTTTATCTTTTGAGAATGTAGTGAAGTACCCCAACTTGCTTCGCTGAAGTTGGGGCTTCCAAAATCAACTATACAAGGACGGTCTTATTCGTCTTTGGAGCTTCCCGTCTCATTCGCCGTTGCCTCATTAAACCCGTGTCTAATTTGGTCTTACACAGCGTCCACAGGCAGTCGCTCATCTTCCATAGGCGATTTATTTGTCTACGGTACGCTTGTCTTGGAATTACGGCAGTAGCCGACCAGCAGGACTTACGTTTTTCCCGATCTAGTTATGTGTCTGCGGCAAGTCTGACTACTTTGAAGTTAGCCTGTCTGTTCCATACAGTCGGGAGGGTCATCGACCAATTTTATTATATCATAATAGACATACATTGTGCGTATATTATGAAAACTGGAAGACTAAATTTAAGGATATCCGAGAAACGTTTAGCCAGACTCAAAGCTTATGCTGGAGACAAAGAAAAAACCATCACTCAGCTTATTGAGGATTGGATCGATAGGCTACCAAATTCAAAGACTGACGATTCCTCATCCGCCCCACTCCCTAATCAACCTGGCGGTTGATAGCGGTCAAAGGCAGAATCGTTATCGTCCGGCTATCCATCCCCAGCCTGCTTCGCCGAGGCTGGGGCATTTCGCCGAATTTGGTAAAACTAATTCTTGAAGGTAAAATTTTCTGGCTATGAGCAGCTTTATCTGATATAATCACCTTAGTGTAATGTCCGGGATGTAGCGCAGCTTGGTAGCGCGCCTGCTTTGGGAGCAGGATGCCGCAGGTTCAAATCCTGTCATCCCGATTTTTTATGGCAAAATTATCAACCTAGATGTATTAGTAAATCTGGGGTTTTTTGATATATAAAATCAAAAAGTCAAAACATACTACGCTGCAATTTAGGAATGACTAAGGGTTTTCTTGGTAAAATGTGCATCTAAATTGTGTTTTTTGCCAAAAATACTAACTTGGTTATTCTACAACTAAGCTGTCTTCTGAAGGCTAACAGGCAAATTTCATGCCAAGTAGCAAGTTACTAATAAAACTATGTTCTGTATAGATTTGAGCAAATATTAAACCAACAGCAGATGGAACGAATAATTAAGTAATAACGTCACCCATATCGTGAGAAATACAATAAAATGGCACTCATCAGTTCCAACATTGCAGAAGTTTTTTATCGTTTGAAAACGATATATAATAGGCATCTACAGCATTTCGCAGTGAATAGCAAGGCGAAAGTGAGACAAATACAGCTTTAGCTAGGATCTTTAATTCACGAAAGCAGCACTACAGCAATCCTCAAGAATTGCAAAGTATTGACCTCTGACAGTTATCAGTCAACAGCTACAATGAATGAGTTTTTTACAACTCAAATGGATTGCTATATAACTAAAGCTAGTTGATACTAGTGCAAATCCAACCACTTGTTTGACTAAATTAAACTATTGATACGAGGAGTAGTTATGAAATCACTGGTTCGCTGGGGCGCAACATTAGGCTTAGTAGGCAGCACTTTTCTAGGGACGTTGTTTGGGGGAAACATGTCAGTGCTGGCATTATCAGAACAACAAATAAAAGAGAAGTTAGACTCAGTACCTGTGTACTTGATTACTAACGAAAAAGGTTTACCGCTCAGTCGGACTCTGCCTCAAGGTCAAAATGGACAAAAAGCTGGGGGTTCGGTGACAGGTGTTTATATGAGTCGTCAGGAGGCTCAAGCTTTTGTCAACGAGCTGCGAAATACAAAAAATCAAGACCCAAAAATGCAAGAAATGATTAAAAACTTGCAGGTAACAGCAGTACCTCTGGGAGTAATTTATCAGCAATTACAACAAACTAAAAACCAACCAAACCGTCTTTTGTTTGCTTTTAAACCTGTAGAACAAGAGATTCAAGGGGCGTTGGATTTGCTGCGCCAAAGTGGTCAAAAAGTAGAGCAGTTTAAGAGTGTACCGGTTTTTGCTGTGAGATTTTCACCCGATCAAGGATATGTACCAATCAAACTAACATCTGATAATCAGCAAATTCTGCCGCTATTTTTAAGCAAGCAAGATGCACTTGGTTTATTAAACCAAGTGAAGCCAAAACATCCTAAAGCTGATATTCAAGTAATCGATGTTGATGGGGTGATTAAAACTTTACAAGACAAAAATGATGCATGGCTTAACCAAGTTATTTTAGTGCCATCTCCAGAGTCGAGAGAGTATATTAAGACACTGCCTAGAACTAATACTAATACTCCGGCTACTACTCCGGCTACTCCTAATAGAACGAACAATTCACAGCCTGCAAAGCCAAAACCACGTTAAGCATGGTTGAACAATCACCAAGAGTGGTTTCTGGTTTACAACTTTGGCAGTGGCGTCGCAAAGCAATTCAAACTGCGATCGCCACTGATGTTCCACCAGAGGAGGTAGACTGGCTGTTACAAGAAATGGCTGGCTTAGATCGCTTGGCACTACGTTTGGAGTCTTTCAAAAGCTGGTCTCAAATTCAAATGCAGCTGTCTGTTGATGAGTTAGAGCAATTGTGGCAAAGGCGATTAAATGATCGCTTACCAGTGCAATATATTGCAGGTGTGACACCTTGGCGACAGTTTAAAATCGCGGTGTCAAGTGCGGTTTTGATCCCTAGACCAGAGACAGAATGCCTAATTGATTTAGCTGTTAGTGCTGCTGCGAAAAGTGCGATCGCTCAGGATTTACACTCAGGGCATTGGGTAGATCTGGGCACAGGTAGCGGGGCGATCGCTTTGGGATTAGCAGATGTCTTCCCACAAGCTACAGTTCACGCTGTAGATTATAGTCTTGAGGCTTTGGCGATCGCTCAAGCAAATGCTGAAAATTTAGGTTTTGATGAACGTATCCAATTTTACCAAGGTTACTGGTGGGAACCGCTGGCGTTTCTCAAAGGTCACTTCAGTGGTATGGTGTCGAACCCGCCTTATATCCCCACCAGTACCCTATCTAGCTTGCAACCAGAAGTAGTTAATCATGAACCACATTTAGCCCTCAATGGTGGTACTGATGGTTTAGATTGTATCCGCCATTTAGTAGAAACTTCTCCTCAGTATTTGCGACCTGGCGGTGTGTGGCTAATTGAGATGATGGCAGGACAAGCGGATGCAGTTAGAGAACTTTTGCAAAATCAAGGTAGTTA
Source organism: Desmonostoc vinosum HA7617-LM4 (assembly GCA_019359515.1). Classification (GTDB taxonomy): domain Bacteria; phylum Cyanobacteriota; class Cyanobacteriia; order Cyanobacteriales; family Nostocaceae; genus Desmonostoc; species Desmonostoc vinosum. The sequence goes on along the minus strand of JAHHHC010000002.1, from coordinate 42,778 downwards.
TTGTAATATTCAAATTCATCTTGATTTAGCTGGAATTGAGCGTTTTGCTTTGGCTTATGTAAAAGGGACTGGGAACTGGGGATGAGGGAGATGAGGGGACGCGGGGACACCGAGACGCGGGGACGCGGGGACACGGGGACACAGAGAATAATCAATTCCCAATTCACGTTTAATGTGAATTAGAGACTGAAACCCTATATTTATCGTTGTAGAGACGCGCCATGGCGCGTCTCTACACAACGCGAGATTATTGATAAGCTGTTCCACATATAACTTGCATAATTAGGGCGGGCAAGATGCCCACCCCACAAGAGTTTTATTTAATTTGATTATGTAATTTAGATGTTTTTTAGCTTATCTCGTTGATTTTGATAATTCACATTAGGCGTAATTCCCCATTCCCCATTCCTAATTCCCAATTTCCAGTAACTAGATGAATATGACACAAGTTTCTTTTGCGAATCTGATCACTGGCGCACGCGCTGGTGCTTTGGTGAGCTTTCCTACAGATACTGTTCCTGCGCTTGCTGTCGTGCCAGAAAAGGCAGAGTTAATTTTTGTTGCTAAGCACCGCAGTCAGGATAAACCTCTGATTTTGATGGGGGCTAAGGCTGAGGATTTGTGGCTATATGTCAAAGGTAATGAGGATGAGTATAAAATTTGGCAAAAGTTAGTACACAAATACTGGCCAGGAGCGCTAACTTTAGTATTACCAGCGAGCGATCGCGTCCCCAAAGTCATGAATCCCAGCGATCCAACGACAATTGGTATTAGAGTGCCCAAAAGTGCGATCGCTCAGCGAATTTTGGCACAAACAGGTCCTCTTGCTACCACTAGTGCTAATTTTTCTGGTCAACCACCTTTACAAACAATGGCAGAAATTGCGGCTCAGTTCCCTGAAGCTTTGACTTTGGTAACAACAGAATGCCAGGATGAAATATCAATCGGTGTACCTTCTACTGTTGTCAAATGGACGGGAGAAACTTGGCAGATTTTACGGCAAGGCGCGGTGGTTTTAGAGGCATGAGGGAATGTAGTTCGACTTCTTTTGTCGGAGACGCTACGCGGTAAGCGCAGCCATGCCCGCAGGGCTTTACGCTCACCAACCGGGAGCAGGGGAGGCAGGGGAGAGATGTGGTTCGACTTCGCTCACCAACCGGGAGATGAGTAAGAAAATTTCTCCCTTGTCCTCCTTCGGGTGACGCTCGCAAGCTCGCTAACGCTGCGCTAACGCAATCGCCTGCGGAGGGAAACCCTCCTTTACTCGCTGTCTCACCGCGTCCCCCCGTCCCCGCGTCCCCCCGCTTTCAAGGGTAGGTTTTTCATATTCAGTCTGAAAAAACCTATTTTTTCGTTCCGAAATCTTTCTTTGCGTCCCCCTTCGGGTGACGCTCGCAAGCTCGCTAACGCTGCGCTAACGCAGTCGCCTGCGGAGGGAAACCCTCCTTTACTCGCTGTCTCACCGCGTAAGCGCGTCAACCAAAACGCGAAATCTAAAAAACCTACCCATAAGAGCCGTCCCCGCGTCCTCTTCCCCAATCCCCAGTTCTGTAAAAATCTGGAACTTAATTCGAGATTGTTGTGATTAATAATAAGTTAATAATTGCTAAAATATGAATTGGAGCAACTGGATATATCTAGGAGCAGGGTTAGCGCTGGGAATAGGTTTTCGTGGGTTATTTACGCGCTTCTCAAACGCTTCATCAAACTCGTCCTCGGTGGAGTCATCAGATCAATCACAGCAGTTGCAGCAAACGCAGCTGGCATATGAAATGGCTAGGGAAATGAGCCAGTTTAAGGCAGGGTTTTTAGCGCGAACTACTCATGAATTGCGATCGCCTCTTAATGGTCTAATAGGCCTGCATCAGTTAATTTTGTCGGATTTGTGTGAAAATCCCGCTGAAGAACGAGAATTTATTGCCCAAGCTCACGAACGAACGCTAAAGTTGCTCAAGTTGCTGGATGAAATTCTCAGCGTTGCCAGAACAGAACATGGAACTAACAAATTAGATATTCAACCGATACCATTAGCTCAAGTTTTAGAAGAGGTTTATAACTTAACTTATATGCTGGCGGCAAACCGCAATTTTCCTTTGCAGATGTTACCCGCAGATCCAGAAATTTATGTTTTGGCTGATCGGCGGTGGCTTTGCCAAGTATTAATCAATTTAGTAGACAGTACCATTACTCACACACAGGAAGGAAATATATCTATTTCTAGTAGTGTGGTGTCTATGAGTAATTTGGCTCACATTTGGCTAGATGTGCCAACTCATGCTGTGCCTTTAAGTGAATATATTGATCTACTCAAAATTACAGATAAACCTCTGCAAACTGCTCAGACTCATCAAACACTTTCCCCAGGAATGAAGTTATTACTTAATCAAACTCTCATGGAAGTAATGGGAGGAAAGCTAGAAATTCTTTCTTCACCAACTACTAAAGAATCAAATCAGCAGCTTACTAGATTACAAATTTCTATCCCCCTGGTGATTCCTGAAATTGAATTTTTTCAAGAGGAAGGGAATTAAGATTAGCTCGATTGTATAGCACCATCGTAGTGGTAGTATTGGGCTGGAAACCAATCTTTTCGTAGAATTCTTGCTGATGAGTGGTCATGAGGTACACACGCTCAACACACTTCAAGCGGGGATGATTTAAAACTGTTTCTACTAAATTGCTTCCTAGCCCATTGCTACGGTACTCTGGATGAATCACAACATCCCAAATCGCGGCGCGATAGATGACATCGGAGGTTGCTCTGGCAAAGCCAATTAGCCGCTCTCCATCCCAGACAGAAAACACTGGGTCGCTATTGGCAATAGCTATGCTTAAATCTTTGATACTGCGTCCTTTAGCCCAGAAAGCTGAAACATTTAACAGATCTTGGAGTTGGTGAAGGTTAATTTCAGATTTGCGATCGCTAAATTGAATTTGAGGATATCTCATTTATCAAACCGATTTTGGTAATATCTTTTTTCTATCCCTGACATTCCCAATAGCGCCGTAATTGCTAGAGTTCGCCATCAGTTAGCTATATCGACAGGTGCGGCTTGTTCATCAGGATAGCATCTTGTACAACCTTGCTAATAGAAATACTGAGAATACCACTGAGATTATTTTTAGTAAAAAATTTACAAATCTGCCTTAATCAGAGATTTATGCAAGATTTTTTGGTAAAAAGCTCGTTATTTGTCTGACTTACTTCACAGAGACTTTATAAAATCCGGGATAATTTAAAACAATTAATAAAGATTTATCTGAGTATGGCAGTAAGTTTTAGAAAATGTTATAGATTAACCTTAGCTTAAAGAAAAATGCGTACAAAATTTTACTGAAAATGTCTGTAAAATTTATATTTGACTATTCCAGGGTAGTAGCAAGTCAAGACCAGATTTTCTCTGAACTGCAAGGAGAAGCAGTAATCCTTGATATCAAATCAGGGGTTTACTATGGTTTAAATCAAGTAGGAGCGAGCATTTGGAATCTAATTCAAACTCCGAAAACCGTGGCAGAAATTCGAGATGCTCTGTTGAACGAATATGACGTTGATGCTAAAGCCTGTGAAGCTGACATTTTGGTATTACTTGAAGAATTAGCAACCAAAGGATTGATCGAGATCAAAGATGAAGCCGCTGCTTAAATTGCTGCACCTAAATAACAGCGATCGCCACCTTTTGATCAATACTTTTATGTTGTTGGGGTTAGTCAAATTAGGATTGTGGTTGTTACCATTTCAAACTCTTAGACAAGTAATTGCTAACTTTAATCAACCGAACCCTAAACTAGACCAAACCTCCCTCAGCAAAATTATCTGGGCTGTTAACGTCAGCACTCGTTACATACCTAGTGGTGCTATGTGTCTGGCCCGCGCCTTGACTTGCCAAGTATTGATGAGTCGGCGCAGTTATTCACCAGAACTCTGTATTGGAGTTGCTAAGACAGACAAAGGAAAACTAGAAGCTCATGCATGGGTTGAAAGTCAAGGCCAGATTATAGTTGGTGATCTGACAGACCTTGGACGCTTTACTCGACTGCCATATCTTCCGGGTAACAGACTATGAGCGGGATCAATGGTATCTACCACCTCAACGGCCAACCAATTGACCATAAACAACTTTGGCGTATGGTCAACATTCTTAGCCATCGGGGGCCTGATGGCTCCGATGTATGGTACTCCGGGAGTGTCGGCTTGGGTCATCAGATGTTGTGGACTACTCCCGAATCTTTACTAGAAAAGCTACCTGTTGTCAATCAAACTAATAATTTAGCCATTACAGCAGATATACGCTTAGATAATCGCGAGCAACTCATCTGTGCATTGCGCTTAAGCAACTATCCATCAAAGCAAATACCTGATAGCCAGTTGGTACTAGCCGCTTACGAAAAATGGGGTGAGCAGTGTGTGGAGCATTTATTAGGTGACTTTGCCTTTGCGATTTGGGATCAGCGCCAGCAAACTTTATTTTGTGCCAGAGACCATTTTGGTATTAAACCTTTCTACTACTACTCATCTCCACGCATTTTTGTTTTTGCCAGCGAGATGAAAGCGATCTTTTGCTTACCAGATGTCCCTCGCCAAATCAATGAAGTGAGAATAGGCGACTATCTCACCTCTATGTTTCACGAAACAGATATCACCTCTTACCAACACATCTTGCGATTACCTCCCGCTCACACCATGACTGTGAGTGCTAAAGGTGTAAAATTACAATCATATTGGTCTGTTGACCCCCACAAAGAATTACATCTAAGCTCAGACCAAGAATATGCTGAAGCCTTTCGCGAAATTTTTAGTCAGGCAGTACAGTGTCGCCTGCGTAGTGCCTTCCCCATAGGCTCACAGTTGAGTGGTGGACTAGATTCATCCTCAATTACTTGTATGGCCAGGAAATTACTCGCAGAAAATGGAGGGCAACGCTTACACACCTTCTCAGCAATCTTTGATCAATTGGCAGAATGTGACGAACGTCAATACATCAGAGCAGTCATAGCTCAAGGTGGACTAGAACCGCATTATGTCAATGGAGATCAACTGAGTCCGTTGCAGAACCTAGAGCAGATGTTTTGGCATCAGGATGAAGCCTTTTATGCACCTAACTGGTCTATGGGTTGGGCGTTATATGGAGCAATTAAACAGCAAGGTGTTCGTGTCGTTTTTGATGGTTTTGATGGCGATAATGTCGTGTCGGATGGTTACGGTTACTTAAGCGAATTAGCAAAAGCAGGCCGCTGGCTAAGTTTGACCACAGAAATCAGAGAATTAGCCAAAACATTCGATGTGGATTCTAAAAGCTGGTTGTGGAGTTATGTTAAACACTATGGAATTAAACCCACAATTGCTAAATATCCAGTCTTAAAAAGATTACAACAGAGTTGGAAATCACTTACTCACTCCAAGCGTGATCAAAATCCCCAATCTCCTAGCCGTCCTGCTTGGAGCGCCATATTAAATCCTGAGTTTGTCGAGCGTATCGGTTTAGAGAAGCGCCGTCAAGCTTGGCAACAAATCCAAAGTCACTTTGGTCAAGATGAAAGAGAACGGCATTATCGCAACATTGCTACTCAAGGTTTAACGTCATTTGCAGCGGAGACCCTCGATAAAACTACTGCTGCCTTTGGAATTGAGCAACGCTATCCCTTTTGGGACAGGCGGTTGGTGGAATTCTGTCTCTCTTTGCCTGCTGAGCAAAAGCTCAGCATGGGATGGAACCGCGTTGTGATGCGTCGGGCAATGGCTAATATTTTACCAAAAGAAGTGCAGTGGCGGCGGGGCAAAGCAGATTTTTCTCCAAATCTTGTCCACGGTTTATTGTCTTTTGAGCAAGAGCGTTTGGACAATTTAATGGCTCATGATGTAAAAATCCTTGCAGAATATGTAGATATCATCGCTTTTAAAGAGATTTATCAACGATTTGTCTTGTCAAAAACCACCGGCAAGGATGCGATCGCAATTTGGTTGGTGATTTCTTTATCTTTATGGTTGCAGTATACTGCACGCGATCGCCCCGGTGAACTGGCAACATCTTCATCTTGTTAAAAGGCTTTATTTGACATATTAGATCATTGTCCTGTTGGCTGTTTTTTCTCAATTACACCCAACAGCACAGCGAGTTTAGTCATCTAAATCGTGTGATTTCACACTCAGCTGTCATTTAGGTTCTAAATAGAGCCAAAGTTAAAAATCAATCATCAACAAGCAGCAAAGGAGGAAACCATGACTTTTAATAAAAAGTCTTATACTCAGCCCCAACTCACTGTTTACGGTGAAGTCGAAGTCCTAACCAAAGGTGTCGGTAAGGGCGAATCTTTAGATAAAGATTTTCCTATCGGAACCCCCAAAGGCGATTTGACTTTCTCTGGAACTTTTTAGTTTCATCAACTGGTCGCGGCGACTGGGAAAAGTTTTTTAAAATTTGGTAGTGGGTAAAAGCCCCTACCACAATTTCTCGATTTTACACCCAGTCCCTTTTACTCTTGAATAGGGAATAAGTGCAGAGAAAAACTGTTAAGAGTTCCCTATTAAGAGTTCCTTTATTCGATGATTACCTATGTAATTTATCAAGCAACAACTAGCACAGAAAAACCATGAATAACCATAAAAAGCCCTACACCCAACCCAAACTCACCATTTATGGTGAAGTCGAAGTCTTAACCCAAGGCAATAGTGATGGCGCAGACCTAGATAAGGATTTTCCAACAGGTACTCCCAAAAGTAACCTAACTTTCTCTGGTACTTTTTAGTCTCAGAACTGACTAGAGCTTCAATCAACAAAAAATCAACAAACAGCAAAGCACAAAACCATGAATTCCAATAAAAAGCCTTATGCTCAACCCAAACTCAATGTCTATGGCGAAGTTGAAGTTCTAACCAAAGGCCATAGTGATGGCGAAAACCTAGACAAAGATTTCCCAACAGGAACTCCTAGAGGTGAACTGACTTTCTCCTAATCTGAGTTTAAGGTAGCGCATCAGCGTAGATTAGGATATCTAAGTTAAAGCTTAGATATTCTAAATAACTTAACTCTAACTGTTAAATTTTGTTCTTTAACTACCTCTGTTTAGCTAATCTCTAAACAGAGGTATTTACTAACGTATAATAAACATTTTTGCATCTATACCAATCCTAAATCATTCGTTTCACAAATTTAGATAGGATTGCTAGTGTTCCCTGCCATACACCCTAAATGGAGTTCATTAAGATGTATTTTTATCAGGCTTACGGTTTAGATATTTGCTCAGTATTACCTCTACCAGAACTGCAAAGTTCAACACAGATAGAAGCAGACATAGTTATTCGCTATGGAGAAATAAATTGGTCTTTACCCACACCTACCCCATCATGGAATTACTTTCATCTTGATGGCGAATCAGCGTATTTATATTGGGAAGTAGTGGGTAAATTTCTAGTGCGTTCTGGTAAAGAAATTATTATTGATCCGTTGCCTAATGTTGAAGAAAGCGTTATGCGTTTGCCTTTATTAGGAGCAGTTTTAGGAATGCTGCTGCACCAGCGACAGTTTTTAGTGTTGCATGGTAGCGCTGTTGCCGTTGATGGTAACGCGGTTGTCTTTTTGGGGCGCTCAGGACAAGGTAAGTCTACCATGGCAGCCACCCTCTATGGGCGGGGTCACAAACTGATAGCGGATGATGTAGCTGCTGTGAATGTTGACAGTATCGCTGAACCTGTATTGCTTCCAGGATTTCCCCGAATCAAGCTTTGGCCAGATGCAGCTACAGCCGCTTTGGGTGATGATCCACAAAGCTTGAGAAAGATTCACCCAGAAGTTGAAAAACGCGATCGCCCCACAGTTGATAATTTTTTACAATCATCATTGACCCTCAAGCGGATCTACGTACTTTCTGTAGGTTCAACCGTACAAATCAAACCTCTCCAACCGACAGAAGCAGTAACCCAGCTAATTGCCAATTCCTACATCCCCATGTTAATTGGTAAAAAGTTTATTCAAAGTGCCAAGGCCCCTTTGCACTTACATCAATGCACAAACTTAGCCAAAAGTCTACCTCTTTATAATTTAGAACGCCCCCGCTCTCTAGACTTATTGCCTGATGTAGCAAGTTTAGTAGAAACCGATTTAGCAAGCCAGACTCAACCCGCAACATTATAGATTAGGAATCCTATCGAAAAGCCTTCTTCCCCACTCCCCATACTTCTTTTTCAAAGACGCTAACGCGTAGCAAGATCCCCGCAGGGTAAGACTTTGCTCAGTACAAGCTCCCTACTACCCACTTCCACCCTATGCGAGCAGGCAAAACCATTAAACAAACAATTCAACAAACCCTACATCTTGTACCTGCTTTACGCTTAGTATGGCAAAGTAGTCCTGGTTGGACGATCGCCCGCATAATATTATTAGTCATTCAAGGCATCCTACCAGTAGTATCAATTTATCTCACCAAACTAGTCATAGATACAGTAGTTGCCAACCTTAGCGTTGCAGATAAAACAGTTGGCTTTGGCAATGTCATCCTCTGGGTTGTCCTGGCTGGTGCAGTTACCTTAGTCAGTAGTATTTGCAACTCCTTGAGCGAACTAGTCGTTACTGCACATTCCCAGCAGGTAACTGATTACATGCAAGGGATTATTAACACCAAATCAATTGCAGCCGATTTAGAATACTACGAGAATTCTAAATATTACGATGCCTTGCAACGAGCGCAACATGAAGCTCCCTACCGACCACCAGAAATTTTAAATCGGTTAGCACAGGTTGGTCAAAATAGTATTTCCCTAGTAGCAATGGTGGGACTGTTGCTATCACTTCATTGGGGAATTATTGGCATCTTATTTGTGGCAGCGCTTCCAGCTCTGGTGGTACGGTTAAAATACAGTCGCATCATGTATCGCTGGCAACGGAAAAAAACACAGTCAGAACGGCAAGCAATGTATCTCGGTTGGATGCTGACATCAGACCAATTCGCCAAAGAAATTCGCTTATTTAATTTAGGCGACTACTTTAGTCAATGGTATCTTCGTATCCGGCGGCAGATATATAAGGAAAGGATAGTCATTCTCATTAAACGTTCTGCGGCTAATTTTGGGGCAGAAGCAGTAGCAAGTATGTTTATTTTTGCTGTCTATGCTTACATCATTTATCAAGCCATCCAAGGAGTCCTGCGCTTGGGTGATTTAGTCCTTTATCATCAAGCATTGCAACGAGGACAGAACGATATTAGAGGTCTGTTAGTTAGTTTATCTAATCTTTATGAAGATAATCTATTTTTGGCTAACCTTTATGAATTTCTTGACCTGAAACCTAAATTGGTGGAACCTGTAAATCCTCAGCCAATTCCCCAACCAATGAAAACAGGTATCGTTTTCAACCAAGTAAATTTTCAGTACACTACCACTACTCGTCAGGCACTGAAAAACATCAACTTGACAATTCGACCAGGGGAAGTAGTGGCGCTTGTGGGGGAAAACGGTTCTGGAAAAACCACCTTAATTAAACTTTTGTGTCGTCTGTATGATCCAACAGAGGGTAGTATCACTATCGATGGCATTGACCTCAGCCAGTATAAAATCGCAGAATTGCGCCGTGAAATCAGCGTGATTTTTCAAGACTATGCCAAGTACCACTTTACGGCACAGGAAAATATTTGGTTAGGCAATATAGACCTACCACCACAACAAGATAGTATTATTGATGCTGCGCGGCGTTCTGGTGCTGATGATGTGATCACTAAATTGCCCCAAGGTTATGACACAATTTTGGGTAAATTATTTGATGAAGGTGAAGAACTGAGTATTGGTCAGTGGCAAAAAGTAGCATTGGCGCGAGCATTTCTGCGTAATTCGCAAGTGATTGTTTTAGATGAACCCAGTAGCGCCATGGATCCCAAAGCCGAATATGAAGTGTTTGAACAGTTCCGCCAACTGATTAAAAATCAAACTGCGATCCTCATTAGCCACCGTTTGTCTACAGTAAAAATGGCCGATCGCATTTACGTGATGGCAAATGGCAGTATTGTTGAAAATGGTACTCACGAAGAACTCATGCAGCTAGGTGGTACTTATGCATACTTATTTGAAACTCAAGCTCAAAACTACAGGTGATGGGGAACTCTTAATAGGGAACAGAGGAAGAAATAGAGAGGCTCTACCGAAGCATAAAAAAATACTCATTACTCATTTATGGCTTTTTTGCTATGCCTCTTTTCGGTAAAATAACTTGAGGTTCAGCAAAGAACAATTTCATCATCATGAATCAAGCTAAAATTGGGATTATTAGTGGTAGCGGTCTTTACAAGATGGATGCGCTCCAGGATGTAGAAGAAATACAAGTTCAGACTCCTTTCGGCTCACCATCTGATGCTTTGATTCTGGGAACACTAGGGCAAAATAGAGTAGCCTTTTTAGCTCGTCACGGTCGTAATCATACCTTATTACCCTCCGAGTTGCCATTTCGCGCCAACATCTATGCAATGAAACAACTGGGTGTAGAGTATTTAATTTCAGCCAGTGCTGTTGGTTCCTTGAAAGCAGAAGCTAAACCACTGGATATGGTGGTACCAGATCAATTTATTGACAGAACGAAAAATCGGGTTTCGACATTTTTCGGAGACGGAATTGTGGCTCACATTGCCTTTGGCGATCCGATTTGTCAGAATCTAGCTGGAGTGTTGGCAGATGCGATCGCTTGTCTTAATTTACCAGAAGTCACTCTTCATCGCGGCGGTACATATGTGTGCATGGAAGGCCCAGCATTTTCGACTAAAGCAGAATCGCATCTTTACCGTAGCTGGGGTGCAACCGTAATTGGCATGACAAACTTACCAGAGGCCAAGTTAGCCAGAGAAGCAGAAATCGCCTATGCAACCTTAGCATTGGTAACAGATTACGATTGTTGGCATCCAGACCACGATAGTGTCACGGTAGAAATGATAATTGGTAATTTGCAGCGTAATGCAGTCAATGCTCAAAAAGTGATTCAAGAAACTGTGCGGCGTTTGAGTGAAAATCCACCACCTAGCGATGCACATTCTGCTTTAAAGTATGCAATTTTGACTCAGTTGGATAAAGCGCCAGCAGCGGCGAAACAGAAGTTGGGTCTATTATTGCAAAAATATTTGTAAAAAACTTGGAGAGGAACTATGGTTTTAACCCAAATATATAGTTAAGAAAATCATTGTCGCTTTATGAATACAAACATCCATACTCCAGTAACAACTAGTAGTAAATGCTTGCTAGTAACTGAAGGTTACAAGATTATATTTAACTTGAAAAGCTTAGAAACAACAAAACAATATATGGATTTAATTGTTAAATTTCAACTCGATCCAAATCTTGCTTTTGTGGCGGTAAAGTCTCAACCAGCTTTGATTAGTATTACAGATTTAAAACGCCTTGTAACTTATTTTGAGGAACATATTGCTCAGTTACAAGAGAACCCTAATAGGGAGTCTTATACTTTTCTCACTTGTGATCTTGGTTTTCAGGTGCAAGCCTTATCAGGAGAAGTGCGATCGCCTCATGAAGGAGAATTTAGTATTAGATTTATGGTAAATGTCGGTCAAAATAATGCTGAAGCTTCCCGAACTTATGTTGGTGGCGAATCTGTAGTTACGCTCGAAAATATTCAAAGCTTCACTTCTTCTCTTCAAGAGTTGTGATCACAACCAGATTGTCAATAAACTTTTTGATAAATTACAAATCTGCAAGATTTCCGACTGTATCTGTATCAATCTTAAGGTACTAAAGAACCAAATTTCTTTGCATCAGCTCTAACGATCAGTCTTCAAGCGAAGATATTACATAACTTGAAAGTTAAAGCTAAAACTTGCCCAATTATTCACATCTAACACATAAGAGTCAGCAGCTGTACCGTTAATTTCTGCTTTAACTGTGGTGGCGGCGTTATGTAAATCTTGCAGCAAGGCTTGTGCTACTTCCAAGGAATTCAACAATGAACCAATTGGCTGTTGATCAGTTGTCGGATTTTTGGCAGCATATAAGGCCGCGAGAGTTTCATCAAAGGGATGAGTACAGAGAATGAGTTGATGTTCGCAAAAGAAAGCTGGCCCAGAAACTACCCATTCAGACGCGGTAGTAGTTTGCGGTAAAGTGAGAGTCTCACCAGGGGGAATAACGACTTGTGTAAGCAACTGTTTAGTATCGGAAATGTTCGTTTCCTGTAGAGTTGTCCAAGGGTAGAAAGCGACACCTGTCTTATTATTCTTTAATCCCAGTAACATTAAATATACTGGGCGATCGCTTTGGTTTTGCACTCGATACTGCATCCGACTGCCAATAGGCACAACAGCAGTAGATTCTGAATGCTGAGTTTTGAGTGATTTGCTCATTGAAGTTTCCGCACTCAAAGTCCTCACTGTTTCGCGTTGCATAACTATCCGAGGTGATACGCCAAAAATCTCTAAAGTTGCTTGGACTGCCAAGCGAGAAGAACCTTCATTTTCTGTAAGTCGCCACAACTTAGCTGCCAGAAGAGTTTGGAATTTCGGTGTTAACCGCTGTACTGCTAATTTCACCGCTTCCCCAATTTCCCCACTAGTGTTGGAAATTAGCTCACCATCAAGAGAAAATAGACCATAGCGACTAGGAGTTTGCTGTAATTTACCAAAAATATAATCAGCTGGTTGTTCTCCTGCTACTACACCAGACACATGAGCAATGGTAGCAAAAGCACTGGTAGCATCTACCCGTTCAATTCTTTCGAGTTGATTATCTAAAGCGACTACTAAACCAATATTCCGAGGTAAAACCCTGACAGTTTCTTGAACGAGTTGTCCAACTTCTAGAGGGATTTTACCATCAACGCTAATAACTTGAGCTTTTGCCGTTAACCCAGCACGCGATCGCACCTGTAAAGATGTTTCTTGTGCTAACCCCTCTGCTGTTACTAAAGCAAATCGAGAATTAACCCCGTAGTATTCCAGCACTTGTGTAGGTAATCCTCCTAACCACAAATGCACCGTTTTACCATCCTCTTCAATTGCTGTGACAGTTCCTTCTGCGCCATTGTTGGGTTGTCCAAGCACAGATGCAACATTTAACATCTCCAGCTGCCGTAAGTTTTTTTGATTGCTCAATAACCCTGGTTGCTGTTTGCTACCTAACTTGTGCAAAGAACTGCTCACATGGGAAAGCACCACTTGAATTGTTGTAGCTGGAGTAGTTTCCCACAAATACTGTGTCAAAGCATAGGTAAATAATCCCGCACTCAAGCCAGAAAGCAATGCTTCCCTGGCTAACTGCTTTGGTTCTGAGGTAGCTGTTAGGATTAGGGGATTGAATTTTGAGTCTTGAGTTTTGAGTTGCTTGAGAAATTCCAGTTCTTGTGCTGCTAGCTGTGCTGCTTCTAACTCTTGCCGCGCGCGAATTCGCAGCCCTGTTGGCTGGACTGTAGTTGGAGCATTGTAACTAGTATCCAACACAGCTATTACCTTGTCTGTAGGTAGCGATCGCAAAAGCAACAACAAGGTTTCTTCTAATAAATAGTTGACTATCTTCTCATCTTGTGCAACTTGATTTTCACTTGCTGGCACCAGAGCATTTTGTGCTTCTGATAACATTTCTAACTTGATACGGGTGCCATAGCCGCTAAAGTGAAAGAAGACGACATCACCAGGTTTGGCTTGCTTCCCGAAATGATCCAAAAAAGCTGCCTCAATAAATTCTCGACTCGCTTGTTCCTCAGTTAAAGTCAAGATATCTGAGCCTTGAAAGCCAAACCGATACATTAACAATTCTCTTTGCAGTTCTACATCAGTCAGACAACCACTAAGAGATGGAATTTTCTGATATTGATTGATGCCAATCAATAATGCTAACTTACGCAGATTAGGTTGTGCTAGAGCTTGATAATAGTGATTTCCCAGAGTCAACCACTCAGCCTCAGTCACACCCAAAATTGCAAGTATCGAGCCAATCCTTTGTAAAAACGTCCGCCTTTTCATAATTAGCTATCAGCCCATCTGCTCAAAGCTTAAAGGGCTGAAGTTTTAGTGTAAAGTTGTAGTTTATACTGTTGCATTTACTTATTGCTCGTACCCCTTTTGAAGCAGAGTATCAGGGGGTATGGGCATTAGGGTGCAAGGCAAAAGATAACACATTTGCCCCAAAGAGTAGCTTTATAACTGCTGAATCTTAATTTATAGATCTAAAAAATTAAATCTCAATTCAGCGAACCTATTTATTTTCAGGTTCTCTGCATCCTGATCCCCTAGCAAGCAATTTCTTCTAAACCAATATTTGCACACCACGCATTGTCCGGGCCAACTCTGCTGCCACTTCAGGACGAGAAAACTCTGGTGGAGGCATTTCCCCCCGTCGGAGCATTTCTCTAACCTTCGTTCCCGATAAGTGAATTCGTTCCTCTGGCTTGCTGGGACTTGTTTTAGTTGTCGCCATCTGTTTAGTGCGCGTACAGTAGAAAGCATGTTCAAATTTCATTGGCACAATACCCAATTCATCAGGCGCAAATTCATCAAAAATGTACTGAGCATCGTAAGTGCCGTAATAATCACCAACACCAGCATGATCCCGTCCCACAATAAAGTGAGTACAACCGTAGTTTTTACGAACTAAAGCGTGGAAAATTGCCTCACGAGGGCCAGCATAACGCATAGCTGCTGGATTAATTGCTAAAATTACCCGGTCTAGGGGGTAGTAGTGTTCTAAAAGAATTTCATAGCAGCGCATCCGCACATCAGCCGGAATATCATCTTCTTTTGTGGCCCCCACCAAAGGATGTAGAAATAGACCATCAACCGTTTCTAAAGCGCACTTTTGAATATATTCATGGGCGCGGTGGATAGGGTTGCGAGTTTGGAAGCCAACGATCGTTTTCCAACCCTGATCTCTAAACATTTGGCGTGAAGCAGCAGGATCGATTTGATAGGTAGGAAATTGCGGATGGGAATCGCGTTCTAAAAGCCAAACATCTCCTGCAAGATTTACAGAACCTTGATTATAAACTACCTGTACACCAGGATGTTTTGCATCATCAGTACGGTAGACATTAATCGCCTCGCGGGTTTTATCATATTGATATTTTTGTGCCAGTTGCAAAACCCCGATAAATTTTCCTTGAGGATTATCCAAGCGAATCAAACCGCCTTCTTTGAGGGGAGAAGCGACTTCTGCCTCTACCGACAGTGTAATTGGAATCGACCACACAAGACCGTTCGCCAATCGCATATCTGTGACTACGCGATCGTAGTCTTCTTGGTTCATAAAACCCGTGAGTGGACTAAAACCACCAATCGCAATCATTTCTAAATCAGAAACAGCTCGTTCATCAAGCTGCACTCGCGGCAAAAAGTCGGCTTTTGAGAGAAATTCTGCCTTTTGCTCAGTTGTGGCGACGCGATTAACCAACTGTCCACCGTGGGGGGCAATGGCATCTTGATAGTGACTCAACTTAATCCCCTCTTTGCGTTAACTGCTATTGTTTCAAACCATGTACTTAACTTATCAAAATCCTGGTACGGAGAGATAAATAGTTTGAATTCCCCATTCCCAATTGCTTGCTACCATTAAACTGACAAGACTTGAAATAGTAAAAGTAGACTGTGACTTTAAAACCAGACTGGTTGCGGGTAAAAGCACCTCAATGGGAACGCGTCGGTAACGTCAAAGACATTTTGCGGGATTTATCCCTCAATACGGTTTGCGAGGAAGCATCCTGTCCAAATATTGGTGAATGCTTTAACGCTGGCACTGCCACATTCTTGATTATGGGGCCGGCTTGTACGCGTGCTTGTCCTTACTGTGATATAGATTTTGACAAAAAACCCAAACCACTAGACCCCACCGAACCTGCACGATTAGCAGAGGCTGTTCACCGCCTAAAACTCAATCATGTAGTCATCACTTCCGTCAATCGAGATGATTTACCTGACGGTGGTGCATCTCAATTCGTGCGGTGTATCGAAGCAGTTCGCACCATTTCCCCTCAAACCACAATTGAGGTGCTAATCCCTGATTTGTGCGGCAATTGGAATGCTTTAGAAATAATTCTGCAAGCTGCACCGGAAGTCTTAAACCACAATACCGAGACAGTTCCGCGCCTATATCGTCGGGTACGTCCCCAAGGTAACTACGATCGCACTATGGAATTACTATTGCGATCCCGTCAAATCAATCCTGCCGCATACACCAAATCCGGGATCATGGTTGGACTCGGTGAAACTGACACAGAAGTCCGTCAAGTCATGCAAGACTTGCGAGTAGTGGATTGTGATATTTTGACAATTGGGCAATACCTCCAACCCAGCCAAAAACATTTACAAGTAGATGCATTTATCCCACCAGAACAATTTGCCGCCTGGAAAGCATTCGGCGAAGAACTAGGATTTTTACAAGTTGTCTCCTCGCCCTTGACAAGAAGCTCATATCATGCAGAGCAAGTTAGGGAATTGATAGAACGTTACCCCCGCAGCTGAGATCAGTTGATGCACCTCTAAGTTTCAAAAACGCAAAGATGCGGGGACACGGTGACGCGAAGGTATAACTTGAATGACCAATGATCAATGACCATTAAAAAAGAACAGCAAATACAAAACTATTCCCTATTCCCTATTCCCTATTCCCCTCTTCGATAACCAATGACTAATCCACAATCCGTAGCTATTTTGGGAGGAGGTGCTTGGGGTACAGCGCTAGCATCTCTAGCAGCAGCGAACGGTCATAGGGTGTGTGTGTGGTGGCGTCGGGGATCGGAAACTTTAGAAGCAGTATTAAAAGGTTCCCAAATAATCCTGTCTGCTATTTCTATGAAAGGTGTAGCAGACGTTGCCTCTCAAGTTCAGTCTTTGAAGCTGTCCCCAGAAACAATATTTGTCACCGCAACTAAAGGTTTAGATCCCCAAACCACCTCTACACCGTCACAAATTTGGCAAAAAACATTTCCCCATCATCCAATAGTTGTCCTCTCTGGGCCAAATTTATCTCAAGAAATTCAACAGGAATTACCAGCTGCCACAGTAGTTGCTAGCCATAATATTACTGCCGCTGAATTAGTTCAAACAGTGTTTTCTTCTAATCGTTTTCGGGTCTATACAAATACCGATCCTTTAGGAGTCGAATTAGGGGGAACAGTCAAAAATGTAATTGCGATCGCATCTGGTGTATGTGATGGTTTACGATTAGGCACTAATGCTAAAGCCGCTTTAGTTACTCGTGGACTTACAGAAATGGTTCGCATTGGTAATATCTGGGGTGCGAAAACAGAAACATTTTACGGTTTATCAGGTCTAGGAGACTTACTTGCAACCTGCAACAGTTCCTTAAGCCGCAATTATCAAGTCGGCTATCAATTAGCTGATGGCAAGACACTAACAGAAATATTGGCCAATTTACAAGGAACCGCTGAAGGAGTGAATACTTGTCAGGTTTTAATGCAAGTGGCCCAAAAACAACATATTGCCATGCCAATTACCGAGCAAGTTTATCATCTAATTCAAGGAGAAATCACACCCCAGCAAGCACTTGATGAATTGATGTTGCGAAATATCAAGCCAGAGTAAGAGTATTCAAAATTCAAAATTCAAAATTTCAGTATTCGTTCTCCAAAAAATATTTCTGAACTATTTTTACAACAAGCAAGAAAAATTTTTCCCATACTTCGACTCCGCTCAGTACGAGTTCTCTATTACCTAGTACCCCTATTCCCTCATCATTCATTAGCTATACTTATTACCGAATAATCCGTAGAAAGAAATTGAAAAATCGTCAGGAAATTACTTTCATAGGCATGTAAGTATGACTATGCCAAATATAAATGTAATTTTCACTAGAATATGTTTATACAGTGTTACAAAAATCACAAGCAATAACCGTAAAAGTTGAAATTTTTACTAGGTAGTTCGTAATTGAAAACCTAGTTATGGGTTTGAATAGCTATTGGTTCAATCAGAAACTTAACAGTTAATTAAGTTAAGTAAGACTGTATTAAATAAAACCATTACAGTTGATTTTTAGAAAAACTGTAACGGAATCTTTAACCGTGTTAGTTCATCTTGAATCACGGGAACAATAGCAGCAACAGTTAAATAGCTGACCGTAAATCTTAGCTGACCGTAATCTATTGTTACCTGGAGCCATTGAGACGATTATTATGCCAGCAACATCTTTTTATGCAGATGCCGCCTTCAATACCCAAAAGTCCCGCCAGATCTTAGACCCGGATCTCATGGTTGATGACAGTGAGTTGCCGGTAGCTGATCTGCAAGAGTTGGAGATGGCCTCTGTTGACCCTGTTAACTTCGGTGCTAACACTAACCGTCGCAGTACAGACCTCGTGCGTCTATATCTTCAGGAAATTGGCCGGGTTAGGTTGTTAGGACGAGATGAAGAGGTTTCAGAAGCCCAAAAAGTCCAACGCTATTTGCGGATGCGGATAGTACTCGCTAACGCCGCCAAGCAAGGGGATGAAGTGATTTCGCCCTATCTCCGTTTAATTGAAGTTCAAGAACGCTTAGCATCCGAATTAGGTCATCGTCCATCATTAGAAAGATGGGCTGCCACTGCTGGTATAAAACTATCAGATCTCAAGCCAACTTTGTCAGAGGGTAAGCGTCGTTGGGCTGAAATTGCCAAGATGACTGTAGAGGAACTAGATCAAATTCAAACTCAAGGACTTCAAGCAAAAGAACACATGATCAAGGCGAATTTGCGCCTAGTAGTGTCCGTTGCTAAGAAATATCAAAATCGTGGCTTGGAATTATTAGATCTAGTCCAAGAAGGCACATTAGGTTTGGAGCGTGCTGTAGAAAAATTTGATCCAACCAAAGGTTATCGCTTCAGTACCTATGCTTACTGGTGGATTCGTCAAGGGATTACAAGAGCGATCGCCACCTCTAGCCGCACAATCCGCCTACCTGTTCATATTACAGAAAAGCTGAACAAAATCAAAAAAGCTCAGCGCAAGATTGCTCAAGAAAAAGGTCGTACTCCTACACTAGATGACCTAGCCGTTGAGTTGGAAATGACACCAACCCAAGTAAGGGAAGTTTTGTTAAGAGTACCTCGCTCTGTTTCTTTAGAGACCAAAGTCGGAAAAGACAAAGATACTGAGTTAGGTGAATTACTCGAAACCGATAGCGTCACTCCAGAAGAAATGTTAATGCGAGAATCTTTGCAAAAAGATTTACAAAATCTTTTAGCAGATTTGACCAGCCGCGAGCGTGATGTTATTCTCATGCGGTTCGGTTTGGCAGATGGTCATCCTTACTCGCTAGCAGAAATTGGACGCGCTTTAGACTTATCGCGGGAACGAGTACGCCAAATCGAGTCCAAAGCATTGCAAAAGCTCCGCCAACCCAAGCGCCGCAACCTGATCCGTGACTATCTAGAATCCTTGAGTTAGTCATATGCCAGTTTTGACACTCCCCGTCCTGAAGTTCGGGGATTCTTGGATCCCGGGGAGTCCATCGACTTTACCCTCACCAAGCTTCACCTCGACGTGCCCCGCCGATGAGTAGAGAAAATTCCGTGCGCTCCCTAGGAGCTAAAACTTTCTCAGGATTTGCCGCCCGTTGCGAGACAGGTTCCTCCACCGAAGTGCTAGCCTCTGCCTGTGTTGCGGATTCTTCTAGTCTATCAAAAAACCGGGAAACGAAGCACGGGGCTTGTACCCATCTTTTCGGTCAGTAGTCAGTGGTAATTAAAAAATGACCACTGACTACCGACTAATTCGTAATTCGTAATTATTTATTCTCCCCCTACTCCCGGTTGGTGAGTTTCGGCTACGCGGTAATCGAGCGAAGTCGAGATTAAACTACCGCGTAGGGGTACGCGATAGCAAGCTACGCGTAGCGTCTTTGACAGGAGAAGTCGAACCACATCTTTTGGTTGGTGAGCGAAGTCGAACTAAATCTTCCCCACTCCCACATTACGTTTTGCAACAATATATACTTGAACCATTTGGCATACTGCCAATCTTTACTTTTTGAAAATGCCTGTAGATAGGCTGTTTCGGGAATTGGAAGCACTAAAACCTATCCCAATTTGACATGATTTTATCCACTTGCCAAAATACTCTTTTTGGCTTAATAAGAAATTTTTTGCAGTTAAATACAGTAATGTTTTCCTCATCCTGTACTGAAGATATCTTCGGGGTGAGGATCATCATGAATTAGGTTGTCTCGATATTCTTGAGCATTTAATAAATATTCTCAATAGTTCATGATTGTTGCTAATTGCTCAAAACATTTGTTATATTCTCAACTAACAGGCTTTGTTGAGAAAATTTAGTATGACTGTCTACACAACTACTTCACTCAAAGCAGAATTAAACGAGCGGGGTTGGCGTTTGACTCCCCAGCGCGAAACAATTCTACACATTTTTCAAGAATTACCGCAAGGCGAACATCTCAGTGCAGAGGATCTTTATCATCGGCTAGAGACTGATGGTGAAGGAATAAGTCTGTCAACCATCTATCGGACTTTGAAATTGATGGCACGGATGGGAATTTTAAGGGAACTAGAACTAGGGGAAGGACATAAGCATTATGAAATTAACCAGCCTTACCCCCATCACCACCATCACTTAATTTGTGTGAGATGCAACACGACTATTGAATTCAAAAACGATTCAATTTTGAAAATTGGGGCAAAAACTTCACAGAAAGAGGGGTTTCACCTACTCGACTGTCAAATGACAATCCATGCAGTGTGTCCCAAGTGCCAACGAGCATTGATGCCGTTGTAACACTTGGGTTGGTTAACAAATCAACTTGTAGTTCGCTGCTACTGAAGGCTAACAACCACTTGAAGTCTCAGAATCACAAGATCAAGAGCGGATGCTAAAAGCGTCCGCTCTTGATGTCATTGAGACTAATACCGTAAAACTCTTGGGCTTGTTTGATGGCTTTTTTGGTGTCATCTGCCATCACACCGTTCAGCCTACCTTTATAAAAGCCCCTCTCCCGTAATCGTGTTTGGATTTCTAGAACACTAAACTCGCTCTTGGGAGAAGTATTAACTGAGCTATATAACTTAGCTCTTGTGGTAGGGCCAGCAACACCACTTGCTTTGAGGAAATTAGCTGTTTGGAATCTGCGTACAGCATCTGCGGTATAGGGGCCATAATAGCCATTTGGCTCACCCTCTAAATATCCTGCCTGAATTAGTTGTTGTTGAAGAATTCTCACGCCTTCGCCGCGATCGCCGATGCGGAGTTTGTCTCGCTCAACTACCTTTTTGGGAGTTTCGTCACCATAACCCACGCCTAGTGTGGGCAATTTACGTGATGTTGCTGGGCCAACAATACCGTCAACATCTAATTTATAGGAATCTTGGAATCGCTTAACAGCTTCTTCGGTAATAGGGCCAAATATCCCCGTGGCATTACCGTAATAAAAACCTGCGACTCTCAACCGTTCTTGCAAAATCCTGACATCCTCACCTTCATCTCCTTTGGCAAGGTAGTTGGAATTGCGGCGCTGGCTGGTTGTTGAACTAGCTGCACTCACAACAGTAGGTTTTTTAGCTTGTGTACTTACAGTCCCAGGTTTCTTAGCTTGTGTACTGACAGTGCTAGGCTTTTTGGCTTGTGTACTCATAGCTGGTGTCCGCCAGCTTTCTAATTTTTGCAGAGTAGTAGGGCCAACAACACCGTTAACTTGTATACCAGCAGCTCTTTGGAAGCGTCGCACCGCTTCTTCGGTGGAGAAGTCGTATGTTTGCGTGATTGGAGCTGAGTAAAAGCCTGCTCTTTTTAATTGTTGTTGTAAATTTCTGACAGAGGGGCCTTGATCGCCTCTTTCTAGTGCCATGACGCTGCTGACAGCGCCGAGAACAGACAATGTGAGAGCTAGGGGTAACATATACTTCCAAGCTCTACTAGAAAGCCGTTTCCAGTCTGGTGCAGCTGCTTTATTGAGCAAAGCACCCAGAGATATTAATTCAGCGGGCTTGCTGTCTTCGTAGGCGAAAGCTAAGTGGAAATACGCAAGATTGTCCATATATGTTGTCTACACCACTTGTTTTTATTCGATGGTTGCTTCAGCTTGATGTACTAGGTTTCGTAAAGTTTCCAATGTCTGTATATCTACATCCTGCCATAAACCGCGCATATATGCTTCTATTAATCTTTCAGCAATATCACGCAGGGCATATGGGTTATTTTCCTGAATAAATTCACAGACAATAGGATCGAGTAAATACGCTTGTACTATTCCCTGATACATATGATCTTCGACACATTGAGCTGTGGCATCATAGGCGAATATATAGTCTACCGTTGCTGCCATTTCACAAGCACCCTTATAGCCGTGGCGCATCGCTCCCGCAATCCACTTGGGATTAACAACGCGAGAACGATAGACTCGTGCGATTTCTTCTCTCAATTGGCGGACGCGTGGTTGAGCGGGTATGGAATTATCGCCAAAATAAGTTTGGGGATTTTTTCCTTGTAGAGAGCGCACCGCTGCGGTTAATCCACCCTGAAATTGATAGTAATCGTCAGAATCGAGCAAGTCGTGTTCGCGATTGTCTTGATTATGCAGCACAATTTGCATTTGTGCCAAGCGTTGCTCGAAGGCTTTAAGACTGGGGACTGGGGACTGGGGACTGGGGACTGGGAGAAATGAGGGGGATGTGGTAACCTGCGGGTTCTGCTTCGCAGTATGACTCGGCTCACCAACCGGGGATGGGGGGGATGAGGAAGTGAGGGAAAAATTTTCTCCGCGTCCCCGTGTCCCCGCGTCTTTGCGTCCTGCTGCTGAGGAATAGGCGTAACAGCTCCAGTTGATGTAGGCGCAGGCTAGGTCTTGGTCGTTTGTCCAGTTTTGTGATTCTATTAAACCTTGGAGTCCAGCACCGTAAGCACCTGGGGCTGAGCCAAAGATGCGATAGCGCGATCGCATTTCTGCTGTCTCTAAATCTAAACCTTGACTAGTCCAAAACTCGATATCTTGGCGAACTGCTTCAGCTAGGGGGTTTTGTTCTGGTGGTTCATCTAAAGATGCTACTGCTATCACTGCTTGGTCGAATAAATCAATTAAGTTGGGAAAGGCATCACGAAAAAATCCAGAAATTCGCAGCGTGACATCAACACGCGGACGCCCCAAAATCGCTAGTGGCAAGATTTCAAAATCCACCACCCGCCGTGCTACCCCATCCCACACCGGACGCACACCCAGTAAAGCCAACGCCTCAGCAATGTCATCGCCGCCAGTCCGCATTGTCGCAGTTCCCCATAATGACAACCCTAGTGTTTTTGGATACTCTCCGTGCTCTTGAGTGTAACATTCGATTAGGGCTTCAGCACCCTTCCTGCCTATATCCCAAGCTGTTTCTGTAGGAACAGCGCGGATATCAATAGAGTAAAAATTTTTACCGGTTGGTAAAACTTCTGGGCGTCCACGTGTTGGTGCGCCAGCTGGGGCACTTTGCACGTATCTGCCATCAAGCCCAGACAATAAGTTGGTAATTTCCTGGCTAGTTTGTTCAATGGCTGGGAGGAGGCGATCGCGTATCCAGTTGAGAACAATGGGGAGTGGGGAGTGGGGAGTGGGGAGTGGGGAGTGGGGAGTGCTGACTGATAACTGATCACTGATGAGGTTGGTGGCACGTTGTTCTAGAACTTCGACGACATCGCCGATGGTGCGACAGTTTTGGCCGTTGACTATTGACCACTGGCTAGCCATGGATAAGTCTGCTGTGAGAGGATCGAAATCTAAACCCCAGTCTTGGGCGATCGCACGCGTCAGACCGATAGAATAGCGATTGGGTATACGAGCGATCGCGACGATTAAATCTCTGAGTTGGTTTCCTTGGGGACATTGCCCAAAAATATGCAAGCCATCGCGGATTTGAGCTTCTTTTAACTCACAAAGATAGCCATCTAAAGAGTTCAAAATTAAAGATTCTAAATCGAAAATTTCTGTTTCGTTTGGGATGCCTAAATCTTTATAAAGATTTTCTGTGATCACCAATCCACGAATGCGATCGCGGATAACCGGCAACCTTGCGGGGTCTAAACTTTCTGCCTCATAATACTCATCAATTAAGTTTTCTAACTGTTGTAAAGAACCATAAAGTTCCGCACGAGTCATGGGTGGTGTCAAATGATCTATAATCACTGCCTGAGCGCGGCGTTTAGCTTGTGAACCTTCACCAGGATCATTGACAATAAATGGGTATAAATGAGGCAATGCTCCCAGAGCAACCTCTGGATAACACTTACTAGATAAAGCCACACTTTTACCTGGTAGCCATTCTAAGTTTCCGTGTTTCCCTACATGAACTACAGCATCAGCACCAAAACATTCTCTCACCCAATAATAAAAAGCCAAATAAGCATGGGTTGGCTCTAAATCCGGCGCGTGATAATTCAAGCTGGGGTCAATATCATAGCCCCTTGTTGGTTGAATGCCTATGAAGATATTTCCTAGTTGGATGCCGGGAATGGGAAAAGAGGACGCGGGGAAAGAACTCTCCGCGTCCCCGTGTCTCCCCATCTCCGTGTCTTCTTCCAGTCCCCAACGTTCACTAATTCCCTGCTGCACATCTGGTGGTAGGGAGGCGAAATACTCTTGATACACAGCTAAATCTAGACTTTGCAACACTGGACGCCAGTCTCGACTCTCAGGATCATTGGTGACACCGGCTGTGAGGCGTTGAATTAATTCGTTGACTTGAGTGGGGGGATTATCTACTAAATAGCCAACTGAGTGCAATGCTTGGATAATTTCTATACAACTGGCTGGGGTGTCAAGTCCGACTCCATTGGCTAGACGGCCATTACGGTTGGGGTAGTTTGCCAAAATTAAGGCAATTCGCCGCTCTTGGGGTGGTTTTGCACGCAAGCGTACCCAATTGGCAGTTAGGTTGGCTACGAACTCAATGCGATCGCTCACTGGCTCATAAACTACCACATCTGTTTCTAAATCAGGATGGCGTGTTTGTAGTGTCTTAAAAGATACAGCGCGGCTAATAATCCGCCCATCTACTTCTGGTAGTGCCACATTCATCGCGATATCGCGGGGAGAAAGCCCTTTAAACTCTAACTCCCACTGTTCAATTGAGCCGCCGCTGAGGATAACCTGTAAAACTGGCACATCTAATTTTTCCCACAAATCGATTTGTGGTGTTTCTGTTTCCAGCCTGGCTAAGGAAAAGCTGGTAGTATTCAACAGTAAAGCGATCGGCTGCGAGTCTTTCGGCTGGAAAAACTCAGCCAACTCATCACTAACATTGGCATCACGCAACGAAGAAACAAATATTGGCACAGGTTGTAAATTTTTCTGTACCAAAGCTGCACACAAAGCATCAATTACCTTGATATTTCCCGCCAGATAATGAGCGCGGTAGAAGAGGATGCCGACTTTGGGGAGTGGTGAGGGGGATGAGGGGGATGAGGGGGATGAGGGAGAAATTTTCTCCCCGTCCCCCTTCGGGTTCGCAGTCGCCTGCGGAGGGAAACCCTCCTGCAGCGCTGTCTCACCGCGTAAGCGCGTAAGCGCGTCCTTTTGCCCATTCCCCATTCCCCACTCATACAACCCCACACGCGCTACTGGCTGGGGTGGTGGGGGATTGTATGAGGTGAACAGGCAAGTATCGGCAATAAATTGCAAAGAATTAACAAAATTTTCCACACCGCCTTCACTAAAATAGCGGCATACTTGATTAACAATACTTAAAGGCACTGTAGACAGAGAGATTAACTGGGGATCGAGAGCATCGTCCCCTGGCATTACAATGAGGGTTATACCATTACGTTCTGCAATTTCCTGCACTACTTCCAAACCGTAAGTCCAGTAAGAACGTCCTCCTAATAAACGCAAAACAATTACTTGAGCAAGTTCTAAAACTTGTTCACCATAAGTATCTATGCTTATTTGTTGTTGTAACTGTAATAGGTTGGCGACTCTAAATGCAGGAAAATTTGCAGGTAATTTTGGAACTGCTGCTGCTAGGGTTTGAATATCAGTGTCAGCAGCCGTAATTAACACAATTGGAGCCGGAGTTTGTTCTAAAAAAATTAAATCTTCTGATTGATTCCATCCGCCAGATGTGGCACTTATGCGATGCATAATCCTGTATTACCGTCTTAAACTGTTGATTAGGACACGATCAAAACAACCTTTCAACCCAGCATTCAACCTTCTTCACCAAATTTTTGAAAATGCTTAGTTCTCCTGATTTGAGCTTTTCCCGAACCTTGTCTTTAAGTGTGTTTAATCAGCTTGGGGAATTGTTACAGCAGATGGCTCAAGCATTAGGAAGCACTGCTTTGGTATTAACAGAAGCTGTGCTAGTACGGGTTCGTATACCTTTGGAGTGGCAGAAACAACGATTCACGCTGGTGGTGTCTGAGCGGTTTAGTGCGCTGTTAGTGGGCAAGGTAGAAGCAGGGGGAGCAGGGGAGAAAGAAATTTATTCGGAATTCATTGCTGAGGATTTGGCGCTAAACGCGAGATTGACATTTAACGTTGAAGCGATCGCTTCCTTTGTCATAAATTTGCGAGACTTTTTTGAGGGTGATTCCTATACTCACCAAAGCTTGGAACGCTATCGTCAAATTCTTCAGCCTAACGACGCTCAGCTCCAAGGTGAATTTACACTGTTGTTATTAGAATATCTCCTAACGCTACCAAACCAAGAGATGATAACACCTCTGGATTCTAATCAATCTGAGGTTTATGTGTGTCAACCGATAGAAGATGCCCTGAAAAAACAGATCTCTCAAGAACGGTTGTTGAATCAGGTAACAACCCAAATCCGCAAAAGTCTGGATTTGTCGGTAATTATGACAACAGCCATTACGCAAGTCCGGGAATTTTTAGAATTAGATAGACTAGTAATTTATAGATTTGAAGGCTTCAAAGTCAAGGCTCAACGCTCAACAAATGGTCAAACCTCATTAGTCAACACTCGTCAGTCACTTTATTTTCACATCTCTACATCTTTCCAACTCCCAGCCGAAGAAGCTCAACAGTATGGGAGTTGTATTGTCTATGAAGCCCGCGCTACAGACACTATTCCGTCTATATTGAGTTACAAGGAACAAAATTGTTTTACGCAAACTTCCCAATGTTGGGAGAAGTATGTTCAAGGCTTTACCTTAGCTGTAGATGATATCGAAAAAACTTATGCTCTCGAACAGTGTTTGTTAAATTTTTTAAGGGAAAGCCAAGTCCGGGCCAAATTAGCAGCACCAATTATATTTGAAGAAAAACTGTGGGGGTTGTTGATTGCTCATAAATGTGACGCTCCCCACCAGTGGACTGAAAGCGAAAAAAGTTTGCTGAGTTCGATCGCCGAACAATTAGCGATCGCAATCCACCAAACTGAGTTAATGCGATCTCTGCGAGACGCTGCGCGAACGCTCACTCAAGAAAAACAAACCCTCGAACAACGAGTCATTGAGCGAACAATGGCTCTACGTGATGCCCTACTTGCTGCTGAAGCCGCTAGTCGTTTGAGAAGTGAGTTTTTGGCTACTATCAGCCATGAATTGCTGACGCCTTTAACTTATGTCATTGGCATGTCTTCTACACTGTTACGCTGGCCTTTAGGTGAATTGAGTCAGCGTCAAAGGGATTATCTGCAAACAATCCACGACAGCGGAGAACATTTATTAGAAATGATTAATGACATCCTCGACTTATCACAAATCGAGGCAGGCAAAACAGTTTTAAATATTCGAGAATTTTCCCTAGTGAGCATAGCAGAAAATACTGTAGAGTCGCTGCAAGAAAAAGCCGGCCACAAATATGTTAATCTCAAACTCGATTTGCAAATCGATCCTCAGCGCGATCGCTTCATCGCCGATGCTGAGCGATTAGAGCAAGTTCTGTGGAATTTGTTAAGTAACGCCATCAAATTTACTCCCGAAAATGGCAGTGTGACTTTACGGCTTTGGGTAGAAGACGACACTGCTATCTTTCAAGTCGAAGATACCGGCATAGGCATTTCCGAAGACCAATTACCACGACTGTTTGAAAAATTCCAACAACTTGATACACCCTATCGCCGTCGCTACGAAGGCACCGGACTTGGTTTAGCTTTAACCAAACAACTAGTGGAACTTCATCGAGGACGTATTGAAGTAGAATCCACAGTAGGCATTGGCTCAATTTTTACCGTCTGGATTCCCACTCAATCTGTGAGAGTGGGGAGTGGAGAGTAGGGAGTGGGGAGTGGGGACGCGGTGAGACAGCGAGTAAAGGAGGGTTTCCCTCCGCAGGCGACTACGTTAGCGCAGCGGCAGCGTTAGCGAGCTTGCGAGCGTCACCCGAAGGGGGACGCGGGGAAAATGGGAAAGATGTTTTTCATCCGCTTAACAAATGACCAATAACCAATGATAAATTCACTACACAAAGAACTGATTGTATCTTGTCAAGCGCAATGGGGCGATCGCTGTTAGAATAAATACACCAAATCACATTCGAGCCGTGCGCGAACGAGTAGAATTTTTTGCCGCTCACTCAATATTATGATTCTAAATTGATTATTTCTCTGCGTTGAAAAATGATAATTTCAGAGCCTACGACTGGGTTACGTGCTATTAAATTATCTTGGGAATCGATAATTTCTAAATGGGTAAAATCGAGTTCTTGAGAACGCTGTAATATCTCAGTTGCTAGTTTATTTTGTTGAGAGTCCTTAAGAGTATACCAATCGTCACTAATTTTGATGGTGAGATTGCCAGTGCGGAAGTTAGCTTGAATTGACTTTATCAGACCGGAGGTAATGCGATCGCTAATTTCGGCTACTTGATTTTCAATTGCAGCAATTAAAGTTTCTTCCGGCGTTAATTCTAAAGCTGGCGTTGGCGTTGGCGTGGGAGTTGGTTCTGGTGTTGGCGTTGGGGTAACTTCTGGTGGAGGCTGTGAAACTTGCGGTTCTGGTTCTATTGGTGCTGCTTCTGGTGGAGTAGTTATCGTTGGCGTGGGTGTAGAAACTTCCTCGACAGGAGGAAGCGTTACTACCTCCGTGGGTTTTTTAGTTACAACAGTCGCACTCGTCCAAACTAAAATCACAGCAACTCCAGCAATAATTCCCGTTAAAGCCGTGTTCGACAACTTTGCTGAGAAATTAGCTGGTAAAAAAGAGCGAACTTTAGCTAAAAATCCACCCCACAAACCAGGAGTTTCCGCAGCACCAGGTAATGATTCTGTTTCCAGTTTCACCACAGTAGTTTCCAAAACTCCAATCGTTCCTCTCAGAATTTGGATAACTTTTGTCTTCCAAATTGGCTGAACTCTCTGGTAAGGTTTTTGAGTATTCGATTTTGGTCGATTCCTTTGAGGTTCAGATGACGAAGGCGGTTGTGAATTCTGGTTGTCTTGTGACATGAAACTTTCACCAGGAACGCGAATCAAGGATAAGTCAAGTACAATGTATCATTTCTAGGGACTGGGAACTGTGACTAGGGGCTACAGGCTAGAGATTAAGCCTTAACTAGTTCCGTGGGTTTAAGTCCCCATTACAAAACTTAATTACGCGCTTCGCAGCGATAGCGTAGCGTAAAGCCTGCGGCATAGCTTCGCTTAGAGCGAGTCATCTCCCAAGGGGAGACGCCAAAGGCGAACGAGCGTCGGTACGAGCGTCAGCGTAAAGCCTACGGCATAGCTTCGCTTAGAGCGACACAGGAGCGTCGCGTCATTACGAATTACGTTAGCGTTAGCGAAGCGGTAGCGAGTCCTCGAGCGTCATTACGAATTATTTAATCCCCAACTTATGAATCTAAAACGCCGTCAATTTCTTTTTTTGAGTAGTCTCAGCGCTATTGGTACAGGGTTTTTCACTTGGACGCTGACTCATCAAAATAACCAAGGTGCTGATAATGCTGATTCAACGGTAATAGCCGCCAAACCACCCCAAAAAGACTTGCTGTTGCGTTTTGTATCCGTTGCAGATACAGGAACTGGTGCTAAAGGACAGTATGCTGTAGCGAGGGCGATGAATTCTTATTACCAAAAAAATCCTTATAATTTGGTAATTTTAGCTGGAGATAATATTTATAATAACGGCGAAATTGAAAAAATTGGCGCAGTTTTTGAACGTCCTTATAAACCTTTGCTTAAACAAGGTGTCAAATTTCAAGCTTGTTTAGGTAATCACGATATTCGTACTGCTAATGGTGAGCCGCAAGTAAAGTATCCTAATTTTAATATGAAGGGGCGTTACTATACATTTAAACGTGATAGTGTGCAATTTTTTGCTTTAGATACTAACTCGAATGCTGATTGGAAAAAGCAGCTAACTTGGTTGAAACAAGAATTAAGTAAGAGTAATGCTACTTGGAAAATAGTATTTGGTCATCATCCAATTTATGCATCTGGTGTTTATGGTAGTAGCCCAGAGTTTATTAAAACTTTTACTCCTTTATTTCAAAAATACAATGTTCAACTTTATATCAATGGTCACGAACATCATTATGAACGCACTCGTGCTATTAATGGTACAACTTATATAATTTGCGGTGCAGGCGCGGGTAATCGTCCCGTAGGACGTTCTGAATGGACAGAATATTCTACGAGTAATTTAAGTTTTGCTACTTACGAAGTGTATGCGGACAGAATAGAAATTAAAGGTATTGGTACAGATAACCGTATTTTTGATCAGGGTGTAATTCAGAGAGTTTTGGTATGATTAAAAAGTTAGAATTTTTCTCTCCTACAGAAACTAAAATAACTGGAAATATTCTACATTGCTTAAAGCATGGTACTAGCTTAGGTTGGTTGATTGATCCAGATGTGCGATCGCCTCTGAAAATTAACTAAATTCTTACTATTTAAATTTAGACAGAGGTATTACGAATTATTACAAGTTTCGTAATATATTGGGTTTGAACCCATTTTTTTGGGGTGTCTATCTCTGAGATGCAAGTATAAATAAACCCATGAGTCAAATAGTCTGGATCGCAAGACACGCTAACCGCCTCGACTTTGTAAACCCTGATTGGTTTCTCACTGCAGAACGACGTTATGATCCACCCTTGTCTGACGATGGGATCTTGCAGGCAAAGCAGCTAGCTAGACGCCTCAAAAGAGAAAACATTGCTCACATTTTCGCTTCTCCCTTCTTGCGAACGGTGCAAACAGCAAACGCAGTCGCAGAAGTTCTGGATTTACCTATTAAGCTAGAAACAGGTTTGAGTGAATGGTTAAATCCTGCTTGGATGACTGAAGAACCAGAAAGACTTTCGATTTCAGCACTAGCAGAATTGTTTCCCAGAATAGACGTTAGTTATACGTCGCGTATTGCTGCCAAATATCCCGAAAATCGCGAAAAAGTGTGGGAACGTTCAGGACAAACTGCTAGATGCTTAGCAACAGAATTCCTCCCTAAGAATATCCTTTTGGTAGGACATGGTGCATCGGTGGTAGGGGCGACAATAGGATTTGTAGGGGAAATTGCCAAAACGGAAGTTAAGGCTTCCCTATGTTCTTTAGTAAAAGTTGTACGTCAATGCCCAGAATGGTTGCTAGAACTAAAGGGAGACACTTCCCATTTAACCCAGGTAGAAGAAGTAATTCGATTTGCTTGAATCCTAACAGGGATTTTTAACAGGTTGCATTCAGGATTGAGTCAGAAACCCCGCTTTAACTTCTTTTCCCACTCCCACCGGGAGCGTGGGCCCCTTTCAAGGGTAGGTTTTTCATATTCAGTCTAAAAAAGCCTATTTTTCCGTTCCGAAATCTTTCTCCGCGTCCCCCTTCGGGTGACGCTCGCAAGCTCGCTAACGCTGCGCTAACGCAGTCGCCTGCGGAGGGAAACCCTCCTTTACTCGCTGTCTCACCGCGTCTCCCCGTCTTTGCGTCAACCAAAACGCGAAATCTAAAAAACCTACCCATAAGAGAGCGTGGGCCCCGAGTTCCCCAATTCCCAATCCCCAGTTCACAGTAACTAAATTTTTTGCTGATAAGTTTTATGACATTGCTACTTGCAGGCGACATTGGCGGCACTAAAACGATTTTGCGATTAGTCAAAGCCACAGAGTCAACGTCAGAGCTACACACTATTTATCAGGAAAGTTACCTCAGTGGAGATTTTCTTGACTTGGTGCCGATGGTACAGCAATTTTTGCTCAAAGCCGATACACCGACACCACAAAAAGCTTGTTTTGCGATCGCAGGCCCAGTGGTGAAAAATACTGCTAAGCTAACTAATTTAGTCTGGTTCTTAGAAACTGAACGACTAGAACAGCAGTTAGGTATCTCACAAATTACCCTGATTAATGATTTCGCTGCTGTTGGCTATGGTATTTTGGGTTTACAAAAACAAGACTTGCTCACATTACAAGCTGGCAAATTTCAACCTGAAGCCCCGATCGCAATTATCGGTGCGGGTACTGGTTTAGGGCAAGGATTTCTCATTAAGCAAGGCAAGCATTATCAAGTCTTCCCTTCAGAAGGTGGACACGCTGACTTTGCCGCTCGTAACGAGTTAGAGTTTCAGTTAATGAAATACCTGTTGGATAAACACGATATCCAACGCGTTTCAGTGGAAAGAGTCGTTTCAGGACAGGGGATTGTTTCAATTTACCAATTTTTGCGCGATCGCCAAATCACCACTGAATCCCCAGATATCGCCCAAATTGTTCGCACTTGGGAAAAAGAAGCAGGACAACAGGAAAAAAGCGTTGATCCGGGTGCAGCCATTGGTATAGCTGCATTACAAGGAAGCGATCGTCTTTCGCAACAAACTATACAAATGTTTATCGATGCCTATGGCACAGAAGCCGGCAATCTCGCCCTGAAACTGCTACCTTATGGTGGCTTATACATGGCTGGTGGTATTGCGCCCAAAATACTGCCTTTAATCAAAAACAGCAATTTTCTGCTAAACTTCACCCAAAAAGGCAGGATGCGTTCTCTGCTGGAAGAGATACCCGTGTACATTATCCTCAACCCACAAGTGGGCCTAATTGGTGCTGCTTTGTGTGCTGCTAGGTTATAACTGCATCAGTAAAATCAGCATCTCCAAAGCTAAAACTATGACATTTAGAATTTTGTTACCACTTATTGCCGTTACTGTTGTCAGCAGTGCATCTACCTTAGTGGCAGCGCGTCCAGCTAAACTGCCAGCTTCTCAACCAAAAATCACCACACCTCAACCAGTACAGCCCAAGTGGAAATTATACACCGCTCCCGATGGGCGCTTTACTGTTTTGATGCCAGGAACACCCAATAGGAATACTCAATATCAAAAAACCTATATGGGTGAAATTAACTTAGAAATGTTTGTCGCCCAACCACCCAAACAAGAAGTAGCATATATAGTTACTTACAATGACTTTCCTTATAGTTATGGGCAAATGGCCAACCCCCAACTAATACTAAATAATGCACGGGATCTAGCTTTAAAAACTACGAAAAGTAATTTAATGAGTCAGCGAAATATTCGTAGTTCTAATGGTCATCCAGGGAAAGAAATTGAGTATATCAATACTGGCGGTAAAATCACTAAAAATAGAATGTATGTAGCCGAAGGACGCTTGTATCAAGTGATGGCTATAACTACTAGAAAGCAACACAAAACATTAGCTAGAACCATTACGGGATATTTAAATTCTTTTCAAGTAGTGTTAAAGAAGTGAGATGATTTACCTGCCTTGGATTTGATCCCAAGGCTAAGGATTCGTGTAAAAATAAGTTGAACAATTTAATATTTGTAGTGCGGGCATCTTGCCCGCGCGAGCAAGATGCTCGCACTACTTATTTTTACTTGATGCCTAATAGCTTAAATCTTGATAATTAGGATGTAAAAAATCAGTGCTTGCCGTTGAGGAGTTGACCGGCTCTCATAAAGTTAACTATTCTAATTTTTCCTTGACCCAAGCGCGAAACGATTTCAACAAAGCAATCTCACCCATACTTTTACTCTGCTGAATAAATCTACTCATCTCACTGACTGAAACCAGAGGAAAGGCAATACTAGAATCACACTCAACATATTGCCCTTCTCGCAACTGATAAAATTTCAAATTTTGCTCATCATATCGCCAAAGTTCATTTATAGCTAACGCTGCATAAATATTAAATTTATTAACCGAACTACTGGTAATATCAATCTCAATTGCTAAATCAGGCGGTGGATCTGTTTCTAAATCTAAAGTTTCTTTACCACAAATGGCTACTTCATTTTGGATATAATAACAAGCATCAGGTTCTATTCCCTTTTTTGCCAATTTCCGCTTCAAGGTTGTAGAACCAGCACTTCTGATTTCAATATCTAATTCTTCAGCTAAAACAACAATAAAATTGCCGAAATTACTTTTTAAGTTTTCATGTTGAAATAGTGGGGTCATAATTTCTAAAGTACCGCCATCATAAGCAAACCGGGAACCTCTATTTTCCCCTGTGTCTTTCAGCAAGGCTTCAAAGGTTTCCCAGCTAACGTTATTTAGCACCGTTCTTTGTTCTGCTGGTATTGACTGGACTAGCATATTAAAATACTTCTTACATCACAATGTTAGATAAAAATATTTCTTCCCTAATCCCCACTCCCTATTTTTAAGGCAGGTCTACTATAAAAGCTTAACATCTAGTTAAAACTGCAAGCTGTTATTGAAACTTTTTCAATTTGTTTCAGGGCTTGCATTTCAGTAAATAACTGAATTGCTTGATCAAAACTCACTTTACTATCATCAAATTTTTGCATTTGTTGATAAGTTAAACCCAATTGAAAATAAGCTTCAGCTAAATCACATTTAGCACCTATTTTATCTAAAAGTTCAATTGCTTCTTGATGATTACTCAAAGCTAATGCAAATTCTGCTTGTTGCCGATATATTGCTGCTAAACCATTAAGTGTTTTGGCTTTTACCTGCATATAATGACTTTCTTCAGCAAATTTTAATGCTCTGCAAAACATTTCGTTAGCTTTATCAACATCTTCCAAATTAACGTATGTTTGACCGAGAATTTGCATGAAATAGGCAAATCTGCCTGTTTGTTCTACGAGTGATTGTGTTGTGATAGTGTGATAAGCGACATCTGCTAATGAGCGTGATGCCTCAGATAATCCTAAATAGGAATTTACTAATGCTAAACACACGCTAGCTTTTTCTGCCCAACGATGATGAGCAGTATTTCGAGCTAGATAAATCACTTGTTGAAATAATTTTGCAGATGCCTCTAGTTCCCATAAGTCAATTTTGTAGAGACCAATGCTTAATAGAGAATCTACTTCTAGCATCCTCAGATAGTAAACTGTGTGTTGATTTTCTGGTTGGGGTGCGAGTGATTTGAGGATTTTAGTTGCTAGATTAATAGTTTTCTCCTGACAAGCGATCGCCTGATGTATCTTCCCTATGATCCAGTACAAATCACCCAATATATTGTATAGCTCACTTAAATTTTCTTCATGTGTAATTTGATCAATTACTTGACTAATAGCAGTCATAATTGGCTGGATCAAACCCATGCGATATAAAGTACTGCCAAGGGGTAAAAACTGCTGCCATTGATTATTTCGGCTTTTGAGAATAATTTTACCTGCTAACTCAAATTCTCGAATTTCTTTGTAATGATAATATGCTTCTAGAGCTTGTAACGCATCTGAAAAAGACTCAACTTTTTGAACTTTATCTGTCCAGAATTCGGCAGCTTTGTGGTTAGTAATTTGCCAATCATCACTGATGCGTAAGCGAGCGATCGCCTCGGCTTGAATGACTGGATGCAGCCAATATTCACCTTTATGGCACTCTATTAAAGACCGATTTTTGAGAGAAGTAATAATTTGGCGATGCTGAGTAGATGGAACATCCCAAAGTAAACTCAACAATCCTGGAGTGGGAATTTTGGTTACATCTTGATAGCGATAACATCCCAAACGACAAAGCAAGCGATAAGCTTGGGGGTCAAGAATTTGTAAGCGATTAATTTGACTGGCTGCTAAATTTTTTAAATCTGTAACTGCTAGTAGATCGGCATTATTTTCTTGCCAATAAAGAGCCATATCACCATCAAAATCTTCCTGAATCGCACCACAGAGAATGCCCATAGCTTTAGCATTACCACCGTAGGCACGATGCATAATATTTAACGTAGGCAAATCGATAATTAATTTGCGAGTGCTAAAAAACTGTTGCCATGCACGTTGATCTAAACCAGGAAGCCGATAATGTTCCGCATTTATCCCTGGTTCACAAAGGCGATCGCGACTTGTAATTAAGGTGATAGACTGCACCCTCGCATCAGCTAAAACTCGCAATAGTTCTACATAGTTGCGGTGAGGAGCAATTAATTTACCTTGTTGATCCAACGCAGGTTCTAAATTATCAATCAACACTCCAATGCGTCGGTTGTGGAGTTGGCGCTTCAGCCGTCCTAGCGTCACACCAAATTCTACCCCTGGTTCTTCGTGAAAGTCTTGTTTGAGCCATTCTTCCACTACCCGTGCCGCCGAGGTGATATTTTGCGCTTCCTTGGCCATCGGCAGTTCTAGAACTAACTCAAATCCTTTAGTTTGCAGATATCGCTGTGCAAGGGTAGTCTTACCCAAGCCTCCCTCACCTTGAATGACAATGACTTTAGTTCCTTGATTTACCAAAGAATTGAGGTGAGCGATCGCTTCTTTGCGTCCAATAAAATTGATATCCTCTGGTATAGTTTGAGTTCTAAAACTTACCTCATGAGAATGCAGATTTAGCAGTTCTGCTTCTTGAATCTTTTTTAAACACCGTTCTATAATCGCTCGACAATTACTTTTAGTAATCTTTTCCCGCAGTGCTTGCGAAAGCAACTTCCACAACTGCGAACCAACATCCTTGGCATGTCCTTCTGTACAACCGTAACAATTAGCGATATCTAAGTATTTCCTACCCAACCAAACCTGCTGAAAAATAACTTTTTGCAAATCGCTCAACCGTTCCCCGGTCTGAGCAGGAATTATGGTATCCAACCATGCTAATGCTGCTTCAGCGTTCATTGTGTAACGACGAGGGTAGTTTAATTCAAATTTTAGGATAACTGTAACTAGTCTACAGTTATGCTTTCCAAATTTTCGGATAAATTACCGCAAATCCGACTTTTTTCCTAACTTTATCAAAGTTTTGTGCAAGGGAATGGGGAACTTGTACTGAGCGTAAAGCCCTGCGCTTAACGCGTAGCGTCTGTGACAGGAGAAGTCGTACCCCTGTGCGGTAGCAAGCTACGCGTTAGCGTCTTTGCTTCAACTCAATGAGTGTAAGGCATCAAGTAAAAATAAGTAGTGCGGGCATCTTGCTCGCGCGGGCAAGATGCCCGCACTACAAATATTAAATTGTTCAACTTATTTTTACACGAATCCTAAGCAACAAATTGCAGATTTGTACAGTTGCAGGAGCCAGACATATATCACCATTCTCCGTTCCCTTTCATATAACCTCTACAAATACGCCACTACGAGCAAACTCTTCCTCTTCAGGAGTAAAGTAGGGAGCTTTATCTACAATTTCAGGATCAAAGCGGTAGGTTTCCTGAAGAAATTGACCAGTGATCACAGACGATTCCAACTCTTGGATATAGTCTTCGGCTAGCGTACACGCCTCCTTAATACCTGACTCATCGCCTTTCTCCAACAGCTTTTGGAGAGTTGCTCTAACTCCTGCTAACCGCGATGCCGGTTTTAGAATTCCATAGAGGCGGTATAAACGCTCGACGGAGATGCTAAGGTGTTTGAGTGCTTTGCCTCGTGCAAGTTCGGAGTCCAGACTGGGCCAGTAGCGGGTAGTGTAAAAAGCTTTCTCATCCTTGTGATACCATTCCTCGGAGCGAGCAATGGATGAGGAAACGGTGTTATGTAGTTTCCAGAAAAATAAGCGTAAGGCGGGGCCATCTACAACTGTAGACAGCTTAGCTTCCATCGACACCTCAAAATTATTCAGTTTTGGGTCACGTCCCAACAAAAGGTACTCTACTGGATACATATCGACTTCTTTGTTCTGCACCACATACATATTGAGGTGGTGACGGCAGTAAGGGCAGGGATACATCGTGGCAAATAGTTTAAAGAAGTCTTGGAAAACTGCCACTAGCGCTTTTTGTTCTTGATATGGCTTGGTACACACGATTTCAGCCGTGGTGTGGAAGAAACGCCACACACCAGGCCCAATGTAATAAGGAAAGCTAACGCGCATCTGAGCATCTTTAATATCACTTCGTCCCAAATACACATCAATAAATGCCACGTATTGTGAGAGTGCCCCTGACTCGCGCCCAAACTCTTGGCGTTCACGCCGTTTTTGCACGCCATTGAGGTAATAATGCGTCAAACGCCATGCCTGCTTAACTGCTAGCTTTTGTTTGGGAGTGGATTGAGAAAAGTTCTGTGCCACATCTGCCCCATAACGGTCAAATTCTCCCATTGCTTGAGTATCTGCATACCACTGAGCTAAAGCTGTTTCGTCAGGTACTGTGTTGTTTTGGATGTCAGCAGCAGTGTTGACACTGAAAGCAGCTAGCAATTTCGGCATAAAATCTTCATACCAATAATCTACTGGCATCATTGCACCGTCTATTTCTTCTGAAGCATCAGTGAGGATAACGCGGTTCCACTGCTTGAGGTAATCTTTGGGATCGCCTGCTGATTTCGGGGGAGGTGGGGTCAGTTCTGCATTCAGTTCCATCTGTCTTAGGCGGTTGAGTTCGTTTATAGCTAGCACGCCTGCTGCAATATCACGAAAGCTGAAATGCTTTTTCTTGACGGTAATGGCAAACTCCACACCCGCTGCAAACTTCTCCTTGACAGAGATGGATTTACGGCGTGCTGATTCCATTGCTTTTTCCTCAGCTAGCATCTGGGGTGTTTTTTCGATGCTTTTCCAGTTTTTGATGCGGTCTTGGAGTTGGGCGTACTCTTTCTCGATTGATTCAACGACTGCATCTAATAGGGGGTAGCAAGCTTTTTCTACGACATCTAAACCTTTGTACAATGCGATCGCTTTTTGGACAAACTGCACAAAGTCGGTAATTTTGTAGGGTAGGTTCCGCACGCGCAGGTGAGTTTCGTGATTAGCAGAGAAACTCTCGCGGAAGCAGCGGTAAGCAGCCCCCTGGATCAGGCGAAACAAGCCAATCTGCATTTGCAACCGAGAGGTGGCGCGTTCTTTTTGCTCTTGTGGGTGTTGCGCGAGCAGTTCTTTGAGCCGTGCCACTTCTGGACTATCGTACTTTGTTTCCTGTGTAAGAGATGTGGTGGTTAATAGGATAGGTGCTTCAGTAGCCATCGCTATGTCTGAGGTGACGGTGGCTGGATTATTTGCAGGGGGATTAGTAAAAGAAATGGGTGAATCTTTATAGCCGCTGGTGATTTCTGACTCTTCAGGAACCAGTTTTATGAACTCTTGAAAGTCAATTGAGGCATCGCCATCGTGATCGACTTCTTTAATCATCTCTTCGAGTTCTGCGTCCGTTAGCCCGAACAAACTCATAACGTTGTGGAGTTCGTTTGTGGTAATCTGACCGCTACCATCTTCGTCAAACACACTAAATGCCAGCTTCAGACGGCTTTTGCGATCGCCTTGTGCAGACACCATCAGGGTTTTGAATTCCTCAAAATCAATACTGCCTGATAAGTCAACGTCCACTTCTTTGATCATATCGCGCAGTTCGATGTCACTAGGACTTTGACCTAGCGATCGCATCACTTCCCCCAATTCTGTTGCTGAGATCGCACCGCTACCATCTACATCAAATACTTGGAACGCTGACCACAACTTCGTTACTTCTTCCTCAGTCAAGACTTTTTTTTCTAGTTCTACAGTTGTCATCAATTCATCCCCTTAATTTTGTAATTCGACCAAAAGGAGTTAAATACTTTTAATTTTTATTCAAGTGCAGCTAAGTCCATATTAATTATCCCTATTCCCTGTTATCCTACATTTTGTTGTGCCATTCTCTTCAGCACAACTGACTTTAAGACTGCTAAGGCTTCTGGTGTCGCTTCGGTAGCTTGCCACGATTGACGTGCAACTAAGCGATCGTGCCAAGCACTAAGTTTTGGATAATCACTTAAGGAAATACCTACTCCTGGCAACCAGATGACTACAGTTCCAGCTACAATCTCCGCGAGAGTCAGGTTTTCACTACCAAAGTAAGGGCGACTATCGAGTAAACTCTCAAACAACTTCAGCACTATGGCAATTTTCTGCTTTGCCTGCTCGATTTTTTCAGGATCTCCTGCGGGTAAGCCTAATACTTGAGGTAAAAATGTGGTGGTTGCGGGCAAAAGCTCATTCACTGTTACTAGTTGTACCATCCGGGCGATCGCTAAATCTTGAGCATCTTGAGGCAACATCGCAGGTATAGGATACTTTGCCTCCAAATAGTCCAAAATTGCTAAAGATTCCACTATGTTAAAGCCGTCATCTACCAAAACTGGAATGTGGTGGAAGGGGCTAATCGCTAAAAACTCTGGTTTAAACTGCTCCCCATCCAACTTTACTTCTACTAGTTCAAATTCAAGTCCTTTTTCCAGCAGTGCAACCCAAACTCGGCGGGAGTTTGGAGAAATAGGTGCATGATAAAGCGTCAGCATGAGAAAACCTCACAGCTTTATTGAGTAGATATGTAGCACTGCCTACTATACACCGTATACGCTACATATTTGATTCTCACAGCTTATAACTCCCCGAATCTTTCCCGGTAACGGGCTAACAAAGCTTTTGTTTGTGCTAGTTGTTGTTCGGCTTGCTGGCGCTGTTGTTCCTCTTGCTGCGCTACTTCCTCTAGTGTCGGTATCATCTGTCCATCAGCAGAGAATAATCTTAACTTAGATTCATGAATCCCCAAATATAACTGCAATTGCTGACTCCATAACCAGCCATTGTCTTGAGGTTGAATTTCTTGGTAGCTACCATCTAACAAATGAAACCCTCGAAA
This sequence comes from Desmonostoc vinosum HA7617-LM4, assembly GCA_019359515.1. Lineage (GTDB taxonomy): Bacteria > Cyanobacteriota > Cyanobacteriia > Cyanobacteriales > Nostocaceae > Desmonostoc > Desmonostoc vinosum. The sequence goes on along the minus strand of JAHHHC010000002.1, from coordinate 1,969 downwards.
CTCTAAGCTATTAGGATTAGGATCAAACCAGAAATAATCTGGGGTGCGGAAAGTATTTTGATATATTTCTTTCTTCAATCCTTTATCAGTTTTAGCCGTTTTTGGAGACAGAATTTCGATAATCACATTTGGGTACTTACCATCCTCTTCCCAAATTAACCAGCTTTTTCGGGGTTTGCGTTCAGTATCTAAAACCACAAAAAAATCGGGCCCCCGGAATTTCTCAGATTTTAGCTGACGAGGACTGTAATAAATTGTCATATTACCACAAGCATAGAAGTCTTGGCGATCGCGCCACCACCACTCTAAACACTGTATTAATAGCAGCATTTGCCGCAAGTGAAACTCTGTTTCCAAAGGCGGTTCGTCACTCAGTAAATCTCCAGGTGGAAATATAACATCTTCTGTGTCTTCCGAGACAGCCTCTAAATTTTGAGCGAAAGACATGACTGTTATTTATCTAAAATATAGTTTTGGTAAGGTTAAGTCTAGTTTAGACTGAGGCGTTACGAAATTCAGATCAAGCAGTAGATAGATGAGGTAATAGGCATAAAGCAAGGGAGTATGGTTTCAATCTGTGGCTAAATTTTTGAGAATTGGTAGACATCATTTACTGTGAACTTTGAGTTATTGGGAGAAAAAGCTGATGAAAGTTTACGAAATTCAAAGTAATGCAGGGATTGAAGCCTTAGCATTAGTTGAGCGCCCTGAACTCAAACCCGCAGCAGGCCAAGCTTTGATCAAAGTTCGAGCGACATCCTTAAATTACCGCGATTTGATTGTGGCTGAGGGAGCCTATGGTGCTGGACAAAAATATCCACTGATTCCCATGTCTGATGGAGCTGGGGAAGTTGTAGCAATTGGTGAAGGTGTCACACGGGTAAAAGTAGGCGATCGCGTCGCTGGTATCTTCTTTCAAGACTGGATTGATGGCTCTTTAACTAAAGAGAAAATGAAATCCGATTTAGGAGGCGGTATCGATGGAATGCTGGCCAAGTATGTCATTTTACACCAAAATGGGTTAGTAATATTACCTGATTATTTGTCATACATTCAAGGTGCAACCCTACCATGTGCAGCTGTTACAGCTTGGCATGGGCTAGTAACAAAGGGTAATATTGGCGCAAATGATAGTGTTTTGTTACTCGGTACAGGAGGAGTTTCAATTTTTGCCCTTCAGTTCGCCAAAATACACAATGCCCGAGTAATTATCACATCCAGCAGCGATGAAAAATTAGCACGCGCTCAACAGCTCGGTGCTGACGACACAATCAACTACAAAACAACGCCAAATTGGGAAAAGCAAGTTTATCAGTTAACTAATCGTACAGGTGTAGATCATGTTGTAGAAGTAGGTGGGGCAGGGACTCTACCAAAATCACTGCAAGCAGTCCGAATTGGAGGACGTATTAGTTTAATTGGTGTGCTGTCAGGCAGAGGAAATGAGATTGATCCTATGCCTATACTTTTTAAGAGTTTAGCAGTTCAAGGGATATATGTAGGTAGTCGAGAAATGTTTGAGGCGATGAATCAGGTAATGCAAAAGCATCAAATTCAACCGATTATTGATCGAGTCTTTCCCTTTAGTGAAGCAAAAGCAGCCTACAATTATCTTAAAAGTGCTAATCACTTTGGCAAAGTGGTAATTGAGTATGGGTGAACTACCCACACTGACCTGACGGTACAGTGTGAGCTTCCAACTTCACAGAAGATTGCCGCATCTTGGATTTACGTCCGCGAATTGGTCTTACATCCTCTCCATTGGCGTTAGCCTCCCCCGTCCCAGAGGAGGACACTACGTTGCGGGGGTTCCCCCCGTTGTAGTAAGTGTCCGTTGAGGACAGCATTCTGATCCCTTCGGCTCTAATATTCATCGCTGCATTACCATCTCTATCGTGATGAGTGCCGCAACTTGGGCAAGTCCAAGTTCTCACATCTAGCGACAACTCAGATATCTGATAATGACAAT
>JAHHHC010000055.1 GCA_019359515.1 Desmonostoc vinosum HA7617-LM4 | reverse complement strand
GAAGGAATAGGAATTGATGTAGGACTAACAAGTTTCATTGCAACTTCTAATGGTCTTTTAGTCAAACGTCCGAGGTTTTTTTTGATGTGTGAACGCAAGCTGAAATTGCTGCAACAGCGTGTCTCAAGAAAACGTATTGGCTCGAACAATTGGCACAAAGCCCTGCATAAAGTTGCTTCATTGCATGAGTACGTTGCTAATTGTCGCAAAGACTGGCACTCTAAGGCATCTCACCAAATCTGTAACGATGCTGGAATGGTATTTGTTGAGGATTTGAATCTAGTCGGTTTATCCCATGGGATGTTAGGTAAACATTGTTTAGATGCTGGGTTTGGACAATTCTTCAATATCCTTGAGCAAACCTGCTTGAAGCGAGGGATCTATTTCCAAAAAGTAGACAGTCGCAAAACCAGCCAAATTTGCCCTAGTTGCGGTATTGAGACGGGTAAAAAAGAATTGTCAGAACGTACTCATGTTTGTTCAAATTGTGGCTATACAACCGATAGGGATGTTGCTGCCGCACAGGTAGTTCTAGTTAGAGGACTTGCAGCCGTAGGGCATACGGTCAAGATGCTTGCTGAGGGTAAATTCATTGGAATCCCCGTGAAGCAAGAATCTCCGAATTTCTAATTCCGGGAGTGTCAAAACTTGGGGACTGAGGAAGACGCGCAGAGGGGGTGACGCGGTGAGACAGCGAGTAAAGGAGGGTTTCCCTCCGCAGGCGACTGCGAACCCGTTCGCTGAAAGCGTTCCCGTTCGCGCAGCGTCTCCGATAGGAGAAGGGTAGGGGGAAGCGGGGAATATAATAACAAATGACAATTCCCAATTCCCAAAACAACTGTCTATGGAAACCAATATCTTCCATAACCATAGAAGTGAAGCCGCCCAAAACCTATAAATTGTCCGTGGGATTTTTCGCCAACTGGAAATGCTGTGACTCCCAATAGGTAAACGCCGGAAAAGCTGGGGTTTTTGATTGGACGCAAACCTATGGTGATTTTTTGTCCCGGTGTCACTGGTGGATCAAAAGTTACAGAAACTGACCGTGTTTTGCTTTCTCTGGTGACAGGCCCTAGTGTCAGTGGTATTTTTTTACGATCGCGTGTTTCTCCAAATGCGCGAGTATCTTTAAGGTTGTAGTGAATATTTTCTACTCCCTCGCGCTGTGTAATTGTTACCTTCTGAAGGGATTCTCCGGCATTCTCCGGCAAGTTGATAGTAAAATAGTAAGTAGCGCCCCAAGCATTCACTTCTTTGTAAGTTGTTGTCGCTGCAATCAGGCTTGGTGGTTGGACAAAGTAGATTTTACCATCTCTAAGCTGCACTGCTTGAGACATCTGAGCAGTGAATCCTCCAATAGCGATCGCTAATGTAAGCGATCTTCTGAGCAAGTTGACAACGTGCATGGTTGGGTATTTATTAATCACACTATTACCTTTGGGCTTTCAGCATTTTGCTAAGACGAGGTAGTGCTTCCTCCTGAATTCTACTGTAGTTAAATTACTATGAGTGAGTAATTTTGTTTCTCAAAGGAGTTTCCCAAAATGCCTACAAGACCAACCACTCGTCTAATTTTGGAAACTTTACTCCCTCATCTGAGAGTAGCAGCAGCTTACGCACGCTCACTCCAGCCCAAAATTGCTGTGCTTCCCGCTAAAGGCGCAGACAATTTTTTTGCTGCGGCACTAACTGACGCAGATTTAGCTATTCAAAATTTAGTGGAAGTAGTATTACTGGGTTGTTTTCCTGATATTCGCTTTTATGGCGAAGAATATGAAAATTCTCGCAATACTAAGTATTTTCGTGCTACTGAACTGGGTTCGGCAGGTGATTATCTAGTCACTCTCGACCCGATTGACGGTACACAGTTTTACATGGATGGACATTCCAACTACCAGATTATTCTCAGTATTCTCAATTCAGATGACTTTGAGGCAGTACTGGCTATTTCTCCTGCCCAAAATATTTATTTTTATGCTCTGCGGGGTGAAGGTGCTTTTAGGGGAACCTTGGAGATGAACTTAGAAGCCTGTACCCCGATGCAAATCACATCTGCTCATCCTACCGTGTTGTTGGGTTGGGGAATGAGTGCGATCGCGATCGCCCTTAAAGAACACTATCAAATAATCGATGTAGCGGCTGATTATTCTAGTAACGTGCAAATTCCCAATCTTAACAGTATCCTCAGCGGTGACTTGAGTGGAGCTATCATCAGATCGGGAAAATTTATTGATGGTGCAGCACTCGCCTTCATCGCCAGAGAGGCTGGTTGTATCGTCACCACTCTAGATGGTTCAACCCCACCACCGTTATCTACTTGCAAAGACTATAGTTTACCTGGATTAATAATAGCCACCTCAAAATCGGTTCATCAACATCTGTTGGCAGCAACACAAAACATACTTGTTTGAGAGGGAACAGTTTTCCTAAATACTCTTTTTATTCCCTTTTAAATGATTCTCATTTTAGAGACGTTACATCGTAACGTCTCTAAAATGATCTATCTGTCACATTCTTTTTTCAAATTGGTACGATTCCTCACATGGGTATATGAGCTAACTTGTGGTGGAAGTATATAAGCAAATGGACAGACTGAACAACAATTGACCATTTGATGTTTAGTTGACGATTTGCAATTACTTAAATACACCTTTAACTTTAATTATTGAGTATTATCAACAACATTACGCAAGCGCATGAGTTGGCGTCGCATTTGAGGCGAGGCTTTAAACTCAGATACTTCTTGTGCTTTGACAGACGCTTGCAGCGTTTCTAGAAAGTCGTCAGACCCCTCAGTCAAAGCATCAAGTAGCACCTGTAAGAGTTGCTCGCGATCGCCCAGGAGACTTTTTTCCTCAATCAACCGGAATTTTAGATGTATTTCGCACTCATAAACACCTACATCAAGATTGTTTATTTGGCGTGGTAATGCTTTGGAGTTCATAGCTTATTAGGATTCCTTTACTTGGTGGTCATGAGGGTAAGGAGGTAGATCTCCAGCCAAAATTATGTATATTTTTTTTGAATCCAAAGTGTTTGAATTAAGATTTTTTCTTTATCCACCACATTTGTCTTCTATTTCCCTCTCTGGTGTTTTTTTCTCTCTAGACTTTTTATGCCTAGATTTTGATGTTCCTGTGCTAGATGTAGCTTAGGCAAGCCATAACTATTATTCAGTTTTTAAGATTCTATACAATAAAGTTTCTGTAAGAACTTGTTCGACCTTTTTAAAGGTTTTTACATCAACTTTATCTAAACGTCAACAACAGTTTGGCTTGTTACTGTTTTTTTGGTGTTTATACGTAAGTAAAAACGCTGGTTTTTTTTCATTGAATTAGAGCCAGAGGTCGGTGTAGCATCACTCCGTAAAATTACTAGATGTACGTTTTTTTCATCGGCAAATTTAATAAACATTTATCAGCAAAGTTATTAAAGCTAAATTTTTTGTTGTGGTAGACAACATAGCATAGGCTCAATTTATTTGTGTCAAGTCTTTCACCAAAATAAAGGTTTAATACTTTTTTCCCCTAAGTTGAGACGTAGAGCAGGTTAAGGAGACAGGGAGAAATTCACTCTTTGTGGGTTTTTGAGATTTTACGCCCTGGCAGGCGCGATAAAACAGCACTACTGTTAAAGTCTCCCGACTCAGATAATGACTGCTTTCTCCTTGGGGGAGATACCCACACGTAAGTGTCCTCATTTTGATGGCTACATCAACCTGGAAATGGGGAATTGGGAATGGGGAATGGTGCGTATCTCTGTTTGCTTCTTTGCGTCCCCGCGTCCCCGCGTCCCCGCGTCCCCACGTCCCCGCGTCCCCACGTCCCCGCGTCTCCCCTGCCCCCTGCTCCCTGCTCCCTCATAGCGTTTACAATGATTTCAGTGCAATTCACCCAAATTCTACACATTCTTATGGACAACCCGATGCTGCTCAAGTCCACGACCCGACATATTCGCATTTTTGCGGCTGAAATTGACCGGGATGGCGAATTGGTTCCTAGTAATCAGGTCTTAACGTTAGATATTGACCCTGACAACGAATTTAACTGGAATGAAGATGCACTGCAAAAGATTTATCGAAGGTTTGATGAACTGGTAGAAGCATCTAGCGGTGCAGACTTAACAGACTATAATCTACGCCGTATTGGGTCGGACTTAGAGCATTATCTGCGATCGCTTCTGCAAAAAGGCGAAGTCAGCTATAATCTCTCAGCCCGCGTCAACAACTACAGTATGGGACTTCCCCAGGTTGCAGTTGAAAGTTAGCTCTCAGCAAACTAGGAGTGTCAGGGTGTAGGGGACTTAAATCAGTTCCCTTTCCACCCTTATACCCTACACCTCTATATCCTTAATTTTGGCTGGTTACGGGTGCGATCGCCAATGGGTAGATAGCATGAGAATAATGTTGACTGGCAAGGGGGTGTTTTAGTTTCATCTTTAGACTATTAACCCTTGATTCTTGAAACCTGGATGAAAAAATCTGATATTTGCCTAAATGCCTAAGTAAGTTTTAACTTTTATGACTTTATTTGTTCCATTTCCAAATTGCTAGGGAAGTAGATTTTATCACAAACTGCCAAGATTTTTACTTAATAAAATTGCTAAATTCAACTTTTTTTCAGATTTTATTTCCCACTTTCAGATAAGGGATTTCGTAAGCATAGATTGCTTTTTTAGGCTTCAACTTGACATGTAATATTTGTACTCTTTTTTAAAGAGTAGGGATTCAAAACCGACTTGCTATCAGAACGTCCACGCATACTAGCACGAAAACTTAATCTTTGAAAGAATTTTGCAGCAATCAGTTAAATTTTGTAAATCATGTACCGAGAAAAGTACTGATATAACTATTTGGGGATTGGGGATTGGGGACGCGGGGACGCGCGGACAATAGAGAAATTTTCCCCCTCATCCCCCGGTCACTGAGCGAAGTCGAAGTGCATCCCCCTCATCTCCCCTTTCAAGGGTAGGTTTTTCATATTCAGTCTGAAAAAGCCTATTTTCTCGTTCCAAAATCTTTCTTTGCGTCTCCCTATCCCCGCGTCCCTGCGTCGATCAAAACGCGAAATCTAAAAAACCTGCCCATAACCAAATTTCTGATGACAACACTATCTGTTGGTTGATAATAAGGTAATTTAGCAAAAACAAATACCACAAATGTTCTGGAGTTATATTTTGATGACAGGGTTAGAATTAGTTGCTCCCCTGATGGAGAGTCATAGAGCAATTGAGGCTATGATGAGGCTGTAGGGTTGACTTAGGAGTGTATTGTTTGGATAAGTAAGCAAACGAGCATTAACCTCTGCTGAAATCTACCAGTTAAAATGATGATCCACAATTTGGATAAGTCAAGTTCAATAAAAATCTGCGGTTTAAATTGCCGCTACCAATGCTTTTAAAGAAATTGCCAATCGCTGATCGGTGCGAACATTATGGAAAATGACGCGGCAACGCTTTTCTGCCCAAATGAAAATTGTCAGGCTGCTAACCCCCTGACTCACAAGTTTTGCCAGCGATGCTCCACATCCCTACCCAAAATTTACCTCTGGGCTGTGGTAGATGATTTGAGTGTGGGTAAACCTGGAGAATCATTAGCCGATCGCTATCTAATTATCAATCAATCTCTGCTTTTAGATACCAAGCCTGGTTTTTTACCCCAACCATCTGAGTTAGATAATTTGCAGATAGTAAGAACTTATCTGCGGCTGATTCCTTATCGCTTACATGTTCCACAGGTCTATGGATTGCTGTCTTGGAATGATGGTTCCTCCCATCGAGACATATTATTGTTAGAAAAACCACCGCTGTTCACAGATGATCCGACACAGCAAGTACGCTTAGGTACTGAATTAACTACTGCTTGGCGTGATGCAACATCCATGCGCCAACTCAATTGGCTATGGCAATTAGCAAATTTGTGGCAACCTCTTGCAAGTGAAGGTGTCGCTTCTAGCTTGCTGACACCTCATTTATTGCGAACAGAAGGGTCGTTAGTGCGCTTGTTGGAATTGCGCTTTGACTCGGAAACGGCCCCAGGACTACCCCAGTTAGGTGAATTTTGGCAGCAACTGCTCAACGATGCCAAGCCAGCTATCCAAAACTTTCTCAGCCAAATTAGTAATTCGTTGATTGAGGGCAAGATTAACTCAGCCGAACAATTAATTGCAGCTTTGGATGGTGGGTTAGCAGAGTTGGGGCGATCGCAAACACCCACAATTAAAATTATTACTAAAACGGACACCGGGCCTAGTCGCCAACGCAACGAAGATTCCTGTTATCCTCCCAGTGGTACGCTGGTGAGCAAACCCCCACAGCCAACAGCCTTGGCGATCGTCTGCGATGGCATTGGTGGACACGAAGGTGGCAATGTGGCATCAAATTTAGCGATCGAAACAATTCAACAACAGGTACAACAATTAACAAAAGTTCCCTACGACCACATTGACCCATCGTTGTTACTCAATGACTTAGACTTGGCCGTAGCAGCAGCCAACGACAAAATTAGTCAGCGCAATGATGGTGAAAATCGTCAAGGGCGTCAACGCATGGGTACAACCTTAGTCATGGCCTTACCCGTGGCTCATGAAATGTATATCACCCACGTTGGTGATAGTCGCGCTTACTGGATTACGCGCCAAGGTTGTTACCAAGTAACTCTTGATGATGATGTCGCCTCTAGGGAAGTGCGGCTAGGTTATTCCATCTACCGCGAGGCTTTACAACAAAGCGCATCTGGTTCTCTCGTCCAAGCTTTGGGAATGGGGCCGAGTAGCTCGTTACATCCCACATCGGCAAGATTTATGCTTGACGAAGATGCTGTGTTTCTGCTCACATCTGATGGTTTTAGCGATTTTGACCGCGTTGATGAGTACTGGGAAACGGAAATTCTGCCAATTCTGACTCAAGAAGCTGATTTAACAAGCGTCGTTAACAGACTAGTCGAAATCGCCAACACCAGAAATGGACACGATAATGTCACCATCGCTTTAGTACACTATCAAGTCCAATATTGGGAACCAGAGATCACTATTAAGACTGTGATTCCCGAAGCTTCAGCCATGAAAACGGCTGATTTTTCCCTCAGAGGCTCAAGTAAAACACAAATAGGCAAAGCCAGCCAAAAAACTCAGATAGTTCCAGAAAACAAACCTGGTATCATCTATCGATTACCGCTAACAATCATAGTTCCGATCATATTAGGAGTTGGAGCTTGGGCGATTGTATATTCTGTGCGTCAGGGGCTGATAAATATAAATCCATTTGCTGGCGATCCCACACCCACCAGACAACCAACTAGTGCCACAACACCAGCACCGCGATCGCTAGCGAGCCTACTAGCACCAGGACTGGTAATTAAAACTACCCGCGAATTAGTCTTGAGCAAAGATAAATCTTTTCCTCCTGGTACTGTTTTTGAAGTTATCAAGAAAAAACCCAAGCCTCAATCAGTCCCTGAAGACTTTTTAGTGGATTTACGTGTCTGTCCTAACCAAGCACCACCTCCACTAGTAGATACAGATAATCAACTGCCCTCACCTCCAAAAGATGAAACAGTAACGCTTAATTCCTTGCAACTCAAGCGCTCTGGTGCCACTGTTTTACCAGAAAATGAAACAAACTTTTGTACTTCTGCCTCATCGACAGTTACTCCACCAATTGTCCCTAGTCCAACCCAGACAAATACTCGATAAACTGGTAAAAACCTGAAATAATACAGGTAGTAACCAAAATTAAAATCAACACAATTGTCACGTTAAAAAATTGTATTTAAAATTATTTTTTTTTAGTCTTTAATTTAAAGAATCCATGCCATCCCTCAACCTGGCGATCGCCCGTCTCATAAACACTGGCAATGACAACTTCGCCATTTGGGTGGTCAAAGCTCCCTATCCCAGTGGCTATGTTCTCCGTGACTGTGTTTGGCCTATAGAATTAACTCAAGTCTGGCGTGAATGGCAGCAAATGTTTACAGGCACCAGCGCTTTAGAAATTTCCCGCAGCACAACTTCTCAACGGACAACTCCATTATCTGTAGATTTCAGTTCTCCTGCTGCTACCCAACCCACCGGCCCTTACAGTAGTCGCCTGATGCAATACTTGGGCATGAGTTTATGGCGCTGGGTATTTGATGGGCCAATTCTCGGTAGTCTAGAACGCAGTCGCGGCATTGCTATGGGTCGGCACACACGTTTACGCTTTCGGCTAGAAATCCGCGACCCAGATCTGATTGCCTTACCTTGGGAAATTATGCAGCGTGAGCCTGGTCAATCGGCCATGTCTATTTCTCAAGATTTACTTTTTAGTCGTACCACCAGCGAAGTTGAACCACTGCCCTATTTGCGAAGCGACAAAGCTTTAAGCATTCTCCTGGTTTTAGGTCATAATGAAAATCTGCAATTAGAACAAGAAGCCACTATCTTACAGCAAACCCTTGCACAGCCAGAGCCAGGAAATAGCAATTCCCAAAAATATGCCCCCTGTGTAGTCAAGACACTGCTGCAACCAACACCGCAAGAGTTAATTCAAGAGTTAGAAACTAAAGCACATAATGTTTTCTTTTATGCAGGTCATGGTTTACCAGGCCCCGATGGCGGATTACTGTTTTTGCGCTCAGACATGACTCTCAATGGCATAGAATTGGCACAAGTATTAACACGTACAGGAGTCAAGCTGGCAGTGTTTAACGCCTGTTGGGGGGCACAACCAGCCGCTATCAATCACCAAGCTATACCCGCCAGCAGTTTGGCAGAAGTTCTAATTCGCCATGGTGTACCCGCTATTTTGGGAATGCGCGATGAAATCGCTGACCATGAAAGCCATAGTTTTATTCAAACCTTTACTGAGGCTTTGCGATCGCGCAAACCAATCGATGAGGCTGTGGCCTTGGCTAGGCAAGAACTATTAACAGTTTATAAATTTAATCAACCCGCCTGGACTTTGCCAGTTCTGTATTTGCACCCAGATTTTAATGGCGAACTGATTAAAACCTTTGACGAAGGAATTACAGAACTACCAGACACTGTGATTCCAGATTTTACTATCCCACCCCCGGCTGCAAGTTTGCGATCGCTCTCTCCAGAAGGGACAATTTGGGTGGTGCGTTCTGGAGTCAACCGCATTGGTCGAACAAAAGATAATGATATTGTCATCCCAGAACCATCGGTCTCTAAGCGCCACGCCGAAATATTCTGTCGCAATACTCTTACAGATGCTACACTGGTGCGAACCTATTACTTACAAGATTTCTCTACCTACGGCACGACTTGGTTTTTAGGTCCTAATGGATGGCAACAAATCCTCCGCGAGGAAGTACCTCTAAAATCGGGAATGCAGTTAAAGTTTGGTAGTGCTAGAGGTGAAACTTGGGAGTTTATGATTGAAGATTCCTAACATCTAAGATAAACCACCAAACACATGAAACCAGTTTCCTACTACGCCACTTGACGGCAGTTGCTCCACTTGAGGAGACCCCAAGACCGCAGTGGCTCCGCTACTCCCCATTTTCAAGACAATTATTTGCGGAAATCTTATTCTTGTAGTTGTAGCTGTCAGTACCGCTAATTAATCGTGAGGCAACAAATGACTAACCAAATTAATCGAGTAGACACATTTCAAGTAGATTTAGAAATATTAAAAGCACTTCTAGAAGCAGAAGACGCCACGTATCCCTGGAATCCAGGAGATGAGGAATCAGAAGCCTATTTTCATGAACTAGAACAGCAGTTCGTCAAACAAGATTCTATTGAAGATGAACTGACAACGCGATCGCAAACTTTTTACAATCATTTGGATCAACTTTGGTCTCATATTGATAATACAATACAAGACAAGCGTATTACAAAACAAGCGTTAGTACTTAATCTTCAAGAAACTTTACATACTACATTTCCTGCATGTATTCCTCAAACGTGGCTCAACGCGATCGCTCAGAAAGCAGCTGAGATGTTTGCTTCTGGGCAATCAATCGGCGAACAACTTGTAGAGTGTGTACAGACTGTATTACCGACCTGGGGTACAGAAGATTTATTAGTCTTAGCTCGACCTTTTGCTTACGCTATGCGGAGTCGTGAACAGCAAAGTGTAGCATCTGTAGTTAGCAATCTAGATCATCGTGAGTGGGTAGCTTTATCAGAAATCGAACAAGCGAAGGTTAGTTTAGCGATCGCCTATTACGCTTTTACCGAATTAAACAACTCCTGATGTGTCTGATATTTACGCAGGAATTGCAGTTTCTATTTATACTTAAAAGAACTACTCTAAACGTACACAGACTGCTTCATCATCACAATAAGTCAATCGTCATTTCCGCAACATCTATCCCAAGACATAAAAGCCAACTTGACTACAACAGATTTAGTCTTTAATAATCTATTGCATTAGGGACTTTAAAATAAAAAAATATTTAATATGTAGGGTGCGTCAGTTTAAGAAAGCCTTAACTTACCTAGAAATTATTCGTACTGACGCACCCTACTAACTCCCAAGACTTCACCTGTTCCCTATCCCCTTCTTCATGAATATGTTGCAATTTAACGTCCATACGCGGTAAATTCTAAATTCAGTTTGGGATACACATAAGAATTATTTGAGGCTCAAGGTGAACAAAAGCATTTACTTCCTGCTTTGTCTAAGTATTATTGGTGGAATAACTTGGATTCAATACCAGCAAGTTCAAGCTTCAAGTCAAGATATTAAACTAAAAAATTTATTATCCAAACAAGAACAAGTAGAAAATCAATTATTTCGGATCATTCAAGACGGTAAGTATGGTTTTATCGATCAAACAGGAAAGATAGTCATAAAACCACAGTTTGATTTAGCTTGGAACTTTGTTGATGGCTTAGCGCAGATCAAAATTGATGATCAGTATGGCTACATTGATCAAACTGGTAAACCAGTCATTCCACCGCAATTTCGATTATCTTATGCTTTTTCAGATAAGTTAGCGCTCGTGTTAGTTGATTACAAATATGGCTATATTGACACATCCGGCAAAGTAGCTATTAAACCACAATTTGAGGAAGCTCTAGCATTTACAGAAGGGCTAGCAGCAATTAAAGTTGGGGGTAAATGGGGTTATATAGATATATCTGGAAAGCTAATAATTGAACCAAAATTTGAGCGAGCTTTGCACTTTAATCAAGAATTAGCAGCAGTGCAAGTTGGGAATAAATGGGGTTATATTAACTCTAAAGGTCAACAAGTTATTACACCTCAATTTAACGAAACTTGGAAATTTTCTCTGGGGCGAGCAGCGGTTAAACTCAACGAAAAATATGGTTATATAAATCCATCTGGGAAGCTGATTGTTAAACCGCAGTTTGTTGAAGCTTGGGAATTTTCGGAAGGGTTAGCAGTAGTTCGGATTGATGATAAGTACGGCTATATCAACACCAATGGCCAGATGGTAATCAAACCTCAGTTTGATAAAGCAGTCAGCTTTTCTCAAGGACTAGCTGCTGTCAAAATCGACAACAAGTATGGTTACATTGACTCCCAGGGAAAAATAGCTATCCCGCTCGAATTTGATATAGCTCTTAGTTTCATGTCAGATTTGGCATTGGTATATGTTGAAGGTAAAGCTGGCTATATTAACAAGACAGGAGATTTTATTTGGTCTCCGACGAATTAGGGGAATGAGGGAGACGCAAAGACGCGGAGCGCGACCCTTCTCAAGGTCGAAGCACTGGTCAAAAGCCCCCGACTAAAGTCGTGGAGGCAAAAAATGTTTTCCTTGCTTGAATCCCCTAGCTTTAGTTATAGGGACTCTCCGCGTCCCCCTTCGGGTGACGCTCGCAAGCTCGCTAACGCAGTCGCCTGCGGAGGGAAACCCTCCTTTACTCGCTGTCTCACCGCGTCCAAACGTCTTTGCGTCTCCATTAACATTACAGGTTAGTCGAGATTGCTTGCACCGGACAGGAGGGGATACACTGCTCACAGACGATGCAACGCGATCGCGTGAAAGTCAGCTTATATGTTTCAGGGTTGAGGCTGAGGGCTTCAGTAGGGCAAACCCCAGTACACAAACCGCAGTGGACACACACATCTGAATTGATTGCAATTTCGCCTAAAGTATTAGAAACATTGATATGCCGCGATCGCATCCACTCAATGGCTGCATCCAACTGATCAATGTCTCCTGATAGTTCTACTACTAATCTGCCAATTTGATTTGGAGCAACCTGGGCACGAATAATGTTAGCAGCGACATTGAAATCTTTTGCCAGTAGGTAAGTGACTGGCATCGGAACGGCGCGTTTAGGAAAGGTAAGTGTGACTCGTTTTTTCACAGGATGGGGATTGGGGATTAGGGGTAATGGGGAATTGTTATTAATGATTCTCCACGTCTTTGCGTTTCCCTGATCCTCATGCTAGTTCAAGGATTAGGGGTTTACCCGCTGAGCAAAGTGTCCATAGCCAGGGGCGCAGAGAGAAAGAGGTACACTAAACAATAGCAATGCTTAATAAGTTTTAATAAATTTGCTATGAATATGGACTCACCTGTTACTTCTTTGGAAAAATCGGAAACTACACCCGGCAAGCGTGTAAGAAATTTTTTAATAGCAATTGTAGCGATCGCTCTTAGTGTAGCTCTACTTTTAGGGTTACGAACTGAAACTACATCAACTTCTCTCCCCAAATTGGCTGAACTTTCTACACCTCTAGAAGTGGCTATTGCCAACGGTAAACCATCTCTAGTTGAGTTTTATGCAGATTGGTGTACTGTCTGTCAGAAAATGGCACCAGGTATCGCCGAACTAGAAAAACAGTATGCTGACAAGCTAAATTTTGTCATGCTGAATGTAGACAATACTAAGTGGTTGCCAGAGATGCTGAAATATCGAGTGGATGGGATTCCACATTTTGTGTTTTTGGGTGAAAATGGGGAAACCATAGCGCAAGCGATCGGCGATCAACCCCGCGTAATTATGGCCAGCAATTTAGAAGCTTTAGCAACTGGTTCCTCTCTACCCTATGCTCAAACTAGTGGACAAGTTTCTAAATTCTCAACTCCAGTAGCACCAGCAGCTAGTCAAGCTGATCCTCGCAGTCATGGAAGTCAAAATGATTCGTAGAATTATTTAATATCCATATCCGTCCCAAGCCATGGGAAAGGAGTAATCTGAGAACACGGGGAAATCATGATTGTCGCTGCGGGTTTCTGCATCCAAAACTTTGACGACTTTGTGATAAATGTCTTCTGCTTGTTGTGGGGAATCACCTATGCTGGTTAATCCTAATTTGCCAAACTGAGAAAGACAACCCATGAGATGAAACACTGTGCCTGTTTCAGTGCCACTGTCAAAGTGCAACCTGTGATGAGCGATGATATCCATTAAGTCATTGGGCAATAATCCCTGATAGCGGTCTTTTTGCAAGTTATCAGTAGCAATGTAGTATTTAGGACGCCCTTGCTGACTATAAAATAACCCTGTGGAAAGTTCATAGCGACCGGTTGTTAATAGTTTCAAAGTCATGAAGGGATGAGTAGTACCACCTTTGCGGAGGTTAATTTCGATCGCCTGAATATCCCAGTCGCCATTATCCTGGGCAACGGTGATAAAATCGACACCAAAGCGTTCCAATGCCCCTTTCTGGGCCAGTTTTCGCCCTACTTGTAACCCTAATTGCTGCAATTGCAATCGATAGCTTTCATCGGCAGGAAACTTACAACCAAGATAAATCTGACCATCTGGCCCGCCGAGGATTTGGTCATGGGTTGAGAGGATTTCTACTTCGCCGCTGGGTGTGATTCGTCCTTGCACACTTGGCGAACGCTTAATTTCTCCTTCTACAAAAGCTTCTACAATAGCCCCTAACTCTGGAATCCTTTTAGAAAAGTTTTCCCAAGTTTCTTGTTTAGCTTGAAAACGCATTGTAGCAAAGCGATCGCTAATTGCGGCCACTCTCTGGTCACTAGAACCGTGTCCTGGTGCTACATTCATGATTGGTTTGAGGTCTAGCAGTGCATTTCCTTCTCCGGAAATACCTTCATTGAGTTTCACCACCATCTTTTGTAGTGTGGGTTGGCGTTCCCACAAATCATTAGCAGCAGTTACCAAATCTTGAGGATGCCAGACTTTCTCGCTACCATCTGGATGTGGGACTCCACTTTCAGCAAAGATTTGCCGACTACCGCTTTTTGTTCCCCAAATCTGTAAATCTGGTGCCGCAGCATATAGCGGCACGCCTAATTTTAACGATAATTCTGCTTCCAAAAACGTTGCATTGTAACAGGCCATAAATGCCTTATCTAGTCTTAAAGCTTGATGAATCCGCTCTAATAAACGAGGACGTTCTAAAATTTTTTGACTGAGGGGTTTAAGTGAAGAATCGTAGGTTGAGAGTAATAATAAGCGATTGCGAGCGTGAGAGAAAGGAATTCCCGGCAATAGTTGTAGATAATAATCAATGATACTGGGATGCAGTGGCATTGAAGTGACATAAATTAATCTAGTACGAGGATTTCGCAACCGCATCAAAGAAAACAGTAATCTTTCTTCATAATGTTCACAGCCTTCAATCTTTCGCAGTTCGCGCTGGTCAATACTCAGGGAAGGAACTATTAAAATATCTGCTTCGCTATTGTCAAATAACTCAATAGTTTTCCAGCGATCGCGTAAAGTTGATTGTAAATGGCGAAACTGATCAAACTCTTGGATTTCTGAAATATCCAGTGTTTCCATAATCCTTACCCTGTAATGATCCCAATACTGCTTTATTACTCTTATATATCTCAATTCACCCCTCTAAGGGGGTAATATAAAGTTAAAAATTAAGAACTACATGAATTAATTTATAATTTTGATTTAATTATGCCAACTATCTTATGGATAATTAAAATCTCTTTCGGAAGCTAAGAATGAATTCAAAACCTATGATTCAGAGGGAGTGGCGATGTGGGAGTAGGGAGTAGGGAACCCACGCCTTAAGGCGTGGGATTGAAGTAAAGACGCATTGTGCCTCGTTGCAAGCAATCTCGGCACAAATCTTTTCCTAACAGTGGGCAATGACCCACAAAAGACAGTTTTTAATGTTTTTGTATCCCTACTCCCTACTCCCTACTCCCTGTTTTTGTAAGGATTTTAACCTACTCAATTTTTATACAAATAAAGAACTCTTGTGGGGTGGGACGGAAAGCCCGTCCCACCCCACAAGATAACTTATTCCACCATTTTAGCCTTGACAGTCCAGTAGGGTACGTTATGGACGCAAGTCCTAACGCACCGAAGATCTCGGACGGTGCGTTGCCATAAGGCATAACACGCCCTACTGCACAACTGGATTTAGCATGAGGGCATTGACAAAATCATTCAAGTTTTAATATCTAATTCACATTAGACGTAATTACGAATTACGAATTACGAATTACGAATTACCTATCTACTGACCCCATGATGATATCAATACTACCTAAGATTACAACTAGGTCAGCGACTTTTACACCACGTAAGATGTGAGGTAATACTTGTAAGTTATTGAAATCTGCTGGACGAATTTTCCAGCGCCAAGGAAAAGGATGATCATCACCAATTAAATAAATTCCTAACTCACCTTTACCGCTTTCAACACGAGCGTAAACTTCACCCTTGGAAATTTTGAAAGTGGGTGCAACTTTCTTAGCAATATACTGATAATCAAAGCCATCCCACTCAGATTTCTTGCCTGCCGCCATCCGCTTGGCTTCTAGATTTTCATAAGCGCCACCGGGAAGCCCTTTGAGGGCTTGGCGAATAATTTTTACAGATTCGCGCATTTCCCTAATTCTTACCAAGTAACGGGCATAACAATCGCCAGATGTATCCGATTGCACTTCCCAATCGAAATCATCATAACATTCATAGTGATCAACTTTTCGTAAGTCCCATTTGACTCCAGAAGCGCGTAACATAGGGCCAGAAAGTCCCCAGTTGATAGCTTCATCACGAGTGATAGTTCCAATACCCTCAACCCGACGGCGAAAAATAGGGTTATTGGTAATCAGGCGTTCATACTCATCTACTTTGGGCATAAAGTAGTCACAGAAATCTTGGCACTTATCCACCCAGCTATAAGGCAAATCTGCTGCCACACCACCAATCCGAAAGTAGTTGTTATTTACCATCCGATAACCTGTAGCAGCTTCCCACAGATCATAAATCAACTCTCGTTCTCGAAAGATATAGAAAAAGGGAGTTCCAGCACCAGTATCAAGTAGGAACGGCCCCAACCACAGCAAGTGGTTGGCAATTCGGTTCAACTCCAGCATGATCACACGGATGTAACTAGCACGTTTGGGCACAGTAATCTCAGCCAATTTTTCTGGGGCATTAACTGTAACTGCTTCGTTAAACATTCCTGCTGCATAGTCCCACCGACTAACATAGGGGACATACATAATATTGGTGCGGTTCTCAGCAATTTTTTCCATCCCTCTGTGCAAGTAGCCAATAACTGGCTCACAATCCATCACATCCTCACCATCGAGGGTGACAATTAACCTGAAACACCCATGCATTGAAGGATGATGCGGGCCCATATTAATGAGCATGGGGTCAGTTCTAGTTTCAATTCTTCTTTTGATTTCAGTATTTTTACCGTCAGTGATCATAAGGTCTCTCTTGGGGACTAGGGAACTCGGGGCCCCCGCTCCCAGAGGGAGTGGGGATTAGGGGGACTGGGGACACTTCGGCAAGCTCAGTGCATCGCTGGGAATTGTCATTGATTATTCTCCGCGTCCCCCTACCCTTCTCCTATCGGAGACGCTGCGCGAACGGGAACGCTTTCAGCGAACAGGTTCGCAGTCGCCTGCGGAGGGAAACCCTCCTTTACTCGCTGTCTCACCGCGTCTCCCTATTTTCAACAGTTAACAGTGTGCTGTCTTGGATATTCGTCCGATTTTTGGATATTTTTGCTATTTTGTGTATTTTTGCAGCAATGTTTTGGGAGTTACTCCCATTAGCCGCTTAAAGTGGCGATTGAGATGACTTTGATCGACAAAACCAACTTGAGTCGCAATCTCTGCAATGGAAAGCTGTCCTTGAATTAATAACTGTTTTGCTCTGTCAATGCGACAGCGAATAATATATTGATGAGGGGTTGTGTGGGTGGACTGTTTAAATAGTTGGCAAAAGTAATGAGGACTCATCTGTACAAGAGTTGCAAGCTCTCTTAAGCTTAGATCTTGATGGAGATGAGCATTGATATAATCAATAACTTGCTGTAACTTGTGTTTAACTAAACCGCCTGAATGCTCACAAATAATAAATTGCTGTGTACAGTAGTGCTGCAAAAGATGGACAAACAGAGCGTTTGTCATTGCTTGTGCGTAAAAACGACTGGCTACACCGTAATTTTCTAACGCAGACTTGAGTGCTAACCCTATTTGATATACTAAAGGATCTGGTTTGGCAAAATGTGGCAAAAGTTCTACGCGATCGCCATCTACTGATTCATAAATTGCATGGGCGAAAACACTAGGCTCAAAACCCAAATACAGCACACCGCCTGTCGCGTGCCAACAAGCACGATGCCCCGTATTGGCTGGGTTGACAACAATATCACCTTCAACTATTTGCTCATTACGGAAGCGCCCGTCTAACGTTCGTTCTGTAGGAATTGGCGTTGTAATTTCGGTAAAAATAGCGATGCCGTGCTGTTTAGCAAAAACTTCAGGGATCTCGCCAGGCAGGTGACAATCATAGGCTAAGTAAACACCATCCCAATTGGCTGCTAGACTTGTGAGAAGAGGCGATCGCGAGAATACTCGCTTATATCCATCTTCCTTTTCTTTAGAGAAGTCAATAGATAAAGATTTAGTTTGTGCCATTGCTCTGACCGCTTTCACGTTCTTAATTTATCAAACATTCAAGTCAGTTGGAGCGTCTAAATCATTTCCCAATTACGAATCACAAATTATTTTCTCAATAAAGGCTTGATTTTCTGGGCTTTCTGCTTGCTTGAGATATTCAATGGCAATTTGTCCGGCGGCAGGTTGTGCTTGAGCTATGTTAACTAAAAGTATTACTGTTTGATGAAGTTGAATTTTTTCTATATGCTTATTGGTAATAATTGGTAAAGTAATAGCAGCAAACACAAGTCCAATCAGTGGGGGAATAGTAGGAATCCACCAACCCTGCAAAAAGGTAAGATAAGTAATTGCGATAAGTACTGTTGTGGCGATCACCACAACAAATATCATCAGTCTAATTGATTTGAATTGCCAGCTTAAAGCTGCTCCCACGCCACACCAAAATAAAATCCACAAGAACTCGATTGGTTCAGACCAAACCCTCAGTGTTGGTCTGGCGTGCAGTGCGGCATTCAAAATTTGGCTGGTAATACTTGCATGAATTAATACACCCGGCATTCGTTTGGGAGGGCCAAATAGCTGGTGGCTGTAAGGTGTTTGAAAGTAATCGTTGACGCTTTCAGCAGTTGAACCAATTAAAATGATGCGATCGCGTAATTTTTGTGATGGTATCCGATTGGCTAGTAAATCCGCGATCGTAAAAGTCTCAAACTGTTCTTGAGTACCATAAAAGTTGAGTAAAATCTGATACCCACCATCATCAGCTCGCACATAACCCCCATCATTCGCTTGAAAGGGAACCAATACTGTTTTTCCTAGCTGCATTTGCTCAGGATGGTTGGGTAGGGATTGGGCAGTAATACCAACAGTTTCTAAATAGTTTAGTGCAAGTTGCAAACCCAAATTAAGGCGTAATTTGCCATTTTTTAGTCGAACTGACAGCAAAGCCCGACGTAGTTTTCCATCTCCATCCAAAACTTGATCGGCAAGACCCACTTGATCTAATTCAGCTAAAATCGGCGGTGGAGCAATCTTGCTACCCACTACCTTTTCAATACCAATCAAAGTGGGAGTTGTGCTAAATTGTCTCACTAATTTTTCATAACCTGGTTGTACAGGCAAATTTCGATACAAATCTAGTCCAATTGCTTTGGGTTGATAAGTTTTTAAAGTCTGGATAGCTTGAGCCAAAACTTGGTCTGGTAAAGGATACTGACCAACCAGTTGAATATCTGACTCGTTAATTGTGATCACAGTAATGTAAGGGTCAATTTTTGCTGAAGCACGTGCTTGAAAATATCGATCCAGCATTGCCCACTCTGTACCTTGTAGTAATCCAGTAAAACGTATCAGGATAATTAGACTGGTAATTCCACTGGCAATACTCCCAATCCAACCTTTGCCCAAACGTAGTTTTTGGACGTTGCGTTTAGCAGTTTTGCGGGCGTTTGCCAAAATCTGATTTGCTTGCTTGGCAGCAAGTATGGCAAATTCTGCTTTTTCTCGTTCGAGTTGTCTGGCTTGTTTTTCTGCTACTAAATCGCCTTCTATTTTTTGTTGTGCTAGTTCTTGACTAGCAGCTAAGAAGCGATAATCGAAATCGCTAAGTTTTTTATTTTTTGACCAAGCTAGTGCTGACTGCAATACTGCTCCCTCTAGGAGTTGTGATTCATCTTGCTCATTTGAGGTTATCCAAACATTGAAATTTTGCGCGTAAGGGCGAAGATTTTCTAATTGTTTGGCAACCCATTCTGAGCTAAAGACTGCTTGGTAAATTGGATTTTTGGCCTCTAGATATCTCTGCCGACTGATCACCAACCCCGACAATAGTAGTTCAATTTGTTCTCGACTATCATCGGTTGGTACTTTTATTCCAGCTAAAATTTGCTGGTAGATTCCTAGTGTCCGTCCTGACATTTGTTCATTGCTGAGGATGCGATCGCGAATCGTTCGTAAATGCTCCGGATCATCCTGCGATTCCCACTTTTGAATAATTTGAGACCTCACAATACTTTCAACCCAAAAGGCTTCAGTACCAGGAGGAATTAAGAGCGTTCCACTTACCGTATCTTGACTGAAATTCATCACCAACTGACACAATTTTTGCGTCAGAAAAGGTTGTCCTCCCGTCCAAGTTAAAATTTCTTTGAGAATTCCTTGAGTATTACTTTCGGAAAATTTTAATCCTTTAGCTAATGGCTGAACTTCATCTAAAGTAAAACCATGCAGTTCAATCGCTTTACCAATATTAAATGGCGTGCGCTGTGGATCTTCGATTAAATCTGATGGTGTAATCACACCAAAGATTACAAATGTAAGACGCTTGTATTCTGGATTGATAGCTCGCTGGTTATAACAAAACCGAATCAAAGCAAAAAAATCATCTACAGAAAAATCTAAGCCTTTAATACTATCAACTTCGTCAATAAATACAAAAATCCTTTCGCTAGGAAATTCTACTAACAGAACTTCGGAAATAAACCGACTCAGCCTTTGGAGTAAAGGTAAATCTTCTTGCTCTTGCCACCAAGCTTTAAGATTAACTTTACTTAACAATTTAAAGCCTAGCCATAATTCACCAACTATCCCCTTATACCACTGTCCAGGAGTAATGTTCTGACAGCCAATATTAGTCATATCAACGGTGGCACATTTAAAACCTTCTTGTTGTAAACGATGCCGAGTTCTAACTAACAGCGATGACTTACCCATTTGTCTAGAGTTTAGAACATAACAAAACTCACCTGCTTTCAGCGCTTCATAAAGTTGTGCGTCGGCTTGTCGTTCTATATAACTAGGAGCATCAATAGTTAGACTACCACCGACTTGATACTTATAAAGGGTCATTTGATGAACTAAAAGTATAGCCAAAAGGGCATTTTTGTATTATTTGATACAAAACATCCCAGCAGTTAGATAATATAGCAATTATAGTACTGTGCATAGTAGCCACATTGCAAAAACAAATTGTTTTTAGTACATAATTTTGAATCTGTGCATTTAGACATTAAATTTATATTTATAAATGTTTTTGCGCTTTTAAATCTTGATTTAATCAATAAATAACACAGCCTAATAAGCTGTTAAGCATTTAATTTGCGCGTTGAAACCGCAAAAGAGCAGGGGGCAGGGAGCATCTTACTTACAAATCAAGAGTGCAATTTATAAGCACGACAGCTTACAAGGATTTTTTGCACTATTTACGGGTAAGGTTATAAACCTTTGTTTTTTGATAAAACATCTGTGATTTCTTTTATAAATCACAAATTACCAGTTATAAAAACACAAATTTAGGCAGAGTTTTGATTAAATTAACTCTACAATTGCTAACAAAATTATTTATTGTTGAAATATATTCGTTTATTCTAAAATATGAATTGGATTATAATCATCAATATATGTAATTTAAACTATAGATAAAAAGAATCTTCCTTGTAGCTTGCTCAACAAAGTTAATATCTCTAGTGATTAACTAAACTAAAAAACTACTTGACACACTTTTCCCACTTTTATTAGTGTCAGTGACTTTTCTATGAAGACATTTGTGTGTTAAGTTGCTAAAATTTCATGACATTATAAATGAGGAAAATGGGGCGATATGGGCGATCGCCCCACTTGCTTCAGCCGAAACACCTCTAAGTAGGGTAAAGGTCAAATGACTCCTTATTCCTACGTAGATTCTGCCCAAACTTTATAGCCATGCAAATCACTAAAGCTTTGGTAATGCTCAACCCCAAACCTTAGTCCTTGCTATGAATGCTTTAGCAATGCGTCGTTTTGTCACTACTAACTACGTAAAGCGATCGCTTGTAAAGCGTATACTTGTATAAATGTATAAAAGAGATTGGGGATTAGGAATTAGCTACTGAGGATTGAAGAATTTAAACTATATCTCCTTCCCAGTTTCCAGTCCTTAGTCTCCAGTACCCAGCCCTACGAACAGTTGAAAGTTCCCCCTTTGGCAACCATCAAGTACTCACATGTTTCTTGATTATTTTACTACGATAACATGATCAAAAACTTTAAAGAAAATAAAGAAAATTTCTTGAAATAAAAAGTAGGAAAAGTGGGAAAAGTGAGGAATTTAGTTAAAATTTTGTCTAGTCAAAAATTGTATAGACTCAAACCAATGAAAATGCAAATGCCCTATTGTCAAAAAATCTATAACAATATGCATCGCAATAATAGCGCCAACTGCTCGATATCTCCATAACAACCACATCCAAAAAATGGACATAAAAGGCAGTATGAAAGCCATGGGTGTAAAGGGTTCATGCTTTGGTAGGATTTGGAACCAAAAAAACGGATGAATTAATCCCGAGTAAAAAACATAGCTAATATATCCACAAATAAATATAGTAATTGGCTTGTTAGGAAACTGCTTTTGTCCCAAATAGCAACCTACCAAAAACCAAAAAATAAACATAAATTGTTCCAAAACTCCATTCACAAACGCAAACAATATTAAGTCTGGTAGTTGATAGGAACCTGTAACAGTTTTAATTGTAAACATCACGTAAATGACAGCTGCGATGAGCGTCGTTACCCATCCTAAAACTAGAGAAATTTTGTAACCGTTCTCTTGATGTGTCGAATCTGCATCAGGATAGAGCAATTGCTCAGCAAACTTTTTATTTGCAACTACAATCATCGTAGCGAGTAAACAGAACAGCCAATATAGCCAAATATATCCTTCAATAGCCACGACGTTAATCCCTCAAAAAAACTCTGCTAACAACAGGATATAGAGTGTTGGTTACTTCGACTCCGCTCAGTAACCAACATCACTTTAAACTTTACGGCGACTAACAATCAATTCAATTCCCGTTTTAGGAAACATAGAAATAAATAATCCAAATTTTCCTAGTTCTAAATCGGCTTCAAAGTTAGGCGCTACTTGCAAGTTAAATCTATAGAGCAACACAGCTAGTGCTACCTTCATTTCATACATCGCGAAATGCTCTCCTAAGCATTTTCTAGCACCATCACCGAATGTCAGTGGTAAACAAACACCTGCCTTTGTTCTGCCTTTGTCATGCTTAGCTAGAGAGTGCAGCCATTTTACAGGACACTCTTGGGAAAAACTAAGGGGAGTACTTTCTTTGGTGGTGACTACAGCACCTGCCAAGGCAGGTACACCTTCTGTGTCAAGATAGCGATCGGGATTGAAATGCTCTGGATTAGCCCCAAAGTATTCAGGATTTGCGTGTAATGGCCCAAAAGTAATACCTACTGCTTGTTGCGAAGGAATTGCCCAACCCTCTAGAACATCACTATTGAGGCTAATTCGCTGTAACCCTGCCATTGGAGGATATAAACGCAACGATTCCAGTAAAACATAATCTAAATAGTTAAGCTCTGCAACACCTGCGGTTGTTAATTGTCCTCCTCCCTTTTCCATGACTTCAGCTATCTCTGCTTGTACACGAGCTAATATTTCAGGATGTTGAGCTAGTGAGTATAAAGTTAGAGATACGCTTGTAGCCACAGTCTCATGCCCATTTACGATAATAGCGAGTAGATTATCCCGGACTTCTTTATCTGTTAAAGGCTGTATATTATCCTCAAAAAAATCAGTTGCTTGCAATAACAAATCTAGTACATTAGATGAGTTTGAATTTGATTGTTTATTGATATTTTTTCTAGCTTCAATCAACTCATTGAGAAAGTTATCTACATATTTAAAGGCATCTGCAAGTTTGTGGTTAGAAGATAAGGGTAGGTGTTGCCACCATTTGGTAAATTGGTGTACAGGTCGAGTACTTTGATTCAGAATATATTTGATATTTGCGAGAAACTGATTAGCTTCCCCATTGAGAGCAGCAAAATCATGACTCATGGATGTTTTACCGACAATATCTAAAAACAAGGCGTTTAAATCGTCATAAATGTTAAGTTTAATATTCTCTCCAGCTTGATCAATGCGCTTGCTCCATTGGTGAGCAAGTCTTTCTGAGTAGTCAACAAAAATATCATGAAAACCTTTAACATGCTTTCTCGAAAAAACTTCATTCATTAACAAGCGGTGTCGTTGCCAATTATCTCCTGTGTTGGTGAGGACGCTTGAACCATAGAGTTTCTGAATTAGCGAATTGGGGGTAAATTTTTCATAGTTTTTCTGGTTATAAATGAGGATACGACGAGCCATTTGGTAGTTAGTGACAGAAATTTGTTGTCGCCATAACCAGAAAATTTGGACAATCTCACCGAATTTTTCGTGAAACCCATGATAAGCGGATAAACGATTTTTTGCCCGATAAACGTCAACCAAATTACCTACTAACATTTTGGGAGCTTGCCTAGGTATGGTTCTGCCATCTGAGTGATGAATTTGCAGACTTAAGCGAGCTACCAGTTGAAAGTACCAGGTAGAAACTAAAGACCAGACTAACAAAAAAGCAAATGTAAAAAGTAGAGAAAATGTAAAAACTTTTGTGATCATGATATGAAAATTCCCTCACATAAACTGTGATCAAAATTTCAACAAAAATATGTTTAACAAATTGGTAAGAGGGTGATATTGTGACAAAAGAGCAAAAATTAAAGCACTATTAAATCTGTTGCCAATAAAGCTAGAATAAATAGAAAATCAACAAATGAACTAACGATAGAACTAAAAAACCTGGCAGATAAAGCATTACCAAAAAGCATGACTAACGTTCCTACCAACATCCATGGCCATTGGATTTCATACCAGATATAAATTCCTGCCACAGCCACTAATATGGCAGTCAAGATGGTCAAAATAGGTATTTCACTACTTTGAGGTTTGTAACGCAAGGTACCAGCAGAATATGTTGGTGTCAGTTCTTGAGAGCGAAATTCAGATACTAAACCAAGTATGATTAGACTGAAAGCGATCGCCCAGCCTCCATAATGTACCAGCGAGTTTTTCATCCACACAACACCAGCGTTATGGCTGATTTGGACGGCAGTTACCACCAGCAGTGGTACAAACAAATTGTGTAATGTAAAGCGCAAGCGATTTAATGTTTTTAATAAATCGCCTTCATTAATTATGCAACCGATTGAAATAATCAAATTGTCGTATGTCATACCAGCCAGTACGACAATTAGCAGAATTGTGCTAATTTTTTGTTCTTGTTGAAATAAGCTAATCTCCCATAGCACCAACCCTACACTAGCTAAGGTGTAGATTGGATAAATAAAAGCACCCATAAGTTTTTCAAGAAATTGCTATTTTTGCGGCTTCAATTCTCGAATCAGACAGCTTTTTGATTGATTTGCTAACTTTTAACTGTTGGCATCATACTCATTTACTTAGCAGTCTCAGTTTGTCTTTATCTTTACTTTAGAAATCAGCGCTCAAACTAATAGTAATTGTCAAATAGATAACATATAGTGAGTACTGCTATGTTTAGCAAGGGGATGAAGAATCAGGCATCGTTGTATGTTGAAGGTTGACGCCGCTGAAGTTAGCACCTTTGATATTAGCTCCTCTGAGGTTTGCACCTGTGAGATTAGCTCCTGCAAAGTTTGCTCCTGTAAGGTTTGCCCATCCCAAGTTAGCGTCTCTCAAGTCAGCTTCGCTGAGATTTGCCCGCAATAGGTACGCACCACTTAGGTGAGCTTTGCTGAGATTAGTTTTGTATAAGTCAGTTTTATAAAGGTAAGCCCCGATTAATTCTGCTTGGTGCAGGTTGGCTTCGCTGAAGTCAGCCTCGATTAAGTTAGCGGCGATGAGGTTAGCAAAACAAAGATTAGTCCGAATGAGCTTTGCCGTACCTAAATCTGCTTCTTTTAAGTTAGCGCCTCTGAGGTCAGTCCCTATGAGATTAGCATCTGCGATCGCAGCACCTCGCAGATTTACCCTACTCAAATTAGCACCAATCAAATTAGCACGACGCAAATCTGCCTGAGCGAGTGTCGCACCACTCAAGTCAGCAACACTCAAGTTCGTCTCACTCAGGTTAGCCTCTACAAGGTTGGCTTTGTGGAGACTAGCACTACTCAAATCAGCACCCGTGAGATTTGCTCCCACGAGTACAGCATGACTCAAATCTACCCGGCTTAAGTTCACTCCTTGCAAGTTGGCAGCGGTGAAATCTGGTTTAATCTGGTGATTTTGCTTTCTCCAGTCATGCCATGTGATTGCACCTGCTTTCAATAAAGCTAGATGCTCTTGATTTGCCATTTTCTCTCCTTTACTCGTGACGCCCACTTTGAGGAACTCGGCCAGCTACACTTTCAATCGCTGTTAACGCTCCTGCCGCACCTGCTAGAATATCTTGCTCTTGCCCACCTAAGTAAAGCCGTCCAAAGCTACCTACAGCTTGGACTTCCAAGATATTAATTGCTGCGGCTTTTTCTGCTTCATTCGCTGCCAGTGCAGCATAAGCAGCGGGTTCAACTTCTAAGACATACAGCGTTTGTCCTGCTAAGAGTAGCTGTCCCCGACGCGTGCGATTGATCAATTGTGTTTGGTAAGCGTCAATGTTGCGGATAATCTGGGTAGAAACGACACGCGGTTTCAGACATTCTTCTTTTTTGACTCCCAGCATCGCTAAAATAGCTTGACCAGCAGCTCGCGTTTCTCCTTGAGAGGCAGAATGAACTTCTAATAGACCATACAAGCGTTCGACTACTTGTACCCCTGGACGAACAGAAGCAGATTTGAGCGCTACGTCGGTAATACGGTTAATTTCAATACCAGGAGAGATTTCAATCCACAACGATGTATCTCCTGGTAATGGTAAAAAACCTTGGGCTACTGTTCCTATATATGCTGCATGTTGAGGTTGCAGGTTATCGAGAAATACGAAACTGCGTAGTTCTATTCCCAAGATTTTGCTCTCCAGTTCTCAGTTATCAGTTAACAGTTATCAGTTACCAGCTAGTCCTCCGGCATCAGTGCAGGAGATTTTAATAGGTATATTTTCACTTCCAAAAATAAATCTGGATGGCTGCATCCTTTATATTACCAGGGGTAAAGACTGTCATTAGCCATTAGTATTGACAAAGGATAAATGACTAATGACAACTACTAGGGAATGTGCAATTTAAATCGGTAACAGTTTATTAACTGATCATTCGGCAGGAACAAACTTCAAAGCCACACCATTCATACAGTAGCGTTTACCAGTGGGTGCAGGGCCGTCGTCAAATACATGACCTAGATGTCCACCACAGCGACTGCAATGTACTTCAGTTCTAGTCATCAAAAACGACCGATCTACAGTAGTGGCGATCGCACCTTCAATTGGGTTAAAAAAGCTGGGCCAACCAGTGCCACTGTTAAATTTGGTATCAGCTATGAACAGTTGCTGTTCGCACGCAGCACAAAGGTAAGTCCCTTGAGCATATTGCTTATCTAGTGGGCTAGTGTGAGCGCGTTCTGTACCATGTTTACGCAATACATGAAACTGCTCCGGCGTCAACACTTTGCGCCACTCTTCATCAGGCTTTGTAATTTCAAACTCAGTATTGGAAGTTGTCATGACCTCTGTCCTCTGATTGATATAACGTGTTGACAATGCCGCGCCAACTATAACTACACTAGCTTGTAAAAAATAGCGTTTATCCATAATCTATCTTGAAAGTGGGGAATTCGTAATTCGGAATTCGTAATGACGCGACGCTCCTGCGTCGCTCTAAGCGAAGCTATGCCGTAGGCTTTACGCTAACGCTATCGAGGACTCGCTACCGCTGACGCTCGTACCTCGCTACCGCTTCGCTAACGCTAACGTAATTCGTAATTATTGACTCTCCCTCATCTTTTGGTTGGTGAGTTTCGGCTACGCAGTAATCGAGCGAATTCGTAATTCGTAATTATTGACTCTCCCTGATCTTTTGGTTGGTGAGTTGGTTTGTTTATTTAATTGTCAACTTAGAACAACCTCCCTCATCCCCCACCGACGATTGTCACTACTTCTAAGCGATCGCCTGGTTGGATTGTTGTTTGTTGCCAGAACTGGCGGTGTAAGATTTCGCCGTTATACTCTACTGCGACTAAGCGGGGATTGAAACCTAACTGTTGCAGTAAGTCGGGTAAAAGAGTTTGAGACGCGCAACTTTGGGTTTCCCCATTGACTTGAAGCATAATCTCATGAGACATAAGGAAACTTGTTGTTGAATTTAGTTAATTTTTTTGAATGGAAAATTGTTACCGAAAAAAAGTAAAAGTTCAAAGTCGAATAAGCTACACTCCACTACACTAATGCCCGCAAGTTTTAGTTATCACTTTTCCCTGTTCCCTTTTATGGCCTGAGTTTAATACGATTGAGTTGAGACAGAAAATATTGCGTTACTAAGGTAGGTTGTTCAGCTTGCATTAGCGATCGCACTACTGCTACACGTTCTGCTCCAGCGTCGATGACATCATTAATATTATTTGCATCTATACCACCAATGGCAAACCAGGGAATTGAACAATTTCTAGCAGCATAGATGACATAATCTAAACCTGCTGCTGCTTTGCCAACTTTGGTGGGAGTTTCATAAACTGGGCCGACGCCAATATAATCTACGCCTTCTGTAATTGCCCTTTGCATTTCTTCGGAATTTGTGGTGGACATACCGATTAATCTTTGGGGGCCGAGTAATTGACGTGCGATCGCAATTGGCATATCTTGCTGTCCTAGATGCACACCATCGGCATCTACTGCCAAAGCTAAATCTACGCGATCATTAACGATGAACAATGCACCGTAGGTATGGCATAATTGCCGCAATTGTTTGGCTTGTTCTAGACGTATAGAATCATCGGCGGTTTTGTCGCGGTATTGTACAAGCGTTAATCCACCTTTGAGTGCAGCTTCCACAGCGCCGAAAAAGTTTTCACCAGGGGAAGTCACAAGATAAAGACGCGATCGCCACAACAATTGATGGCGCTGATGACCCATTAAACTGCTTTCTAGGGTATAAACTCGATAGCGCATTTGCTTACAAGCTTTACCCATATTCGGGTTATAAAGCTTGCTGTATTCTTCCAGCACCCGTAGTGCTTCTTGGACACGGCAAAAATTAGCTTGCAACACTAATTTAATACTAGCTCTTTGTTCTTCTTGGGGATGAGTCAATTCAGTTCCCGGATCGCCTGGTGTATCGCGTGCTGCTCGCAACTCAGAAGTATGCCATTTAGCTATTTCTTGCCGCAGGTGTTTGCATTCAACAGCCAGTTGGCTATTATTTAAACCAAAGCGACACCATTCCTCGATAATTCGCAAGCCTTCACGAGCGCGGTCTAAATTAGCGTCTAAGATTCGGTAGACAACTTGCTGTATTTGCTCTGTTTGGCTGTATGGCTCGACCATTACCACAACCCCATTGGTGCTTTCAGCGAAAAACGAATTATCATATGTTTTATTAATCACGACCTAAAATGAGTTTGCTAATTTTACTAGAGATTTGCCAGGCGTACTCAAGACAACCCAGTGATAAGATTTTTTGACAATTATCTCATGTTTGCATAGGTTCTGATAAAAGTAGCTGAATTGGCAATTGAGAATTGAGAATGTAGTAGTCGAAGTAGTTAGTTAATGACAAATCACTACATAATTCCCAATTCCCACAAAATGAGCCAATCGGTCAATATGTGGGTAACATTATCGACATACTAGTACTCATCGACAGCAATAGACACACCATCTAACAAAAAGTCAAAAGTTTGGAACAATAGAACTTTTGATGCTTACGTATTAGTACTAGCAAGTAAAAACATAAAAAGTTATTTTTGGTTTTAAGGAGTTCTCTTGTGTTTCCTAAATACCTTAGAGCATCTGTCACATCTGCAAAGCTGATGTTTATAGAATCAGTAATGCTTTCTGTAGCTGGTTGTTCAGTACTGAATTTTACTGTGGGTACTGGAATGATGGGTGTAGCATTTTTAGGTTTGAGCTTTGGTAGCGCCATTGCTCAAATGCCATCTACACCAGAAATGACAACGCCTATTGGTGAGAATACACTGTTTGTCAATCCCAGTGTAGGAGATGACAATACAGGCAATGGTAGCGATCGCACTCCTTTCAAAACAATTACTCAAGCACTACGAATAGCCAACGTCAATACTGTGATTATCCTCTCTCCAGGTACTTACAGTGCTGAAACAGGAGAGACATTTCCTTTGATGATGAAACAGGGGGTTTCTATTCAAGGCAATCCTGAGAATAAAGGTAAGGATATCACGATTCAAGGTGGTGGTAATTATCTCAGTCGCAGCTTTGGTGGTCAAAACGTCACCATTGTAGGAGCAAACCAAGCCAGTTTGACTGGGGTGACGGTAAGTAACTCTAATCCCCGTGGTTACGGTTTGTGGATTGAATCTAGCAATCCGGCGATCGCAGAAAATACTTTTACTGGCAGTACTCAAGATGGGATTTCCGTCACAGGTAACGCTGCACCAACCATTAGCAAGAATTACTTTTATCGTAATGGGGCGAATGGACTAACAATTGCTGGTAACTCTCGTCCGCAAGTGCGGGAAAATATCTTTGAGCAAACTGGCTATGGGATCAATATCGCCCAAAATGCTGCCCCTTTGGTGGTGGGTAATCAAATTCAGCAAAATAGAGCAGGTGTTTTAGTGCAAGCAAATGCTCGCCCAATTTTGCGAAATAATTTAATTCAAGGCAGTAAAGAAGACGGTTTAGTGGCGATCGCTCAAGCAATGCCAGATTTAGGCAACGCGTCCGAACCGGGGGGTAATCAATTTCAAAATAATGCTCGCTACGACATTAATACCAGCACTGCCAAGCAAATAATTTCTGCTGCTGGAAACAACCTGGTCAGTAGTCGCATTCAAGGTAAGGTAGATCTCAGCGGTACAACAGCACTAGAACCCCAAAACCCTCCTGTCTCCAGTCGCATACAAGAAGTACCCTCTAGCGGAGAAATCAGTTTTGCTGCTCCCGGAGTTGCTGACACTGCTAACAACCGTCCAATTCCTCCAAATAATAGTACTAATCCGCAATTAAATAGCCAACTGTTGCCATTACTGCCAGCTAAGCTACCAGTTGCTATACCCAGATCTAATCAACAACCACCTAAACCACGTACCTCAAAGGTTACTGGTTTTCCTATTCCTACAAGTCTGCCAAATGGACAAGTACCTACTGATAATCAAGTCGTCCCTGAGACAAATACCACTCCCAAACCAGAAACGCCACAGGTAAATTATGTGCAGATTGATCCCAACACGATTGAATTTACAGCACCTGGGCCCTCATCTAACTCAACAGCACAGATATCTGGTAAACCATTGCCAGTCTTAGAAGCTGCGTCACCTGGCGATTTAGGTCTTCTGCCACTTCCTGATGGCAATACTCGCAATTTACCGAACTTACCATTACCACAAACTTCTCCAACTGGGTCTATTGGTGGAGAATCATTACCACCTGCTCGTGCTACACAGCCTAGCATACGTTACCGTGTGGTAGTACAATTTGCAACTGACAAAGATCGGGATTTAGTGCGATCGCTTGCTCCTGGCGCTTTCCCCACAGTCTGGCAAGGTCAAAAAGTCATGCAAGTAGGAGTCTTTACCAGCGAATACAACGCTAAAGAAATGGTCAAAATCCTTGATAGCAAGGGTTTAAGGGCAGTTATGGAGCCTTTGAATTGATATTGGGGACTGGGTAGTGGAGACTGGGCTGAGCAAAGTCGTACCCTACGGGATCTTGCTACGCGTAGCGTCTCGCAGAGAAGCCCACGGGAAATTAGTGTTTGTTCTTTTTCTGCCCAATCCCTTACATTAGCCTTCATCCCTTGCCTAAAGTACGCTTGGGCGGCACTATGCGCCTGTTACTCAAGGTTTTCGGCATAATAGACCTCTTGCAAAAGTCGGATACTCGCCAGAAAATTTATTTTCTGGCTGATAACTCAAGTCGGTTGAAACCGACTAATAACAGTATTTTTAGTCCGTTGAAACGGACTTTTGCTATTAGGCAGAGACTTCAGTCTCTGACGGTTCAAGTATTTTTGCAAGAAGTCTAATTTTTTATAAATTTTTTTTAGTTTTTCCTTGACTCTCCAGCCAACTAGAGAATTAAAGATAGAGATAGTTCATCAAAATTGAAATCATGACATTGCAACTCAAAGTTCCTAACATGGCTTGCTCAGCTTGTGGTGAAACCATTACCAAAGCGATTCAAACGGTTGACCCAACTGCAACAGTTCAGGCTGATCCCAAAACCAAACTTGTCAACATCGAAACTCAAGCTTTGGAAACTGCGATTACAGAAGCAATTACATCAGCAGGCTACACCGTAGCTGCCCACTAATTTTTCTAGTAGTTCATTTCATTAAATTTGATTGGTTAACGGTGATTCAGATCCCCAACTTTTGGAAAAAGTCGGGGATCTCGCAGCCTATCAAAATTAATGCGATAAACCACTAATTATATCTGTAAACCCAGCCTTACACAATTCCCCACTCCCCATCAAATATGGAAAACGCGAATTTAAAGCTACGAGGCATGAGTTGCGTTTCGTGTGCCAACACAATTGCACAGGCAATTCGCTCTGTTCCTGGTGTGAATGAATGTAGTGTCAACTTTGGGGCAGAGCAAGCCACTGTCAACTACGACCCCAGAAAAACTAGCCTAGAAGCGATTTGTGATGTGATAGGTGCTGCGGGATATTCTGCTCAACCGATGCAAGACGATGATTTATTTACTGCAAAAGATGATGCAGGACAGCAGGAACGCCAAGCAGAAACTCAAGCGTTAGTCAGAAAAATTTGGGTTGGCGGCGTTATCAGCACTATTTTATTTATTGGCTCATTACCGATGATGACGGGGTTGTCCATTCCCTTGATTCCCATGTGGCTGCATAATCCTTGGCTACAGCTGGTGCTAGCAACGATTGTGCTATTTTGGTGTGGCGCATCTTTCTTTATCAATGCTGGGAAAGCTCTAAAACGTCACACAGCAACTATGGATACTTTAGTGGCAATTGGTACAGGTGCCGCTTATGTGTATTCTCTGTTCCCCACATTCTGGCCTGGGTTTTTCACTAATCAAGGATTACCTGCTGATGTATATTACGAAGCATCTGTAATTATCATCACTTTGATTTTGCTGGGACGATCGCTAGAAAATCGTGCCAAAGGAAAAACTTCTCAAGCGATTCGTCAGTTAATCGGCTTGCAAGCTAAAACTGCTCGCGTCCTTCGCAATGGCATAGAGGTAGACATCCCAATTATCGAGGTGATTAAAGGCGATATTGTTTTTGTGCGTCCAGGCGAAAAGATTCCAGTCGATGGCGAGATTATTGATGGTTCCTCAACTATTGATGAGGCAATGGTGACTGGTGAAAGTGTGCCTGTGAAGAAGCAGCCAGGGGATGAAGTGATTGGAGCCACAATCAACAAAACTGGTAGCTTTAAATTCCGGGCGACACGAGTAGGTAAAGATACATTTTTGGCGCAAATTGTCAAGCTAGTGCAGCAAGCACAAGGCTCAAAAGCGCCGATTCAGCGATTGGCAGATCAAGTCACTGGATGGTTTGTACCTGCTGTAATTGCGATCGCGATCGCCACCTTCATTATTTGGTATAACGTCATGGGCAATGTCACAATGGCACTAATTACCACTGTCGGTGTGTTAATTATTGCTTGCCCATGTGCCCTTGGTTTAGCAACGCCAACTTCGATTATGGTAGGAACGGGTAAGGGGGCCGAAAACGGCATCCTCATCAAAGGAGCAGAAAGTTTAGAACTCGCGCACAAGCTCAAGACTGTGGTGCTTGACAAAACAGGCACAATTACCCAAGGTAAACCCACCGTCACCGACTTTGTAACCCTCAACGGTACAGCCAATAGCAACGAGCAAAATCTCCTACGCCTTGCCGCAGCCGTTGAACGTAATTCCGAACATCCTCTAGCGGAAGCAGTCGTCAATTATACTCAATCTCAAGGTGTCGAGTTAACCGATGCAGAGGATTTTACAGCGATCGCAGGTAGCGGTGTGCAAGCATATGTGTCAAATCAACTGGTACAAATTGGTACTCAGCGTTGGATGAACGAATTGGGCATTGATCTAAGCACATTACAAGAAAATTGCGATCGCTGGGAATATCTAGGTAAGACAGTGATTTGGATGGCAGTGAATAGCCAAATCCAAGGAATTATAGGTATTGCCGATGCAGTGAAACCCTCTTCTGTCAACGCGATTCGCGCATTGCAAAAAATGGGATTAGAAGTGGTAATGTTAACTGGAGACAATCGCCGCACAGCCGCAGTCATTGCTCATGAAGTAGGTATCAAGCGAGTCTTTGCCGAAGTTCGTCCAGATCAAAAAGCCGAAACTGTGAAAAAACTTCAGTTAGAAGGTAAGATTGTAGCTATGGTCGGGGATGGCATCAATGATGCACCAGCTCTAGCTCAAGCTGATGTAGGTATAGCGATTGGTACGGGAACAGATGTTGCGATCGCTGCTAGTGACATTACCCTGATCTCTGGAGATTTACAGGGAATAGTCACCGCTATTCAACTTTCTCGCGCCACAATTCGTAACATTCGTCAAAATCTCTTCTTTGCGTTTATCTATAACGTTGCTGGTATTCCCATTGCAGCCGGAATTCTCTTCCCCATCTTCGGTTGGCTACTCAGCCCCATTATTGCAGGTGCAGCAATGGCGTTTAGTTCCGTCTCCGTAGTCACGAATGCGTTGCGTTTGCGAAATTTCCAACCGATTAGGTAGAAGGGACTGGGGACTGGGGACTGGACTTAGTTGTAGTATTGGCAAATGCAGGCATTGAAATCATGAATAGAACAGCAATCATTGGCAGTATTGCAAGTATGGGACTATTGTTGAGCGTTGCTACTCACAAAGCGGTAGCACAAACTACTCACAAAACTCATACAGAATTTCAACGTATTGAGCAACCATTGTGGGCAAAAGCAGCTGTTACAGCAGGCGGACTAGGATTGATCGCACTAGAATTATGGTGGTTTCTGCGAAGTAAGCCCAATTAAAATTTATTCCCAAAGATAGTTACATAAGTGTATTCTCGTATAAGCTCTTATAAGAGAAAATAGGTTTTATTTCTACACACATAAATCTGTGCAATATGATTAAAGATTTTCAAGTTCAAGAACTGTTGATAGCGATCGCCATCCGGCATCAAAACCCCAGTATATTGACCGCAGACTTTCTCAAGTACACAGGAATTGTCCCTAACGATTGGGAATTAGCTAGACCACCAGTTATTACGAATACTGCGGCGCAGGTTGTTTACCAGAATGGTGTCAGCATAGTTGCAGAAGTGAATAGAGTAATTTTTGCTGAGAAGATTGCCACAAAAAAAACCAGCGAAGTACAGATTCCGATAGTAGCTCATCAATTTATCCAAACAGTCAAGCAGTTAAGCTATCAAGGTGTAGGAATTAATTTACGTGGGATTGTGCCTTATGAACCACAAAATTTGAGCGCACGTAACTACACATTTAGCAAACTGCTTCAGCCTGGAGCATGGCAAGATTTTGGTCATGCACCTGTGGAAGCTTCTATAAGGTTAGTTTATAAACTGGATGAAACACAGGTATTTCTAGAGATTAGTGAGGCTAAGTTGCAGTATCCAGACCAAACAACTAAGCCAGCAGTACTATTCTCGGCTAACTTTAGTCGTATGATTACTCAAGAAGAATCAATAGCACGTTTGGCTGCTGTAGGTGCAGTGATTGACAAGTGGGATAGTGACGTAGAAACACTCAAAGAGCTTATTAATAATAAGTTTTTGCAAGATCAAGATTATGTCATCAATAACGCACCAGATGAATCAACACAACTGATGATCGGAATAAATTGACTGTACCACAGAGAGTATTTCCCTTAAAGGGTACTGGGATTGCTCCCAATTTCCAAATCCTGGGCGCGACCTGTTGAAAGTATTACAATTCTTCACTATTTAATGTGATTCATTGTGATTTAATCAGACTTAGGCTAGAAATTACGTAAAATCGCTGAAAAATATAGATTGTTCCCTTGATGTCTATATAGAAACCTTAGTTAACAATAGTTAGCAAGTCTTAATACCAATTAAATACGATTTACCTCTCTTGATGATTCCTGAAAAAGGGGGGTTAAGAAAATCTAGTTCACTCCCATTGTCAGCGCAAGTTTAGGGAGGAATATAGTTTACAACTTCATAAAAGATTACATAACCTACATTCCTTCAGCATTATCCAAGAGCAAATTTGTTGTTCTATGGATTATTAAATGCTGCCTGCTCCAAAGCAGCATTTTGTTGGTGATCAATAAGGCTATCAATAGTTTGTGCTGGCAATTTTTAAGTAAAATTCATTCGAGTAAAGACTTATGGACGCTAACCAGCCACTAGAACTTTCTCCCTTAGTCACTTCTGACGTCAATCCGTTACTTATCGAAGGATTAACAGGAAATAGGGTAACTTTTACAGGTTCTGCTGCTGGGGATAGTCTTTATCTGCGAGTGAATGCCGACATCTTAGAGTACAGTATCGACAATACAAACTACACTCCTGTTGAGCTTCTCTCCTTTTCATCGCAGACTCAGATAACTGTCAATCTTTTAGCAGGGGATAATTCTCTTTTTGTTGATGCCTCTTTAATTCAAGCTTTACAAGATTCTGGTGGTCAAGCATCTTTTACTGGTGGTGCAGATGCGGATACTATATTTGGCCCTGGTGGGGTGAATGTTACTTGGAATGTCACAGGTGCAAACACTGGTAATATCGCTGGGGTATTTGGATTCACAGAAACAGAGAACCTCACAGGACGGGGAAATGATACATTAGTAGGTGCAAATCAGGCTAATCTCTGGACTCTCAACGGCAATGGCACAGGAACACTCAACGGACAGATTAGCTTTAATAATATTGCTAACTTGACTGGAGGGAGTGTTGAAGACACCTTTATCATTAGCGATGTCACAACTGTTAATATTGACGCCGGTGCAGGCGCAGATAGATTCCGCTTTAACGACGGTGTAAATCCTACAGGACTGATAACTGGAGGAGCAGGAAACGACTTCCTCGACTTTACCACCTTCCCCACAGCGATTAATCTTACCCTCAATGGTGCAGATACCACTGGGTTTAATGGTACAGGAACAGTTAGCTTTGCAGGTATTGATACTATTGTCGGTACAGAGAATACCAGAGATACCCTCACTGCTAATCCTACCGCCTTTAGTGAAAGTGTGTGGAATCTTGATGCTGAGCCGACATTTAGCGATCGCACTCGCACCCCCTAGCTATCTAATTGGTATACAAAGCAGATAAGCTGAGGAAAGCACCTAGCAGCAGTAAAAAATTAGTGATAGTAAAGTTGCCTCGCCATCGCCCAGAACGAAAATTCAATAATATCAAACGAA
>JAHHHC010000069.1 GCA_019359515.1 Desmonostoc vinosum HA7617-LM4 | reverse complement strand
GCGGGTAAGGTTACTGGGGTAAGCTTTACTCATGTCGCTCTCTCGGTGCTGTGTATTTTGCTATTCGCAGCTTACACTGAGAGAGTTTTTTTACAAACTACCTGACTTTTCAAACAGCCTCTTAGACAGTGTGTATTTTCACTTGCTAACTGATTAAACTTATTCTGACTAAATTCTGCCTACTACCTAAAGATGCAAATTAAAAGCAGATTAGTTTATTATTTTACAAACGTATGACATTAAAGAGCGCTGCTCATTTTTGGCGGCGTTTATATGAAAATATTGTGAATTGCAATAATCGGCATTAGCGGTAGATTCAGTAGTTTTACAATTTACCGGAGTTAAATTCGTTTATAAAATCATATGATATCAAGCATCGGCTATAAGATGAATTGCATCTGGAAACTGACGCTGAATTTAACAGTATTTTGTCTGTTCCTAGTTCCTTAGAGCCATAGAAGATGACCATACTAGAAACAATTAACACTCCCGTTGGCAGCTATGCGCCAGATTTTGAACTGCCAGGAATTGATGATCGAGTACATCATCTTAGTCGTTATCTCGAAAAGTTCCGTGCAGTTGGTGTCATTTCCATGTGCAACCACTGCCCTTATGTGAGTTTATATCTAGATAAGCTGAAAAATCTTCAAGCAGAATTTGCCGCAAGTGGCTTTACATTAATTGGCATGAATGGCAGTGGTGTCAATCGCGATTCTACAGAAAGCTTTGAGCAGATGAAAGCTTTTGCCAAGCATCATCAACTCAATTTTCCCTACCTATGGGATTCTACCCAAGATGTAACTCGTAGCTTTGGTGCAATTAAAACACCAATGGCCTTTTTAATCGATAATACTGGTATAGTGCGCTACAGAGGTAAAATTGATAATCATCCCCAAAGTTCTTTAGTGGCAGCGGATGATTATTTCAGGAGTGCGATCGCCTCGTTATTTAAAGGTCAAGAGATATATTTAGCTCAAACAGAACCCATAGGTAGTTTATTAATTTGGCGTAACTAAAAATATATATAGACATAGATAGTCACTGTGCTGTTATCTTAAATTGGAGGCAATTGCAACTTTTCTGATAAAGCGTGACTTCATGGGAACGAATTACCGACGGGTTTTACTCAAGATAAGCGGTGAAGCCTTAATGGGCAACATGGGCTATGGTATTGATCCAGAAGTGGTCAAAGAGATAGCGCAAGAAGTAGCAGAGGTGATAGCCACTGGCGTTCAAATTGCGATCGTTGTTGGCGGCGGCAATATTTTTCGTGGCGTCAAAGCGGCGTCAGCGGGGATGGACAGGGCAACCGCTGACTACATTGGGATGATTGCCACGGTAATGAATGCCATGACGCTGCAAGATTCGCTAGAACGAATAGGGGTACAGACGCGGGTGCAAACCGCGATCGCTATGCAAGAATTAGCGGAACCGTATATTCGTCGTCGTGCCATCCGTCATCTTGAAAAAGGGCGGGTGGTAATTTTTGGTGCTGGTTCTGGAAATCCCTTCTTTACCACAGATACGACTGCGGCCTTAAGAGCCGCAGAAATTGATGCTGAAGTGATTTTTAAAGCTACCAAGGTAGACGGAGTGTACGATGCTGACCCCCAAATTTATCCCCAAGCCAAACGTTACAATAGCCTCACATACGCACACGTTTTGGCCCAAGATTTGCGGGTAATGGATAGTACTGCGATTGCCTTGTGTAAAGAAAATAACATCCCAATTCTTGTATTTGACCTCACGGTGCGAGGTAACATCCACCGTGCAGTCATGGGAGAATCCATCGGCACCCTTGTGGGAGGTTCTTGTGAAATTAGCTGAAGCTGAAACTACGATGCAAAAAACCGTTGAGGCAACTCAACGATCTTTTAACACAATTCGCACTGGTCGCGCCAATGCGAGTTTATTAGATAAAGTGATGGTGGACTACTACGGTTCGCCCACTGGCCTAAAATCACTGGCAAATATCACCACACCAGATGCTTCAACGATTTTAATTCAGCCTTACGATCGCAGCAGTTTAAACATCGTTGAAAAGGCGATTTCGATGTCGGATGTGGGTTTAACACCCAGCAACGACGGTTCTGTAATTCGGCTGAATATTCCGCCCTTAACTAGCGATCGCCGTAAAGAGCTAGTAAAAATTGCTGCTAAGTATGCTGAAGAAGGTCGTGTTGCTATCCGCAACATTCGCCGTGATGTCATAGACACCATTCGGAAACTGGAAAAAAACGCCGAAATTCCTGAAGACGAAGCACGGGATCAGCAAGACAAACTGCAAAAACTAACAAACAAGTACACTGCCAAAATAGATGAGTTGTTGGCAGAAAAAGAAAAAGACATTACGACTGTCTAAATTAGCCCCTAGTAGTAGCGCAAAGACTTGCGCTACTATAGTTTATAAGAAAGGCATGCTGAAAACCCCTGAGAGACAGGCAGACAGCGCCGTATCTCGTACTTCAGGCAGGGGATCAAAGCTGCCTGAAGGCGTTTACGCCTTTGTACTGTTTTCAATCTCGTTGTTGTTCAATATATCGTTTAACTGATTCTGTACTGATGTTCTCAGCAGTCGATACAAAATAGCTTGGTGTCCATAGTGTTGGTAACTTGAGTAGTTCGGGAAACTCTTTTCTTAAATGATGTGATGCTCTGCCTTTAATTTTGTTCATCATTTGGGATGGATTGTCTGTCGGCTTTGCATTTAAAAATAAATGTACATGGTCTGGCATGATTTCCATCGCAATAATCTTCCATCTATTCTCATTGCAAACATCACAGATGATTTGCTGAAGTCGTTCGGCTATCTCATTGACCAGAACTTTTTTTCTACGTTTAGGAATAAAAACAAAGTGGTAATTGAGTAATGATATAGCATTCCCCTCATGCCTATATTCATCTGGTGTAAAAGCTACCATTTTCCGAAATAACCTATTGTAAGTTTGTATAAATATATAGTATAATCGACATAATGCATAAACAACAAGGGGGTGATTAAGTTGCTAGTTCTAGAATACAAAATCAAAGCGAAAAAACTTCAATATTTAGCTATTGATGAAGCTATCAAAACAACTCAATTCATTAGAAATAAGTGTTTGAGGTATTGGATGGATGCACCAAGAGAGTCGAAAATTGATAGATTTGCGCTCAATAAGTATTCAACGGAACTACGCAACGAATTTAAATTTGTGGCTAACTTAAATTCAATGGCGGTGCAATCATCAGCCGAAAGAGCATGGTTAGCAATATCAAGGTTTTACGAAAATTGCAAAAAGAAAGTATCAGGTAAAAAAGGGTATCCAAGATTTCAGCATGATAATCGCTCAGTTGAGTACAAGACATCAGGCTGGAAAATAAACCCAACTAAACGCCGTATTACCATAACTGATAAAAAAGGTATTGGTGAGTTAAAATTGTTAGGTAAGTGGGATATTCAAACTTACCCTGTTAAAACAATTAAGCGTGTTAGATTGGTACGCCGTGCCGATGGCTATTACTGTCAGTTTTGTATTGATGTTGAAGTTTCAAATATTCAACCATCAACAGGTAATGAAATCGGTTTAGATGTTGGGTTAGAAAGTTTTTACACCGATTCTAACGGTCATCAAGAGGCTAATCCAAAGTTTTTAAAAAAGATTGAAAAATCAGTTAAACACGCTCAAAGACGCATTTACAAAAAGAAAAAAGGTTCGTCAGGACGTAAAAAAGCTAGAGCTATATTTGCCAGAAAGCACCTAAGAATAAGTAGGCAACGGAATGAACACGCTAAGAGAATAGCGCGTAACGTATGCAAGTC
Organism: Desmonostoc vinosum HA7617-LM4; assembly: GCA_019359515.1. Taxonomy (GTDB): domain Bacteria; phylum Cyanobacteriota; class Cyanobacteriia; order Cyanobacteriales; family Nostocaceae; genus Desmonostoc; species Desmonostoc vinosum. The sequence goes on along the minus strand of JAHHHC010000069.1, from coordinate 17,654 downwards.
TAACGACTTAGTAGCCTATGAAAACCTGCAAGTGCGTAATCTACTCAGAAACCATTGTTTGGCTAAGTCAATTGCTGACGCTAGCTGGTATTTGTTTAGGCAATGGATTGAGTATTTTGCTGGTAAATTTGGTAAGTTAGCTGTTGCCGTAGCACCACATTACACATCACAAAAATGTTCAAACTGTGGTGTAATCGTTAAAAAATCCCTATCAACTCGTACCCACGTTTGCAGTTGTGGATGTAGTTTGCATAGGGATGAAAATGCAGCAATTAACATTTTGAATCTTGCAAGACAAGTTAGGACGGGGCACGTCCAAAGTAACGCTGTAGGACTCGTTGCCGCTACTCTTTTAGGCGAAAGCCTATTAGAGCAAGTAACAAGGTAGATTACAGAATCTCCGTGGCTTTAGCCCGGAGAGTGTCAATTTAAAACGCTGATCTAGACAGATTTTCAAACTTCCGGATCAGTCTATTGCAAATCAGTATTTAGAGAGTAATACCAATTCTCTAAAATCAGGCAACAAATATAAACCAGGAAAGTTTTGCTGCATCTAATTTGCTAAATAGCGAATTGGTATAAATAGCTGGTTAAGACTGTGATTATTTATTAGTTAACAGTGAGTTTTATTCATTACTAACTAATCATAAAATGCTGTCGATAACCTTGGGGATGATGTTTATATATACTCAGTTACTTATCTGAATTTTTGACGTTTTTTCAGGCATAATGCGAATAATACATATCTTAAACCATATTCAAGAGATAGGTAACGGGATTGTGAATGTGGCTGTGGATCTGGCTTGCCTACAAGCAAAAGCTGGTCATGAAGTAGCGGTAATTTCTGCTGGTGGAAAATACGAGGAATTACTAGCTGTTTATGGTGTCAAACACTATCAATTAGACCAAACCAGAAAACCGCTAAGTATAATTCAAGCAGCTAGGCGTTATCGAGCGATCGCTAAAGAATTTCAACCAGATATCGTTCATGCCCATATGATGACAGGAATCGTGTTAGCACGTATTCTCAGATATCCGCACAAGTATGCTTTGGTTTCCACAGTACACAACGAGTTTCAGCGAGCCAGTTTACTAATGGGTTTAGCCCAAAAAGTGATTGCTGTGAGTCAGGCTGTACGCACATCTATGGTAAAACGTGGTATCCCAGAGAACAAGCTAGTAGTGATCTGCAACGGCACTTTAGGTAGTCCTCGCACCCGTCAAATACAAGAATACCAAGCTTTGGAATTACAACGACCGGCGATCGCTACCGTAGCCGGAATGTATAAACGAAAAGGAATAGCTGAGTTGATCACTGCCTTTGAGCAAATTGCCCCAAATTTTCCCCAAGCTCATCTTTATCTTGTCGGCAATGGGCCAGATAAAGAATTATTCGAGGCGCAAGCACAGGCAACTTCTGTAGCGGGACGCATTCATTTTGAAAACTTTCAACCAGAACCTCAACGCTACTTAAAATCTTGTGACATATTTATCCTTGCTTCCCATCGTGACCCCTGCCCTTTGGTCATTTCAGAAGCCAGAGAAGCTGGAACAGCTATTATTGGTACTCAAGTAGACGGAATTCCTGAAGCCTTAGAACATGGACAGGCAGGTTTGTTAGTGCCAGCAAAAGATAGTAATGCTTTAGCCAACGTTTTATCGCAACTACTGAGCAATTCAGATATGCTACACGAGTGGAAAAATCGAGCAAATCAAAACCTCGCATGGTTAAATGTTGCCCGCGTTCATCAAGAAACACTGACAGTGTATCGTGAGTTAATCGCACAATCTTAAAAGGGATTGGGGATTGGGGACTGGGGACTGGGTGTAAATATGTATGGTGGGGGACTCCGAGGCTCTAAGCGTAAAGCCCTGCGGGCATCGCTGCGCTTACCGCGTAGCGTCTCGTAGAGAAGCTATGCCGGAGGCTTTACGCCGCAACCAGTTAAAGATGTGAGAGAGCAAGGTTATCTAATGGTTGTAAGCTAATCGTCATTCAAATTACATCTTTGCGTCCCCGTGTCCCCGCGTCCCCGCGTCTTAAGAGCGGTTTGAACTATGCAACTTAAAAGCTCATCAGGTTGGAAGTGAATTACTCGCTCTCACTGATGCGTTGGGCGCTCCAGAATTGTTCAGCAAATGCGACTGCTGGGTGAATTGGGGCTTTAGGCTTAGTTTTCAACACCATTGCCGTTTCGTGAGGTAAGCGATCGCTCTTAGTTGAGTTACACTTTTCACATGCGGTTACAACGTTGTCCCAACTGTGTTGTCCACCTTTGGAGCGGGGGATTACATGGTCAAGCGTGAGACGTTTAGTGCTACCGCAGTATTGACAGGTATGGTTATCACGCTTTAACACCTCACGCCGATTTACAGGCGGTACTTTCCAGTGCCGCTCAGGATTGCCAACAGTTAGACGAATATGTTCGGGCACTTGTAGTACGATACTAGGTGAACGCACTTCCCAAAGCTTCGTATTGCTGAAATCCAAAGACTCTGCCTGACCCGTGATTAACAACACAATTGCGCGTTTAATGTTGATGCGTGCCAGTGGTAGGTAGTTTTTGGAAAACACTACTACCGAGTTTTGTAATATGTGTGGTTGCTGACTTTGCTGCTGAGCTTCCATACGTTAATTCACTCCTAAAAAAATAACCCCCGCATCTGGTTATCAAAAGCGGGGGTCAACTTTTTGCCTGATATCGGTGCTAGCAAACACTTGCACCTCCCGCTTTGAATAAGTTGGTCTAAATTCAGCCATCCGGCAATTGCTCCAAAAATATCAAGACTTGCAGATTTACCGCCTACGAACAAATATATTCCCTCAAACGCAAACAGCACAACAACTCTGCCTAAACCTCTGCTGGTTTGGCAATGCATCACACTACTAATGGTTGAAGAGAATCTGCTGATCATCGAATTTGTAGCATTTGTAGTTAAGACTAATATCAATAATACATTTGTAGTATATATTTGTCTACATGGTTCTCTGGGATTAGTGATGCCTACGGCGGCAAGCTACACATCCCTAGATAATGAAGTTGTAATTTTCTGGAACTTTTAACCCAGACGTTGTAGTCATTAACAGAACAAGCGGTTTATACTGAACTTCTATAACTAGCCTGGGGAATATATCCCACAAAAACCTGGTCGTGATGACCAGGTTTTTTGGCATTTTATGCTGATTTTGACAAGAGAAATCAAAAAGGCGATCGCAGTCATACTGACCAGATCGCCTTTTGCAACAGAAATTTTTCGAGAACTAATAGTTTCTAATCGGCACTCTGAGCATGAGCGCACCCACCTTATCTGATGTAGGGCCGGCTGGATAATTGGCGTGGCAGAGCGCACACTCTGCTCTGAAGTTGGTCAAGGGAACTGAGCGTCGATAGTACCATTGACCACTCACGCGCTGAACTGACGTCAATGGCTCCCCTGTCGTCAACGCTAGCGCGTTTGCCTGACGCTCGAAGTCATCACGAGGGCGATCGTTTTCTCGCAACGGGCCAACAGTACCGACCAACCGCATATCCTTATTTTCATCATTAAATATCAGCGAGATAGACTGCTTACCCTGCTCTACATTATCCACCGTAGTTTCGTCAAATTCCTGCGTCAGTGCTGCGAACAACGTGCTGAGCATGAGATCGCTAGTTTGTTGGGCGAACGTTACCTGGGGAATTGGGGGTGGATAGCTATTACCATTACCACGGGCAACTGTCGTGAAACCGAACCCAATGACGAACACCAGGACAAAAATCCCATAGCTGACTAGCTTTCTCAGACGCATTCTCTTGATCCTTTGGTTTTGTATTGTTTCTGACTCGGCAACGGGAATATCACGGATAAAACCTTTATCCTACCTTTTCAGTAAAAACCCGGTCTATTTAGACGATCTTCACTTAGCCTTTGTCAACTTATAAAACACTACCACCTCTAAATTCGCGAAACTTTAAAGAATCTGTAGTAAACGGTTAAAAAAAGAAAAAGCTCCGAGATAACACCAGCAATAAAGCTCTAATTTTCTTACAAAGCTCTAATTAGGAGCTTAATATCTAGATTTTATCAATCTCTTTCTTCTCTTTGGTGTCTTTAGCGTCCTTGGCGGTTCGTAAAAATAATTTAGGCATCCCAACTCTAGAACGCGAATCGCCAAACCCTTTCCTCCATCCCCTCAACCATACTGACATCGGCTTCGTCCAACTCCCACCCAATAAATCGTGCAACAGCGTATAAAAACAAGGAATAATAAACAGCGTTAACACTGTTGCCAGAGACAAACCAGAAAACACCACTACACCCAATGGTTGCAAAAACTCCGAACCTTCCCCAATTCCCAACGCCAGCGGAAACATCCCTAAAACAGTAGTAATAGTAGTCATTAATACTGGACGTAACCGTTGTGGGGCAGCTTTTAAAATCGCCGTTTTGCGGTCAACCTGTTCCCGTTCTAGAATTTGATTGGCCAATTCCACCATAATGATGGCGTTGTTGACCACAATACCCACCAGTAATACTGCGCCGACTATCACCGTCGCACCAATAGCAGTCTGAGTAATATAAAGTCCAAAAACACCCCCAGCTAATGCTAGTGGGATTGTAAACATAATTACCAATGGGTCAACCAAAGAATTGTATTGTACCGCCATCACCACAAAAACTAAAAAGGTAGCTAATCCACCTAATAGTTGCAGAGAGCTTTGCAATTGCCGATTAGATTCAGCTGCGGAACTAGGTAATACGCTCACACCTTCAGGCAAATCTATACTAGCCATTGCCGTATTCACTTGGGCTAAAGCACTACTAAGGCTAGCTCCCTCAGTCAAACTGCCAGCAATTAAGAAAACCTGACGCTGGTTGATGCGTTGAATTTCTCCAGGAGCTTGAGCTTCTACAATTTTGGTAACATCACTCAATCTTACTTGGCGATTATTTTCTACAAACAAGGGCAACCTCTCCAATTGAGAAGGTGTTTGCACCGATGCTTCATCCAACTGCACGCGGACATCAACTAAACGGTTGCCACGTTGCAATTGAGTTGGTATACTCCCTTCGATCGCAGTTTGAATCGTTTCTCCGATGTCTGTAGTATTTAGCCCCAAAGCGGCAACTCTTTCCCAATCAGGAATAATTTGAACTTCTGGTTGGCGATCATCAGCATCGGGACGAAATCTTACCGAAGTAACTTGCTCTTCCAAAGCTGCTAACACCTGGTGACCAGCTTTCTCTAAAACACTGGTGTTATTACCCTGAAGAATCAGGTCAACATCAGCACCACGTACCGGAGAGTTATTGAGAATTAAACCCCGCACTTGACCAGGAGCCAGACGTAAGCGAATTCCTGCTAAATTCAGCTTGTCAAACTCTTGAGTAACTCGTTCGACATAAGCTTCGACATCTGTACCTGGTTTTAGGGTGATGTTGCTGGTACCCCGTAAAGGATTAGCGTTGGTAACGTTGCTAAAAAGGGCACCGCCAGATGTGGAAAACACGTATTCTGTTTCTGGTTGTTTGCGGAGAATATCATCCACCGCAGCCATGACTTTACGGTTCGTTTCTAGGGGTGTGCCGGGGGGAAACTGGGCGTTTAAGTTGGCTTGTCCGGTGTTAATGCGGGGGAGAATTTCTTGGGGAATTTGGGGAGCCATCCATAGACTACTACCCCCAAACAATACAAGTGCGATCGCTACCGTGACTAACCGCCAGCGCAACACCCCAGCTAAAAATCTCCCATATCCCCTGGTAGAAGCATCAAAGCGACGATTAAATTCTCGCAGTAGCCAAAATTGGCTTAAGCGACTGGAAAATCGCCATGCCAACATCCGAGAAGCCAGCATTGGCACGACGGTAACGGCAATCAAAATCGAAGCTGCCACGGAAAAGCTAATGGTAAGAATTAGTTCATTGAATAGCAGGGCAATAAAACCACCAATCAGCAAAAACGGTAACACGGCTACCAAGTTGGTACTGGTAGAAGCAACCAAAGCTGATTCTACTTCCTGACTACTTTGTTCAGCCTGAGAAATTAGTTGTTGCTGACTCAAGCGGGTTTTGGTATCTTTGCCAGGAGTCATGCCGGCACCTTCGGCAATGTTCTCCAACATCACGATGGAGTTATCCACCACAATCCCCACACCCAAAGCCAAACCACCCAAGCTGAAAACGTTAAGGGATAAGCCAAATAGCCCCATCAAGATGATGGCAGCTAAAGTGGCTAAGGGAATGGCAAGAACAATAATAAAAGTTTGTCGTAGGGAACCAAGAAATAAAAGAACGGCGATCGCAGCTAATAATGTGCCAATTAATCCAGAACTGGTAACATTCAGGATAGAGTTGCGGATAAATTGCGACTCATCCAAAGTGGGCGTGATCACTGTTCCTTCAGTAATTACACCAGAGTTACGCAGTTCTTCCAGACGCTTTTTTACACCATCAACAACGGCGATCGTATTAGCATCTGGTTGCTTTTGAATACTGACTTTTACAGCTTGTTCCCCATTGAGTAAAACGTATATCCGTTGTTGTTCTGAACCATCAATAACTTCAGCAAAATCCCGTAGGTAGACGCGGCGGTTGGGGGTGGGGGATGAGGAAGATGAGGAAGATGAGGAGGAAGAAACTTCAAAGGAGAGGTCTTTGATTTGGTTGGCATTTTGGAAACGGCCGACGGTGCGGGTTAATGGCTCAGAATTTTGTCCCAAAATCCGACCGCCAGAAATGTCTTGGTTGCGGTCTCTCAGTTCGTCTAAAACATCCGTTAAACCTACACCCAAAGCTTGCAAGCGGTCTAAATCAATATTGACCCTAACTTCTTCTTGAACTCCTCCTGATACATCCACCCCTGCTACACCTGGTACTACACCTAGTTCCCGTGCTAGTTCTTCTTCCGCAAAAACACGCAAATCAACTCCTTCTAGGGAAGGCGAAGTTAATGCAAATTCATAAACGGGTAACTGAGAAGGATCAACTTTAAATAAGCGAGGTTCTTCGATGGTGTCTGGCAGTGTGCTTCTAGCTCTGTTAAAAGCAGCTGTGGCATCGTTTAAGGCTTGGTCAATATTTCCTCCCGGTTGAAAATACAAATCTAAGCTGACCTGTCCTTCACGAGTTTGGGAAAAAACTTGTATGACACCCTCGGTAGCTGTAAAAGCTTCTTCTAAAGGTCTTGTGACTTCATCAATTGCTACATCAGGGGAAATGCCAGGTGCTTGTATCCGCACACCAATTCGAGGATAAGTAATTGATGGTAGTAAATCTACAGGTAGTTTAACGATAAAAAATACACCTAGTACTATCACTGCTAGGGTAAGCATGAGTGTGCCGATATGCTGACGAATTGATATGGCGCTGATACTAAATCCGCCACCGTTGTTTACTTGCTGCATTACTGTCACTCTATTCCAATTAAAAATGCAAAATGAAAAACTCAAACGTCATTTTGAATTGCCTGTGGAAGATGTTTCGGAAAGAATTGATAGACGTACAGTGTCCCCATCTTTTAGAGGCTGACCGCTACGAACAACATAGCGCTCTCCCTGTTGCAAACCAGATAAAATTTCCACTTTGCCATCAGCTTTTTTCCCCAGAGTCACAGCACGTGCTGTTACCTTATTGTTACCTTCTGTGTCTTTGACTACAAATATTGTGCCAGTATGCTGTTGTAACTCGGTTCTCTGATTTCTCTGCTCGACAGCTTTATTATTTGTTTGTGCTGTTGCTAATTCTTGAATAGCTGTTTGGGAAACCACTACTTGCTGTAGTGTTTGGTTGGCAAAATTTACCCGTGCCAGCAATCCACTACCAATTTTTCCTTGATTGTTGGGAATTACTATCTCTACGGGTATGTAAGGTAAACGAGCGGTTGCATCCGCAGCGGGAGAAATGCGCGTCACTCTCCCCACTAATGTTTGATTGGGTAAAGCATCTAAACGCACTTGTGCAGATTGCCCAACTTGAACTAATGCTATTTCTCTTTCGGAAACTTGCACGATGACCTTGACTCGGTTCAAGTCGCCAATTTTCAGGACTTCGCTACCTGTTTGTAGTAGATTACCTGGTTCTATGACTTTTTGTGTGACTACGCCATTAATTGGGGATGTCAAACGCGTATAGGAGCGGCGCTCTTTGGCTTGGGCAACTAAAGCCTGTTGGGCAAATACTCTACCTTGAGCAGCGGCGACGGCTTGCTGTTCTGTACGGACTTGCTCTTGCGCCGCCCGTAGTGCCTGCGCTGCTGTTTGCGTCTGAGTACTTGCTTGCTGGGCAGTTTGTTCGGCTATCGCTCCTTCTTTGAACAATTTCTGCTGGCGTTGGGAATCGGCTTGAGCTTGTACTAGTTGTAGCCGCAATCTTTCTACTTCTGCACGGGCGTTGCTTACTTGTGCCGTTGCTCTGGCTACTTCTGATTTGAGAGCTGCGAGTTCAGCTTCTGCTTGTCTTAATGTTGTCAACAACAGGGCATCGTCTAACTGTCCAACTAGCTGTCCCCGGCTAACTGTATCTCCAACATCGAGGTTTAAGGCTAACAGTCGCCCTTCTACTTGCGATCGCAGTGATACTGTTTGAAATGGTGTTGTTGTACCTGTATAATCTGGTTGTTTTTCCAATAAACTAGTGCGAGCGATCGCTACATCTACAGCCTTGGCTTTATTGCCTTGTTCACTATCAGCACGCTGAGATTGTGCCTTGGCTGATTCTTTAGGTAACGAGCCGCAACTAGCGGTCAATAGCCCTATACCCAGTAAGCCAGGAATCAATAACTTTAATTTATGAAAAAAATAGTATTTCACTGACCCAATATTAATTACTTGGCTAGTAATTGGAGAGTATAATGTTTTTGCCTGTTCATGCGGCTTATTTTTGTCCAAAATCATTTATTTCTATCCTATTGAGGGACTTTTGGGGTTAAACAGCCGTTTTTTACCAAGCAATTTTTTTATGTTTATGACTAATGGTAAACTGCGAGAGTTAATCAGCTATCTAACAGCAATTTTCCTTGTTAAAAATTACTAGTTTTCTAATAAAACTAAACAATTTCTCACCGTTCTACTTATCAAGAAGTAGACGATTTATCACATTATATAACTACTATAGTTCTTAGTATAAATATCTTGTAGCTTGCTGACATCTATCGTGAGGAGAAACGTGACAATCCAGTAAAATGAAGGACTTTTTTGTCTTAGCTTTTAATTTTAGTAGTATCAAATACTTATGTTAAAGCATAAAAATCAGACTGGGAATTTTTATTAGCTTGGCGTTAGTTTAGCAGGTGAGAGAGTTTCAAAACTATGGTGTTTAGGTAAGGGAGAGATCTATTAGGACTAACGCAAGTATGACATTTTTGTTGTGTAGATTGTCAAGGGAAAAAAGTCATGTATCTCAAAAAACCTAGATTTTTGTGTTTTAGATGGGGCTTCTATTAGGACTAACGCAAGTATGACATTTCTGTTGTGTAGATTGTCAAGGGAAAAAAGTCATGTATTCCAAAAAACCTGGATTTTTAATTACGAATTACGTTAGCGCAGCGTAAAGCCTGCGGCATAGCTTCGCTTAGAGCGAGTCCTCGATAGCGTTAGCGTAAAGCCTACGGCATAGCTTCGCTTAGAGCGACACAGGAGCGTCGCGTCATTACGAATTACGAATTACTTAAACGCCAGTCGCTACCCTGCGGGAAGCCACCCGTTGTGCAAACTGGCGTGGGAAACTAAAGGTCTATTAAGCAGCAGAGTCAGATCCTTTTAAGAAGGAACGCGTATTGAGCGATAGCATAACTCTGGAGATGCCAGTGAAGAGAACGCTAGCACCTACCAAAGTGCCAATCAGCCAAGGTGCATTAAAGGGCCATTGAAACCAAATCATCGCACCCAATATGAGAGTGATGATGCCATCACCCAATACCCAAGCCCAGTTTTGTTGTGGGCGCAAGCGGAAAGCTAAAATCAGCTCGAATACGCCTTCAGTCAACAAAAAGCTGCCTAACAACAGAGTTAGCGTCAAGATACCTGTGCGAGGATAAATGAACAACATTACACCAGTGGCAACGTAAAGTCCGCTTAACAGCAGCTTCCAAATGAAGCCGCCCTGCTGGCGTGTTTGAGTAGCGTAAACTAGCTTGGCAAATCCAGAAGATATCAGGATTAAAGCAAACCAAGTTTCAGCGAAAATTGTTGAAATAGCAGGTATAGCGATCGCAACAATTCCGAAGATAATCAAAAGAATACCAGTCACAAGCGATCCATTGATATCCTTGTTGATATTATTAGATAGATTAGTTGTCATATAAAGTTTTCCCCTGTGCTGAAATCAACTCCAAGATTTAGACTAGGGAATTTATCGAAAACTCGATAGAACCTTTAGATATAAGCTGTGCAATAAGTTTCACTCTCTGAAGAATGAGGAGTAGGCGGCAGGGGAGGCAGGGGGAGCAGAGAAAGAATAAATAATTACGAATTCCCCAATCCCCCATTCCTCAATTAATTACGAATTACGTTAGCGTTAGCGGTAGCGACGAAGGAGCGTCATTACGAATTACGAATTACGAATTACGAATTATTTAATAATGACTGCCTGACTTGCGATGATGCACCGCTGTGACGCCATCTTGATTTAGCACTTTGCCATCATCTACTGTTGCGTATACAAGCCAGTGGTCGCCAGATTCCATGCGGGTATGCACTGAACATTCAAGGTATGCTAAAGCATCAGCAAGTACAGGAGTGCCATTTTCAGTTTCTTGAGCAGCAACATCAGCAAATCGGTCTTGTCCTGGCCCAAAAGGCTTTAGGAAGTGTTTCATTAACCCTAAGTGATTACCTTCTTTGAGGATATTGAGGATAAATTTGTTACCTGAGTGTGTCAAAGTTTCTACAGCCCTGTCTTTAGCAACGGCGATAGTTAAACCAGGGGGATTAAAACTGGCTTGAGATACCCAAGAAGCTAACATAGCACTGGATATATCGCCTTGCTTGGCTGTGACAATGCACAGTGAACCAACAAGTCTACCAACAGCTTGTTCTACACTAGTAGCAGGAACACTTTGCGATCGCACTTTTTTCGCTTTCTTTAATGCTTGGGCGAAATCGGTTCCCGCTTCTTCACATAACTGTAAGGTGACATCGTTGGGTTTGAATTTGACGCGAATAGGATCAAAACCAAACCGATAGCCAGCATCCTTGAGTTTGCCTTCGATTAAATCAACCGCTTCCCCACTCCAGCCAAATGAACCAAAGACACCAGCAAGTTGATTATTAGTCGCGGTGGATAGGACAATCCCTAAAGCGGTTTGCACGGGTGTGGGTGCGTGTCCGCCAAGGGTAGGTGAACCGATGACAAAGCCAGCGGATTTTTCGACAGCACCACGAATTTCTTCTAGATCAGCAAACTCGCAATTGATTGATTCTACTGCAACACCCGCTTTTGTAATCCCACGAGCGATCGCTTGAGCTAAGGTAGCTGTATTGCCGTAAGCTGATGCATAGATCAACGCTACTGTTGTATCAGCAGATGTCTGCTGTTGACTCCATTCTCGATAAGCTTTGGTCAGTTCGATTAAACCGTAGCGTACTAAAGGCCCGTGCCCAGTGGCGTACATTCGCACGGGCAAATCTGCAAGTTTATCCAATGCTGTCTCAACTTGTCGGGCATGGGGAGCCATGAGACAATCAAAATAATAGCGTCGATCTTCATTGAAGACTTCCCAGCCTTCATCAAATATCTGATCACCACAAACATGCGCCCCAAATATTTTATCTGAGTAGAGAATTTCTGTTTGTGGGTCGTAAGTGCAAAGCGCATCTGCATATCTGGGGTTAGGTGTAGGAATAAATTGCAAATCATGTCCTTTACCTAAATCCAAAGTTTCATCGCCACGCATGACGATAATTGGCAAATCTGGATTTTCTAGTGCCCCACGCAAATTAATCGCCCCTGGATTGGAACACACAAAGGTGATTTCAGGCGCGATTTCTAGCAAAGCTTTTAAAGTTGTCGCCCGGTTGGGATTGACATGTCCCAAAATCACATAATCTAACTGTTTGACATCAAAACGTTGCTGCAACGCTTCGAGATAAATTTGTGTAAACGTCTCCCCTGGAGGGTCAATCAGCGCAACTTTATCGCCTTCAATTAAATAGGAATTTGCAGTTGTACCTTTAGCAAGAGCATATTCAATTTCAAATCTGAGCCTTGTCCAACTGCGCGATCGCAGTACTCTTGTATCTGTAGCAATGGGATAGACCTGAACGTCACGGGGTTTGTTTTGTAGCATGGCTTTGTTGGGGATTGGGGACTGGGTACTGGGGACTGGGGATTGGGGACTGGGGATTGGGGACTGGGGATTGGGGAATTCGTAATTATTTATTCTTCCCCTGCTCCCCTTGCCTCCCATGCTCCCCCTAATCCCTACTCCCTACTCCCCACTCCCTCACTTAGTAGTGATTTCCAACCTTACGATGGTGGACAGCTGTTAAAGCGTCTGGGTCAGATACTCGTCCGGCATAAACTGTGCTATACACTGCCCAGTGGTCACCACAGTCCATTCTGCTGATGACTTCACACTCGATGTAGGCTAAGGCATCGGTGAGAATGGGGGCACCGTTTTGGGCTGCTTGGGTTCTAACACCTTGAAAACGATCTGCACCAGGGGCGAACCGCTTTAAAAAGTGTTTCATGAGTTTTTGGTAGTTGCCTTCTTCTAAGACGTTGAGTACAAAGCGATCGCCTACTTGCATTAATGATTCAATTGCCCGGTCTTTCGCTACTGCAATGGATAATCCCAAGGGTTTGAAACTGGCTTGACTCACCCATGATGCTAACATAGCGCTGGAAACATCACCTTTTTTGGCGGTAATAATATACAACCCACCGCTGAGTCTACCTAGTGCTTTGTCGAGGTCAGCACCCAAGGATTTCATCGCTTTGATGCTGCGATCGCGTGTTACCCATTGTCCTATGTCTGTTCCTGCTTCTTCACATTGTTTATAAATATTTTCTGTAGGCGTTTGTTTAATCCGAATCGCTGGAAATGCTGTTATCAAACCTAAGTTACGAAATTTACTCATTAAAGGGTCTACTGGTTCGTCATCTCCACCTGCGGTTTCAAATACGCCGATAGCTTGCTTTTCTTTAGCTGACCCTAAGATGGTACTGAGTGCTGCTTGGATGTTAGCAGAACCAGAAGCAGGGGGCATCCCAACTACCAATCCGGTACAGCGGCTAACTAGTTCCCGCAACTCTTGTAAGTCAACGACTCCGCCTAAGTCTACTATCTCTACACCAACACCAGTTTTGCTAACACCGTTGGCTATTGATTGCGCTAGGCGATCGCTATACCCATATTCGGAAACGTAAAATATCCCAACCGCTGTTTCTGCTTTGGCTTGGGTTTGGCTCCACTTGCGATAGCGTCCAGTCAGTTCGACAACATTATGGTATAATAATGGCCCGTGTCCTGTAGCAATCATGCCGACAGTTGGTAGTTCGCCCATACGTTTAAGGGCAGATAGTACAGAACGCGCATTCGGCCCCATCAGGCACTCATAATAGTATTCAAAATCTGCTTCAATAGTTTTTAAGTCTTCATCAAAGGTGCTATCTGAACAATAATGCATTCCGAAAGCATCGCAGGTGTAGAGAATTTGGGTTTTATGGTCGAAGCTAAAGATAGTATCAGGCCAGTGTAAATTCGGTGCAATCACAAATTCAAATTCATGACCGTTACCCAAATCCAAGCGATCGCCATTTTTGACAATCCGCCGTTTAAACGGCTGATGCACTAAATCCTCAAGAAACTGAATTGCGACTTTAGAACCAACAACTGTGACATCTGGAGCCATCTGTAGCAAATCTTTAACTAAACCGCTGTGGTCTGGCTCGGTGTGACTGATGATTAAGTAATTAATTTCTGTTGGGTTGATTAGTCCTGTAAGGGTATCAAAATATAGTTGGCGAAACTTTTCGTGAGAGGTATCGACTAAGGCTGTTTGCTCACCGCGAATCAGAAATGAGTTGTAAGTAGTTCCATTCTGGAGACCAAACTCAATATCGAAGCGATCGCGATCCCAATCCAATGAGCGAATTGCCGTTGTCTTCTCAGCAATTTCCACAGTCTGTATGGTGAGCCTTTTTGCAGTTTTTTCGGTGAGCGCTACCATAACTTCTCTCCTTAACATTTTGAGTATTTATTCCTCTAACTTTATTGTTACACGTGTTGAATGTTAAATTTTATTAAAAAATCTATAGTTAAGTTAAGAAATTTAAAACTACAAAACCGTAGAGGCGCAGAGTGTGCAGAGAAAATGTTTGGCTAGCTTTGGAAATTGGGAATTCTCGGTTACATTGGGCTTTATTTCGAGACGAAATGCTTGATTTAACTTGGGATACAGAGTATTTACCTGAGTCTGTCATCAATCAGCTAGCCAAATATCAAACACTTAATGAATTGATATTAGCAACTTGCCCATCCCCCCCATCTCCCTCATCTCCCTCATCTCCCCCATCCCCCCCATCTCCCCCTCTTTTCCTCGCCTCCGTAGTTCCCACTCAAACAGCAATTTGGCAAATTTACCCCAATATTCACGTCATTACCCTAGACCAAATACCACTCAAGGGTATGTATCCCACATTGGGAATTGATCGTGCTTTGGCTTTATGGGGTGCTGGTCAAACATGGGGTTTTCCCATCTTAGTGATTGACGCTGGCACAGCAATAACTTTTACATGTGCAGATGCGAATCGATGTCTGATAGGAGGGGCGATTTTACCAGGGTTAGGCTTACAGTTAGCGACTCTCAATCAAAAAACAGAACAATTACCATTTGTAGAACCCCAAAACCTGGCATCTCTTCCTCCACGTTTTGCGCTCAATACATCAGAGGCAATTCAAAGTGGAATAATTTACACTTTATTAGCTGGAATTAAAGATTTTATTGAGGCTTGGTGGCGTTTATTTCCTCATAGTAAAATTGCGATTAAAGGAGGCGATCGCACTTTACTAGTAAACTATCTTCAATCCCTGCATCCTGAAATCGCAGCACATTTAATTGTAGAATCAAATTTAATTTTTTGGGGAATCCAAAAAATTAACCAGTCAGATTGTTAGTTTAAGGTGAAACTTTATGAAACCCCTTAATAAACTCTTGAATATCTTCAGCTACAACCCCAGCACAAGACTCTGGTAGGTCATTTCCTGCATGAGCAATCATTTTTAACTCAGCTTTTGAAGTCAGGAAAGAATAAGCCTTACTCCTAGCTAAAGCATCAGGTGTATCTTGACCACCTTGTAAAATTAAAACTGGAGCTTCCATTAAATACAATCGTTTTTGTAATAACTCCGCTTCAATTTCTGGTTGCTTCCTGTTGAAAAGTAATCTGCAAGCAATTGGATATTGTAATAGTTCCTGACGCAGTTGTAAGTCCTGACTAATTTGTTCACGCCAACCGAAAACTTTAGTCAAAGGACTCAGCAACTTTAATAGTTTAACTACTAATGGTGAATAATTTACTAATTGCCGCATTTTCTGGCAATACTGTTCTTGTCCCTCTATCTCTACACCCTCCGGTGCTAGCAACACTACACCATAGACTTGCTCAGGATACTTGAGAGCAAAGCTAGCAGCAACCCAACCTCCAAGGGAATGCCCTACTAAATAAGCTTTTTCTAGCTTCACAGCTTGCAGAAACTCTGCTAAACATTCAACTTGTAAATCTATTGAATGATGGATATTAGGTTTTTCCGATTCACCAAACCCTAATAAATCGGGTGCAAAACAATGGCAATCTTGCGAAATAGACTCCATCACAGATAACCATTGACTGCTATTATTCCAAGCACCATGCAAAAAAATTACAGGAATCCTCTCACCCACTTCACGCCAGAATAATAGCCCTTGAGAAAGCTTTCTCCGGGAGTTCCGAAATAGCGTATCCATCTTTTAACAAATATAGGGAATAGGGAACAGGTGAGACCAGCCCTCGTCTTGACGGTCTCCGTCACGTTAGCGCAGCGTAAAGCCTGCGGCATAGCTTCGCTTAGAGCGAGTCCTCGAAGCATCTGGGGGACTGGCGTTAGCGCGGCGTTAGCGACGTTAGGAGCGTCACCCGTTCGCGCAGCGTCTTTGACAAAAGAAGAGGAACAGGAAAAAAGGTATTTTTTATATTCATTGTTTCCGCGCCTAAAAGCGCTAGTTTAAGGCTGACATTTATCAATTAGTTTTTGGCAGATTAATTAATAGTTACTAGTCATTGGTCATTCGCAAAGAAAAAAGGACAAATCACCAATGACAAAATTTTAAATATTATTATGCCAGTGTTGTCAAACCATTTAAATAGTCTTGCAACTGCCGAGTGTGATCGTGAGACATTTTTCCAGGAGGTAGAGAATTAGGAAAAAAAGCTTGAATTTCCGAAACCTCCAGAGTGTCCTCCACCTCCATATTTCCTTGCACTTGGGCTTCAACCACAATGCAAATCGAATGGATTCGAGGGTCACGGTCTGGTGAGGAGTAAACTCCAACTAAACGGCGAATACTCACCAATTCTAATCCTGTTTCCTCCATCAATTCTCGACAAACCGTACTGGGAATATCTTCTCCCCAGTCCACCATCCCTCCAGGCAATGCCCAAAGACCATCATCACGTCGCCGGATTAGGACAATCCGACCATCGGGTAAAATTGGGATAATACTAGTACCAGTAATGGGATGACGAAATATTATACCCAATACCGTTTGCCCAACGCGCCATAAGCTACGGGTAGATTGGACAAATGCCGCAAAAAAAGCAAAAAGGTTCAAGCGTCAAAAATATTTGTGTTGTATTCTTATAGTTTCCCAGCACTTAACATCATCTCAACTCATAAATTTTAGTTGAGTCCCATTTTATACAAAAATGTCGATGGACTGGGAATTTATTCTAGCGTTTTTCGTAGAATCTTGTTAATTCTAACATCTAGTTAAAATAATCTAACTGTACTTCTATATACATAAAATTTATCAAATTAGGGATTTTTTCAGTTTGGGACTAGGTTAGCGTTTTCCAAAGCAGTATTAGATACGTATTGAAGCAGATACTTCAAAAAATCGTATAGTAATTTTAAATTAATTTAGAATTTACTATTTTAAAAAGTTAAAATATAATCCCCACAAATAAACAATTCTCAATTTGCAATGCGGGGTACTTCACATATCCTCAAATACAGCTAACTATTAGTGCAAATGATTTGTTTGCAAACATTGACAAAAGATGAAGCGATCGCAAGATAGTCTTGACATAGCCAATTTGAATGCGGTAGGATTATATGCTGATTAAAGCGATTTGATTGCTGCACTAGGCCAAAAGTGTATCAAGATTATTGGTAGCTGATATTGCCCAAGCGATGCCTAGTTGCCAGTTTTTGTTGTTTATTAATGAGGTGAACATGGCTAAGCGCCGTAACCCGAAAAAAGAAAAGGCGCTACGGAACCAGGCATATGCCCGAAAGTTTCGTAAACGAACTACCACAGGAAGAATGCAAAGAAGGTTCCAACAACGACCACCGAAGAGTGAAGAAGATGAAGGCGCAGCAGCAATTGATGCTGAGTAAGTTACCTATTAAAATTTTTACTCTTTGACTATTTTATACAGGGCGTGCATTTGTACGCCCTTGTTTATTTGGGGAA
>JAHHHC010000080.1 GCA_019359515.1 Desmonostoc vinosum HA7617-LM4 | reverse complement strand
TAGGGAATAGGGAATAGGGAATAGGGAATAGGGAATAGGGAATAGGGAATAGGGAATAGGGAATAGGGAATAGGGAATAGGGAATAGGGAATAGGGAATAGGGAATAGGGAATAGGGAATAGGGAATAGGGAATTGTCATCTGTCATTTGTCATTAATTATTCCCCGCGTCCCCGCGTCCCCGCGTCCCCGCGTCCCCAGTCCCCAGCCTCCAGTCCCCAGTCCCCAGTCCCCAGTCCCCAGTCCCCAGTCCCCAGTCCCCAGTCCCTAATCAGTCCCTTCAAGCAATTTATGGGCTGCAAGTAGTGCTTGATATACTTGTGTAAAACCAGTACCACCGTAACTGTTGCGTGCAGCTACAACTTGACGGGGAGATATCGCCTCATAAATATCTGCTGCAAATGCTGGATGCTGTTGTTGCCACTCTTCTAACGTCAAATCTTTTAAAAGTTTACCTGTGGCAATGGAGGTTTTAACCACTTTACCGACTATATTGTAAGCTTCGCGGAAAGGAACGCCCCGTGATGCTAAATAATCTGCAACATCGGTGGCGTTGGAAAAGTCTTCTGTTACTGCTGTTGCTAGGCGCTGAGTACGAAATTCTAAGCCCTCTGTTAACAAAATTGTCATAGCTTCTAGGCAAGCTATGACTGTGTTAACGCTATCAAATAGACCTTCTTTATCTTCTTGCAGGTCTTTGTTGTATGCCAAGGGTAAACCCTTCATAATCACCAACAAAGCTTGGAGATGCCCAAATACGCGTCCCGTTTTACCCCTCACCAATTCGGGTACGTCGGGGTTTTTCTTTTGGGGCATGATGCTGGAACCAGTAGCACAGCTATCTTTTAGGGTGACAAAGCGAAATTCTTCAGACGACCAAAGAATTACCTCTTCTGCAAGACGACTGAGGTGTACCATAATCAAGCTAGCAGCACAAAGGAATTCGATCGCAAAGTCGCGATCGCTCACTCCATCAAGGCTATTAGCATATATATTGTCAAATTTCAAGAGTTCGGCTGTGTAGTGGCGGTCGATAGGGAAAGTAGTTCCTGCCAAAGCACCACAACCCAGTGGCGAGATATTCACGCGGCGAGAAACATCTTGCAGACGTTCCCAGTCACGTTGCGCCATTTGAAAGTATGCCAAAAGATGGTGGGCTAAACTCAAGGGTTGGGCGCGTTGGAGGTGGGTATATCCAGGAATTAGGGTTTCTACGTGCTGTTCGGCTATATCTATTAAGGCAGTTTGAAATTCCCGCAATTTGTGGCGAATTTGTGCGATTTGGTCGCGCAGATAAAGTCTAGTATCTGTGCCTACTTGGTCATTACGCGATCGCGCGGTGTGCAGTTTTTTACCCACATCGCCAACAATTTCTGTCAATCGCCGTTCCACTGCAAAGTGGACATCTTCAGCATCGATACCAGGGTGAAATTTTCCTTGGCGGTATTCTTGGCGAATTTGTTCTAAACCTGCAATTAGCTGCTCTCCTTCTTCAGGGGAAATAATACCCGTATGAGCAAGCATTTTGGCATGGGCCCAAGAACCAGTGAGGTCATACTCAATTAATTCAATATCAAAATTTATACTAGCGTTAAAACGAGCGATCGCCGGATGTAACGCTGATTCAAATCGCTGACTCCAAGTTTGTTCTTTGGTCATAGATGAGGGACTGGGGATTAGGGGTAATGAGGACTGGGGACTGGGGGAGCAGGGAGCAGGGAGCAGGGGGAAGATTACACATACATCTCCCCCTTGCTCCCCGCACCCTGCTTCTCTGCCTCTTTTGATTTCCCCATTCCCACAAACATCAACCGTAGCTGGTAAGATTCCGAATGATATAGCCAATGACCAAACCAATCAATAGGGCCCAAACTTGACCTGTTTGGACAAAGTGACTCCAAGTTTTTTGAATTTGGCCTACAACGTTTGGATCGTGAATTGTTTGGGCCAGCCAAGTTAAGTTTACAGGCAAATGCCAAAGTAACTGAGATATCAAATCACTGTAGTAGTTCATACATAATTCTCGAAAAGACCTTTATGTCATAACCTCTACTTGTAGAACATGTCCAGTAAAAAACTACTGGAAATCAAAGCTATTGAAAGCAACTATCGTACCGCTACTTGATAAAATCCTCTTATGTTTGATAATGTATGCAAATTTCTTGTAGAAACTTTTGCCAGTGATTTTGCCACCTGGCTATTAGGGGAACCCATAACTTTAACTAAGTTAAGTCCCTCCGAACTCTCTCTAGAGCCGATTCGTGCTGATGCATTAATACTACTTCAATCCGATGAAGTCGTACTGCATCTGGAATTTCAAACTCAGCCTCAAGCAAATATTCCTTTTCGGATGCTTGACTACCGCTTACGCGTGTATCGCCGTTTTCCTCACAAGCGAATGCACCAAGTGGTAATTTATCTGCAAAAAACTGATTCAGAATTGGTGCATGAGACTACATTCACCCTCGAAGAAACTATTCACCGTTTCCAAGTTATTCGTCTTTGGGAACAACCAACAAACGTATTCTTACAATGTTCAGGATTGTTACCATTTGCAGTATTAAGTAATACAAAAAACCGTACTGAAACATTAAGGCAGGTGGCTCAAGAAATTTCTAGCATTAGCGACCAACGTATCCAAAGTAATGTCACAGCATCAGCGTATATTCTCGCTGGGCTAGTATTAGATAAAGATATTATTCAACAGTTGCTGCGAAAAGAACTTATGCAAGAATCAGTAACTTATCAAGCACTCAAAGCTGAAGCTAAGGAAGAAGGTCGAGAAGAAGGTCGAGAAGAAGGTCGAGCCGAAGGTCGAGCCGAAGGTCGAGCCGAAGGTATTGAAGAAGGCGTTCACCGTGTTGCGATAAATCTTTTACGCGAGGGAGTATCTGTTGATGTGGTAGCGAGAGTGACAGGGTTATCGGTAGAACAGATTGAGCAAATTAAGATTACAGAGGTTGACTCTTAAAGCGTACTCATTTCTAGCTCAACCTCTTTAATTTATCCGCTGTCCGTAAAATTTGCCCTGCTAAAACTGCTGCACCGAAGCCATTATCGATATTCACAACCCCTACTCCCGCAGCACAAGAGTTAAGCATTGTCAATAATGGTGCTAACCCACCAAAACTTGCGCCATAACCGACGCTGGTGGGAACAGCAATCACGGGACAATCTGCCAAACCAGCTACGACGCTGGGTAAAGCACCTTCCATCCCTGCTACGACAATCAACACAGATGCTGACTCAATGATGTGGCGATTATTTAGTAAACGGTGAATTCCGGCAACGCCGACATCCCAGAGGCGTTGGACTTGAAAACCAGATAGTTCAGCGGTAACTGCTGCTTCTTCAGCTACAGGTAAATCGGCAGTGCCGGCAGAGAGAATACTAATTATACCTGCAAATTGGGGTTCAATTACCAAAGGAGCGATCGCACAAATTTTCGCCAACTCATAGTACCGCAAACCTCTAACCTTTTGTTGCACTGCCGCGTAAACTAGTGGTTCAATGCGAGTCGCCATGACTACTGAGTTACGCAGGCGCATCACTTCCATAATTTGAGCGATTTGCTCAGAAGTTTTGCCAAGGCCCCAGATAACCTCGGGAAAACCAGTTCTGAGGCTACGGTGATGGTCAATTTTGGCAAACTCACCTACAGGTTCATAAGCTAAGTCTTTGAGTTTGCCTAATGCCACATCTGGCGTTACATTACCATGGGCAACCGCTTCTAGAAGCGATCGCAAAGCTTTTTCTTCGGTCATTTTTCATTTTTCAGTTATTAGTTATCAGTTGTCAGGCTATTCACTGACGACTGAACTCTTGACTAATTAGTTACTTTGAGTTCGTAAAGATTCCAGAATGGGCCACCTAGAGCATTGTACTTAATGCCGGTGAAGCGATCGCGCACGGCTTGCAGGTTCAACCGCTCTACTAAATGGATAAACGGTAACTGTTCCGAGGCAATTCGCTGATATTCGTAATAAATTTCTTTACGTTTGTTTTCATCCAATTCCTGTGCGCCTTTAATGTAAAGGCGATCAATTTCCTTCTCCCAATCAGAAACTTCCCAACCAATTAACGGTGGATCTCCAGGTTGTGGCCCTTGATTAAATGCGTGAGATGCACCAGCAATTCTCCAAATATTACTAGCGCTGTGAGGGTCAATACCACCACCACCAAACCCACCAAGATAACAATCCCAATTTTGAGTAACTTTCAACTTCTCTATGTATGCATTAAAGCTCATAATTTGCAAGTCAACTTGAATCCCAATTTTATCTAGATCCTGTTGGATTTGCGCCGCCATATCACCTCTAACTTTGCGTTCCGAATTTGTTAAAAGTGTAAATCTAACTCGGTTACCATCTGCATCTAAAAGCTGATTTTGAGCATTATATTTAAATCCGGCTTGCAGAAGTAATTGCTTAGCTTTCTCTGGATCGTAATTATAAACTCTTAATCCTTTTTCTGGTGGCAGGAAATATGGAGTTTTGACATAAACGAATGAGTTTTGTAATTCTCCTAATCCACGAAAAGCATTTGTTTTCATCGTTTCGCGATCAAGAGCATAAGCTATAGCTTGGCGGAATTCTTTTTTGTTGAACCACTTAGACTTGATGGAGTCTACCAAAAACTTACCCTGAGCATTCTTTGCCTTATTAAGATTGAAAGATATAAAAGTTGTACCTGTATCCGGGCCACCATTATAAATTTTAAACTTAGCTCGTTTTTCCTCCCGTTTCAGCAAACTAAAACCTTCTGGAGCTACTTCTAAATCATCCAATTGTCCAGAGCGAAAACTAATCAATTGGTTATCAGTTGATTCAATAATTTGCCAAACAATTCTCTCAATATAAGGCTGAGGATTACCTTGAGCATCTTTACGCCAGTAATAGGGATTACGCCGGAATATCACTCGCTGACTGGGGACATAACTTTCCATTACATAGGCACCATTCCCCACAATTTCTGTTGGCTTAGTGCCTGTTCCCCACATAGAAATAAATTTGGGATTACCGTCAGATCCAGTTGTCCTAACTGCTTCTTGTAGAATATGTGCAGGCAAAATATCTATTGCACCTACTAATCTCAAAAAAGGAGAAAAAGGTTCTTGTACAGTAAATTTAACTCGCCGAGTATCCAGCTTTTCTACTTTTGGTAAAGTTTCCTTTTCGCCAATTTTTAAAGCATCTTTAGTAGGAGTAGGAATTTTGGGATTAAGATAAACATCGTTGTAAGTAAAGACCACATCATCAGCCGTCATTGGCTTACCATCTGACCATTTCAATCCTTCTCGGAGGGTAATGACAATCTGCTTTTGATCCTCAGAAATTTCCCAGGATTCAGCTAAACCAGGCTCTAATTTGGTAGTGAAAGGATTTGTCACCATTAATGAGTCATAGAGAAAGCCAAAAACGCTGTATAAAGTCTCATTTAATGCTGAGTTAAAAGTCGAAGGCTCGCCTAAAACAGCGGTGATTAGTTGCGGTACTTGCGCTGCTTTAACTTTAAATCTAGCTGGGTTACATGCAGCAACTGTTAAGGCTGTGACAACTGCCAGAATTATCGGTAGCCAAAACCGCTTAATTGAAGAATTTTTGTTAAAGAATTTCATAGCTGATAACTAAATAGTGAAATTAATTTGACTGAGATTGTAACCATCCAAGAAAGTTTTGTGTTTTACTGAAATATTGAATACTATTATTTTGGAGAATTTCTCTAACTTCACGCTTACCAAATTCTTTAGTATTCGCACTTAAAAATATCTTGTTTTCACTAGTATGCAAACGCGCATGATAAATTATGCACTCCAAAATCAGTCTATCTATAGCGTGTTTTGATAAAATATTTCTGTTTAAAATACTTTGTAAAATATCATGATTTAATGTAATCATTTCCGCTTTATTAGATAAATTATGAAAAGTTGCATAAAAACGTTGCTCAATTTCGTTAGTTCGTTTATTTAACATTACTTGACATTGCCTTAACCGAGAAACTAATCTTTTGGCATTTTGCGAAATTTGTTCTCGTTCTGCTTCGTTAATTTGAATTTTTAACCTATGAAGAAAGTCTAGATTATATTTTTCTTCTTGTTCGAGCGTTGTCATAGCTTCTACATAACATATGCTAGGTATCACTAGATGAATTGAGGATGGTGTATTTTTTAGTAAGTCTTCTGCTTGTGGGTCTTGACCTTTAGCAATTCCCATTAAAAAATTAGTTTCAATGTAAAGTATTGCCACTAGAATTTACCTAAACTTGAATAGCACCACCCTCTAAGCGCTGTAATAGACCGATATCTGCTATCTCTTTCGATGCTGGTGGTATTTCTGAGTCCCAGTGATAAGCTAAATCACTTATCCAGGCTTCTGTTAAACCTGTCAAATAAAGACTAAACACTTGTATGTTGTTAAAATCTGGCTCGTAGTGACTCAGTATATCAGCTGTGTTAAGACTGAGAATCGGGTCTGATAAATTTTTCCCATCCCACATAAATATTTCAATATTTTCTATATATACAAGCATTGCAAAGGGGACTAATGTTGTTGCTGCTTGCAGGTAATCAATCAGTCGCCAGATCACATTATTTTTCAATTCTGACTTTTTCAAGTCATATGGAAAACCTTCAACTTCAGCTATCAGAACAATTTGTCCGTCTTTATCTAAAACGGCCAAATCAGGACGATCTACTTTTTCTAAGTTGGTAGCTAACATTTTTTTATCTGACTACATTAACTTTGGTGATCTGTAAGCAAGCTTTAATTTCCATCCTAACGATCGCTAACTAACTTCGCTGATGTAGTAAAGAAAAGTTACTCACAAGCTACTAGCAAAACTACAGCATAAGCACAGATACCTTCTTCGCGTCCAACGGGGCCTAGTTTTTCATTTGTTGTCGCTTTGATGCCAATTTGATTTGGTTGTAATTCTAAAACAGTGGCTAATTTGTCGCGCATTTTATGGATATGAGGTTTTAATTTTGGGCGTTCTGCTACTACTACCGAGTCAATATTTCCTATTTGCCAGCCTTGCTCTAGAATGAGCTGATTTACTTGAGTTAATAGCATTAAACTGTCTGCTCCTGCCCATTGACGATCGCTAGGTGGAAAATAATGACCAATATCCCCCAAAGATAAGGCCCCTAGCATAGCGTCCATAATCGCATGAGTTAGCACATCCGCGTCACTATGCCCCAATAAACCGAGTTCATGGGCAATTTGGACTCCACCTAAAATCAAAGCGCGATCGCTCACCAAGCGGTGAATATCGTAGCCGTTACCAATACGAATTTTAGTCATTTGTTATTTGTTATTTGTTATTGGGAATTGTCATTTGTTATTAATTATTCTCCGCGTCCCCCTTCGGGTGACGCTCGCAAGCTCGCTAACGCTGCGCTAACGCAGTCGCCTGCGGAGGGAAACCCTCCTTTACTCGCTGTCTCACCGCGTCCCCCCATCTTTGCGTCTTCCCCAGTCCCCAGTCCCCAGTCCCCAGTCCCCAGTCCCCAGTCCCCAGTCCCCAGTCCCCAGTCCCCACTCCCCAGTCCCCAGTCCCCACTCCCTACTCCCCACTCCCTACTCCCCCCGCTTCTCCTGTTCCCATTTTTCCAGGAGATCGGGACGGCGATCGCGTGTTCTTTGGATTTGTTGTTCGTGACGCCACCGGGCGATAGCGGCATGATTTCCAGAGAGCAATACTTCCGGTACTTTTAAACCGCGAAAATTGGCTGGGCGCGTGTATTGGGGATAATCCAATAAACCCTCCTCAAAACTCTCTGCTGTTAGGGATTCTTTTTTGGCCACAGTTCCCGGGATCAACCGCACAACACCATTAATTAAAGCCATGGCTGGGATTTCCCCACCTGTGAGAATAAAATCACCCAAAGACACCTCACGCGTTACCAATTGCAATACCCTCTCGTCTACTCCTTCGTAATGCCCACAAATTACTACTATTTGGTCATAATCAGTTGCTAATTCTCGCAATAAAGGCTGATTAATTGTTTGCCCCTGTGGACTCATTAAAATAACTTCCTGGCGGGGTAACTTAGGTAGTGATTCGACAGCCGCAAAAATCGGTTCTGGCTTCATCAGCATCCCTACACCGCCACCGTAGGGTTCATCGTCTACTTTTCGATGTTTGTCAGTGGTAAAGTCCCGTGGGTTAATCAGATGCACTTGAGCAATCTGTTTAGCCAAGGCTTTAGCCATTAAACCAGAACTCAGAACAGAGGTAAAACAGTCAGGAAAAAGCGTAACTATATCAAAGCGCACAGTTATTCGTATTCGAGGACACTAATCTTAAGTTGAATGTCTAGCAAACACCAGAAGCCATTGTTAGGTATAACTACGATAAATTTTATCAATAGTATCTAAAGGTACCAGAACTCTTGGATTTTGGTGGAATCAAAAGTTTTTCTAATTACTTAATTTATGTTTAAATATTGTCACAACTACATTTAAATTAATAATCTGAATAAAGTTAACAACTTCCAGGATGCATCGAGCCAGCCTCAGAAAAAACGTGTCAAGGTCTGCTTGCCCCAATCACAGAGGGGAAAATTGGTGCCAAATTTCTCTAAGGAAACGAACATTTTCTATCCTACGAGCAGATTGATGCTAACCGATTCTACGAGCAACCGCCTTGTAGATATTTATGGGAACACTTTTGACAAACCGGAATGGCTTCGCCAAACCGACAACAGCGGAGGATACCTCCATACAAAAGTGTCTTCCCCCAGTCCCTCAACCACTACTTTGCCGAACTGGCAAAAGTGGATAGGGAAATAACAAGGCCCTAGCTTTGGGGATCAAGCAACGGACACATGAACAATGAGGCATCGTATGCGTCAAGCAAGAAGTCTAAAGTGGTACAAGCATCCACTACAAACTTCAAAAAAGTGTTCTCCCGAAAAACCAAAGCGCAAAAATCACCAGGTAACTGAACCTTTTTAAATTCACACGCCATTCGCCACAAGCCGGGAACCCGTCTTCAGCGATGGCTCCTGAAGTTGTTGACAGGAGAAACACAATGCCGCAACTAAAAGCTAAATCGCTGGAAATGAGGACACCCCAAGCAACTAAAACCGCCGTCCTGGTTATCGGAGGCGCAGAAGATAAAGTTCACGGACGCGATATTCTGCGAACTTTTTTTGGTCGTGCTGGTGCTAGTAAGGCCCATATTACAATTATTCCATCTGCATCTCGCGAACCCGCTATCATCGGTGGTCGGTATATTCGGATCTTTGAAGAAATGGGTGCTAACAAAGTTGAAATCCTAGACATTCGTGAGCGGGAACAGTGTGAAGCCTCCCAGATTAAAGCATCCTTAGAAGCCTGTAGTGGAGTTTTTTTGACAGGAGGAGACCAACTACGCCTTTGTGGTGTATTGTCAGACACGCCAGCGATGGAAATTATCCGGCAACGGGTAAGGGCTGGACAACTGACTCTCGCAGGTACTAGTGCAGGTGCAGCAGTCATGGGTCATCACATGATTGCTGGTGGTGGTAGTGGTGAGACGCCAAATCGTTCTTTAGTCGATATGGCTACGGGTTTGGGATTTATCCCTGAAGTGATTGTTGACCAGCACTTTCACAACCGTAATCGTATGGGGCGACTGATTAGCGCGATTGCGGCTCATCCTGATCGTTTAGGTATTGGAATTGATGAAGATACTTGTGCAGTATTTGAACGGGATGGTTGGTTACAAGTCATGGGTAAAGGTAGTGTCACAATTGTTGATCCCACAGAAGTCACCCACACTAACGAACCACATGTCGGTGCTAATGAACCACTCACCGTCCATAATTTACGTTTGCATATCCTCAGTTATGGCGATCGCTTCCACCTGTACCAGCGGACTGTACTGCCTGCTGTACACCGCATCTCCAGCTGACGGGATAGAGTATCTGAGGGTACACTGAGTTGACCGCACACTGATTTCTTGTTGGCGAACAATCACAAGAATACCATGTAAAAAGAAAAAACTGTTTGCTGTGAACAGTTTAGCGGTCAATTCCAGTAAGAAACTAGAATTTTGGTTCCGAATCTCCATCTACCCTATTCCCATGAGAATCCTCAAGATCCAGACTTTACGCGGCCCTAATTACTGGAGCATTCGACGCCACAAGCTGATCGTCATGCGCCTCGATTTAGAAAACCTTGCCGAGACGCCCTCGAATGAAATTCCCGGCTTTTACGAAGGATTAGTTGAGGCACTGCCCAGTCTGGAGGGTCACTATTGCTCCCCTGGCTGTCGCGGTGGTTTTCTGATGCGGGTGCGAGAAGGCACCATGATGGGCCATATCGTAGAACACGTAGCTTTAGAACTCCAAGAATTGGCTGGAATGCACGTGGGTTTTGGGCGTACCCGCGAAACCGCCACCCCCGGAGTCTACCAAGTAGTGGTTGAGTACCAAAATGAAGAAGCCGGACGCTACGCTGGACGAGCAGCGGTGCGACTATGCCAAAGTATTGTTGATCGAGGTCGTTATCCCAAGGCAGAATTAGAGCAAGACATCCAAGACTTAAAAGACTTTTGGCGTGATGCTTCGCTAGGCCCCTCTACAGAAGCAATCGTCAAAGAAGCAGAAAAAAGAAGCATCCCTTGGATGTCTCTGGGAGCGCGCTTTTTGATTCAGCTAGGCTATGGCGTCAACCAAAAGCGGATGCAGGCAACCATGACCGGCAACACGAGTATTTTGGGAGTAGAACTAGCTTGCGACAAAGAAGCCACCAAACGTATCCTCGCTGCCGCAGGTGTACCAGTACCCAGAGGTACAGTAATTAACTTCTTGGATGATTTAGAAGAAGCCATTGAATATGTTGGCGGCTATCCCATCGTCATCAAACCGCTAGATGGCAATCATGGAAGAGGTATCACCATTGATATTAGAACCTGGGAAGAAGCTGAAGCCGCTTATGAGGCTGCTAGACAGGTTTCCCGCTCAATCATCATCGAGCGGTATTACGTCGGGCGAGATCATCGAGTACTAGTAGTAGATGGCAAAGTAGTAGCAGTTGCCGAACGTGTGCCAGCTCACGTCGTTGGCAATGGCAGATCTACCATCGCTGAACTGATTGAAGAAACCAACCAAGATCCCAATCGTGGCGAAGGACATGACAACGTTTTAACCAAGATTGAATTAGACCGCACTAGCTACCAACTATTAGAAAGACAAGGCTATACCCTCAATAGTGTACCACCCAAAGGTACAGTTTGTTACTTGCGGGCAACAGCAAACTTGAGTACAGGCGGTATTGCTGTAGACCGCACCGACGAGATTCACCCAGAAAATATTTGGCTGGCACAGCGGGTGGTAAGGAATATTGGTTTAGATATCGCCGGATTGGATATCGTCACCTCAGATATTAGCCGTCCTTTGCGAGAGGTCGATGGCGTGATTGTAGAAGTTAATGCTGCCCCAGGTTTTCGGATGCACGTTGCCCCCAGTCAGGGTATTCCTCGCAACGTTGCGGGTGCAGTCATGGATATGCTGTTCCCCAATGAACAATCCAGCCAAATTCCCATCCTCAGCGTTACGGGCACTAATGGTAAAACTACTACTACCCGCCTGCTTGCACATATTTATAAACAGACTGGGAAAGTAGTAGGCTATACAACTACAGATGGAACATACATCGGGGATTACTTAATAGAATCTGGAGACAATACAGGCCCCCAAAGTGCCCACCTCATCTTACAAGACCCCACAGTAGAAGTTGCAGTGTTAGAAACAGCTCGTGGTGGTATTCTCCGCTCTGGATTGGGCTTTGAAACAGCAAATGTAGGTGTAGTATTAAATGTAGCCGCTGATCACTTAGGGATAGGTGATATAGATACCATTGAACAGTTAGCCAACCTCAAGAGCGTAGTTGCGGAAGCTGTATTCCCTGATGGTTATGCAGTACTCAACGCCGACGATCGCCGCGTCGCTGCCATGGCAGAAAAAACTAAAGCAAATATTGCTTACTTCACCATGAACCATGATTCAGAATTAGTGCGAAAGCATATTCAAAAGGGAGGAGTAGCAGCAGTATATGAAAACGGCTATTTATCAATTGTCAAAGGCGATTGGACACACCGGATCGAAAGAGCGGAAAATATCCCCTTAACAATGGGTGGGCGGGCACCATTCATGATTGCCAACGCCCTAGCAGCAAGTTTGGCAGCCTTCGTACAAAACGTCACAATTGAGCAAATTCGTGCTGGGTTAAAGACATTTCGCGCATCTGTGAGTCAAACCCCAGGACGGATGAATCTATTTAATTTGGGGAACTACCACGCCTTGATAGACTATGCCCACAACCCTGCTAGTTATGAAGCTGTAGGCGCTTTCGTGCGTAACTGGACTACAGGGCCGCGCATTGGCGTAGTTGGTGGCCCTGGCGATCGCCGTGACGAAGATTTTGTTACCCTGGGTAAACTGGCAGCAGAAATCTTTGATTACATCATTATTAAAGAAGATGACGATACACGAGGACGTCCTAGAGGTTCAGCCTCTACTTTGATTACTCAAGGCATCACCCAAATTAAAACCAACTGTCGTTATGAAACAGTTTTGGATGAAACCCAAGCGATTAACAAAGCCTTAGACATGGCTCCCGACAACAGCCTAGTAGTAATTTTGCCAGAAAGCGTCACCCGCGCCATCAAATTAATTAGAGTTCGTGGTGTAGTCAAAGAAGAAACGCACCAACCAAATCCCACTACAACAGTTTTAGACTCTCAAAATGGGGTTGCACCTTCTTCCGTAATCAACACCCTACTGTAGTCAAAAAGAGGAAAGGGGGCAGGGAGTCTTAAATAATTCGTAATTCGTAATGACGCTCGAGGACTCGCTACCGCTTCGCTAACGCTAACGTAATTCGTAATGACGCGACGCTTCTGTGTCGCTACCGCTGACGCTCGAGGACTCGCTACCGCTTCGCTAACGCTAACGCTAACGCTAACGTAATTAAGTTTTGTAATGGGTATTTAGCGCAAAGTCACTCTTTGGGTTTCCTCCGAACTGACGGCAGTTGTTCATGGGGGAAACCACGCCATCTTACAAAGTTAGGCGGGACGGAAACCGACACTGCCTACTTTGCGCTTTTTACTTTTGCTTTGTTCGGTCAAAAGTTTTTAAATCTTGATGCTTGACTGTTGACTGTTGACTCTTGACTATCGTTGTTCATCTTCTGTGTTTGTTTCTTCACTGGGAGTTTTCAGTTCTTCCTTAAAACCTCGTAGGGTTTTGCCTAGTGCGTTTCCCAACTCAGGGATTTTTTTCGGGCCAAAAATTAGAATCGCAACAATAGCAATTACACCCACTTCTGGCCATCCTAGTCCAAAAAGCATATAACTTACCTCTAAAAGTATCTGTAATTAACTATAGACATACATGGGATGCAGGGAGATGTGGTTCTCTGCGAAACGCTACGCGTAGCCTGCTTAAGCTTAGGAGTAAGACTTTACGGTAGTTAAATCTTGACTTCGCTCGATTACCGCGTAGCCGAAACTCACCAACCGGGAGATGAGGGAGAAATTTTCTTTGCGTCCCCCTTATGGGTTCGCCAGTTGCCTACAGAGGGAAACCCTCCCGCAGCACTGGACTCACCACGTCCCCATTCCCTATTCCCTAGTAACTGGTATACCCAACCAATCGCTTAATTCATGAGCTAACCATTCCAGTTCTGTTTCCGATTGAATACCGCCATTATCACCACCAATTTGATATTTTCTGATTCCTGCCCAAATATCTAGTTGTGCTGGGACTCTAGTTTGGCTGCCATCAGAGTCTTTTGTAAAGTGTTTGGGAACATAAACTAGCTTGATAATATCTTCTCTGGGTGATGAACGGGAACGATGAAATTCTATTCCCCAGAATTCCGAAGTTAAGTTTATTTGCTGTTGATTGAGACGTAGGCGGGTACAGCCAAATAAAGCAAAGAAAATTCTATACACCATGGACAAACCAATACCCCAGAAAGGAAGTGAGAATAAAACAAAGGGAATATTGATGGGAAAAGGAACAACAAGAGCGCCAAGTGTCCAGGTGGTAATAAACGAATTCCAAGCAAGTGCAAAAAAACCTGTGAATACCATTGAAAGTTGAAAACCAACTGGTGGAATGAGAATTTCCAGTGATTCCCCATTTTTGGTTAGTTGAATTTTGCTACCAGCTGGTTTGCCAACAGTTAAAGAAGTAGTATTTTGAAATAACTGTTGATCTAGAGCTTTTATTGCTTCAACAGCAGAACTAAAACGCTTTTCTAAACTGGGTTCGCTCATCAAGCTCAACCAGCGTGTAAAAGTTGGAGACAAATGAGCCGCCATTTGCCCAAATTGAATGCGGAAATCCTTTTGGGGTAAATCGGCTGGATGAGTACCCGTTATCAGGTAAATTAAGGTTGCGCCTAAACTATAAATGTCAGAAGCAGGAACGGTACGTCCACCAAATTGCTCCGGTGGCATATAACCATATGTTCCCACTACTGTTCGAGTACCACCTTCGGCGGCGAGGGCTGTCTGTACCGAGCCAAAATCTATCAAATAGACTTGACCAACACTATTACCAGAACGCTCTTTTAATAAAATATTGCTAGGCTTAAGATCACGGTGGATGACAGGCGGATGCAACCCATGTAAGTAGATCAGAATTTCTAAAAGTGCTTGAGCTAGTTGTTTGACTTCCGCTTCTGTAAAAGTCCGCCCAGCTTGTAAGTATTGCTCTAAAGTTTGCGCTGAGATATAAGTTTGTACTAGGGCAAATCCTTTAATTGCGGACAAATTTACCTCAAAATAGTCTAAATAGCGAGGAATTGAGGGATGTGATAAAGATTTTAAAGTTTCGGCTTCCCGCTCAAACAGCTTGAGATCATCCCATTCAAAATCACTGCCAAAAGAGAGTAATTTGACAACAACTAACTCCTGAGTTTTCAAGTCACGAGCTACGAAAGTTCGCCGTCCAGCCTTTTTGCCCAGCTGTTGCTTAACTTCATAGCGATCGCCTAAGATTGCTCCAAGCATTATGATTTCTGATAACGCTAAGTTTGAAATTCTTCGACAGCTTATAGCTTGTACTTTGGCAAGCCGATATCTTTAGTATAATTGCGTAGTTCTACCAAATAGGGGAAGAAAGAATTATTTGAGTAATGAAGGTAAATTCTTGAAAATAGCTTGGAGCAAGCCTTTTCCCGTGTGTATTAACTACGAATTACGAATTACGAATTACGAATTACGCATCAGTATTATATGCCTTCCCAACTTTGGCCTTACATTACTCCTGGTATTCCTGATGAATTATTTGAGCATTTGCCAGGAATTCCTTTAAGTCAGCGAGAAGTTCGACTGCTGTTGATTGCTCAACTACGACTCCAACCTGATTCCGTGTTGTGGGACATTGGCGCGGGTACAGGTACTATTCCGGTAGAGGTGGGGTTGCTGTGTCCTAACGGACGGATTATTGCTGTAGAAAGGGATGAAGAAGTAGCCAACCTCATCAAGCGCAACTGCGATCTTTTTGAGGTCAACAATGTTGAGGTAGTTGAAGGTAGTGCGCCAGAGTGTTTACATGACCTGAAAATTGCCCCCCATCGCGTTTGTATTGAAGGAGGACGACCGATTCAAGAAATTTTGCAAGCTGCATGGCATTATTTACCACCTTCAGGCCGGGTTGTCGCCACAGCTGCTAATCTAGAAAGTCTGTATGCTATTTCCCAAAGTTTTTCTCAATTAAGGGCTAGAAATATAGAAGTTGTTCAATCTGCGGTCAACCGTTTAGAAACGCGCGGATTTTCGCAAACCTTTACCGCTGCCGATCCCATTTTCATCCTCAGTGGTGAGAAACTAGACTAAATCTAGGGAGTGGGGAGTGGGGAGTAGGGAGTAGGGAGTGGAGGGATGAGGGAGATGTGGTTCGACTTTGCGGTAGTTGAATCTCGACTTCGCTCGATTGCCGCGTAGCCGAAACTCACCAACCGGGAGGTGAGGAGGGGAGGGAGAAGAATAAATTATTATGAATTCCCCAGTCCCCAGTCCCCAGTCCCCAGTCCCCAGTCCCCAGTCCCCAGTCCCCAGTCCCCAGTCCCCAGTCCCCAGTCCCCAGTCCCCAGTCCCCAGTCCCCAGTCCCCA
>JAHHHC010000054.1 GCA_019359515.1 Desmonostoc vinosum HA7617-LM4 | reverse complement strand
TGCCCATTTTTGCATGATACCTCATCACCCACAACTATACTTTCACTCAAAACTATACCCATCAACCCTTTCGGTCTAATTTTAAGTATTTTGTCTGTTTGTTAAGAAAGATCCGGGTAATGGATAGGCTCCCGGAGGGAGTGGGGATTAGGGGTAATGGGGAATTGGTGTTTGTATTTCTCCCCCTACCCCCTCTCACATCCGATGTACACCGTAGAAAACGGCATAGAGGGCTGGAACTTGCTAGGCGATCGCTAGAGCTAAAATAGAAAGTAGTACATTCGCACGAGTAAAAATCGCGTTAGTAGTTAGCACACAGCATAAAATCGCAGATTTTAAACACAAATTCAGAGAAATAATTGTTACATTTAACTACGAATTTATGCGTTCAAAAATGAGTTTTTTTGATTACACTCTACGCATTAATTGTTTGAGTTTTGACAACTTAATAGTCAGTAAAGACTGTTAAGGTCAGCTGATATGCCAAGGTTAATCCAAGCGCGATCGCTCGAAAGATAATTTACACTCAAGATGATACCGATTATTTTTCGTTTCTGTCATGTCCTCTACTCTCGATTCCCTACCACCAGCTCTTGCTAAAATTGTTCAGCGCTTCCAACGTGCTTCTGAACCCAAGCGACGCTATGAGCAACTCATTTGGTATGCTCAAAAGCTCAATGAGTTTCCAGAAGCTGATAAAATACCAGAAAATAAAGTACCTGGGTGTGTTTCTCAGGTTTATATTACAGCAACCCTCAATGATGGTAAGGTTGTGTTCCAAGGAGATTCTGATTCTCAACTAACTAAAGGATTAGTAGGGCTTTTGATTGAAGGATTAAACGGGCTAACTCCTACCGAAGTTGTACAACTGACTCCAGATTTTATTCAAGCAACCGGCTTAAATGTTAGTCTGACACCTTCACGCGCTAATGGCTTTTACAATATTTTTAAAACCATGCAAAAAAAAGCATTTGAATCCAAATTAGATTTGTCTAATTAGCCTCATTAATCAAGATAAATAAGCTAGTTACCTGCAATAAAAACTGTCATTGGTCATTAGTCATTAGTTATTTACAAAAGACAAAGGACAACTGACAACTAACTACCAAAATTAGGCTGATGTCTACCAATTTATTATCAAATATCGATGCAGTGGGATTTGGTGGAGTGGTTCAAGAATATCTCTGGAACTGGGAAAACCAACAATTGCGCGTTATTTATGAAACTCTTGGCAAAGGTTCACCACTATTACTATTACCAGCTTTCAGTAGCGTTTCTACACGGGTTGAAATGGCTGAACTCGCGAGATTATTAGCTCCTCATTTTCAAGTAATCGTAGTAGATTGGCCTGGTTTTGGGGAATCTTCTCGACCGAGTTTAGATTACAAACCAGCACTATATCAGCAATTTTTAGCCGATTTTGTCACCTCTATTTTTAATACTCCAATAACAGTGATTGCTGCTGGTCATGCTGCTAGTTACGTATTGCAACTAGCTCAGAATCAGCCTAGTGTTTTCTCCAAAATTGTTTTAGTGTGTCCTACTTGGCGGGGGCCTTTGCCAACAATGGGAGCAAGTCAGCAGATAGCTGGTATGGTTAGAGGATTAGTGCGATCGCCTATACTCGGTCAAGCCCTTTATAAACTCAACACCACACCATCTTTCTTAAATTTTATGTACCGTCGTCATGTGTATACTGACACGGCAAAACTTACACCCAGTTTCATCGCCAAGAAGTGGCAAACAACTCAGCAACCAGGAGCGCGGTTTGCTTCTGCTGCCTTTGTAACTGGTAATCTGGATGCAGTAGATGAGCAATCTGATTTTCTAGCCTTGGTGCAACCATTATCTGTTCCGCTCATGGTGGTTATTGGAGAATCAAGCCCGCCAAAATCAAAAACAGAAATGACAGCTTTAGCAGCCTTACCAGGAGTCAAAAGCATCGTCATCCCAGGTTCATTGGGATTACATGAAGAATATTCCGCAGCAGTCTTTGCAGCAGTCCAAGATTTTCTATTTCCCTCGGACGTATGAAAGGGAACAGGGAGATGAACTTCGACTTCGCTCAGTGAGCGAGAGATGAGAAAGTAATTTTCTCCGCGTCCCCCTTCGGGTGACGCTCGCAAGCTCGCTAACGCTGCGCTAACGCAGTCGCCTGCGGAGGGAAACCCTCCTGCAGCGCTGTCTCACCGCGTCCCCAATCCCCAGTCCCCAGTCCCCAGTCCCCAATCCCCAGTCCCCAATCCCCAATCCCCAGTCCCCAATCCCCAAAACAAACCAATGGTGCGATTACAACTGTGGCAATGGATCATCTTAGCAACTCCGATCGCCTCTATCATCTGTTTGTTGCTCATCTCGGCAGGTTTGCAGATTCACGATTGGGGTATTAACTGGATTTGGGGTGTGTTCACTATCGTGTTGGTGGGCTGGCGTTGGTTGCTGGTGAAATGGACGCAACCAATGGTGGGACAGGTGGAGGCTGTAGTAGCAGAGATTCGCGCCGAACTAGAATCGGCTACAAGTGACGCCAACGCATTGCCAGGAATAGGTGACGCCACTAAGCAAGCAGAAACTGCTCTCCAAGAGATTCTACAAACTACGGAAAATGATCGCCCGCTTTGGGAAGATTGGCAGAACTTTTGGCAGCAATGTCAGGATTTGGTAGTGGCGATCGCTCGGATTTATAATCCAGAAGTTCAGTACCCTTTATTAAATATTTACGTTCCCCAGGCTTACGGGTTGATTCGCGGAACAGTGGATGATTTAGACCAGTGGATGCAGAAGTTATCACCTGCTCTCAATCAAGTGACTGTGGGGCAAGCGTACCAAGCATACGAAGTTTACCGCAAGTTAGAGCCATCTGCTCGCAAATTTTGGCGAGCATGGAATTGGGCGCAATGGCTATTAAATCCTGTGGCGGCGGTGGCTAAACAAGCTAGTCAGGGTTCGAGTAACCGGGCTACGCAGCAACTTTTAGTAAACTTGAGCCAGTTAATCAGAGAAGCGGCTTTGAGGAATTTATGTCGGCAAGCGATCGCACTTTATGGCGGTAGTACAATCCAAATTTCCACACCAAAGCTACCTCAAATCAAGACTCAAACACTGCGAGACATTCTAGCTCAAGCAGAACCCACCGAGGTGGTTGTGCAAAAACCCGTCAATATTCTGCTTGTGGGAAGAACAGGGGCCGGAAAAAGCAGCTTGATCAATACAATATTTCAAGCCGATCTTGCAGCTGTCGATGTTTTGCCTAGTACCGACGAGATCCAAAGTTACCACTGGCAAACAAACAATGGAGAAACTCTCACACTTTGGGATACACCAGGCTATGAACAAGTCAAGCGTGAAGATCTACGAAAGTTAGTGCTTGATTATGCTAGTACTGCCGATTTATTAATGCTTGTCACCCCAGCCCTCGATCCTGCTTTACAAATGGATGTAGACTTTCTCCAAGATATTAAAGCAGAAATTGCAGATTTACCTGTAATTGCGATCGTTAGCCAAGTAGATCGGCTGCGTCCCATCCGCGAATGGCAACCACCTTATGATTGGGAGTGGGGCGATCGCCCCAAAGAAATAGCAATTCGAGAAGCTACTGAGTATCGTGTTCAGTTGCTGGGCGAGTACTGTAATTTAGTTTTGCCTGTTGTTACTAATGACAGCAAAACCAATCGAGTTGCTTGGGGAGTAGAAGAGTTATCTTTAGGATTAGTCGAAGCGATCGCACCTGCTAAGCAACTCCGTCTGGCTCGTTTTTTGCGTAATCTGGAAACTCGCACTGTCGCAGCTGCCCAAATCATTGACCATTACACTTTTCAGATGACGACTACACAGGGATTGACAGCACTGCTAAAAAGTCCCGTCCTCCAGTTCATTTCTACACTTTCTACTGGTTCACCCGACTTAGCTTATATATTAGCGGCGCAAATTCCTGTAGAACAGTTGCCAATTGTCATAGGCAAACTCCAAATGGCATATGAGCTGTTTTCGTTGTTAAATGCTGGTAACGCCAACCCCCTTAACTTTGAATTATTATCTTTATGGCCGCTGCTATTGGAAAATTCTGCTTCACCCGATCACAATGCTTGGGCATTTGGTCACGCCTTGGTTGAGTATTGGACTCAAAATCTGACGGTTGAACAACTCCAAGAACGATTTAAATATTACCTTAGTCAAATTTAATTACGAATTACGAATTACGAATTACGAATTACGAATTACGAATTAAGCTGTTCCACATATAACTTGCATAATTAGGGCGGGCAAGATGCCCACCCCACAAGAGTTTTATTTAATTTGATTATGTAATTTAGATGTTTTTTAGCTTACGAATTACGAATTACGAATTACGAATTACGAATTATTTAAGGGGATCTGACCGCAATAAACAGTTGGGTTTCCACTCAGCACTTTGTTATACCGTTTGTTTGAGTTGAAATTTTGCTAAATTAACTGGAGCAAAAACACCATTTTCTGTAATGATCGCTGTAATTAACTTGGCTGGTGTGACGTCAAATGCTGGGTTGTAAAATTCTGCTCCTGATGGTACTAAGATGGTGTCACCAATTTGGTATATCTCCTCTGGGTTGCGTTCCTCAATCGGAATTTGACTACCATCGGCTAATTCAAAATCAACGGTGGAAAGGGGCGCGGCAACAAAGAAGGGAATATTATGGGCTTTGGCGACGATCGCTAAGCTATATGTGCCAATTTTATTTGCGGTGTCACCATTAGCAGCAATGCGATCGGCACCCACAACTACGGCATGAATCAAACCTTGTTTCATGCAATGAGCCGCCATGTTATCAGTAATTACCGTTACCGGAATGCCTTCTTGCACACATTCCCAAGCGGTGAGTTTTGCACCTTGCAAGCGGGGACGGGTTTCGTCGGCAAACACACGTTCTAAGCGTCCTTCGCGCCAAGCAGAACGCACTACACCCAACGCTGTACCGTAACCAGCGGTTGCTAATGCTCCAGCGTTACAGTGTGTGAGAATTGTTAGTTGATTTGGGGTAGTGGGCAAAGCTGTTAGACCATTGTCACCGATCGCTTGACAGGTTTGCAAATCTTCAGCATTGATCGCTTGGGCGGTTTCCAGTAGGGTTTGTTTAATTTCGTCTACTGTTCCAAAGGTTTCGTAGGCAACTTTGATCATCCGGCTAATTGCCCAAAATAAATTTACCGCCGTGGGACGAGTAGAACGCAATAACTGAGCAACTTTGTCTAGGCGATCTAAAAATTCATGGCGATCGCTTGTTTCAATTTCCCTAGCTCCAAGATACATGCCATAAGCCGCAGCCACACCAATCGCCGGCGCACCTCTGACAATCATCGTTTTAATTGCCCGTGCCATATCTTCGCTACGGTGAATTTCCACGATTGTGTATTCGTTGGGTAGGCGAGTTTGATCAATTAGTGACACAGAATCGTGATGCCAAACAACTGGGTAAACCTGACTTTGAGAATTTGTCATAGGAAGAGGTGTTTTATAGATGTTTAGTAAACTTGTATCAAATAAAGCTTTGCTCTCACCTTGATGCTCAAAAGAGCAACAGCAGGAGGTTTCAGCTACACGCAGATTGTAGCAGGGTTAAAATTTAAAATGGTTATTAGTATATTTTCAGCAAATAGCTTAAAAGGCATATGAAAATTAAAGCAATTATTCATCCGGCAGAAGAAGGAGGATATTGGGCAGAGGTTCCAGCACTTCCTGGTTGTATCACTGAAGGAGACACAATGGAGGAGGTGATGGCTAACTTAAAGGATGCTATTGAAGGTTGGCTCGATGTTGCCAAATGTCAATTTTAGAGGAAGCTGCCAACATTTATCACAAGCAGCAGAACAAAGATAAAGAGAGTTTAGCGTATCTAGTTATCGGAGAATTGCGAAAAAACAGTGTTGAAGGATTTCGATACACAATTGCCGATATTTCTCTTAGACTACCTGAATGTGGTGATACTGGGTCACTACAAACTTCCTCCAGGAAATATACCCTAACTCAGTACAGCCAAGATTCCTAATTCTTGACGTACTTGTTTGATAGGTTTGTGCCAGTTTTGTTCAAAAGGATAAGCAATTATCGGTTTACATTTTAATCCCGTTTGTAGCCCTCTACTGAGAGCAGCAATCAGTTTTGGAACTTGGTGAATATGCCCAATGGCAAACCAAGGTGCGTGGGATAGAACAAAGACGTTGAGCAGATCTCGATACTGTAGCAGAACAAAAACCGCAAGTCCAAATTCACCAATGGGCGTCCCCTCAAAGCCTATGATCACATGATGTACATCGTGTGATATTGCCAAACGTCTAGAAATACTGCTTTCTCCATCCTTGAGTGTCACGAAAGCTTCAGGGTTGAAACCAGAGCTAATTATATGTCGGGCGTATGCTCCTCCCAAAGTATCTGACGGTAATTTAGAGAGTTGTTGAATGTCGATTTGTATTGAGGCACTGCACAGATGTGTAGCCTGCGAAGCTAAACGCTGTTCAACCCACTGCTGCCAATTGCTGTGACGCGCAGCTTCAATAATATGCAGAATGCCTTGTGAAGGATTACTCAAAAATACCCGGTATGCACGGCTAAGTTCTAACCAATTGATTCCTGCTAGAGGGTTGAACTTTTGTAAATGTTGCTGAAATCCAAGTTTGGCTGTAGATGCGCTCAACATTTTAAATCTCCTTAATTCGGTTATGGACGATGACATCACTATGCAATTAAGTGAATATAGTTTTTATTATATGCATTAAATTGCATATGCAAATAGTTACATATATAAATTTTTGTTAAGTTATATAATTACTTAGTAACATGACAAATTTAAAATAATGCATTAGATGTAGGTTAGGTTAAACGAAGTAAAACCCAACAATGTCAGAGTTTTTATGTCTTGAGTTTCGTGACTTGACTCAACCTATAATTTGCAACATTTAAAGCTTGTCAGTTTAGTAGTAGCAAATGTTGCAAAAAATCACACAACCAGAGCATGAAAATACCTCTTACCCTACTCCCTACTCCCCATTCCCCATTTTCAAACCAATGCTTTCAGTAACGCCTGAAGTTTAAGTTGCACCTCGGCAAACTCTTTATCGGGATTAGAACCAGCCACGATACCTGCACCAGCGTAAAGTCTGGCGCGATCGCCATTAATTAAAGCTGAACGAATCCCCACAATAAACTCACAGTTTCCCTCCGCATCTATCCAACCCAGAGGCGCAGCATATAAACCCCTCTCAAAGCTTTCGTAACGCCGTATTTCTGCACAAGCAATATCCCTCGCTGCACCGGCAACCGCTGGTGTGGGATGTAGTTGGGCGATAATTTTCAATGGGTGTACGTTTGTCGGTACTATGGCACTAATTGGTGTCCACAAATGTTGAATGTTGGATAACTTTCGTAAGCGTGGTGCTAGCAATACCTGCGGTAACAATCCTAGCTGGGTAAGACGCTGAGTAATAAAATCAATCACCAACAAATGCTCGTGTCTCTCTTTTTCACTGTTCAATAGGCGATCGGCATTGGTAGCATCTTCAGTAGGTGTTTTACCTCGTGGTGCAGAACCAGCTAAAGCATCAGTAATTAACTGTTGTTGATGAATACTAATTAAACGTTCTGGACTAGCCCCAATAAAGTTTTGTCCTTTACCGTTACTTGTAGAAAAAATATAACAATTAGGATGGATTTGTCGGAGATTATTTAAAGATTTAAATAAGTTCAATTGATGACTAGAAATTACATCTAATGCATCCGCTAAAACAATCTTAGTCAAATGACTAGACCGGATTTTTTCTAATACTGAGGATACTGAGCGTTTAAAATGAGTAGCGTTTGTAACTGGCTGTTTGTTGAAGTTTGTAGGAAAATAATCAATATGGGGAGAGTAATATTCTAAAGACTGAAGATATTCAATTTTACAACTAATATTTTGTAATATTCTTTGAATATTTGTCTTCGTATTAATAATTGTATTTATTACTAATATACAGCGTTGGTTTTTTACAGCTATTTGCCAACGCGGCAGAAAAACTGTAGCAGATGGAAAAGGATAATCTGCTTGAGAATTCTTATCAAAAAAGCTAAAATAACAAAAAAAGTGAGGGCCAGAAAATGGTAAGTTAGTGTTACCAAAATTAATTACGTTTTTGAGACAAAATTTGATAAAGTCTTCTGCATTTGTGAAACGATCTGTACCATCAATTTGTAATTTTGTCACAGCATCAATTGCCGCGATCGCCTCTCCTTTGCCTCTGTTTTCAAAGTAAAAATTTATTTCATTTGCTTGTGTAAGTTTCTCCAATACAACTAGAGGGTCTACCAAGTCAATCTCCTGGGAGATACTGACAATTTCCCGGCCATTATTCTTGATGCACTTTTCTTGAACCGATAACAGAAATTGATATAAATCTTTGTAATTAACAAACAAGTTATTGCGACATGGTGAAACTGTCATAGATCTGACTATAGTAAATTTTTTTTAAGTTATCTTCCTAAAGTGCAATTAAACGTGGTCGTATTTCTACAGGTAACATATTAAGTCGCTATTTCACCAGCGTAGGTTTTGTCTTGTTTCTGGTGATCCAAATACCTGATTTGGTGTTGCAACTTGAGTTTTAGTGACACTAGCTTAATCATTGACAATAGATGATGATAGTTTTTGCTAATTCAATAGCATCTGGTGTCTACTAAATCATAAAATCGAACATGTGAGTAAGATTATTTGAATTTAATTAATCAACACAGATGACTACCAAGCAGATTTTATATCCCAACACTAAGTTATGGATGGCAGCAATTAAGCCGCCGATGTACAGCGTTGCCATCATGCCCATTTGGGTAGGAACAGCAACTGCATTTGCGGAAACTAAAGTTTTTAACGGAGTAATATTTTCTACTTTTGTAGCTGCGGCAATTTTAATTTTGGCCTGGGAAAACCTGAGTAATGATGTCTTTGATTCAGAAACGGGTATTGATCAAAATAAACATCATTCTCTAGTTAACTTAACTGGCAATAAACCATTAATATTTTGGATAGGAAATTTGTGTTTAGGTTTGGGATTGCTGGGCATATTAGCGATCGCCATCTGGCAACAAGACCCAACCGTCATAGGGATAATTCTGTTGTGTTGTGCTTTAGGCTACACGTACCAAGGGCCTCCCTTTCGTTTAGGATATCAGGGTTTAGGGGAAATTATTTGCTTTTTTGCCTTTGGCCCCTTGGCAATGAGCGCTTCATATTATAGTCAAACTCAAACTTGGTCAATCACAAATTTAGCAGCCTCAGTGATTGTTGGTATTGCCACAAGTTTAATTTTATTTTGTTCGCATTTTCACCAAGTTAAGGATGACATAACAGCAGGCAAGCGATCGCCCATCGTCCGTCTGGGAACAGCAAAAGCAGCCCAACTCCTCATTTGGTTTACCGCTAGTATTTATCCCCTCACCCTAGTATTTGTACTATGGGGAATGTTTCCACTGTGGACATTACTGAGTTGGCTAAGTTTGCCTTATGCCCTCAAATTATGTCGCCACGTCCAGCAAAACCACAACCAACCGGAAAAAGTCAGTAACTGTAAATTCATTGCTGTGGCTGTACATTTCTGGAGTTGCTTGTTGTTGGGTGTGGGATTCATGTTGTAATTTGTAATTCGTAATGACGCTCGATGACTCGCTACCGCTGCGCTAACGTAATTCGTAATTATTTACAAAAACAGGGAGTAGGGAGTAGGGAGTAGGGAGTAGGGAGTAGGGAGTAGGGAGTAGGGAGTAGGGAGTAGGGATACAAAAACATTAAAAACTGTCTTTTGTGGGTATAAAGCCCACTGTTAGGAAAAGATTTGTGTCGAAATTGCTTGCAACGAGGCACAATGCGT
This sequence comes from Desmonostoc vinosum HA7617-LM4, assembly GCA_019359515.1. Taxonomy (GTDB): domain Bacteria; phylum Cyanobacteriota; class Cyanobacteriia; order Cyanobacteriales; family Nostocaceae; genus Desmonostoc; species Desmonostoc vinosum. The sequence continues at coordinate 30,198 of JAHHHC010000054.1, read as the reverse complement.
CCTTACTTCAATCCCACGCCTTAAGGCGTGGGTTCCCTACTCCCTACTCCCACATCGCCACTCCCTCTGAATCTCCCTCATCTCCCTCATCTCCCTCATCCTCCTCATCCTCCTCATCCCCCTCATCCCCATAGGGAAATGACTTACAGATTTAAATTTCGTCCATATAGGCGCAGATTTGTGCGATCGCTGAATACCAATCACGGTGAGTGGGATATCCGCGATGGGATAATTTTACGTCTTGATGATCAAGCGGGTGGCATCGGTGCAGGGGAAATTGCGCCCATCAGCTGGTTTGGTTCTGAAACCATGGAACAAGCCTTAGATTTTTGTCGCCAATTACCAACAGAAATTACAGAAGAGACTATTTTTGCCATTCCCGATGAGTTACCTGCTTGTCAATTTGGTTTTGAGTCAGCGTTGGAAAAAATGGGGAGTGGGGAGTGGGGGGACGCGGGGACGCGGGGAGGGGGGGACGCGGTGAAAGAATTTGATATGTCTGTGCATCCTTCTATATCTGTATCCTCTTTTAGTGGCTTGTTGTCGGCGGGGGAGGTGGCATTAGAACAATGGGAAAGTTTGTGGCAACAGGGATACCGGACGTTTAAATGGAAAATAGGGGTATATGCGATCGCTATAGAACTCAAAATTTTTGAATTACTGACACATAGCTTACCAGCCTCTGCAAAACTGCGATTAGATGCGAACGGCGGACTTAGCTATGATGAGGCAAATTTATGGCTGTGGACATGCGACAATTTGAAAGCAAATCCCGAAATATCACTAGAAATTGAGTTTATCGAACAACCATTACCCGTTGATCAATTAGAGGGAATGTTGGAATTGAGTATGTTTTATGGGACTGCGATCGCCTTAGATGAGTCTGTAGCCACACTTGGGCAACTTGTGAATTGTTATGAACAGGGTTGGCGAGGGATTTTTGTGATCAAGCCTGGGATCATTGGTTCACCATCACAGCTACGACAATTTTGGCAACAGCATCAAATTGATACTGTATTTTCCTCCGTATTTGAAACTGCGATCGGTAGAGAAGCAGCACTCAAGCTAGCAACAGAATTATCTCTACACAATCGAGCAGTAGGTTTTGGCGTCAACCACTTTTTTGCAGAAGAAGAAACCTGGCTTCAAAATTTATGGAACAACCTTTAGCCTATTTAAAAAACCTCAATCAGCAAGATTGGCTTATTGGTTATAACAGCCATCAATTACAGCAAATAGTTGAAGAATTATATTTAGAACTAACGCAACTATTAGCTAGTGGAATACTACCAAAAATCATCTTAGCTGAACACGAACCAGTTAAATTTCTAGCAAGTTTTATCGCTGCCTGTGCAGCTAATTGCCCAGTTTTTCTATGTAACCCCAACTGGGGAACACAAGAATGGCAACAAGTATTTAATTTAGTGCAGCCAGATATTGTTTGGGGACTGGGGATTGGGGACTGGGGATTGGGTACTGGGGATTGGGGATTGGGTACTGGGGATTGGGGATTGGGTACTGGGGACTGGGGATTGGGTACTGGGGACTGGGGATTGGGTACTGGGGATTGGGGATTGAGGAATTATAATCATCTTTCTCCCTCATCTCCCTCATCCCCCTCATCCCCCTCATCCCCCTCATCCCCCTCATCCCCCTCATCCCCCCACTCCCCACTCCCTACTCCCCACTCCCCATTCATCATGATTCCCACCGGCGGTTCATCGGGAGAGATAAAATTTGCCATCCACACTTGGCAAACTCTCCTAGCATCCGTGCAGGGATTTACAGAATATTTTCAACTCAAAAAAATTAATTCTTTTTGTGTATTACCGCTATATCATGTCAGCGGTTTAATGCAATTTATGCGTTCCTTCACTACTGGGGGACAACTAGCTATTCTGCCATTTAAAACAGTTGAATCTGGTCAAATTCCCAATATTAAAAAATCAGATTTTTTTATATCTTTAGTTCCAACACAATTACAACGTCTGCTGCAAAACCCAGAATTAACCACATGGTTATCGCAATTTCAAACTGTACTTTTGGGAGGCGCACCAGCTTGGCAAGAACTACTAGAAAAAGCCCTATTTTACCGCATCCGCCTAGCACCAACCTACGGCATGACAGAAACTGCCTCTCAAATTACCAACCTCAAACCAGATGACTTTCTCAATGGTAAAATTAGCAGTGGTCAAATCCTTCCCCATACCACAATACAAATTCGTAATCAGCAAGGCAAAATTTTAAACTCAAATCAAACAGGCAATATCACTATTCAAACTCAATCCTTAGCCCTTGGTTACTATCCTCAAATTTGGCAAAATCAAAATTACTTTCAAGTAGATGACCAAGGTTTCTTAGACAATCAAGGTCATTTACATATTGTTGGACGTAACAGCGAAAAAATCATTACAGGTGGAGAAAATATTTATCCTACAGAAATCGAAGCCGCTATTAGAGAAACCCAAATGGTTACAGATATTTGTGTAATTGGTGTACCAGATCAATATTGGGGACAAGTATTAACAGCCATTTATGTTCCTAAGCAAAATACCTCTACCATAGAAATTCAAACTCTACTCCAAGCCAAACTCAGCAAACCCAAAATCCCTAAACACTGGATTCCCCAACAAAACTTATCCCGCAACCTTCAAGGTAAAATTAATCGTCAAAAATTACAACAAATAGCTACAGAATTTCTCCAAAATCTCCTTACATAGTCTCTCTTGACTTTCTTCTCTCCGCACCCTCTGCGCCTCTACGGTTCGTTTCCAACCATTGAACTATCTCATCAGGTAGTTCTTGCTTACTTCTACTACTAGCATCAATACAAACATGCCTAGTAATAGCCTTAGCAACCAACACCTCAGCCACTGTAATCTCATAAGTAACTTCAAACTTATCAACACCTAGTTTTTGAGGCATCAAATTAATCATTAATTTATCCCCACAAAATATCGGACGAAAAAAATCTGCATTGGTATGAACAATAGGAAAACCTAAAGATGGATTCGTAAAAAAATCTTTGAGATTAATACCAGATGTTTCTAAAGATTCTTCATAAGCTTCATGACAAATCCCCAAGACATTGGCAAAATAAACTACCCCGGCAGCATCAGTGTCTTGAAAGCGAACTGTGCGGTTGTATGTAAAAGACATATCTTAATAATTCAAAATTTCACAAGAATGAAAGCAGTTACAGTCGTATTAATCATTAATTATTATTTTAAGAGTTTAGCAATAGTTTGCCCAAAAGCTCTGAAGAACCGTTAGTGAGCAGATTTTGCTAGATTCTGCTTAGCTTGTATTAGCGCTTGATTGAAGTCTTGGAGTGGAGCTGCTCCTGGCAAATCGGTTCCGTTGATCAAGAAGTAGGGAGTGCTACTGATGCCCAACTTCTTGGCAATTTCCACATCTTTCAAAATTGCTGCTTTAGCTAAATTGCTTTGGCGATCGCTGTTAAACTGCTGTAAATTCAGGTTAAGGCATTTAGCTGTTTTAATGTAAAACTCTTCACCTAACTTATCCTGATGAGCAAATAGAGCATCGTGGAACTCCCAGAACTTACCCTGCCTATTAGCAGCCCATGATGCCAAGGCTGCTGACATTGCCTCGGAATGAATATGCTCTAAAGGTAAATGTTTATAAATGAAGGTGACTTCTTTACCATTAGCTGCCATGAAATCCTTCAGAGTCTTTTGAACCTTGCCACAAAAGGGGCATTGGAAATCAGAAAACGCTATTAAAATAATCTTTTTGTTTTTGGCTCCTAACATCGGAGAGTCACTAATGAAGGATTTGGGATTAGAAGTTAGATCTTGACGTATTGCTTCAGCCGCTTTCTGCTGCGCTTGTTGTTGCTGACGCTGATAGGCTTGCAATGACTCAATTACCACTTGCGGATGGTTTTTGACGATCTGTAAAACTTGACTCTCTAGATTTTTCTGGCTGAGTCCAAGCACTACCAAGGAACGAAATGTTAATCCTAAACCCATACTGATAAGTGCTATCCCTAGCAGAACACTTGAGGTAAGTTCAAATTTGCCTAATACTTTATTAATAATTCTCACAAAAACTCCTTACGGATACTTACTTTTGTACTATGGAGCAGCGAGGAAATAAGAATTCAGTTGTGGAGACATAAACTCTCCACAACTGAGAAATACTGTACTAGCACAGTTATTTTTATAGAAGAAGTTAGTAGCTGAAACAGTCCACTAGTGGCGTGGCAAGGTTAAAATGTTGCGATAGATTTTTATTTTTGTAGCGTGCGTTACTTCGTTAACGCACCATCTTGATCTCATTGGCGGTGCGTTGCGCTTCGCCACAACGCACGCTACTAATGCATCACTAATGCTTACTCATTTGCAGCTGGCAAGGTAAAGAGTTGTACCTCTAATATTATCTCGTCTTCTAATTACGTCTTTACCTCCGTATGCACCTGTGCCAGGTATATATACTATCGTGCTGTTGTCTGCATTGCATCCAGATTTCGCACATTCTTTCTGTAGTAAATCTGTTGCGTCTTTGTAAGGAGTTTTAGTCCAACCGTCTACATATATATCTTCTATCTTTATATCACTGCATTTTAATTTTGCAGGCTGCACTGCATTCCACAGGGGCACAGCCACCTCTTCCTCCATTGCTGGTGCAACTGGTACTTCCTGTCCATGTATTCCCGATGCTCCAAAAGCTATTGTTGCAGGTATCGTCATGCTACCTACAAACAGAAGTAGACGAATTGAACGATTAGTAAACATTGTATACCTCCAATTCAATTAATAGACATCTAACTTGTACGTATGGGCTTGCTACTTTCACAACCCAAGCAACTTTGTTTACAAAAGCTTTTTCTGCTCTTTGTAACTTAGTTCTTGGCTGTGCAATCATTGCCAAAAAAACTACGCAATTTATGAAACGGTAGCAATTTTAAGCCTGACCTAATTAATGCAAATATGACTGTTGCTTTAATTAAAGCTAGGCATCGCTTGTAGTCGGGTGTAATAAATTACACAACAATTTGTAATAGCAAGCTAATAAGTGAAGTATTAACTACTTGCTATTAATTATTTAATTATCATGATCTGAAACTGACGTAAACTTATTTACTAAATCTTGAATATGTAAAGAAGTGTCAGTTCTGATACATTACAAATATATTTAGTAAAGCGGTAAGAAAAAACAATATATACAAAGCTGTCTTTCTAAGGCAGATGAGAGTAAAAATTGGACAAGCTCAATATCAAGCAAAAAGCATTCTTCTAACTACAATTGTGGGGAACAATAGTTTTGTTACATACATTAGTTTTTTTCTAACTACTTAAAAAACTAATGTAAGTTAGTAATTTACAATACATGCTATTAATGCAGTACTAGTATTTACAAGTTTTTTATTTGAAAGTAAATTTGTTGTAAAGTTAGGTTTGAAAATTGAGTTTTTCTTGCAAAGAAGTAATTTTATTTTTTTGTAAAAAATACTTCTTTGATAAAGAAGCGCATTATCCAAAAACATAAGTAAAATTTATCCTTTTTCTCAAGGAATTCTGTGTCTAATTACACCTTTCCTTTACATAATCTTTATAAACTTGCTTAAACTGAGGATTATAATTTCGCATTGCACTGTAAAACAGTTCAACTTTCTTTTGCTCTTACCTAATCCTCAGTCCCTTTTACGCAATTAATATTTTAAAGGAAAATATATATCATCGGAACTGGGATTGAGATAAGGATAGTGCAAATTAACTAAATGATGTGCAAAGTGTTGTTCAATTGACTTCATCCGTTCCTCAATCGCATTCTTGCCTTTTTGCCAAGCGTCTAACAAAGCGTTGGCGACAATTTGACAACGATTCATCCCAAAACTTTCACAGGCTGCAAACTTTTGAGTTGGTTCTTCAGCTAAACCCAACCCTGGTGCTAAAAACTTCGTAAACAAGGGTATTTCAGCCCGGAAATGGCGTTGATATTCCAGATAAACAGCCTGCAAACTTTCACGAATTACCAGATAATCGTGGCGTTCAAAGTATAGTATCCCTGAGTCATAGCGTCCGTAAGCCGAGGGATTGTGGAGAACCTGAAAAATAAAGGGAATTGCGGCTGCGTTTAGTTGCTGCGTCAAGCTATCCATCAGTGCGATCGCACCATCGGCATTAAAATTAAAATAGATTCTGCCTGTGCCTAAATCAGCTTTAGGGTGACTTTGCCGTTCTTGTCCAACATTGCTAACTGCCAAATAACAACCATTTTGCAATCGATTTTTGGGCATCCAAATTGCTACTACATCACCTATCTTTGCCGATTGCTTGCTATGCTCTAAATGACAATCTGGCTCAATGTAAAGTGTCAAATCGCCCTTAGTTACTGCCATACTACCATCAGGCTCTTTTCGTAACACCTGCCAATTAGGGTCAAAATAACCTCTACCATGATTAAATTTGTGCAGTTGTTCATAAAATTCCCAATCAACTGCCAAGCTTGAATGATTTTCTAAATTATGGTGTGGTGTGCAATTGGCAGTATGAGCATTGACTGCCAAAATTGGTTGTAGAGAACCATTGTAATAAATGCCATAGAGGAAATTTCGCAGCAATAAAGTGAGATATTTGTGTTGTAAAGCCGCCGAGTTTTGCTGAAACCTGTCGGCTACTTTTGTTGGCAGTGCGAAGGGTTGATAATGAGGATGATAAATACAAAAGTTTGACTCAATCTGGATATTGCTAGCAATATCAAATAGAGAATTTAGTAGTTGATTGGTAGAAGAATCTAGCATTAATCAATTTAGAACTCAAAATTAAATAACTACTCGCAAGTAAATATTTTACCAGCTAACAACCACGTAATCGCGTTTTTTCGTAATAAATGCGAACTAACTGCTGTTCTTTTTGGGGTTGGGGTAGTTTGTGAATTTTGGCAACGGGTTTAAGGATTTCTGGCTCAGAAATTCCAAAAACAGTTAACACAGATTGTGCAGGCATTGTCAGTAAATCTTTAGCAATTTGCAGCATACATAGGTGAGTATTATCAAACCATTTGTGATATGTAATCAAGTTTTGGATTTGATGAACTAATGTCAGTCCGGTAAACTGGATCACACGTGTAATAAAATCACCTTGATATTCCAAAATCATAGGGAAAGCATCAAGATAAGCTCTAATTAGAGCCAGCAGTGAAGGTTGTAATACTTCTAAAGGTGTAACTGCCAGATTCAGAGATTCTTCTAAATTGATGGTAGGATCTACTACAAGACTTGAGAGCCAAATTTTTAAATAGCTGGCGATTAAAGTTCCTAAATCAAAAGCGGGGTCTCCCCAAGAACAAGCTTCCCAATCAATCAATCGCACTAGGCAATTATCTAGCTTTTCCCATCTAGAATGAACTAAGATATTGCTCAAATTTAAGTCATTATGAATTAAGCAGCAAGGATTCCACTCGTAGGCTAAATCTGCAATTGCTGATTCTAAACTTTCGTAGCGCTGACAAAGAGTATAAAACTTTAATGCCTCTGTGGGAACTACACCAAAAATCTCTGGTTCAATCGGCCCTATGCCTTGTGCTGGATTGTAAAAACTATAGCGATACTGTCCTTGAGGGGCAGTTGCCATAAAATTTTTATACTCTTTGCGATTAAAGGTTGCACGATGTAAACCAGCTAAAGCAGTGCCAATAGCTACAGCAATTTCTGATGGAAAAACATCGTGATAACGGTAGAATTTTTCTAGTTCTAGATATTCGCTTAAGTAATTACGAACAAGGATAGAATTTTCTTGATCAAAATGCAGTAATGGTGATGCGATCGCAGAAATATTTCCTAGAACCGGAAACTGCTGTAGTAGTTGATAAAACAGCCATTCATTATACAATTCATGCGGTGTTTCATCACTATTTTTGTGGCGTTCTTGTTTAACTAGCAGTTTGTGATTATCTGCTAAATTCACTAATAAATTAAAGTTTTTTTTCCTACTTTTTGGCAAATCAGATACTGCTGAGTTGCTATCTTCTAATCCACACAGACCTGCTGCTTGCAGATACTTGATAACGTTTTGAGAGGACAATGATAATACCATGTATTACTTCCTAGTTCCTAAAATTGCTGAGAGAGTCACCTAGATCAGAACTGGCTTAGCTTTAGCAGTTTTCGGTAGATAGCAACTAGTGTGTGAATAACAATAATAATTTTATTGGTACTATCTACTAATATCTTATCTGTCTGATAAAAACCTGCCAAAATGGCAGCAAGTCCTTGATTATACCTTTAAACTTTGCTTGAATACACATCAAATCTTTATATTCTTGAGAAGAGTTGCCAAGACATATCTCAAACATAATTTTGTCGATACTTGTCATTAGTTGCTCGCAGGAAATATCGTTAAACTTTGAGTACTTATTAATTAAGCAATATACAACAAATAAGACCCATACTAATTGCGATCGCCCATTTCATGATGTTGCATAGCAACACCATATACTAATGAAATTTTCATCAGTATTTTTTAACTGAATGGTATTGGTTGATAAATGAGGATATTTACTTTTTCTGTTGAGATAAGGACATGTATTTCTTGTACTACGTATCTCGAAATACATATTTTCCTTAATTCCATGTATAAATCACTTACTCTGTATATGCGTGTTTTGGGCTAGATTCTTCCCTTACACCTTTACATCCCACACCCTTACAGCCGAAAATAATCCGGCTGATATGCTTCGTGCTGTGAAGCACAACATTTAACACTATTAGTTTTATTTATCATAACAAAGCTAAGTTAACCGGAAGTTTTAAGCGAGTACTAATTAATTTTTCTCAAAGTTTAAATCCCCATTACAAAACTTAATTACGTTAGCGTTAGCGAAGCGGTAGCGAGTCCTCGAGCGTCAGCGGTAGCGATAGCGTAGCGTAAAGCCTGCGGCATAGCTTCGCTTAGAGCGGAGTCATCGAGCGTCAGCGTAAAGCCTACGGCATAGCTTCGCTTAGAGCGACACAGGAGCGTCGCGTCATTACGAATTACGAATTATTTAAATCCCCATTACAAAACTTAATTACGCGCTTCGCAGCGTAAAGCCTGCGGCATAGCTTCGCTTAGAGCGACACAGGAGCGTCGCGTCATTACGAATTACGAATTATTTAATACACTTGTACTATGATAGTTAATCAAAATAAAAAAATTTATACCAGATCAAAAAACAGCAAGTATAGTTTTTGCCGAGAGATTAACCTTACTTAAGGGTAAAGATTTGATTGATTGTTACCACCAATGCCAACATTCCCAAAATAATCATCAATCCCGCAGGTATGAATTTGCGAGTTTTAGCTAAACGAACTGCAAACACAACCACTAAAACCGCAGTCACGCAAGCAGCCAAAATCAAAGCCCAAGTTTGTCCTTGCATTTGCAAGTAGGAAGCAAAAATGAGCAATAGACCGCTAATAGTACCACTGAGTAGCGAAACTTTACTATTAGCTTGCATGTAGCCAATTATGCCACCAATAATTGCCAAAATACCGTAGATAAGAGCAGCAATTATACTCAAGTTCATTGTTAAAACCTATGTAGATATTGATTTTCTTGCTAGAGTCGGCAGACAATTTACCATAACTCTTCACTCAATTGATTAATGGATAATCAAGCGATGCCTACGGCAAATACTTCGCCCTACTCTAAGGTTCAATTCCTCCAACGCCAAGCAGCGTCACTTTTACTGTACCAATCGCTTCTGAAAAGCGAAGTGGGGAGCGCATTTGTTGATTTGTTGCAAGCTATACGTTACACTGATGCCGATGCTCAAAGTTGCCTGCAAGCCTACGGCACTTACTTCTGTGCTTTGGCTACTAAAAATCAAAACTGGGAAGAATATTTAATTACTCAAGTTCTGCTTTGTGAGAATCCCTTTACAAAGCTTGCTCAGCAGCAAGATTTTGAGGATTTACCCCCAGCCTTAGTCACAGCAGTTCAGCATGATTTACAAATATTGCAGAGTCTCTATGAATGTAGCACTGCTGCCTTGAGCGAGTGGGTACAAGCTGTAGCCCATCTGCCGATTTCACCCGTGGTATGGTATCAAGAGTCAGAAGGAGTAAGAGGCAAAACAGAATTTATTACGTCTTTGCAACAATTAGAAAATTGGGGTGATGCTGTTAAAGATTTAGCAGCTTACTATCGGCAATTTGGCTCAGGTATATTTGCAGAGTATCGTGCTTTACGCTGGCAAAATAGACAGTTTGTTGGTATTCCTGAGCCTGATCGAGTGAAGCTGAGTACACTTGTTGGTTACGAGTCTCAGCGCGATACTTTGCTCAAGAATACAGAGTTTTTGTTATCAAAACAGGTAGCATTACATGTACTACTTTACGGTAGTCGTGGTTCTGGAAAATCTTCTTTAGTCAAAGCTTTGTTGAATGAATATAGCGATCGCCAGCTGCGATTATTAGAAGTAGCTAAATCGGATTTAAAAGACTTACCAGAAATTGTAGAACAATTGCGGAGTTTGTCACAAAAATTTATTATTTTTGTCGATGACCTTTCCTTTGAAGAAGATGACGATGCCTTTAAATCGCTGAAAGTCGTTTTAGAAGGTAGTTTGACCGCTAGATCACAAAATGTAGTTATCTATGCTACTTCCAATCGTCGCCACTTAGTTCGGGAATTTTTTGCAGATAGACCTGCACCTAAAGATAATGAAGAAATCCATGCCTGGGATACGATGCAGGAAAAACTTTCGTTTAGCGATCGCTTTGGTCTAACATTAACCTTTGAGCCAGCTGATCAAAAGACTTACTTAAAAATTGTTCGGCATTTAGCAGCACAAGCCAGCATTACTATTAACCAAGAAGATTTAGAATATCAAGCATTACAGTGGGCAACTCGTCACAATGGGCGTTCTGGACGTACAGCAAGACAATTTGTGGACTTTCTAAAAGCAGATTTAGCAATACTTGGTAATAATAACAACATATCTGACACGGAACCAAAAAATTAATTCACTAATTATTAACAACAAGCAATATGCAATCAGCAATAGTGAGTAATCGATTTATTCTAGGCATAATTACCTTTAGTGTAAGTTTTGGTCTGAGTCTCGTTCCTAACTGGGACTTTAAACAGGCATTAGTCACAGGTACTATTACTGTACTTGCCACCTATGCAGCAGCATTATTTGTAGATAGACGACGCCGAAATCATGAGATGCTTGTCTTAAATTCGCTTCACAAGCATATTAAAGAGATGGAGGGATTAAAATCTCGCGTTGTCAGAGAAGTTAACCAAGTTGAAGAACAACACAGTTTATTATATAAAGAATCCAAGCAACTGCAAAATCAAGTGGCAGAATCTCGTAATCAAAGAGATAGTTTGCACCGAGAATTAAGCTCTTTCGCCGGACAAAGAAAGCAATTAGAAGCAGAACTTATTAATCTAACAACCGAACTGCATACTCTAAACAATAATCAAACAGAACTTAACGATTCACTTTCTAGCCTAACAGCAGAAAAACGCCGTTTAGAACTGAATTGTAATGTATCTCGTGCTGAACTCGCTCAATTACAAACTCAACTATGTGAACTTCAGCAAGAAAAACAAGAACTTGAAAGCAATTTAACCTTGCTAGGTAGATTAAAACCACAATTAGAAGAAAAATTATACGAATTGCGAATTAAAATTCAAGACTTAGAAGTTGAAGCAAACAACAAAAATCAATTACTTGTATCCACAACAAGCAAGCGAGAAGACCTAGAAGCTAGCTTGAATTCTTTACAAACTCAACTAGCAACACAACAAACCGAATTAAAGAATTTACAAGGACAAGTTTCCTTACTCCAAGAAGAACGAGATTTACTCCAAAATCAAGTTTGGGAATTACTTCAACAAATAGAAATACTTAATCCAGAACCAATACTAGATAATACACAAGAAGATGAAATTGATTTATTTCCTTTTTCAGAACTACTTGAACCTTTAGAATCGATAGGTGGTCAAGTCATTGCATCAGAAAACTTACCTCAAGAATGGATTGACTTACTCAAAAAGCTTCCACAACAGGAAATTCAAGTATTAAAAGCTATAGTTGAACAGGATAACCCTAACACGACCATCAAAAAAATTGCCGAAACAAATATCACCATGCCACATCTATTAATCGATTCAATTAATGGACGTGCTAATGATACAATTGGCGAATTAATCATCGAGCCAAACACAGAAACTCCAGAAGTGTATCAAGAGTATATGATGAACGTCAAAAAAATGATTGCTATGTATGAAGACCTGGTAACTAGACGCACTTTATGAAATTAACAGCTTTAATTAGGTAGGGAGTGGGGAGTAGGGAGTAGAGAATAAGTCTTTTTTAGAATGTACTGATTTTTTTCAAAAATCAAATAAAATTTCTATAGTAAGGTAAGTAAATAAATTATCTATTGGCTACACGCTTCTGCGTAAAAAATAAAGTGAGAGATAATACATGGCAAAGTTCAAAATCTCGAAAAAAATATCTACTGCTTTAATTAATTCGCTGAGTGCAGGGGTAGTACCCAGAGTAGGAGTTGAACATATAGCAGTAGGTCGAGAAAAAGAACTAAAAAGCCTGTTGCAAAATCTAGAAGACATTGGGGAAGGTGTAGCAGCATTTCGCTTTATAATTGGTAACTATGGTTCTGGAAAAAGTTTTTTGCTACAACTCATTCGTAGCCGTGCTATGGAACAGGGTTTTGTAGTAGCTGATGCTGATTTATCTTCTGAACGCCGATTAGCAGGAAGCAATAATGAAGGTTTAGCAACTTATCGGGAATTGATGAGTCGCTTAGCTACAAAAACTCGTCCTGATGGTGGTGCTTTAGTTGCAGTTTTAGAAGGATGGATTAATAAAATCCAGCAAGAAGTAGTTACAGAAACTGGGATGTATCCCAATGATAATGGTTTTGATGACAAAGTAGAATCGAAAATTAGAGAAGTAGTTCAATATATTGAAGACTTAGTACATGGATTTGATTTTGGCAGTATTATCATTGCTTATTGGCGTGGTTATCGCTTAGATAATGATGAATTGAAAAATGCTGCCATGCGCTGGTTGCGAGGAGAATTTACAACTAAAATTGAAGCCAAAGCAGCCTTGGGAGTGCGTGTTATTATTGATGATGAAAGTTGGTATGATTATATTAAATTATTAGCTAAATTTGTCGCGGAAATTGGCTATAAAGGGCTTTTAATATTAGTTGATGAAGCTGTAAATTTGTACCAGATATCTACTACAGTCACACGCGAGAAAAACTATAACAGACTCCTCGCTATGTTTAACGATACCATGCAGTGCAAAGCAGAGCATCTTGGTATTGTTGTTGGTGGTACAACGAAATTTTTAGAAGACCCAAATCGGGGACTATTTGCAGATCAAGCATGGCGAAGACGTACAAAAGAAAGCCGATTTGTTGCACAAGCTGGTGTTCAAGAGTATTTGGGGCCAGTAATTCGGCTTAACCCATTGACTGAAGAAGAGATAATCACACTTTTGCAACGTTTAACTGAAATTCATGCTGTCAATTTTGGCTATGAAAAAACTTTGACAAATAGCAATTTACAAGAGTTTGTCAAAGAAATTGTCAATCGCTTAGGTGCAGAAGCATTACTCACTCCAGGAGAAATTGTCCGGGATTTTATGAGTGTGTTAAATATTCTTTACCAAAACCCCAAAATTGTATTTACGGAACTAATTCATGGTTCTAAATTCCGGCTTACTGTTGTGGGTAAAGATGCAGATATAGATGAGGATGATGCAGCACAATTTAGTTTGTGATCCTAGTTCTCATGATGGGGAGTGGAGGAAGATATTTGTATGCCCTTGTTATGTACGTTTTTTGGTAAAACCGCCCCTAACCATAGAACAAAATTGATGATATTGGGGCTAAATGAGCAATGGTGCAGAAACTTACGCGGGGCAAGATAGGGATTCAGGTACTGCGCCTTTTGAAACAGCGCAACCTTAAACAGCGTAAAATCACCGAACTTCTGGTACCTAAAGGGTGATGTATTGTTTCAGATTGAATCAATCTGTGTGTATTAGTTACAAACTAGTATAAATCGTTATATTATTTGTTTTTTCGGGCAACATTTTATATGGGTGTTGCTGAATCATTGTAGTGATGCCTTCAAGGGTAGTCTTCTTTTAAGGTGACAATTAGGGAAGAACTTGCCAAATTGGGTTATTGCTAAATTCAGTATTGCATCTGCTAAGGCTCAGCAGTTAATCAGGAGACCTAACTGAAGAAGAGTGATGCAAAAAAGTTCCAATAAATGGACATCTAAACTTATTGCCGATCGCACAATAATCATAACAATACTGGTGCTTCCAGTCATTCACTTCTGTCTTGCCAAGTTATCAGTAGCGATCGCTTTTAAAGATGGTACAGCGTCAGTTTGGCCTTCGCCAGGGGTTTATTTGGCTGCTACCCTTTTAATAGGATACCGTGTTTGGCCAGCTATTTTCCTGAGTGAGCTGATAGTTAACTGTACAATTTTTTACAATAATTTTCTGATTAGTACGCTGATTTCTCTCAGTGATGTAAGTGACCCTTTAATGATGGCTTTCTTAATTAATGGGTTGATTCGCGATCGCAATTTGCTAGATAATGCACAAAATGTTTTCAAATTTATAGTATCAATAGTACCTTATCCCGTTATTAGTACTACTTTTGCGATTACTGTACTCTGTATCAGTGGTAACGCTCCTTGGGCAGAATATGGACAGGTTTGGCGGACTTGGTTTACAGCAATTCTTGCAGGCACCCTGATTGTTACACCAATGTTGGTGGTGTGGTTTCAAGAAAAACAGCAACTACAACTTAATAAACACAAAGCTATCGAGTTTACACTTCTATTATTTTCGTTAGTAATAATTGCGCGGATAGCTTTCTGGGGGGAGTATCCTGTTGAGTATATGATGATTCCCTTACTGATTTGGTCAGCTTTTCGGTTTGGACAACGGACATCAACCCTGCTTGTGATTACGATCTCCGGCATAGCAGTGTTTGGCACAGCTAGCGGTTTCGGGTCTTTTGCAAGAGGCTCAATCACAGAGTCGCTTCTGCTATTACAATCGTTTATTTGTGTAATTGCCGTCACCACCTTTGTTTTATCTGCAATCCTCAACGAAAACAAAAAAGCACAAGCCCGACTGAGAAAGGCAAAAAATAAATTAGAACAACGAGTAGAAGAACGCACAGTGCAACTTAAAGAAGCTAAGCTTGCTGCTGACGCAGCCAACCAAGCTAAGAGTGAATTTCTAGCAAACATGAGCCATGAGTTACGTACACCCCTCAATGGTATTCTTGGCTATACTCAAATTCTGCAACGTTCTCAAACCCTAACAGAGAAAGAACATAAGGGTATTAACATTATTTATGAGTGTGCTGACCATCTCTTAACCTTGATTAATGACATCCTTGATCTTTCAAAAATTGAAGCCCGAAAGATGGAACTTTACCCACATAATTTTCCATTTTTAGCTTTTCTGCAAGGCGTTGTAGAAATTTGCCGTATCCGGGCTGAACAAAAAGGAATTGATTTTACATATCAACCAAGCAAGCGACTCCCCATGAATATCCACGCTGACGAAAAACGTTTGCGGCAGGTTTTAATCAATCTCTTGGGTAATGCTATCAAATTCACCGACGAAGGCGGAGTGATTTTTAGAGTTGAGGTTATAGAAAAACGTCAAGAAAAACTACCAAAAGTTCGCTTTCATATTGAAGATACAGGAGTAGGTATGACTCCTCAACAGGTGCAAAAAATCTTCCAACCTTTTGAACAGGTTGGCAGTAGTGAAAAGCAAGCCGAAGGTACAGGATTGGGATTAGCCATTAGCCAAAAAGTTGTTTCTCTGATGGATAGCAAAATCAAGGTACAAAGTCAGCCAGGAATGGGTACTATCTTCTACTTTGAGGTAGAGCTAGCACAGACAGAAGAATGGGCACAAACGTCTGTTATTGTTTCCGATGTCGATGTTTTAACTACTAATAACCAGGATATTTCAGGATCTGAAATCGTTATCCCTCCTGCATCTGAACTATCAACCCTATATGAAGCTGCCCAACGTTGTGATATTGGAGATATCCAAACAGAAATTCACCGCATACAAGGATTAGATCCTAAATATATTCCCTTTGCTGAACAGATATTAGTGCTAGCTGATGAATTTGAAATGGAAGCGATCGCTTGTTTATTAGAAGAACATATTCAAGGTAATTAAAATATGCAAACAATACCCAAAAACTCCATTTTAATTGTTGATGATACACCCAACAATATCCGCATTTTATTCGATATACTACATGAAGCTGGGTTTAAAGTTTCGGTAGTTAAAAGTGGTGAAATGGCATTGGAAAAACTATCATTTATCCAGCCTGATTTAATTTTATTAGATGTGATGATGCCTGGAATTGATGGTTTTGAAACCTGCCGTTGTGTAAAAGCAAACGAAACCACCAAAGATATTCCTGTAGTATTTATGACAGCTCTTTCTGAAGTTGAACATAAAGTTAAAGGCTTGCAATTAGGAGCCGTAGATTATATTACCAAACCAATTCAAGTTGAAGAAGTTTTAGCCAGAGTCAATGCTCACTTAGCGCTGAGAAATACGCAAATTCAATTACTGCAAGAAATTAGCGATCGCAAACAAGCAGAAACTCAACTCCAGCAAACACTAACAGAATTACAGCACACTCAAGTACAGCTGATTCAGAGTGAAAAAATGTCCAGCTTAGGTCAATTAGTTGCTGGTGTTGCACATGAAATCAATAATCCCGTTAATTTTATTTATGGCAATCTCATCCATGTAAAACAATATATTGAAAATCTCTTGAGAGTTTTACAATACTACCAAAAATATTACCCCACACCTGAGCCGGAAGTAAAATCCGAAATCATTGCTATTGAACTAGATTACATCATCGAAGATTTGCCAAAATTAATCAACTCAATGAAAATAGGGGCAGAACGAATTCGAGAGATTGTAGTTTCTTTACGAATTTTCTCTCGCTTAGATGAATCTGAAATGAAATATATTGATGTTCATGAAGGTATTGATAGTACACTGATGATTCTAGAACATCGGCTTAAGAGCAATTCGAGTAATCCTTGCATTCAAGTTATCAAAAAATATGGGAATCTGCCTCAAATAGAATGCTACGCAGGACAAATCAATCAAGTTTTTATGAATATTATAAATAATAGTATTTATGCTTTAGAAGAAGCTAAAAAATATCGAGAATTTACTCCAACAATCACAATTTGTACAGAGATTATTGCCAGCGATCGCATCAAAATTTCTATTGCTGATAATGGCCCAGGAATCCCAAAAGACTTAGAGCAAAAAATATTTGACCCTTTCTTTACAACCAAACCCATTGGTGTAGGGACAGGCATGGGATTAGCAATTAGTTATCAAATTATCACTCAAAAGCATCGTGGCTCATTACGATGTATCTCGCACTCAATAGGTGGCACTGAGTTTGAAATTATTATCCCCTTAAAACAAACTCTATAAAACTAATCAAAGCAAACTGCTATATGAGCGATGCATTCAAACAACTTGCACCCTTTATTCAAGAATATATTTATCATCACCAATGGACTGAATTACGACCAGTTCAAATTGCTGCTTGTCAAGTTATATTCAACACCGATGCTCATTTACTAATCGCTGCTGCAACTGCTGCGGGGAAAACGGAAGCAGCATTTTTGCCAGTTTTAACTCTATTACATAATAACCCTGCCACTACAATAGGTGCATTGTATATTAGCCCCATCAAAGCCCTAATTAACGACCAATTTGAACGCCTAAATCACCTATTAAAAGAAGCAGAAATACCAGTTTATCACTGGCATGGTGATGTTTCTCAAAGTCATAAAAATCAGCTTTTAAATCGTCCTCAAGGCATTTTGCAAATTACACCAGAATCTCTGGAAAGTTTGTTAATTAATAAAAATCATGATTTAACTCGGCTATTTGGCGCTTTACGATTTGTAATCATCGATGAAATTCATGCGTTTATGGGTTCAGAACGTGGTTGTCAAATTATTTGTCAACTACAACGTTTAGCAAAATCAACGCAACAACAACCCAGACGCATTGGTTTATCAGCAACTCTTGGCGATTACTCAATGGCTGAAGCATGGTTATGTTCTGGAACTGACAAACCAGCAATCACCCCCCAAGTAGAGGCAGGAAAACGTCAAATAAAACTAGCTGTAGAACATTTTTTTATTGCTAATGACTTAGAGCAATCAGAGATTACAACTCACGAACAATATATTTTTAATCTCAGCAAATCTCGCAAATGTTTAATTTTCGCCAACAACCGGACACAAACTGAATCGATAATTGCATCCTTACGCAAAATTGCCTCCGAACAAGCACAGCCAGATATATATCATGTCCATCATGGGAGTATATCTGCTAGCTTACGGCAAGCGGCTGAAAATGCTATGCGTGAACCAAATAATCCATCTGTGACTGCTGCCACACTAACGCTAGAATTAGGTATAGATCTTGGTTATTTAGAGCGAGTAATTCAGTTAGAATCGCCCTTATCTGTAGCCAGTTTTTTACAGCGGTTAGGACGCAGTGGAAGAAGAGGTGAAGCCGCTGATATGCGCTTTGTATGCGCTGAAAATGAGATTTTATCAGAAGCTTCTTTACCAGAGCAAATTCCCTGGCAGCTTTTGCAGTGTATTGCAATTATTCAACTTTATTTAGAACAACGTTGGATTGAGCCGATCAAGCAAATCAAATATCCCTTGAGTTTGCTTTATCATCAGACAATGAGTATTTTAGTAGCAGCAGGTGAAATGTCACCAAATACTCTAGCTAAACAAATTTTTAGTTTGCCACCATTCACTGCTATTACTCAAGAAGACTTGCGAATATTGCTACGTTATTTAATTGATATTGACCATATTCAGAAAACTGAACAAGGTAAATTGATTGTAGGTTTATCTGGTGAAAAAATAGTTAGGAAGTTTCAGTTTTATGCTGTATTTGCTGAGCAACAAGCATATATTGTTAAGCAAGATGCAACAGAAATTGGCAGTATAGTAACACCGCCTCCAGTTGGTAATCGATTTGCACTAGCGGGTAGAACTTGGGAAGTGTTAGAAATTGATTTGAGAAAAAAATCAATTTTTGTCAAACAAGTAGAGGGTAAAGCTACTATTTATTGGCGTGGTGGTGGTGGCACTATCCACACAAGAGTTTTGCAAAGAATGCGACAAGTTTTACTTGAGGATGTAGAATATAGCTACTTGCAAGAAAATGCTCTACGGCGTTTACAGACAGCCCGCAAACTAGCACAAAATACTGGATTAAATCAACAAAATATTTTGCAGTTAGAAAAAGGCAAATGCTGTATCTTCCCTTGGTTTGGGACTATCGCCTATCAAACCTTAGAGAGACTACTCAACTCTTTTTGTCGGGAATCTTTAGAGATTACCAACATTGGTGGGATGAATCCTTATTATTTAACAATCAAAATAGGTAAAGATAAGTTTAAACATCTTTATCCAGAAATTGTTTCCTTATGTCAACAAAGAATCACGGCTGAAGATTTAATAAATTCTTCAGAAGCACCCGAAATCCAAAAATACGATGCATTTATTCCTCACTCGCTTTTAAGAAAAGCTTTTGCTAGCGATCGCTTAGATCTGGATGAACTTAGACAGCAAGTAGCAGGTTGGTAAGTTGCTGTTTCTCAGGGGTTTTTAGCATTTTCTTGATAATTTTGCTGTGCGATCGCGCATTTTGGGCAACCAGAAAAATTCACCTAGAGACTTGGTTAATTTCACGCTTTTTTCTAGGAGAGTCACAAACCCTGCTGATGCTTTGCCATTCCTGCAAACAACACCCTACATCTTTGTTTTCCATAACTGAATTAAATCAAAGTTATATAGAAATTCTCTGGGAGTTGGTTATTTCTCTTGTTGCTGGGTAATAAACTCTTCAACGTTTTCACTAAGGAGTTGCACAGTACTACCAATATTAGAAATTTTACGTTGTAACTGCTCTAATAGTAAAACTGCTGCTTGCAGTTCATTTAGTGTTTCAGATATGGTCTCACGATATTGTGATTCAAAATTGTCTAAATTCATAGTTCGATTGCCTAAAAAGACGATAATTGATGACAAGTTCAATCGTAATCATTGTGTCTAAGTTACTAAATCCGTTAATTCGCTTAATAGTAGATATTCAATTAAAAATCAGCAAGATTGCTGACTAATTTAATTTTTTAATATGTTTCTTTATGAGTAATTTTTAAAAATAGATGCTATTCAGTAACAAAAATATAAAGTTAGCATACCTATGGAGTTGCCTTGCTACTTAATAGGCGTTTTTAATTTTTTAATATGCTTCTTTATGAGTAATTTTTAAAAATAGCTGCTATTCAGTAATAAAAATATAAAGTTGGCATACCTGTAGAGCAATTAATTTATCACGTTTGGCTAAAGCGTGAAAGCTTACTGAGGGATAACCGCTCCCATGCTCCCATTGAAGTAAGAAGTAAATGTCTAGATTTGTCTAAATTTTACATAGCAGTGAATCTACAACTTGATTGATTATCTGCTTTTTTGAGCTTTCCAAGTCCCACCATAAATATAAAACGGGTTGTTTTCACTGATAGTAGGCCAACACCCAAGACAAACAAAAATCCACTTGCCTTTGTCTTCGCGCTTTACCCTATACAAAATCGGTGCAGTCAACCTGCACCGATCGCATAATTTAACTCTAATTCTACCCGCCATTTGGTTCACGCCAATGCAGAAGCTTGGGGTTTAGCAAAAATCATTCTTCCTGCTGAGGTTTGCAAAGCACTGGTAACTACTACTCGCACTTCACCACCTACATAAGCGCTACCTTCTTCAACAACAACCATTGTGCCATCGTCCAAGTAGCCAATTCCCTGACTGGGTTCTTTGCCTTCTTTGAGAATTTTCAAATCTAGGTTATCACCAGGCAAATAGGTGGGACGAACAGCATTTACTAAATCATTGACATTGAGAACGGGTACTTTTTGGACGCTGGCAACTTTAGATAAGTTGTAGTCATTGGTAAGCAGAGTACCACTAATTTCTTGAGCGAAGCGTACTAACTTGGCATCGACTGTAGAAATATCTTCGTAGTCAGCAGGGTTAATGAGGATGCGATCAGGGTAAGCTTCTTTGATGCGGTTAAGAATGTCTAGTCCTCGCCGTCCTCGCACCCGCTTTTGGTCTTTGCTAGCATCAGCTACTTGTTGCAGTTCCTGTAATACAAACTGTGGAACAATAATTTGCCCTTCCAGAAACCCTGTCTCTAATAGTGCTTCAATGCGCCCATCGATAATACAACTAGTGTCTAGCACTTTAGTATTGGCAGGTTTTAACGTCCCTTCCACTACCATCGTTTCTACGGTGTTGGGATTGATAAACCGTAATAAGCCGCGTCCGTGGGTATCTGCTAGGTTCATACCTGTAACGGCAAGTATGATACTGCCAACAACGGCTACTAATGGCTTAATAAAACTAAAATCCGTGGGAATGGGTAGTAAAAATAGTGGGGCCAGCATCAAATTCGCGAGCAGTAGCCCAATCACTAAACCGATGGCACGAGTCAAAATCACTTCTAGAGGCATATCTTTGACTTGGGCTTCTAGGCGGCGATAGGTCGCCTGAAAACTCAGTCCGACTGCACCACCGATAATAGCGGCAAAGACAGCAACAACTAAGCGTAATGCTTCGAGATTTGTCACCCGATCTAAGGTTCCATTGGGTAGCAGTTCAATGCTATAGAACCCTACTCCCGCCGCTGCCAGGATAAATGAGAGAATAATAATGGCATCAAGCATGGCTTTGTTTTTTCCTGCGACTGTGTAACCGATAGAGCCAAGGATTTTTGATTTCTTCGGTTAGATATAATATATATTGACTTACACTAAGGGTTTAGGCAGGCAATATCTGCAAACATTATAACTAAAGACCTTTGCCTTAATATTTTTCATTGTTTTGTTAGAAAAAGATAAAAAAATGTAAACAAATAAATTCTTTCAATTATTGGTAATTTGCAGTTAAGCTAACTTAATTCTTGTTCACAATGAGGCAAAACGCTAGTAATTCTGGTATTGCAAGTTCTGCTTATATACATATTCCTTTTTGTAGAAGACGTTGCTTTTATTGTGATTTTCCGGTTTTTGTGGTGGGCGATCGCTTGCGTGGCGAGACCTCTAACGCTATATCTCAATATGTAGAAGTGCTATGTCAAGAAGTTGCCATCACACGAGCCTTTAGTCAACCCCTCAAAACAATTTTTTTTGGTGGTGGTACTCCTTCATTGCTGTCAACAGAGCAATTACAACGTATTTTAGGAGTGTTAGAAGGTCATTTTGGGATTGCACCTGGAGCAGAAATCTCTATGGAAGTTGATCCCGGCACATTTGATTTAGCACATCTAGCTGGCTACCGCAGTGTTGGGGTGAACCGGGTTAGTTTGGGTGTGCAAGCATTTCAAAAAGAATTATTGCAACTTGCTGGGCGATCGCATTCGGTCGAAGATATTTTTGCAGCTATAGAACTAATCCACCAAGTCGAGATTCCCGAATTTAGCATAGACTTGATTTCGGGATTGCCGCATCAGTCTTTAGATCAGTGGCAGGATTCCCTGAATAAAGCAGTTGCGATCGCACCTACTCATATCTCCATCTACGACCTGACAATTGAGCCTGGAACAGCCTTTGGTCGTTACTACAAACCAGGTTCTCAGCCTTTGCCTACCGATGAAACCACAGTCAAGATGTACCAGATGGGGCAGCAAAATCTGACTAGTGCAGGTTACGAGCATTATGAAATCTCTAACTATGCCCAACCTGGTCATCAGTGTCAGCATAACCGAGTTTATTGGGAAAATCGTTCCTATTACGGCTTTGGCATGGGTGCAGCGAGTTATATTGCCACGAAGCGCTTCACTCGTCCGCGTAAGACTCAAGAGTATTATCAATGGGTGCAAACAGGGAGTGTGATTGATTGTGAAGTTACTCCAGAAGCAGAAAGATTATTAGAAACTTTAATGTTAGGGTTGCGTTTGGCGGAGGGTTTGAGTTTAGTTACTTTAGCAGAGGAGTTTGGGGAGGCGAAAGTGGAGAAAATTCGCTGGTGTTTGCAGCCGTATGTTGAAAAGGGTTGGGTTGAGGTTGTGGGGGGGAGAGTGCGATTGAGCGATCCCGAAGGGTTTTTGTTTTCTAATGTGGTGTTGGCTAAGTTGTTTGAGAGATTTTAACGAAAACTGGCGGCAAATTATGCCAAACAAAAAACATCAGCTAATTTCTCTTTGCCAGAGGATATCTGTAACGCGTGTGATCCCGGCTTTGAGATGGCGGCGATAGGTGCTGAAGGGTAAATCGAGTAACTCTGCTGCTTGTTCCTGGGTGGGAGCAGGGTTGAGGTAAGTTCGATATATGGCACGGTAGAGTTTTTCATCACGGGGGCATGACTGTAAAGATTCTACGGTTTGTTTGACCAAAGTTCGTAAAGCGGTGATGCGATCGCGCATCATATCTGTATTTACAACTTGTTCTTCGACTTGACGCGAGAGTGCTTCGTACACGCTTCGTGATCGCATTAAGGGATTATTCTGCAATGCATCAGGACGGGTAAAGTTACGCAACGCATCTTGGACAGCTTCTATAAATTTTGGCTGACTCAAAACTAACAAAGGTTGACTGACTGGAGCATTATCTGGGGATTCTCCAGTAGTTCCTACTTCTCTTTGTGCTAAAAGTTGCTGCCAAGCTACAGGCGATACTACTCGCCAATCATGCCCATAAACCCCATACTGCCTTTCCTCAACGGTAAAGTCCGCTTTTGGTAGTCGTGTCATGTCGAAGTAGGTTAACATTGATGCCCAAGCATCTGCGTCGGCGCATGGTAAAAAAGTATACGCCAATCCTGAAGTTTTCTGAAAATACTGGACAAAATTAATAAAAATTAAACTTTGGGTGGGGGAAACAGCTTGATAGGTGTCCCGTGCCATCCAAAAGCGGAAAAGAGTTGCACCTTCTTGAGGACGTAATGGTGCATGGTTTTGCAGATATTGCCAACAAGCAACTGCACCGGGATCAACAGTCAAATCTTCATCAGTTGCGGTATGCAATTCTACTATCATGGCGAATCCGGCTGGTTCGGAATGCGAATCTCGAAATACGACTACATTTTGTGGTTGGCAGTTTAACCAGTGATCGGCAATTTTTGCTGATTCTTGTCCTTCGTATTGTGCCACCATCGCCAGTAAGGCTATTTTGTCAGTTTCGCGCAGCGAGTCGGTTAATAAACTACTATGCTCACCCCAAGTGAAACGGAGTCGAATTGCTGGGTTATCCCGATGCAAGAACATGTAATCAAATAGCACGCGATGCTTTTCTTGTCCTTGGGTTTGACCTAAGCGTATAGTGTAATATTGACGCGCCCGATGGTGTAATTCTGCGTAAAGTTCTGGATTACGCCAACGCAAGTCCGCAATTAACACTTCTCTTGCCAAATCATGGACAAATAAACCTAATTGTCCTGATTCAATAATCGAGAGTCCGCGCAACCACTCAAATACACTGTGAATATCAGGTGTATTTTCACTCTTACCTTTAAATAAGGAGGGATTTGAGCTAGTTGCCACTTGAGAATCAGTTGAGGGTGAGGAAATATTGTTGTCTGTTGCTTCAGGGGTGGGAGAAATATCTAACAACTGTACCTCACCAGCCAATATTTGATTGAGTAATGCTTCGGTAGTCAGCCGTACCACTGCACAAGCTTGTAGCGCCATGCGGTGTAAGGGTGTTGGTACTGCTTGCACAAATCTTTCTAACAGTGTTTTTACAACATCGGGTGCAGATTCTGCTTGCAAAGAGAATTCCTGTGCTTGAGCAAATACATCAGCAACCAATGATAATGCTAGAGGATGTCCGTGGGTGAAATCTAAAATTGCCTGATGTTGTTTTGCAGGAATATTTCTGCTAGTTAGATAAGTCTGGCTTTCCTGGGAAGTGAGGTTTTGTAGGGGTAAAACGTGAATTAAAGCTTGCCAACCCGGATCGCTACGCCAAGGATATGAGGGGGGATTTCGCCCAGCAAACACAACTAGGGTATTAATTGATATGTTAGGTAAAAATGCTTCTCGCAACCATTCGTCTAGTTGACTGATCGCTTCGTAAGTATCAATTAAAATCACATTGCGTTTTTGTTTGGCAGCTAACACATCCAAAGGTGAATCTGTTTCATTTAATCCCATCAATGAGCGCAACGTGCTAATAAAAGATTCGGGAACGGCTTCTATGTTGCGTGCTTCTACGTAAATAGTGGCGATTTTTGACTGTTCACAGATACGTAAAAACTGCTGCATGAGGGTTGTTTTACCCACACCACCAGGGCCAAAAACGTGCAAAATGTGAAAAGGTAATTCTGGAGATGCGATCGCATCTTGAAATAACTCCAGTTCCGGCAGACGTCCCACGAATCGGCGATTTCGTTCTGCACTTAGTCGCTGCATGAGAGATGTCATTGGCATCCCTTCCTTAAGTTTTGCGTAGGATTACTGATTTTTAGTATGAACTATGATTTCGACAATTGCCCAATCTGCTTTGATAAAGTTAACAAGTTAAGGGATGTGGTTCGACTCTGCGGTAGTTGAATCTCGACTTTGCTCGATTACCGCGTAGCCGAAACTCACCAACCGGGGGATAAGAGAGTGAAAAATAAATAATTACGAATTACGCTGCTCAGTTACCGACTCGATTGGTGAAGCTGCTGCAACAGGCTGACTATGATACCATTCACACTAGAAATTTACCTTTACAAAATGCAACGACAGATGTTGAAATTAACACTATTTCTATGCAGCAAGAGCGTATAGTAGTAACTAAAGATAGTGATTTTCTGGATTCTTTTTTGATTTCGCTAAAATGGTGGGAATTAACTGTTTTACTTAGTCATTACTAATATTGTATTAACTGTCTAATTTTTTTTGGATTTTCAAGAAGGAGAAAGAATCCTGATGCAAAATCGAATAAATATTCATCCAGAGATTTGTAATGGACGACCTGTTATTGCTAACACTCGAATTACTGTGCAAACGGTTATGGAATTTTTAGGTGCAGGTGATTCCATCGAAGAAATCCTTGAAGAGTATCCCTCTCTGGAACGAGAAGATATTTATGCTTGTATGCAATTCGCGGCAAAGTTGATGGCAAATCACTACGAAGTTAGAAAAATTGCATGAATGGATTTTTATTTGATGAAAATCTACCTTCTAAAATCCAATTTACCCCATCTTTTCCCATCATCCATGTTTCAATATTAGGTGATAGTCCGAGTGATACCCAGATATGGCAGTATGCAAAAGAGAAAGGTTTGGTAATTGTTACCAAAGATACAGATTTTTCAGATCGATTGATGCTTGATTTGTCTCCATCAAAAGTAGTGCATCTACGCTTTGGAAATATGCGAAAAAGTGAATTCCACTCGTTTCTAGCCCGTGTTTGGCCACAAATTGAAGATTTAGTTTTGGATTACCAAAAACATGGGTTTAAAGCCTCGCCCTTGAAGGGCGACTTTGCTTAATTGAAAAATAATTTGAGTTTTTAGCTTCATATTTTTGGTAAAATACTAATATGAAAACACTGAAGTTTAAGCTATATCAACACAAAACAAACAGATACCTCAAGCGCATAATAAATGCTGCCGGGGTAATTTATAATCATTGCATTGCTCTACACAAACGCTACTATCGGATGTGGGGCAAGCATTTAAGTTGTGCAAAACTTCAGTCTCACATTGCCAAGTTGAGAAAGCGTAATTCATTCTGGCAATTAGTAGGTTCTCAAGCAGTGCAAGATATCTGTCAACGCATCGAGAAAGCCTACCAATTGTTTTTTAAACATCACAAGCGCAAAGTCCGAGCGGAGGCTTCCTCCGATCGGAACTTTGCAAGAGGAGGAGTAAAACCACCAGGATTTAAAAAAGTTAAAAAATACAAATCCTTCACCCTCAAGCAAGCAGGCTATAAATTTTTGGGGGGCAACAGGGTAAAAATGGGGCAGAAAGTTTATCAATTTTGGAAATCCAGGGAGATTGAAGGAACAGTCAAAACTCTAACCATTAAACGTACACCATTAGGTGAATTGTTTATGGTTGTGGTTGTTGATAATGCCAGTCAAGCAGAAGTTGAAGTTAAGACGGGTAAAATCGCTGGCTTTGATTTTGGTTTGAAAACATTTCTCACCCTTTGGGTTCGGGAGTTCGCAATCGACGGGAACCGCCAAGACTGCGACTCCCTCACTTGCTCAGATGGTACTTGTCTTGAAAAATCGCTCCTCTTGGGGAGCCACCCCTTTGGACGGGTTCCCCGGCTTGAAGGGAGTGGCGTGGAACCCCAAGACCGCGTTTTTCGCAAAATTGAATCACCCCAATTTTTTAAGCAATCCCTAAACGCTATCAAAAAAGCTAGTAGACAGCATTCTAAGAAATTAAAAGGTTCAGTTAATCGAGAAAGAGCTAGAAAGAATTTGGTATGCAGATACGAGGCTATTTCTCATCGTCGGCGTGATTGGTTTTGGAAATTAAGACCACCCCAGTTTTAGCGAATTACTAGGCCGTGTCCGACAAGTAGCTTTGGGTGCGTATGCTCATCAAGACTTGCCTTTTGATTTCACGTTTTCTTAGTGCCATTCCATTAAAACTCACCACTCACCACTGCCTGACTGACTTGCAGGGGTAGGTTTAAAACGCTGACAACGGCGCTAATCAATTCGGTGGGGTCGATTGGTTTTGATAAATGCTGCTTAAACCCTGCTTCTAGGACTTTTAAGCGGTCTTCCTCTTGTGAAGACGCTGTTAAAGCGATCGCAGGGATACATTTACCTTTGTCTTGTTCTAAAGAATGCAGTTGATGGATGAGGGTGTCATTATCTGTCTGTGATATGCAGATGTCGCTTATGAGGATATCTGGTTGTAATTCTTCTAATACTTTCAGTGCTTCAGCAACTGATGATACCGCAGTTGCTGAAGCACCATATTCTGCAAACACAAAAGATAGCAAGTTGCGGGTATCAGTTTCATTATCCACAACTAGAACCTTTAAATCAGCCAATGGTGCAGCAACAGCAGACAAGGAAGTTTCTTTACTTTTTCTATTGTTTTGCAGTAGTGGTAGTTTTACAGTAAAGGTTGCTCCCTGTCCTTCTCCTAAACTTTCGGCTGAGATTGTTCCCCTGTGCAGTTCCACCAAATGGCGCACAATCGCCAACCCTAGCCCTAGTCCACTGTGCGATCGCGTTGTCGTGCTGTCTGCCTGCCGGAAACGCTCAAATACTTTGGGTAAAAACTCTGGGCTAATGCCAATACCCGTATCAATAACTTGAACTTGAGCATATTTATCAGTTTTCTGTTCTTTTGCTTGACCACTAACCACTGACAAATTAACGTCTACCTTACCACCCTTGGGCGTAAATTTAATGGCGTTAGTTAACAGATTCCATACCACTTGCTGCAACCGGACTGAATCACCATAAATCGAACCTATGGAATTATCTAAGGTAGTGTTTATTTGAATATTTTTTGTCTCTGCTAGGGGACGTACTGCTTCTAAAGCTGCTTCAGTAACTGTAACTAGATTCACAGCACCGATATTTAACCGCAGTTGACCACGAATAATCCGTGATACATCTAAGATATCTTCAATTAGTTGTACTTGTGATGTGGCGTTGCGTTCGATCGCTTCCAATGCCCGAGAGGTAGCTTTTTCGTCAAGTTTTTTAGAGCGGAGTATTTTTGACCAACCCAACATTGAGGTGAGGGGTGTTCGTAGTTCATGGGAGAGAACGGCCAGAAATTCGTCTTTCATTTGATTGGCCGCTTCTGCTTCTTGTCTAGCGGTCTGTTCGCGAATCATCTGGGCGCGGACTTCTTCAGATTGCTTGCGTTCGGTGATATCTTCTAGCGTGCCTACATACCCAAGCAAATCACCTTGACCTGATAGCATTGGTGATGAGCGTACCTGAACCCAACGCACATTTCCATGCACAGTTTGAAAGCGAAACTCTTCTGAATAATCGTGCCCATCATAAATGTAAGCTGCCCAAGAAGCGATCGCTCTTTCTCGATCCTCTGGATGCACACATTCTAACCACCGCTTTTGTTGACTCTCGGCTGCTTTCAACCCACAAATTGCTTGATAGCGGGGATTGCTATAATTACAGCGTCCTTCAGTATCAGTCTCAAAAATCCCAACGGGTGAGCAGGTACTGAGCGAACGGAATCGCTCTTCGCTCTGCCTGAGTTCGGCGTTGACAGCTACTAATTGGTCTGCTTGTTGCTTAACTGCTTCTGTTTTCTTAAATAGTTCAACGAATGCTGTGACTTTAGAGGTTAATATATTTGGGTCTATTGGTTTGAGTAGATAATCAACCGCACCTAATGCATAGGCTTTGAATAGCATTTGGTCGCTAGTGCTAAAAGCCGTCAGAAAGATGATTGGTGTATGACGCGATCGCCCCCGATTGCGAACCAAAGAGGCAGTTTCAAAGCCATCTATCCCTGGCATTTGCACATCCAGCAAAATTACCGCAAAGTCTTGATGTAAAAGACACCTCAAAGCCTCTTCTCCTGAAGTAGCTCTTACTAAATTCTCCCCCAATTTCTCTAGAATTGCCTCTAGGGCTAACAAGTTTTCTATTCTATCATCTACTAGGAGGATGTTGACTTTGGATTCCATTTGCATGGGTTGATTTCCGTATAGAGTGACAAAGCTCGACTATTACAGAAGCAATGTCTGAAAGTGACAAAATCCAGTCTACTGCAACAGCAGAAATTGCTGCCTCTGGCATGAGTGGGCTTTCTGCGGTTTCAGGTGCTTGAACAATAGTTACTCCTCCCCTGGCTTTGATTTTTTTTAGCCCTTGTGCGCCGTCTTGGTTTGCTCCTGTTAATATTACACCAATTACTTGCTCACCGTAGATATCAGCCGCCGAATCGAACAGTACGTCAATAGATGGTCTGGCATAGCAAACAGGTTCATCTCCCTAGCTATCTAATTGGTATACAAAGCAGATAAGCTGAGGAAAGCACCTAGCAGCAGTAAAAAATTAGTGATAGTAAAGTTGCCTCGCCATCGCCCAGAACGAAAATTCAATAATATCAAACGAAT
>JAHHHC010000053.1 GCA_019359515.1 Desmonostoc vinosum HA7617-LM4 | reverse complement strand
TGAGCTAACACCTGAACTTGTTCATCGGTGGGGTATAGTCTGACTTTTACCGCTTGTCGCCTCATCTCGACTTCTCCAAATATCGACCTGTTACTATTATATACATATTTCAGTAACATGGTTCCGAAAATATTTGGCTACTCCTCATACATCTTTTCTCTGTCTTCCTTACGGGAAGAATTGCTTAAAGATGCAATCGTCGCAGCCCGCCTTATATCCCACCACTGATTTGGAGTACCGAATTCAGTGGGAGACTTACGGCGAATTAGTTAAAAACCTTTAAAATTCTCTGAATCCCCAGATTCAAATCTCTTCAATAAATACTTGTGCAAAAAATTTCATGAGTCAAGAGCAAGACACTATTCTGCTTGTAGAGGATAATCCTCGTGATGTCCTGTTGCTGCAACGAGCGCTCCGCAAAGCCAACATTGCTAACCCCTTGCAAATTGTTAATGATGGTGATGCCGCAGTGTTGTATTTATCTGGACAGGATAGTGGGACTGGGGGGATGAGGGAGATGAAGGAGACGCGGGGACGCGGGGACGCGGGGACGCGGGGACGCGGGGACGCGGGGACGCGGGGACGCGGGGACGCGGGGACGCGGGGACGCGGGGACGCGGGGACACGGAGAAATAATCAATGACAATTCCCCCCATTCCCCTTCAGGTTCGCTAGCCCCCCAGACGCTCGTTCGCCTTTGGCGTCTCCCCTTGGGAGAAGACTCGCTCTAAGCGAAGCTATGCCGCAGGCTTTACGCTGCGCTATCGTAACAAAGACCGCTAAAACGGGGCTGGTCTCACCAATTCCCCAATCCCCAATCCCCAATCCCCAATCCCCAATCCCCAATCCCCAATCCCCAATCCCCAATCCCCAATCCCCAATCCCCAATCCCCAATCCCCAATCCCCAATCCCCAACATGTTACGCATTCTCTTGATTGATGACAGCTATAATGACCGTCTTTTGGCGATTCATGCGCTAGAGCAAGAACTCTGTGAACTCAAGATCCAAGAGATTACTCAAGCACAAGAATTAAATGAAGCATTGACGACAGGACAGTTTGATTTGGTGATTACCGATTATCAACTGCGCTGGAATGATGGTTTAACTGTACTTAGAACCATTAAAAGCCGCTATCCCGATCGCCCGGTGGTCATGTTTACTAATAGTGGTACACAAGAAATCGCGGTTGAGGCAATGAAATCGGGGTTGGATGATTATGTGATTAAGTCTCCTAACCACTATGTACGCTTACCCGCAGCTGTGCGCCGTGCCTGGGAACAAGCCCAGGCTCAACGCAAAGCCGCAGGTGTAGAAAGGCGTCTGCAAACTTTGCTGAATAATTTGAATGTGGGAGTTTATCGCTGTACTGTAGATGGCACTTTAATCGATGGTAATCCGGCATTTCTACGTCTTTTGGGTATTAATTCTCTGACGGAAATCTTAGAAAATCAAACTCTGGAACCATATTTTCAACCCCAAGACTACACTGAACTTCTGGGCCAATTAAAGGCTAATGGTATTATCCGCGATCGCGAAATTCAAGTGCAAAGAGCCGACGGTACAATTATCTGGGTACGACTAAGTAAGACTTTCACCAAATTTGCTGACACAACCATTGTTGATGGGTTAATGGAGGATATTAGCGATCGCAAACGAGCTGAAGAAGAACTCAAGCAAAGCGAACAGCAGCTAAAAGTTGCCCTCGCACGCGATCGATCTGCCCGAATTGAAGCACAAGCAGCAAACAAAATTAAGGATGAGTTTTTGGCGATCGTTTCCCATGAACTCCGTACCCCACTCAACTCGATGTTAGGGTGGGCGCAACTGCTCAGAAAACAGCAGCTAGATACAGCAAATACAGTTAAAGCTTTGGAAACAATCGAGCGCAATGCCCGACTCCAAAACAAGTTGATTAATGATATCCTCGATGTCTCGCGCATTATTCAGAATAGAATCACTCTGGATATGCGACCAGTACATTTAGTCACGGTTGTCAATGCAGTCATTGAAGACATACAACCGCTAGCTAAAGCTAAATTCATCTCTATTGAGTCGATTCTCGACCCTGCTGTCGGTCAAGTGATGGGAGACTCAGAGCGATTGCAGCAAATAGTCTGGAATTTGCTATCCAACGCCATCAAATTTACTCCTCAAGGCGGACGAGTACAGGTTTGGCTTGAGCAAGTCAATACCCAAGCTCAACTCACTGTCAGTGACACTGGACAAGGAATTAGTGCTGATTTTCTCCCACACGTATTTGATCGCTTTCGTCAAGCAGATAGCACTATAACTAGAAAATACGGTGGGCTGGGATTGGGTTTAGCGATCGCTCATCATCTCCTCGCCATGCACAAAGGTACAATCCATGCAGCAAGTGACGGTGTTGGTCAAGGAGCCACTTTTACAGTGCAGCTACCCATCGACAAGCCACAATCGATGCAGTTAACCCCCAGCAAATTAGGACAAGCGAATGAGTTTCCATCACTTAATGGTTTACAAATCTTAGTGGTCGATGATGATGAGGATACCCGTGAAATGCTCAAATTTATTCTTGAGCAGTGTGAAGCCCAAGTAAATACAGCAGCATCTGCGGCTGAAGCCCTACAAATATTCGCTCAACTAGCACCTGATGTTTTATTATGTGATATCGGAATGCCAGATGAAGATGGTTACTCACTAATCCGCAAAGTTAGACAGCTGCCTGGAAATATCAAACATTTGCCAGCTATTGCCCTAACCGCCTTTGCCAGAGAAGATGATCAACACAAGGCATTGCAAGCAGGATTTCAAAGACACCTAGCTAAGCCCATCAACCCTTTTGAGTTGGCAGCAGTAGTAGCTAGCTTTTCTAATGAGTAGGTTTTTTAGATTTCGCGTTTTGGTTGACGCGGTGAGTCCAGTGAGTAAAGGAGGGTTTCTAACGCCAGTCGCTCATGGAGGAAACCATGCCACTTGCTACATCATTCTTGGAAACTAATTCGAGTTTTTGAGCAAAAGCTGGTAACTTTTAGTACAAAAACTGCCTGATTACTTTAGTATTATTATATATACCGTTTTGCATCAGCAGATTTGCTAGCAAAAGTCAAGTCATATAAAGTAGAGATTACAAATCCTACTGTCATTCGTTACAATACAATTAATATTTTGCTATCTTAATTCACTAATATTCATCTTTTTTACGGTCAAATCCTTAATATCTGCAAAATTTGATCAAACTTTGCGTCTAGCAAAACACATCCTATGGAAGTCCGATTGACAAATCGACAACAGCATATACTTTGGGCAACGGTACGTCACTACATTGCAACAGCGGAGCCTGTTGGCTCAAAAGCTTTGGTCGAGGAGTACAATCTGGGTGTTAGCTCAGCCACAATTCGGAATGCAATGGGTGTTTTGGAGAAATCTGGGTTACTTTATCAACCACACACCTCTGCGGGGCGAGTCCCTTCGGACTCCGGCTATCGTATTTATGTTGACCAGCTAATTACACCTTTTTTGCAAGACGCTACGCGAACGGAAATTTTAGCAAAAGAGGTAGAACTAGCACTACAAAAACGCCTCCAGTGGGAAGATTGGAGTTTAGAAGCCTTACTACAAGGAGCTGCACAAATTTTAGCAACCTTGAGTGGGTGTATTAGCTTGATCACTATGCCGCAAACCACCACAGCAATTTTGCGACATCTGCAACTGGTGCAATTTGAAGCTGGGCGAGTCATGTTGATTGTAGTCACAGATGGCTATGAAACTCATTCTAAGTTGATGGATTTGCCACCGACGATCGAAGGAATACAACCAGAACCTGAAGTAATCGATCGCGAATTACAAATTGTCTCCAACTTTTTAAACAGTCACTTGCGGGGACGCAGTTTATTAGAATTAGGCAATCTTGACTGGAGTCAACTAGACCGGGAGTTTCAACGTTATGGCGAATTTCTCAAAAATTCCATTGTAGAGTTAGCCCGTCGTACTCATGCACCAAATGCAACACAAATTATGGTTCGAGGTGTGGCGGAAGTTTTGCGTCAACCCGAATTTTCCCAATTACAGCAAGTGCAAACAATTATCCAACTTTTGGAAGAAGAACAAGACCAACTGTGGCCATTAATTTTTGAAGAACCAGAAGTAGATGAAGTTGGTAAGCCACGGGTAACAGTTCGCATCGGTACAGAAAACCCACTAGAACCGATACGTACCTGCACATTGATTTCTTCTACCTATCGCCGCAGTTCTATACCAGTGGGTAGTGTAGGAGTTTTAGGCCCGACACGCCTTAACTATGAAAGTGCGATCGCAGTTGTGGCTGCTGCTGCCGATTATCTCTCAGAGGCTTTTAAATAAATACCCAAATACCCTGTATTTAAGAGAGAACAGGGAAATACCCATAAAGATTTCAAATTGTAACCACTACTAGCGATCGCAATGCTGCTTTTGTGCGATTCATTAGACCTCTTGCAAAAGTCGGATACTCGCCAGAAAATAAATTTTCTGGCTGATAACTCAAGTCGGTTTCAACCGACTAATAACAGTATTTTTAGTCCGTTTCAACGGACTTTTGCTATTAGGCTGAGACTTGAGTCTCTGACGGTTCAAGTATTTTTGCAAGAAGTCTATTGTTTGTCGTCATACCTCATTTAGGCATCACCGGAAAATTAGGGTGACTGACCATCAATAACATTTAGAAAATCTTCAGCCGTGATAATCGGGCAAGAAAAATTATCTTTTAGACTGAGTAAATCGCGATCGCCCGTCACGAGATAATCTGCCTCACTGACCACAGCCAAAAGTAAAAAAGGCACATCAAACGGGTCACGACATTCAGGAATTACAGGCAAGCGGTCGGGCATCGCTACAACTTCACAAAAGAGTATGTAATCCGATAGTAAATCTTCTTGCTCAGTTGGCGTGAGCTTAAACTTTGGATAAGCCAGCACTCGGATTAACTCAGTCGTTGTCGCTTTAGAAACCACGGGAGTGAAGAGATCGTCCTGCCATGCCAAACGAAGCCTAGATACTCTGCCCCCAAATATCAGGGCCGAGATGATGATATTAGTATCAATTACCACCCGTGGACAACCCATTACGACTGACGCGCCCAAGCCACTGCATCAGCCACATCCTGCTCACTCAGTCCTAAATCCGCCAGCTTAGATCGAACCGCATCAGCCCGATGAATTTTTACAGGAGTCAGAATAATTTGCCCACCCTCCACCTTTACCTCAAAATACTCAGCCTCCCCGATTTCACGGGTAATACTTTTAGGCAGCGTTAGTTGATTCTTAGAGGTTAACTTGGCGAGCATGACTTGCCTCCTAGCCTTTGCTATCAAATGTAAGGAATCCTTACTTGAGTATATACATCCTACCTTACTAAATTTAAAACCCAATCACCGAAACCGCCTTTCGCTTCTGCTCTGGAATCTAAAAGTCGTTTTACAGTATTAAAAGCATCTTCAACTCGCCATTAGGCTAATTTCTATACTTGGACGTATTGACAAAATGCATTTGTTTTTAACTTGTCACCAATGTCCCTGCCCAAATGGCTTGGTCAATATCAAGAAAAATAAAGGAAGAAAATGCTTGAATATCTAACTGGTAAACAGCCGACTACAGAGCTACTAAATGAATGGATTGAATATTTTCATACTCATGGGTTTATTGTGATTCCTAATGTGTTGACACCCGAACAATGTGAGCTTCTCAGAAATGATTTAGATGAAACTCTTAAAAAAAACGAAGGCAAAAACTATCAGAAATCCAAGAAAATAATGAAGCGAATGTTCGAGCATTCTCAGCAGAACCTGAAGCTTTTTAATTTAGAACCAATCGTGACGTTTGCAGAATTTTTAATTGGTGGAGCAAATGGAACAGGCTACTCAATGGATGATGGTATTCCCAACGCTAACATAATTCATGTTATTCACAATAACTCATTTAAAATTCCTCCAGAAACTGACGGATTAGCTAAAAATGCATGGCATCAAGACGATACACCCCATGTAATTTCGCTTGATGGAAAACCCTTAACTAACATTCGCTTGAATGTTCTTGCATTCACAGTCAATTACTACTTAACAGATGTACTATCTCAAGAAAATGGGCCAACTCAGGTGATTCCAGGATCTCATCTGTTTGGTAAGTTGTGCGATGGTGATATTTCTGGATATGAAGATCGAATTTATAGCTGCTTAGCAACAATGGGTTCCGCTGTTTGTTTTAACAATCAGGTATGGCATAGAGGTTCTAGAAACTCTTCCTCTATCACTCGCTACATTACGCAGATTACTTATGCAAAAAGACTGGTTGGACACAAGTATGCACCATTTATGAATTATCAAATGCCAAGTCACTGCTATGAAGAAGCAGACGAGAGATTGAAGCAACTGTTAGGGTTTCTTCCCAGTGGTGCCTATGGTTAATTTGGTAAATACAGGTTTCATAGGACTCATATTTGATTTAGTGAAAAAAATCCGTATACCTTGAAACTCACTACTTTCCACTTCTTATCTACGCAAATAATTTCATTAATCAAGTCAGATACTTATATTATAAAGAAACGCTGCAAACAGCGTTTCTACAGATGTTTTTGATAAATTTCTGGTAGCTTCCACCAAGGAATATGAGGATATTCATGATGTTCTTTGTGGTAGCCAAAATGATAGCAGGTAATAAATGACCACCAAATCGGACGGTTAATAGTTTGGGCACAATGAGGCTGAATGTAACCACCAATCGGCTCACTGTGAGGTAAAAAAGTACCAAAATAAAATAATTGCAACGAACTTAAAATTGCCGGAACTGACCAAAGGTAAATTAAATTGGCATGGGGAATATGCAGTAAGTAATGAGCAAAGTTATAAATAATCGTTAGAGTAATAATTTGTCTCCAACTCCAGTAATTTTTCATAAAATAAAAGTACCAACCAAAAAAACTTTTATGTTTGCTATTATGAAAATCTGGGTCTACTTGAGTCGCTGGATTATGGTGATGTAACCAATGTTTTCGTAATAGTTTTTGATAAGGTAAAAAACCATATAAAGTTAGGCATAATAACCCAATCAGATGGTTGAATTTAGGATTTTGAGGAAATACTACTCCATGCATCGCATCATGGGCTGTAATAAATAATCCTGTATATAAAAATGTTTGCCAAACTATAAGAAAACACAATATAAAACTGGGAATTCTAGATGTATCAAGACAAAGTAAGATAATCAGACTAATAGCCCATAGGCCAATAATACAACTAGCAATGAAAAGTCCCAATAACGAAGATTTATTCTTCACTAGTGGGTTTAGTTTTATTTGAATACCAAGCGGTTGTTCTAACTCTATCACGTTCTTACTCCGGGTAGCATTTCGCTAAAACTTCTCAAATCATAGTCATGACAAATACCACCAACCACCAGTAAGAAAAGTCTATCTGAGGGCAGTGTTTTGCACTAGACAGCGCAAAAACTCAAAAATAATGTAGAAATGTTAAGTTACTTTAAGTAGTATTGCACAATTAGCCATCTTAGCAAAACCTGCTTGCGGTTGAGATTCTTTCTAAGACTTAAGACTGACGCGCTGAAACACTTGACACTGCGTAAGTTCTGTGAGTTGTGTGATTTCCCGGTTCATTTAGCCTTAGTTTAAGGAAGACAACTGCTAAGTTCTATGAGTTAGCTCATATTTAAATCAGTGAACAGTTATCAGGTGTATGAGGTTGCTGATGGAGACATTGATCAAACCGCTGTTTTGGGAGCTTAGTATTGCTGCGATCGCGATCGTTGTGCTAATCTTCGGTTTCTATCTATTTCGCCAATATGCCATTGTGGCAATAGCCTATAAAGCCAAAATACTCTGCTCAGGCGTATTTGTTTCTCAACGAGATGCCATTTCAGTACAAAATCAAGATTTACTAGTTGACGATTTAGCGCTTCTCAAATACATCAGTGCTGAAATTAACTACCAAGAACAGTCCGTTACAACTTCAGTATTCGGTTTAATCAAACGCAAGGCTATCTTTCGTCCAGGACTTGGTTGTACTTTAGTGAACAACTTTCCTCAAGAAAAATTGCTGGAACAACAAACAGCTTATCCGCAGCCAGATAAATTGGACTTGCTACCAAAATTAGTTGAGACGGAAGATCTTAACCCTGGCATCGACATAGCAAAACTGAATACAACTGTTGATATTGCTTTTTCTGAGCCTAATCCCAACCGATTAGGTCGAACAAGAGCAGTAGTCGTGATTTACGATGGTCATATTGTCGCTGAACGTTATGCTGAGGGCTTTTCAAGCGATACTCCACTCATTGGATGGTCGATGACTAAGAGTGTAATCAATGCCTTAATTGGCATTCTTGTGTATCAAGGCAAACTATCCCTCAGTGACAACAAGCTTCTACCCGAATGGAGTCAACCGGGCGATCTTCGACAGGATATTACCCTTGATCAGCTTTTGCGAATGAGCAGTGGTCTGAAGTTTACAGAAAGTTACACCAATCTTTTAGAAGACTGCACAATCATGCTTTTTAATAGCAACGATGCCGCATCTTATGCAGCTAACAAGTTATTAGAAGCGAAACCAGATACAAAATGGTACTACTCTAGTGGTACAACTAATATTCTCTCACGCATTATTCGTAACACCGTTGGCGAGGCTGATTATTTTGCCTTCCCGCGCCGTGCTTTATTCAACCGTATCGGTATGCACAGTGCGATTCTTGAGCCTGATGCTTCAGGAACATTTGTCGGTTCATCGTTCATGTATGCAACTGCGAGGGATTGGGCAAAGTTTGGCTGGCTCTATCTCCAAGATGGTGAATGGTATGGTGAACGTATCCTACCTGAAGGATGGGTGAAATACTCGACAACACCAACACCATCAGATCCCAAGCAAAGGTATGGGGCCCATTTTTGGTTAAAGTTTCCGCCTATGTTTGCCAGCACTCAAGTTATTTCTCCCCCACTTGCAAATGACATGTATATAGCATCAGGTCATCAAGCCCAGTTTCTGACGATGATTCCATCCCATAAACTGGTTGTTGTTCGCCTTGGCTTATCCCAGCTGCCGCAATCTTGGGATCAGGAGTGGTTTATCTCACAACTACAGTCAGCTGTTTTAACGAAACGCGAAAGTCCTCATATAGGCGCGAAGCAAGGTGGGGAGGAATAGCGTATTGATGACGATTACATTTATGACTAATAGACCTCTTGCATAAATCTTTTTTACCGGGCTACGTCCCGCTTCTCTACGAGACGCTTCGCGAACGC
Source organism: Desmonostoc vinosum HA7617-LM4 (assembly GCA_019359515.1). Classification (GTDB taxonomy): domain Bacteria; phylum Cyanobacteriota; class Cyanobacteriia; order Cyanobacteriales; family Nostocaceae; genus Desmonostoc; species Desmonostoc vinosum. The sequence continues at coordinate 32,119 of JAHHHC010000053.1, read as the reverse complement.
TAAGCTGTTCCATATATAACTTGCATAATTAGGGCGGGCAAGATGCCCACCCCACAAGAGTTTTATTTAATTTGATTATGTAATTTAGATGTTTTTTAGCTTAACACGCATAGACAAGGCAGCGGCTTCCCGCTTTCTTAAGCGCAAAGACAAGGCAGTGCGTTGGGGAGACACTGCGTTGCAGAGCGAGTGTGGCTTGGGGAGCCACCCCCGTGGGCGGGTTTCCCGACTTGAGGAAGCCACTGCGTTGCTCTGGTCGAGAGAGTTGTAGCATACGACTTTTGCAAGAAGTCTATTGACGATAAAACTCTATTCTCTCCATTCAACGATCGCCTCCTTATTCGCATCAGTTAATTGATGTCAATAATTGACGATTGAACTCATCTTGATCAGCAAATGTGAGAAAAATTCTATCTAGTTTAGTCAATTCAAATAACATCCTGACTTGATCGTTTACAGAACACAAAAAGAGGTTGCTATCAGCGTTTTTAACTATCTGCATTGTCCTGACTAATGCACCTAAACCAGAACTATCGATAAACTTTACTTCTTTAAAATCGATCAACAATATATCAGCGCCATCAGCGATAGTATCACTAACTTCACGGCGTAATTGATTCCCTCGAATACCATCTAAGACGCCAGATATTTCTACTACTTTAACTTTACGACTCATAGTGTTGATTAATTGCTATTTTACTGACTAATAATACATTGCTATTTTGACACTTGCCTAATTAAATTGCAATAATTGTAACAATATTGTTGCGTATTAATATGCAAATATATAACGATATATCAAGAGTTAGAGAAGATTTGCAATCTCTATGTAGTGCTATGATAAGCAAGATTACGCAGATAAAACTCCAGCAAAGCAATTATAAATTAATTGTATATTTTAATACTCCCTAATAAGGAACTAACAGTGAAAATTTGAGGGTTTTAGAGAGGCGCTTTCAACAGCGTTTCTAGATGAGCGATCGCCTAAAAATCTCTGCGCCATTCCAGTTAAACCCCCATGTGATTTTTCACCCCACTCCCTATTTCCTAGAGGGTGCCAAGACAACCAAGATGTCGAACTGTTCTCGCTCTGGTGTTGTAGAAGTTGTGGCGCTAATGCTATAAATTGAGCCGATAATCTCTTTCCAAGATTGAGAGTTTTGGTCGTTGAACATGATTGGCACAAAACCATAAAACCATGACAGAAATGACCCCATATTTACGTAAAAATAACCACGATTCGGACGAGGAAGAGAATTAGTGGCAGTCCTGAAATTGTAAGTTGCAGGCAACTTCACATAAGGCTGTGGTACTAAATCAGCGATCGCGCTAAATCCAGTTGCAACCACAACAGTATCCTGATTCACCCAACTATAGGCAAGTAAGCTTTGTGCAGAATCTCCTCCTAAATCCCAACTAGTAACAGATTGACCCTTTATATCTTGCGTATTAACTATTATTCCACCCATTAACAAAGATTTAATGAATTGATCTAGCTTTTTGAAAGTTGTATCCGCTGCGGCGCGATTAGTCGTTTGCACAGCTAAGCCTATCCCTAAATTAAAATTGGGGCTAGCTAATTTAAATAATCCTCCTTTGGTGGGGAAGAAAAACAAAGCATATTCACCATCCATCCAACTCATGATGTCTTTTTCTAAATCTAGCCCCGTACTACTACGGAAAAAGTTGCGGAATGTAGCTAACAGGTCTTTGAGTTGCGCCTTGGTACTAATGGTTTGAGCTAACTTTAGCCACTGTTGGTTAAGGTTGCGACCTGTAAGCGCCGAGTAAGTTGCAGCAGGCAACCGAGACAGTATCATCTGGTGATTTTGTGTAATTAAGTCGTCTTTTGCGGATTTAGATGTTTGGTGATAAGCGTTGACTTGAAAGCGCAATCCTTCTGTTTGTACTGTCAAGAAGCCATCGATGGTACTGTATTCATTTAATGATGGACTGATGGCATCAACACTCAAGCCGGGAAAAGGTAGGTTGGGATCTTTGGAAATATCGCTGATTAAAGGTACAAATGTTGACAAATTTTCATAGATTGTAAACAGCACCTTACCAGACCGAGAACGTTCAATTGTCTGCTGAAACTGGGGATTTTGCGCCAAAGTTGCATTTCCTTGGGCAGTATCGATTAACTGCTCAATGGGTTGGGCTGTAATTCCAGTCACGACGTATCCTGGAAAAGTGGCGATCGCCACCCCACGCTTCTTTAACTTCGGGAGCTTTTGCAAAGAAGGAGGTAGCTTATTTTTAGTTGGAGCTACCTCTGGAGTTTCTAATTCCAGTATATTGACACCCTTGTACTGTCGTACCTTGCTTCCTTGGGTATCTGCTTGGAGTTGTGCCAAAAACAGCTGCAACCGCTTATCATCCTTCACTGGAGCCAGCAACAAAAAATTAGCATCTATACTTGCCACAGTAGATCCCACCTTGGGCATGAACGCCACCGTTACTTGCTCCCCTAGCCAAGACTCAACATTTTTTGTATAGTCAAACTTGGCGGTCACAGGTAAAAACTGTGACACTGCTGTCCAAGTTTTTTGAACTAACTGAAAACGACCCAAGGTTTTCCAAGTTTCTGCTCTAGTGTTAACTAATCCTACTAACGGGGTATCAGCTGGCAAGACATTGGCAACAATAGCACCAGAAGATAAAGATGGCTGGTTTGTTTCAGGAACAGCAGCAACTGTTAATGTAGAAAGCAACGATAGCGTAGCGGCAGGTAATAGCATCATAATTTTGTGATTATGTGATTAATTGCACCAATAGAGAGAAGGATTTGATACCAATTTCTCATAAAGATGCACTTAAGATACTCTCGATTGCTGCCATAGGACAAGTTTTAATTGAGAGCAGTAGCAAACTCCATTAATAATTTGGTGTTCGTGTTCAGCTATCCAATCATAAATTTGTGCAGCTTTGACCAATGCCACTTTTTCTGAGCGATAAAGTTGAGGAGTGGGACAATAGGCTTGACCATTGATGTGTATGGCTGCAATTTGCCAATAGTCGCTGCTTTCACCTTCTGGTACAACTTCTAAAAATCCGTTATTGTAAGGCTCGATTATTCCTATGTTCATCTGCAACCATCAAACTTGAAACCAAAACTACAACATCAGATGACAGCCATTCAAGCGAGGAAAAGCTGAAATCACAGGGAATTAGAGTACAACCCCCATCAATGATTTTGTGTTCCTGGTCAATGGAAATCTGAATGATTGGTCACTTTTTAGCTAATCTTGGTGTTAACCGCAGGCGTGTGGAGCAAATCCGGTTGGCTTTGCGCGATTTAAACATCTAATTTTAGCGATTTACTGAATTGAAATCTCATCAATTTTGAATTTGTACAGTTTCAGTTGGCGGATGTTTAATCTCTCCCTCACTGTAGCCCAAGTCGTACATACTAGCAGCTTGAGAATCATGTTCTGGTGGTACTTTGGGTCGTCTAGCCCAGGCATCAGATTTTCCTAAGTTAAACCAATCTTCATCAGTAGTTTCAGAATTGGATGTGTTCTCTGTTTGTTTCATATAAGTATCCCTACTTGTTTAATGTAGTAGCTCCTTCCTGGCTATGCAAATAATTTCATGAATTAAGCCAGATTCTCATATTCCTATATAATGACAATTGCTTTAGTGATACATTACTTCTTCCGTAAGTATGAAAGTGGATCATACTGTGTAATTTTTGATATGTTCTAGAGAATAATCAAAAGCTACAGCGCTCTGTTCAAGAATGTAATAGCAATTCCCTATTTAGGAGAGTAGTAGAAATCATTCGTAGCTATTATTTGGTAAATTTTGGATCAAACATTCAATAGACCTCTTGCAAAAGTCCTTCTTTGCGTTCTCTTCTCTGCGTCTCTGTCTTGAAAAGTTGAGCCACTGCGTTGGACGGGTTCCCCGGCAGCCGCGCAAGTGGCGTTCCTACGGAGGGAAACCCTCCTTCTCCTGACGGAGACGCTACGCGAACAGAACTTTTCGCTGCGCCTCTGCGTGTTAGCGTTCGCGAAGCGTCTCGTAGAGAAGCGGGGCGTAGCCCAACAAAAAAATATTTATGCAAGAGATCTAATCTAAGCTGTTCCATATATAACTTGCATAATTAGGGCGGGCAAGATGCCCACCCCACAAGAGTTTTATTTAATTTGATTATGTAATTTAGATGTTTTTTAGCTTATCAACCAATAATTGCAGAAAAATTTGTTTTTTAAAAAGTGAATATCAATACAGTAATCCTCTCAAAAGACATTATTGACACTAGACGTAATTAATGAAAATAAAATGTTTTTTAAATATATATTTATAGACAAAAACCTGTCTCTTTTGTCTAAACAATCAATAATTGGAGATTGATTTTTGAAAATCAAGCTGTCAAAATCGAACTTAAATCTAGGCAAGGTATAGTCTGAATTTATTTGTAATTTGAAAAATATCTGCTTTTAGACAAAAGAGGAAAGTTATGAACTCAGCAAAACTCACTCTAGAACAGCATTTTAAACTCAAAGTATTAGAAATGCACGTTCAAAAATTGAGTCAACAGCAAGTACAAAAATTGTTGATCAAGTGTGTGCAAATAGGCATGATTAAAGACAACATTATTAGCCAATACGCAGATATTTCAACAGTAAACGTACATCAAGCTACGAAAACATCGCTTCTGTAACAATACCTGGCGTAGCTTCTGGATTTCTCACTAAGTCTTTCTAGTGCAGATCTTGTTATACCATTTCACAAAATTATTGATACAAATCACTTTTGTTGTATTAATTCTCCATAATTCTGCAACAAAGCAATCTACGTGTCTCCCTTTGGGTGACGTGCCTACAGAAGGATTTCCCTCCCGCAGCGCTAGCTCATCGTTTTCCCGCATTTTCGTGTCTTCATTTGTATCAATCTTAAGGTGAAACATATTAGTACCGCTCAAGAGATGTATCTTTTAAAAGCAACGTTGCACTGGTCTTGGAAGCATTCTTGAGAGTATGGTATATCTGTAAATATCACCAAAATTTTGGTGATTCAAGCACATCATAGCTGCATCTTAGTAATGAATTTTACTAAAATGCAGTTTTTATAGTAATTTTTTACATGTGTAGCACTTAACAAAGGCAGGAGGGCGTTTTTGTCACGAGGATTTATACCCACTCCAAAAACTTTGGACGAAGTCCGGTTTTAGTCCCGATTGTTTCGATAAATTTAGGTAGAGACGTGCTGATAAAGCGTCCCTACCTAAGAATTGGGTTCCTCTGAATCTTGAATTGCGTTGAATCTAAATCATCGATTTTTGACTACTAGCCAATCCTGAAAGCTGAGAAGAATAAGACGAAATATCGGATTCTTTATCCCCTCCAGCCTCAAGGGAGCGAATTAATTCTCTAATTACATCATTTGCTGGTCTTCCTGTGATTGCACAGTAATATTCAAGTTTCTCTCTCTCCTCTGACGCCAAATTTACCGTCAGTCGTTTAACAGCCCATTTCTTGTTCATAATTAGCTTTTACCTCTAATAAATCACTCTTTACAGAGAAAAGTTATGACTCTACTTCCTTGCCTCTTCTAATTTGGGGTTTGATATTGAAGGAGTGTTCATAAATGTTACGGGAAATACCACTGACTAAAAGGGCTATTCACAGCATGTGTATTAAAACTACATACTTTAGACAGAGTTTTTAATCTATTTTATTGTATCTTAGTATATACGTTAACTAAATTTGCATCTCTCTTCACAGCTAAAGTTGATTTTTGAGTACTTTAGTGTATTCTCCGAGAATTTAAAGTAATGGAAAGCACCGTGCAGACATCATTGCACAGCAAAAGGCGCGATCGCAAATAGAACGGAAAAATCAAACGCCCTGAAGCATCCTCAAGATTTTACTCTTGTTTGATCGTAACCGCTATTTTGTTTACGCTTGGCGATCGCTAGTATTCTGCTTTGATTTTTAAACTGACTTGCGTAGGCTGAGAGTGAGGCAAAGCCACTGTCTTGCGGTAACACCGTCACTTTAAAATTGATACAAATAGAGGGCAGGGGGCAAGTGTAGGTTTTTAATATTTTGCGTTTTGAGCGACGCGGTGAGTCCAGTGAGTAAAGGAGGGTTTCCAACGCCAGTCGCTCATAGGGGAAACCACGCCACTTGCTACAACGCGGGGAACCCCAACGCGAGTTGTTCATGGGGGAAACCACGCCACTCCCACGCCACTTGCTACAACTCTCTCGACCAGAGCAACGCAGTGGCTCCCCAAGACCGCGCTGGCTCCTTTGCAGGCAACTGGCGAAGTACCCATTTGTATAGAGTTTGCGACAGGAGAAGCATAGGAAATTCCGATGCTACTTTGTACAAATCGAGGAACCTGAATTAAAAATATTAAATTTTCGGTTAAATAAATAAAGTCCGCTTTCGCGGACTTATGTAAGGGCTTCTGTCACTTTTATCGGCTACAATCATGTATGAAACATGATGTCTTTATTGTTGATGATCGGCTGTTAAAATGCAAGGCTTTTTTATTAATTTACTAGACATAATTACTTGTATTTTATCCTGAAAAATAGAAGGTTTTGAAATTAATGTTTTCGGATAAAATACTACTTTTTAATGATTGTAATTAGATACATCGCAATCCTAGTACAAAGTAAGACTTAATTGTTAATACCTACGTTTTCTAGACACAATTCAGATATTTATGTCTATCCAAATTCAACATTTATAAGGATTTTAAATTAAAAATGTAAAGGTGGTCAGGTATAACAACCTCAGGAATGAATTGCTAATCCTGAGGTTTTATTTAATTTTGTGCAACTACTAAATATATCGGCGTGGCGTATAAACCCGAATACTACCATCACTGCACTTGATTGTTCGGGTTTTTGTTGAACCAACGAGAATAATTGTTCGCATATCGGCGTCGGTTGATACTAATTCTTCTAGCGCGATCGCTTTGATAGTTTGTCCCGGTCTGCCGAGATTCCGCGCTAGCACTACTGGTGTATTTGGCGCTCTGTGTAACAATAAAATATTTCTGGCTTGTGTAAGTTGCCAGGTGCGCTCACGGGAAACAGGATTATAGAAGGCAATGACAAAATCAGCTTGGGCAGCAGCGATAATTCGTTGTTCGATAATTAACCAGGGCTTTAAGATATCGGAAAGAGAAATAGCACAAAAATCATGTCCTAGAGGGGCCCCAATCGCTGCTGCTGCTGCTTGCATAGCTGAGATACCGGGTGCAACTTGAATGTCAATGCTGTTCCACTCTGGTTTGGCATCCTGCTCAAGTACCTCAAAAACCGCTGTTGCCATTGCATAGATACCAGGATCACCAGAGGAAACCACTGCTACTGAGCGCCCTGTTGCCGCCAAATCAAGCGCCATCCTAGCCCGTGCTGTTTCTTCTCGGTTGTCAGATTCATGGCGTTGTTTACCATTAGCCAGAGAACCCACCAAATCTAGGTATGTTTTGTAACCTACTAAATCAGTTACCGATTTGAGTATCTCTTGAACTTCTGGTGACATCCACTTTGATCCACCCGGCCCGGTGCCAATAATCGCTAACCGTCCCCGCGACTGGCCTATAGTGCTGGGGTCAATTGGTTCTGGGGCAATAGCAACCGCCACAACAGCAGAGGACGAGGAAGTCATCAGCCGACCGAGTATACCCGTGGCGGTGAGGGCTGTTGCTTGAGCAAGACTGTAACCTTTTGATAGCAAGATTTCTAGCTGATTGGGAGTAAAAAAGCGAGCGGGCACACTAAAAGTATCAGCTATAGCGTGGATTGCTGGATTAGCGGCGATGGTGATGGGTGCGAATATCCCAGCGACTGATACCGAAGTAAGTCCCGCAGCCGCTAGTGACTGCTGGATTAATGTTACAGTCTCATCTTCATTAGTAGTATTATTGATGGCGATCGCTATAGTTGCTGGGTGATAGACAAGGCGGTTGGGTGTAGGATTTACCAAACGTTCAGTAACCTGAATTGTTAAATCTCCATCAGAGTCTATGGGTAGTTGACTATTACTTAACCACGGTGCTGTACCCTCTAGTTTTACTCGCGCCCCTGCCAGTAAATCTGAGATAAATGTCTTAGCATCGTCTGGATTGGCTAAATTATATCCAGGTGGAGGTGACAACAGCGTTGTGCGGAACCTCAGATCGCCTGTGGTTGTGATTGCTGGTTTAACATTTAGTATCTCAGCAATGCGACGCGCTAAATCATTCACACCATTAAGTCCACCCAAAAGGGGAACAACAGCGCTACCATCTTCAGCTACAGCTAGTACTGGCGGTTCTTGCTGCTTATCACAAAGTATAGGAGCTAATGTTCTGATTAAAATGCCTGCGGCACAAATACCAATTAGTGGCTTCCCCTCAGCAAACAATTCTCGCAGCGTTTGGCCAAAATTCGTAAAGCTGACATCAACATCTGATGTTCGACCTGCCAAACCATATAGTGTGCCGCCTGGTAAGACGGTCAGCATTTTCCGTGCCAATACCACACTGTTTTGACCTAGCACTACAACAGCGGGCGCATTCTTCGTACTCATAAACTTAATTCGTAAATCGTAATTCGTAAGTAAAGGGAACCCCAAATAGTGAGTTATCCAATTTTACCGAATCAAAACGACTTTCTCTGCTCCAGTCACTGAGCGAAGTCGAAGTGCTGCCTTCAAAGCGATGGGATATTTATTCTCTGAATCTGATTTCATCAAACTTGCTGAGTTTGGTTCTTATTTAGTGCTGAGTGCTGAAGCACGGTAGCGGGGGCTGAGCATTTTCCTCTCCCTCATACCTTTACATCCCTACTCCCCTAGTTCTTGTAAGCCCTAAATCGGTTCATGTGACGGCAAAACTCAGTTTTCTCCTACTTTCCAATTTTGATTAGTTAGTTTATACTTAGTATGTATTTTAACTTGTTAGTGTGAATATACTGAGTTGTGAACATTTGTAACGATTCCGAAAATATTGACAAGCGTAAGTGTTAACCAATGCTTACCGCTCCGTACATCCACAATTTCTCAACTAATTTTCCATAATCACTTTGGTTGACGTTTATGCTCGTCTGACATTGCTACACAGTTTCTTAACAATAAATGTGGGGTAACACACCACATCCTTAAACATTGCGACGCTGTGTAGAATTATGCCAGGTATTATAGTAAATATATAGTTTAAATTACGGAGACTTTTTTTGAGTACACAGTTAACAGAGTAATTTTACTAGTATTACTCAGCTACTCTTCAAATAAAAGTAGGGTGTCTAATGATCAATCTAAGTAATTCGCAGGACAGCATTTTTAGTACTACAGCAGCCACCAAGAAACTAGCAAGAGCAATAATGGTATCGGCTGGAGAGTTTTCATTGGTATTGGCATGTTGTAACAGTGTTAGAAAGCAGCAGCAAGTACTGAATTTGCTAATCGAATTTTCGTCAGCAGACATCCAAGACATCCTACTTACACCCACAACTCAAACGCTGTACTCAACTATTGCTCATAAAATTGGTGCCACTCAACCGGAAGCACTGATGATAAGGGGTTTAGAATCTGTAATCGCAATTAATCAATTAATTATCAGTACAAATCTCATGCGAGATGAGTTCCGCAAAAAGTTTCGATTCCCCATAGTGCTGTGGACTAATGATGAAATTCTTTGCAAGCTAGTCTGGCTAGCGCCTGATTTGAAAAATTGGGCAGCCAGTTCCATTCGATTTGATGTCCCTCAAAATCAGTTGACTGAATCTGAACAGCAACCTGTTAACGCTTAAATAATTAGGGACTGGAAACTGGGTATTAGGTACTGGGAAATAGTGCCCTTCGGTGGCTTGAACTACAAGCTCAATCTTTCGCTGTGTGGCGAATCAAAATATTAGCTGCATAAATCTTTGAGTTACTTCTGATATGTGAACTAGGCTCCAAATCGGCTGGTCAAGTCGCTTTGCTCCAATTTGTAATTACGAATTACGAATTACGAATTATTTGGTCATAGTGGAGTCTATAGTTCTATGCTGCGCTTTTTTTGTTAGTCGCTTCGACTAGCACTAATTAGCTAGCACACCATAACTGATTACTGAATTTTATTGTGTTTTTATGACAAGACTTATGAAACGACAGATTTTTACCGCTTGGGCTTTGACTGCCATTTTTTCGGTTGGTAGTGGATTGATCATACTCAACAGTGCTTTTGCTGGTTCTACAAATTTATTGCCAGAAACAGCAAATCAAATTAAAGCAAACAAATCGCTCAAAGCAGGTAAGCTGAATCCTGTACCAATTCCTCCAAGTGAGTTACCGCCACCTTTAGATGCTGGTGTAGTATTTCGAGAAATCTCCAGTGGTGGTATTACAGGTAGAACCTACGAGACTGTTTTACGCAGTGATGGAGTATTGATTCGGGTGCGGATTGGCGATGCTAATGATTCGGAACGTAGTGTTCGCCGTGTTTCTTTAGAGGAGGTACGACGGTTTCAGCGAGCGCTTGAACGTTTTAGATTTGGTAACTTCAAAAATTTAAGTTACCCTGCACCCAGCGGTGCGGCTGATTTCATCACCTATACCCTCACTAGTAAAGAGGGTACAGTTCAATATAACGAAGCTTCTAGCGAACACTTACCGCAGAATTTACTCTCAGCGATTGCAGCTTGGGAGCAGATTAAAAATAGTCAAACCTCACAGAGTAATACTCACATCTTGCACCTAGCTGGGTAAACACATAACAAGCGAATAAAGAGCGCAAAATATTACAGTAGCTGAAGAAGCGCGATTAAGTAGGGTTTGCTGAAAAAGTCATAAAAAAGCAATTTTAAGAGGTAACGCTACTTTTTGCGCGCTTGCTACTGAAACCCAATAGATCCATTAGTATTTGAATCGAAAAGAAAATGGTGAAAACAATTCTGGTAATTGACAATAGAGCCTCAACTCGAAACCTTTTTCTAGAATTCATTAAAGCTGAAGGTTTCTATACTATAGATGCTGAAAACGGTCTTATTGGTGTGCAGCAGGCACAGGAACACTTACCTGATTTGATAATCAGCGAAATTATGATGCCGAAACTTGATGGTTACTCCGTCTTAACCACGCTGCGCCAAAACCCTGCGACAGCAATCATTCCCTTGATTTTTGTCACTACCAAAGGGACTCGAACAGACGTCCGTAAAGGTATGGAACTGGGAGCAGACGATTATCTTACTCAACCCTGTACGGTAGATGAACTACTCAGAGCGATCGCAGCGTGTTTAGAAAAACGAGCAACTCTCCAAAAATTTTACACTGCACCACCTCTGTTAAATCCAAAAGCACTTGAAACTGACACTACAAGACCTGTAGTTTTTAATTCGACTTTCCTGTTCGATCCGCTGTTGAGTAAGATTTTCTGCTTTATCGAAACCAATTATTACCGATCAATTTCCCTCAGCGATGTAGCTTTTGCAGTTGGTTACTGTCCAAATTATCTGACTCACCTAGTGCGACGCCGAACAGGTCAAACCGTGCAAAGATGGATTATTGATTACCGCATGGCAGCAGCACGTTCCTTACTTTTGAAAACTGATCATAAAGTAGAGCAAATTGCTCAAGCAGTCGGTTATGATTGCGCGGTTCATTTCTTCCGGCAGTTTCGCCAACATCATGGAAGTACACCCCAAGCTTGGAGAAAAGCGGGTCGCAACAATATTTAGTATCAGGAAATTTCCTTTTAGCTCCAATAGCTAAAAGAATGCGAAAGCTAAACATTAGACCTCTTGCATGAATATTTTTTTTGTTGAACTACGCCCCGCTTCTCTACGAGACGCTTCGCGAACGCTAACACGCAGAAGGCAGCGCGTTGCAGAGCGAGTGTGGTCTTGGGGGTTTCCCCCATGAACAACTCGCGTCGGGGTTCCCAAAGTTGTACCGACTGCTGCGCCCCAGACGCAGAGAAGAGAACGCAAAGAAGGACTTTTGCAAGAGGTCTATTCCATAGTTTTATATCCTTGCCAATTACCTAATTATTTTGTTCTCTTGACTCAGCCTATTTTTCTGACTTTTCCGCATCCGGTGAAAAGTCAGACCTATTTTTGACTTCTATGCTAATAATCATTCAAATTGCATCCCCGCGTCTCCCCTTAAGCGCGTCCTCCGAAGTTTGCTCAACGGGGGGAACCCCCGCACGCAACTTCTCTTTGCGTCTTTCTGAGGCAAAGGATTATGCAAGTTAAAGGCAGATTAGCTTATGCTTGCTAGCTTTGAAGAGGTAAGGTTAGGACAGACTCCCCTGGGATAGAATTTTCCTCTTTCCGTTTTTTCCAAATTACACCATCAAGATAAAAGTGCTGCATCGCCCAAGTTAATGGGATAACACCATAGGAAATTTCATTGCTCAAAAAAACTAGAACACTTAGAAAAAGAACTGATAGTGACCATGAAAATTTATTGCTAACAATTCTTTTTATTCCACCTCGAATCAATGTCATTATTTTGCTGTAATCCTCATCTTCAGAGTTCAAAACAGCTATCGTTTTATTTCCAGCAACCAAGTGGTATTGGATAGCATGTAAGGCTGTACTAATCAACAGAAACAGAATTAAGTTGCTTTCCAAAAGGAAGAATGCATTATATAAAATCAAGGTATAAGCAATTATGGAATAAACTATTGCGTTATAGCCTTTTGATTCTTTCCTGGCTCGAAATTCTTTTATTACAAAGTTAATGAGTAAGATTCCAAAAACTATATACATTATAAAAGGAATCAAGATCGGAATAGCAGGAGTAACAATTTGTATTTCGTTAATAGGTGTACCAAAGGTAATTCCTGTCGTAGCCATTCGGTAAACAATAGGAACCATTGAGCCAATTAAAACAAGGTATTTAATATCTGAAGTATCGCCAAAATACCCTCCTTTTCTTGCATATAATGTAGCAATTCCAAAATGTTGTAATATGATGTGAATAATTAACCAGTAAGCCCATACAGTTACTGGTATGAGGATATTACCTGTTACTGCAAAAAAAGTACAAAATACTGCTATAAGAATAGCAGAAATAAAATAGTGACTCTTAAATTTAGCGAATTCTTTTGGATTCGCTAACAAAAGTAGATGTGTCTGAGCCTGGTGTGGAATATCGATAATTACACCTGCTATAATAGCCCCCATAAAATCAGGTACTTTCAAATAGATCAAGAGTGCCAAAAACAAAGCAACAATTGGACTTAATCCAAACAAAATAAATGAATCTAATTCTTTGTTGTAATACCAATTATTTCTAGTCGTGACCATGATCTAATTTCCTCCTTGCATAATTCTAATTGTGCTTTACTTACTCCAGATAGCAAACATAAAACTAGATTTGTTTGACCTCTCACGAGAGAATGAAATCTGCCTCTGTAAGTAAGTTGGCTTGAATACCAATTAAACTAACGATCGCTTGACCGTTGTCAGCAAGATTAATGACAGCATTGTTTCCAGAGGCGACAATAGAGAGCCGATCAAATGTTAGCCCTGCGCCCAACACAAAATAGTCCAGACCATTTTCAAAGTCAAAGATCGTATCTGTTCCTGAACTTGATGTGATTAGAAAGTAATCGCGTCCAGAACCACCAGTCAGAAAATCACTGCCTAGACCACCATCAATCAAATCATTACCAGCACTCCCATGAAGAAGATCAGACTCCGCACCACCAATGAGTATGTCATTACCTGCATTACCATCAAGAATGTCGCTGCCCTCGCCGCTAATTAGAAGATCCTCACCATCACCACCAGTGAGGACATCATTATCTGTTTCCCCAAAGAGTTGATCGTTACCACTATCGCCGCGAAGAAAATCCCTACCCATACCTCCAACTAAAAAATCGTCACCCCTACCACCGTTGAGTGCATCGTCATCCTCACCACCAAAAACTTGATCGTCGCCGTCATCACCACTCAGAAAGTCGTTCCCTTGATTTCCGAAAAGTTGATCTTCACCACCACCACCACTAATTAAATCGGTTTCTGTACTACCTTGAATCTGATTATTTCTGGCATTACCTTTTAGGATATTAAGACCTGGAATACTAGTTTGAGGTTGGTGATTTGTTTGACTTTTTCCGAAGTTCTCATCGTGTTGATTAGATAAATATCTCGCTATCAAGTTATTATCCACGACAAAATCTTTGTTTGTGAGTAAATTAGCTGGCACAAAAGGAAGAAAAGCAAGCAATTTACCTGTACTTTTTTCACTGATTACAGTATTGGTAAGCAACTGTTCAATTGACAGTTTTTCAAAGCTTAACCCCCCGGTTAAGACCAAAGAATCTAGACCATCTTGAAAATCAAAAATGAGATTAAATCCTGAAATCGGTGCTAAGACAAAGCGATCGCTTCCTCCATCACCCTCTAAAAAGTCATTGCCAGAACTATTGAACAAAAGATCATCCCCATCACCACCAACCAAGAGGTCGTTACTAGTACCACCTACAAGAATATCTTGACCACCATCGCCTCTAAGTAAATCATTGCCTGAACCTCCAAACAACTTGTCATCACCGTCTTGTCCTGACAAAAAATCATTTCCCAATCCACCTAAAATCAAGTCTTTACCTTGACCACCATCATGAAAATCATTGCCTAAACCTCCAAATAACTTGTCATTCCCATCACCGCCTATGATGAAGTCATTACCCTCTCTGCCTCGGATCAAATCTTGACCTTCACTACCAATAATTAAGTCATTACCTTGATAACAGAGAAATTTATTGTGAAGTTTATGAGTTATAGAAAAGCTTTTACCTTTGTTATCTCTCACTTTCCTTTACCTTTTATTTTGCAAGTTGCGCTGAGATGTTCTTATAATTCATCTCAAAATAATCAATCAAATTGGGGTGAAGCGTGCTTTTCAGTATCAGTAACTTGATAACCGTGAACCCAGAGATGAGCTATTCGATGTGCTTTAATGCTGACCGTAGCTGTCATAGTACCAGTATGCCTTGTAGCATACCCAGCTTCCTTACCAGTTTCATCAGACTCTAGTTCTATTAAGTCCTCTTTACCAGAACCATCTCCTTGGAGTAGAGTAAAACTCTTGAGTTTACTGGTCACGCTAACATCAGCGTTCATGATATCAGCGACAACTTGTGGAGTCACCTCGCCATCCAGACCAGGATGCTCAATCTTGGCATCGGATGAGAATAACGATACAAATGTATCCATATCATTGCTGCCCCAACACAGAGCTAATATGCTGGCGATTTCTTTGGAGGTTAATTTACCGATGTCACGTCGAGTATAGATATTTTGATCTGTGGAATTGGAGCTAGTTTTAACATCGAAACCATGAACAATTAATTTAGTGAAGCGATGATTCTTAATTTCAGCAGTGACAGCGACTTCTCCAATATGACCAAGTTCTCGCCCAATTTCATTACCGCTCTCTTCAAACAAAAGCTCCATTACGTCATCTTTACCTTCACCCGTTCCAGAAAGTAGTTTTGCCTTTCGCATAATTGTTGTGGGCTTAACAGTTGCGTTGATTACCTCAATAGCAACGCTAGGCGCGACCGCCTGCTTAAAATAGGGATGAACAATCTGAGCATCTTCAGAAAAAAGAGAAATAAAGGTTGTGGCATCATTCTGTAGCCAAGCTTTGCCAATAGCTTCTGCAAGTTCATCAGCCTTCATTTCTTTTAGATAGTTCATACATTCTTCCTTAAAATTATTCTCGACATTAAAAGAACTTCAATCTTGAATTTGAATGCTATAAGTCTGCAAACATACTTTAGAAGCTGGAGAATACTTTTTGGTCTTCTAAAGAAATCTGAAAAATGATACTAGGTAGGTCTTTCATCTTCGACAGTAATGTGAGAATTAGACCAAATAAAGTCACCGAAAAACTGAAGAGAATTCCAGCCCAAATCCCAGTGCTGCCAAATCTGGTGCTAAGTATTATTGCACTACCAAGACCCAAAATCCAGTACAGAACAAAAACTAATAACATTGGTGTTTTGGTTTCTCTAAATCCTCGCAATATTCCAGCACAAACAACAATCAAACCATTGATTAGTTGGAGTACTGCCGCCCACCTCATAAAGACTGTAGCTTGTTCTACAACTGTACGATTCTGCTCTAAATCTTCCTTCACTAACAAGCTAACCATAGACTGGTCAAACATAATCATCGCAACTAGGCAAATGAGTCCATAAATAGTTGCTAACCCAATAGAGGTCATGAAAACTTGTTTGATTAATTGAGTATCTTTTTGACCTATGGCAAGGGAAATTCTAGTAGTAGCTGCATGGGAAAAGCCTATTGGTAGCATATAAAAAACAGCTATCCATTGAAGGGTAATAGAGAAGGCAGCAAGCTGATCGGTGCCTAATACTCCCATGATCAACCCAGCCCCTGAAAATGTAATATGTTCCGAGAATAAAACAAATCCAATCGGAAGACCTAGAGAAAGGATGGCACGCAGGAGATCGGGCCTAAAATGTTGTGCTTTTGTCCAGAATACAACGCGGTTTATTCTGGGGCGATAACGCATTAATAGCGCTACCGCAACAACCATTAGCGTATTGGTTAAACTAGTGCCGACAGCACAACCAGGGGCACCGAGAGTCGGGAATCCAAATACCCCAAACATGAATGCGTAATTTGTCAAGCCGTTAATAAAAACGCCAATGAGCGAAACGCATCCTAGAATTACAACATCACCTACAGTCGTGAGAAAGACCCTGATTACAATGAATAATAGGGATGGCAGAAAGCCCGGAATTAGCCAGTAGGTATATGTTTTAGCGATTTCAACTACCTGCTCCTGCTGCCCAAGTAACAATAAAAATGGCTCCATCACCAGAGCGAACAACGCCATAATGGCGGTCATCCCATAAGCTAGATAATTTCCGTGGTTCAAAGTGGTGGAAATGTCTCTAAGACGTAATTGCCCAAGGGCTGCACCCATCATCGGAGCCGTTGCGTGCAACACGCCTGTAAAGAAGAGAAACAATAAGAGAAATAGGGAGTTCACTAGAGAACCTGCTGCCAAGGCTTGGGCGCCAAACCATCCCATCATGACGGTATCCGTCATACCGATAATGATTTGGCTTAGCTGACTTAACCCAACACCGATACCGAGAATCGTAGTAGCTGACATTTCTTGAGTCAGTAATGACAACTTCTGATCTTTGACTTTCTCTATCACCTCTATCACGGTTTCTCTCCTCAACAATGCGTTGTAATACAAACGATGAAGCAAGTATTTTTAGTTTTTCTGGAAGAAATCTATTACTTCGTAGGTCATAGGTGGGCATTGGTCTGGCTTACCTTGGATTCTGGTTCGATATATATGTCGATAGCCTGTGTCGGCAATTTTCAACATTTGTTCTTTAGTTAGAAGATCGTAGCGATCGCGGTCTTGAAACATCCGTGGCCCTTGAGATTCGCCAGCAAAGTAAACTCCATCGTACTGAATCTGATCACCAGATTTTTTGTAGTAGTTGAATCTGATTACTGATGTACCATCAACTTCTAAAAATTCAGTGTTTGTGACATTGTGTTCCGGTATAGCCTCAAATTCTGGTAGCACTGCCAGCAACATACACGCAAAGTAACCACCCGGTTTTAAAATTTGTAAGCAACTTTGTGCAAGTTTCTCCATGTCTTCAAGCGAAATTGGCACAAACAGCGATACTACAGCGTTGAACTGGCAATTAGGCAAGTTTTTGGAAAAGTCGAGCAAGTTGAACTCAATATTTTTTTCGTTAGACTCAGCTCGTCTTTGAGAAAGTACGATGGATTCTTGGTTGCTATCGTACCCAAAGCATTGATATCCATAATCATCAAGGTAAATTAAGTTAGTGCCGGCACCGCTTCCCAGCTCACACACACTGTGTACGTTACCTTGCTGCGAAAAGAATTCATGCAACAGTTTGCAAGTACCTTGATGATCCCAATAGTGTCGTCGAAAAGCTTCAATGTACTTGATACAATCTTCTGGATAAGTAACTTTCCAGGTATTCTCTGCTCTAGCAGGCATCATGTTTACCATTTTCTACTCCTTAAACTAATTGAGGTAGCCTCTGGTGAAGAGACTAAAGTGCTAAAACGAAATTCTTGACAACTCAGATGTACTAACTAGCTTTTGTTTTTGCTGCTAGCAATTACGCTAGTCATTATGGAAAATAATTTAGCGATCGCATTTGCTGGGCATCCAAAAATTTGGTAAAAAGAAAAAACATTTTTCTGCTACCTACTCCCAACCCCCAACTAGCAATTTTAGGTTGGTGAACTACTAGTACATTATTTTAAATACTTTCTATTTCTACAAAGTTGTACTGAAATATTTATTGTCTAAACTTTTTCTCGATAGCTGCTTGAGATAATCACCATGAACAGGAAGTGTGGAGTTTAATTTTTCTGCTTCATTTTTGACATCTAATAACATTTGCTCTACTGAATCCTGATAATCTAAAAGGGGCAAGCTATTTTTAGGAAAACATCCCATACCAGCTAATATGCAAATGTAAGAATAATCAGGAAATGATAAACCCACTATTTCTCTAGTGTTATAAGGCCACATCTCTCGCCAAAGTTCTAATTTTTCTTGCAATGTATCTGGAATTGCTGAATGATGCTTATTTGCTTGCCAAAATGGACTATCTTCTCTCTTGGATAAGCAATAGTGCATAATTATAAAATCTCGGATTTCTTCATATTCTTTTTGCATAATCCTATTATAGTTTTCGGTGATTTTTTGGTGAAATAGACGATTAGGAAAGTTATGAATCAAGTGATTTAAAGCAGCTTCTATTAAATAGATACCTGTAGATTCCAAAGGTTCAATAAATCCACTACTTAACCCTATACTGACACAATTTTTCACCCAACTATTTCGATTTCTTCCCACCCTCATCTTTATATATCTGGCTTGATGAGAATATCCATTTAAGTGTTTGATAAATTCTACTTCTGCTTCTGCTTGAGAGATAAATTTGCTGGAATAAACATAGCCATGACTAGTCCTCGTAACTAAAGGAATATTCCATGTCCATCCTGAACTTAATGCGGTTGCCGTAGTGTAAGAATTAATGCCCCCATGATTTTGATTATAAGGATCATCCTGTTCATAGGGAATTGACATAGTGATGGCACTGTCACAAAAAAGATAGTCTGAATACGAAACAAAGGGTTCTTGGAGTGCTTGATTAATTAATAATCCCTGAAAACCGGAACAATCGATAAATAAGTCACCAGAAATAGTACCATACTTTTCAGTTAATACGTGACTAATAAATCCTCGCTCATCTAAACAGACATCTCTGACATTATCGATAATTTGTTTGACTCCTTGGGATGTGGCTTTTTCTCTTAAGAAATTAGCTATCTGTCCGGCATCAAAATGATAGGCATATTCGACCCTCCAAGCATATTCTGGGTCATCCTTATATTTAGGAGCTTTTTGGGCTTCGCATAAAGAAACAGTTTCAAAACAACTGGAATAGAAAGACTCAGCATTGCCATTAAACTTAGTTTTGAGCCAATGATGGAGGATGGTAGTATCTGTTTTTTGAGTAAATAGCCATTGGGCAATTGGATGCCAAAATACATCATTTTCAGATAAGCCAGACCAATTAACGAACTTTATTCCCAGCTTAAATGTAGCATTACATCTCGCCATCCATTCAGCTTCAGATATTCCTAAAAACTTAAATGTATTAACTATAGTGGGAATTGTTGCTTCCCCAATCCTCACTGTAGGAATTTCTGAAGATTCTATTAAAGTAATATGGCAATTATTCTCTTTAGTTGCGTTTAAGGCTTTGCTTAAATAAGCCGCAGATAACCACCCAGCTGTACCACCACCTACAATAACAATATTTTTAATTTTATGATGATTGTGTTGATCCAACATTTTTTGCTCTCCTTTATTTGTTTAATTCAGAGATTTTTTATTTATATTTTTTGCCCATTGTTGTATGAGATGGTACAAGACGACGACGTTCGGGTACTGCTACCAAGGTTTCTAATTCCTTCAATGCGTCCTTTCCTACCCAACGCTCAGCACTACTAGTTGATTGACTAAGTTCAGCAGCTAGTATTATTGCCTTTTCCTGAGCATAAAAGCTTCTTTTACCAATTTCTCGTAAAGCCCAACTAACAGCTTTTTTGACGTAATTTCTTGAGTCATTAGCGTAGTCACGAATTAATAAGAGATAGTCATCAATCTGCTCATCGGGGATATTTTTGTGGTGAATCATGATCATAGCGATCGCCGAAAAAGCTGCTCGCCGGAAAAACTCCCTTGGATCTTTTGCCCAGACCGAAATTTTTTCAACACAAGCAGGAATGTAAATAATTAGGTTATTGCACAAGTGGTCACATAGATCCCAAGAAACAACATCTAATAACCATTTTTCAACAATTACCTCAGACATTTCCTCTGGTTCTGCTACTAAAACTGCTAACAGCTTTGTTTCGTGCAAACCAGCTTTCCATAAATCTAGTGCCAACTTTTGGTTACGACCGATTTTCTTTCCCAGCTTACGGATTGTTGGCACAGGTATCCCAATTGCAGTATCAGTCTGTACCCCCAAGCGCCCTAAACTTTTTTTGTGTGACTCACTACCTATGGTCTGGAAATAGGCAATGATTTCTGGGACTGATGATATAGGTTCAATTTCAGATGAAGTCAACCTCGCTCTCCTTTGACAAATTCATGCTCTTTATTTTCACGCAGATCAACAATTTCTGGTGTTTTGCCGCGCAACGTCATGAACATCTCACCATTGGGATTAAATTGCAGCCGCAACTTGCCAATATCCTTAGCTGCGGCCAGATCGAGCGATGACGACCACAATGCCTCTTCTATTTTGTTGTGCATAGCTGGCGATACATTAGCAGCAGCTACAGTCACTATTTCAATTTCATCTGCTCCATCAATACCTCGTCGCAATACTGCTTGGTAGGTAGTTAGTTGTGGATCGATAGACGTTAAAGCAGAGCGAATTTGATGGGAATAGAGTTTGATACCGTCATAGAGAAAAAGTGCTTGAGTACTGCGCCCAATGACCTTAATTCTCGTCCATATTTTACCACAACGACATTGACCAGGAATCGGTTCGATAATATCGCCAAGGCGATAACGGATTAAAGGCGTTCCTTGAAAATAAAGTGAAGTGATTACTGCTTCTCCAGCTTGTCCATCAGGAACTTTTTTGTTGGTTCCAGGTTCGACTAGCTCCAGATAATACAAATCGTCCATGAAATGGAGTCCTGAGTGTTGAGAGCAAGAACCAGCCAGACCATCTGTTTCTTCACTTCCATACAGATTATGCGGCTCAATCTGCCAAAAGTCGCAAATTTGGAATCGCTGGATTGCTGAACAGGGTTCGCCGGCAAGCAAAATCTTCGCAATCTTTGGTGGTTTTTCACCGCTTTGCAAGTAGTACTGAGTTATTTGGCACATCCTTGAAGGTGACGTAAAGATAGCGTTCGGCTGGAAAAACGCCAGTAAATTGATCATCCTTTGGTCTGTAACAGACAGTCCGCCAGGAATGGCCAAAACACTCAATTTTTGGCACGCTTCTAAGCTGATGTAACCTAAGTGAGCCAGATCGAATGGTTGACCTATCCACAAACTATCACCAGCCTCCAATCCAGCAAGTGAGAACAAACGGCACATCACCTCGACGCTGGTTTTTGTATCTTGAACTGTGCGAAACAATGTTTTTGGTGATTGGATTGTGCCACTACTGCTAGTGACTCGATAAATATCTGCTGTCTGTGATTTAAACAAGTTTGCATTCGTAGATAAATCTATAGGCGTGACGATCGGTAGTTGTGCAAAATCCTCTAAATCTGAAAACGAGTTGATGTCAATGCCAGCCTGAGAGTAAAGAGTGCGATAATATGGGCATTCATTCGCGGCACGTTGGGCGATCGCCCTAATTTTTTTGCTTAAGTTTTCCACTTTTTTTCCTATCTCTTCTGAGCTAATTCTTAACCGCGTACTGAGAAAATACCTCCATGTGCTTAGTAATTCTGCTAGCTAATTCCTTTGTAATTTGCTCGAAAAGAGTCTGACCGCGTTCAGCAGATGCCTCCGATGTTCTGTGAAGCACTCCACGGCATGACACACTTTCTGAGGCAACCGGATGCAACAAAATTCCAGCCTCTGGCGGGGTTGCATGATTTACACGAATATCGTGTGTCGCAGCAGGTTTAAGAAAAAGCATCAAAGAAGTTTCAACCAAACTGGCGTGTTCTGCGTGCCAACCGACAAAGCTACTACCAAATACGTTAGCTACGAAAGCCGAATCTAGAACAGACCACCAGCTCAACGCCATCAGAGATACACCATCGAGTACTCCTGCTTCTCGGAGTAAGTCAACTGCTTCAAATATCAGCCCTTCATTCTCATAGTGTCCATTGACAATCACGATCCGGCGTGCGCCTGATGCCACATAAGAACGGAGAATGTCGTATATATAGTCGATCAATGTGCTGCCACGCACATAGATTGTGCCTGGAAATCCTGCTCCACCTCCACTTTGCGGCAGTGACCTAGCACCATACGGGATGGCGGGTGCAACCAAGCCTCCCAGGCGAATTGCTACTTGTTCACAGATGGCTTGAGGTATGTCGCAGTCAACCGATAAGGGCAAATGTGGGCCATGTTGTTCAGTAGATCCCACTGCCAGAAAAAGAATCTTTTGCTGCAAAAGATTACCTGCTTGTTCAGTTGTTGCTAGTGCAAAGTTGTGTGTATCAACCATTGGTTAAAGCGCGTCCAATTTGGTTTACAACCTGAGTCTGATTTTGCAAACACCAGTTTGAAAGTTCAGCCACAATTTCACCTACTAATTCCACACCTGAATGCATGAGCGCAGTATGCATCTGTACGGCAGATGCACCAAGATGGATGTATTCCAACACATCATGGGCATTTTCTACGCCACCAATCCCCAAAATGGGGCATTGTAGCCCTGCTTCCCGGAGACGATATATAGAATTTAGGACAATAGGCTTAATTCCTGGCCCAGAGTAACCAGCTACTCCTCCCGTCAGCAATAATGGCTGATCTTGATGAAGTGCGATCGCTGGCAGTGTATCACTTAAACTCAATGCTTCAGCGCCCGCCTCAAGAGATGCATGAGCTAGATCGAGAATACTGTCAGTTGCAGTCAGCTTCACAGATATAGGCACATTGACTCGCGCTTTCACCGCTTTCGTATAAGCATATACAACATTTGGAGTTAGGGTTGAGTAAGTTACATCGTTGGGACAAGAAATCCCCAATTCTAAGGGATACATACATATATCTGCAATGCGGGCTGCTAGCTCCCCAAGCAGCGCCGGGTTTTCGGCGTGAATACTGACGATGATAGGTAGCGATGCTTGCTGCATGGCAGCTAAATCAACAAACCACTGCTCAAGTTGCTTCCAAGAGTAAGTGGTAGAGTTCATTGTTCCTGTAGGGAGATGATGGATCTTCTCTGTAGCAGAAGACCGTCGCCCATAATAAATAGTTTTAGTGACAACAGCACCGGCACCTGCGTTAATCGCTTTGCGTATCTGCAATATAGTATCCGTCATCGTTCCAGAGGCAACGATGACTGGATTACGCAATTCCATACCCAAAACGGTTGTATGCAGCGTGGAGTATTTATCGCTAGAAACTGAATGAGTATATGTTGTCATAGTCTAGCCTCAGCTTGCTTAGGATTCGTGTAAAAATAAGTTGAACAATTTAATATTTGTAGTGCGGGCATCTTGCCCGCGCGAGCAAGATGCTCGCACTACTTATTTTTACTTGATGCCTTAGTTCGATAAAGATGGTGGCAGTGCCCAATTAAAACGCCAACTGTCTGGAATAGGTAGTTGAAATAAATAAAGCGCCAGCGTCATTTGACCATGATGGAATACTTCATGTGATACTAGGTTATTCAAATGTCCTTCCACAGGAATTTCGATATCATCCCATCTCACTACTGCGTTCACTTCACCATTGAGAGCCGCTTCTAACTTTTGATCTGCCATAGCTAACAAGTGTTTCAGCTTTTCTTTGTCATTCTCTTGCCCAAAGGCAGAAACATCAGGCACTGACGAGAAATCCATCACTCCAGTTGCTCCCGTCGTCATAGCTGAGATAAAAGCAAGTTGAACACTAGCCATTTCTTGGAAGTGCTTGGAGAAAGTATCTAATCCAGGTCGCGGCCACTGACGCTGTAGGTCTGCTTCAGTTAGCTGCTCTAAAAGGTCATAGGTAAGTCTACGATTGAAAGCAAAAAATTGCAAAAGTGGAAATAATTCTTGACCATTACGCTTCATTTGCTTGTTCCTTTCTGGCATTGATAGTTACTTCTGGTATGTGCTGGTTTGTAAACCACAAAAATTCTCCCTCTTTAACTTGAGATTCAAGTAAAAGAGGAGTTCGTCTCAAGAAATAAGCAGGCGCTGGCGTGTAGCCGTGAACATACAGTTCTTTGATTCTATGGTTGACGATCTTTGCAGTCAGGTGCATGATACCGATAGTATCTGGGTTGTATCCACACTCTTGTCCTGTCTCATAGACGTATATATCTGCAACATCATACTCGCCAGAGCCGTCTCCCGTAATTAATTTGGGTGTTTGCGGTATTGATATCCCTCGCATGGCTGTATTTAATACGTCCGATGCAATCTCTGGTGTAATTGGAGCTTTAAAAAGTGGATGCATAATCAGACCATCCTCAGTAAATAGGGAAACAAAGGTTTGCATATCATTGCTTCCCCATGCTTGAGCAATGCGGTCTGTAATTTCTTGTGTTGTGACTTCTCCAACGTCTATGCGCTCTAGCGGCCAAACTCTCGTGGGATTTTGATTAATTAAATCATATCCATGAACCACAAGCTTTGTGAACTGATGATCTTTAATTTGTGCTTGCACTGCCATGCGTCCAACATAGGCAGGTTTGTATGGTGCAACATCACCTGTTTCATCAAAATACATCTCAATCACATCGCTTTTGCCATCACCCTCGCCTGACTGTAAGACAAATCCCCGATACATCGTCACCCCGCAGACGGTGGCATTCATGACATCGGCAGCAATCTGTGGAGAGATTGGCTCTTTAAAGAAGGGATGAACTATCATGGCGTTTGGATCAAACAACGACACAAAGCCAGTCATGTCGTTCTTACCCCAAAATTTACCGATAGTTTGTGCTAACTGCATCGCAGATAGTCCGTTGTTAGTTTTTACTTCTGTCATTGTCTATTTTTCAACCAGACTAAACTCGCTGTATTCTTTCCCTGTTAAGACTTGCCTTTCTTAACTATTTATTTTGCACGCTTACTTAACAACAGGAATTCTAGTTAGCTGTTTTGGTTCAAAATACTTAAACTTATAACCGTTGTCAGCCAGTCGCTTGAGAATATCTTTGGGACGACGGTGGTCTGGAATTAAGAATTGCGATGAATGTTCATCGTTCGGCGCTTCTTCTTGCCATCGGTAGGGTGTAACATCCGGACTACCAGGACTGAGTGTGCGAGCAAACGGCATCACTTTGTCTTGGAATTCCATATCCTCTCGTGTTGTCAATACTATCCCTGATTGGGGTGTAAAGTAAGCTACTGTGGCAATTAAGCGAATATAGGTACTGTCGGAAACAACCGTTCGATTTGAAGCACCGAGTGCAGGCCGTAAGCGTGGTAATGAGACATAGATTTTAGCTCCTCGACTAGTTAAATGCTCGACATGAAGCAGAATATTTACTAACTCCTCTTGAGAATCATGCAAACCAACTAAAAAGCCAGGATTCACAGTTC
Organism: Desmonostoc vinosum HA7617-LM4; assembly: GCA_019359515.1. Classification (GTDB taxonomy): domain Bacteria; phylum Cyanobacteriota; class Cyanobacteriia; order Cyanobacteriales; family Nostocaceae; genus Desmonostoc; species Desmonostoc vinosum. The sequence continues at coordinate 6,369 of JAHHHC010000053.1, read as the reverse complement.
TAAAACCAGCATCAAGCCAGTTATCGAAAGAATCAATGCGTCGCCAAAAGTCGGCTTTGGGGATTTCTCCTGAGTCTTCACCCATGAATTTTTTATACTTTTCCAGGTTGTAGGTTTCTTGGAATACGCACATAGTGATTTTCTCTTCACCTTGAGGTAGCCACTCACTCATGACCTCTATTTCATCTGGTGTCATGCTGCCAATGTTGAAGAAAATCTTTTCAAATCCTAGTTGGAGTGCTGTGTTAATCGCCCAGCCGGTGAAGAATGCATTCGTGTAGCGCGTAAATTTATCTTGATATTCGCCAGTGAGAAATCCTACACCTGAGACACCATCTACTTCCCGTAAGATGGCAAGTTGTTCTTCAATCTTCTTCTTACCAGAGAACTTTCTGATCAGTTTAGAGTTACCTTGCCGCATTCCGCACATTTTGCATTCCGATTGGCAGTAGTTGGTCACGAAGATTGGCACAAAAGTCTCTTTTTCTATCGCTACTGCTCCAACACGCACAGTTGCCCGCTTCATAATACTCTCGATCGAGATAGAATCGCAGTTAAATAACGCTAGTGCCTGGGCTGCTTTGGTTGCTGGATCATCAGCAATGTACGCTTCATCTTCTAGTAAGTTAATTAGTGCAGTTGTTGAAAAGGAGGCCGATGTGGCTTTAACTGTTTCAATCTCAGGTAAAGCATAGTGCTGTTGGCTCATAGTACACTCCAATAAATATCCTTGGTATGGAACTGAGGGAATTGCTGACCTTAATTAGTAGGCAGATGTATGGAAAGTTGTTTCCTTTTCAACAAGGGTTAGAAGCTCTTGCTGGCTCCACGTTTTCTTTGGCTTAAGTCTTTCGAGTTGAACTGCCCATAGTTGTGATTTGCCGCGATTACGAAGGTTGAAAAATGTCTTAGAGATGTTATCGATGAAGAACTTGCCATGTCTGGTAACTATGAGAGTGTCTCCTTGTATTTCCAGCCACCCTTTCTCTAAAAGTACCGACAGTTCAAGTCGATACAGTTCCTGAAAATTCACTCCAAAAATCCTATTGAATGGTTCTAGTGAGAACTTGAGACAACGAACACCCAAAGCTGGATAACGTGCTACTGCGTCATCCCACGTGTGTACTTGTCCCATCAAAATTGGTACTCTCTCTTGATTGATGATTTCTACATAAGTTTCTGAATCGTGGACGTTGGCCCAAGTCACACCGTTGAAGCTTTCTGAAAAAGCCCCAGCTCCTAAAGATAGATTTTCTGCCTGCGGGGCCCCCCAGAGATCTCTAAGTTGCAGATTTTCGTGTCCTGATTTAGCGTAATCTGGCTGCGCGACGTGGACAAAGCCCTCTGCGTGCAGTCTGTCGTGAAGAAAGTAATACATCTCTCCTTCGACATTAACTGACTTCTGTTTCTTGGCTATTCCCTTGAGTTCCCGGATCTCAGGATCAAGAGCATATGTACTAATGCCCTGAACACCAATCGCTAATGCGGTATCTATTTCTTGCTCAAGATCCTTGAGGCTTTGGTCTGCGTGTCGGAACATCAAGTCCATAGCTACTGTATTGAAACCTACTGATAGGGCATCAGTCAGGATTTGCTGGCTTTGTTCAACCTTCTGATGAAGCTTTAGCGAGTCGATAAAGCGCTGTTGAAACGATTGGATTCCAAATGACACGCGATTAACACCAAGTTCCCACGCTCTAGTTAGGTATTCTTTATCTACTGTCCTTGGGTGACATTCAAGGGTGATTTGGCAATCCTTGCTGAAAGAAAACCAGCGCCGCAACTCAGTCAGAATCTTTTCGAGATGGTCTGTTGTCAAACTGCTAGCAGTGCCACCACCAAAATATAATGTGGTAACGGAACGCGATTTTATGCCAGGCAAATTACCATAAAACCGAATTTCCTTGCAGAGCGCGTCTACATAAGAACCCAAATCTCTGTGGCTGAGAGGTTCGTGGGTGAATGGACACATACTGCAAATGAATCGACAAAAGGGGATATGAACGTATAGTGTCAAATTATCTTGGAGTCGCGGAATATCAGTCGGACGCCAGATCACACTAGGATCAAATTCACCTAATGCAAGCGGAAAAAGCCAGGTATAGCAAGGATCACGCTCGTCAAATTGTAAAAGCTCTTTAGTATCCCAGCGGTTACGAACGTTTTCTACTGTTTCAAACTGCATTTTGCTCTCCTCTAATGATGATAATTAATTAGACTGGGGCAGAAAGTTTTTAAGCAGTATTTAGCTAAAAAGACTGAGTTTTTAACTCGAATAAGTCGAATTAACTTTGAAAAGTTTAGAAAATGGAAAATAACTCGGCTAATCTAAATAGTTAGTCGAAGGACTTGCCAACGAAAACTTAACCTTTAAGAAAGGTTGCTTTTCTAAGGAGAATAAAATATGTAAGATGTGGTTACAATAACTTATTCTTTGATTAAGACTAACAATTTCTTCTCTGTACGTATGAATGCCAAAACCAAAACTACGCGCAAGGGGAGCAAGGCGTTCAATATCAACGTCATTACGAATTCCCAATTCTTCTACCCTAATCCCATTTCTCGCAACCCTTGGCGTAATCGCTGCGCTTCTGCTGGATTTTGTTGTTCGTGAAGGAGAATCGCGTTTTTAAAGGCTGTTAAACTAGCTTGGACTTGGCCAATTTTTAGCAAAACTACTCCTAAGTTTTGATATGCTTCTGCATAGCTGGGGTTTAATTTAATCGCTTTTTGATAACAGGCGATCGCATCTGTAAACAAACCCAAGGCTTTTAATGTCATCCCTAGGTTATAATGTCCGGCTGCAAAATTAGGATCAATCTTGAGAGCTGTAGCGTAAGCAGTTTTTGCGTTGTTGTAATCTCCCGTTGCTTTGAGTAAGTTGCCCAAATTGTTGTAGGCTCCTAATTTGAGGATGGGATAAATTGGTAACTTGATGGCAGTTCGATAGTGGGAAATAGCCTGTTGGGGATTTTTTAAATGATTGTAGGCAATACCTAAATGATAGTGAAGTTCGTATAAAATATCATAGTTTTCCTCACCAGCAGCCACACCTCGTTTCAGCAACTCCATGCCTTGGGCAATTTTCCCAGTTTCTACATACAACGCCCCTAATTTACTGCAAACATAGGGGTCATTGGGATGAGTTGCGAGAAACTCTTCCATCGCTACCGTTGCTTTGGCGTATTTGTTGTTTTGAGCGATCGCACTTTTTTGATATCCTGAATGGAGAATTGCTACACCCGTTAAATAACCTACCTGCCAATGGGGTTCTTGACTCAAAATCCTCGAAACACTGTCATCTACTAAAGCATGGTAAGGACGTTCAAAGCGAATATTTTGATGATTGCGGAATAATCGAGAAACTAGAGAATAAGGAGATTGTTCTGCACCAACTTCTTGACGAACGAGACTGATTAAGAGATATTCTTCTGTTGCGATCGCTTCTTGTAACCGTGGCACAATCTCTGGTGTTAGAGTTTCATCAGCGTCTAACACCAGAACCCAATTGCCAGTGACATATTTTAGAGCTGCATTGCGAGCAACACTGAAATCATTACACCATTGAAACTGATGAACTTTTGCACCAAATTGTTGAGCAATATTAGGAGTGCGATCGCTTGAGCCTGTATCCAATACTACCATTTCATCAACAACATTTTTGACACTACTAAGGCATTTAGGCAGAGATGCTTCTTCGTTTTTGACAATCATGCACAGGCTAAGACTCATACTAATTTAGAATTGAGATTTAGAATTGGCAGTACTACCGTGACACTTCTAATAATTGTTGCAAAGAAATCTAATCTTAACTTAATGCAGAATATCAGAGCTAAACTCTTAAGCAAAGCTAACTGATGTTAGCAGCAAACGCACAGGAAAGGTTAAATGAATACTGTTGTGCTAAATCTAGAAGCGATTGCTCATTTAAGCGATGAGCAATTTTATCAATTGTGTATTGCTAATCGTGATTTAAGCCTGGAGATGAATGCAGCAGGAGAATTAATCATTGTGCCACCAGTAGGAGGAGAAAGCGGAAATCTAGAAGCTGGACTGATAGCTGATTTAGAAATTTGGAATCGTCAAGCTAAATTAGGCAAAGTTTTTAGTTCTTCAACTATTTTTATACTACCTAATGGTGCAAAACGTTCTCCTGATGCTGCTTGGGTAAAGTTGGAACGGTGGGAAGCTTTAGAGCCAGAACAACGAAAAAAATTTCCCCCACTTGTACCCGACTTTGTGATTGAACTGCGTTCTGAAACAGACCGACTAGCACCAATCCAAGAGAAAATGCAGGAATACATCAAAAATGGGCTGCGTTTGGGTTGGCTGATTAATCACCAGGATGCAAAAGTAGAAATTTACCGAATAGGAAGGGCTGTGGAAGTTCTACAGATGCCAGTAATTATTTCTGGAGAAGATGTATTGCCTGGATTTAAGTTGCAAGTATAGTTAAGTGCGTGTCTTTGTTGACCGAAGAATAAAAGGATACAAGCACCATTATTTATTTATGGGGATTAGACTTATTGCAAAAATACTTGAACCGTCAGAGTCAGAGACTCAAGTCTCTGCCTAATAGCAAAAGTCCGTTTCAACGGACTAAAAATACTGTTATTAGTCGGTTGAAACCGACTTGAGTTATCAGCCAGAAAATAAATTTTCTGGCGAGTATCCGACTTTTGCAAGAGGTCTATTGTAATACGTGAATTTTGCACTTCGCAGCGGTAGCAAGTCCGCGTTCGCTTTTAGCGTCTGGTAGAGAGCGTCATTTTGAATTAAGCGAAGGGGTTGACCTACTGAGTAGTTTGTTGTAGATAACTTAGTAGCCAATTAGCTGCTGTGGCTCTACGTGTTTGTCGCGGGCCAAATTCACCGATTTTGTAACCTTTGAATCCTAATTTTTCCTTAAGAATTTGTTTATTTTCTGAAGCAATAGAGCGAGTTAACTTGACTGTTGCTGGACGATTATCAATAAAGTCTGGTGGTTGCGGATACTCTTGTTGCCATTCTGTTGGTACTTGGCTGTTATCCCATTGTTTAGTTGAGGAGTTGTAGCGATATCCTAAATAATGCCATACCAGCTCATTGACTATAGCATCATCAAGTTTCTCATTCAGTATGTCCCAAATAGTTTCTGTATTCAATGGTGGCAGGTTAGACATAAGCAATTTAAAAGAATACGAAAAGACGTGCTATGGCATGTTTTTTATGATATTACAACGATAATCGCGATCGCAATTTGCAGCTAAGACATAGATTGTAGATTCACAAACTAGGTACACTGGAATCGTTAAGAATATACCAGTCTATGCAAAACCCTACACCGATACCAAAGCTCATTCGTGCCCACGTATGTATTTCTGGCCGAGTTCAAGGAGTAGGCTATCGCTATGCCACTGTGGATACAGCTAGCCAGTTAGGATTAACTGGATGGGTGCGAAATTTACCAGATGAGCGCGTCGAAGCAATTTTTGAGGGGGCGCGGGAGGTTGTGGAAGAGATGATTCGCTGGTGTTACTCTGGCCCTCCTGCTGCTGTTGTTAAAGATGTGGTAGTTGAGTATGAGGAACCAGAGGGTTTACGAGGATTTGAAGTCAGGCGGTAATTTTTAAATAATTCGTAATTCGTAATGACGCGACGCTCCTGTGTCGCTAACGCTAACGCTATCGAGGACTCACTCTAAGCGAAGCTATGCCGCAGGCTTTACGCTGCGCTAACGTAATTCGTAATTAAATAATTCGTAATGACGCGACGCTCCTGTGTCGCTAACGCTTCGCTATCGCGGACTCGCTACCGCTGCGAAGCGCGTAAGCTAATAATCATTTAAATTGCATCCCCGCGTCTCCCCTTCCCCGCGTCCCCGCGTCTTTCTGAGGCAAAGGATTATGCAAGTTAAGACGGAGTTTTTTGTAAATCTGGTCGTTCTTCTGGAACAATTGCCCCCTCTACCGGGCAAACTTGGATGCATATACCACAATCAATACAAGTAGAAAAATCAATCCAGTACCAATCGGTTCCTTTAACGTTTTTACCTGGCCCTTCGTGGATACAAGCTACCGGACAAGCATCTACGCAGTCAGCGACACCCTCACAAACTTCAGTAACAATCGTGTGTGGCATTTGTTGATTCCCTCTGTTCTCAATCGGCTATTTATAGCCTAGCAGGGGACTGAGAGACTGACAGGTCTAGGTTTTTTGGATTTCGCGTTTTGCACAGAAATATTAATAAGGCTACAGATAAGTTGACACTCTCCGGGCTAAAGCCACGGAGATTCTTAAGACATTGCTGCCTTAATATCCTGTTTGCACAGGTTCCCCGGCTCACCACGTTTGCACAGGAGTGCGTGGTGATTTTGTCCTAGGGCGTTT
>JAHHHC010000052.1 GCA_019359515.1 Desmonostoc vinosum HA7617-LM4 | reverse complement strand
CAGAGTAAGCAATGGCAATCCAAGGACGCATTCCTAAGCGATAGGATAGTTCCCACTCACGTCCCATGTAGCAGAATACGCCAATCAAGAAGTGGAAGATTACCAATTGGTAGGGGCCACCGTTGTAAAGCCATTCGTCTAATGATGCTGCTTCCCAAATGGGGTAGAAGTGTAAGCCAATGGCGTTAGAAGAAGGTACTACTGCACCGGAGATGATGTTGTTTCCGTACATTAATGAACCTGCTACTGGTTCACGGATACCATCGATGTCTACGGGGGGGGCGGCGATGAAGGCGATGATGAAGCAGGTGGTTGCAGCTAGCAAGGTGGGGATCATCAATACGCCGAACCAGCCAATGTACAGGCGGTTGTTGGTGCTGGTGATCCAGTTGCAGAACTGTGACCATACGTTGGCGCTTTGGCGCTGTTGTAAGGTTGCGGTCATGGTTTTATGATTGCTTTTCGTTTATGTATGTGTTAGGTAAGTGAATTTGCTTACCTTGTTACATATCTTAAACATATTATTTAATTTTGTAAAGTACTTTTGCAAAAAAATTTTAATATTTTTCCAAAAATCCTTGAAAATCAAGTGTTTGAGCTATGTTTACAATTAAAAACCTATAAAAAATAGTGTGAGTAAACACTATTGCGTAAGAATTGTTTCTGCGATCGCCCAGAATATATAGACTTGAAATCATTCAACTGAGTTATATATTATTTTTTATTATGCGAATTGAGAATTATCGGGTTGTTACTTATAGCCCTGCTTATACAATCGTTCCCACTTACGAGTGCTTTAATCGCTGTACTTACTGCAACTTTCGCACTGAACCGGGTACAAGTCCTTGGTTAACTCTATCAGCGGCAGAAAATATCTTAAAACGCCTGCAAAATGAAAATATATGTGAAATTCTGATATTGAGTGGAGAAGTGCATCCTGACTCGCCAAAGCGCCAAGCATGGTTTCAGCGCATTTATGATTTGTGCGAGTTAGCCCTGGGAATGGGGTTTTTACCACACACCAATGCAGGGCCGCTGAGTTTTGCGGAAATGCAAAAGCTGAAGGATGTTAATGTTTCAATGGGGTTAATGTTAGAACAGCTAACGCCAAAATTATTGAATACTGTGCATCGGCACGCACCGAGTAAGTTACCGCAATTGCGATCGCAACAATTACAGTGGGCAGGAGAGTTGCAAATTCCTTTTACAACTGGGTTACTTTTGGGAATAGGAGAAACTGTTGATGATTGCTGGGAAACATTAGCAGCTATATCTAGGCTACATCAGCGTTATCATCACATTCAAGAAGTAATTTTACAACCCCACAGTCCAGGAAATCAGCAAACCTTTAATGCACCATCCTTTAATCCTCATCAACTACCAGAAATAATTGCTCAAGCATGTGAAATCTTACCGCCAAATGTTACTATCCAAATCCCGCCTAATCTGGTTAAAGATGATCGATTGTTACTTGCTTGCTTAGAAGCAGGTGCGCGAGATTTAGGCGGAATTGGGCCTAAAGATGAGGTTAACCCCAATTATCCCCATCTTCAAGAGCAGGTACTGCGAGAAATTGTACAGCCTGCTGGGTGGAATCTAGTACCACGTTTGCCAGTTTATCCCCAGTTTGATAGCTGGTTATCCTTGGAATTGCAAAAAGTTGTGAGCCGCTGGCGAAAGCGGGGGCTAGTAGCTAATGATTAAACTTGATACTAAATTCCTAACAGTTAATACTGAATACTTAATTTGACACTAAGTATTTTGAAAAACAATCGAAAATCGAAAATCTTCGATAAATTTGAGTTGACCTAATTATGCATACAATGTAGGGGTGGTATGAACAACGATATAAAACTAGAATCAGCAAAGTTATCCTGCGAATTGCAAGCGATCGCCACTGTGGTGAGTGATGTGGCTAAAGATTGTCAAGGAAATGCTATGGCTCTTTTAGCATTGTTGCGGCAGTTAGAGCAGCTACACAGAGATATCCGAGATGGAGCTTTTCAAGAGAGTTTACCTGATAATCGCCAACAACTCTATTCATTACTGAAAGATATTGAATCAGAAGGGGGTTGGCCCTATATTGAACGCATGAGACTACAAGCATTTTTAGTGAATTTGCCACAAGAAACCACTCAAGAGAGTAGCGAACTCAAAAATAATGATGAAGTTTTGATTAGCGATCGCTCCTTTGAATGGTGAATGAGAGTCTTGCAGTTAAGGCTTGTAAGTAATGTCATCACAAAGAAGGCGATCGCGTTCTTCAACATTGGGATTGTGTTTCAGGTAGTTACTCACCCATTTGCAACCACGAAAAAGTAGCTCATCTAAATGTAGGTTCCACAAAATTATCGTGTTGTCATCACTAGCTGATGCTAGTGTTTGACCATCTGGGCTAAAGCTAATACCTAATACTGGCCCATGATGCCCACTAAGGGTTTTAATTAATTTACCTTCACGACTCCAGAGTTTGACTGTACTGTCCCAACTAGCGGCAGCGAGTAATTCACCATTGGGACTAAAGGTTACAGCATTGACGCTATCGCTGTATCCTTTTAACAAAGTTTTGAGCAAAGTACCATCCCATCGCCACAGTTTGACTGTATTATCCCAGCTAGCAGAAGCTAGCAGTCTATCGGTAGGGCTGAAACTCACACCCAACACCCAACCATTATGGGGTAAGAAAGTTTTGATTAAACTCCCGTCGCGTCGCCACAGTTTGACTGTTTGATCATCACTAGCAGAAGCTATAATCTGACTGTCAGGGCTAAAACTGACGCTATTCACCCAATCTTGATGTCCCACCAAAGTTTTGAGCAAACGGCCCTTACGGTTCCAAAGTTTTACTGTCTTATCTTTACTAGCTGATGCCAATAACTCACCATCAGGGCTGAAATTCACACTTGTGACACTATCAGTGTGTCCTTGGAGAGTCTTGATTAAAGTCCCATCTGTTTGCCAAAGTTTAACTGTTTTGTCAAAGCTTCCTGAAGCTAGCATTTTACCATCGGGGTCAAAACTGACACTAGGAACTTTACCTGTATGCCCTACTAATGTCTTGTAAATTCGGGTTTCTACCTCGCCGTTGCTAGCTTCGCGTTGCCAAAGTTTTACCGTGTGATCGCGACTGCTAGAAGCCAGCATTTTGCCATCATGACTCCAGGCGACACTTAAAACGCGATCGCGGTGTCCGTGGAGAATCGGCAAGGTTGGAGCGTTTAAGCTCCACAGTTTCACACTTTTATCGTAACTTGCCGATGCCAGCAATTGATGATCTGGACTAAAAGCAACGGTGGTAACAGCATCGCTGTGTCCTTTGAAGGTTTTAAGTAAAGTTCCACTAGTACTCCAGAGGTTAATAGTATTGTCGTCACTTCCGGAAGCTAGTTTTTCACCATTGGAGCTAAAACTTAAACTCCAAACTGTACTAATATGCTGCTGTAAAGTTTTTAAAGGACGATAGCTGAGAGTATCTTTGTTCTCACGTTGCCAAAGTTTTACTGTTTTATCTCGACCTGCTGATACTAGCAGTTTGCTGTCAGGGCTAAAAGCGACAACAGTTACTCCTTTTTGATGCCCCTGCAAAGTTTTGACTAAGCTACCATCTCGTCCCCAGATTTTGACTGTTTTGTCGTCACTCGCTGAGGCAATAAATTGACTATCAGGACTAAAACTTACCCAATTAACCCATCCTTGGTGTCCTCTGAGAGTTTTCACTAAGCTACCATCTTGACGCCAAATTTTTACGGTTTTATCTTTGCTGCTAGTAGCCAGCAACTCGCCATCAGGACTAAAACTAACGCTGTAAACCCAATCTCCATGTCCATTGAGGATTTTATCTGGCTGGGGATTAAATTCACCAGTGATTGAATTTCTGTGCCAGATTCGCACGTTTTTGTCGAGACTAGCAGAAGCAAGCATCTGACCATCAGGACTAAAACTAACGCTGGTAACAGCATCTTGATGACCTTTGAGAGTTTGAAGTAAAGTGCCATCACGACGCCACAGTTTTACTGTTTTATCCGTACTGCCTGATGCTAGCAACTGACCGTCTGGGCTGAAAGTTACGCCCCAGACAATATCGGTGTGTCCATCCAAACGGTTAATTTCTGTGACTCCGTAAACTGCTTGTTGCAGGGCAACAGCTACCCGCATCTGGGTATCCGCTTTGACTCCATCTGCTTTTTGAAGGGCTTTCCATGCCCGCAAACTTTCTAACAAGGCATCAAATTCTTTATTAGAGGCAAAAAGAGCTTCACTAGAGGCGGCGATCGCATTGATTTTCAAATTAGTTTCGCTGCGTTCAGCTCGTAGAGTTTGCCGTACTGCGGCTCTTTTTTGTAAATCAGCTTGCCACCATAACGCTGATATTGTTCCTGCCATCATCGCCAGTGCTACACCTGTGATGCGTGCTTCTCTCAGACGCCGTTGTAAAACCAAATTTAGCTGTTCTTTACTAAGTTTTTGGGCTACCTCAGCTTGAGTTTTTTCAATTTTGATTTTTTCTATTATGGCAACCATCTCATAGTTGTTTTTTTGGCGAATCGGTTCAACCAAATAATCGTGAACCAACTGGTAGCGATCGCCCAACTCTTCTTGCACTCGTAATACTAACCCTGAACCTACCAAAATTTCTAAAATTAATTCCAATGATGAAATTAATTGATCAGAATGTTCTTTTATTTGTTTATCTTCTTCTGTTTTAAATGCAGCTATTAAATCTGCCTTTGCCTTTAGTGGTCGTCTACCCTTTTCATCCGTTAACTCAAATAATAACTGCTGGCTCAATGCTTCGTTTTCCTGACCACAATCTCTAATAACTTCCTCAAGCCAACGTTCTACAAGCTTTTCTGAACCACCGCAAAGTTGGTATTGCTCAAGTGTAGTAATATTTTCTGCTTGCAGTTGAGCGCCAACTATTTGTAGTTCAATAGGATGTACTTCATTGATCTCTCCTGCTAAATCTTGCACTAATTGATTGATTAATTCATCGCTCATCTCATAATGCGAACGCTGAATCAAGCTATAGATTATACTTATCGTGTCTTGATAATCAAATTTACCCAAATAGTAACGAATATCTTTATCAAGAATATTTTTATTAATTACATCTAAGTTACAACTATGGTAACTACTATTATTTAACCGTTCAAACTCTAACAAATAATGTAAATAATCTTCTCTTGTAGCTAAAATAACTTTCACAAATGGAATATTTAAACATTCAACAAAGAATTCATAAAATTTCACTCGTTCTGCTAAGGAGCTATTAACAAAAAAGAATTCTTCAAATTGATCAAAAACAATAACTAATGTATGATTACGCTCAGCAGCTAAACGAATTTTATTCAGAATTATATTAATTGTAAAATCTGAGATAAAAACCGATGTTTCTGTATCTGTAAATAGATAGTTGAAACAGCTTCCTAATGCTGCGATCCAATCAGTATAAACAGACACTACAATAGGTAAACAAATACGCTCCCCAATTACCTTTCCTTTTAAAGCAGGTACTAAACCAGCTTTAATAATTGAACTTTTGCCAACACCTGATGGCCCGTGAATTACTGTGAGTTTATAATCAGCACGCGTAATTCTTTCTATCAAGCGATTTACATCTTGCTGTCGTCTAGAGGCAGATATTTCTTGAGCAACTCCTTCAGGGATAAATGGTATTTTTTGTGGCTCCAATATGGAGTTAATTTTGTAGCTTCTTGGCTGCAATTGGCTAGCGCCAATAAAGGCACGAAACCCGTATTGATGTTCTATTTGAATTTTTTCTCGTTTGAGATTGAAAGCTTCTCTATAGTCATGGCGCTCAGAAAAATAGAGCGATCGCAATTCATCTAAAATTTCTAAATACAGGAATGGCTCATGTTGTAGTTCACAAACTATTTTTGCCCATTCCAAGTTATTGATTGCCTCTTCCCATTGACCCAAATGTCGCTGTGCACGTGCTAATAATAAAAGATACCAACTTTCTTGTTGTCGAGAAACTTCTGTTGCTTTTTCTGAGATAGCAAGTGCTGTATTTGCTAATTGATAAGCAAGTACCCAATTCGATTTAGAAGCAGCTACATCTGCCAAAAAACCATAATCTTGAGCAATTTGAGCCGACGTTCCATAAGTTTGATGTAGCCTTAATGACTTTTGAGTTAATTCTTCTAAGTTTTCCCAAGCTTGTAAGCGTTGCAGCATTTCACAAGCAGGTAAAATAAATTTAGCAACTAAATCTTCTCGTTGTTCTGCCTCTAATAAATCTAGGCATTGCTTAAACCATAAAACAGCATGTTTCCAATAACTACTGTTAAAACCCTGGTGTAAGTCTGCCATTCTGCGGTAACATAATCCCAAGTGAAATAGTACTATTGCTTGCCAAAGCTGGTATGGAGATTTGTGTTCTGGATCGTCTGCCAAACTCGCTATTTTTGCTTCGTTTTGCCATAAAGACAAGCTTCTTTGATAATGAGCTAAAGCTCTATTGATTTGATCATTGGCATATTTATCTCGCCCTAAAACTACTTCTAAACTCGCTTCTAATTTTGATTCTAATTTGACCCCATATAGGCGCTGCAAATCATTACGAGCTGATTCGATTTCATGGCGATGTTGAGATTTAGGATCTAAATCTAACGAGGCATTAGACAAAAATCTTTCAGTACCGGACTCTAAAACTTTAACAAATAGAGATTCTGTTTCTTGACGTATCAAAGCAACTAAATCTGCTTTGGGCATTTCAAACTTAATAGTGGTTGCAGCCCAGCTTTTAAAGTCAGGCGCTAATCTAGAAAGTAATGACGCTACTTCATCTTGTAACCACAACACTAGTGGAAAGTGAAAAGTTGCAGCATAAATATCTCGTGCTTGATTAATATTAGTTAGTAAGTCTTCAATATTGATGATTGACTCTAGTCCAAAAACCATAACTGCTGATGGCAAAGCATCTGTAACAACAGGATTGCCTAGAGACAACTCTGAGATTATTGTGCTGTGTAAGACATTAGTTGATGGGTGAAGAAAAATTTCTTTTAAATTAATATCTTTGGTATTGTAGCGGAGATTTTCTAACATTTGCTCACGCAATTGCCGATAATTGCATCGAACTAAAATTAGGGCAAATTGACCATGAGAAAGTGCGATCGCTCGAATCAGCCTTTGCAGAGCATTCTGATTTTCATGAGTGTGGATGTGTACTGGTGGAGCAATGCTGCGAGAGTATTCTCCAACCCAAGCAACTGCATCCCCCAAAGGGGTTTTTGTAGAGTATCCCAAGGGCTGATCATAAGACACCTCTGCTGTAGGTTGCCACTTTGTCATAACTAAAATTGTATCAAAAAAGAATAAAAAACATTACATCAAAAATTAGTTGTTAGTCATTAATTCATTAGAGAACAATAACTGACAACTCAGGTAGAATTCTGAAATCGTTCAGATTTATTAAAAACCCCTTCTCTTGCAAACCCATGTTTAAAAACGTGAGTTCCTTATTCCCTGTTCCCTATTCTCTTTTCCCTTTAAATTATTTTGCTGCCAAGCGAAAACTTTTTCTGTTTCTGCTAATGCTGGGCTAATACCAAACCAGCGTCCTATAGGATCGCGGTATTCAAACAGATACATACTTCGTAGTAAACTTTGGTAGTCAGACTCGCCTTTAACTCTCTGCTGTTGCACTACTTCAAACAATAATTCCCATTGACATTCATCAATAGCCAATAGCAGATCGTCACGATAATCTTTAATCACAGCCTCCAAACAATCTCTGGAAAAAGGTGGATCTTGGCGTTGCAGACAACTATAAAGCAAACCCAATAAGTTGCGAATGTGTCCCCCACTGACACGACATAAACGATCTAAAGTTTCAGGATGATCGAATACTTCTGCAATTAATAACAGCCTGCCATTCCAAGAAACTTCTGGAAACGCTCTTGCTAATACTAACTGACGTAATAATGACATTCCCGGCTCGTAGTCACTGCCATCCCTTTGCCGTACTAGTACCATTGGCAGCACTTTGGGTGCAATACCACCCCCCAAGCGATTTTTTAGTGTTTCATACTCGTTAGAGAAAATTAACGCTAAAGGAATTGTGTAAACTACATGACATTTAAGTCGTCTTAGCTGTTCGCCTCGGTCGATGAAGAGATACTCTGGTTGTGCGCGCCCCGATGCCACAGGACGCATATCTACTCGGTCTAGGTTATCTACAATTACTACCAGTCCTTTTTGACCTCTCAACTTTAGCTGTTCAACAGCTTTTTCTAATATTTCTTCATTAATTGCTTGCAAAATGCTATTGGTACGCGGTTCTAAATATTGCCTGAGTTGATTACGTAATTGGGCACTATCTTTGGTTTTGGCGGTAATTTTGGCAATGCCTAAAGATAATTCTGCTTGTCCAGACAGTTCTACAGGACTTTGCAAAAAATCGCCTATCTCTCTAAATAAATTGGTGAAATAATTAGGTTTGAGCTTAATGCCAATGCTTTCTAAGCTAACACTGACTTGACGAGCCACACTCAATAAAATATCGCTGACATCAATATCTGCCATGTCCAAATCTTGACTGGACTCAAAATAAACCACATGAAATCCTGCCGATTCTAACTCTGCTTTGAGGCGCTGCAATTCTGTTGATTTCCCACAACCAATATGACCAGTAAATAACTGGCAGGTAGCCTCGTCCGGAGAAATACGGATAATAGTTCGTTGTAATTCTTCAACTATCTTACAACCACGTACATCCGCAAAATCTATATAATACTGTCGATCTAGTACCTCACTGATGTTTAAAGTGTAGCTAGGATTACACGCTTTGTAGAAACGTGACAAATTTAACGTCGTTCTCATGTTATGTAGGGGTGTATTTAGAGGTATGTGCAGATGCGATTTAATGGTGTTTTTTATACTAAAATTTCTACTTGATGTATGGATACATAATTTGCTTGCGATTTCGATGCATTAAGCAAAAGATGGTACCTGCTGTAAGTCTACTGCAAGCAATTACCAGTAACATAGTAGAGATTTAATTGACCCTAATAACGTTCAGTATCTCTATCCTTTTTACAGCTGCTATTGAAGTTTTGACAATATGTAGATTGAATTTAGCTCAGTGCAAACCCTTAAAGGTTAATATTTACGCTAAAAAAGCTACTAAAGTGTAAAATTCATGGCTTGTATAGCTGACAAAGTAAGACTGGTATTAATTCTAGCAAGGTACTTGAAAATTAGTCATGGTAGAACTACCACTCCACATATTGTTTGTCAAGAAAAGTGGCTCATCAAAATTGAATTGTGTGAGGTGGAGAATTAGGGAGAAATTTCTGTTGCCTACTTTATGATTGAAAACACTGATTGCTGCAAAAGTAGCTATATTTTGACTATGAAAAGGTTTGGAGTATCCAGTGCCCTGTACCTCATAGCAAAAAGGCTACAGTCTTTGACCAGTGGAAGCAACTTAACTTGGAGTGGCAATAATTACTAGCCCCACAATCCTGTTGTGGTTGCTGTAAAGTGTTACTAAAAGTGAAAAAATCCTGAGAAGAGTCACTTATGTGTGCCGACAGGGTTTACTGATAGTTAGTAAATGCTCAAAGCAGATTCAGAAATAGGACTGAAACCAGAAAGGGGTTTGAATGGCTGGTATAGTATCAGTTTCCCATACGGATTTAGCCCAGCGCCGTAAGAAATTACGTCGGCAGCGGCAGATGAAAATCATTCAGGCTATTTGGCGAACCTTTGCCATTAGTGGTCTGGCTGGTGGATTGCTGTGGGTAGCAATTCAACCAATGTGGGTGCTAAATGCTCCCAAACAAATAGTGATGAAGTCAGGTGATCAATTGTTGTCAGATGAGGTAACTCAGTCATTACTGGCGCTATCTTATCCTCAGTCTCTATGGCGGATTAAGCCATCTGCGATCGCAGATGGCTTAAAAAAACAACCAGCCATCGCTCAAGCAACTGTCAGCCGTCGCCTGTTTCCTCCTGGATTAATTATCGAAATCCAACAACGAGTACCTGTGGCACTCACTCAAACAGCAACAGAACAAAATCAGCATCGTGGTAATAAGCAAGCAACCTTGGGCTTAGTGGATGCAAATGGAGTTTGGATACCTTTAGAAAAATATACATCCCTAAATTCCAAAGGAAAATTGCCCAAGCTTAAAGTTATTGGCTCACCAAAACAATACCGCCCCTATTGGACTCAAATTTATCAAGCGATTAGCCACAGTTCTGTGAAAGTGACAGAAATTAATTGCCAAGATCCTACAAACTTAATTTTAAAAACAGAATTAGGCAATGTACATCTTGGTGTCCCAAGTCCTCAATTGTCTCAACAAATCGAGGTACTTGCTCAAATGCGCCGTTTGCCAGCAAAACTCAATCCTAATCAAATAGAGTATATTGATCTGAAAAATCCCGAATCTCCATTAGTACAAGTGAACCAAAAATACCGTAGTCTCATTCCAAAATAATGAGAAATATCTAGTATTTTTGATATTGTGAGTGCTTCTGGGTAAATTAAGAAGTATTATGCTGATAAAAATATTTATTATTTTCAGTTTTTCCACGGCTTGTACAAAAATCAGCATTAGCTTCTAAGCAAAACAACAGAGGCAATCCTAAAATCTCTTTAGGAGTAAAAGACCTTAACCTGATTATGGGTTATAAAATGTCTTTGCAACTCTTGGTTTGTTGACTACACTGGTGAGGGTTGCCATCAGTTTGAATATCTATCCAAATAAATTTCTATCAAGGAATCCTCAACCATAAATCAATCAGGGTGTTTTTAAATCTGACGAGCAAATTGTTCTTTGCTTCAAGCATAGGTATAGGTAAGTCAAAAGCAAATTTTGAGTTTCAAGTTGCAATCTTTTCCAATGGTAAAACCTATTAGCAATATTATCGTGGCAGACAAGACGCATAATCACGTGTTTTCACAAATAGCAGCATTCAATGAGGGTTTTGGGTGCAGAGTGATTTTTGTTGGTTTTGTGTGTATACCTAATTACTCAAAATTATTACTTACAACCAATCTCAAGCAAAAAATGAATTACTTACAGTCGTATTTCTATTTTTTGGGCTTGTATAAATTATACAAGCTAAATACTGATTTTATGGTATTGAACCCAAAAAAAGTTAATATCTATAACTGTAAAATTTATCACCTGTTTAGAAAAACAGTAGTAATAGGAGACTATTGTAAATGCCAAAAATATGATTCGCCAATTTGGCAACATAGAAGTAAAGTAATCAATACCTGGTTGAAGTTATACATAAAAATATTAAGTAAATGTATGTATACTTCTCTAGAATTAGCTGTGCGAGCAGCTGCTTTAATTAGAGCTATCCTAGAGCAAATTTTTGCACTACCAATCCTGTTAGGGTTGGAAGTAGTGAGAACAATAAAGAACAATGCCATATATTGTGGCAGTGTCAAACTATAGTTGACTCTTAGGTGAACAACACCTGAAAAAGTCGTTTATCTACCTTTCACAAATCCAATGACACTTGATAATAACCAAGGGCTTACCTATAAAAACTCCCAGTCGATGGGACAGCCGGGGTTTTCTCTAGCAGTTAATTCGACCAATCCCTTTAATAATTCTGGGCTGAACTTTGGTCAAAACCACGATACCAAGAAAAATCCTGCTGAAAACCGGATTGGTGAGATTGTACCTGGTCGGGTTGCCAACATCAAAGTGATAGGTGTTGGCGGTGGTGGTGGCAATGCCGTCAATCGCATGATTGAGTCTGATGTCTCTGGTGTGGAGTTTTGGTCAATTAACACTGATGCCCAGGCTCTTACTTTAGCTGGCGCTCCGAGCCGATTGCAAATTGGACAGAAACTAACACGCGGTTTAGGAGCGGGTGGTAATCCTGCTATTGGTCAAAAGGCAGCTGAGGAATCACGAGATGAAATTGCCACAGCTTTAGAGGGTGCAGACTTAGTGTTTATTACTGCTGGTATGGGAGGTGGCACTGGGACGGGTGCAGCCCCGATTGTGGCAGAAGTCGCTAAGGAAATGGGCGCTCTCACTGTTGGTGTAGTCACACGTCCATTTGTCTTTGAGGGGCGTCGCCGTACCAGTCAAGCAGAGCAGGGAATTGAAGGGTTAAAAAGTAGGGTAGATACGCTAATTATTATCCCTAACAATAAATTGCTGGAAGTGATCCCAGAGCAAACGCCCGTGCAGGAAGCTTTTCGCTATGCAGACGATGTGTTGCGTCAAGGGGTGCAAGGAATTTCTGATATCATCACGATCCCCGGTTTGGTAAACGTTGACTTTGCCGATGTGCGGGCTGTAATGGCAGATGCGGGATCGGCATTGATGGGGATTGGCGTGAGTTCGGGTAAATCTAGAGCTAGAGAAGCGGCGATCGCTGCTATTTCCTCACCCTTGCTAGAATGTTCTATTGAAGGAGCTAGAGGAGTTGTCTTTAATATCACTGGTGGCAGCGACCTGACTTTACATGAAGTGAATGCTGCAGCAGAAGCAATTTATGAAGTTGTTGATCCCAACGCCAATATTATTTTCGGTGCTGTGATTGATGACAGACTGCAAGGAGAAGTCAGAATTACTGTAATTGCTACTGGCTTTACAGGTGAGGTACAAGCAGCACCGCAACAAAACGTAACTAATGTCCGAGTAGCGGCTACTGCCAAACGACCAACACCATCACAACCACAGCCACAACCACAATCACAGCCGCCAGCAGCTAGTCCCCCAACACCAGTTGCAGAACCTCCTAAAGAGAAACCCGGATTGGATATTCCCGATTTTCTGAGAAACCGACGCACACCAAGGAATTAAATGATTTTAGATTTGAGATTTTAGATGGAATTTGCAGTCTCAGATCAAGCTGAGCGCTGTATACAATCTGCTAGTTCTAGATAGGGTTTCTCTAGATATAGGGGTTAGCAATTTTGTTGCCATCCCCAATTTTGGTTATCTCTATAAGGTTCGATTTGAACTCATGCAAGAGCCAAGATGCTTACCCAATCCAAGTAGTGTTTCTTTATTTTGAATTGCTTAGCGCCTGTTCAACCCATTGAATAACTTGATGGCCAAGGTGAGTGCCGTCCAATCGGTCGATCTCACGAATTCCTGTGGGACTTGTAACGTTTACTTCAGTAAGGTAGCCCCCAATAACGTCAATACCTACAAAAATTAAGCCGTCTTGGCGTAGTTTTTGGGCTATCTGGGTACAGATTTCATGCTCTTTGGGAGTAATTTCGGTTTGAGCGACTGTGCCACCAGTTGCCATGTTATTGCGAAAATCAGTTCCACTAGCAAGGCGATTAAGTGCGCCGATTGGTTCACCATTGAGTAGGATGATTCGCTTGTCACCTTCTTTGGCTTCTGGTAGGTAAGTCTGTACCATGACTGGCACTCGTCCTTGGAGAGTACTGAGTTCAACGATGGAGTTGAAGTTGCGATCGCTTGATTGCAAAAACAAAATCCCTTCCCCGGCTTTGTTTCCCAGTGGTTTGAGAACCGTTGCTCCTTTGGCTTGCACAAATTGCCGAATCAACTCCTTATCAGCACTGACAATTGTTTCTGGGATCGCTTGAGTAAACTGAAGCGCGTAAAGTTTTTCGTTTGCTGCCCGGATGCCGCTGGGGCTATTAATTACTAAGGTTCTTTCTTTGTCAATGTAATCCAAGATGTATGTAGCATAGAGATAGGAATCATTGACTGGTGGATCTGTCCGCATGAATACGGCGTCCATCGTTTCTAAGGGAGTTAGGGAGCGATCGCTCAATTTATACCAAGGATTCGCCGTTACCCAGCGCCCTGCTATCAACTCCACTGGTACAATTTCTACTTGCTGTACTATAGCCCAAGCTTTGCCCTCCACCACACTTAATAAGTTTGCTTGAGTCACCCAAACTTCGTGTCCTAAGATTTGCGCTGCTTCCATTAAGGCAACACTAGTATCATGGCACGGGTCAAGCTGATGGATGGGATCAATGATAAAAGCTAGTTTCACGCTTTGTTCCTCAATCGCCAAGAAATTTAATAGTTATTCTTAATATTGCTCAAAAGTTTCTCAACTAGATGCTAGTAAGTCGTCAAGCTTGCCTTGACGGTCTAAAGCGTGGATATCATCACAACCACCGACGTGATCGTCATTGATGAAGATTTGGGGCACAGAGCGTCTACCATTTGCTCTCTGAGCCATTTTACTTCTTGCTGCCTCGTCTCCATCAATGCTGTATTCGATAAATTCAACTCCTTTGTTGCTTAGCAAGTTTTTAGCACGAATGCAAAACGGGCAAGTCCTCCAAGTATAAATTTCCACTTTTGCAGCCATAATATCCTCAATTTAATCTAATGCTTCTTAATTTTAGAACGTTGTTGCTGACTATGGTTGCTCTACACAGTTTCGGCTTATGTCTTTAGAAAGTACTAACAGGGATTACTAATATCAAGGTAGTCAATAGAAGATGAAATATTAACTTTTAGTTCACGAAATTTGACTAATATTTATAATATTACTTTTACAAAATAATATATAGCACCTAAACATTTATATTTAGGTGCTTTTTGCGCTTCAAAAATTTTTAATTTTAAGATTAGATGTTATGAGGGATAAAGTTTACTTAGATGAAATATCCTTGAAGAGGCGCGTCTGGTATCACCCAGCGCAACCTCTGAAAAAGCTTTAATTAAACTGGTACTAGAGACTTTTTCTTTACAACTTTCAGTGTACTTAAGGCAAATAAAGCGAGGGCAACTGTTGTTGTAGGCTCAGGTACCTTTTTGGGTGGAGGTGGTGGTGGGGTGTAGTAAGAAGCTTGCCCTTTCAGTTTGCTACTTCCATTACGATTGTTTCCAGAACCTACGCTCATTAGACGTACTCCGAAGTTTTGCTCGGAAAATTGAGCCAAAGTTAGAGCTTTTGAATTGTGGAATAGGGTAAAGGTCGTTGATTGAATGTCACCTTTTCCTTGACCTATACCTTCTTGACCAATTTCTACACCAGCATCAAAGTAGTTCTTCTGGTTTCCATTGCCGTTCAGATTGTTACTATTGCTGCCAACAGAATCAACCGTTCCAGCAGGGCCAAATTTTTTAGCTGTTACATCTGTACCTACTACTTGAAGACCAGTCAGAAGTGTATCATCCAAAATGTTAAAGAAAACTCCACGAATATCAGCAATTGTGTTACTGCCAGTCGATAAAAAGTCTACTTTAAACTGAACTTTACCAGAACCTGCTACTGCATCATCCAAGGTGAACTTGACCCGAGTATCAGATCCTGTAAAGTCATCAATAGTGAAATTCATAGAAGCGGCGTTAGCCGGGGAAAGAACAGAAAGCGACGCTACAAAGGCAGTAGTAGCCAAAAAGGCAGGTACTTTAAAAATTGCAAAGAGATTTTTCATGCTGTTCAGTACTGACAAAACAGAAAGTCAAGGCTCAATTGATGAAGATAGGAATTTGTTAAAGAGCTATCCATCTGATACAAAAAGCACCCAATAAATTAGGCTTATACTAATTTAGGTATTTAATAGTAAGTTGTCTATAATACAGACCTATGTTTAAAAACACTTTATTTTTAGCTTCATATCAGGAAAAAACCCAGTATTGCTACTGGGTGTCTTAAAATTAAAAATACCATTAAGACTCTCTATTTACCCACAGTCAACAGCATATTGAATTAACTGAGCAAGGCGTTGGCGTAGGGTTTCTAATCCCAAGCGCTGACTTGCAGAAATAAACACTGCTAGAGGAAATTCTTCTCTGGCTAGTGCTAGTGTCTCACTATCTACTTGGTCAATCTTGTTAAAAGCAACCAATGCTGGGCCGGGGGTTACTGGCATTTGCGCTAGAATTTCCCTGACTGAACGAATATGACTCAACCAAGCTGGATGAGACAAATCCACTAAATGCAGCAAGGCGTCGGCTTCTGTGACTTCCTCTAAAGTAGCGCGAAAGGCATCCATTAAAGACGCGGGTAATTCATGGATGAACCCTACTGTATCTGTAATCAGAATTTCTTGGGATTCACTAGTTACGGCATGAGGAATTACCAAGCGGCGCGTGGTGGGGTCAAGAGTAGCAAATAGCTGGTCGGCTGTATATACTTCCGCGTTGGTTAAGGCATTTAGTAAGGTGGATTTGCCAGCGTTGGTATAACCGACTAAAGCTACTGAGGGGACTTCTCGATGCTGTCGTCGCTGTCGTAAGCGCGATCTATGTGCTTGCAATTGATTGACTTCTTGTTGCAGTCGAGAAATCCGTCGTTGAATGGCGCGGCGTTCGGTTTCTAGTTTAGTTTCACCAGGGCCGCGAGTGCCGATTCCACCACCCAATCGGGACATTGCTTGTCCTCTACCGGTGAGTCGCGGTAGGTTGTATTCTAGCTGTGCTAGTTCTACTTGTAATTTCCCGGCACGAGATTGGGCACGTTGGGCAAAGATATCTAAAATTACTTCGGTGCGGTCAACCACCCGAATACCAATTTGCATTTCTAAGTTGCGGACTTGGGAGGGTGAGAGGTCGCGGTCAAAAACGATGAGATTGACTCCTAAAGTTTGGGCAGTCAGGGCGACTTCTTGCACTTTACCTTCACCGACTACTGTCTGCGGATGAATGCGCGATCGCTTTTGTTGTACTGTTTGTAATACTTCTCCACCAGCTGTATCCACTAACCGTGCCAGTTCGGCTAAGGTGTCCTGGAATCGTTGAGGAGTCAGATCATCAGTCATTAGCCCTACAAGTAACACGCGATCGTGGTCGGCATCGACTTCTTGGGCGATAAATTCCCGGCGGAATTCTGCTTCTAGACCTTCTACTAAGTCGATAAAATCTTGTTGTGCCAGTGTATCTAAGCTCAAAGGCGGCGATACGCTGGAATATAGGGATGAGTCTTGAGTTTTGATTCCTGAGTCTAGAGTTGAGACTAGCTGTTTGGTATTTGATGCCAAATGAGCTAAATAGGCTTCTTTGACATACCCAGTAGCACCGCCTCCCCGCCGTTGAAATCCTGACCCTGTGATGTTGATTACAATCAGCGCATCTAGCCGTTGCAATGCCATCGCTGTCAGTGCTGCTTCATTAGGCGGTTCTGATTTTAAGTGAGTGGCGATACAACGAATACCGCTGAGTCGTTCTGCACCGTAACGGGGCAGTTCCAGCGGTGGAATTTGCGTTTGACGCGGTGTGCCTACCCCTACACGAATCACTTGTCCGCGACGGTTGAGGTAGGCACACACAGGCTGATTGATTTCAGTACTAATTGCTGCCAGTCGCTGAGAAAACTCAGGCGTGGTGATGCGATCGCCTGGTATGCGCTGGTGGTACAGCCGCTGTAGTTGCTTCAGCTGGCTGGACTTTAAACCTTGGAGATTACCGAAGATGGTCTCTATAGGCGTTTATGACCAGTAAATGGCCCCCCGAATCCTTCTTATGTCTATTTTACAACAGGGTTATGACTGCAAACTCTATCTTTTGAGGGATTGGGGATTGGGGATTAGGGACTAGGGATTGGGCATCTATAAACTCAATTTGACATCCTCATATCATGTCCGTTTAAAGTGACGCGGAGATAGGGAGACGCGGTGAGACAGCGAGTAAAGGAGGGTTTCCCTCCGCAGGCGACTGCGTTAGCGAGCTTGCGAGCGTCACCCGAAGGGGGACAAGGGAGAAATTTTTATGATAAGTGATTAGCCGGACATGGTATCACTCGGCTAGCGGCAATTATCGCAATGTCCGCAACGCCAGTTAGGTACTTCTTTGGCAAAACCAAAAGCGTTTAATAAAAACTGCCAACGACATTGTTTATGATTCAAGTATTGATTCATTTGTTGAGCAGCATGTAATTGTGTTGATGGCTGACTCTTAGCTTTGCTTTCTATGATGTAATGAAAAGGGTCAAGCCAGTTTAACTGACCACTGCTATGAAGTAAAGCTAATGCGATCGCACTATCGGGAAATTGTCGCGTTACTTTATTAACTTCTCCTTGTTGTGGTAGTTTTTTGATTAGTTGTTGTGCTGTTTGCTGTTGCGATCGCATTTGTTGTTGAAAAAACTGCTGTCTTTGCTTATCTTCTGAATCCAACCATCCTGTTGGTTCACTCATCAAAGTTAATGCTTCGGCTGGTTTTCCATCTCTGCCAGCACGGCCGATTTCTTGCACATATTCTGATAGCAGATGTGGCGAGTGAAAGTGAATTACCCAACGCACGTTTGGTTTATTTATTCCCATACCAAATGCACAGGTGCAGACAACGAAGGGAATTTTACCACCTAACCAACTAGTTTCCACTGCACGGCGTTCTGTTGCACCCAATCCTGCATGATAGCTAGTTGTGTCATAACCCATCTCTGCTAACCATTGGGCTAAGTTTTCGCTATCTCGTCTGGTACGGACGTAAATTAACCCAGCTTGTTGTGGTCTATTTTGGATAAATTTTAATAATTGTTGCTTTCTGCCTCTTGGTGTCCAAGCTATACGAACGCTGAGATGGAGATTAGGACGATAGGGATTTAAGCGAAAAACCTCTGGTTGCTGTAATTGTAAGACTGTTTGAATGATTTTTTGAGCAGAGGGGTCGGCAGTGGCAGTAAAAGCGGCTATGCTGATTTTTGTGCCTAGTGGTTTTGATTTTAACAGTGCAGGTCTGACGGTTCCTAATCTGCGATAAGCTGGGCGAAATGTTTCTCCCCATTGCACTAAGCAATGAGCTTCATCCAGAATTAAACCGTTAATTTGTAATTGGGGATGAGATAATCTTTCCCAAACTGGCAGACTTAGTAAAGTTTCTGGTGATAGATAAAGTAATCTTAGCTGTTGTTTTTCTAAAGCTTGCAGTGTTAATCGGCGTTGGGATGGAGATAATTCACTGTGTAAAAGTGCAGCTTTTTGATGATATTGTTGCAGTTCTTGTACTTGGTTTTCCATTAATGCTACTAGAGGTGAAACTACTAAAGTTAAACCTGTTTGTAGCAATGCTGGCAGTTGAAAACAAATTGATTTTCCTCCGCCTGTGGGCATGATTATTAGCGCATCTTTTTGTGCTAACAAACTGCTGACGATTTCTCCCTGTGGTGGACGAAAATCTTCGTAACCCCAAATTTTTTTAAAAGCTGCAAGAACTTCTTGCCAAGATTTTGTTGTCGGCTGATTCATAGTCAATACTAGATGCACCCATATCCTTGAATACTAGACCTCATGCATAAATCTTTTTTTACCGGGCTACGCCCCGCTTCTCTACGAGACGCTTCGCGAACACTAACACGCAAAGGCAGCGCGCAGAAGAGTGGTTTTCCCCATGAGCAACTGCCGCGCAAAGAAGAACGCAAACAGAACTACTTTTGCAATAAGCCTGCTAAATATAGCTTTTGCTTTATAGTTAATGGTTCAGTATTTTCATCATTGGAATATTGCAAACGCTGATGCTAATCATCATTTTAGGGGTGGAAAGGACAACCACCACTCGTTAATTTTTGCAGAAAAGCATTGTTATCAAAATAATGCTCCAAGGACTCAATTTTCAAATCATCAGTAACGCGAGCAATACTAACTCCTACCATTTCTACTGTTTCTCCAGTAGGTGTATAGTTTTTATAGGAACCACTAAATGTTCCCCAATGTCGCCACTTAAAGGTAACACTAGGCGGCCCAGAAAGTACTTCTGTTAATTCCCAAAGGAAGCCATTAGGAAAGGCTGTATGAAAAAGTTCAAATGAAGATTCAAAGGTTTCTGATTTGGAACTATACTGCTCACTTTCACCGAGAAATAAGTTATAGGTTCCTTGAGTTGCAACCTCTTGGGCAGTGTATTGTTGTCCGCCATTGCTACTCATTTTAAACTTATCAGCAACAATAGAAAGCCACTGTTCGGGATTAGATTTATGAGAAGCTTCCATTTCAAAAGTGCGGACTAAATTTTGAGCGAGCGCTTCTAAAGAACCTTCGGAATGCTGAAATTTTCTCTCTCGATTAAGAAATTCATTGGTAAATGAATAATCTGGACGTTTTCCTTCTCGCCACTGTACTTCTTGATCTTGAGCAATGACTATATCTCTATCTTGTACCCAGAGTGGCAATTCTGTAGTTTTTTCGTTAACCATTTTACAACTTGATTGATCATAAACTTTCATTCTCAGGATAAAATTTTCTTGCTATTAGGTAAATCACAAAATCTCGAAAGTAAAAAATATTAATAATTCAATATGCTTGACTTTTTGCGAAATATGAATGTATAAAAAAGCAACTAAATATATACAAAAACTCAGCGGAGTAGTACAGGTGTGCTATCCCACTGATGTTTTCCGACTAACTGCAAATCACAACAGAAGTGTTTTTACACTTTTTGTGTAGATACTCCTTTTGGTTTTTCTTGACTTTGCAATGCTGCATGTAATCTATTGAGCGCATTTAAATAAGCTTGAGCTGATGCCACGATGATATCTGTGTTTGCTGAATGACCTGAAAACACTCTTGATTCGTAACGTAAGCGGATGGTTACTTCTCCAATGGCATCAATTCCTGCTGTTACTGATTGTACAGAAAATTCAATCAATTGGTTAGGTACATTAACTACCCGGTTAATTGCTTTATAAACAGCGTCTACTGGCCCGGTACCGATGGCTGCATCGGTTAATTCTTCGCCTTCTGGAGTGCGGAGGGTAACGGTAGCGGTGGGACGGGCGTTACTACCACAGGAAACTTGTACTAATTCTAAGCGGAATAAATCGGGTGCTTGTTGAATTTCGTCATTTACAATTGCTTCTAAGTCCCAATCGGAAATTTCTTTCTTTTTATCCGCTACTTCTTTAAATCTGACGAAGGCTTTGTTTAACTCAGTTTCTGATAGCTCAAAACCTAATTCTTTTAAACGGGTGCGGAAGGCGTTTCTTCCCGAATGTTTGCCCAAGACGATTTGATTTTCTGTCAAACCTATCAATTGAGCATCCATTATTTCATAGGTGAGTTTGTTTTTTAATACGCCGTCTTGATGAATGCCAGACTCATGAGCAAATGCATTTGCTCCGACAATTGCTTTATTTGGTTGCACTAACATTCCTGTCAAATTAGAAACTAGACGCGATGTTTTATAAATTTGACGCGTGTCGATATTTGTCAGGGATTCTAGAGAATCTAATGGTCTGCCAAAATAAGGATTAAAATACTGTCGTCTGACATGCAACGCCATGACTAATTCTTCTAAGGCGGCATTTCCTGCTCGTTCACCAATACCGTTGATGGTACATTCTAGTTGTCGCGCACCGTTTTTAACGGCTTCTAGAAAGTTGGCAACTGCTAAACCTAAATCGTTATGACCGTGAACAGAAATAATCGCCTGGTTGATATTGGGGACGTTTTCTTTGATACCTTTGATCAGTGCGCCGAATTCGCTGGGGGTAGTGTAACCAACTGTATCGGGAATATTGACTGTTGTTGCTCCAGCTTTGATCGCTTGCTCTAATACTTGATAGAGAAACTCTGGTTCGGAACGTCCGGCATCTTCAGGAGAAAATTCTACATCATCTGTGAAGCTTTTAGCGTAGGCTACCATTTCTTGAGCGATCGCTAACACTTCTGCTTTTGTTTTTTTGAGTTTGTATTGCAGATGAATATCAGAAGTCGCAATAAAGGTATGAATGCGGCGATGTGCTGCCGCTTTGATTGCTTCTGCGGCTGCTTTGATATCATCTTGTCGCGCCCTGGCCAAACTACAAATTACAGGGCCATCTTCTGTCCCCACAATTTGAGCAATTTTGCTGACTGCTGCAAAATCTCCCGGACTAGCAAAAGCAAAACCAGCTTCAATGACATCTACACCCAAACGCGCCAATTGCTTAGCGATAATTAGTTTTTCCTCTATATTCAAAGTTGCCCCAGGGCATTGTTCTCCATCTCGGAGTGTAGTGTCAAAGATGATGATTCTATCTGCTCGGTTAGTCATTATCTGGCCCTTTTGTTGATCAGGATGTTAGGGTCTAATACCCCTGAGTCTATACGTAGCTTGTGTTACCCTTCGGGATCTTGCTACAGTCGTGGTAACAGTTTTGAATTTTGAATTATTAACTTAAGTGTTTTACTTTTAATTTTGTAAATAATTGCTAAGATTACTAACCTTCTACTTTCTCTATTTGGTCTCTAATATCGTTTAAATCTATATATCTATCCGTAGCATTACGTAATTCTCTGGCGATCATTCCTTCGGTCGATACCACTGTAATATGTGTATTTTTAGAACGTAATAACTCAATTGCTCTTTCAAAATCTCCATCACCACTAAATAATACTACTCTGTCATACTGATCTACAGTGTTAAACATATCTACGACAATTTCAATATCTAAATTCGCTTTTTGGGAGTAACGACCAGAGGAATCATCATAGTATTCTTTGAGTATTTTAGTTCTTACTGTATATCCTAAACTAATGAGAGCATCTCTAAAACCTCTTTGATCTTGTGGGTCTTTTAAGCCAGTGTACCAGAATGCATTAATTAATGTTGTTTCTGATTGCTCGTGTTTAAAATACTCTAAAACTCGTCGGGGATCAAAAAACCAGCCATTTTTTTGTTGAGCATAGAACATATTGTTTCCGTCTACAAAAATAGACAGACGATTCATTGGAGAAC
This sequence comes from Desmonostoc vinosum HA7617-LM4, assembly GCA_019359515.1. Taxonomy (GTDB): domain Bacteria; phylum Cyanobacteriota; class Cyanobacteriia; order Cyanobacteriales; family Nostocaceae; genus Desmonostoc; species Desmonostoc vinosum. Next base: position 18,903 of record JAHHHC010000052.1, on the reverse strand, counting down.
CCATAGAAATTTACACCTAATAATAGAAAAGAATTTAATGGAACAATAGATTATAGCAATTCTCAAATGACAAATTTGCTAATGTCTGCGAAGTAGGTTTTACTGTATAGCTTTTATCTTACCTCTTTCAAAGCATAAAATTGTTTGCAATATTGAAGTTGAGATAATTAGCGCTCTGTGTTTTTTTCACCTCCGACACTACAAGATCTAGTCTGTGATCAAAATCTACCAATAAAATCGACTGGGTAACAGCATTCTTTGCTATATAACAGTCAAGTTTACTCCTAAAGAGGTATGGTATAGCCTTAAGGTAGGATATAAGTTGCTGCCAACAGAAGGACATGCTTTGTGAAGGATACCAACACTACGCTAAAAACAGAAGAAGTCTTAAGGACTGTTTCTAGTAGAACCTTACACAGAGATGAACCTGTTGGCGAGATTAGTGTAAAATCTCTTTGCAACCGAGTAGAGCAGCAAGTATTTATGGCATTAATCTATGAGACAATCTATTGTTTAGAGCTTCAGTCAGAAAAACAGATGAACTTAGGCAGTGCTTATATAGGAATCTTTTGGGGAGGAACTTTAGTAACGTAAGTTTGTTGGAAAACAGAAGATACTTTACAAATGTATAAACTTTTCATTTAAGTATTATTTCAAAGTGATGGCTCTAAAACAGGGTCAGAATAATTGAAAAGCCACAGCCCAGAAGGACTAACTTCTAATTGCAGACTATCAAATAAAAAACTTGGTAGGCATCTTGAACTCAAATGGCATCAGGCAAAATTTAACATTTCAAAACATTAATGTCAGCTTCTGCCTGCCGCTAAGAACTGTTGTAACTAAATCAATCAGTAACATAATATGGCAGAAGAACCTACATCTACCTTAACTAAAAAACCAGTCTCTACTGCCAATAGACTGTCAACTAAACCGACACAGGCAACTGTAACAGCATCAACGCGCCAGTCACAGCAAATACTGCGTTTTGGTCATTTACTTGCTGGGGCTTCAGCCATAGCAGCAGCGATGCTAAGTGCTTTGAGTTTAGACTTCGTTCAAGTGATAGAAAATCAAGCGTTTGCTAATTTTTTTCAACTGCGCGGGGCAATTTTCCCCCCGGAAAACATTGTAATTTTGGCGATAGACGAGCAATCAATATCAGTTCCCGAGCAGTACTATAAACTAGATCCGCTACAATATGCCGACTTAGAACCATTGAAGTCTTTTCCCTACAAACGGGCTGCATATGGACAAATAGTTGCAAAATTGATGAAAGCAGGTGCGCGGTCTGTAGGTGTAGACATAATTTTTGATACACAAAGCAGCTATGGAGATACTGACGATCGCCTACTGCAAGCTGCATTACAAAAATATGGCGGCAAAGTTACCTTAGGGGCACTCTACGAAAATTTTGAAACGCACCAAGGGACATTCATGCAACTGACACAGCCGCAACAGATGTTTCGTAAAGGGTCAGTATCCGTTGGTACAGTGAATTTTCCTCTAGAAGTTGACGGCAAAGTTCACCGACTGGCCAGCGAGTTTCCCAAATTGTTGGGGCAAGAGAGTGTTTTTACAGCCAAACTACCCTCATTTGATGAAGCGGTACTGAGGGGGGCGCAAATCAATTATTCCCAACCGAAAGGCGATCGCATTTACTTTTGGGGGCCAACAGGTACATTTGAGCCGATACCTTTATGGTACGTACTAGATGAAGAAAACTGGAACAATTATTTACAAAAAGGCAAGTTTTTCAAAGACAAGATAGTCTTGATTGGAGCTACAGCTCAGTTAAGCAATGATTATCACCCCGTAATCGCTAGCCCTGATCGGATGTCGGGAGTAGAAATTCACGCGAATGCGATCGCCACATTGCTTACAGATAAAGCGATTGGTGAAGCGATTACTAGCCCAGCATTGCGGGGTTTATTTGTATTGTTTTTAGTTGGCGGTACAGCCTTCGTAGTTACTAGAAGCAAGCGCGGAATTACTAGGTTTTTCCGGAGTATAATCATCGCTGGTGTTTGGGGTGGGACTTGCTACATATTATTTATCTATAATCAGTTAATTTTTCCAACTACTTTACCAATACTAGCGATCGCCTGCAACGGACTGTTTTACCTGGGAACTGAAGTCGCTAGGGAAAAGATGAGAAAACACCAATTGGTGAACATCTTTCAGAAATACAAAGCTTCCCCTATTGTTCAAGAGATTATTAGTCAACAAGATGATTTCCAAGACTTAATCCAGCAACGAGATTTGGCTGTATCCGGGAAAATGCTCGCCAACCGCTACAAAATTGTCAAAGTTCTCAGTTCAGGTGGATTTAGCGAAACCTATGTTGCAGAAGATACACAGCGTCCTGGCAATCCCCAATGTGTAGTCAAGCAACTAAGACCCGCTAATCCCCAATCTGAAGGATTGCAATTGGCGAGACGTTTATTCAACTCCGAGGCGCAAATACTCGAAAAATTGGGCACGCACAGCCAAATACCTCAACTTTTGGCTTACTTTGAAGAAGACGAAGAATTTTACTTGGTTCAAGAATATGTAATAGGTCATCCTTTGAGTCAAGAGTTGCCACTAGGCAAACCCCTTTTAGAAACCGTAGCGATCAAAATACTACGGGATTTATTGCAAACATTAGCATTTGTTCATGAAAACGGTGTGATTCACCGCGATATTAAACCCAGCAACATTATCAGACGACACTCAGATGGCAAACTAGTACTGATCGATTTTGGAGCTGTGAAAGAAGTTTCGACAATCCGTAACCAAGAGCAAGAACACAACCCCTTTACCATTGGTATTGGCACTAGAGGTTATGCACCCAGCGAGCAATGTTTTGGGCGTCCGCAGTATAGTAGTGATATCTATGCGATCGGCATGATTGGCATAAAAGCCCTGACAGGTATAGCTCCTCATGAATTAACTCGCAAAGCTGATGGAGAGTTAAACTGGAGCGACAAAGCACAAGTCAGCAACTCTTTAGCAGAGATTCTCTCTAAGATGGTGCGGGATGACTTTAAACAGCGATATCAGTCTGCATCGGCAGCTTTTAAGGTAGTTGATGAGTTGATCACTTTTCAAAGCAGACATTCTCAGCTACAAGACGACTCATCAACAGATACTTTAACCATAGAGGATGCTGATGCTTGTACCGAACTTTGGATAGAACCATCTAAAGACAATTCTGATGACTAATAACTAATAACGCAATCTACACGGAAAATAGTGCAATATCTAGGCGCATTAGCTTATGACTCTTGAAGCGAACGCGATATAACTAGATATAGCAATCCTAAATCATTCGTGAGAACTTCGGGGATCTGGACACCGCGAATTTTCACAAATCAGATCGGACTCATAAGCTAATCTGCCTTTAACTTGCATAATCCTTTGCCTCAGAAAGACGCAAAGAGAAGTTGCGTGCGGGGGTTCCCCCCGTTGAGCAAACTTCGGAGGACGCGCTTAAGGGGAGACGCGGGGATGCAATTTGAATGATTATTAGCTTATTTGATTTGGTGAAAAAACTCCATATACCTTGAAACTCTCTTCTATCCTACTCCCTACCTACGTAAATAATTTCATTAATCAAGTCAGATTCCTATATATTTCCTAAGTATTATTAGAGTTTCCCTCATTGGTAGGATTGAAAATTTGCCAAATTTTATCACTGTAAAAGAGTGATTCTTGGTAAACAAGTTCTTCATCAAGAGGTTTAAAAATAATGGCTACAAACGAAAAGCAAAAAATTCGTTACGCTGTTGTCGGTTTGGGTTGGTTTGCTCAAGACGCTGCCTTACCTGCGTTTGTCCATACCGATAACTCGGAATTAGTTGCTTTGGTTTCCGATGATCCTACTAAACGTGAAGAACTCAGTAAAAAGTATAGTATTCAGCATACTTACTCCTATGAAGAATACGAGGACTGTCTGACAAGCGGCGAAATAGATGCAGTTTACATTGCACTACCTAATCACCTGCATTGTGATTACACCGTGCGTGCAGCCAACCAAGCAATTCATGTGCTGTGTGAGAAGCCAATGGCTGTCACCGAACAAGAGTGTGAAGCAATGATTAAAGCTGTTAGAGATAACAATGTGAAGCTGATGATTGCCTACCGCTTACATTTAGAGCCTGCAAACTTACAAGCAATCGAAATTGTACGTTCAAAGCAAATTGGTGAACCACGCATTTTCAACTCAGTTTTTACTCAACAAGTAGAGGAAGGCAACGTTCGTTTACGAGAGGTTGCAGGTGGTGGTACTTTGGATGATATCGGTATTTACTGTATTAATGCTGCACGTTATCTATTTGAAGATGAACCGCTAGAAGTATTTGCTGTTGCTGCGAATAAGGGAGAACAGCGCTTCAGTGAAGTCGAGGAAATGACTAGCGCTATTTTACGTTTTCCCAATGAGCGACTGGCGAGTTTCACTTGTAGTTTTGGAGCTGCAAAAGTGTCAACCTATCAGGTTGTAGGTACAAAAGGCGACTTGCGAGCAGAATCTGCTTACACTTGGCAGGGAAGATTAAAACACTATCTGACAATTAATGGTGAAACCCAAGAACGCGCTTTTGATGCACACGATCAGCTAGCGGCTGAGTTTACATATTTCTCAGATTGTATTCTACAAGATAAAGACCCAGAGCCGTCAGGTATGGAAGGATTAAACGACGTTCGCATCATTCAAGCACTTTATCAATCGATTGAGAAAAGTCAGCCTGTTAAGATACAAACTCTTGATAGGCATCAACGCCCGACATCAGCTCAAGCTATCGAACATCCTCCAGTTGAGGAAAAGCCAGACTTGGTTAATGCGGCTTCACCTGGCGGCAAGTCTTAAAAATTGACATGGGAACAGTAGGAATTAATTGCAGACTGTTCCCAAAAGAAAAACCTAGTGACCCGAGGAATAAGTGTTATTGCCAATTGCGAATTAGTGTAAATATTAGGCAATTTGTTCAATTAAGAGTAATCTGGTGATGGTCTAAAAGTTTACTTCTCAGAAAATGATGAGAACAATAATCTATGGCATCACTTTAGGGAGCCTTATTCTCACCAGTGGAGCCGACGCTGTTTCTGCACCAGATGAAACTTCTACGTCCAAGTTTTCAGGCAAATTAAGTCAAAATCGTCAAATTATTGCACAATCTAACATCAACACCACTGCTATAGAACGGGCAGTTTTTCAGGAAATCAATAACTATAGAGGTTCAAAGAATCTACCAGTGCTGTTACGCAATTCTGCCTGCGATAATCAAGCAAGGATTCACAGTCAGAATATGGCAAAGGGTAGAGTCTCGTTTGGGCATAGTGGGTTTAGCCAGCGAGTTAAAGCCATTGGTATTCCCTTTATCGCTGCTGGCGAAAATGTTGCTTATAACCAGGGCTATACAGACCCTGCTAAACAAGCTGTTCAAAGCTGGCTCCGCAGTCCAGGGCATCTTGCTAATATCAAAGGAAAATACAATCTCACGGGGATTGGTGTTGCTGTTGGCCCTAACAGTAAAATTTACGTAACACAAATTTTCCTTAGAGTATAGGTTTGGCAGAATTTCAGCATTTTTTCTCAAATTTTAATACTGTAGTCACCTTGCAATACCTTCGCCGAAAAAGAGTACTGGGAGATAAAGCTAATTTTTAAATTGGTGAAGGTATTGATTTAATATGAATCACAACTTTCCAGCCTCATTTTAAGCGATAGACAAGTGCCACCCACTCATGCGATCGCTCACAACCAACGAACTCAAATCCTGCCTGTGTTAAAGCAGTTGCAACATTTTCCTCATTATCAACGGTGAAACCTGATGTAATCAGTAGCCCTGGATTTGTGTCAGTCTGACGTAGCGCACACTGAAATTCATCGGCAAGGGTAATACTCACCCATGGGAGGATATTCGCAGTAATCAAGTCAAAGCTCTTTTTAGCTGGGATTTTTTGGATGTTGTCGGTAATATCTTTGTTCATCCAATGTCCCAAATCGCTTCCAGCTCCCAAACTCCCTGCCATGACACTAACCTGCTGCTCTACTCCATTCAAACGCACAGTGTCTTGAGTTGCCTGCACAGCAATCATGTCATTGTCTAGTGCTAAGACGTTTGCTCCCAGCTTTGCCATTGCAACACTGAGAATACCTGAACCCGAACCCAAATCAAGAACATTCATCCCTGGAGAAATGTAACGCTCAATCAGTTTCAGGCAGGTAGCAGTTGTTGGATGTAAACCGCTGCCGAAGCAGAGAGTTTTGTTCAGTCTCAAAATTACTTCCTCTGCTGCCTGCGATTGATCAGGTAAACTAGGACTCAGGATAACGAACCTGCCAATGCGATGAATAAAGGGATTGATTACATCTGTGTCTTTTGGCTTCTCCTCAATAAAACTTTGCCGAATTGCTGTTGCTAATCCTGTACGGTGCAAGGGTAGCAGCAGATTAACGATTTTTTCTGTACGTGTGTGCAAATGAACATCGCAGGCTAAATATAAGCTCATCGTAAATGCCCAGTCTTGTTCATCCAAACTAGATTGGTTGAGTTTGGCATATTCTCTAATCTGCACGTCACCAATATTAATGGTCTGAGCAATTAATGTATAGACCCAATCCACACCCTCGTGTGTTGTGTTAAGACTCAATTCCATCCACGGCATGTTTTCTTCTGGATAAAGGTCAAAGCTAATAAGAGATTATTATGTTACACATAAGTAGTCTAAATGTTATATTACTTAATAATTTTTAATACTCTGTTAGAATTATTCTTAGATAGCAATCTAATTTGGATTGCAAGGAAGGCAACTCTCAATATGCAGAGGCAAGGCATTTCACTAGCAGAGGCAGCAAAGCGTTTAGGTGTGAGTCAGAGCTTTTTGTATACCGCTATGCAGAAAGGACAAATCTCGACCTTTAAAAAAGATGGCAGAACTGTACTTTCCACCAGTGCATTAAGGGATTATCAAGTTAGGCAACATCCCATTTCTGATTACAGGCTTTAAACGTTCAAGAGATTGAACACGCATTCATGCAGTTTTAAATCATAATTAGCCGCTTATAGAACCCCGGATTTTTACAAGGAATTCGGGGTTCTTATTAAATAATTCGTAATTCGTAATTCGTAATGACGCGACGCTCCTGTGTCGCTCTAAGCGAAGCTATGCCGTAGGCTTTACGCTATCGCGGACTCGCTACCGCTGCGAAGCGCGTAATTAAGTTTTGTAATAGGGATTTGACCCCAACACAAAACTTGCCGGTTATGGAACCGGGGGACTTAAACCCACGGAACTTGTTAAGAATGAATAATTTAGAATTGATATAGAAACATTTAAAAAAATAACTTATGACTAATTATTTTTTAGTAGTAGATGTTGAAGCAACTTGTAGCAATGATGATAGTGTTCCTCGTCATGGAATGGAAATCATCGAGATTGGTGCAGTGATGCTAAATCGAGAAACATGGGAAATTGATTCAGAATATCAACAATTCGTTCAACCTGTAAGACATCCGCAGCTAACAAAATTTTGCACCGAACTGACTAGTATTTGTCAACAAGATGTTGATCAAGCACCGCAATTTCCAGAGGTGATTTCTCATTTTAGAGAATGGTTGAAATCCTTTCCTAATTATATTTTTTGTTCTTGGGGAAACTATGACAAGAAGCAATTTATCCAAGATTGTAAGTTTCATAATATCCCTTATCCTTTTGCATCGGAACACAAAAATATCAAAGAAGAGTTTTCCGAATATCTATGTGTATCTAAAAAATTTGGCATGGCCCAAGCTCTTGAGTATCTGGGGATAGAGTTGATAGGCACACATCATCGCGGCATTGATGATGCCCGCAATATTGCATCAATCTACAGACATATTCATACTCAAAAAATCAGATGATTCATAGACGAGTCATATAGCAAATGGTTGATGAAGATTGGTACAGAGAAACCTAAACGGCATAGTACTGACAGGGAAAAATTCAACCTGTTGCTAGCAGAATTTGGTATGAAAAATTTTATGCAACTACCTTAATCTTCTTCCAACTCCATCTTTATTCCAAAAGTTTAAATGGGTATCGGGGAATTCACGCATTCACGCTTTCACGCATTACAATCTCCATAAATAATAGTGATTGTATCCTTTTATTCTTCGATCAGGAGTCACCACTGAGCTTGGCAAGTTGCTAGGAGACTGGGGATTGGGTAATTATTTTTCTCCCTCATCCCCCTCATCCCCCTCATCCCCCTCATCCCTCCTCCCTACTCCCCACTCCTCGCAACTTGCTAATAACATCACTGAGATTACTTGCGTTGAGACGGTAACTCAAAGGATGAACAATCAACCGTGCGGTACTTTCATACAAAGTGGCAATCTCAATCAGACCATTTTCTCGCAAAGTCCGCCCTGTGGAAACTAAATCTACGATCGCTTCTGACATGCCTGTAATGGGGCCTAACTCTACTGAACCATAAAGTGGTACTATTTCCACAGGTAAATCTAGACCTTGGAAATATTCACGAGCGCAATTGACGTATTTAGAAGCAACTCTACCATGAGGCGGCAAGTCTAAAGGCGATCGGTAAGAGCTGGATGCTTTAACTGCCACCGACATGCGACAATACCCAAACTGCAAATTAACCATGTGTGCGACTTGTGGCTGTTTCTCACGCAACACATCGTAACCGACAACACCTAGCTGTGCTTGACCATATTCTACATAAACTGGAACATCCTGTGCCCTAACTAGTAGCCCTTTTGCTTGTCCACTAGCATCAGAAATCTGAAGTTGACGATTTCCAGAATCTAAAAAAGCACTAAAATCTAAGCCTACACCCTGTAGTAGACGGATACTATTTTTGAGCAGTTCTCCTTTGGGCAATGCAACAGTTAGCATTCTTTTTCTTGATATCCTTGGCGTTTTGACGGTTAATAATATTAAATCAGTGAACAGTTATCAAAATTTCAAATGTTTATTTAAAACTCGATTGCAACACATCGTTTATGGAAGCGAGAGACTCTGACTCACCTTGATAACTGATACTTCTCCTGTCGGAGACGCTACGCGTAGCAAGTTCCCGCAGGGTATGACTTTGCTCAGTACAAGTAACTGATAACTGAATCAAATGCTTAGCTCAAGCAGCATAAGAATTTTATTGGTTGATGATGAAGCAGAACTAACCGACCCTTTGAGTCGCCTGTTAACGCGTGAAGGTTACACAGTGGATGCCGCTTATGATGGTACAAGTGGTAGCGAATTTGTGCAAGTAGGCAACTATGACCTATTAATTTTAGATTGGATGCTACCAGGAAAAACGGGGTTAGAGATTTGTCAAGAATTGCGACGCCAAGGTAAAACTACGCCTGTCTTATTTCTTACAGCCAAGGATACCTTAGATGACCGTGTAAAAGGTTTAGATGCGGGTGCAGATGATTATTTAATTAAACCGTTTGAACTACGGGAATTACTAGCACGAGTTCGTGCTTTATTGCGTCGTTCTGGTTCTCAAGCTTATGACACTACCGCCACTAGACGTCTTATCGTAGCTGATTTAGAACTCGATGCCGACAACCAAATAGCTTATCGCCAAGGGCGAATTATTGAACTATCACAAAAAGAAAGCCAGCTGTTGCTATATTTTATGGAAAACACTGGACAGTTGCTAACTCATGCACAAATTTTGCAACATCTATGGCAAGATGACGAACAACCTAGCAGCAATGTCATAGCCGCATTAATTCGCTTGCTACGCCGCAAAATAGAAGTAGGTAAAGAAACTCCGTTGATTCACACAGTTTACGGCAAAGGCTATCGCTTCGGTGCTTCCTCTGTAGACTGAGCTTAATCATTCTGCTTGAGTACCCAATCTAGGTACACGAGTAAGTAGCAATCTTCAAAACTCTGGCGTGTATATTTTACCTGGCCTTGAGGATCTAAATTTGGATCATTGAGGTGTGCTTCATGATTTTGAATTGTATTTTGGAGAACATTATATAACCGCTGTAGTTGTCGCTTTGGCAAATTCAACGATATTTCTGTTTCTGCAAAAAAGGCTTATATCGAGTCTTCGCCTTTACTCATTGCTTCACATTATAATATTTATTCATGATGCGATCGCACTTTCACTGAATCTAGCAAGAATTAAATCACTTTTATTTGTAACCACAATCATAAATTATCTTTCAAAATAAAGAAATTTAATCGAAATCCGGTAGGTTAATTGCTTACTACATTACACTTCCTTACCAGATATTAATTTAGCCGACAGAGTAACTTCTCACACACTAGAATAATCTTGCTTACTTAATTCAGCGTTGTAGGTTGTGTTGTTGCCAAGCACAACACATCATCATTGCCTCAGTAGATTATGACTTTTTTTCATAACGCACTCTACCAGCTTAAAGCTTTGGTGAGTTGATTTTTGACTCATGTGTATACCATGGATTCCTTATAGTGATTGAAAAACTCCATTTTCTATCCAGTTGCAACAAAAAAATTGAGATTCAAATTCCTCTAATTCTGCTTCTTTCCTGTCCCTTATTCTTTCTCAGTAAACAGACATCAAATTTATGACATCAACTACAACTTATACCTACAACTCTAGTGGCAACCTCATCTCTGAGAAGATAGACAACAACAGCGATGGCATAGCAGAGTCAATCATCACCCGTGATTTGATATCTCAAACCACTAATTCCAAAGTCGGTGAAATTGCTCGATCTGTCATTAACTATACCTTCGACGCGAGAGGTAATAAGACATCAGAACTCACCGACTTAAATAATGACGGCAAGGCTGATAGCGGCACTATCTATGCCTATGATTCTAGAGGAAATAAAATATCGGAAAGTGCTTTTTTCAATGAAAATATTACATTATCTGAAACATTTTATACTTATGATGAAAAGGATAACAAAATCGAAGCTCGATTCGAGACCTTATTCACTATTTTCTACACTTATGATGCCAGAGGCAACTTAATATCTGAAAATATTGACTTGAATGGTAATGGCATAGCTGATGACGGTTTTGACGAGGATGGAGACGGCATAATTGATTATGATCCTTCTCAAATCTATACTGCTACCTACGATGCCAAAGGTTACTTAACAGGCAGTTTTCCTAGCAGACTACCTGGTGATTTTGATAGTAGCGTAACAACCGAAACCTATAAATATGATGTTAATGGCAAACCGACACAAATCACAGCTCAAACTTTCGGTGGCAGCAGGTTTTATGACACTAGAATATATACGTATACTTATAATTCTGAGGGTAAAGTAACATCTTATCAGCAAACAATTGGAGATGTTTCTGTAGCGTATTTTTCAGGCAATCCATTTATAGTTAATTACACTTATGATCCTCAAGGAAAGCTAGAAACTGAAACTTATTCCGAAACCGGTCAAGTTGATTCTGATCGCGTTGTTAATAGTGTCAAAACTTACAACATCAATGGCAATATAGTATCTTATGTCAGTACCATCTCTGACAGCGATCGCAATATCATATCTAGCAGTAGTTACACCTCTACCTACAATACCAACGGTAAATTGATATCAACAAGCTATGATGACAATGGCGATGGGATAGCTGACAGAATTACTACTTTTACTTACAACACTAACAACAAACAAACATCTATTAGTGAAGACTCCAATGCTGATGGCAAACCTGATTACGTCACAAGCTATACGTATGATGGTAGAGGTAACTTGTCATCTATTAGCCAAGACTCGAATGGTGATGGTAAACCTGAGGAGGTTACCACTTTTATTTACGCTCGCACATCTTCTACCACAGATAATAATAATGATGGCAAGCTTGATGCAGTTACAGCTTACATCTACGATGTCAAAGGTAGGTTGATATCAGAGCAATTCGACAACAATAATGATGGCAAAATTGATAAAGTCTCGACATATAGCTATGACACCAGTGGCAAGCTAGTAACCAAGAAAGTTGACACAGGTAACAACGGCACCATTGATGCAGTCACCACATATATCTACAATGCCAAAAGTCAACTAACATCAGACAAACTTGATAAAAATAATGATGGTAGCATTGATACAGTCTCGACATATGGTTACAACACTAGTGGCAAGCTAGCAACCTATAAAGTTGACACAGGCAATAATGGCACCATTGATGCAGTCACCACATACAACTACAATGCCAAAGGTCAACTCACATCAGAGAAATTTGATAAAAATAATGACGGTGTAACTGATACGTTAACTAGTTACTTCTATGATAGTAACGGTCAACTGATATCAAAAACCATTGATGATGATAATCCAGTCGAGGGTTTGGTTCTCAAAGGTGGCAAAGGTAATGATGAATTAGTTGGTGATGCAGGCAATGATCAAATTAGTGGTGGAGACGGTAACGATGAACTGTTGGGGTTAGCAGGTAATGACGAAATCTTTGGTGGCAATGGTAATGATGAACTGGTAGGATTTGATGGCTATGACCAACTTTTTGGTGACAACGGTAACGATGAACTCTCAGGGTTTGATGGCAATGATCAACTCTTTGGCGGTAACAACAATGATATTCTCAATGGTGGTGCTGGTGGAGATATTTTAACTGGTGGTAATGGTAGCGATACATTCGTTTTTCATCAACTGAAAGATTCGTTATTATCCAATTTTGATGTAATTAAAGATTTCAAAATTGGCACAGATAAAATCGATGCACCAAAAGCTATTAGTGCCGCTAATGTTATGGAATTAGGCAGTATTAGTACTCTCAGTGAGTTTAAAATTCAAGGCTTGTTGGATGCAACTAATTTTGTTGCTAATCAAGCGGCAACGTTTAGTTTAGGTAATGCCAGTACAGATCCTATTAATAATTCTAATCGACGAACATTCTTAGCTTTGAATGATGCTGTTAGTGGTTTTAATGCCAAAACAGATGCCATCATTGAAATTACTGGTTATAGCGGTAATTTATCTGCACTAGCGATTGTTTAATCAGAGTTCACGAATGTGTATATTAGATATTTTTTATCCATTACGTAAACCAAAACCTTCCTGCGGGAACGCTAAGAGCGAACAAGTCGGGGAACCCGATGACACTTGCTACAAAGGGGGAAACCCCAATGCGAGTTGTTCATGGGGGAAACCACGCCAGTTCCTACAACGGGGGGAACCCCCGCAAAGGACTGGCTCCCCAAGACCACACTCGCTCCGCAACGCACTGCCTTGTCTTTGTGCCTAAGAAAACTGGCTCTAGCTGACATCTGTAATTTTGCTCATAAGCATTAGACCTCTTGCAAAAGTCGGATACTCGCCAGAAAATAAATTTTCTGGCTGATAACTCAAGTCGGTTTCAACCGACTAATAACAGTATTTTTAGTCCGTTTCAACGGACTTTTGCTATTAGGCAGAGACTTGAGTCTCTGACGGTTCAAGTATTTTTGCAAGAAGTCTATTCATTACCCCCTTTTCATTGACAAAAAGGGGGCTAGAAACTAAAGTTACGCGCTGAAGTATTTCGCTACTGGGTGATAGGTAATAATCGCCGTTGTAGACTGTTCTGGATAAAGTTGTTCACTTTCATCCATGTATAGATTAATCTTGTCAGTTTCCAACAGTTCCAGTTGCTTATACTGATCCTGAATATTTGGACAAGCCGGGTAACCAAAACTATACCGCGAACCACGATAACGCTGCGCCAACATATCCCGAATATTAGCAGGTTCCTCAGCACCAAAGCCCAACTCCCGGCGAATTCTGGCGTGTGTCCACTCAGCCAACGCCTCTGCTATTTGCACCGCCAAACCGTGAAAATACAGATAATCAGTGTATTGATTACCCCCAAACAACTTTTGAGCGAACTCCGTGGCAATTTCCCCTACAGTTACCGCCTGCATCGGAAACACATCAATTATCCCCGACTCTTTCGGTGCGAAGAAATCTGCAATACACAACCGCCTCAAAGACTTCTGTCTGGGAAACTCAAAACTTACTCTTACCTCTGCACCTTCGCGGTGCGTTTCATAAACATACAAAGTATTTCCCTCAGCCTGACAAGGAAAATATCCATAAATTATCTGTGGATGTAACAAATTCTCCTCAATAATTCGTTGCTTCCAAACCTCCAGCACAGGATACACCTTCTGCGTCAAAAAATCCTGATACTCTTCCTTAGATTGTTCCTTCGGCTTGCGGAATTGCCATTGTCCCGCAATCAAAGCTTGTAAATCCAAATGCCAGAATATTTCTTCAAAGGGAATATCACCAGGCTGCAATAACTTTGTTCCCCAAAAAGGTGGCGTGGGACGTTCAATATCTATCGCTACGGCTTCAGAACGGCGGGTATCTGTGGGGAGTGGGGACTGGGGATTAGGGGTAATGGGGACTGGGGAGTCTTCGTTGACGAGTTCTAATTTTTGGTTATCTAATTCTGTAGTTTCAGCAACATCATCCAAAAATCCTTGCAAATCATCCCAGTTACCAACAGTCTTGGCAGGCATTAATTTATCCATGAAATGCAAATCAGAAAAGGCATCTCGACCATAAACAACTTTACCCTTATAAGTGTTTTGGCAATCTTCATGGACAAATTTAGGTGTCAGTGCCGCACCGCCTAAAATCACGGGTACGGTAATTCCCTTTTCGTTGAATACCTCCAAATTCTCTTTCATAAAGGCGGTGGATTTTACTAGCAAACCACTCATGGCAATACAATCAGCTTTATGCTCTTGGTAGGCTTGGATAATGTTTTCCACCGGTTGCTTAATCCCCAAGTTAATCACCTTATAGCCGTTGTTTGATAAGATGATATCTACCAAGTTTTTACCGATATCATGGACATCCCCTTTGACTGTGGCGATGATAAAGGTTCCCTTGGCATTATTACCAGATTCCGACTTTTCCATGAACGGTTCTAGAAAAGCTACCGCCGCTTTCATAGTTTCCGCAGATTGCAAAACGAAAGGTAGCTGCATCTGTCCGGAACCGAACAATTCACCCACTACTTTCATGCCATCTAGCAAGAAAGTATTGATAATCTCTAAGGGGGGATATTGTTCTAAGGCTTTTGTCAGTTGTGCTTCTAAACCAATGCGTTCGCCATCGATAATATGGCGCTTGAGACGTTCTTCGATGGGAAGATTTTCGTCAACGCCGCGATCGCGTTTTGTCGTTACCCCTGCAAACAACGTGGTAAGCTCAGTCAAGGGGTCGTAAACGCAGACATTACCCTCAAATTGACGCTGATCATAAATTAACTGGCGACAAACTTCTTGATGATGTGCCTCAATTTTGGCTAGTGGTAATATTTTGCTAGCGCTAACTATAGCTGCATCCATTCCCGCCATCATCGCCTCATGCAAAAACATCGAGTTCAGCACTATTCGTGATGCCGGACTCAGACCGAAAGATATATTAGAGACACCCAAAATTACATGGCATCCTGGTAATTCTTGGCGAATGCGGCGGATGGATTCGATTGTGGCTTTGCCGTTTTCCCGGTCTTCTTCAATCCCTGTAGAAATAGGTAGAGCCAATGTATCGAAAAATATCTCCGTAGGAGGTATACCATATTCTACAGCTTGACGGTAAGCCCGCCCAGCAATCGCAAACTTTTTCTCGGCTGTCCGCGCCATGCCATCCTCATCGATAGTACCAATGATTACGCCTGCACCGTACTTTTTCGCCAATTCCAGCACCTTCAAAAAGCGCGGTTCCCCGTCTTCATAGTTGGTGGAGTTCAGCAAGCATTTACCACCAGCTACTTTTAACCCCGCCTCCATCTTTTCCCATTCGGTAGAGTCGAGCATTAAGGGGAGGGTAATATTATTGACGACGCGAGAAACTAACTCGTGCATATCCCGCACACCGTCACGTCCTACATAGTCCACATTGACATCAAGGATATGTGCGCCTTCCTTTACCTGACTTCTCGCCATTGACACCAGTCCATCCCAATCTTCCGCGTTCAGCAATTCGCGGCACTTTTTAGAACCACTGGCGTTGAGACGTTCACCTACAATCAAGAAAGAATTATCTTGGTCATAAGGTTGAGTTATATAAATTGATGCAGCCGCTGGTTCTAAGCTAGGCTGTCTAACTTTTGGCTTCAAGTCTTTGGCAACTTCTGCTAATTGTTGAATGTGTTCTGGACGCGTCCCACAGCAACCCCCGATCACTTGGACACCCAAATCTTCAACAAAATGCATTAGCGCCATGCGTAATTCCACAGGTGTTAAACGGTAGTGCGCTTGACCACCAACATTCTCAGGCAAACCCGCGTTAGGAACACAAGAAACAATAAAAGGCGAATGTTCCGAGAGATATTTGATGTGTGGTTTCATCAAGTCTGGGCCAGTGGCACAGTTGAGACCGAGAATATCAATTTTATAGGGTTCTAAAATTGTTAGTACAGCACTAATTTCTGTACCTACCAACATTGTCCCCATGCTTTCCATTGTTACAGAAACCATCAACGGCCGGCGATCGCCTTTTTTAGCAAACACCTCCTCAATACCATTCAATGCAGCTTTGATTTGCAGCACATCTTGGCAAGTTTCCACAATAAATAAATCAACACCACCATCCCACAGTGCCTCTGCTTGTTCAGCAAAGGACGCCTTCATCGTGTCAAAGTCAATATGTCCCAAAGTTGGCAGTTTAGTTGTGGGGCCAATAGAACCGGCGACAAACCGGGGTTTATCTGGCGTAGAAAATTCAGCAGCCACACGCTTCGCCAATTCAGCAGCTGTCTTGCTGAGGTAATAAGCCTGATCTGCCAAATCATACTCAGCTAGTACAATCGAAGCACTACCAAAAGTATCCGTTTCAATTACATCTGCACCAGCAGCGAGAAAGTCGCGGTGAACCTTAGCGACAGCTTCAGGTTTAGTGTGGACTAAATATTCGTTACAACCTTCATACTGAGGGCCGCCGAAATCATCAGCTGTCAGATTTTGCGTTTGTAAATTAGTTCCCATTGCACCGTCAAAAACGATAACCGGGCAATTTGGACTATGCAAGCGTTCAAGGAAAGAATGAGTCATAGTTTCCTAGAGAAAATAAGGAAATGTCAGTGAGTTTTGTGATACTGCACTTAATCTATTATTTTCCACAATTGCGAGAGTGTCGTTAGGGTTTGATTAAATGGGGGAGATGTGGTTCGACTCCGCTCACCAACCGGGAGATGAGGGAACGCGGAGAATAATCAATGACAATTCCCCATTACCCCTCATCCCGACTCCCTCCGAGAGCGGGAACCCCAAGTTCCCCATTCCCCAGTCCCAAGGATGTTTTATAAAAGTTTCTTGCACGATTGCTATCAAAACGCTATAAACGTTATTTTGATTAGGGTTGCAAAATTAAAGTAGCTGTAACCGTTGATAAAAAAAACTAGTGTGATTTTTCACTCATCGTGTAAGGATTACAGATAATGCAAGTTCTAAAAAGATCCATCAAGCCAGAAGCCTATATCTCTTTCCTTTACATTTACCAAACTACTTGGGGGACTGCTGGTGATATCTGTTTAGTCCGTGAATCTGTAGCTAATTCTAGTACATCAAAGTTTGTCGGTCATAAACTTCACCTAGCTTTGCCAAAAGGGATGGAACGTCATCGCGTGGCAGGCTTTCCAGTAATTAAAGTTGCTGGCAATGTAGGCGACGGACATCCTAAAGATCACCCACTGGAATGGGAAGTTTATGAAGGGGTAGATATAGAAACAGCGATCGCAGTACTCAAACCTTGGGGTTTCAAGTTAATTGAGTCTACCAATTAACTCTAATCACGACAACAGAGTTGCATTTGTTTTTATCGTTTCCTGCTTCTAAAAACTCGCGACTGAGTATTTAATACTCATTAATGAGTCTTTGAGCTTCACTAATGAGTATTTTAACTCAGTCAAAAAGAGGAAAGGAGGCAGGGGACAGAACCCCCATAAAGAAATTGACTTACCCTGTATCATTTTCTTTTTCGGTTATTCGTTGAGCATACATTCCATAATAGAGTTGAGAGTCTCGTCAGGACTGCTTGATAATGTATCAAAGTGATCCGCCGCTATCGGCAAAAGAAGTATTACCAACCATGTATGATCTTCCTAGTGAAGATCCAGAGGAACCAGGTTTGCCGGATGAGTTTCATTTATTACAGCCGCGTTTACTAGACGAAACCTTTCGCCCACCAAACTACCCCAGCGAGCAAATATTTGTTGCCAGCGACCTCAATCTGTATTACGATGTGCGACACACACTCTGGTACAAAAGACCAGATTGGTTTGCAGTCGTCGGTGGCGAGCGTTTGTATGAACAACGAGATTTACGTTTAAGCTACGTAGTCTGGCAAGAAGGGGTAAATCCTTTTATTATGGTGGAGTTGCTTTCTCCAGGCACAGAAAAAGAAGACTTAGGGCAAACATTACGCTCAGTTGAACAACCCCCCACAAAATGGCAAGTATATGAGCAAATACTGCGTATCCCCTACTATACTATCTTTGACCGTTATAGTCATGATTTTAAGATGTTCAAGTTAGATGGGGGTCGTTACAGAGCAGTAGAGTTAGAAGATGAACGCTTTTGGATACCAGAATTAGAATTAGGTTTGGGTGTGTGGCAAGGACGCTATCAAGATATAGAACATACTTGGTTACGTTGGTATGATGGGGTAGGGAACTGGATGTTGACTCCCGCCCAACAACAAGAGCAACGTGCCCAACAACAAGAACAGCGTGCCCAACAACAAGAGCAACGCGCCCAACAGCAAGAACAGCGCGCTCAACAACAAGAACAGCGTGCCGAACAAGAAAAGCAACGCGCTGAACGTTTGGTAGCACAACTGCGATCGCTTGGCATTGAACCCGATTTAGATTAACTTGAGCTACAATGATGTATCAAAGTGATCCGCCGCTATCGGCAAAAGAAGTATTACCAACCATGTATGA
>JAHHHC010000050.1 GCA_019359515.1 Desmonostoc vinosum HA7617-LM4 | reverse complement strand
CTGATGAGCAATTAACTATTCCTGATTTGTATTTGCAGGCCAAAAGACCAATTATTAGTTGTCAGGCTACTTTGAATGCATTGGCTGGTAGTTCTATTGCTTGTCCATCTATTGACTCGCAATTACTTATGACTTATACCGCTTATTTGGTTCAAAGCGGTTTTTTGAATGTTGCTTATACCATTTCTCAAAATTCTTAATCAACATTCCTTTTTTAGTATCAATTCTCTATAATCCTGCAAAATATCAATCTGCGCGTCTTTGCGTCCCCGCGTCATCATCTGTATCAATTTTAAGGTGAAACGGTATTAGTTGTAGAGAGTAATTGATGCATATTCCCTAATTTTTGTACAGACCTGCTGTTTAAAGCATATCTACAAAATTGTTGATTTCTAATTCTGTAGATTAAAAAAAGTCAGGATGTTTAGATATATGAATCTTTCTCAATACACACTTCTAATTACTGGAATTGATGGGTTTATCGGTTTGCGTACAGCTGAATTAGCTATAGCGCAAGGTATGAAAGTCCGTGGACTACAAAGCTCTTTAGAAAATGACAAAAAAGTGCAAAATTTAGGTATCGAAGTGATTACTGGAAGTATCAATGATACTACTATTGCTCAAAAAGCTTGTCAAGGAGTAGACATTGTTTTACACACAGATCAAATTGCCGAAGAAGCTGGCTCACTCGAACATTTTCGTAAGATAAATGTTGAGGGCAGTGTCAATATTGCTCAAGCTGCTAAAAATATTGGTGTTAAAACCTTTGTGCATCTTTCTAGTGTGATGGTTTATGGTTTTAACTATCCTAATGGTGTTACAGAATCAGGCCCACTTTCTCATGAAAATAATCCTTACTGTCAAACGCAAATTGAAGCTGAAGCAGCACTTTTAAAACTGAATAATCCACCAGATTTTGGTATTGTTATTATTAGATCTGGGGATGTTTATGGCCCTGGGAGTATTCCTTGGGTAGTCAAACCAATTCTGATGATGCGTCAGAAATTATTTGCATATGCCAATGATGGTAAGGGTGTAATCAATCATTTGTATATAGATAATTTAATTAATGCCATATTTCTAGCAATAGAAAAAGAAACTTATGGTGAAATATTTAATATCACTGATGGGCAAGAAACTTCTTGGAAAGAATATTTTACGCATTTAGCAGCAGTAGAAGGTTTACCTGCTCCTTTTTCATTACCAAAAGATGAAATGAAGTTATTTTTACAGATGCGGGTTCAAGGGCAAAAACTTTTTCGAAAAAAAGTCGATATTTTACCTGAGTCTGTAGATTTTATGACTCGTCCTTATGCTTATTCTATTGAAAAAGCAAAAAAGCTGTTAAATTATCAACCAATTATTGACTTAGAAGAAGGGATAAAGATAACACATCAATGGCTGCAAAAAACTGACATTCAAAGTTTGATTAGATAGTCTACGAATTTGTAGAAAATTTATCTATTATGAACATAAAACAGCCACGAGTAAGTATAGGTTTACCAGTGTACAACGGCGATAAATTTATCAAAGAATCCATAGATTCGCTCTTAGCTCAGACCTTTGCAGATTTTGAGTTGATTATTTCAGATAATGCCTCTACAGATAAAACAGAAGAAATTTGCCGAGCATACATTGAACAAGATAAACGTATACGTTACTACCGCAATCAACATAATATTGGTTGTGCCCCTAATTTCAACCGTGTATTTGAATTGTCTTTAGGTCAGTATTTTAAGTGGGCTGCTCACGATGATTTACATGCTGCGGATTTCATCAAGAAGTGTGTTGATGTACTTGATGAAGATCCTACGATCATACTGTGTCATTCCTACACATATTTAATTGATGAATATGGAAAATTTATCCAAAACTACGAAGTTAAACTTAAAACGTATTCACCAAAACCACACGAGCGTTTTCACGAATTACTGAATTGGCATTTATGTTATCAATGCTATGGAGTAATACGTGCTAGTGCTTTGAAAGCAATACCGCCTATGGGTAGTTATGCGTCTGCTGACGGAACTTTACTGTTGAGGCTTAGTCTTTTAGGTCAGTTTTATGAAATTCCAGAATATCTATTTTTTGCTAGAAACCATCCACAACAATCTATGAGTATGTTCTGGCCTAATCACTTGTTGATTCTAAACAGTCATTCCAAAGATTCATTAAAACTACCTGATTTTTATGCGTATTCTATTTGGTTTGATTCAGCCAATCAAGGAAAAGTTTTGTTGCCGCATTGGAGAATTTTATGGGAGTTTATAGTTTCTATATGGCTCTTTGATTTGAGTTTATATGAAAGATTATGTTGTCATTTAAGTATATATATGCAGTTGAAAGGTACAGAGTATCTGCTGCTGAAAGATTTGCTGAAATTGTTAAAATCACTTTGGCAAAGTTGGCAAGGGCCATTAGTTAAAGAACAATAAATCGCTTCAATTCATGTGTGTAATTATGATGAAAGTATTTAAATACTGTCATTTACTTCTTGCTATGCTTACGAGTATTAGCTTTGCTAAAACAGCAAATGCTAGGGAAACTGCAACATTAAGTATTGTTGTAGATGGTATACGTCATCAAAAAGGCGAGATTTGCTTCCGAATTTACGCAGGTGAACAAGGATTTCCTCTAAATAATACTAGTGAGGTTCAAAGTGGCTGCGCGAAGATTACGGGAAGCTCTATAAAAAAGGAGTTTTTGGGTTTACAGCCAGGTGCATATGCTGTTGCTGTTGTTGACGATCAAAATGGCGATCGCCAGCTTAACAGAGATTTATTCGGGATTCCACAAGAAGGTTTTGGTCTCTCCCAAAATCCAGTTATATCAATACGAACAGGTATACCCAAATTTAAAGACGCGAGTTTTGTTCTGAAACAAGATACAAAAATCAGCATTGTGATGAAATATTCGCTTGATCCGTGAATTGATAGATGGGAATGGAGAATTGGAAATTGAGATAAGGAATAAAGCAATGCTTTTAACTAGTTTATCAATAGCATTTAATTGGCATCGTAAGTTTTTAGGAAAGTCAAGAGTTGCTTTAAGAGAAACACAAAATAAAACTTTGGCAGAAGATGTCAAAGCTGTTTTATCTTACAAAGCATTTATCAATACAAAAACTAAGAACACTGTTGACAACACAAGAATATTAGGAATATTAGCAGCTGCAAAAGGATCAGAGAATTATCTACCTTATACTATTCCCAAAATCATTCAACAAGTCTCAGAAATAGGATTGATGGCTGACATAATTATAGGTTTAAATAATGGGTTTGAATGTCCAACTGTTATTGACCGTTTTACTTTGCTTACTGATGTCCAAATCATTCATCTATATACTGAAGAGAAGATAGTAAACAATATTCCCGCTAAAATATTTGACAATTTGATGTGTAAGGGTAAACCTTATGACTTAGCTAATTTCAATGTTAAAAAATGCAAACACAGAATATTTGTTGTTCATCAAAGAGAGGGACAATATTCAGCAGGTAAAATTAGAGTTTTGGGAGATATTTATGGCTCATTATTGCTGAAGAGTACATGTAATGGATGGATACCGCCTGCTCTTTTAATAGCTTTTGATGCTGAATCTCAATTTTTATGTGAGCGTAAGTATCCAATAGTTGAGCCAAATACTAACGGTTTAAAGATAATATTAAATCAATTCCAAAGGCAACCAGAAATTGATGTTTTAGGTACAAGACAAAGGCATATTGTTTATCAACAAGGAATAGAAGATGGAATTGAAATTTTACTACCAAATTTTGATGAGGATCTGCCTCCTATCCAATGGTTTATGAATATTGCTCATGGGAGAATAAACGGCTTTATGTATAAACCAGGAGGAGGTACAGTTGGTAGAACTGATGTGATAATTAGTTTAATATCTGTAATTGCCGAAAGGTATCCAGGAATGAAACTTGAAGATTCTCATCTCAGTATCTTAGCTAAACATGCAGGCTTTAAAGGCGACATATTTATAGATGTTATTTGTACTAACAGAGTTCCTAGTTTAACAGATATGACAATGGATAATCCGCCTAAAAAAAGTTGGATTGAGCAAATATATAGATGGAATACTACTCATGAAGCAATGAAGCTATTATATGGAGAACATAATATAAAAGAGATATCACATGATGGGTTTCCCTGGTTTGGTTTAAAAAAGATAGTACCATTTTGGCAAAGAGTATTTACAAATGAAAAACTAAATTTATACACGGTGTATAAAAAACTAAAAGTTTTGACTATCGCTTTGTTAACTTCTCGCAAAATTAGGAATAGAAGTATGCAAAATCCAGAAGTGCTACAAGGCAGTAAGGCTAAAGCATCTTGGTAAAGATAGCTGAGTGATAAACAAAATATCCGACTTCTTCAAGAGAAGTCGGATATTTATGACATGCTCTAGATAAGCTACGATTTATTATTGAGGACAGTAACTAAATATCACCAACAAGCGATCGCTTCTTTTCCTTTGAGTATATCAGGCTTATCTAAACTCCTCTTCTTAATATTTTGAGAAATATAAAAGGCTGTTGCTAAAACTTTTACTTTCCGACTTACTGGATATAAATTTATTTCATCTCTACCCCTCACTTTTCGCAAAAATTTTATTAGTTCTGTGAAAAGAGACAAAGGAATTTTACCAGATGCTATTTTGATTTTTACCTATGTATATTTAACTGTGATACACATATTATGCGAATGAGATACTCATATGCAACTCTTAAAAGAGTATTTACTAAGTTAAAGATACTGATTCTAAATAATTGCTCTTTTATTTGAGAAAAGTTAAGCGATCGCTTAACATGATTCATGTATAAATACTTTTACTATTTTTCTACATTTATATTTTAATCTCTCTAAAGGATGTTGAATTACTAATTACTTCGGTACTCCAAGTTTTCCATGAATTGAACAAAAGTAGACTCATCCTTTAGGAAGATGCTCGTCAGGAAGAGTAGCATTAAATTAGGTTTGGTGTGTCGAATAACTGCTTTCTATGGAGGTTTAGCAAAGCGCTAAGCCTTTTTTATAATTTTATTTTTGATAAGATTACCTTTTTTGAATTCAAAATTGAAAATAACGAAGGCATGAGGCAGGAGACCGTTTTTGTAACGGGGATTTATACTCTGCTTCAAAAACTTGGGACGAAGTCCGGTTTTAGACATGATTGTTTCGATAAAAATATTGGAAACTAGATGGCGTAAGCCACAAAGGTTCAATGCGTTATTCTCCAAATCCACGCCAGTCCGCTCAAGTCGGGAAACCCGCCCACGCGGCTGGCTCCTCCATTTTGGGTTAGTATATTTGTTCATTAATCAAATAAAATTGCTATAATTTAACATTGATTACTTAATATTAATATTTGTTAAATAATTTTGTTGATTTAACTGTCTTAACTGTCTTAACTGTCTTAAATATTTTAGAATAATTACTTCTTAACTGTCTTAACTGACCTTGAACACATATTTAATTACTGATATACCTTTAGTTGCAGAAACAATTTACATTAAGGAAAACACCATGTCTACAAACACAGTTAAAACAGTGGATGTCGGAGTGGTACCGTTCTTTGGGCGTTTTTTACAAGAGCAAACCACTGAAGGAACAGATACACCTTCTTTTCCTTGGACTTTCAAGTTTCCTTCCGATTTGGAAGACCAATAATTTTGGTCTTCTGCATCTCAAATGAAAGGATTGGCAGTTACTAAATAACTGCTAATCCTTGTTAACAACCAATAGCAAGGAATAATATACCCATTCTGTAAAGAAAAGTAGCCGCGATCGCTTCTACATCCCCTACCATTTTGAAAGTTAGCAGTGGGTTTTTACTACTAAATTTATTGAGATTAAATCTCTTACTTAAAATTACGAATTATTTATATTTGGAGATTAAACCCTTGTGACAAGCATAGTAAATACACAAACAGTTTTGATGTTTGATGGGGTAGATGATTATATAGATTTTGGCAGAAACGATCTTAGCGGTGTTTTCGCTCAAGGGAGTTCAGCTTTTACGGTTTCAGGGTGGGTAAATCCACATGAACTAACAAGTAAAGCAACTAGTTACGGAACACGCAATGTATTTTTTGCTCGTTCCTCAGAAAGATACAGCGATAATTTTGAATTTGGTATCAGTGAAACAGGAAACTTAGATGTCTTCATTGATGAAACTGTTAGCAAGGGTATCAAAACTTTCGGACAAGGAGAATTAACTATAGGACAATGGCACTTTTTTGCCATTGTTTTTAATAGTGGTCAACTAACCATATATCTCGATGATCATGAATACAAAGATTCTCTTAGAGGTTCATCTTTAAACAAAGCAACAAGTTCTATAACTCTAGGCGCAACGTTACATAAACAGGTTTATTTCAAAGGGCAATTAGCAAATATTAGCGTCTGGAATTATCCCTGTACTCAAGCACAAATCCAGACTCATCGTTGTGGGCTAATAGTCGCAGAGGAAGCAGGATTAGTGGCTTACTGGAAATTAGATGACGGGCAAGGAACAACAGTTAAAAATCAAACTGGAAAGTCTTTTCAAGGAAATTTCCGTGGTAATCCTAGTTGGGATTTAGTAGAAATTCCATTTGCAACACAATCATCCAATCAAGTTCCGTTTGCAGTAGAATCATCCAATCAAGAAGAGATCCAAAACGAGAGCCAAATTGAGACAACAGAAGTTATTCCTGAAGAAAATATCTCACCACTAACCACCAATTTATTAGCAGCAACGGTATCGTTAGTCAGCGACGAAGAAGACCAACCAAAAGAAACTCAACAAACAGAAATCAACCGCGAAGAATCCGAGATTATCCCAACACTGATAACTCTTCAATCACATGAAGAGGAAACCAAAACAGACCAAACTGAAGATCCCGTCAATATTCAAGAAGCACAAACATTAACTCAGGAGAAATCCCCAGAAACTATGAATACAAAAGCCCAGCCCAAATATAAAATACTTTCCATTGATGGAGGCGGTATTCGGGGCATCATTCCTGCATTCCTCCTCTCAGAAATTGAAAGGCGAACACAAAAGCCTATATTCAGTTTGTTTGATTTAATTACTGGCACTTCCAGCGGCGGAATTTTAGCACTTGGACTAACTAAACCTAGATTAAATTCAGAGCTATCTGAGAACTTATCGCTAGCTGAATACACTGCTGAGGATCTTGTACAACTATTTCTTGAGTATGGTGTGGAAATATTTTATGAGCCATTCTTTGAAAGAATACTTGGGCCAATAGAGGATATATTTCTCCAGCCAAAATATTCTTCCGAAAGTAGAGAAGAAATTTTCAGGCAATATTTTGGCAATATCCCTCTAAAAAATAATCTCAAAGAAGTTTTTGTAACTAGTTACGATATCGAGCAGCGAATTCCGATATTTTTTACTAATCAACTGGAAAAACAAGAGATAAAATCTAAAAGTTTTCGCAAGTTGTGTGAAGGGTTTTCGCTCCTAGATGTAGCATTAGCAACTACTGCTACCCCAACTTATTTTGCTCCTCATCGAATTGTAAATTACCACAATACTAACGGCTTCTATACTTTAATTGATGGTGGAGTGTTTGCTAATAATCCAGCCCATTTAGCTATTTTAGAGGCACAAATTAGTAGTAAACAAAAAGCCAACAAAGTTCTTAATACAGAAGATATCTTAGTAGTTTCTTTAGGTACAGGTTCGCTGACGAGTGTTTACCCATATAATGAAGTCAAGAATTGGGGACTCTTGCAATGGGGAAGACCACTTTTAAATATTGTGTTTGATGGTAGTAGTGAAGTAGTATCTGGAGAACTAGAACGCTTGTATGAACCTAGTGATAAAGAAGCTAAAAGTTTTTATTATCGCTTTCAAACATTTTTAGATAGTGAGCTAGAAGAAATAGATAATACCAAGCTACAAAATACTCGTCAGCTACAAGCTACAGCCCATCGACTGATATCTGAAAAAAGTCAACAAATCGATGAACTGTGTAGTCTCTTGTTGGGCTAAATCAGATTTCTTATATCTTGCACTAGTGTGCGATTTCTAATCGCCAAGCCTAAGTGTAATACCAATTTCCGAAAATAATTAGATGTTGGGTTTCGTCCCTCAACCCAACCTACGTCTTTTTGAATTTTGAATTGGTATTAGTCATGTTTTCACTTTATAAGGATTGTAGGTTAAGTACAATGGATGAACTCGTCAAAAAAATTGCTGCTTTAGGCCTTCCTGGCATACTTTTCGTGATTGCAACAGCTACATCAGGAGGTAGTGTTGCTGCCGTTGTCACTATGCTTTCATCGCTGGGTGGGCCTTTCGGCCTCTTAGGAGGTTTAGGCCTGCTTGGACTGGTAGGTATTCTAGCGGAATATATAGCGGGATTTGGAATTGAAAACGTTCTCAAGCTCATTTATACAGAACGTAGCAATACCGAATCTGTGAGATTTCTTCTCAAAGAAATTAAAGATTTACCCATTACAGATGAGCTAAAACTCAAACTGAAACATCATATTAGCCCAGTAGTTGTTACTGAACCTGAAGAAGGCCCTACTCCGAAAACAATCGAAATTGTCGATGAGGAATTATCAACCTAGTACATTCGATTTGATTCCTTGTTTTTTAATGGAGATTTACTAATCTTGAATCTCTAAAAGGAGAAATGGCCTCTGAGGCTAATTTAATTCTCAAAAGCCATTTCAAAATTCCTATTAAGGATTTCAGGATGAAGAGTTAACAAATTTTTCAATCTTTGGCAACACTCCACAGACAGAGGAACTCTAGTTAAAGACAGTTTAAATTAGCTAGATATGGTAAACACTTGGTATATGTAAAGGCGTGGCTTTTAGTCATGCCTTTTTTGTTTGAATAATTATTCAATATTACTATGGAAAGATGAATCAATAAAAAATCTATTATTTTGGTATTCAAAAATACTAACATGAGATAACAGGGAACAACAAAAGTATATTTTAGTGTTGGGTTTTTGATGCATTGACTGTACAACAAAGGTTTTAAACATACCACATATCGACAATTATCGATATCATTCTTTAGATAGTAGAGATAACTATTTTATAGAGTTACTATTCAGCCTGTTAATGCCTGAAAAACGTGTATGCACCCTGGAATGATCGCCAGGGTTTTTTTTGTCTATATTTATTGTAAGCACTAGTTACATATCAGGTTTGACAAGATTTGCATACAGTCTTTGGGAAGATGAACTTCAGTAAGAGTAATACTAAATTATTCTTGGTGTAGTAAATGCTTGGTATATATAGAGGCTTGGCTGAACCAAGCCTTTTTTTATGGTTGAATACAAATATTTTCTATTTTCAATGTAACAAGTTAGCAGAATCAACGTCTAAAAATAAGGTTGCTTGCGCTTGTTGACGTAAAATAGAAGCTGGACAATTTGTACTAATAGATTGCTGCAACATCTGCTTAATGATATTTGCTTTACGTTTTTCGGGTGCAAGACAGAGAATTTTTCGGGCTGAACAAATCATAGGTATGGTGACAGTAAAAGCGTATTGTGGAACAGTCTCTAAATTCGGAAATTGACCTGTGTTTACCTGTTGCTGACGGTTCGCTGTATCGAGTTTTGCTAGTTTCACGCTATAAGGATCTTGGAAATTAGCTACAGCAGGATCGTTAAAAGCTAAATGTCCATTTTCACCAACGCCAAGACAGCACAAGTCTATTGGTTGGGCTTGCAATAGTTTGGTATAGCGATCGCATTCTACTAGAGGTTGCAATGCATCACCTTCTATATAATGAAATTGCTTGGGTTTTATCCGCTTGTGGACACGCTCTTGCATGTAGTGCCGAAAACTGGCACAATGCTCAGCAGTAATTCCCAAGTATTCATCTAAGTGAAACAAGGTAATCTTTGACCAATCAATACCTCCTAATGCAATCAAAGCATCAAGAAATTTGAGTTGGGAGTTACCTGTTGCTAACAAGACAGCGGCGGAATTTTGTTGCTGGAGCAGGTGTTGTAAATACTTTTGGGCAATTTCGGCAACATCCTGGGCCATTTCGACTTCAGAGTTGTAAATCTGCACCATCAGCTGATTGACAAGGAAAAATTTTGTGGCGGCTGGCATTTGCTTATTACACAACAAACGTCATGAACTCCCAATTACAAAGGCAACGAGCAATTAGGGCATTTGAAGATTTTTTATCTACCCCTTTAGAAAAGCTCCTACAACGGCATCTTAACATTCCTACTCAAACATTAGCTTTGGATTTATTTAATGATGTAGCTGAGAATGTACCTGCTTACAAGGCTTTTTTAAGAGAAAGGGAAATAGATTCTACAAATATTAAAACTTTTGAAGATTTCCAGAAGTTGCCAGCGATCGCCAAAGAAAATTATATATCGCGTTATCCTTTGGCTGACTTGTGTCGTCACGGAGAACTAGCAGCGTGCGATATGATAGCCGCTTCCTCTGGTTCTACAGGGAAACCCACATTTTGGCCCCGTTTTTTGACAGACGAGTTACAAATCGCTACCCGTTTTGAACAAATTTTTCACGATAGTTTTGACGCTGATACTAAATCTACCCTAGCTGTGATTTGTTTCACTCTGGGCACTTGGGTAGGTGGCATGTATACCACAAATTGCTGTCGCTATCTTGCCAGCAAAGGCTATCCCATCACTGTAATTACTCCTGGTAACAATAAAGCAGAAATTCTGCGCGTTATCCAAGAATTGGGTGCAGTATTTGAGCAAGTTGTATTGTTAGGATATCCGCCATTTCTCAAAGATGTGATTGATACTGGCATTGCTGGTGGTGTGGAATGGCAGCAATACCACATTAAACTAGTGATGGCAGGAGAAGTATTTAGTGAGGAATGGCGCAGTCTGGTTGGTGAACGGGTTGGTTCCCCAAATCCCTACTACAACTCAGTTGCACTTTATGGAACTGCGGACGCTGGGGTGTTGGGTAATGAAACACCATTGAGTATTTGCATTCGCCGCTTTTTGGCAGCAAATCCAGATGCAGCTAAAGCTTTATTTGGTGAGTCCCGCTTACCCACTCTGGTACAGTATGACCCCACCAGCCGGATTTTTGAAGTTCAAGATGGGACTTTGCTGTTTTCTGGCGACAATGGCGTTCCCTTGATACGTTACAACATCTTGGATAGCGGCGGCATCATTAGTTATGATGCCATGCTTGAGTTTTTGGCAGGATGGGGTTTTGATCCTATTGCCGCATTAGATAGTCAACTGACAAAATCTCATGGTACTCAGCACTCACCCAGAGGTGTGCATCCGCTACCTTTCGTCTATGTTTTCGGACGTTCTAATTTTACTGTTTCTTACTTTGGTGCAAATATCTACCCGGAAAATGTGACAGTGGGATTAGAACAACCAGTCATTCAAGAATGGGTGACGGGTAAGTTTGTCTTGCAAGTCAAGGAAGATGCAGACAAAAACCGATTTTTATCTGTGATTGTGGAATTAGCACCAGGATTAGAGATTAGTGAAGAGAAAAAACAAGCGATCGCATCTTCCATTCTCTCGCAATTGTTGCGTCTTAACAGCGAGTTTGCCAACTACGTTCCCCCAGAATATCAGACACCGCAAGTTACATTAACTCTCACTGGCGACGCCGAATATTTTCCCATCGGCGTCAAGCATCGTTATACGCGTCGTTAAATAATTCGTAATTCGTAATTCGTAATTAAGTTTTGTAATGGTGTTAAATCCCCATTACAAAACTTGTCGGTTATAAGCTAAAAAACATCTAAATTACATAATCAAATTAAATAAAACTCTTGTGGGGTGGGCATCTTGCCCGCCCTAATTATGCAAGTTATATGTGGAACAGCTTAGAACCGGGGACTTAAACCCACGGAACTTGTTAATTGAAGGGAATAGGGAATTGTCACTACTCCCCTAATGCAGATTTGACATAAGAAATTGCTAAGGGTGTGATTTGTTGGACGAGATTGTTGATTACTTCTTGTTCATACTCAGTCCAAATTCTCGGATGACTAAAAACGCAAGGTTGTAAAATGCCCCAAAGTTGACCATGATGGCGAATATGGGCGTGAATTAGGGCACGATGTCCAAAAGTTTTCTGCTCAAATTGCCGATTTAAAATTTGAGGATTAGCAGTTTCTATATCTTCAATAAATATAGAAGGTTCAGCACGCAACGCCGCCGCGAACATCGGATCTTCCTTTGGCAAGGATGAGGGTTGAAGTTGCCATTTATCATGGTAAACACGCGGTATATCTGGAGTGCGAACCCAACAAAAGGCAACTCTACCAAAACCTGTCTGGGGATTGTGGAGATAGAGAAAACAGCGATCGCATTCTAAAAACTCACCCACAACTGGTAATAGTCCTGAAAGTACCTCAGCAGGCGATTGATCCAAGTTTACAATATTGGCGATCGTCGGTGGCAGGTTTTGCGGCATCATGAGAACTTAACAAATATATATATAGTCATCGTTTTAGATTAGTTCTTAATCGTTCTTTGAACATCTCCCAATAGAAAAATCCCGCTTAGAACTAATATCTAAACGGGTGATTTTTTCTTAAACACTTTATTCCAACCTAGTTGAGATTACAAATCAGGTGGTAATATAACTTGGTCAATTGCATGGATCACGCCGTTGCTACCTGTGATATCTGCCTGTATGACCTTAGCATCATTCACAGTTACACCTGTGGCAGGATCAACTTTGACATTGATTGCGCCACCTTCAAGACTTTTAACTTCGCCAGATTTCAAATCGGTAGACAATACCTTACCAGCTACCACATGGTAAGTTAAGAGCTTGACCAATACTTCTTTGTTCTCTGGCTTCAACAAATCTTGTACAGCGTCTTGCGGTAGTTTAGCAAAAGCTGCATCAGTGGGTGCAAAAACGGTTAAGTTATCCTTACCTTGCAAAGCATCGGTCAAACCAGCAGCTTTCAAAGCTTTGGTGAGAGTTGTGAAAGAACTGTTTGATTCTGCTAGCGCTAATAAGGTTTTGCCTTGAGTTTCGCTTGTATCAGGTGTGGTGGGTGTCCCAGAAGGTGGTACTTCTGTTGGTGTAGCCGGAGTATCACTAGGTACGGGTGTAGTACCACGTTTATATTGAGGCTCATCAAAAATACTCGGTCTGGGATTTAGTACCCCACCACTGTTGTTAGTTTGCGAAACTTCTTTTTTGGGTTTCTTTTTGCCTTTTTCTAATTCAGTAGCAGCCTCAGTAGGTGTATACTGAGCATTGGCTTGAATACGTTGACCTCTGTTATCAGGAGCTTCGTTGAAAACACTGGAGTTAGGATTTAGTGCCTCTTTTGCTTGGGATGATAAACTCACAACGAGACTGACAGCTGTTAATCCCGCTATACTTGCCAATGTAGTCAAAAATTTGCTGTAATAAGCCTTCATAAATTTTGTTTTTCTTTTTGTCTAAAGGTTACATAAAGATTTATAACATTTTGTTATGCACAAAATCTAACCTAAGAAGGAAGTATATTTTTTCGCAAAAATATTTTGTGCTAATAAGAGTTATCCAACAATTGGCAGGTACTAATCAAGCATTATACAAATTTAGCACCAATCTTATGTAAATTAGGCTGACCCTACCCTAAAGTTGATTGGCGATCGCACTACAAAACTAGAAACTGACAATTAAAAAAATATCATATCATTTTGGGGCAGAGGAGCAGGAGGTGGGGAGAGGGACAGTTGTAGTGAAGTTCAGAAATTTGGATAATTTATTTGTAAGATTATATACTATTGTTCGCAAAAATCACTTAAACCTGAAAACCTTAAGCCTTTGATAATCAGGATATTTTTTGATTGAGCAATTAATAAATTGCCACAACGAGTAAATCAAATACTTAAATAGTTAAGTATCTTAAATCATCAGAAAAATCACAAAGGTTAGGTTTGTTTATGTAAAGTGAATTAAAATATTTAATTATTTGATAACCGAATTTGAACAACAAATTGCAGTTTTTGAGAAATCGCTAATTTTGCTAAAAATTGAGTCATGATTTAATCTTCAAGTAAGTAAAAAATCAATTAAGCTAGCGATCTCACTAAAAATAACATTAACAGAAGATAGAATTAGAGAGTCAATAAATTAATCAGTTACAAGGGATACAATATGTTAGAATTATACCAATGGGAGTTATCTCAATACTCAGAAAAAGTGCGGTTAATCTTAGATTATAAAGGATTAGAATACCGCAAAATAGAAGTAACGCCCGGAATTGGGCAAGTAGAACTATTCCGTCTCACTGGCCAAAAACAAGTTCCAGTATTAAAAGATGGTAATAAATATATTGCAGATTCTACGGAGATAGCTAAGTATTTAGACTTAGAGTATCCTGAGCGGCCGTTGATACCGATAAATCCCAAACAACGGGGTTTATGCTTACTTATAGAAGAATGGGCAGATGAGTCAATAGGTATCAAAGGTAGGAAAGCTTTATTTTCTGCGATTAGTCAAAATCAAAGCTTCCGCAAATCTTTATTACCAACTTCTACACCAGATGTACTCAAAACTCTAGTCGAAGGAGTGCCAACCGACCTGTTGACAGTTTTAGGTTTTGGTGTAGGCTATAGTCCAGATGCAATCAGGTCAGCGATCGCGGACTTAAAACAAGACCTCGAAGCCTTAACCTTATTGTTGGCGGATAGTCCCTATTTAACTGGAGATGAACCCACTTTAGCTGACCTAACAGTCGCTGGTTTATCGATCCTGTTAAAATTCCCCGATGGCCCATATCTAGATCTGCCAGCCACAATTAGAGGTAAAGGAGTGCCAATCTTCGCCGAAAATCCCGACTATGAAGCATTCTTCACCTGGCGCGATCGCATTTATGCCCAATTTCGCAAACCATTAATTGGTGCAGCCTCATCAACTGGCAGTGCGCCGACTTCGATTCCGATTGATTAGGGATTGGGGATTGGGGACTGGGTACTGGGGATTGGGGATTGGGGACTGGGGACTGGGTACTGGGGATTGGGGAATAACAAATGACGAATGACCAATGACCAATAACAAATGACAACTAACCCATTAGGTTCGGTTATTCAAGGATCTCTGACTGGGGGATTAGAAGTAAGATTACACCCTGATATATCTGTTGAAGATATGCGGGTGGGTAAGTTTTTGGTTGTGCAAGGGATGCGATCGCGTTTTTTCTGTATGCTGACAGATGTAGCTTTAGGAGCTGCTAATGCGCGGATTATCGCTAATCCCCCCAGTTGGGAAGATACTTTTTTACGTGAGGTTTTAGCCGGTAGTAGTACATATGGCACTATCAACCTCGCACCAATGTTGATGTTTACCCCCGAATCTGATGAGTCTTTCTCCACCACAAATGGCAAATCTGTAAATCCCTTTATCCCATCAACAACGGGTTTGGCTTCATTCCAGCCACAAACCAGTACCACGATGGAATTGTTACCTGTTAAAACTATTCCCAGCCATTTTAGTCAGGTATACGAGGCCAGTGTCGATGATTTTCGCCGCGTGTTTGGTTGGGAAGATGACCCCCAAAGGCGTAACTTTTCTATCGGCAAACCTTTGGATATGGATGTGCCGGTTTGCATCGATTTAAATCGCTTTGTTGAACGTAGCAACGGGGTTTTTGGCAAATCTGGTACTGGTAAATCCTTCTTGACGCGGTTACTTTTGGCTGGCGTTATCCGTAAAAATGCAGCAGTCAACTTGATTTTTGATATGCATTCAGAGTATGGCTGGGAAGCAGTCGCCGAAGGTAAGAACGTTAACACCGTTAAAGGCTTAAAGCAACTGTTTCCTGGTAAAGTCGAAGTCTATACCCTAGACCCAGAATCAACAAAACGCCGGGGTGTGCGTGATGCTCAAGAACTTTATCTGAGCTATGAGCAAATCGAAGTTGAAGATGTGAAGTTATGTAGCCGTGATTTGGGACTCTCGGATGCAGCTCTAGACAACGCCAACATCCTTTACAGCGAGTTCAACAAGTCTTGGATTGTTCAGCTTTTGAACATGACCAACGAAGAAATCGAAATGTTTTGCGACGAGAAGCGGGGACATAAAGGGTCAATTATGGCGTTGCAACGCAAACTACTACGCCTAGACGGATTGAAGTACATGCGAGCAGTTTGCCCCCAGAATTATATTAATAAAATCTTACAGTCTTTAGAGGCCGGCAAGAATGTTGTGGTAGAGTTTGGTTCCCAGTCCAATATGCTTTCTTATATGTTAGTGACCAACATGATCACCCGGCGGATTCACGAACACTACGTCAAAAAAGCTGATAAATTTTTGCAAAGTAAAAATCCTACCGATCGCCCGACGCCACTCATGATTACTATCGAGGAAGCGCACCGTTTTCTTGACCCAGCAGTAGTACAGAGTACTATCTTTGGAACAATTGCCAGAGAACTGCGAAAATATTTCGTCACACTTTTGGTAGTTGATCAACGCCCGTCAGGCATAGATAATGAAGTTATGTCCCAGATTGGTACTCGCATCACCGCCTTGCTCAACGATGAAAAAGACATTGATGCAATTTTTACAGGCGTGTCTGGTGGTAGTGGTCTGCGATCAGTGTTAGCAAAATTAGACTCCAAACAACAAGCCTTAATTTTGGGTCACGCCGTTCCCATGCCAGTAGTGGTACGTACTCGACCCTACGATTCAATCTTCTACACCGAAATTGGTGACACAGATTGGCAAGAAAAGCCAGATGCAGAAGTCTTTGCAGCTGCTGAGTTAGCCAAAGCTGATCTCGGTTTCTAAGAAGTCATTTGTCCTTTGTAATGACAAACAATCCTACGAGTGACCAAAGAATAAAAGGATACAAGCACCATTATTTATAAGGGTTGTAATGCGTGAATTTTGCACTTCGCAGCAGTAGCGAGTCCGCGTTCGCTTTTATCGTCTCGTAGGCTCCTACGTTGCTTTAAGCGAAGCTATGCCGTAGGCTTTAACCCCCTTGGCGTTAGACTTTCCTCTCGCAGAAGACCGCACTAGCTCACCAATGACTCATTCGTAACATCCCCCCTGCGATCGCAACTAATAAGTTCGGTTATCCGGCTAGTTCTGGGCAACAGAAGAAAGGATTTTAACGTCACTATAGATATAGTCAACACTCTCAAGGAAGTTTAATTTTTTTGCAAACAAGCAATTTTGGATTATAATTAAAAGATTTTTCTAGGCTACTTTACTATCCGCCTGATTTATCGTAATATAAAGTTAAGTAGAACTCATACTGACTTCGTATATTACAGTTGCCGCCAGCAACTAGAGAAAAGAAGAATTATCAACAACCACCCAGCGTGCTTTATAAAGATTGAAAACTTAAGGATGGTAGTGGAACCCATCTCAGGGGCGCATTGTCTTTACAACGTCCTGTATAAATACATTGCTTCTGGTAGCACCCTATGTTTCGTAATGTACGTACTACCTTCCCCCAACCATTCAAGTAATAAAATATTCATTGTGTTTACGGAGTAGAGGAAAACGCACCAATGCCTACTGTTAACACCCAAACGGAAAACCTGAACACCAAATTTACGGCTGATATGGTGCGAACCTATCTGCGAGAAATTGGTCGTGTACCCCTGCTCACCCGTGAGCAAGAGATTGTTTACGGGAAGCAGGTGCAACAAATGATGACGCTAATCGAAGCCAAAGAGGCTTTAGCGAAAAAATTGCAGCGGGAACCAAGTTTATCAGAATGGGCTGATCAGGTTCACCAATCGGAAACCGAGGTAAAACAAACGGTAGCCCAAGGCAAACGCGCCAAGCAAAAGATGATCGAAGCCAATCTGCGCTTGGTAGTTGCTATTGCGAAGAAGTACCAGAAACGAAACATGGAGTTTCTGGATTTAATTCAGGAAGGAACTCTAGGATTAGAACGGGGTGTAGAGAAATTTGATCCTACAAGGGGTTATAAATTTTCCACCTATGCTTACTGGTGGATTCGCCAAGCAATTACCCGCGCGATCGCCCAGCAAGGACGCACCATCCGTTTACCAATCCACATCACCGAAAAGCTGAACAAAATCAAAAAAGTCCAGCGCGAACTAGCTCAAACTTTGGGGCGATCGCCCACACCAGCAGAAATTGCCAAAGAACTGGAACTAGAACCCGCCCAGATCCGCGAGTATCTGAACATGGCGCGTCAACCAGTTTCTTTAGATGTGCGAGTTGGCGATAACCAGGACACCGAACTGCAAGAAATGCTCGAAGACGATGGCCCATCGCCAGAATACTACACCAACCAAGAATTCTTGCGCCAAGACCTCAACAACCTCCTAGCAGAACTAACTCCTCAACAACGAGAAGTATTAGCACTGCGCTTTGGTTTAGAAGACGGCAACGAAATGTCCTTAGCGAAAGTTGGTGAACGGTTGAATCTCAGCCGTGAACGTGTCCGCCAGTTAGAGCATCAAGCCCTTGCTCATCTGCGTCGCCGTCGTGCCAATGTTAAAGAATACATTGCCAGCTAACGTAGAGACGTAGCCATGCTACGTCCACATAAAAAAGGTAACGCGCCTCCTAAATTTAGGGGGCTATTTTTTTGGCTCTATCGTAGATCGCCCTCAGACTAGAAGTCTGGGGCTACACAAACGAAGTCCGCCTCTGCGGACTTATTGAAACCCGCGTAGGCGGGTTTAGTTTGTATAGCCGCGATTTCCAATCGCCTGGTGTTTCTTCTGAAGAACCATTTTTTTATCAAGTAAATATTATGAGTGGAACTCACAAGGAACAATGAAAATACCTCTTCTGTATTCCCTGTTCCCTGCTGTAATTTGTCATTAATTGCACACAATCGAATCAATCATAGAGTGAAATATGAACAGTCTAAGCAAATATTTTCTGACATTATTGATTTAAATTACATAAAAAAATCGCTTTTCTACAGTTTTTTTTTGTAACCAATGTATATCAAACTATTGACAGAGCCTGGAAAATTCCAGACTTAGATCAGGTTGAAGAAAGTTCCGAAGAACTTATGCTGATGTTTTCAAAGGAGAAGTAGGGTGACTAACAACATTCGTCGGTTTTTACTCCCTCAGTTGGCAATTCCTGCTGTCGGCTTACTTCTGGCTTTAGGTTTTATCAGCAAGCAAAGTCAACCAGTGCTGAGTAACCAACTCGAAGAAACATCCACATCATCAGCTCGTTTTCAGAAAGACTCCGAAACCTCAATTTTGTCTCGACTCAGAGAAGTGCGAGAACAGAGGCAAGCCAAGGTGGCCTCTCGCAGCAAGATGGTACAGAAAATAAAGCAAAGTAAAGCTAAAACAAATCGCTCTCCACAGCAGTCTAAATTGATATCCTCTACAGCTTTGGCGAATAGAAAAAGAACAGCACCTACAACTACAGCAATGGTTGCGGAACCTCAACAAGCTCGTAACCAAGCAGGAATTTTACCAAGAACAAACCTCCCCAGAACGGATGGTATTTATCTCTACGGTCAGTCACCACAACCAAATCAGCCAGGGCAAGGATATATCATCTTTCAAAAGCGGCGTGGTAATGTGACGGGGGCTTTGTATATGCCCCGGTCAGAGTTTAGTTGCTTTCGAGGTACACTCGATCGCTCAGGTGAGTTAGCGATGACAGTTAACAGTACACCAGATGGAGCTAATTCTAGTCAAGTAGCTGCAACTAGCAGACTGCCTCGTGTACCAAACGACGAATTTAGTACTTATGCACACTCAGTAACACTGCAAGAATACTATAAGCTAAATTCTATTAGTGCTAGCGATCGCCGGATGTTGCGAGTGTGTAATCAATCTTCCTAGATGGTTGGAAAGGGAATAGGGAATAGGGAATTTTTATGAAAAAGTGAGTCGCACAATTATATCGTTGAAATCTTGATCACCTACATTGTGTAAATCCTCAAAACCAAAGATGTTATCACCCAACAAGCGAAGATGGTCAGCCTGATCAGAATTAGCTCCCAAAAATGGGAAGTAAACAGCTGGATCGTTACTGGAATTGCTATCTAAAATTGCATCGGGTCTACCATTAGCAATCAAAAATGGTGCAAAAATCCCATCAGCAGGAAAACTACCAGTAAAAGTATTTGTAGTTTGGTTATTACCTGTCAAATCAATCCCCACAACACGCCCACGCACAGCCGCTTGAGTATAACCAGCCTGCCCAGGTAAAATATCTGCATTGCGATCGCCATCGGTATCAATGCCACCATTTTCACCAGTTATTTGATAGAAACCCATAAAGTTATCAAAAGCGGCTTCGGCGTTGACAATAAAATTAGCTTTCACTGGTGTGATTACACCCCTTAAATCAATCAGTTCAGCTTGTGATCCACCTTGGAGTTTTGCACCTAGAGGTGGGCTTTGATCATTACCTTGAATCTTGACAATCAAATCTTGGAAGTCATTAGTACCACTACCATCTTCCCAAGCTAGAGTAAACTGGTCACTACCTAAATTAGTTACTTTTTGTGTCGTTTGATCAGAAAACAACACTTCTGTAATTGGGTTATTTCCAGCGCGGCGTAAACATAACCGACCTTAATTTTGGTGTTGCTATGACGATGGGTATGGGGATGCTGAAAATAGCCATCAAGACCTTGCTGTTGCATGAAATCGGCTATGGCTTGAGCGTGGCTCACACAAATTTGTTGAAACTCTGCCAAGGATAAAGGCAAAAAACAGGCGACAAAGGGATTGATGGGGGAAGGTTTGCCGGATTCCAACTGATGAGCCGAGGCTTGAAGTAAGTTCAGGGCAACGGCCTCCTGGGCTGACCAACGACAGATTTTTTTGAGAGCAAAAACCCAATCACTTAAAATTTCTAGTCGCGCAAAGTCCAAAGGCCAAGATACCTGATAACAAGATACTGCCTCTTCCCAGCGCTTCAAGGAGCGTAAGACATTGCCCAAATTAAACCAAGCTATTCCAAGTTGTGGATCAAGTTGCACCGCCCACCGCAAATGTTGCTCTGCCTTCTGGTAGTTTCCCTGGCAATTGAGAAAAAAGCCGTAATTGCTGTGATTATTGGCATGATTGGGCTGTAATACCAGGGAGCGATGAAAGGCTTGATCCGCCGCTTGATATTGAGAATTAGCAGATAAAGCGATCGCCAAATTGGCATAGGCATCGGCAAATTCAGGATTTTGAGCGCTGATATATTTCCCCTTGGGGCTAGCAAATTATCAAAATGCCAAATTTAAATATTTAAAAGCAAACCTTGGTATTCTAAATAGTGAAGCACTTGGTTGACACATTGCTCAACGGTGAATCTATCTGTTTGACAGATAATGTCTGGATTTGTTGGTTCTTCGTAAGGGTCAGAAATGCCTGTAAAATTTTTAATTTGTCCCGCCTTAGCTTTAGCGTAAAGTCCTTTAACATCACGGGATTCACAAACTGCTAATGATGCTTGGACGTAAATTTCTTTAAAGTTTGTAGTTGTCTGTTTTAGTTCCTCTCGAATTTCACGATAGGGACTAATAGCGGCAACGATCGCAATTATGCCATTACGACTGAGTAAGTTAGCCACAAAGCCAATACGACGCACATTTATATCTCGGTCTGGTTTACTAAAGCCTAGTCCTTGTGAAAGATGGGTGCGAACGACATCACCATCTAGCAGTTCTACACAATAATTGCGCCTGAGTAGTTCTTGGGCTACACTTTGAGCGATCGTTGTTTTGCCAGCACCACTTAATCCTGTCAGCCAGAGAATTGCACCTTGTTGTTTCATATTGAATTTAATCATCGACAAGCAATTATATTAGACCTCTTGCAAAAGCCAGACACTCGCCAGAAAATAAATTTTCTGGCTGATAACTAAAGTCGGTTGAAACCGACTAATAATAGTATTTTTAGTCCGTTGAAACGGACTTTTGCTATTAGGCAGAGACTTGAGTCTCTGACGGTTCAAGTATTTTTGCAAAAAGTCTATTAAGTATTTTTCTCAATGGCGATTGCTCCTCATTTCAATTGTTAAGAGGGAACAGGGAAAGCAAAACCGAGAAATTCGGCATACTAAGATTTTCATCCTCTCTGCTTTCCCTGCTTTGTTGAGGGTTTGAAATAACTGTTTTAATATTCAATTCCTGGTTGCGCTTTAACACCTTGGTCACGGAAAGGGTGTTTAACCAGGGTCATTTCAGTGACTAAATCGGCTCGTTCAATTAAAGCCGGTGGTGCGCCTCTACCTGTCAAGATTACATGTTTATCAGCTGGCTTTTGTGCTAACCCAGCTAAGACTTCCTCAACTTGTAAATAACCCATCTTGAGGGCAATATTAATTTCATCCAACAAGACTAGGCGAAAATTGGGATTGCGGATGTATTCTAATGATTTTTCCCAAGCGGCGTGAGCTTTGTCAAGGTCGCGATCGCGGTCTTGGGTTTCCCAAGTGAAGCCTTCACCCATGGCATGGAATTCTAGCTGGTCTTCCCAAAAACTGAAAACTCTTTTTTCTGAGGGTTCCCAGGCTCCTTTGATAAATTGGATAATTGCTACTTTATAGCCATGACCTAGCGATCGCAACACTATTCCTAAAGCCGCAGTAGTTTTACCTTTACCATTGCCAGTATTGACGATAATTAACCCTTTTTCTGGTACAGCTTGTGCTATCCGCCGATTCTGCACTTCTTTACGTCGCTGCATCTTTTTACGGTACTGTTCATCAGTTAACGATGATGACATTACTTCGTCAATCAAGCGTCCAATTTCGTTATCTGAGTTCAATTTGTTGGAGGTATCGTTGTTCATCAATCTTGATTGGAAATAATTTTTACAAAATAAGGGCAGAGGGCTTGATGATAAAAAATCCTTCAATTATACTTCTAGCTAATGCATTAAAGCTGTGAATGATGCGTTACGCTACGTGATCACAGATACTTAGATTTTTTCATAAATCAAATTGAAATCCTATATTCAGTGAAATATTACTGAAAAACATTGGTATATTTTTAAGTTTTTTAACCCCAGCAGTATACAATTATATAAAGTTATATAGTGTACAAACTAAACTTTTAATTTGAATTTACTATTGCTATTTTAAATAACTTAGCAGATTAATTAAAGCATTTTATAAAAACTGCGATCGCATCCTTCACCAAAACAGTGCTGAGTAATCATTAGAAAAACGGTTGCCATCAGCGGCAGCAGATAGCCTCGAACTCAGCACCAGGGGTTTCAATCGTCCGCTGCGTTTGAACTGCTAGCCTGCTGATTGTTGCGATTTCTTGCTGCTTCTAGTTTTTGCCGAATTGCAGCCTGCACCTTCTCATCAAAATCAGGGTCATCAGGACTAGCAATAATCCTGCGTGGACGTTGATTAATCCTGTCTAAATATGCTTGAAAAGCAGCTTGATCTCCACGATACTTAAGAAAGTACTGCTTCAACCCAGCATCAGATATTGCATCATAATTAGTGCGACTCATTAGATAACTCTCCATTAGGCAGAATTTGGAACTCAAGCTCGTCGTCATACCCTACGATGATTTATACCCATGTGCTTAACTGTGGTGGAAAAGCAGTTCACAGTCCTCCAGATTAAAGATAATATTTCTCATCAATCTATTCATCATCTTCACTCCAATACTGTTGAGGCGCATTGCCGTGGATTTCTATAATTTTGGCTTTTTTGATTTTGTTATCAGGTGGATTAATTGCTTCCAATTGCACATCAAATTCCCAATTGTCTCCAAAGTCATAAAGATAAGTCATCCTAGCACCCGGCTCTAAAGACAAGTCACCAATCTTGACTTGATTTGCAAATGGTGGTGTTTCCATGTAAGGATGACCAATCTTAATTGTGCGACCACAACGGTCTTTGTAGCTAAACTCATACAAATGGTCATAGTCAAAATCAAAAGCATCAAGAATTGTTTCAGCTAACCAACTAAGTTCCTTTTTCGCTGGTATAACAATGCGTCTCCAACAGCGAGTCAGAGACACTTTAAAAATATAAATACCATCATGAAAACCTTGCTGAGTCAAAATTAAATTATGCTCCCATTCCGGGAAAAACGGTTTGAGGTATGACTGTAATTTTCCAAAAGTCACATTGACATCATCCCGTAACTCTCCTCTTATCCCCAGGGGAAATAGTAACTGTAACAAAGCATCACCCAAAGGCAAGCGTTGTAAACTAGTAATTCGCCACCCTTTACCCTCTTGAGGTTTTCCTTGCTTAATATTTATTAAACCAAATAATTCTAATAGAGCAACATTATGCAAACCAGGGTAATAAGCAATATCTTGCTGATTTTCGTATTTGGCAAATTTTAAACCTTTATCTAGAACCCGTACCCAAAACTGAGTACATCTAAATAAATTCCCAAATGGGTCTTGGTGTTCACCTAAAATTTCGTTATTTCCCCAAATTAACCAAGCTTCTAATAAGTTGAAATAGCGTTCTGTTGAGTTCAGATTTGACCATGATGTCAAGATAGCAGTATCTAAAACTAAAATTTGCTTTTTCCCTTGGGCTTTAATTTGACCTATTCCAGAACTGCGTAATAGAAGATAAAGTCCGTTAATGTAAGGATACGATTTTTGTACAGGGCGTTTGAGTTTGATTTCAATTGGATGACTCAATCGAGAATTAAGTTCTGATAATACTTTCAGTGGTAGAAGGTTATTAACACTACTAACTTCCACTCCTTTTGGTTGTATGAAATCTAACAGAGTTTGAAAATCACGCACAATTGTACCAGGGTGATTTTCATCAATGCTGAGTTCTTGCAATAGTTGTGTTTGTGATTCGTTTATGGAAGGCAGTTCAGGACTGAGTGTACTTTCTAGCTGTGCAAATATATCATCCATAAAAAATTCTAGATTTTAAATTTCCAATTTATCCTTCCGTGCAACCCTGTTGTTTATACTGTAGTTTTCAGATTTTATTGACTAAATGTTGACACACTAACTATTACATTAGGATATTCAACACCGTTAACCACTTGAAATATGAATGATAATATTTTCACTTTCTTGTTGACAATCTCGCAAATTTGATATGAATAGTAACACTCGTTTACAGATGATTCTTGCTGATACACCAATTGGTATAGTATTACCTGCGATCGCCCAACTTAGCTTACCCAATTGGTGGTTAGCAGGAGGTGCAATTCGCAACACAGTTTGGCGTTCAATATTTGGTAACGACTGTGAATTATTTATCAAAGACTTTGATATCGCCTTCTTTGATCAAGCCGGGAACCGTTCTCAAGAACTAGCAGCAAAAGCCAGCCTCACAGAACAGTTCCCAAATGACTTATTTGATGTTAAAAATCAAGCCAGTTTTGCACGTTGGCGTCCTGGTGACAGACCTTACACAAGTACAGAAGACGGCATCAAAGAATGGTTGCATACCGCCACA
Source organism: Desmonostoc vinosum HA7617-LM4 (assembly GCA_019359515.1). Classification (GTDB taxonomy): domain Bacteria; phylum Cyanobacteriota; class Cyanobacteriia; order Cyanobacteriales; family Nostocaceae; genus Desmonostoc; species Desmonostoc vinosum. The sequence goes on along the minus strand of JAHHHC010000050.1, from coordinate 16,539 downwards.
GCGGTAGGAGTTCGACTAGATACACAAGGGCAATGGCAATTTTTCACTCCCTACGGTTTAGATGACCTGTTTAATGGCATTATTCGACCCACACCAACACATATACACAATCAAGATGCCCACAACAAAGCATCCGGATTTCTGCAAAAGTGTTCTTGTCTGCGGTCGATATGATGAAGTGGGGAGTGGTTCGACTCCGCTCACCAACCGGGGGATGAGGGAGATGAGGGAGCAGGGGAGGCAGGGGGAGAAATAACAAACATCAATTCCCAATTCCCCATCACATTTGCTTAATATGTGCGTAGAGAAGTTCGCGATCGCTTTTAGGATCTACAATTAAGCACTGACTTTTACCACCATCGCCATCACTTACGGTAACGACGGTGACATGCGCTTTTGGACACACCCCCAAACAACTGGTACTCACAACCCGAAATTCACCCCATAACCCCTCAAATTTCAGACGAGATTTCAGCCAATTCTGTAAGTCGTCTGAAGCCGTAGAACCTCCCCGCTCTTTTGCACACTGGGAACACACCAACACTAAACCAGACTTGCACTTGAGAGAAGCAGTTGGAATAAGAGTGCTTGATGAGCGAGAACTCACGGGTGAAGGTGGTTGAGCAGGGGATGAGAACCACTTGAAGATGCGTTGAATCAGTGCTTTGATACGCTTAATCAGTTTCTTCATGAACGACTTGCCTACCTATTTCTCTGACAGCATCGCGTAAATTTCCCGCTTTGTCTGTTCTAGTTAAATAATTCGTAATTCGTAATTAAATGAAGATTGATTACAACAAAATCTTTCCCCGCGTCCCCGCGTCCCCGCGTCTCCACATCCCCGCATCCCCGCGTCGTTCAAAGCGCACAATATTAAAAACCTACATCTGTCAGCCTCTCTGCTCCCTTGTCACAATCTCCAGCCAAAATAAAGTTAGAGATCTTGTGGAGTTATCACTAATGCAATTAGCAGACAAACTGCCGCGATGGTTAACTATAGGATTGGCATTTCCTATTACTATTCTTAATGGTTGGCTATTGCTCCAGGTTGTGCAGTATTTTCAACCCCTAGTCAGCGTTTTTGTGGCTGCTGTTTTACTCGCTTTTGTTTTGGACTATCCAATTCAGTTTTTGCAGAGACGAGGGGTGCAACGTAATCTGGCTATTGTAGGAGTTTTGCTTGCAGCTGTAGTGATTTTAGTGGCTTTAGGCATCACCTTAGTTCCCCTGATCATAGAACAACTCAATGAGCTAGCTAACATTTTGCCCAGTTGGATTGATTCTGGTACTCAACAATTGCAAACTTTTCAGGATTGGGTGCTGAATCAACAACAACTTCCTATTAATTTAAGTGGTTTATTCACCCAAGCTCTTGAGAGATTATCTAGCCAACTTCAATCTTTTACAGGTAGAATTTTGAGTTTTGCGGTAGATACAATCGGAATTGTGGTCAATGTACTACTAGCGGTTGTGTTAACTATATATTTAGTGTTGAATGGCGATCGCTTATGGGATGGAATTTATCAGTGGTTTCCCTTACATATTGGGTTACAATTACGACAACTACTGCGAGAAGATTTTCATAATTACTTTATCGGTCAAGCAACATTAGGTGCTGTACTGGCATCGACAATCACACTGGCATTTGTGGCACTGCAAGTTCCTTTGGCTTTACTTTTTGGTATTGCTATTGGCTTTTTCTCTCTGTTTCCCTTTGGAACGGGGATAGGCATTGCTATAGTAAGTTTGTTGGTGGCATTGCAAAATTTTTGGTTAGGGGTAGAAGTTTTAGGTGTTGCTGTGGCGATCGACCAAGTTAATTCTAATTTTATTGCACCACGCATTCTCGGGAATTTAACAGGTCTAAATCCTGTATGGGTAGTAATCTCGTTACTAGTAGGAGCAAAACTAGGAGGTGTGCTAGGTTTGCTAGTTGCCATTCCCACCGCTAGTTTTATCAAAGACATTGCAGATAGCTGGCGTGCTGGAGGATTTACTCAGATAAATGAGATTGAATCAGAACCAACAAAAGTGATCAACGAGAAAGCCGGAACTTATAGCCAATAGGCAGTCCTCAAGAAGAGGAAAGGAAGCAGGGAGGAGGGGGAAACCCCATGTATAAGCTAGGCATCTCCCTCCCCAACTGGTTGCGCTTGCCTGGAAAATAAAAGCAACTGTGATCGCTCGATTTAACTGGAAATATGCCTGACTCACTTGCAAATCTAGACCTTTCTCCGCTGAACCTGGATCTAACAACATTAAAAGCAATTGAGCAATTGCTCAATCACATCGAATTGCTGATTAACGAAGAACCTGAAAATGCAGTCACTTTTTTATACAAAATAAAACAAGAGATTGTGCAACTAAAAGGTCAAACAGGCAAGCTAGGCACTGACATAATACATCTAGGAGTTAGTGAATTAAGACAATCTTTTCATGCTCATTTGGGTTCAGATCAGATTCAAGACAATAAAAGCCCTTCTTCCCATCTGCTAATTTTTTATGCTGTAGAGTGTGGATTAAAGAGTATATGGCTGAAAAGAAACAAGCTGAACAGCACTGCTAAAATTCAGGATCAATCCGTTCTCACAAAAGATGGACACAATATTACTGTCTGGCTCAAGAAACTGGGAATATCAGCTCAATCTTTGGGAAGTAACAAAATTCCTGGTTTTCGTCTTGAAAGAGGAGGTTCAAGTTGGGATGTTGGAAAAGCTCACCAAGCTTGGCGGTATGGTGTTCGCATGGAGTTTCAAGATGAAAAAGTTTTAGTTGAATGGTTAGATAGTCTCTGCAACTGGATTAAGAACAACATCAGCATATGATTCCTTTAGATATCCGTCTTTACACTTGGGTTGACGTTGAAGAAGTTTTACTTCGCATTCAAGAACAGAGTGGTTTGCCACAATGGTTAACTTGGGTGCAAGCCTATTGGGATAGTTTAACAATTGGAATTTGCCCTGGTACTCAAGCAGAAGCGAAAGATTGGCTGTCAGAAGTATACGATCCTCGATTCCGAATTGATTCGCAGCAGGATATGGCAAACGGTTTGATTCTTTTAGAGAGTCTACTGAAGGTAGAACGTACTTTACCAGTAATTTTGGAAGAAACAGAAGAAAAACCACCTGTTCCTAAACTTATACCGAGTTTGGCAAGATCAGGAATACTTGTTCCACACGGTCAATATCATAGACTTCCGCCTAGCTTTGCCTCGGATTTGCCACCATTAGTAGCTTTCCATTCATTTAAAGGAGGTGTCGGACGCACAACTCATGCTCTTGCTTTTACTCAAGCATTAACAAAGGAAGGGTATCGTGTTCTACTGGTAGATGGGGATATGGAAGCACCAGGAATCAGTTGGCTGTTTGAGAAAAGATTACCTTCTCCACCCGTATCTTTCGCCGATCTGCTAGCTTTAGCTCATGGCGATCCATCTCCAGAAGCAAACAACACAGTTCAATTAGTTGCCGATCGCCTCCAGAGTGCCCTAATTGATGATATTTTTGTCTTGCCTTCATTCCGTTCAACTGAACGATTTTCCTCTTTATAAATCAGACCGGAGCATCTGATACAAGGTGCTAAAAATCCTTTTATTCTGACACAAATATTAGTTGATCTGGGGAAAACTTTAGCTGTAGATGTTGTAATAGTAGACTTGCGTGCTGGACTTTCGGAATTTTCTACTGGACTTCTTTTAGACCCACGAGTTTACCGCATTTTTGTTACCACTTTAAGTGGGCAGTCTATTTCAGGAACAACAAGACTTCTAAAACTGTTGGGGGAGAGAGCGCCATCCGCACGGAATACAGACCCATTACCAGCAATAATCATTAGTCAAGTTCCTGATGAAGTTCAAAATACAGAATTATCACCTGATCTAGAAAAAAGTTTGTTATCTGAACCAGAAAAAACACTAATTAAGGCAGCTAAATCTTTTATAAAAGAAGATCAAGAAATTATAAGAGTGATTACAGGATTTTATGATAATTTGCTTATTTTACCTTCAAGTTGGGAAGAGGTAATAACTAGAATTAATCGTTCAGAAATTATCGATGCTGTACGCCCATTACTAGATTTATTACCTATAAAACGTGGTCAGCCTCTTGAAGAAAGCCCTCCTACTTTAAAATCTCAAAGAGAAAGTTTCACAGAATTTACTAAAAAACTGGTGTTTGCAGAAACGACAGAAGCAGATGATTTTTTAGCCACTATTCCTTTACGTAACTTGGCTTCAGATCACAGACGCCAAGTCCCAATTACAGTTGTAGTTGGAGCTAAAGGATCGGGAAAAACCTACACTTTTTTACAAATAATTCGTAGAGAAAACTGGCAAACTTTTGCTGAAGATGCTTGTGCAACTCAGGTTCAAGTCGATGCTTTCATTTGCCCTATTTTGGCATCAAAAAACCTTGACCCTCCAGCTGTGCAATTGGTAGGGGAAGTCCAGAAAAAAACAGCACAGGTATTGGGTTTTAATAGTCCCAGAGACATCCAAAGTATTCGTGACCATATTGGAAATTTTGGTCAGCTTAATCTATACGAAGGACAGTGGCGAGAACGGTGGTTAGATTTAATGGCCTGGGGTGTTGGATTCCAACCTCAAAAAGAGGGTGCTGGTAGAGCATTAACTGAACATCTACTTCAGAAGCAACAGCGACTGCTTATAGTTATTGATGGTCTAGAAGACCTTTTCCAGAACTTTGCTAGTAACGAAACTCAACAGACAGCTCTACGGGCTTTACTTCAAGAAGTTCCAGAGTGGCTTGGGCAGCAGCCTAGTCGTCCTCTAGGTATTCTCATTTTTGTTAGACGTGATATGGTACTGGCTGCTGTACGCCAAAATGCGGCCCAAATGATCGCACGCTACGAGCCTTATGCTCTGAAGTGGAATAGAGAAGAGGCTTTAAGACTCGTGGCTTGGGTAACTAACCGATCAGAAATCAAACTCAACATTGATATCGAAAAACTTCAGGATTTGCGGGAAGAGGAACTGACTCAGATTTTAGTACCTTTATGGGGTAAAAAACTAGGTTCCGATAGCTCGAAGGAAGCTGCTTCAGCCAGATTTGTGATTGCAGCGCTTTCAGACTTTAGAGGACAAATTCAATCACGGGACTTAGTACGTCTTCTCCATTTAGCTGCAAGAGAATCTGTAAATGATAATCGCTGGCAAGATCGCATTCTTGTTCCTGCAGGAATTAAGGGTGCTTTACCTGAATGCAGCACTCAGAAAATAACGGAAATTGAGTTAGAAAACACCGCTTTAAAAGATGTTTTTACTAAATTACGTAATCTTCTTGAAGAAGAGCGAAAAATTCCTTTCACGCGCGAGCAGCTACGATTATCTGTAGAAGAAATGAAGATATTGGAAGAAAATGGTGTAGTCATTCGAGAAAAAGATGATTATTATATGCCGGAAATCTTTCGTTTAGGATTGGGCTTTTCGTTGACTGCTGTTGGGCGTCCGTCGGTTATGTCGCTGGCGCGTCGTGCTGCTAAACGGGGAGCTTAAAAAGCGAAAGCCTACTTTAAGTTAATTGCGATCGCACCATCCAAGCTAAGATACCTAAAATTTGCTCCACTGGGGGAATCAAGTATTCAGTTAAATCAATAGTTACAGTGCTGTCCTTCAACTTGAGAAAGTCCACAGGTTGCCACTGCTAACACTACCGTCAATAGTAGTAATAGGTTTTTCGTTTTTGGCATTAAATCTTTGAGCAGCGATCATTTCTGCAATACACTGCCCCAAGGTTAAACTCTTGTTTGACTTTTGTTTGACTTTTCTTAGAGAAAACTCTCTATAAGACATCAACTGTCTCCCATGAAATCCCCTCTCTGTTTTGGGATACCATGTACACACAAATTAATCACCCCAATTTTTGCTGTGTATTGTGTGTACACCGTAGCTGTTTCGGCAGAGGGTTGGAGGTAAGGTTACGCCGGATAAATCCGCAAGCGGCGATTTGGTTCTTCCCCAAAACTGTGCGACTTGAGGCGATAGTGTTCTACCAACTCATGTTGCATCTTGCGGACTTGAGGAGAACGGGGGAGTAACTCGACTGGTTGCCCTTTGGGAATGACAATTTGCTCTACAGCTAATCTCGCTTCTTCGAGAGCGTCAATTTCGTCGTCGCTGCCGCTGTGCAAAAACAGTTGCAGTTCTTTGTCATCGGCAATTTCTGGGTCATCAATGTTCAGTAAGCGGCGTAAACCACGGGTAATCTGGGGAATGGTACTGGATTTAATCATGTGAATAGGCACATGACGAGCCTTAGCCATTTGACGTAATTTGGCGTGGTTTTTGACGTGCGATCGCAATGCCAAAATTGCATCAGCACTATCAATATCTTTTGTCAATACTACTGGTAAAGTTAGTACATTGATTACCTGTTCTAGTTGATGGCGACTAACACCATAGGGATAAATGTGCAGTGGCAAATCTTCGCCATTGGGCCCGGACTGTCTAGTTGCATTAAAATCAATACTTTCAGAATAATTGAAAGATTCATCTAGCAAGCGATCAAATTCACTGCGTCCAGAAACCCGTTCGCGTTCTACAGGCAATGCTGGTAGTGCAACCATTTGTCCAGATGCCCGCCAACCATTAGCTGGTCGTGGTGGTGCAAAAGATTCCTCCCCTGTGGCTATTTGTCCACCGCGACCATTGACAACGGCTAACTGTCGTGTAACTGAGACTTTGCCATGTTCATCAACGGTTCTTGTCTGTGGATTAGGTTGACGCCCTCGCAGTAGATTATCTACAGTGTCAGCAACGCTTTCATGGACAACCCAGCGCTGACGCTCTAACATTTCCACAGCAATTTCAAAGGTGGGAGGGGCTTTGCGTTCCAAAACGGTTTTTTGACTACCCCGGCGTCTGGCTTCGTCGTCTCCCAGTGTCACAGCTTGGATACCGCCAACTAAATCAGCAAGAGTGGGGTTTTTGATCAGGTTTTCAATTTGATTACCGTGGGCAGTACCTACTAGCTGCACACCCCGCTCAGCAATGGTACGAGCTGCTAAAGCTTCTAGCTCGGTGCCAATTTCATCAATCACGATGACTTCTGGCATGTGATTTTCCACTGCTTCAATCATGACTTGATGCTGTTGTTCTGGATGAGCTACTTGCATTCGTCTAGCTCGACCAATGGCGGGGTGGGCAACATCACCATCCCCAGCGATTTCATTAGAGGTATCGATAATTACCACTCGCTTATTCAAATCATCTGCCAAGACACGGGCAATTTCACGTAAAGCAGTGGTTTTACCTACACCTGGACGCCCAAGCATGAGAATCGATTTACCAGTTTCCACCAAATCGCGGATCATGCCAATGGTTCCGAATACCGCTCGACCAACACGACAGGTCAAGCCAATAATCTTGCCAGTGCGGTTACGAATGGCGCTGATCCGATGCAAAGTTTGCTCAATTCCTGCGCGATTATCTCCACCAAAGGTTCCGACTCGCACAATGCAATCATCTATCTGTTCTTGAGTAACGGGTGCATCGCTGAGATACTCTGCTTGATTAGGAAAGCGAGCTTCTGGGCGACGACCCAGATCCAAGACCACCTCTACTAAACTATCTCGTTTGGAATGATTCTCTAGTACTTGTCGCAGGTCTTGGGGCAAAATATCTAACAACTTTTGGAGATCGTCTGTAATCGTCATGCTTTTCTGGTGACGTTTTTCAAAGATAACGAATGAGCGATTAGCGCTCCTGCCGTGACTTGAGCTGGGAAACGAGAGAATGGGCAAGCTCTACAGCCTGCCAGAGTAATTCGCCGTCTTCTTCTAGGCGAATAGTTGCTTTGACACTTGTGTTATTTACCTCCTTATTCTCTAACTGTTCGAGAATTGGTGACAGCAATACACGGGCGTAGCTGCCGTAGGCTACCCCAGAAATTGAGGAGGGGGAGATTGACAGACGCGGGGACGCGGTGAAAAAATTCTCCGTGTCTCTGTGTCTCCGTGTCTTTGTGTCCTCTTCTCCTGCCTCTTTGAGCAGTCCCATCGCTTTGAGTTTGGCAACAGTGTAGCTATTGGTGCCACCTGCTAATTGCACATATCCCGGTAATTTGGCTGCCAAAACTTTTTGTCCCAATTTCACTGCTGCTATGGTGGTGCCATCTCCAATATCACCACTCATGGGACGGCCATCGGTTTGCCAAATTAAAGCACTATGGCATGGGGCAATCAACTCATAAATTGCGTGTAGATAATCAATCAGATCCTCACCATCAGGACAGCTAATGGCTAATACCTTTAGTTGGTTTACCCACGGTGAAATTGCTTGCCACAAGCGCTGGAATTCTGCTAAGTGTCCTACTTTTGTATGTATTTCTACAGCATCTACTCCCGTTGACATTACCAATGGTGCGATCGCTCCCGGCTTTATCATATGTGACTCTGTATAAATTATATCATATGGACAAACTGGAATGCAGCGTCCACAGCCATAGCATTTTTGTTCAACAACTCCTGAAAAGTGGTCTTGTATACGGTTAAACACAATTGCTTGCGCCGGACAAATCCTTTGACAGGGTCTGGGGCAGTCGGTAGGGCACTTAGTAGAATTAAACTCGGCTTTGCGAAAATGGGGATCTTCTCCATCGTTCAAGCTGACCATCAAAAAGGGTGAGTTACCTTTGTAGTCAAAGCCTCGCTCCTGAGCGTCTCTAGTTAAGGCTCTGGCTACTTGCAACGCTTCTTGCGCCGCAGCAATCACTGCTGGATCAGCTGCAACATCTATGCAGTCAGTACCCGCCAAAGTGTAGGCTAATGTCAAACTTCTGACCGCAGGCAAGTGCTGGAAGCTAGCTCCGCAAATGAGCTTGAACCAGTGACCTTGTTTGAGAGATTGTAAAGGGGCGAACAGATCAGTCACATCTCTATTATGCGTTTACGCGAATAAAAATAGTAGTCTGTGATCATAAATTGTTCTGATTTCCTCACGGGGGGTGAGGGAGATGTGGTTCGACTTCTCCTGTCGGATGTGCTACGCGTAGCTTGCTACCGCGTAGGGGTACGCGGTAGGTAAATTAATTTTTATTTATATTTTCCCATCTTCGACTGCGCCTAATGCCTTGAGGGTGGCAATTTCAGCTGAGGTTAAACCCTTAACGCCTGTGATATTCATGTGTTCATAGGGGCGATCGCTTCTGAGGGTTTTTAAACACTCACCAGTTTTAATATCCCATATTTTGATTGTTTCATCTCGGCTACCGCTAATTAAGGTTTCACCATCAGGACTGAAGGCAACTGAAAATACCCAAGCAGTATGTTCCTGTAATGTTTTCAAACATTCTCCGGTGGGAATATTCCACAACTTAATAGTAAAATCTTCACTACCTGTAGCCAGGATTTGCCCATCAGGACTAAAAGCTATGTCCTGTACTACTTTCGAGTGTCCTTGCAAAATTTTTAAGCATTCGCCTGTTTCTAAATCCCATAATCTCACTGTACTGTCAGAACTCCCGCTAGCAAGAATTTTACTGCTAGGATGAAAGTCAACCGAGCGAATAGTACCACTATGTCCCTGGAGAATTTTTAAGCATTCACCTGTATTAACATCCCAAAACTTGATATTAGAATCAAAACCCCCACTCGCTAATGTTCCATTAATGGGATTAAATGCAACTGAATGTACTGTACTTTGATCTGCATCAATAGTTGTTAGACATTGCCCTGTTGCAATTGACCATACCTTTAATTGTCTATCACTACTACTACTAGCTAGCAGCTTACCATCAGTACTAAAAACAATTGAATATATCCAGTCTGTATGCCCAGATAAAATTTTTAAGCATTCACCTGTATCGAGATTCCATAATCTGACTTTTGCGTCAGCACCACTACTGGCAAGCATTTTTCCACAAGGACTAAATGCAACTGAAAATACCCAAGCAGTATGTACTTGCAAAGTTTTTAAACATTTACCTGTGTTGGCATCCCAGATAATTGTTGCATCATTGCCTCCGCTAGCAAGAGTTTTACCAGATGGGTTAAAAGCTACCGAACTGATCCAATCGGCATGACCCTGGATAGTTTTTAAGCATTCACAGGTATTGATATCCCATATCTTAACTGTCTTATCATAGCTACCACTAGCTAAGGTTTGAGCAGATGGGTTAAAGGCTAATGAACGCACTACATTATTGTGTCCCGGAATAATCTTTAAGCATTCCCCAGTTTGAACATCCCAAAGTCGTACTTTTTGGTCAACACCACTACTAGCAATTATTTGATCACAAGTACTAAAGACAACTGACATTACAGTATCAGTATGACCTTGGAGAATATTGAGACATTTTCCTGTATTAATATCCCACAAGCGGATTGTGCGATCGCTACTACCACTGGCAAGAATTTCGCCAGTAGAATTTAAAGCAATTGACCGTATTCCTTTAGTGTGACCATGAAGAATTTTCAAGCATTCTCCACTGTTAATATCCCAAATCCTGATTGTGTTGTCTCTATGTCCACTACCACTAATCAACCTCATACCAGAAGGGTCAAAGGCTACTGAACGTACATAATCGCTATGCCCATCTAAAGTTTTTAACGATTCTCCAGTATTTACATCCCAAAGCCTGATGATATTTTCATTACCACTACTAGCAAGTATTGTCCCGCTGGGATTGAAAGCGATTGAACGTATTCCCGAAACATGACCTGGCAAACTCTTGAGACATTCTCCTGTTTGAATAGACCATAGTTTTATTGTTTGATCGTAACTACCGCTTGCAAGTATTTGACCACAAGGGCTAAAAGCAACAGCAGGGATGATACTACCATGACCTTTGCAAGTTAAAATTTCTCTATAGGTGGCAGTTTCCAACAAGCGAACTATGCCATTTCCATCACCTGTAGCTAATAGCCTTCCATCAGGACTGAATGCAACTGAAAAGATGGCACCTAACGCTTGTGTAAAAGCACAATCTACTAAACTTGCTGCCAAAAAGTTGACATTTACCAAATTTACATGAGTAAAATTCGCTCCTTTAATGACTGCACAACTTAAATCTCTTCCCTGCAATGCTGACTTATCTCTCTTCAGGGCTAACGTTGCGGCATTCCCGCCAACATAACCCACCTCATCTTCGCTTTTACCTCGTGTCGCTTCAATCACACTAATCAGGGATTCGTGATTAGCTAACATCGGTAAAAGCAAATCCATGACGGCTTTTGTGAGTGGTGCTTTGCCAAAAGTCTCTCTTAGCTTTTCCAAAGGCTCACTTTTAAATGTTCTTAGTGGTGCGTTCCCCAAACCATTACCACGTGAGAAATAACCAGACCAAGTATCATCAACGGGTGTGAGACTTTGATCTATGGGCGATCGCGCCTGTGCCAATTCCGTAAAATCACTAGCTAATGCCCCTAGCTCAGCAGCAAATTTATACGCTACAAAAAACTCTAACAGCGATCGATGCGCTGGAGTATAGTCACCATCAGCATTGCGGACAAGCATTGTCTGGGCCATCATGTCATAATGCCAGTGATCTAAATCCTTCTCTTGTTGCACAACAGAACCAAATAAGCGGCGAATGCGTTCCGGGAACAGTCGATAATTCAAGCTCATTTGGTTTGTAGACAGCATTTCCCAAGAAAGTTCGCACAAAAAGTACAGTTTTTCCGCTAAAGAGGTAAAAGTACGTTCTGCTTTGATATCGCGTTCCATCTTGCGCCGCACTGCATACAAATAAACCCGTGACATATCCACAGGTTTACCAGCCTCAATCTCTGGCAATGCTTCCAAAATTAAGTCAGTCATTACCGGACGACGGGCTAAGTCTAATAATTGCGGATTGCCGATTACTTGTGCAACTGTCGCTGCTTCCGCCTGATATAAAAGCACCTGCTGAATTTGCTCATCGTTGAATTTTTCCAGTTCCAAAACTTCAAATTGCGGTGTTTCCCCGGTCAATTTTTTAGTTGATGCTTGCAGTTCTGCATTTAGTAAAGCCCGTCCTTCTTTCGCCTCTGGGAAATGTTCAGTACGACAAGTGAGGATCACTTTAGCACCGGGAACTACTACCTTTGCCAATTCCCAAAAGTTGTTAATCATCTGTTGGCGGTCAACTTTTGCTGCCATTTCGTCAAAGCCATCGAAAATCAGCAGCAATTTACCCATGCGATTAAGTTGGTCAAAAACTTCGCTGTTGATGCGAATATTGTGTTGGGTAAAAAAGAAACCTGCCAAAACATTCTCCACATTTAGCGCCCTAGCAAAGTCACGTAAAGTGATTACCAAAGGAAGACGGGGACGTTCAACACCACGTTTTTGAGCATCGCGGTAACGTTGCAGTGCTGTCCAAGCATAGTAAAAGACAAACCAAGTTTTACCTGTGCCAAATTCTCCTAGAATTGAGATATGCTCTTTGGCAGGGTCATCAAGCCAAAGGTCAATGTAACCATTAATCCAACCGTCTTCTGCTTCATATCGACTCACCCCGATGCGCCGCTTAGTTACTAAATCAATTTCTTCTTTGGTGCAAGCAAGCGGTACATACTTGGTATCAATTTGGCGACGTTTGATTTCTGCTTCTAGCCAGTCGAGATACCCGCTAAAGTCAGCATCTAAATCAATTAGTTCGTCAAATGTAAAGCAGTCAAGGCGATGATTTTCTTCCTTTTTAACTTCATCCCTGGCGGCGCGGGAAATACGGCGGGTAGTTACTAACCACCCTTCATCAGTTTTTTGCTCATCAACTGAGGAACGCAAGGCCATTACATCACTCAGTCCTACTTCTCCCGCCACGCCACGTACAAGAATGCGGTCATAACTGCGACGTACTGGGATATTGATAATCCATTCAAAATATTCCTCTGTCCAGATTTCATACTTTTCAAAGCTATAGCCCAAGGTTTCAAACCATCCTCGCATTTGTTGGGCTAAGGCGTAGACGCGAAGTGTCTTGTTGTTAGTTGCAGTTGCAGTTCCTGGTAATGCGGGATAATTTTCAACTGCTAACCTGGCGATTTCTGTGCGAATTCCCTCCAGCGTTGGTAATCTTTCCAGTTGTTCTTGGATACTTGCAATCCTTTTATGTAGAGAACCTATTTTTTGGTTCATCAACACATCAGCAGGTGTACGACTACGTTTCGCCACTTCGATAAATACCGTCGCAAATTCAGCTACCTCTCGTCTGACATCAAGTTGCAAACCTCTGATATCATCGCCCAATGCATAAGCATCGAGAAAAGTATCAACCTCAGAAAGCAGAATTGAGGGATTGTTATGGTCTAATGCTGTGCGAAAAGCTTGTTTAATTGCTTCTTGTCGAAATAATTCCAGTAATGGTTTTGGTTTACCTACACCATATTCTACTAAGGCGTAAGCGTAAACACCGCTAAAATCAGCAGGTGGATGCTCTGGATCTAGATGAAATTGTTGGAGTAACTTAATTACAGTTTCACTACGCAGAATTTTTTCTTTAATTAAAGGATTAGCAATGCTAGTAATGGCGTTAAACACTAGATCTAGGTTAATCAAGCTCATTAGTATACTCCGAAAGCACAGAGCTATCTTGCTAACTAAGGGTTAATTACTATTACAAATGATTTACCGCCAAAAAAAGTTTTATTTTATACTTTCTCAAGTATTGAGTAGGTCGGCGTGAATATTTATTATTGAGATAAAGTAGAAAGCAAGGAGCAAAAAGCACGAAGAAAAAGAGTTTAAGTCTATTTTATTTTTCAATGCATAGTTGTGTTTTTCCACGTCGTTTTACTGATCGCAAGAATATACCTAACATCTGCTTTCACCTATCGGCGTTAACTGCCACAACAATAGCTAACACTTTCAAGTGCTGATGTGAAGTGGGAAATTAACTGAAACTTTTACTAACATGCGATTGCGTCACGATTAAATCTGTTGTTTGTACTTGCGTCACGATGGGAACGCGAGTAAAAGTATAATGCAACAATTTATTCTTTGATTACTAGAAAAGCAGTTCAACATCATAGCGATCGCATTTATCGCATTTTAGCAATTAGCGCGATCGCTCAATGCACCATCAAATTGTGACTACCAATCAGCTTGATGCATCGAGAGCGGCTGAGGGCGGGGTATGATCGGTATTAGTTTGACGCGCAGTACGCCGCTTGCGTAGCCTGTCGTAGACATCGCTTTTACGAGTTCCTCCAGCCATTTGATACTCATGGCTATTTTTACCAAACTTATAAGCAACGCCAAGCAAAATTTGCTGAGAGTAGTCTGCTAAATCTTTTTCTTTTTCAGCAATCTGAGTTGATAAAACATCAATAGTAGAGAGGATAGTATTGTAAGTTTCCAGAGATTCACGTAGAGATGCAATTTTATCAGTATAATTTTTAACTGTTAAGCCCACTCCAATATCTAGCGTTGGACTAATTGATTTGACGCAGGCTAGACGCATCTCTGCCTTACTGAGAACACCGGAATTACGTTTTTGTCTTGCCATAATTGATACTCATTTCTTAAAATTCTCATAACTCTATAGTGGACAATTGTTTCCCAGATTGTCATACGTAAAATTATTGGTTTTTGTAAAAAAAATAACTTATAGTCTTCTAAAACAAATGTCAAAGCAGAAGTTGCTTCCGGCTGCGCGGAATACGGAAACGTCGCAGCAAAAATTACTTCCGGGACGACAGAAGTTGCTTCCGGCTGCGCGGAATACGGAAACGTCGCGGCAAAAGTTACTTCTGGGACGACAGAAGTTGCTTCCGGCTGCGCGGAATACGGAAACGTCGCGGCAGAAGTTACTTCCGGGACGACAGAAGTTGCTTTCGTTGAGTTCAATAGGCGATCGCTTATCATCATACCTATATCAGAATTGACGAAAAATGGCGATCGCTTTTTGAATTCTCAGGCGCTCAAATGCATAATTAATCAGCGATTGCTCATGATTGCACCCATATAAGGATTGAGAAAAAGTGGCGAGGTCAATAACGCGCACCAAAAATTTGTTCTACAGTCAGATTTAGATCTGGAAATATTAGCGACTCTATACGATCGTTACCTCTAAATTTTTTTCCCCTATATTCACCTTCATCACTTAAAGAGTAAATTGTGATTGTTGGCTGTTTGGGATCGCCTATCAACTCTTTGCTACCCAAAGCTGCATAATCTACAATCCAATATTCTTGAATACCCATTTCTTCATAATCAGCAAACTTTTTATGATAATCATCTCTCCAGTTAGTACTGACCACTTCAATTACTAATGGTATTGATTCTGGTTTACTAAGGATTGATTGTTTTTCCCATAGTGGTTCATTGCTCAAGTTGGAAAAATTTATTAATAAAACATCTGGATAGTACCCTGACGTTTTATTTTCTGGTTTCACTGTAGCGGTTTTAGGTATACCGTAAAAAAGTTTAAGGCGAAGGCATTCATAACCTAAAATAATTGTTAAAAAAGCTACAATTAGCTCGTGCTTCCCTGATGGTGGGGGCATTTGAATAATATCTCCATCGTGTAATTCATACCGGATATTTTCTGGTTGTGTTGCTAAAAACTCTAAAAATTCATCAAATGTAACTAGTTTTTGTAGTGCTTGTGTCATTTCCTTAACTCTCTCTTATCTAATATCTTGGCTAGCAATTAAGCATCAAAACAGTTGAGATAGCTGATTAATTCTCGGAACTGTTTATATTTTTCTTTCAATTGCCTTTACTAAAGATTCTTTCGGTAATTGTTACACTAGGGCGATCGCTCTAGTGCGAATTTTTATAGGTGAAGTCATAGAAAACTTGATTTTATTGGCATCTAGCTTAGATTATAACGATAGCAAACCGACAGATGCGTTAGCGTATCCTACGCTTAAGCAAGCTACGCGGAGCGTCTCGTTCGCGTTAGCGTCTCCGAAGGAGAAGAGAAGCTTAACGAAGTTATCGCCCATAATCACACCCATATCAGAATTGACGAAAAATGGCGATCGCTTCACTCTCTTGACGAGGTGGGTTTACTTAGGTAGTAGCGTGTCTAGCCTTAAATGTTGCAAAAAAATTGTAGGTTGGGTTGAGCGGAGCGAAACCCAACATGTATCTCGGTGTTGGGTTTGGTTCCTCAAACGCCACTTCCCTCAACGGTGGGAACCCCCGCACGTGAGTGGCTCCCCAACCTACGGCTATTACACTATTTTAGCCTTGACACGCTAGTAGATTCTCAATCTCATTTGCTGCACGATTCGCTGAGATGAGAAAATTCTATCTTTACAGAATCGCTTGACTGGATTATGAAAGGCAAAGGCGATCACTGAGGATTCCTCGTTAGTGACGTACCCGACGCTGACTCTTCGAGTACAGCGCGGGCTTCTCAATGACTCTTCTATGAAGACATTAATTGAGCTTTAAGGGCGTGCGTCCCACGCGCCTTTATGTTGATAGCCGCGTTTAAATCCCTGCACAAACTTGTATGACATATAGGACAGTTATGTACTCTTTGAGATAGCGGCTTTTTAACTTTGTGACCACAACTAGAACATTCTTGACTAGTACCATTTGGATTTACAGCTATTACCTTCAAACCAGCGTTTACGGCTTTGTTTGAA